>JACJZG010000039.1 GCA_020635715.1 Flavobacteriales bacterium | reverse complement strand
GCATGGCCGATCCTCAAATGCATAGAACGACCAATCCCCAGAGCAAGGTCCGCCGTTCTTCCCTTTGTACTCAATAGTATAGGTATAACCTGGAACGAGCGGTCGACAGAGCTCGAATAGCAATCCCTCCCTGCTGAGATTAGCCCCTGAAGTTGAGCAGTAGGCTTTTGCGTATCGAACATTCGCTGGTGCTCCGTTCCACGAAGGAGGATAAAGTTCGCCTGGATTCGTGCAACGAGAAAAGACACGAGAAGGTGCCGTAAGGCTATTGAAATCATACCAACCTGGTGGCCTTAGGCCGATCGTTGATAACGGAAATCCATCGGGTTCATAAGCGAACAGGTCGGGCGAATTCCCACCACCTTGATGGTACGAATCGTGCGGGGCGACATTCCCATTCCTAAAGGCGACACTTTCGAAGGTGCCACCGTTGAGGATATTGCAATCAGGTACATCACACGCCGGTGATGGCCAAATGTGAATGAACACGTGCGTGATGTTCCCGGTGCGTCCATCAACGAAATTCTTTGGCCTGTAGCTTACCCGGCCCCAGCCTACGAATCCGGGATCGGCTAGGAAAGTGAACCGAGGGTTCGGGTCCGGGAAATTGAACTGCGCTGTGATGCTCCCTCCTTCTTCCACTACCAAACAGTCGAACCCCTCTGGCTCGCCGGATACGGTGGCCATGTCCTCGTCGTTGTCCAAGAAGTTGTCGATCGTGATCGAGCCGCCCTGTGCGACCCGGTAAAAGTCGTGCGTTGCGTAGTCCACCCAAATGTCATCAACGCCCGCAAGCCTGGAACCACAGGGAGATCTGGGGTCCACAGTCCCATCCCAACCGGATCCGGATACGCCGTACTGAGCGCTGGTGCGATAGTCGACCGCACATAGAACATCGACCTCCTGTTGAAGCGGTATGCGCGATTGACCGGCAGGATTGTTCACGTTAGGGTGCATCAGGAAGGGAACCCCTCCATTGCATGTCCCATCGAAGTGGCTCAAACTGCTGCCCGGTTCGAAAGAGGCGGGCGCAAAGACCGGGATCCCCAAGATCTCCGTGGTACAGTTGCCGGGAGTGGCGTTGAACGCGCCGGAAAGGTTGCCCGTCCACGAATTGTCATCGCAGAGAACGGGGTCGTTCACAAGAGATGTACCGTTCTGGCTCAAATGCGTGTCGAATCGGAAGACGTATTCAGAACCCGCAAAGACACAGTCAAGGTTTGCATCCATCCCCGAAGCGAAGCCGAGCATATGCATGGCCTCATGGGCTAGTACAGTGTACAGGTCGTATTGTCCAGCGGGAACGGGCAAGTTCGGTCCCAAGAACCAAGGGAGCGGTGCATTCCAGTTCACCGTTGTGTAACCATGTGCAAAGAAGTCTGGGACATTGGAGAACTTGAAGGTCGGGTGGCAGTACCATGCGTCGTAACCGCCATTGATGGTCTTCCACACTTGCCCATCAACAACTCCGTTCATGAGCGGTATCGGTCGATAGTCATCATGAATGCTGTGCAGGTTCGGCTCGTCCTGTGGTACATCAAGCCAACTGAAGAAGGATGATGCAGCGGCCAGCGCATTCGGCGGCGGCGGCGGGAGAAACGCGGTGAAGTCCAGGAATCGGATGTTCACAAAGGCGCTTGGGTTAGGCGCGTTCTCGTATGGATCGTCAGCCGCGATCAACAATGCCGACAAGTCGGAAAAAACTTGGCAAGCCACTGCCTGTCGAGCTGGAGTGAATCCCGGGTCCCCGGTAAAATCCAGATTAAAAATGCCAGCCGAGGTGCATCCGCCACCGCCCATTAACGCCATGGGAGGCGACATGATGAGCTGATCCACGTTGAAACGCCTTCCGAAACGGTCGAAAGCGAAGAAGCTTGAGTCACCGGGCTGTGCCTGAATTACGTACGCTTGCACGGTGGTGAGTGCTCCTGCGATGAGGTACTTCCGGATGTGGTTCATGATGCGGTGGTTCAAGGGGTCCGTGGTATCACGTGTCTACTGGCCGTCCGACGGGTTCCATCAGGGTTCGTTACAACCATAATAATGAACGTGGACGGCGCTTTCGACAGTGAGACCAGCCTATGTCGACCTGGTTGGATGGTAGACACGAAAAAAGAACTGCCCATCGAATCCATGAGCTCGATACGGTCGCCGGTGACTTCGTTCCCTGCTGTGCAATACAACCAGCTTTCGTCCGATGAGAGCTGCGGACCTAGAATGGTCTCCGGGTCCGGTGTTCCGGTGGACGCCATGACTTGTACGAAGGCGGTATCGTGCAACAGGCAGTTCTGAGCGTCACTGATCATGTACGGATAGACGCCGGGTAATAAATCCGCGCGGTAAAAGTCTGTCGAGCCATCAGCCCAGGCAATGCTGTAGGGTCCGTTACCTTCGCTGATGCCTATGACAATGGATCCATCAGCGGCGAAGGAGCTACTGGCCGGTAAAATGTTCATTTGATGAACCAGACAAAGGACGGGCGTGGGCAGAGCTGTGCCGTAGGTGATGGGCGTTGTGCCCCACCACGTATCCCTGTAGCAGAATTCAAAGCGTGCATCGGAACTGATCGAGGTACTTGCGATCTGAAGATAGAGTGTGTCGATACCGGGATGGTAGGCTCCGGGACGAAGTCGGTGGATCGTTTCACCGGGTAACAATGTTGAGCAATCCAGCGGAGTAAGGAAGGCGCAATCATTGCCCTGCCACCAGCTCAGTTGGAGGGAATCTAACGCCGTGCAGGTGTACTCGACATAGTGTCCACTGAACAGCAAGAATCGGTACCATCGATCATTGGCCGGCACATTAGGTGCCGCCCAATATCCGAAGCAAGCACCCGGGTTGGTGGGGTACGGGAAATTGGGCACCGCGAGATCCGTGGAGTCGACTACTAGCTGAGATGGCTGCCCGGTCATCCAGCATGTCGGAGAAGTGAGGATCAGGTCCAGTTCCTGCGCATTAGCACAATCGTCATTCGATACCTGCGCCGCAATTGAGCTGCCGTTCACGATGAATACTAATACCGATAAATCGTGAATCCTCATGGCACCACAGTAGTTACAATTGCCAATCGCACACGCCAAACAGCCACTCGAAGTTCCCTGTCCCCCCCGAGAATTCCAAAACCTGTTGAAAATTTCTAGTTGTACAGCCTGAGCGGGCGCAGTGGCAGCTTGCCGAGGGTGAAGCGACCTCACCCTCTTTCTCCCTCTCCAAAGGAAAGGGAAGAATTTGTGGCGCGAGCGAGGAGGCGACCGAAGGAAGCTACCGCAGTTGCAGTCATGCCCGCTGAACCAAGGCAACTACTGCGCAGCACGCGACCCCGAGGGCCCTGAACGCAGCAAGGCGGAGTCGGAGGGTGCTAGGGGGCACGCCCAAGAAATGACCAGAACGTGACCAACGATGGACTTCAACGAAGGCAACAGCGACGTGCTCGTGTGTACCACCATCCTGGAAGAAGCCGTGCGCGAGCTGAAGGACGAGCACTTCAAGGAGCTCTTCGCCGACGCGCAGGAGGGCAGCAGCGCGCTGGCCCGTGGCTCACGCCGCGACCAGAGCGACGACTGCATCATCGAGACCGACCTCACCATGCTGATCCCCAACAGCAACGTGAGCGAGACCGCCGAGCGCCTCGCGCTCTACCGCAAGCTCGACGACATCAAGGACGAGGGCGAGCTCCAGCGCTTCACCGACGAGGTCACCGACCGCTTCGGACCGATCCCGCACCAAGTGAACGAGCTGATGGAAGGCATCCGCCTACGCTGGCTGGGCCAACGCATGGGCCTGGAGAAGATGGTGCTGAAGAAGGGCACGCTCATCGGCACCTTCATCGCCGATCAGAAGCACGGCTTCTTCGAAAGCGATTCGTTCAATGCCGTGCTGCGCGCGGTGCAAGCCCAACCGAAACGCTTCAAGGTGTACGAAAAGGCGGGGACCTTAAGGATCGGCGTGCAAGATGTGAAGAACGTGCATGCGGCGAAGCAAGCGCTGGAAAAGGTACTCGCTGTTCCGGTCTGATGCTCAACGGTCAGGGACCATCTGGTATTGGAACCGCAGGTCCAGCTTCTTGGCATCCAGCGTATCGAGCATGGCTTGGGTCAAGAACAAGGGGTAGAGGCTCCGGTTCACAGGCTTCTCCAACATGCGCAGCCATTCTTCCTGGGTGAAACGCTCGGGCTTGTTGGCCAGGACGACGGCGAGGGTGGTGGTGTTGAGGGGTTGGTTGTTGGTTGTTGGAGGCTTGATCGTTGGTGCCTGCGCCCAGGCCATGCAGGACACCAAGGCGAATGCAGCGCACGCGATGAAACGCACACCCGCACCTCTTCGCTTCCTCACTTCTTCACGCATTTCGGCTCTCATGGCACCATGACTATTCTGGTGCTCACTCGCTGCTCGCCCCAAACCAGTTGGCAGTTGTACAACCCTGCAGCGCCCTCCAAGACCACCTGATGCACCTGGCTCCAGGCGGGCAGTTTCTCACGCAACACCAATTTGCCCGCCAGGTCGCGAACTTCCAAAACCCCGGCTGTGGGTTGCGCGGCGTATTGCACCGTACACGCTCCCGCGCTCGGGTTGGGGTACACCCTCACCCCCAGCCCCTCTCCCGAGGAGAGGGGAGCCACACCCACGTTGATGTCCAGGCTATCGCACACACTGCCATCCACCGGCCCCAAGTGGTAGTTGGGGTGGTTGGCCAATGAGTTGCTGAACCAGACCGGCAGTTCCACGCCGTGTTGCTCCATGTTGCAGCCCACGCCACCCACATCGGGGTTGTGTACCACGTGCAAGTGGAAGGTGGAGTTGCCCGTGCCGAAGTACACTTTGCCATCGTTGGCCAATTGTGCTACATCGAAACCTGTGGCGAATGGTGGTGATGGCGAATAGAAACCATCCCACTGCGCGATGTGGACCATGGAGGCCGTGATGTCCGCGGCTTCGGTATCGTATTGGTAGCAATCGGATGCGGAAGACACGTACAAGTACCTGCTGTTGGGCGAAAAGGCTACACCGGAGTTGGCGTTATCGTCATCAATGGAGATGAAGACCGGGTTGGAGAAGAGCCCCGTGCAGCGGTCGAAGTCCAGGATCTCCAAGTCCTCTACACCCCAGTAATAGGCGAACTTCGTTCCATCAGGTGAAAAGCAGACCTGACCCGCATCGGCAGGACGAACGATGCCGATGCTCTGTGTGCCATCCACCGTCACGCCAGTGGGTCTGACCAGCAACCGATAGTATGTATTCGTGAAGGCCTTGTGGCAGAACACCCACCAATCGCGGCCATTGGCGTGGCGTACGGCGGTGATCTTGCCAGCGTTCAGCGCATCGTCGATCAGCACCTGGTTCTTGATCACCACCGCACCCAGCCCCCCGTTCAGGCTCATATCGATCACCGAGAGGTAGAGGTATTGCGCGGTGAAGGAACCTTGGTTGTCCACGGTGCCATGGATCAGATAGTAGATACCTGACACTACGGGTTGGGGAATTATCAACGCTGGCTGAACGAGCTCCAAACCATTTGCAAAATCAGATGTGTAGGCACTCGGATTGATCCCTGTGCCATTCGTCAATGTATCACCGTACATGTCCGAGAGAAAGGAACCATTGGTGGCGAACTGTAACACGCCGTTCAGATCTGTGATGTTCGTCGATGACTGCCGGAACCCAATATCGCGGTCCACGTAGGTGAGCTCCAACGGGCCTGAAAAAAAATCCAGATCTAAACCGCCATTCGGGGGGCCTGCCCAACTGGCGTAACCACCGGTCCACAAGTTGTTCAAGCCCTGTTGCGCCTGAGCGCACTGCCAAGCCCCAAGGCCCAGCAGTGCGCTCAGTATGGATGTGCGCAACAGGAGCATCGATCAAATGTACTACCGCACGATGCTCAGCTTGCCCGCGCCCAGATCTCCAGTCACGCCTAGCACACGGTAGTGGTATACCCCGGGTGCCAAGGTGGCCACGCTCACAGCCGTCCGTTGCTGGTCCTTCGGCACACGTAAGCGAAGTACCTCCGCGCCCTGCGCATTGCAGATGAGTAAGGTACCCGCCTCTTCCAAGGCCGCGGTCAGCACCAAGGTCACCTCATCCATGGCCGGGTTGGGTACCATGCTCAGCGCATTGACAACCGGCTGCTTCAGGCTCTTGGTCACCAGGCCATGCTGTAGGCACAGCGCAGGGTCGTCGAACTCCTGCTCAGGATCGATCGCGTAGTAGAGCGCACGGGCCTGGAACACCGCGTTACCACCCACCAGCGGACATTGGTCGGCCACGGCGAGGAGGTCTTGTGCTTGCTGGGCCGTGAAGCCTTCCACATCCTTGGCCACCGTGCTCAGGTAGATCGCATGCACGGTCTTGTAGTTGGTCTCGGTGAGTTCCGTGGCGCCGATGGCGGCGTTGGTGTTCTTCACGCTCTCGGCGCTGAGTGCCCGGGTGTTCGCGGCCAATTCCAAGGCGGCGGTGTTGTAGCTGATCAAGCCGTCCATGGTCTGCTGCAGACCCGTGATCACGCCGTTCAAGGTGGTGCGTTGCGCGGCAGTGAGGTCCGGGGCGGCCAATTGTTCCAAGGCCAGTTTCAGCTCCCCTTGCAGCACGAGCAGTTGCTCCCGGTTCTGCACCACTTGGCCTAGCACGGACGCATCGATGTCGTAGAGCGCGATGCGCTCATCGTTCATGTCCTTCTGCGCAGCCAGCACGGTGCTTTGCACGGTGTTGTAGAATGCTTCCAGCTCGGGGTCATTGCGCAGTTGCGGTGCCTCCTTCAGGATGTCGTACAGGTCGCCCTTCATGGTCCAGCGCGTCTGGTCCGTGTAGTCGCCGTTCTCCAACGTCCCATCCGCGATCCGCTCATAGATCTCCTTGGGGCAACCCACACAGCGTTCGCCGAACTGGTCGCAATAGTTCACACCGGGAGCGCAGGAATAGGTCTGGCCAGGATCCTGCTGGAACCAGTATATAGGCTCGTGTGATGGCGGCTCCGTATTAGGGACGGTGGGGTCAAAGTAGAACTTGTGCTGGCTGGCATCCGTCGCATTCTCGTGCCAAGCCTGCCAGCCGTTCTGCGGGGCGGGCTGGTTCCAGAGGTTGCCGGTGCGGGTCTGGGTGCCGATCACGGCACCGTTCTCCAAGTGCAGTCCCCAGCGGTGGTTGTTGAATTCGTTGCCCTTGAGGTCGGTGTTGATGGCCCAGCCGCTGAAGAGCATGCCGTTGGTGGTGTTGTCCACGGTGTTGCAGCTGATGATGGCGTTGTTGCCCATGAAATTGCGCACGCCGCTTTGGCCCAGGTTGGGGTATCCGTTGTTGGCGCCGAACACCTCATTGCAGCTCACCTCGGGGTCGTCGCAGCCGTTCAACAGCACGCCCACGTAGTTGCTGGCGTTGTCGCTCATGTGCAGCGCGTTGTTGGCCACCAAATACTTCCGTGCGCTCACCAATCCGATGCCCCCATAGGCCGTGGTGACCCCAGGCCGGTAGTGGATGATGTTGTTCTTGATCACTGAGTTGGGGTTGAGCGTATTGGCCTCGAACACCCGTATGGCGTAGTACCCCTTCGTGTATTGGCCAATGGGCAGGTTCTGGGCGAAGGTGATATCGTTGCTCTCCACCAACACTTGTGCAGCGCCATCGTTCATGTGCAGCACGATGCCATCGCGGCGGGTATCCACCGTGTTGTGGTGGATATGCACATCCTTGTAGCCACTGCGGTCCACGCGGTAGGCGGTGCCCACGTTCACCATGTTGTTGTCCCAAGAGTACACGTTCATGTGCTCGGCGTAAATGCCCCAGTGGCAATTCTGGAAGGATGGTGCCCCTGACTGTCCATAGCCGTACTGCTTCAAGGTGCGGAACGCCTTGGGCCCACGGGCATAGATGCCGGAGCCATTGGCATAGTGTTCATAGGCGGCATCGGGCTTGATGTCGTGGATGCTGCAATCGGCCACATTCAGGTCGCTTCGGAAACCCACGATGCCGTTGCTCAGGTCACGGATCACGTTGCCACCTCCCGTGAAGTCCAAGGACATGTTGTTCACATCCAAGGCCGCATAACCCGTGGCGCCCACGGCGGTGACCTGGCCGGGGTAGGGTTGCTTCAGCGGACCCTCAGCGTGGTACGTGCAATTCGCCGAATGGATGGCCACGCTGTTGAATTGGTTCACGAAAGGCACTTCGATCCCCACCCGGTTGTTCTTGAACTCGCTCTCGTCCGCTAGAACGATGGAGCTGTTGCGGGCTTGGATACCATGCTCGGCATCGGCGATCGTGCTGTACCTCACCTGTACGATGCATCCATCGCCGGTAGTGATACCCTTCCAGAGCACATCCTGGCAGCTCTCGATCGTGCTCTCGTTCACCCAGAGGTTGATCCCATCCTGAACAAGGATCTCTGCGCCGGGCTCCATGTACACAGTGGCGTTGTCGAAGGTGAAGTCCTGATCGAGGATGAATTGGCCTTGGATGTCCACGGTGCCGGTGAGGGGACCAGGCACCGCGCTGGCGAGCTTGCCGTGTGTGATCACCTGGTCGGCCTGGCAACAAGCGTAAAGGGTCACGGTCTGCGTGCTGCTGCTGGCCACGCCGTTCAGGATGACGGTATGCGTGATGGTGTATGTGCCCGGGGGGGCAGGCGGTACGCTGTAGGCTGGGGTCTGATTGAGCGGGATCGCCTCGAAGTAGTTGTAGGTGTACGACTGAGCGCCGTTGGTGGGTGTGGTGCGTTCGTCGCCCCAGGTCCACATATGGATCGCATTGGGGTCTGTGAGCGAGCCGTTCACCGAAACCTCACCCGTACAAAGCACCTGGTCGATGGTGAACGAGGCATCGGGCCCTTCGATGCCCGGACAACCGGTGAGGATGATGTTCGCCGCCTGTGTCCAGAAGCCGCCTGGTTGGATGGGCGCACCACCACCATCTAGCAACGTAACGTGGTTGTTGATGGTGTAGGGCGCAGCGTTGGTGGCGAAGGTCTGGAACACGTTCTGCAATGGTGTTACCGGACCGTCGTAATTCACGTCCACACACAACAGCGTGGAACTCCCGGCCGTGCTGATCGCATTGTTGAAGACCAGATGAACTTCCACGTAGCTCCAACCAGGCATGGAGGTCCATGGAAGTTCCGCGCTGATGCTGCTTGCCGGATCAAGCCCACTGGCGGCCACCGGCACGATCGCACCACCTAGGGTTGGCGGCGCCAGGAACTCAGGGAATATCCAGCGGAAGTCGAGGGTCTTGATATCCACGATGAGCGAATGCTCGCTCAGGCACAGATGCACCGGGCCATTCACGCAATCACCCCAGCCAGAGACCATGAGGGGGCAGTTCTGTTGCACGACCACTGGCTCGGCACAGTTACTTACGGGATCCTCGTTGGCCGGATCGGCCGTAGCGCAATTGGTGTAGGTGCCGATGGCGGTGAAGTATCCGGAGACCTCCAAGGTGGCACAACCTCCGGCAGGAACGTTCGGCAGGGTTACCGGAGAGGAGGGGAAGCCTGGCCAGGCGAAGGGTGCTCCGTTCAGCGCGATGCTCGTGTGCACGAAATTACTCAGGCCACTATCCGTGAGTTCCACATCCTGGGTGGTGGCGGTGCCGTTGCAAACTGTGATCGTATAGAGGATCGGCGCACCCGAATAGGTGAACTCATCGTTGACGGTTTTGGTGAGGATGAAGGCGTTGCTGCAAGGCACATCCCCAACGTTGTATGTCTCCGTAAGGGTCGCACAACCCAACTCAGTGTCGGTGATCGTCACAGTATAAGATCCCGCAGCCAGACCGGTGATCGTCGCCGTAGTAGCGCCGTTGCTCCAGAGGATCGAGTAACTTCCGGGGTAATAGTGAACGTCCAGCGCGATTTGGCCGGTGGCTTGGCCGATGCAGGAAGGGTCGATGTCTGCACTCGCTGTGATCACGGGGCGAACGACCAAGTCGTCAATCAAGATATTAGCACTAGGCCCTGTTGCAACCGGTGACCTTGCGATCAGGAAGTCGGAAGAGAACGCGGCCGAATAAGTGAACGTGTTCGAGACTGGCGACCACAAAGTCGTCAAAGCGCTGCTTGGCAGCGGTAGTAAATACGGTGCCGGGGCTCCGCCACAAGGATTCGGCCCTGTGAATGATGTTGTCCCTTGTGTCGGGTT
>JACJZG010000038.1 GCA_020635715.1 Flavobacteriales bacterium | reverse complement strand
GTTTACGACAAGCGGCACCTCTTCCGCTTCGCGAACGAGACCGACCACTACAGCGCTGGCCGCGAACGGGTGGTGGTGGAGTGGCGGGGCTGGCGGATGCTTTTGCAGATCTGTTTCGACCTGCGCTTCCCTGTCTTCGCGCGCAACCGCGGCGATTACGATGCGATCCTCTACGTGGCGAATTGGCCGGAGGCTCGGCGCTTCCCGTGGAGTCAGCTGCTCGTCGCGCGGGCGATCGAGAACCAATGCTATGTGGCTGGCGTGAACCGCGTGGGCATGGACGGCAAGGGCATCCATTACAGCGGGGACAGTGCGGTGATCGACCCGCGTGGAGCGACGATCGCGAGCGTTGAAGCCGCCCACGAGGGCATGGCCACGGTCGGCCTGGAATGGGATGCGCTGGAGGACTTCCGGGCGAAGTTCCCGGTGGCGATGGAAGCCGATGACTTCGAGCTGAGGAGCTAGCGGAGCACCTGGATGTGGCCCATCTGTTCCTGCTCCATGCCGAGCGTTCCATCCTTGTCCTGGAACTTGTAGCTGAGGCGCCAGACGTAGATGTCGTTCTTCACGACCGATCCCGCATAGGTGCCGTCCCAGCCCATCGTCGGGTCATCGCTCTCGAAGAGCAGGTTGCCCCAACGGTCGAACACGTACAGGTGCATGGTGGCGATGTTCTTGCCCACCGGGATGAAGACATCGTTCGTGCCGTCACCGTTCGGTGTGAAGGTGTTCGGAATGAAGATGGCTGACGGACAGTATTCGATCACCTGCGCGGAATCGCGGGCGGCGCAGTCGAACTGGTTCGTCACCTCCACCACGTACCAGCCGTAGGCACCAGCAAGGATCACGCGCGACTGTTCACCGGTGCTCCAATCATACCGGGAGCCCGGATTGCCGGCGTCTATGCGTACGTACTGTTCATCCTCGCCCAGGCAGGTGTGGAACTGGCGCGTGGCCATCTGCACGGGTGAGGGGTTGAAGAGCACATTGATGTCATCAGTGCGCTGGCAGTAGCCATTGTTCACCATCACGGAGTAGTTCCCAGCCCGACTGACCGGGATGGTCCTTGTGACGGCCCCATTGCTCCATGCGTACGTGCTTCCTGGGTTGCCTGCATCCAGGTGCAGGATACGGCCATCGCACAGGGTGGTGTCCGCGCCGAGTTCGACAAGAGGAGGTGCGACGAACTGCGTAAGAGCATCGTACGTCGCGCTGCATCCGACCGGGTTGGTGATCGTCACGGAGTACATGCCATTGGACTGGACCGCGATGGTCCGTGTGGTCGCGCCATTGCTCCAGGCGAAGGACGAGCCTTCATTTCCGGCATCCAGTGTGATGCTCTCACCGACGCATCGCGTGATATCGGTCAACACATCCGTGGGGATCGGTTCCACGTTCACGGTGCGTGAGGCGCTTGCGGTACACGCACCATTGCTAACGGTGACCGAATAGGTCCCCGCAGCGTTCAACGTGATGGTCGCGGTCGTCGCGCCCGTGCTCCAGACATGGTCAGCACCAGGATTTCCTGCGTCCAGAATGATGTTCGTTCCGGCACAGATGGTGGTGTCAGGCCCGAGATCCACGCTTATCACCGGCACGATATCCACCGCGGCATCGAAGGTGGCCGAACAGTTCTGCGCGGTCGTCACGGTCACGGAATAGGTGCCGCTCATCGATGGCTGGATGCTTTGTGTGGTGGCCCCGTTGCTCCAGGAGTAGGTGGCCCCTGCGTTCCCGGCGTTCAGCGTGATCGGGTCGCTTGCGCAGCTGATCACATCCGTCAAGGCATCGGTCGGCATCGGGTTCAGTGCGATGCTGATGCCATCTGTGGCCACACATCCCTGGGTGGAGGTGACCTGTACGGTGTAGTTCCCGCTCGCGGTCACCACGCGTTGCTGCGTGCTGGGGCCATCGCTCCATTGATAGGTCGATCCCGCGTTCCCGGCATCCAAAGAGGTCTGCTGGACCCCACAGAGGGATTGGTCCGGGCCAAGGTCCACGATGGGCAGCGGGTGCAGGGTGACGCTGAACGTCGTGGAATGCTGGCAGCCCTGCGCATCCGTCACGGTCACCGTATGCGGTCCGGAACTGCTGGGCAGGATGCTCGGTGTCGTCTGTCCGGTGGACCATTGATAACCGGTACCCGTTGCCGGTGCGGTCAGGGTCGGGGGCGTGTTCATACACGCGCTCGCATTTCCCTCGGTGGGTATGTCCGCGAAGGCGCGTGTGATCACGACCTGGTCGCTCACCGCACAGCCGTTGGCATCGGTGATGGTGACACTGTAAGTGGCGGTGCCCTCTGTCATGATGGTTGGCGACTGGATGTTGGCGGCGTTCAGACCCGCGGCCGGGCTCCAGGCGTAGATCGGGTTCGGTACGTTGTGCTGCACGCTGAGCTGGTGACCGAGGGTCGTGCACACCGTTTGGTCCGGACCTGCGTTCGCCGTGTACCCGGTGGTCACCACCACCGTGACGCTCTGGCTCAGGCTGCATCCGCTGGCGGTGTGTGTTACGGTACAGGTATAGGTCGTGGTCTGTGCAGGAGTGGCGATGGGGTTCGCGATACCACTGTTGTTCAACCCTGCCCCTGTCCAGGCGTAGGTCAGTCCGGAGCCACCGGCGGCGGAGGCGTTCAGCTGTACGGACTGTCCCTGGCACAACGTGTCGGTCGCGCTGGTCACGTTCACACTGAGCAACTGCCCCACGGTGATGGTCACCTGGCCCGAAGCGGTGCAGCCGATGCCGGATGTCGCCGTCACTTGATAGGTGGTGGTACTGGTGGGCGTGGCTATCGGCGACTGCACGTTCGTCGCGCTCAGTGTTCCGTTGTTCGGGGTCCAGGCGTAGGTCACGTTGGTCCCGGAGGAAGGAGTGGCCGTGATGGGCGTTCCAGCCACCGCGCACAACGTGAGGTTCGGCGTGACCGAGAGGGTGAACGCGGGATCCACCTGCACATACACCGAGTCCTGGTAGACGCAGCTGCCCAGGGGGTCCGTACCGTTGAGCACATACCAGCCTGAAGTCGTGGGGGTGGCGAGCGGGTCGTGGATGCCCGCGTTGTTCAAGGTGCTGGACTGGCTCCATGAATAGGAGAGGTAGTTGTTGTCGTAACGCCCGATCAGGAAGTCATCGATGGCCCAGTTGTCATGCCCGGCACCGTTGTGCGCGAGCTGTCGGATGCGGAACATGGCGTTCGCGGTCTGTGCTGCAGCGGGGATCGGAACATCCAGCGGGGTGAAGTCGGGATAGCCGGCCTCGTTGTAGGTCGTGATGAGGTTCCAGTTCAATCCGTTGTTGGTGGAATATTCCAGGACGATATCCTCCCCCGTATCGGCATCATCGCATGGAGCGGTGCCGTTCGCGATCTTGAGCTGGAAGCGGAGCGATCCGCCACCGGTGGTGTTGAAGCCCGTTGTCTGAGCATAGCGCTGGCCGGCACCGTTGAAGTAGAGCGCCATTCCGCTCGCACTGCCGCAGATATCGCTCACGATGCCGCCTTGGATGGCTGTCCATCCACTGCCGGGTGCGCCATCGAACAGGTCCATGGACAAGGCACGCAGCGCCCGACTGCTGAGCTGTACCGTGCTCCCCGCGCATACTGCGGCAGGTTGGGCGAAGGTCTTCAGTTCGATGATGCTCGCCGGGATCACGTTCACGCGGATGCTGTCATCCAGGTCGCCGCAGCCGCTCGGGCTGAAGACGCGCGCGCGGTACCAGGTGGAGGCCATCGGCGTGGCCACGGGGTCGGCGATGGTGTCGTTGTTCAGGGAGAACCCTGGGGTCCATTGGATATCGAACCAGGCTGGATCCGGCGGGGGCACCAAGGCGAGGTGGACCGACTCGTACTGGCAGATCGTGATCTCGGGTTCATCGTTTGCGGTGAGCCAGGTGGGGATGGTGAGCGGCAGTCCCACGTTGTAGGTGAAGCTGCGCTGACAGCCGCTGAGCGGCAGGGTGCCCGTTACGGTGTAACTGCCGGATTGGGTGGGTGTGAAACTGTAGCTGTTCCCGGTGGCGATGACCGTGTTCGGTGCCGCAGCCTCCGTCCAGGTGGCGTTGTTCAAGGGCTCCGGTGCGTTGAGCGTGAGCGGACCACTGCCGCAGATCGTACTATCCTGTGGCACGGGTACGCTGCGGATATCGTGCACGGAGGCTGCGTAGCTCTCGCCATATCCGGTACCCACCATGTACGCCTGGAGGCCGGCCGCAGCGGCCAGCACATGTCGCCCGGGCTGAACGGTCAACTTCACATGCTTACGGTCGTTGCAGCCAGGGTAGGATTGGAACTGGCCAGCCGGTACTACGGTGCCGTCCAGGGTGAGTTGTCCCACCGCGGCCACGGGGACCACCACGCTCACGCTATGCTGCGTGATCAACGAACTTGGAGAGGTGTTCCATGCCACCTGACGCGAAAGACGTTCCGCCGGGGAGACCAGCCACATCGATGGGTCGCCATTGCCTGCGCAGCTGTACCCTTCCATCAGTTGTGCCACGCTCACCGGATGACTGGCTACGATGCAGGCGGGCACCGTACTGCCGTTCACCTCGTGCCGCTGACCGGCGTTCAACATGATCGGAGCTCCGCCGTTGATCGAGACGGACGTACCGTCCAACTCCGCCATGATGCGGTAGGTGCTCGTGTTCACGCCATGGATCGGTGCGGTGTAGTAGCGTGTTCCCCACGCGGCGGTCGGGACCAGTTGTTCGAAGATCACATCACAGGCCTGACAGGCACCAGGGACCGTGGCGCACATGGACCCGCCCAGCACGGCGAAGGGGCGACAGGATCCGCTCGCCGCCGTGGCTTCCACGATGGTGTTGGTAAGGTCGAGCGCATCCGTTGCGGCCTGGAGCTGATAGGTCTGTCCCGCGTTCAGCGTGATCACGAACGGCACGCCGGCGGGTTGCCCGCTGAACGTGTTCACCGAAGGCGTGATGCGCACCTGCGTACCGTCCTGGCTGGCCACCACCAACAGTTCGCTCTTGTGAAGGTTGTTGAAGTTGGGGAGGCCCTGATAGGCGTCCACACGGTAGCGATTGCCCAGGGCCGGTTCGGGCAGGACCTGTGAGACGTCGTGGGTGAAGTTCTGGAAGCTGCTGGCGAGAACGTTCACACTGTCCGAGGCCTGGATGAGGATGCCCTTGTTGGCGATGGTGCCTGAGCCGGTGTTCTCAGCCGAAGTGGGGACATCGATCACCACAACGCCGTTGGCGGGAACACTGAAAGGAACGTTCCAGCCTGTGAGGGGCATGCTCACCGTGCCCGAGGTGGCGTTGCTGCCAAGGATGTGCAGCTTGATCCCCTGGGCACCAAAGCCGTTCTGCATGAATCCGGTCCAGAACCGTTTCCCACGGGTGGGCACCTGAGTGGCTTGCTGTGCGATCGTCGTATGGGTGACCAGGAGAACGGCGAACAGCAAAGAGCATCGGTTCCACCGATACAACATACGGAATGGGAGTGCGCGAAAGCTCATCGTCGACCACCGAAGAGTGCAGGTGGTGGCGGGCGTTCTACGGGATCCGGTGGTCCAGGGTTCCTGGCCTCAGGGCTCCGTTCGAACTGGTGGCGTTGGAGCATTCAACGACCAATCGATCTTGACGTCCCAGGAGGCCCTGATGTTCACCTGTTCCGCGTGGTACCAGGTGCGTTCTGGTTGGCGTAGCAGGCCCCATTCGCCGGTATCCCAGTGGCCGTTCCGGTTGCTGTCCTGCACCAGCCGGAGCGTGCGCATGCCTGGCGTGAGCCGCTCCCATACAGCGACCGATGCCTCCGCGGTAACGGGCGTCTCATGCTGTATCCGTTGTTGTCCGTCCAGCACCTGCACCAGATAGTGGCCCTCCGGATCCAGGCCTTCGAGCTTCACGCGCAACGAACCGAAGGACTTTTCCTCGAGGGTGCCCAGCGTCGCACGAAGCGTGTCGTTCGTTCCCCCAATGATGTCGCGAACAGCTTTGGGTTGGATGAGCAACCGGTAGGACGCGGCGCCGCTCGCCTCGAACACCAGACGGAAGCTCCGGGCGGCGTCCTTTACGATGCGGAACGGGACGGCCACACTATCCCGTAGCAGGCTGATCCGTGCGCTGTCGATGGCGGTCATCGGGCGGGTGCTGCGCAACTGGATGGTGGGCTCGTCCGTGTGATCGACCAGGTGGGCCGTCAAACCCGTGTAATAGGGCATCTTCCGCGTGGGCCGGTAGCGCAGGGTGTCCAACACATCCTGATCCACCGTCACTTCGTAGGAGCCGTGGCTGAGCAAGGTGGTGTCCGATGGCCACAGGAGGATGGAATCCCGGGTGGCATTGAATTCCGGCGTCCACCGCAAGCCGCCTCCGATGCGGGCCACGTCGCGGATAGCGATGCTGTCCACAGCTCTTGCCATCACCAGTTCAAAGGCTCCGTCGGCGTTGACAGCATAGGTCCGCACCTGTTGCCGGGCGCTGGCGGGAAGAAAGGACCGTAACCGGATGTCCGGCTGAAGGGTATCTCCCACCACAAGGGTGACCGCGCTGTCCAGGAACGCGATCTCCTCGTTGGGAAGGTCGTAGCGGTAGTTGGCGTTCTTGTCGCGCAGGGCGAGAACGCTGAACCGGCCATACGGAAGATTGGACAGGATGAAATGCCCCGCCGCATCGGTCCGGGTCATATAGGCGGGTCGGTCCTTGCGGAAAGCGGACGTATCACCTGGCGCGTAAAGCCCCACCATCATCTCCTTCTCCGGCTGTCCAGTGAAGGCGTTGATCACCGTGCCAGCGCACCAGGCGCTGTCCAGTGTTCCGCCGGTGCTCACCACATAGGAAAGTCCGGGAGCGGTGTTCCCTTCGGTGAGGTCCTTGACGCAATCGCCCAGGTTGAAAGTGTAGGTGGTCGCCGGCTCCAAGGGACTGTTCAATTTGATCTCCACGCCGCGCGGACCGGCCAGCTTCACGTCCGGCGGGGTCTTCAAGGGAGGGGAGATCAACAACCGATCGCGCACCCGGTCCAATTGCACACGTTCGTCGAATTCCAGGAGGATCGCCGGCGCATCGAACCGTACGCTGCGGTCCGGTGGTGTCGCGCTTATCAATCGTGGAGGCATGGTATCCTGTTCTCCACCGGTGATGTTCCGGACGCTCGCACACCCTGACAGGATGAACAGGATGCCGGACCAAGCGACTACGGGCCTCATCCACGATCCGTTTCGAGGAGGGCGCAGAGTTCCTCCAGGTGCGTGCGGTCCTGCTCAGTGAAGTCATCGAGCAGCGCACTGTCGATGTCGAGAACCGCTGTCACGGTTCCTGGCCTACCGTGGATGGGTACCACGATCTCCGAGCGGCTCAGGGCACTGCAGGCGATGTGTCCCGGGAACTGTTCCACATCGGGCACGAGCATGGTCCGATCCTCCTTCCAGGCGGTGCCACAGACCCCTTTCCCGTAGGCGATACGGGTACAGGCCACGGGCCCTTGGAAGGGACCGAGCACGAGCTCATCATCCACGACCCGATAGAAGCCGATCCAATGCCATCGGAACACTTCCATCAACGCGGCGGTCACATTGGCCATGGTCGCCACCGGATCCGGCTCCGACCCGATCAACGCACGTAACTGCGGGATCAAGGCCTTGAAACGAGCGGACCGGTCCTGGGTCTCTGGGAGGGTGATCGTTCCGGTCATGGAGGACCGCAAAGGTATCCGGTCGTGGCCGCCTTGTGTTCAGGCGCAGGCGGCCGTGTACACGCTCACACGGATCCCCGGCACTTCCCGCAACACCAGCACGCATCCCTCCAGGGTGGCACCGGTGGTCACCACATCATCCACGATCAGCACGTGACGATCCTTCAAGGGTGCGGCATCGGGCAGGTGGAAGGCCTCTTTCACGTTCTGCCAGCGGTCCAGGCGGTTCCTTTTGGTCTGCGAGGGCGTGCGCACCACCCGCACCAGTCCTCTGCCAAGATCGTCCACGGGCCAGGCCTGCCGCATCCCATCCACGAGCAACTGGCTCTGGTTGTAGCCGCGCATGCGTTCCTTCCGCGGATGCAGCGGCACCGGAAGAAGCACATCCACGGAGCTGAACCGGGGGCTCTCCTTGATGTCCTCGGCCATCCGGCGTCCCAGTTCGAGTGCCAATTGCTGGTCGTGGTGGTATTTGATGCGGTGCAGCATGCGTTGCACCATGCCGGTGCGGCTGAAGTGCAGGAAGGCACTTGCTGAAGCGAGTTGCGCCTTGCCACGGAAAAGCTCTTCCACGCGGTTCCGGGGATCGTCGTGGAAGCGGGTGCGGGGCAGGTCGGCCACGCAATGGCTGCAGAGGCTTTCCTCGAACTGCCGCAGGCCGCGGTCGCAACCTCCACATACGCGTGGCAGGAACAGGCCCCCGAGTTCCACGAGCGAACGGATGATCGGGTTCGTCTTCAATACTTTGTTGATAAGCGGGCCGTTCCAAGGAAAGGGCCGGATATGACGCCTGTAATTTAGCGGTCCGAACTACGCGGGAACAACCCATGGAACAGAACACCGAGAACAATTCCGGATCGAAGAACCGCTCCAGCACCGGTCTGCTTGTGCTGGTGGTGCTGCTGTTGCTCAGTAACATCGTCATGTTCTGGCTGCTCATGCAGCGCGGGAAGGAGGTGGAACAGACCCAGCAGCAGGTGGCATCGGTGACCAGCGAGAAGGAGAACGTGACGGTGATGCTGGAGAACATGCTCGCCTCCTACGACACCCTGAAGACGGACAATGAGCAGCTCACGGTGGAGATGGAAGCCCAGCGCGCCCAGATCGAGGACCTGTTGGATCAGGTGAAGAAGGGCAACTACAGCCTGGCCAAGGCCAGGAAGGAGGCGGAGACGCTGCGCAAGATCATGAAGGGCTATGTGGTCACCATCGATTCGTTGAACCAGGCCAACGCCGCCCTCACGGCCCAGAACGTGGGTCTGACACAGGAGCTCGGCGAGGTGAGGGGCCAGAAGGAGGCGCTCTCCACGGAGAAGGAAGCCCTGGAGGGCAAGATCGCCAAAGGGGCCGTGTTGCACACCACCACCATCAATGCGGGTGCGCTCTTCATGCGGAACAACGGCAAGCAGGTCGAGACCGACCGCGCGAAGAAGGCCGAGATGGTCAAGTGCTGCTTCACTCTTGGGCAGAACTCGGTGACCGACGCCGGGGATAAGACGCTCTACATGCGGGTGATCAGTCCGGACGGTTCCGTGCTGCCCGCCGGAGATACCAACAACCGCTTCAAGTTCAATGGCGTGGAAGGGGAGTACAGTGCGAAACGCGAAGTGAACTACCAGAACCAACCGGTGGACGCCTGCATCTTCTGGAATGGTGCGGGGGAGATGCGCACCGGCCAGTACATCGTGGAGATCTACGAATCGGGGGCCAAGGTCTCCGAGGCGAAGTTCACCTTGAAATAAGCGGGCGACAGGCCCCCCGTTGCAAGCCCCGGCCAGCACCGGGGCTTGTTCGTTGCCATCAGAAGAAGGCACGCACCTGGGCGCCGCCCACATGGACCATCGGGACACCTTCCGATCGGCGCCCGTTATAGGTCAGGTCCACCTGCAGGTTATTGCTCAGGTTGCGTTGGATCCCCAGGCTCCAGGTCAGGTTGGTGCCCGGCTTCAAGCCCGAGAGAAGTTCGTTCCCGATAGGGGAGTTGGTCTCGCCATCGTACCGGATCGCCACGCGGTTCGCGGTCACCAGGATGCTTCCCTTGCCTGCGGTGTTGTACCGGAACTCGAGCCCGAGGTCCTCGATCAAGGCGCGTTCGCCACCGAATTCCGGCACATTCTGTTTCTCGGTGTACTTGAAGGCGGCGATCGCACGCACGGAAGTATTGGGCTGCCAGGTCAGGCGGGGCTTCAGCCCCTGCTGTTCCACCCGGTAGGTGCGTCCGGCCAGCAGGTCGGAACCGTTGCTCACGCGGCCCGTTTCGGCTTCCACATCGGCGGTCCATTGCCGCGTGGTGTTCCAGCGTACACGGAACGTATCGAAGTGTCGCGACCTGGACTCGAAGCCGTTCACGAGCAGGCTGCGGCTCTGGTCACGCTGCAACGTGTGGTCCACGCTCCACTTGCGGCTGGTGCGATCGTAGAAGAAGGTGTTGCGGATGGACGAGGCATAGCTCGTGAGGTTCGTGTCCACGCGCTCGTCAACGAACGGGTTCAAGGCATCCGCCACA
>JACJZG010000037.1 GCA_020635715.1 Flavobacteriales bacterium | reverse complement strand
TCGAAGACCAGATGCTCGTACACCTCATCGCTCAGGAGTAGGATGTCCGTGCCACGCAGCATATCGGCGATGCGCTTCATATCGGCATCACGCAGGATCGTCCCCGCCGGGTTATGCGGCGTGTTGATCATCAGCATGCGCGTGCGCGGGGTGATCGCCGCTTGTACCGCATCGGCATCGAACTTCATGTCATCGCCCAAGCGCACATGCAGAGGCTTGCCACCGAAGAGCTCCACCGTGGGTGAATAGCAATCGTAGGCGGGATCGACGATGATCACCTCATCACCCGGATGCACCACCGCGCCAATGGCAGTGAAGATGGCTTGCGTGCCACCAGCGGTCACGGTCACCTCGGCATCGGTGTCGTATTGGAAGCCATAGAGCCGCTGCACCTTGGCGGTGATCGCTTCGCGAAGCGCGGGCAGACCGGGCATGGGCGCGTACTGGTTGTGCCCTGCACGCATGGCCTTGTCGACCAACGCGATCAACTTCTCATCGACCGGGAAATCCGGGAAGCCTTGACTGAGATTGATGGCACCACACTCGGAGGCGAGCTTGCTCATCACCGTGAAGATGGTGGTGCCGACGTGGGGGAGTTTACTTGTGAGCGCCATTCGCGCGCGTACTTCAGGGATGCGGTCTAGCTCTAATGGCGAGCAACGGACATTTGATCTTCTCGAGCACACGCTCCGTGGTACTGCCCCGCAGCACATCAAGGAATCCGTCGTGGCCTTCACTGGCCATGATGACCAGGTCAGCGCTGATCTCGTCATGTACAGCTACGATGGTGTCAACGATATCTCCCTGCCGGTGCACATGCTCCCATCGGCAAGTCTTGGACTCCGGAGGCAGAGGATCAGGGAACGACGCCTTTGAGCCAACGTGAAGCAGGGTGCAATCAACACTTGTCAGTCCGAGCCCTTCGGTCACCATGTTCGCTGCGCGTATGGATACCATGGGATCGGGATCACTGGTCACCGGAATGAGGATCCGACTCAAGTTGACCTGACCGTTCCCCGGATCAACGAAACCGCGCAAGTGGTGCGGCAGGAACAACGCTGCCTGCCCCACGGACCGGGCAAGGGGAGTGGCAACCTTGCGCCGCAGTGGGTTGAAACCGCTCGACTCCTGATGTGTGGCGAGGACCAGAAGATCGGTCGGGTGCTCCTGCAGATAGTCCGTACAAGCCTCCAAGGGATCCGTTCCCTTCGCCACCACCTTTCGTATTCCGAAGCCCAGTCGCTCGAATTCCGCTTCATCCATTTCATCCTGGAGCACACCCCAACGCTTCAGGGTGTGCCGGACCTGAGGCATTTCCGACATACCCTCTTCTCGATGGCCCGTATGAAGCAAGGTGAGCGATGCACGCCAGGACAGAGCGAGTTTGAGGGCATGCACGAACGCCGTGTGGCTCGAGCCGCTCAGGTCGGTCGGGTGGAACAGGTGTTTGAAGGTGTGTGCGCTCACCATCTATTGCAATATCGGCAAACTGGCGCGAAACACAGCCACGCCACCCGTGTGGGTCCAGCGTCGATCAACCGCCTCACTATCCACTAGCCGCATCAAGAAGATGGGGGGCAAAGGATGCAAGGGGGCTCTTCAGGCTGTCTTCGTCACTCCTTCGTCACCGTCGCCGCCAGGTACTCGCGGTTCAGGCGGGCGATGTGCTCGAGGCTGATCCCCTTCGGACACTCGATCTCGCAGGCACCGGTGTTGCTGCAGTTGCCAAACCCTTCTTTGTCCATCTGCTCCACCATGGCCAATGCGCGCTGCTTGCGTTCCACCTGACCTTGGGGCAGCAGTGAGAGCTGCGAGACCTTGGCGGCGGTGAAGAGCATGGCGCTGCCATTGGGGCAGGTGGCCACGCACGCTCCGCAGCCGATGCAAGTGGCAGCGTCGAAGGCCTTGTCGGCATCGGGCTTCGGGATCGGAAGCGCGTTGCCATCGACCAGGTTGCCGCTGGTGTTCACGCTCACGAAGCCGCCAGCCGCTTGAATGCGGTCGAATGCACCGCGGTTCGTCGCGAGGTCCTTGATCACAGGGAAGGCCGCGCTGCGCCAAGGCTCCACGTGGATCGTATCACCGTCCTTGAACTTGCGCATGTGCAGCTGGCAGGTGGTGATGCCGCGGCCCGGACCGTGCGCTTCGCCGTTGATGAAGAGGCTGCACATGCCGCAGATGCCTTCGCGACAATCGTGGTCGAACGCGATGGGTTCCTCCCCCTTGCGCACCAGCTCGTCGTTCAGCACGTCGAGCATCTCCAGGAAGGACATGTCCTCGGACACATCGTTCACGGGATAGTCCACGATCTTGCCTTTGTCGTTCGGACCGTTCTGGCGCCAAACCTTCAATGTCAGCTTCATGTTGCCCATGTGCCTTGCTGTTGTGGGTCGACCCAGTGGGTCGACGCTACGGGATCACTTGTATGAACGTTGGGTCAATTTGACTTCTTCGAACGTCAGCGGCTCCTTGTGCAGGTTCGCTTTGCCGGCATCACCGGTCCATTCCCACGCGGCGACGTAAGCGTAATTGGCATCATCGCGCTTCGCTTCGCCCTGCTGTGGTCCTTCCATCTCCTGGTACTCCTCGCGGAAATGGCCGCCGCAGCTCTCGTTGCGGTTCAGTGCGTCGATGCACATCAGTTCGCCGAGTTCCAGGAAATCGGCCACGCGACCAGCCTTCTCCAGCTCCTGGTTGAACTCGGTCGCTTTGCCCGGAACACGCACATCCCGGTAGAACTCCTCGCGGATCTGTCGGATCTCCTGGATCGCCTCCTGTAAGCCCTGGGCGTTGCGCGCCATGCCGCACTTGTCCCACATCACCTTGCCCAGACGACGATGGAAGTCGTCCACCGGCTTGGTGCCCTTGTTGTTCAGGAAGTGGTTGATGCGATCGGTCACCTCCTTCTCGGCCGCGTCGAATTCCGGCGTGTCGGTCTTGATCGGTCCGGTGCGGATGTCATCGGCGAGGTAGTCGCCCACGGTGTACGGGATCACGAAGTAGCCATCGGCCAGGCCTTGCATGAGCGCTGATGCACCAAGACGATTCGCGCCGTGATCGCTGAAGTTCGCTTCGCCCAGTGCGAAGAGACCGGGCACCGTGGTTTGCAGGTTGTAATCCACCCACAGACCGCCCATGGTGTAGTGCACGGCGGGGTAGATCTTCATCGCGTGGTCGTAGGGGTTCTCCCCGACGATGTTCTCGTACATGTCAAAGAGGTTACCATACTTCTCGCTCACGATGGCCTTGCCCAGCTCGATGATCTTCTCCTTGCTCGGGTTCTCCAGCTTCTGGATGTTGGCCTGCTGCTTCCCGTAACGTTCGAAGGCCGCGCTGAAGTCGAGGTACACGGCCTCGCCGGTCTTGTTCACCCCGAAGCCCGCATCGCATCGCTCCTTGGCGGCGCGGCTGGCGACGTCGCGTGGCACCAGGTTGCCGAAGGCCGGGTAGCGGCGCTCGAGGTAATAGTCGCGGTCGGCTTCCGGGATGTCGCGGCCCTTCTTCTTGCCCTCGCGGATCGCCTGTGCGTCCTCGAGCTTCTTCGGCACCCAGATGCGGCCATCGTTCCGCAACGATTCCGACATCAGCGTGAGCTTGCTCTGGTGTGTGCCGCTCACGGGAATGCAGGTCGGGTGGATCTGCGTGTAGCAGGGATTGCCGAAGTAGGCGCCGCGTTTGTGCGCCTTCCATGCGGCGGTGACGTTGCTGCCCATGGCATTCGTGCTCAGGAAGAACACGTTGCCGTAGCCGCCCGTGCAGAGCAGCACCGCGTGCGCGCCGTGGCGTTCGATCTCGCCGGTGATCAAGTTGCGGGCGATGATGCCACGCGCCTTGCCATCCACGATCACCACGTCGAGCATCTCGTGGCGGTCGAACATCTGCACCGCGCCCTTTCCCACCTGGCGCATCAGCGCGCTGTAGGCACCGAGCAGCAGCTGCTGGCCGGTCTGACCGCGGGCGTAGAAGGTGCGGCTCACCTGCACGCCGCCGAAGGACCGGTTGTCCAGCAGTCCCCCGTAATCGCGGGCGAAGGGCACGCCTTGCGCCACGCATTGGTCGATGATGTTCGCGCTCACCTCGGCGAGGCGGTAGACATTCGCTTCACGAGCGCGGTAGTCGCCGCCCTTCACGGTGTCATAGAACAGGCGATAGGTGCTGTCGCCGTCGTTCTGGTAATTCTTCGCGGCGTTGATGCCGCCTTGCGCCGCGATGCTGTGCGCGCGACGGGCGCTGTCCTGGAAGCAGAAGGCCTTCACATTATAGCCCATCTCCGCGAGTGACGCGGCGGCGGCCCCACCGGCCAGGCCCGTGCCCACCACGATGATGTCGATGCGACGCTTGTTCGCAGGGGCGACGATGCGGATGTGCCCTTTGTGGTCGGTCCACTTCTTGTCGATGGGACCGGGCGGGATCTTGCTGTCGAGCTTGCTCATGGAATGCGGGAAGAAAGAGTGCGAGCGTGAAAGAGTGCAGGAGAGTTGGCCGGGCTCACAAGACCCCTCGCACGCTCGCACGCTTTCACTATTGGACCGTTGAACTGCATCACTGGATCCACTTCAGGTAGATGGCGATCGGCATCAAAGCGAAAAGTGTTGGCACCACGATGCTGAATGCCGTTCCGAGGAAGGCGATGATCGGGTTGTAACGCTTGTGGTTGAGACCGAGGCTCTGGAAGGCGCTCTTGAAGCCATGGAGCAGGTGCCAGAAAAGGCTGAAGCAGCCAAGCACGTACAGCACCACCACGAATGGGTTCTGGAACACCTCCAGCATGGCGCCGTAGAGGTTTTCCTGCCCTTCGGCGTCAAGGCCATAGTGATGCAGACCGGTGATGCGGCTCTTCACCCAGAAATGCCACAGGTGCATGATGAGGAAGAAGAGGATCAGCGTGCCCAGGATGCCCATGCTCGCGCTGTACCAGGTGCGATTGGCGCCACCCTTCTCAACGGCGTACCTCACCGGACGCGCTGCGCGATTCTGGCTCCACAGGATCAAGCCATCCACGATGTGGGCGATGAGGCCGATGAAGAGCACGACCTCCATGGTGCGTATGATCGGGTTCTTCGCCATGAACTCCGCGCCCGTATTGAAGGTGACCCCCCCATCGTTGAAGAAGATGAAGGAATTGAGGGTGACGTGCACCACCAGGAAGCTGATAAGGAAAAGGCCCGTGAGGGCCATCCAGAACTTCTTGACGAGCGATGAGCCGAAGAGACCTTGACGTGCCATGCGTTCAATAACAGTGAACCGTATGGGCCGGTTCGTTCCGGCCGCAAACTTACGGGCCGGAGCCTTTGCATGCGGCCGCACTGGCATCGGAGTTATTTGGAATGACTCTGATCTTGGGCCGGAGCCGACCGGCGAAGACCCAGCCCCCGCCAGCCGGGCCCCACCCCTACTGCGCCGGATAGCATCTGGCCAGCTCCTGCAGGGATCGTTGGGCCATCTTGCGCAGCACCACGAGGTCGATGTCGGCCAGACGCTTCACATACAGGCAGGACTTCCCCGTGTTGTACTTCCCCAACTCCTCGAGCAGGTCGCCCATGGCATCGAAGCCGGGTAGTAGGTAGATGCTGATGTTCGTCTTCCGCGGGCTGAACCCGATCCGGCACATGTCGCCCTCGTGGCCACTGGCGTACTTGTAGTGATAAGAACCGAAACCGATGATGCTCGGCCCCCACATGCGCGCTTCCTCCCCCGCCAACTCACCCATGAGCTTCAACAGGGTCCGGCAATCCTCGCGCACCTCTTCCTTGGGTTGCTTGTTGATGAAGGCATCCACTGAGGCGATGTTGGCCTTGGTCTTGAGCGTGTACTTGGACCTGGCCATGGCACCAAGATAGCGGAACCGTGCGCAACAACTCGGACATCCCCTTCGCATTTGGAATGTGCTATTGGACCGAGCATATTTGAGTGACCGTTCCACTCTCCCATGAAAAAGATCGTCAAGGTCCTGGGCATCCTGGTGCTCGTTCTCGTGTTGGTCATTGTTGGCGCCATCACCTACGTGACCAACGCCCTGCCGAACATCCCGGTCCAGACCGACCTCATGGTGGAGATCACGCCGGAACGCGTGGCACGGGGTGAGTACCTGGCCAATAGTGTTTGTGTGTGCATGGATTGCCACAGCACACGGGACTGGAACAAGTTCTCCGGCCCCTTGGTCCCTGGTACCCTCGGCAAGGGCGGCGAACGTTTCGATCAAAGCATGGAGTTCCCGGGCGAATTCTATTCACGGAACATCACTCCGTTCGGCTTGAAGGATTGGAGCGATGGCGAGGTCTACCGCGCCATCACGAGCGGGGTGAGCAAGGATGGACATCCCTTCTTCCCGGTAATGCCCTATCCCAACTACCGGGCACTTGATACCGAGGATATCTACAGCATCATAGCCTACTTGCGCAGCTTGCCGCCCCAGCAGAACAACCCGCCGGCCAGCAAGGCGGACTTCCCCGTGAGCGTGATCATGCACACGATGCCCCAGCCTGCCGCACCCGTGAAGCGACCTGACCCTTCGGATGCCCTGGCCTATGGACAATACGTTGTCAACGCAGCAGGTTGCATCGTGTGCCATACGAAGCACGAGAAGGGCGAGCCTGTCGGTGAGCCAGGGGGCGGCGGCTTCGAGTTCGCCTTCCCCAATAAGGCCATCGTGCGTTCACCCAACATCACCTTCCATGCCGATGGCCTCGCCGCCTGGGACAAGGCTGCCTTCATCTCACGTTTCAAACAATACGCGGATAGTGCTTACGTGCCGCACGCGGTGGACATGGCCGCTGCAGACTTCCAGACCGTGATGCCCTGGACCATGTATGGTCATATGATGGAGCAGGACCTCGGCGCCGTCTATGACTACCTGCGCACCCTGCCACCAGCGGCCGGCAGGGTGGAGAAGTGGAGCGAGCCGGGTTCCTAGCTGTCGACCACGCCGCCCGGACATGAACGGGTGCACAAGTCGGACAATGACCCATCCCACCCGATGGCGGATCATCAGGCCTACCTTCGTTCCATTCACCAGTGCCGAAGCTTCGGCGAATACCATGCGTTACACTCCGCTCTCAGCATCGACCTACCGCGAGCACCGCGCCCGTTTCCGCCAGGCCATGGAGAAAGGCGGCCTCGCCATCTTCCATAGCAACGACATCATGCCCACCAGCGCCGATGGCACGATGCCCTTCAAGCAGGCCAGCGACATCTTCTACCTCAGCGGCATCGACCAGGAGGAGACGATCCTGCTGCTCTTCCCCGACGCGATGGATCCGAAGGACCGCGAGATCCTCTTCGTGCGCGAGACCAGCGAGCTGATCGCGATCTGGGAAGGCGCCAAATTCACGCAGAAGGAGGCGAGCGAGCTGAGCGGCATACCCACGGTGCTGTGGACCACGAGCTACGAAGCGACGATCAAGCGCTTGGTGCCGCAGTGCGAAACGCTCTACCTGAACAGCAACGAGCACCTGCGCCAGGGCAACGAGGTGGAGACGCGAGAGGAGCGCGAGAACAAGAAGCTGCGCGCGCAGTACCCGCTGCATAGCGTGAAGCGCAGCGCGCCCATCATGCACCGGATCCGCAGTCGCAAGACGAAGGAGGAGGTGGAGCAGATCCAACGGGCGATCGCGATCACCGGCAAGGCGTTCGAACGCGTGTGCGGCTTCGTGAAGCCCGGCGTGAAGGAGTACGAGATCGAGGCGGAGATCACGCACGAGTTCCTGCGCAACGGTTCGCGCGGACATGCCTACACGCCGATCATCGCCAGCGGCTACAACGCCTGCGTGCTGCACTACATCACCAACGACCAGGTGTGCCATGACGGCGATGTGATCCTGATGGACTTCGGCTGTGAATACGGCGGCTACGCCAGCGATCTCACACGGTGCATCCCTGTGAACGGCCGTTTCACCAAGCGCCAGAAGGACGTGTACAACGCCGTGCTCCGCGTGAAGAACGAGGCCACGCAACTGCTGCGCCCCGGCACCCTGCTCGCCGACTACCACAAAGAAGTGGGCAAGATCATGGAGAGCGAGTTGATCGGCCTCGGCCTGCTGAGCAAGGATGAAGTGGCGAAGCAGGACCCCGATCGTCCGCTGTACAAGAAGTATTTCATGCACGGCACCAGCCACTTCCTCGGCCTCGACGTGCACGACGTGGGCCTGTGGAACGAGATGATCCAGCCGGACATGGTCTTCACCGTGGAGCCGGGCATCTACATCCGCGAGGAGAAGCTGGGGATCCGCTTGGAGAATAACATCCTCACCACGCGCGACAACCCGATCGACCTGTTCGCGAACATCCCCGTGGAGGCCGATGCCGTGGAGGAACTGATGAACAGGAAGGCAGTGGTGGCGTGAACTGATCCACCCAGGAGTCGCAGAGGCGAGGGAACGTCCCGCAATGAAGCCCCGAGACCACCGCAGGGGTTTCGCGTTACTTTGGAAGTCGCCGGGCATTCCATCATCAAAACCCACTACCATGAATCTCCGTGCGATCGGTCTGACCGGCCTCATCATCGGTGTCCTTTTCAAGATCCTTCACTGGCCGGGAGCCGGCTATCTCCTGCTGTTCAGCGCGCTGCTAACGTCGGTCGCGTTGGTGTTTCGTCTGGCGAGCAAGCGCGGACCTTGGACGATCCGGATCAGCAAGCCAGGCTGGTTCGCACCAGCCATCGTAGTGGCACTGTGCGGGATGATGTTCAAGACGATGCACTGGCCCGGGGCCAACATGATGCTTCTCTTGGGCATGACCGCCACCGCCGCGTGGGTGCTGGCGACGCAAGTGCGCGAACCCGGAAGGATCGCGCAACAAGGCGCATAGAGCCACCTGCAGGCATCGCGGCTCGAGCAGCGGTGCGCCTGCTCCAACGACCGGTCCAATGCGCACGAGCGTTGAGCCGTTCTACTGCCATAGTCGACCACCTTGGCAGCGATCACCACTCCGGAGCAAGGCCGCAACAAGCGCCGCACGGTCCCGCACATCCACCTGGACATGACCCCCATGGTGGACCTCGGCTTCCTCCTCATCACCTTCTTCATGCTCACCACACACCTGCTCGACGAGCGGGTGATGGAACTCTCGCTTCCGCTCCCCGACCATGCGACAGCGGCCAGCAATACGCTCACCATCCTGCTGGATGAACACGGTGGACCCTTCGGCTATCAAGGCGAATTCTCAGCCAATACGACCTTGCAATACCTGGGTGGCCGTTCGCTGCGCAATACCCTGCAACGTTTCGAGGCACTGAGCGCCCAGGTGGGCCGGGAGCCGACCTGCATCGTGAAGGCCGATGAAGGCACGCGCTTCCAGCAGGTGGTCACCACCGTGGATGAGATCCAGCTCGCACGGATCGCCCGCTTCAGTATCGCCGATAGCGTGACGTCCGATGAACATGACCTGCTCCTGGCGATGCGTGGCGAACAATAGCGCAGGCGTCCGCCCTACTTTTGGAGATGCCCGGTGCATGCATCGCTTGACCGGGAAACTGCACATGAACAAGCGCGACATCGCCCTGCTTCCACCGGACACCCACACGGGACTCACCATCACCGATCGGAAGACCTGGGCCGCCGGTCTGCCCGCGCTCACGTCCTCGCTCGCACACCTGCACGAGGAGACCGGAGTGCTGAACGGGATCAGCATCCTCAACAAGCTGAACCAGAAGGACGGCTTCGACTGCCCCGGTTGTGCCTGGCCCGACCCCGACCGCCGCAGCCACCTCGGCGAGTATTGCGAGAACGGCGTGAAGGCCATCGCCGAGGAGGCCACCACCAAACGCGTTGATCGTGCCTTCTTCGCCCAGCACAGCGTGGAGGAGCTCAGTCGGTGGAGCGACTACGAGATCGGCAAGGCGGGACGCCTCACCGAACCCTTCGTACTACGCCGGAACAGCTCTCATTATGAACCCATCGGCTGGGACGAGGCTTTCCGCATGGTGGGTGACAAGCTGCGATCGCTGCCATCACCGCACGAGGCCATCTTCTACACCAGCGGTCGGGCGAGCAATGAGGCGGCCTATCTCTATCAGCTCTTCGTGCGCCACTACGGCACCAACAACCTGCCCGATTGCAGCAACATGTGCCACGAGAGCAGCGGTACCGGGTTGGGCGAGACCATCGGCATCGGCAAGGGCACGGTTTCCTTGCAGGACATCCACGAAGCGAAGCTGGTGCTGGTGATGGGCCAGAACCCCGGTACCAATCATCCACGGATGCTCAGCGCACTGGAGAAGTGCAAGAGCAACGGCGGCACCGTCGTCAGCATCAATCCATTGCCTGAGGCGGGTACGATGGCCTTCAGGAACCCGCAGGAGGTGAAGCCCATGCTCTTCGGCGCAAGCCACCTCGCTGATCGCCACATCCCGATCCGTGGCACCATGGACGTGGCCTTCCTGAAGGGTGTGCTGCGGCTGATGCTCGATCAGGAGCTCGCTGCGCCAGGCACGGTCTTCGACCAGGCCTTCATCGCGGAGAAGACCGCTGGCTACGATGCCTTCATCGCGGACCTTCACACCGTGGACCC
>JACJZG010000036.1 GCA_020635715.1 Flavobacteriales bacterium | reverse complement strand
ACAGCCCATGGACCCGGTGCAGGAGAAGTCGGCGTTCGAGGCCGTCTTAGCGCGCTACTTCGAGTTGAAGGATGCGCTGGTGGCAGGCAACGGCGCCCAGGCCAAGAAGAGCGCTACCGCGCTGGACGAGGCCATGCACAGCGTGGATGCCGACAAGCTCCCGGCCGCGCAGCAGGGCACCTGGGAACAGGTGATGACAGCCGCGATGCCGGTGGTGCATCCGTTGAGCGAGACGGCGGACCTGGCGAAGCAACGCAAACTCTTCGCGCAGCTCACCGCGCCGATGCTGCAACTGGCCGAGGCCGCCGGCGAGGGCACGATCTACCTGGACCATTGCCCCATGTACGAAGGCGGTGCCGACTGGCTGAGCCGCGACAAGGCGATCAAGAACCCCTTCTACGGGAGCATGATGCTCACCTGCGGAAGCGTGAAGCGCACGATCGCGAAATGAGACTGGCGGTTTCCATACTGCTCTCCGCAGGGCTCGCGCTCGCGGCGCAGGGTCAGGCAGCGCAAGGGCTGCGTCCGCTCGGCACCAGCGTACCGAAGGGCGACTTCACGCCCAAGGTGACGCGCTACGAGCTCTTCATCAGCGACACCACCGTGAACTACACCGGCAAGGAGCGCAAGGCTTTCGCGGTGAACGGCAGCATCCCGATGCCGACGCTGGAGTTCACCGAGGGCGATACGGCGCTGATCATCGTGCACAACGTGATGGAGAGGGAGGAGACCTCACTCCACTGGCACGGGCTGATCCTGCCCAATGAATACGACGGCGTGCCCTACCTCACCACCGCACCGATCCGCGCGGGCGAGACCCAGGTGTACAAGTTCCCGCTGGTGCAGCACGGCACCTATTGGTACCATTCGCACACCGGCACGCAGGAGCAGAACGGCATGTACGGTGCGCTCATCATCCACAAGCGTAGCGTAGCGCCCATGCCCGAGCACGTGGTGGTGCTGAGCGAGTGGACCGACATGAAGCCCAACGAGGTGCACCGTCGGCTGCACGCGGCGAACGACTGGAGCGCGATCAAGAAGCACCGCATCCGTCCGGGCAGCGTGCAGAGCTACAGCGACGCGATCAAGGCGGGAGCGCTCGGCACGAAATTGAAGAACGAGTGGAAGCGGATGAACGCGATGGATGTGAGCGATGTGTACTACGATGCCTTCCTCGCGAATGGCGTGCGGGAGGATGAGGTGCCGCAGCTGAAGGCCGGTGACCGCGTCCGCGTGCGGATCATCAACGGCAGCGCGAGCACCTACTTCTGGATCAGCTACGCGAGCGGGAAGATGGACGTGGTGGCGAGCGACGGCGCCGATGTGGAGCCCGTGCCGGTGGATCGCTTCATCATGGGCATCGCCGAGACCTACGATGTGATCGTGACCATCCCCGCCGACAGCACCGCCTACGAATTGCTGGCCACTGCTGAAGACCGCACGCGCTCGGCATCGGTCTGGCTGGGCAACGGCATCAAACAACTCGCCGCGCCGCTTCAACCGCTCAAGTACTTCGAGGGCATGAAGATGATGAACGGCATGATGAAGATGAACGGCGACCTCGACGACATGGGCATGAACATGAGCCTTCAGCAGATGGACATGAACGTGGTGATGTATCCCGAGATCACCGGTCCGGAGAAGAAGTCGAAGCAGAAGGCCATGGAGCATGGTGAGCATATGGACCATGGCAGCATGTACAACAGCAACTCGCTGTCGGACATCGTGACACTGAACTATTCAATGCTGCGGTCACCCACCTCCACCGCGCTGCCGCCTGGCCCGGTGACCGAACTCCGCTTCGAGCTGACCGGCAACATGGACCACTACGTATGGGCGATCAACAACAAGACCGTGAGCGAGACGGACAAGATCCTGATCCACAAAGGCGAGAACGTCCGCGTGATCCTGTACAACAACAGCATGATGCGCCACCCCATGCACCTGCATGGCCACTTCTTCCGCGTTGTGAACGGTCAAGGCGACCACGCCCCGCTGAAGAATGTGCTGGACATCATGCCGATGGAGACCGACACCATCGAGTTCCTCGGCACAGAGGAAGGTGATTGGTTCTTCCACTGTCACATCCTCTACCACATGATGAGCGGCATGGGTCGCGTGTTCAGCTACGCCGATGCGCCCGCGAAGCCCGAGCTGCCGCTGCCGAAGCACGCCTGGCGCACCTTCCTGAGCGAGGACAAGGAATGGCACTTCATGGGCATGAGCGACTTCGCCAACAACGGCATCGATGGTGAAGCGATGCTGATGAGCAAACGCTGGACCTTGGAAGGTGAGTGGCGCCTGGGCTACACCGAGATGCACGGCCAGGAGGTGGAGACACACTTCGGTCGCTATCTCGGAAAGATGCAATGGTGGTTCATCAATGCCGGCATCGACTGGCGAACCCGCACGCACGGCGAAGGGCCGGAGGAGAATCTCTTCAGCCAGGGCAACACCAAGGACAGCCGCAGCGTGGGCCACATCGGTTTCCGGTGGACGCTACCCATGCTCGTGAAACTCGATGCGCGCATCGACACCGACGGCCGCTTGCGCGCGCAACTCATGCGTGAGGACATGCCGCTCACACCGCACTTACGCCTGGACGCCATGGTGAACAGCGACTATGAATACATGGGCGCTCTACGGTACGTCTTCGATAAGACTTGGGCTTTCCGGACGCACTACGACAGCGACATGGGCTTCGGGGTGGGGGTGACGCTGACATACTGACGGTGGCTTGGGCTTCCCATTGTGGGGAGGTCCTGCCACATGCTTTATCAGGTCGCGATGTGCGAACGGTCACAGGGCCAGCGTATTGGGTCACGAGTTCGACCTGGCACTGGAATGGTCTTCAAGCATGGAAAGCATAAGCCATGAAGAACCACCTGTCCCGTTCCGCGATCGCCGGCATTCTCAGCCTGGCCTTGACCGTTCCTGCATGTAATACCTCACGCGCCGTGAAGGGCGGTGCGATCGGCGCCGGTGCTGGCGCTGGAGTGGGCGCCGTTATCGGCAACCAGTTCGATGGCAAGAACAGCACGGTGGTCGGTGCCATCATCGGTGCGGCGGTCGGCGGTACTGCTGGCGCGCTGATCGGTCGTCATATGGACAAGCAGGCCGAGGAACTGCAGCGCGATCTGCAGGGTGCCACCGTGACCCGCGTGGGGGAGGGCATCAAGATCACCTTCGACAGCGGTCTGCTCTTCGCCGTGGACAAGAGCGACCTGAACTCCACTGCCGTGCAGAACGTGAACGAACTGGGCCAGACCTTGTTGAAGTACGAGGATACCGACATCCTGATCGAGGGTCACACGGATGCTGACGGAGCCGACGACTACAACCTCGGTCTTTCGGAGCGTCGGGCGAAGAGCGTCTCGCGCCAGTTGATCGCTGATGGTGTGCAGGCTGGCCGCATCAGCACTGTTGGATATGGAGAAGGGCAGCCGGTGGCGGACAACGGCACCGCCGAAGGGAAGGCCCAGAACCGTCGTGTGGAAGTGGCGATCTATGCCAACAAGCGGATGCAGAAGGCCGCCGAGCGAGGGGAGTTGTGAGCGCCGTGCGACCTGGTGGTCCGCTGCCCGTGTACACCGATCCACCTGTCATGATCCGCCGTGAAGCAGGCTTCACGGCGGATCATGTCGTTCAGCTCGAACTGGTGTGGTCAACCGTACGTCACACAGCCAACACCAGCACACGAGGCATACTGTCCTGTGCCATGTATCGGCCCACCTTGGCGGCATGTGGAAGAACTACCTTCTCATGGCCTGGCGCACGCTGAAGCGTGACAAGCTTTTCGCTTTGCTCAATATCATCGGGCTCGCCATCGGTGTGGTGGCCTGTCTGCTCATCTACATCTATGTGCAGGATGAACTGAGCTATGATGCGCATCACCGCAAGGCGGACCGGATCTTCCGCGTGCAGGCTCATTATCGTTTCGGCGATGTGAGCGACGACTTCGGCATCACGCCCTATCCGATCATGGGGGCCTTGCTCAACGAGTACCCCGATATCGAAGCAGGCATCTCGTTATACCAGCTCGGGCGGACGACCCTGGAATACGATGGGCAGCGCTTTGAGGCGGAGGATGGCTACAACGCTGATACGAGCACCTTCCGCAACTTCGACTTCACCTTCGTGCATGGTGGACCCGATGCGCTGGACGAGCCGGACAACATCGTGATCATGCAGGAGATGGCCCTCCGGATGTTCGGTACGGAGGATCCGATCGGCAAATTGGTGACACGCAACGGTCGTACACTGAAGGTGGCCGCTGTGATCGACGGAAAGGCGGAGAACACGCACATCCCCATGGGCGTCTTCATGAGCCGGCTGGGCATGCCTCCACAGGCACGCGAACAGCTCGCGCAGACCTGGGGCAACAACAGCTGCTTGAACTACCTCGTGCTCGCACCCGGCGTGAGCGCCGATGACTTCCAGGCGAAGATGGATGCCTTCGTCACCAAGTACATCATTCCGGCCTGGGGCGGGGAGGAGTTCCAAGGGAGCATCCGCTTCAACCTGGAGCCATTGAAGGAGGTGCACTTCAACAACGAGCTGATCTACGACACACCGAAGAAAGGCAACAGGGCGTACGTCACCCTCTTCGCCATCGTGGCGGTGCTCATCCTGGCCATCGCATGCATCAACTACATCAACATGAGCACCGCAGATGCCACCCGTCGGGCGAAGGAGGTCGCCCTGCGCAAGGTGAGCGGTGCCCAGCGCGGCCAGCTCGTGGCCCAGTTCATCGGTGGTAGTGTGCTGATCGCCGTCATCGGCATCCTGGTCGCCCTGCTCCTGCTGTGGCTGGCGCTTCCCGCCTTCAACGGCATCACCGACAAGGAGATCGGCATGGGCTATCTCCTGCGCGGAAGCTTCCTCGCGGTGATATTGTTCATCGTGCTGATGATCGGCGTGGTCGCAGGCAGCTATCCGGCCTTCTTCCTTTCGCGCTTCGCACCCCACCTCCTGCTGAAGGAGGGTGTGGCCAGCGGCGCGGGGAAACAGCGCGTCAGAAAGGTGTTGATGGGCGCCCAGTTCGCCATTGCGCTCTTCATGGTGGTGGGCACGCTCGCCGTCTTCGCGCAGCTCCACTGGTTACGCACCACCGACCTGGGGTTCCGCAAGGAGAACCTCCTGAACATCGCCATGCCACTGCCACAAGGGCCCGATACGCTGGCCTGGGACCGCCTGCGCCCGTTGAAGGAGGAGCTGATGCGCCAGAGCTTCGTGACCGGTGCGGCGTTCACCCAGGACCTGCCCGGCCAAAGCAGTGGACGCTGGGTGCTGCAGGCGAACACTCCCGAAGGACGCATTGACAAGCCGATGCCGACCATGAGCACGGACGCTGACCTTCCCGCCCTGCTTGGCGTGGAGCTCGTCGCGGGCCGGTACTTCGATCCGTCCATCCCCAGCGATCGCGGGAGCGCCGTGATGGTGAACGAGAGCGCGGTGAAGGCCTTCGGCTGGAAGGACCCGCTGGCGGAGAAGATCTACGCGCCGGGTGATAGCGCGGAACTTGAACTGGCGGTGATCGGCGTGCTGAAGGACTTCCACTACGCCAGTTTGCACACTCCCATCGAACCGCTCGTGCTTTTCCAGAGCGACCGCCGCTATGGCGCCAGGAACCTCGTGCTACGCCTGGCACCCGGTGATGTCTCACAGCAGATGGCCGTGCTCCAGGGTGAATGGAAGCGTCTGTTCCCCAACGCGGAATGGAACGCGACCTTCCTTACCGACAGCATCGCGCAGCTTTACGCAGCCGAGGACAAGCTCTATCGCGTCTTCACCGCGTTCGCCATCCTCACCATCCTGCTCACTGTCATGGGGCTCTACGGACTGGCCTATTTCACGGCGAAACAGCGCACGCGCGAGATCGGCATCCGCCGTGTGATGGGCGCTCCGGTGCTCGATATCGTGCAGCGCATGAACCGCGAGTTCGTGATCCTCATGGGGCTGTCGATCTTGGTGGCCTTCCCACTCGCGTTCTATGCCATCGGTCGCTGGCTGGAGACCTTCGCCTACCACACCCATATCTCGCCGCTGCTGTACGCGGCCGCGTTGCTCATCACGTTGGTGGTGACGGTGCTGACCGTGACCGTTCAAGCGTACAAGGCCGCAGCGGCCGATCCGGTGAAGGCCTTGCGCTACGAATGACCGCGGGGTCCGTGGTGGATGTTCCTACTTCAGATCGTCCGTGAAATGCCCGCCATGCAGGCCACGACCGAACTTCTCGGTGTTGAAGGCGGTGGAACCACCCCGTGGGATCGACAGGCTTTTCCACTCGCCACGACGTTCCGCACGACCCAGCAGCACGATCTGACCAACGTGGTACGCGTAGTGGCACAACTGCCGGTTCACCGCATCGATGATCGTGTGCGCCTGGTTCCGGATGGTCACGGTCGTGTCGAAGTTCCCCGCGTGCACCGAGTCCAACGCCGTGAAGAGGCACTGCCAGCCGTCATGCCAGCGCGCCAGCATCTCCTCCCGTGATGTGATGACATCCTCGAACTCCCGGTCGCGCTCGCGCCATTCCTTCTCGCCATCGCTGGTGAGGAAGTCGGTCCACCGGGAGCGCATGTTCCCGTGCAGGTGGTTCACCAGGATCGCGATCGAATTGGCCTCCGGATCCGACCGGCGGAAGAGCCCCTCGTCGCTCACCTGATCGAAGGTCCTCTCGCCAAGCCGCTGGTAAAGCCTGAACTGCTCGCGCGCGCTCTTCAGATAGACTGCTGGCATATCCATGGGAGCGCAAGCTAGGCAGCATGATCACGCATCCACCGCGCCGGCGGTCCGGACCAGTACCACGACCATTCTTGGTGTCTCAAGGCCGCCGGTGTCCTGGGATCGACATCTGCCAGGGACCGCGCTGTCAGCTGAGTGACAGCGGTCTGCCAGCCGGTCGCATGCCTTCACGATCCTTAACGATCGGAAGGTGTGACTTGTCAGGTTCCGGGCGTTCTGAGAATACGGCATGGATCATGTCGCAACAAGATCATGATGAAGAACACGAAGGACGAGACCAATGTGCACCGCACACTGATCGTCGACGCTCCGGTGGAATTCGTGTGGGCGGCGTTGAGCGATCCCAAACTGACCCATCTCTCGCTGGCGTGGTCGCTTAAAGGCGAACTGCAGCGGGGGAAGCGGTTCCAGTGGATGATGCGGGATGAGGAAGGCAGTGGAGGAGCGGTCGCCGCAGAGGGCACCGTCCTGACACTTTTCCCCGGCGAAAGGCTGAGGTATTCCCACTACGATGTGCGTAGCGGGCTCCCCGATGAACCGGCGAGCCGGACGACCGTTGACCTGCACCTGATCGCCGAAGCACCCGGACGTACGCGTCTGGAGCTCTGGCAGGGTGATTTCCTGGGCTTGCCGCATGCTGCACGCCGCGCCCGCGAGGCCGGACGACAATGGGTCGAACGGCTCGTTGGTGTGAAACGTGTGGCAGAGGAATTGAGCCGCGCACAGGCGGCCTGAAGAATGTGGTGCGGCGTGGGTGGCGACCGCTGGGGTTTGGTGGTACTCTAACGAATTGGCCGCCTGCGCTGCACTCTTCTTCCTCTTTCAGCGTTGGGAAGCGCTCAGAGGAGATCTCCCGCCAGACATTTGAGCTGGAGCTCCGCCGCCTTGGCCTCGTACTGAGCCAGCAACAACCTGTTCTCGGCGTCGATAAGACCCTGCTGCACTTGGCGCAGCTCCAGGGCTGTGAGCGAGCCGATGCGGTAACTTTCCAATGCTACCGCCACCTGGGTGCGTATCCCGTCAAGATCGTTCTGTTCCAGAGCCGCCCGTTGAATTGCGGTCCCGTAGGTGGTCCAGGCGTCAAGCACCTGCTGCTCCAATCGGAGCTCAACTTGTTCAAGGCTGATGGCCGCCTGTTCCCGCGTTATCCTGGCCACTTCCACTGCGCGGTTCGCCTGCAGCCCACGGAACAAGGGTACGCTCACGCGCACGCCATAGTCCGGCCCCACCGCCCTATTGCTCTGTAGGAAGCCCACCGCACTGGTGCTGCGGGTATAACCATAGTTGCCGTATAGATCGATCCGGGGGAACAGTGCCCCGCGCAGTTCCCTTACCGAGGCATCGGCGAGAAGCTGTTGTTGGCGGGCTGCCTGAAGTGCACCGTTGCTATTGCGCGCATTGGTCCGGATGGTATGCAGGTCGAGGGGGACCACCGCCGGGATATCATCTGACACGTCCACGGGTACATCCGCCGCACGGCCTAATAGCATGTTCAGCCGTGTGTGCGCGATGGTGCGCTGTTCGATCAGCTCGAGCAAGGCGGCGCTGTCAGCGCTGAGGTCCAGTCGTGCCTGCACCAGGGCCAGGCCACTGTATGCTCCGATCCGTTCACCGGTCTCGGTAATGGAGAGGCGTTCGTTGCTCGTGATCAGACCTTCACGGTGCACGGCCACGGCCTTGTTGAGTTGCACGGCGAGGTAGTAGCTTGTCAGTACATCGTACACCGTGCTTTCCATTTGCTGGCGCAACTCCGTCTTGCCGATCAGCTCCAGCGCTTCCAGTCGCTCCTTCGCTGCGAACATCGTGAGGCCATCGAACACGGTCCAGTTCAGTGCGAGTGCACCATCCAGCACGCGGGTATCCGCATTGTCGGCTTCGCGCACTTCGCCACTGAAGAAAGTCTGCTTGGTGCTGCTGTTGTCGATCGAGTACATGCCGTTCGCATCCAGCGTGGGCAGCATGCCTGCGTTCCCCGCGTTGTTCAGCAGTTCGCTGGTGCGCGCATCCAGTTTCGCCAGCCGGATCCCGTGGTTGTGTTCCAGCGCGATGGCTACGGCTTGGTCGGCGGTGAGCAATTGGGCATGTACCATTGCTGCCACGCTGAGGAAGAATGAAGCAAGGAGCGTTCTCATTCGTGCTCGGGTGTTTCGTGCCCGCCTGCGGTTGGTGGTATTTTTACCCTACTTCGTTGTCGACGCCTTTCTACCCCTGCCACCACCCAGTGAGGAGGGCTAGCTCCCATGATGGAACAAAGCCTGAGGATGATAGAATGTAGCAGTGTTGGCCCGTTCCTCTCACGCGAGAGATAGGAGTACAGCCCCGGCACCATATACAGCGTCAACACCAGCGAGAACAGCAACCCTCCGATGATCACGATGCCCATGGGGATCCGGCTCTTCGCTGCGGCTCCGATCCCTAGTGCTATGGGCAATGCGCCGAGGGCCATGGCGAGGGTGGTCATCAGGATCGGGCGCAGGCGTTGGGTGGCGGCATCCACCACGGCATCCAGCTTCTTCAATCCATGCTCCTTCCGCTGATTGGCGAACTCCACGATGAGGATCCCGTTCTTGGTGACCAGCCCGATCAGCACGATGATGCCGATCTTGCTAAAGATGTTAAGGGTATGATCACCGAGCCACAGCGAGAGCAATGCGCCGGCCAAGGCCAGCGGTACGGTTAGGATCACGATGAAGGGGTCGATCCAGCTTTCGAACTGCGCAGCCAGGATCAGAAAGACAAGCACGAGCGCAAGGCCGAACGCCAGTAACAACGTGCTGCCGCTCTCCGCGAATTCCTTGCTGACTCCGCCGAGCGTAGTGCTGAAGCTGTCGTCCAGCACTTCATCGGCGATGCGGTCCATGGCGGCGATGCCATCGGCTATCGTGAAACCCTCGGCGGGGTCGGCGCTTACGGTGGCACTCACGTAGCGGTTGTAGCGGAAGAGTTGTGGCGGCGTGCTGCGGTCGCTCATGCGCACGAGGTTGTCCAACTGGATCAGTTCGCCGCCGGCGTTCCGGACGAATGCTGTGCTGAGGTCCACCGGTGCATCGCGGTCGGCGCGCGTGGCCTGTCCGATCACCTGGTATTGTTTGCCCTTGAAGATGAAGTAGCCGTAGCGCTGGCCGCTGAAGTAGAGTTGCAAGGTCTCGGCGATGTCGCGCATGCTCACGCCCAGGGCCCGTGCCCGGTCGCGGTCGATCTCCACGTTCAACTCGGGCTTGTTGAACTTCAGGTTGAGGTCGCTCACGCGGAAGGTCTTGTCGGCGGCGACTTTCTCCATGAACTGGGGGATCACTTCGCGCAGCTTTTCGAAGGTGGGCGCCTGGATCACGAATTCCACCGGCAGCCGCGTGAAGCGCGAACCACCGATCGTGGGCTCCTGGATCACGAAGCTGCGGGCCATGTTGAACTTCGGGAGTATGGCCATGATCTCCTTCGCGATCTCGTCCTGCGTGCGGGTGCGCTGTTCTGGCTCAACAAGCGTCACGCGCACGAAGCCGTTGTTGGTGCTGCTTGCCGTACCGAATCCCGGAGCGGTCACGCTGATCAAGGCCTGGCGTTCGGGCAAGGTGTCCACCAGGTTGATCACATCCGTGAGGTAATCGTTCATCACCTCGAAGCTGGTGCCTTCGGGCGCGGTGCTCTGCACCATGAAGCGGCTCTTGTCCTCATTCGGTGCGAGTTCTTCCTGGATGTTCATGTACGTGAGCACCATAACGGCCACGCTGACGAGCATGAACACCCAACTCAGCCACCGCACTTTCATGAACTTCTGGAGCGAGCGGTTGTAGCCCGCGGTCATGTTGTTGAACCAGCGTTCGGTGACCTCGAAGAAGCGGCTCTGACGCGGCTTGTGCTTCAGCCAGTGTGCGCTGAGCATGGGCGTCAGTGTTAGACTGACGACAGCACTGATGAAGACCGCACCGGCCACCACGATCCCGAACTCGCGGAAAAGGCGACCGGTCAAACCGCTGAGGAAGATCACCGGCAGGAAGACCGCCATCAGCGTGATGGTGATGCTGATGATGGCGAAGGTGATCTCCTTGCTGCCTTCGTGCCCGGCCTGGATCGGGTCCATGCCGCGCTCGATCTTGCTGTAGATGTTCTCCAGCACGACAATGGCGTCGTCCACCACGATCCCCGTGGCCAGCAGCACGGCCAGCAGCGTAAGGATGTTGATGCTGAAGCCCGCGATGTACATGATGAAGAAGGCGCCGATGAGCGAGATCGGGATGGCGAGTACCGGGATCAATGTGGTGCGCCAGTCGCGGAGGAAGATGAAGATGATGAGCACCACCAAGGCGAAGGAGATCGCGATGGTCTCTTCCACTTCACTGATTGCCTTGCGAATGCCAACGGTCGTGTCCATCGCGAGGGTAAAGCGCAGGTCATCGGGCAGGTCCTTCTTGATCTGGTCGAAGCGCTTGTAGAACTCGTCGGCGATGGCGATGTAGTTGCTACCAGGTTGAGGCGTCACGGCGATGCCGACCTGCGGCACGGCACCGTTCCCGCGCAAAAGACTGCGCTCGTTCTCCGGTTGCAACTCGGCGCGGCCTACATCGCGCAGGCGCACCACCACGCCGCCCTCGTCGCGAAGGATCAGGTCGTTGAACTGCTCGGGCGTTTCCAAGCGGCCCATCGTGCGGATGGTGAGTTCCGTGCGATAGCCTTCGATCCTTCCGCTCGGCAACTCAACGTTCTCGCGATCCAGCGCGGTGCGCACATCGCTCGGGGTGATGCGGTAGCCCGCCATCTTCACCGGGTCGAGCTGCAATTTCATGCTGTACTTCTTCTCGCCCCAGATGCGGATCTCGCTCACACCAGGGATCGTCTGCAGCCGCTCCTTGAAGTTGTTGTTCGCGATCTCGCTCAGCTCCAGCATCGAGCGTTGGTCGCTCTGCATGGTCATGCTCAGGATCGGGCTGCTGTCGGCGTTGCTCTTCACCACCACCGGCGGGTCCGCATCGGTGGGCAGGTTGCGCACTGCCTGGCTCACCCGGTCGCGCACGTCGTTGGCGGCGGCCTCCAGGTCCATGTCCAGATCGAACTCCACCGTCACCGTGCTACGGCCGTCGCTGCTCACGCTCGTGAGGCTGGTGATGCCCGCGATCCCGTTGATGCTCTCCTCCAGGATCTCCGTGATCTGCTTCTCGATGATGTCCGCGTTGGCCCCCACGTAGTTGGTCGTCACCGTGATCACCGGCGGATCCACGCTCGGGTAC
>JACJZG010000035.1 GCA_020635715.1 Flavobacteriales bacterium | reverse complement strand
TCCAGCTGCCGGTATTCGCCGCCCGCCGTCATCAGGTACACCTGGTTGATGAACTCCGGACCGTTGTCCGCCGGAGCGCTCGCCGTGGGTGCCGGTGCGCTCCCCTTCGCCTGGTACACATAAGGGTGCTGCAGGGCCTCGGTCAGGGCCATGATGCGGCCCGAGTCCTGGGCCTCCACCGCCTGCTTCAGCTCCACCCAGGTCTGGCGGTCCTTCTGCAGGGCCGCGGCGGCCTCATAGTCCTGCGCGGCGGCGGCCTGCGCGATCTGCGCATCCAGCTCGCGGATGTGGGTGTCGATCGCCTCGGTCTGGGCGGTGGCGGTGTGGGGGGCCAGGCAGAGGAAGATACCTGCTAACAAAGCTGGCAGGACCAGCAAGCGATTCCGTAGTCCGGGGTCAGGGGTAGGCTTCATTATGAGAATGGGTTCGTTTTTGAGCGTCATGGGCTCTGAAGTCTGTGAGAAGTACCGAATGGACGGGATCGATCGGCACGCGATACCTGATCATGTCCGGAATACGGTCGAGCGTGCTGGATGAATACGGGGAGTAGCATGAGCCCCGCTGAAAGAAAGATGATGGCGAGCATGGTATCCTGTTGTTACGAACGTAAAGCACGATCACATGTCACCGAAGACCCAGCGCCGCCGAGTATCTGGCGGTGCGCATCCAGTATCCGGCGGTGGATCGATGCAGGCATTCGGTCGTGAGATCCATCCTTGAAGGCGACATGATCGAAGCATTCGTATACTCACGATCACCGTTTGATCAAGGGGACCTTGTAGATCACTTTCCTATCCTTCCAGAAGAATGCGGTGTATATCCCGGACGCATTTCCCACGAGATCCAGAACCGTCTGCGAGTGAATGACGCGATCCACCACCAGCTTGCCTTGCGGGTCATAGAGGATGACGCGCATCGGCCGGTCATCCGCAGGCTGCACCGTGAACTGCTCGGCGAAAGGGTTGGGGTAGACGTTCATTTCAGAGCCTGTAGCCATACCCGGAAGAACACCCACGCTCATTTCGGACACATGGATCGTATCCATGCTCCAATTCGTCAGACTCCATCGACCTCGATCATCCAAGGTGCGCAAGAACAATCTGTGGTATCCAGTATCCAAGGATGGAGGTACGGTTGTATAAAACATTCCGGCCACATCTGCTCCTGGGGTCCATCCAGCCACTGGATCGCCCATGCCGAACCCCGGATCAACGTCCCAGAAGGACTCCGCCCGTACAACGAACCCGCTTGAGCTGTCCGCCACGTAAAGGGTCCGAGTATTGGTGAGGCTCCAATGGCCATCGTCATCGAGGGTGCGGTAGCCCAGCACATGGAACCCGGTCGTAAGGCCCGAGGTCGGGACGGTGATGCTGGCCATAACATCCGCGCCTGGCACCAAAGCAGGCGAGAAAGCGATCTCATTGCCGAATCCGGCATCCGTATCGATCCAGTACTCGCCGCGCACGATATCGGCGTTCTGTCCTGTGGCCGCCATGCTGAGCATCAGCGATCCACCGATCAAGAGCTGCTTCCACATGGCTTCAGTCGTTGCTGCGTGTGCTGATCTCGACCAGCAGGGGCGTTCCCGCCTGCGCATTGGTCGGGACCAAGAGGTGATAGATCGTCGGCACTGGTGGGATGCCGCTCAGCACATAGGGATCGGAGCCACCGAAGATCCCGCGTTCACCGCCATCTGAGGCCGGATATAGGACATCCACACCGGGTTGCAGGGCGAACATGGCATCCACGCTTCCGGCCCCTTCGAATACTGTGGTCATATCCACACCGTTCACATTGTTGACGTTCCCCCCACCGTTCGGAAGGAAGCTACTTCCCGAAGCCAGGTTATAGTGGATCAGATTTCCCTGAGTAGAAATGGAGGCAGTGGCGCCCGTCAGGGCAAATATGTTGTCATGTAGTTCGGCGCCATTGATCTGGCAAAAATCCCCATTCATCCATGAGGAGAATACATTGCTTCGTATCACGACTCCAGCATAGGAGTCATTCGCTCCAGTGAATTCGAGAAAGGAGTCCACGAAAATATTGTTGGATATATGCACAACAGGAAAGGTTTGCGCGTCCGGTGATTCACCGATGGATGAACTCAGGAAGTAGTTCTTGCTGATCATGATGTTCTGGAAGGTGCTGCTCCCAACGAATACGATAGCCCATGTATTGCCATCGAAAAGGTTTCGGGAAATGACCACATCGGAACACTGTACATTCAGCGCCGTACTTGAGCCCACATTGAAGCGGATGCCATACATCCTTGTTCCCGCAGCATTAGGCCCTAAAGTCAGGGTCTTGGTGATGGTGGCGTATGTCTCGTTCGCCTGCAGGCCCTGGTTCCCGTTCGGCAACCCAAGGTAGAAGCCTGGACCGATGAACACCAAGGGAATGTCACAGGTGACCTGGCTTGGAGTATATGTGATCGTAGAACCCTCCAGATGAATGGTATCAAAGGGCATAACATTCACGTTGTCGAAAAGATCGACCAGGTCCGATGCATCGGCTGAAAAGCCAGGAGTACTGTTCACGCGCCAGATCTTGGCGTCCACTTTCGCCGAGAACAGCAGCCCGGCAACTGCGGCGAGGGTCATCATCTTCGTCATGCTGTGTGGTATTTGGGGTCGATGTTATCGGTATAAGGCAGCACCTGCGGGTCGGCAGGGTTCATTGGATCTCGATGCTGAAGGTGCCGCTGAGCGTGTTGTTCGTGGAGAGCACGTTCCCGTCGTGATCCCGTTCTTCGAGTCCTTGAAGGTCAAAGGAGCCTTCCATGCGCCCTCCGGATGCATGGTCCGATCGCGTGATCGTCATGGTCCCGGGAGCATCCACGTTCATCACATACTCCCGATGACCAGCTGTGGAGGGGTAATCCGGCCAACAAGCCAGAGCGGCACCACCATGGCCACCTCCTGAGGGGTATTCCCAGGTGCAAGGGAAGGTCAGTGTATCCGGTAGATAGGTCGAGACCACCAGGGTCCAGTGCTCTACGGCATTGGCGAACGACGCGACCGTGACATGCACCCCGGCGCCGAAGGGGCCACTGGAACAACTCCAGCTCTCCAGTTCTATCAGCTGTCCATTGAGATGGATACTCGCACTGATGTCATCAGGTTGGGATGGTGTGGCACCTGCTCCGGGGAGCAGGTCCTCCTTCTGGCAGGAGCTGATAAACAGGGTACAAGCCGTCAATAGGACCGGTGGCATGTTGCGAAGGAACAGGTAGGCTGGATCGTTCATCGTTCAAGGTCTTTGGTGCCCGGCTTCATCACCGTTCACGACCCAAAACTGTTTACCGATCGTACCCATGACCACACCCAACGAGGATCCGGCAGCGGTCATCGAGAAAATGGCGTCCATGATTCAAATTCGTTCTAGCATCTCCATCAGTTGCGCCTTCATCCTTCGGCTCACCGGCAGATTGGTATCATCGCTCAGCACCACCTCTCCGCCTTCGCCCCGGATGTAGCGCTTGATGTGCTTGTGGTTCACCAGGTGGCTCTGGTGGATGCGCACGAAGCCCTTGTCCGCCAGGTATTCATCGAAGAGGCTCAAGGGCCGGGTCACGAGGATGGGCTTTTTCTCCGTGCGCACATGCACGTTCGTGTAGGCATTGTCGCTGCTGCAATGCAGGATGTCGTCCAGGTGCAGCACGTTCAATCCCCTGGCATCGGGCAGTGCGATCTGCCGGTCGCTCACCACACTGCCGAGCAGGCCCGGAATGCGTTGCGGCCTTCCGCTCTCTTCCAGTTTGCGCAGCGCCTTGGTCACGGCAGTGTCGAACTCCTCCGGGTCGAAGGGCTTCACCAGGTAATCGAGCGCATTGAACTTGATCGCCTTCACCGCATATCCGGCATGGGCGGTGGCGAACACCACGATCGGTTCCGGTGGTGTCAGTCGCTTCAATAGATCAAAGCCGGTCATCTCCCCCAATTCCACGTCCAGGAACAACAGGTCCGGATGCTTCTCGTTCACGAGATCGGCACCTGCCTGCACATCACCCGCTTTCCCCAGCAACTGGAAGCTTGGAAAGCGTGTCCGCAGCAGCTCGGCCAGCAGGTCCTGGAAATGCGGTTCATCATCAACGATGATCGCCGTGGTTCGCATGGGATCGGGCGTAGGGATCACCAAGGTATCCTCCTGCAGGCTCATGAGCAAATCCTAAGCCCGATCAACAACATGTTGGAAATTCCCAAGGGGAAGGGGCATGAGGCGCTCTTTTGCCCATTTCAATAGGTCCATGTCGAGGAACCGGCAGGAGCCTCGAAGGAACCGGTCCGGAGACCGGGACATCCGGCAGGGTCGACCGATCATTTCCTGGTCGGGTCCGGACCACCACAGGAGCAACGGACCGACCGTTCGGACGCGGGTGATGGCCCAGGCGAACGCCCCGGATGTTCCATCGAACACCGGGGCGTCGCCCTGGTCGCCCCTTGCGGGACGGACCTCACATCGGAGATCAGAAACGGAACGCAAGTCCGAGGTTCAGGTAGTTCACGCCGTATCCGGCCTCGGCGTAGGCACCCAGATGGCGGGTGAAGAAATAGCGTGCGCCCACGAAGGTGCTCCAGTCCGCATAGCCGTGCCGCACACGAGTGCCGGTATCGTAGCTGGTGGTCTCGCCATACACCGTGCGGGTGCTGCGGTCGCGGTAGCCCACGAACGCGTAGCCCACCATTACACCGGCGTAGAGGTCCAGCTTGTCCGCCGGCACCCATTGGGCCAGGTGCCACGCCCCACGCACGCCCACCGTGGTGCGGGACCAACGTTCATCGTAGGAATAGGTCACGCTGCCATAGCTGTTGTCATCCGCGTAGCGGGTCCAACGATGGCCGATGAAGGCACCCACTCCCACGGTGCCGGGACCAGCCTCGGCCACGCCCCGCTCCAGGCTGAGGCAGAAGGTGGGACTGGTGCTGTAGTGACTGTCGTAGGCGTTCAGGTAACTGGCACGTACGCCACCGATGCCGATGCCGGCGTTTATGCCGAAGGTGCCCTTGGCGAAGGCGGGGTCCTGTGCCCGGGATGCGATGGTGCTGACCAGGGTGAGACCGAGGACCAGGTTGCGGAGGATGCTTTGTGTGTTCATGTTGACCAGGGGTTTTGAGGTTGTTCGTCGGTTCCGACGGGTCAAAACTCCCTGGCCTCGGTGCGATGTCCCAGCCCGGCCGAGGATCCGGCGGTGTGCGGAAAGGAACCGGTGGGCGGTCAGGCGCCTAGGCGAATGGCAGGCGGATCTCCACGCGCGTGCCTCGGGTCAGGTCCACGATGCGCAGGTCCGCCCGCTGCCCAGTACGTTCGCTCAAGAGCTGGAGCCGCTCGCGGGTGATCCGTGCGCTCAGCGAACTTTTTTTCACGCTGCTGCTCTCCGAAGCGGGTGCGGCCTTGCGCCCCACGCCGTTGTCCTCCACGGTGATCAGCAGGTGGTCCCCTTCCTCACGCACCTGCAGTTGGATGTGGCCCGTTCCCTTAAGGGGCAGCACCCCGTGAACAATGGCGTTCTCCAGCACGGGTTGCACGAGCATGGGCGGTATACGCACGTGCTGCAGTTCCTCCTCCTCCGGAAGGGCGATGGAAAAAGTGAAGCGGTCACCGGTGCGTGCCTGTTCCAACGCCAGGTAGGTGCGCATGGCATCGAGGTCCTCGCCCAGCGACACGTATTCCTTGCGGCTGCTCTCCAGGGTGATGCGGATCCATTTCGCGAAGCGGGACAGCAGGGTGCTGGCCGATGCTGCATCGTTGGCCAGCAGGTAGGCGTTCACGGCGTGCAGGGTGTTGCCGATGAAGTGCGGGTCCATCTGGGCTCGCAAGGCCTTGGTCTCGAGCTGGGCGGCCTGTCGGGCGAAGCGCTCATGACGGCGACGTCGGTCCAGCAGGAAAAGCGCACCGCTCGCGGCCAGCAGAACGAGGCCACCACCCAGGGCCATGCGCGTGCGGGCCCGTTGTCGCGCCACCTGCTGCTCCCGGTCCCGGCGCTCCAATGCCAGCTCCTGGGCATGCTCCAGGCTGTCGGTCAATTGTTCCTCGGCGAACCGGTGCTTAAGGTCCATCTGGGCCAGCCGGTCGGTCACCTCGATCCCGCGGAGGGAGTCACCGAGCGCTTTGATCCGGTCCGCCACTTGCAGGGCTTCCCTGTAGCGATGTGTGCGCTCCAGGGCGAATTTGTAACGCGGCAGAGCGTTCAGCAGCGATCCCGGGACGCCGGTCTGTTCCCAGATCGCGATCGCCTCTTCCAAATGCCGGATGGCCGATGGATAGTGCCCGAGCGCGTTCTCATTGGAGGCGATGTCCACGAGGGTCCTCGCCACTTCCTGCCGGTCATCGCGCCTGCGTGCGGTGTCCAAAAGCTGCCGGGTGATGGCGATACTGCGTTCGATCTCGCCCGCATGGTTCAAGATGCCGGCCTCGATACGCTTGGCCGTCATGAAGTATCGCACATCCCCCGCTTGCAGAAGGCCCAGCTGGCTTTGGTGTACCAGGTGCATGGCGGTATCCTTCCAGTTCGTGGGCTCAACACCGATCAGCTTCAGGCCAAGGCTGTCCTGGTCGGCAATGAACCGGGCCAGGTTCAATTGGATCAGCGCAGTCTTACGGGACATGCCTTCGGCCCTGGCCAGTTCCAGCGCCTCCTGCCAGTAAGGAAGCACTTGGTCCGGCGACAGCGTGCCCCAATAGGTGTATGCCAACGCGTCCAACACCCCAACCAGGCCGCGTGTATGGCCTGCCGTTCGAAAGGCCTGCAGGGCCCGGGAGTACCACAAAGCCGCCCGCGCATTGTCGCCAGCGTCGGAATAAGACCAGCCGATGCCGAGTTGTGCGTTGCCCAGCATCAAGGGATCCCCCAGCGCATCCGTCGCCGAAAGGGCTTCGAAGTACAGCGCGCGAGCCCGAGTGGGGTCCCCTGCATCGAGGTGGACCCTGGCTTGGTTCAGCAGGATATCCAACGCCGCCAAGTCGGAAGCCGCGCTTGGCGCAGACAAGTGGGCCGCCAGGGAGTCCGCACTCGTGGTGTCACGCTCTGACGCGAACACCCGCATCAAGGCCAGGTCCATCAGCAACCGGTCGCTGGGGGCGCTCCCATCATGTGCCTCCAACTTTGCCTGCCGCAGCAGATCCCTGGTGCCGCCCCGGTCCATGTGCTGCAATAAGCCCAGGGACTGCCAGATGATCCCCTGCATTTGAAGGTCAGGTCCGGCATCCCGCAGCATGCCACCCAAGTCGTAAAGACTGTCATTCTCGGTCATCAGCATCACGTACCCCAGTCGGAAGGCGAGTTGTCCCGCATGTTGTTGCCGACCGGACGCCAATGCATACGACAGCTCCTGCTCCCAGGCGGTGATCAGACTGTCCGTCAGCGGCCATATGTGTGGATCCATGGCCTCCTGGGGCGCAACATGCTCTTCTTCCTCCTCCGTTCCCGGAATTGTATCCGAGCATCCGCAGAGCCACGTGGCAAGCGTCATCAGGGCCAGCTGAAGCCTTAGCGGTCTTCGTAAAGTATACCGGGCCATGTTCCAAGATCAACATTTCGGGCCGATCGCTGCATGGATACTTCCTAACCTCCCGCCAATGATCGAAAACGAAGATGCGACTGTCCCAGTCCCGCAGAATAGCATCTTCCACCACTGCAGAATGCCCCCCGCTCGATCGATATGCAGCCGATCCAGATCCAGCGGCTCCGCGTCCACCTCATCCAACCCATGGAAGCCCGGGCGGTCGCAGGCCTGCTGATGCGTTGCATGCCATTCCATACCATACCAAAGGCACGGATCACCGATCCGCGCCAGCACCCGACCGCCTCACTCCCGATACCTTCGCGCCACCATGGCCGAGTTCGTCCCCAAGCTCCTCACGCTCTGGCGGACCGGCATTCCCCGCGCCCAGCTCCGCCGGGACATCACCGCCGGCATCATCGTGGGCGTGGTGGCCCTGCCCCTGGCCATCGCCTTCGGCATCGCCTCCGGGGTCACCCCGGAAAAGGGCCTGGTCACCGCCATCGTCGCGGGCTTCGTCATCAGCGCGTGCGGCGGCTCGCGCGTGCAGATCGGCGGACCCACCGGCGCCTTCATCGTCATCGTCTACGGCATCGTGCAGAAGCACGGGGTGGACGGGCTCATCATCGCCACGGGCATGGCCGGGGTGCTGCTCGTGCTCATGGGGCTGCTGCGCTTCGGGCAGCTGCTCAAATACTTCCCGCACACCCTCGTGGTCGGCTTCACCTCCGGCATCGCGCTCATCATCTTCTCCGGACAGGTGAAGGACCTGCTCGGGCTCGACATCGCCACCGTGCCGCCCGACTTCTTCGGCAAGTGGGCCGCCTACCTCGGCAACCTGGGGCACGTCAACGGCTGGGCCCTCGCCGTCGGCGTCGGTTCGCTGCTCGTCTCCGCGTACGGCTCCCGCTTCGTCCGCTTCCTGCCCGGCCCCATGCTGGCCATCCTGCTCTCCACCGCCGCCGTGGCCCTGTTCCAGCTGCCGGTGTCCACCATCCAGGACCAGTTCGGGGCCATCCCACGCACGCTGCCCGCGCCGCACGTGCCGCACGTGGACCTCGCCACGCTGCACGACCTCATCCAACCCGCGCTGGCCATCGCGCTGCTCGGCGCCATCGAATCGCTGCTCTCCGCGGTGGTGGCCGATGGCATGATCGGGGGGCGCCACCGCAGCAACATGGAGCTGGTGGCCCAGGGCGGGGCCAACCTGCTGTCCGCCCTGTTCGGCGGCATCCCCGCCACCGGCGCCATCGCCCGCACGGCCACCAACGTGAAGAACGGCGGCCGCACCCCCATCGCGGGCATGGTGCACGCGCTCACCCTGCTGGTGATCATGCTCCTCGCCGCGCCCTGGGCGGGCATGATCCCCATGGCCTGCCTGGCCGGCATCCTGGTGGTGGTGGCCTACAACATGAGCGAGTGGCGCGGCTTCGTCGAGGTGCTCAAGGGCAACCGCTACGATGCCGTGGTGCTGCTGGTCACCTTCATCCTCACGGTGGTCTTCGACCTGGTCCTGGCCATCGAGGTGGGCATGGTGCTCGCCGCCTTCCTCTTTATGAAGCGCATGAGCGACATCACCGACCTGCGCCCCGTGCTGGCGGAAGGCGAAGGCGAGGAGCACCTCTTCGATCAGGAGCACCAGCGCCTGCCGTCCCATGTGCTCCTCTTCGCCATCAGCGGCCCGTTGTTCTTTGGCGCCGCCCAGAAGTTCCAGGATGTGCTCGGGCAGATCCACGACCGCCATCGGGTGGTGGTGCTGCGCATGCGCCACGTGCCCTTCATCGATGCCACCGGCATCCACCGCCTCAAGGGCATCGTGCTGCACCTGAGGGCCCGGGGCCGCCGGGTGCACCTGATCGACCTGGACCCGCGGGTGCGCGCGGAACTGGCCGCGGAGGACTGGGCGGGCGATGGCCTCATCGCCGATTCCCTCGAACAGGTGGTGGCGGACGCCGGGGACCGCTAGGAGCGCCGGACGGATACATTTGCCGGATGCGCCGCAGTTCCGAACCCGGCCTGGCCGAGTGCCAGCTCCTGCACGCGGACGGGGTGGCCCTGTTCCGCCCCATCGCCGCGTTGGACGTGCCGCCGCAACGCTTCACGGACCTCTTCGCCCCGCTGTTCCAGCACAACCCGCTGCTGAAGGCCGTGCGCGTGAACGTGAAGCTGATGGGCCTGCGCGCCATCTTCTTCAACATCACCGCCGAGCGCGATCAGCTGGACGCGTTCAACGCGGAGTTCATCCGCACCCTGCAGAAGCTGAAGGTGACCCCGGAGCAGAGCATGGAGTTGACGTTCCGGTTGCAGTACAGTTGAGGGGGAACACCAACTCCTTCAGAGTCGCACAAAGCGGCCCCTTCCGATCGATCACGCAATGGCTACCACAGGGTCCCGAGGCGGAGAATCTGTGGGGGATGGAATGGTATGTATCCCACACAGGACGAGATGTACTTTCGATCACATCTATCCAACCTCCCTCGATCGAAGTAGCTCCAATTCATTCCATACTGCATCCAATGCAGAATGGGGCGTATTCGCTCCACTAACATCATAGTACATACCATCAAAATGGAAGGTGGCACACCAAAACACTGGTTCTCTTGGCTTACGGAATCGCCAAAGCCCAATGAGATGATCATCTACCCTTTCGATTCGTGTCATCAATCCATCCTTGTGTTTCGCAACAACCGACCGACTGCTTCGACTAAGCTTCCTCATGGCATTGTCATGTTCAAAATGGTGCGGAAGCTATTCTCATTTCTTATATCTTGCAACAGCAGAAGCATCATACTGCTCCGTGATCATGACATTCTACAACATCATCTTTGGAATTCTCTTCGTTGGTGCTTGTCAGCAATTCTTGTTTGCATTGATCTCGCGCCCTGAGCACCTGATAGTAAGTGCCGTTATCGCATTGATGGTCATCAACGATGCAGTACATACATCCAACTACTTTGAAGGAGAACAGTCAGAACCCAAGGAATACCAACTCGTGCAGAAGTGGATCGATCTATTCAGTTTTGTTGTGCTAGGTCTAGCGATTCTCAGCATCAGCGAACTACCTGATCCTCAACTCACGCAACTGGTAGACCAGCGATTCACCTTTTTCCATGAGGAATGGTTCACTTGGCTTTTACTGGGAGTCTACTGGATATCGGCAACTTTATGGAATATTGTTGATGGCGCATTCAGCTCAAGTTTAGTCCAACCATGGCCAGTAGGTATGAAGATCTATTCCGCATCGATCATTCTTTTCTTTCTAGTCAACGCATACCTCTTTTGGAAGTTTAAATCTGCTCACTGTGTACCACTGATCTATCCAATTGCTGCATTCTTGGGACCCCTACCATATATATTCATTTTGAAACATAGATATGAATACTATGGTATTCTCCCACCGGAAGATCCGCCAGATAGAATTGGAGATAGCGACGCAATCAAGGCCTCAAGAGTAGAGCTGCGAAAAGCCCTTCAGGCAGAGCGCAATATTCTGGAAACTTGGAAACAATCAAGACAGGAAAGCATCAAGGCGAAAAGACAGGTACGAACTGCTCAGCGCAACCTCAAAGCAACCATAGCACGTGCACGCAGAGGAGATTAGCATTCATATTAGAAGAATGCTCGTGATCTCCATTTCTATGAAGAAGCTCCCAGCCGCCTCTTCCGTGGTGCGAACTGGCGATCGCCAGCGGTCACTGATCTATACCAATACGATTGAAAATCCTGGATTCCTCGATCCAGCTTTTCGAAGCGGTATGTCTGCATCAATCTGAGACCATCTGCACTTACAGGCCGGGCGTAGAGTGTAACATCCCTCCCATCTCTTTGCTTGTTGAATTCACGCTCGAAGGCATCCATTACGGCAGCTCTAGAACACATATCGCCACGTAGTGAAGCTATGCCACCAATGTAGTATTCTATACAACTGGCTGCATTATCGTGATTTGCCATATCCTCAGGTTGCAATGGCAATTTATCCGAACGATTTTTACCACTAACTATTTTATGACTTCCAGTCGGATTCAAAGGAATGATATCAAAAAATCCTATCAATCGATTCTTCTTTATCGTATTGCGTTCGAGTTCGACGACCTTGAAGGCAATGTTCGGGTTCCTCAAAATTGCGGCCCGGTACTTCTCGAGAGGATAGAGATCGGAACCATACGCCTTAATATAGTGTGATGCATAGAACTCCGTAAGCTCATCGACCTGAATTGCCTCATACTTGTAGGATATGTTTCTGAGTGTGATCAAGAAATCGCTGTTGTTCCTGTGAATCCCAGCACCATACAATCTGCCCCCATGAGTTTGGTCAGTTCTCTTCCGACCCTTTGTTCCCTTCAAACGGCGTTCCAGCATACTTGGCTACGTCACTAACAAGAACATCCTCAGAATCAGCAGCTTACATTTTCCGTTCTACACACTTGCAACTCTGTTATTCCACAATGTGGGAACTCGGCACCCCGCGAAGGTGGGCCGAAGACATTACGTCGGCGCTACACATGCGGCCTAATTGCTCACAATCCACTGTGAGGATCGTTGTTGTCAAAGAGCGCATATGCATCAACGGGTCTTCTCTACAACAATTGAGTGAGTAACTACTCCACCGGGATGTTCCATCAAGCCTCCAATGAGACCACACAGTCCAATCCAATGGAGAGCCGACCATCGACTATCTACAAGTGCATCGATTCAATCCAACCTAGTCAATGGATCCTCTTAAGTCCTTCGCCACCACCGTATCATACAACCCATAGTGGCTCAGCCCTTCGTGGCTCTCGATGCCCGTGTACCGCAACGACGCATCCTCATAACGCCGGAACGCGAACACCGCTTGGTTCATCTGCTCGGTGTTGAACACCTTCAGCTTCACGAGCAGGTGGAAGTCCTTCACGGTTAGACCGGTCACGATTAGGAAGAGCTCCGGCTCCAGCTTCGTGATCACATCCTGAAGGGTGTTCTCGCGGAAATCCGTGAGGTACATGAAGGCCGGGATGCGCGTGGCGAACTTGATGAGCTTCTCCTGCACCAGCGTCCTTTTGCGCTTGTACTCCTTCTCCTCTTCAGTGAGTTCCTTCTGCTCCTTCTTGCTCAGCTTGCCATCCTTGGCCTTGTTCTTAAGCCCTTTGACCTTGTCGCTCTTGTTGATGATCGTCTCGATGATGTTGTCGCCCAGCTCGCGCCATCCCTCGATCTTCTCGATCGCTTTCATCGCCTCAGGATCGTCCAGTAGGCGTTGC
>JACJZG010000034.1 GCA_020635715.1 Flavobacteriales bacterium | reverse complement strand
TCGCTGGCCGCGGTGATGTTGAAGCCGTCCTGCCGGGGGATGCCGTTGCCGGTGCCGCCGAGGCCGATCACGATGTCGCGCAAAGCGCGGTCGTTCATGTCGATCACCCGCTTCCAGGCGATGGTGCGCGGATCGATCTGCAGGTTCTTCGTCTTGCTCTGCAGGTTGTTGTCGATCAAGGCCGCCAGCAGGTTGTTGGCCTTCTCGATGGCCGCGAAGTCACCTGTGAAGTGCAGGTTGATGTCCTCCATGGGCACCACCTGGGCATAACCACCGCCAGCTGCACCGCCTTTCACACCGAACACCGGCCCAAGTGAAGGTTCGCGCAGCACCACAGCGGCCTTCCTGCCGACCTTGTTCAATCCTTCGCACAGGCCGATGCTCGTGGTGGTCTTCCCTTCCCCGGCAGGCGTCGGTGACACGGCGGTCACGAGGATGAGCTTGCTCTTCTTGATCCGCTTCTCATCGATCAACACCAGCGGCAGCTTCGCCTTGTAACGACCGTAGAGTTCCAGGTCGTCGGCAGGGATGCCGAGCTTCTCACCGATGGCGTTGATGGGCTGCATGCGCGCCTGTTGCGCGATCTCGAGGTCTGATGGGAAGGGCATGGTGAGGTTGTGGTCGGTACTGCGAAGTAAGGTATCGGAGGGAGTTGGCGGTCAGGACACGGCGTAACCGGCCTGACGCAGGTGGTCCCAGTAGCGCGGGTAGCTCTTGTCCACCACGTCGGGGTCCTTCACGGTGACGCTCTCCAGCAGCAGCGCGAGCGGCGCCACCGAGAGTGCCATGCGATGATCGATGTCCGGGTCGAAGGTGAAGGCACCCCTGCTCTTGATGGCGCCACCTTGGATGAAGGTCCCGCCCCGGTGTCCTGCGGTGCAGCCCAGTTGACGCAACACATCGCCCACGGCCTTCAGGCGGTCGGTCTCCTTCACCACCAGGTTGTCCAAGCCGGTCAACGCTGCGGTCACACCACGTCCGGCCAAGGTGAAGGCCAGTGGTTGGAAGAGGTCCGGCACATGCCGGAGGTCAACCGCGTTGTCGGTCCATGGTCCGGCCTCCTGCTTGTTCTCCAAGAGGAGTCCTTCCGGTTGAAAGGTCGCGCGCACCCACGGCGACCAGAGCTGCACCGCTTCGCGATCCCCCTGCAGGGTGTCCTTCTGCAAGCCGGTGAGCAGAACGGATGATCCCGGGTCCAGGGCCACCTGTTCGAACCAGAAGGCGGCGCTGCTCCAGTCGCGCGGCACCTCGTACGGACGCTTCTCGTAGGCCCCCGGCGGCACCACCACACCATCCATCGTCAAGCTGGCACGCACACCGAAATGATCAAGCAGTTTCAGCGTCATGCTCACGAAGGGTTCACTGAGGCGGGTGCCGGTCCATTGCAGCTCCAGGCCTTCGGGCAACAAGGGAGCAATGAGCACCAGTGCACTGAGGTACTGACTGCTGATGGGCGAATCGAAGTGCACCTTCCTACCGGTGAGTCGGCGCCCTCTGACACGAAAGCCATTCGCTACGGGCTCGATGTCCGCGCCAAGGGTGCGCAATGCTTCGACCAGATCGCCATGCGGACGTTGCAACAGGCGTGGTATGCCGCTGATCACATGCTCCTCCCCTTCCTGCACGCTGGCCCAAGCGAGAAGGAAACGAAAGGTGGTACCGCCAGCACCGCAATCCATGGTATGCGGTCGGTCGCGCAGGAGTTCGTGCATCACCCGGGTATCGTCGCCATCGCTCAGTCCGGTGACCAGCGAGAGGTCGCCCAGCAGGGAGGCGATGAACAAGGCGCGATTGCTCACGCTCTTGGATCGCGGCAGGTCGATGGTGGCGCGCAAGGGGCCTTGTGGTCGTCGGATGGTCAGCGCTTGCATGCGGCGAAGATCCTACGTGGAGCGATGGAGGATGGTGGCGATGATCAGCGCCTGTGAACAAACGACCATGGACTAACCACGGACCAGCAGCCGGTAGTGCTCCAGGGCTTCCTGCACCTGGGCGGCGGTCACGTTCACATCGGTCCGGGCCTTGCCGATGGCGGTGAGCAGGGTGAAGCGGAAGCGTCCGGCGCTGTTCTTCTTGTCGTTCCGCATCAGCTCGATCAGCCGGTGGTTGTCCGCACTATCGAATTGGTAGGGTTTGTAGAGCGCAAGCAACTGCGCGGCGATGCGGTCGTTGGCTTCGCGATCCAGCACGTCCAGGCGCCAGCTGAGCCAGGCTTCGCAGATCATGCCAATGGCCACGGCCTCGCCATGCAACAGGGCGCGCTGCGGGCTTTCCCACGAATGCGCCTCGATGCCATGGCCGATGGTATGTCCGAAGTTCAACACACGGCGTAAGCCCGTTTCACGCGGATCCGCCTTCACCACCTCGGCCTTGATCGCCGCCGAACGTTCCACCAAGGGGGTCAACGCATTGATGTCGTGCAGCGGTGCCTTGCCGATGGCCTCCCAGAGGGCGGCATCCCAGACCAGGCCGTGCTTCAACATCTCGGCAAGACCGTTCAACAGTTCGCGCTTACCGAGGCTCTTGAGGAAGGGCAGGTGGATGTACACGGCCAGCGGGTCGTGGAAGACGCCCACGAGGTTCTTCACCCCGCCGAGGTCGATCCCGGTCTTGCCCCCGATGGCGGCATCCACCATGCCCATGAGGGAGGTCGGCACATGGATGCAGCGGATCCCCCGTTTGAAGGTGGCGGCCACGAAACCACCCAGGTCCGTGACCACGCCGCCACCCAGGCACACGAGCAGGGCCTCGCGGTCCGCGGCTTCCGCGGCCAGGTGCCTCCAGATCTCGCCACTAATGGCGATGTCCTTGGAGCGTTCGCCGGGTGGAATGACCAAGGTCCGGGCATCGCGAAGACGGGGCACCTGGGCCAGCAGTTCGGGCAGGCAATGGCGCAGGGTATTCTCGTCGCCCAGGATGAAGGCCGCACTATGGTCCTCCACACCCAGCCGGCGGTCCAGGACCCGCAAGGCATCGCGGCCAAGCACGACCGGGTGCCCCCCGGCACTGATCTCCGTCACCTCCTGCGGGGCTGTGGCCATTGCTACTTTTGGCGGCCTTCGCCGCTTACCAAAGGAAGAAGGTTCCACCCGACCGTGCAAGCCCCCCCTTCCGCGCCAAGCGATCGCCGACCCGACCTGGGCGACACCCGGACCGCCTTCGCCGCCATGAGCGACCGTGACCTTTGGCAGGCCCAATGGCTCTTCCGCATCATCGGGAACCCCGCGCTCACCGCTATCGGCAGCAATTTGAGCAAGGCGGCCTTGTGGCTGCACCTGCCGGTGAAGGGGCTCATCAAGGCCACCATCTTCAAGCAGTTCTGCGGGGGCGAGACCATCACCGAGAGCCTGAAGACGGCGGAACGGCTGGCCCGCAGCGGCGTGGGTACCATCCTGGACCACAGTGTGGAAGGCCAGGAGGACGATGATGCGCTGGACCATACGACGGACGAGATCTTGCGGACCATCGATGCGGCACGCCAGCGGACCGACATCCCCTTCTGCGTATTCAAACCGAGCGGGATCTCGCCGGTGCAATTGCTCACCGACGTGAGCGACGGGAAGAAGCTCGATACCGAGGACCAACGGGAATGGAACCTGGTGCAAGGACGACTGGAACGGATCTGTGCGGCCGCCGCGAACGCCGGGGTACCCGTGCTGATCGATGCGGAGGAGAGCTGGATGCAGGTGGCGATAGACGCGATGGCCGATGCGATGATGGCGCGCTTCAATACCGAGCGGGCTATCGTCTTCAACACAGTGCAGTTGTACCGGCACGACCGCCTGGCCTTCCTGAAGGCGAGCCATGCGAAGGCCGTCGCGGGCGGCTACCACCTCGGCGTGAAGCTGGTGCGTGGCGCCTACATGGAGAAGGAACGCGATCGCGCCGAGGACAGGGGCTACCCCTCACCCATCCATGTGGACAAGGCGGCCGTGGACCGCGACTACGATGATGCGCTGCGCTATTGCGCGGAGCACCTGGACCGCATCGCCGTATGCGTAGGGACGCACAACGAGCAGAGCACCCTGTTGATGGCGCGGTTGATGCACGACAAGGGACTTCCGCATGATGACAAGCGGGTGTGGTACGCGCAGCTGTTGGGCATGAGCGACAACATCAGCTTCAACATGGCGGCGGCGGGCTACAACGTGGCCAAGTACGTGCCCTACGGACCGGTGCGCGAAGTGCTGCCCTACCTGATCCGGCGCGCGAATGAGAACACGAGCGCACGCGGGCAGACCGGCCGGGAATTGGGCTTGATCATGGCCGAGCGGAAGAGGCGGAAGCGCTGAGGTTAACGTTCACGAATAAGAAGGGCGACCCCGAAGTAATTCGAAGCCGCCCTTCTTGTTACATCACGCGTTCTACCGATCCACCTTCACGGCCTTCTTCACCACGGGCTGCCCATCCAGCAGCAGGGTGACGTAGTACATGCCCGGCGCGAGTGCCGCGGTGTTCCAATCGAATTGGTAGCTACCAGCCTCCAAGTTGGCCTCCTGCAACACGCGCAGGTCGCGGCCATCGCTGCTGTTGGCCAGCAGCTGGGTGCGGCCGCCCCTATCCAGGGTGTAGAACACGGTGGTGCGCTCGTTGAAAGGGTTGGGCTGGATGCGGAGCGTCTCGCTGCCGTTGAGACTGCCGTCCAACTCGTTGGGCTGATTCAACCCTTGATCGAGCATGCGGCTGCCGTCGGGATTGGAACAGCAGGCGGCGAGGGCTTGTTCGAGGTCGTCGATGCGGTCATTCTGTTCCTTCATCGCCGCGATCAGAACAGGGATCAACCCGTTGTAATTGACAGCCAGGTGGCTTGTTGCATCCGCGATCATGGTGCCTGTGCTGTCGTATTGCGCAGGAACCGGAACACGCTCCACCAACTCCGGGATCACCTCTTGTAGATCCTGGGCCAACAAACCCCACTGTCGACCTTGCGGCATGATCATATGCGGGTGCTGCTGGGGGATGAAGTCGTACGTCTTCGGCTGAAGAGCTTGGACCAACTCAGAGGCATTGGTAATGTCTTCGACATTGGTCTTCAGCGTAGCGTCCGAGGTGACCAATACGTTACCATTCACGTAAGCATTGTAATCGATCCGGACTTTACCCCTGAAGTAACCCGCCCACTTGGCACCTGTCGTATCCGCCATATCACCGTAGATAGCAGCGTTGAAGGTTCCTCCCGAAGCAATTCCATAGACACCGTAGCTGTTCGTTAAGGTGCCTATCCCGTTGTTCGAAAGACCATGCACTCCATACCCGTTGGTGACGGTACCATTGTACAGGATCCCCGACGTGAACCTGCCACCATAAGCATTAGTTACCGTCGAACCATAACTCCATGTTTGGCCACGCATTCCGATCGATTCTGGAATGGTAGTGGAAGTGAATGAGATGCTCGCACGTCCGGTTGCACCGATCGCCGACGAAGCTGGCCCCTGCAGGATCGTCTCACCATAGACCCCATGAACAGACGAAGCCGAACCGGTTGAGGTCACCTGAGCGAGCCCCCGGACGCCGGACATGTCGGTAACGCCGGCAGTATTCGACTTTGTGGCCGTACCATAAACCCCATTCCCATAGCTGCCTTTAGGATTGGCCAGCCTGGACCAAACACCATGTGACGCATTGGAGCTTTCGTTGGTCAATGGCTGCACATCGCAACGTATTCCGTAGCTCTCCTGCACATTATTCGGGTTAGTGACCATGTGCACGTTCAGCCCGGTTTGCACATTCCTTTCGTTGCTGTTCTGGTAGAGGCTCAATTTTGCACCGAGTGTACCCGCTGCACCTATCGTGTACAACCAACCACGATCAGGGCAGTTCGCACCTGCGGTTCCTGGGTTACCTAATCCGCTTTGGATGTGTTGACTACCTGTGAAGGTGTTCCAAATGCAGCCTGAAGGCACCGGTCTGTGCTCCAGCACACCGGTCGTCATATTGACAGTTACCACCTCGTCACTTGTGCTAACGGCATCGGAGGGCAATTGCCTGATCCGCACCTTGCCATCCACAACATCCAACCGTTCAGCAGGCTCGCCAACACCGGCTGCATAGAAGTCGCCGATCCCCACATTCACCTTGTCGTTCGCCACGGCTGTCAAGCGCATTCCTTCCAGACCTTCCTGACTGGCAGCTCCCGCGCCAGCCCCGGTGTATAAACCCGTGAACAGGAAACGGATCCGATCCGGAGCTGTTGTCCCTTCTCTCCGGGCCAATTGCACGATCAGGTCGGTATTGCTCTTTCCATCCTCCTTCAACCCGAAATAGCCCATGGTACCCCCACCGGTGTATGTCGTTCCGGTCCTGGCCCAATCGCGGTAGGCGTCTTCGTAGGTACTGTTGGTAGCGGCTGCCAAATGCTGCAAGGTGAAAGGGCCAGGTGCACTAGCCATGAACGCATCCACGTCTGGGCTATGCAAGCTGTAGCCATCGGCCACGATGCTGCTGTACGCACCCAACGTGGCGTAGGTGTTGTCAGGCAATAACGTGAGACGCCGGGTATCGCTGGTATACAGATCTATCGCGTAGTCCGGCACCGTCTTTATCCGTAATGGTTGTGTGCTGGTTCCATCGCAGCCCAGCCATTCCGTGGAATTGATAGGATTGCCAGATGGAAAATTGGCATGCCAGTCCTGTGCGAACAAATTGGGCGCATGGCTAAGCACGGCACACCATGCCAAACCCTTAAGGTACTTCTTCATCGTTGTGGATCATTGTTGAATCCACCGGATGATACTCAACGCTCCAATGCGAACTTCAATCGTTCCACTTCTCCCGCGCAGATCAAGTTCACCAGATATACACCTGCAGCCCAGCCTTCGACAGACAATTGGACACCACTCGTGAAGCTGCCTGCCACAACACGTGCGCCAGAGATGTGGTACACCTCGTAAGTAGCACGGCCATCACAAGCCATCACAAGCATCTCTGGTTGTTGCCACAGATGAACTGCCCTCCGTACGTCCGATGCCACTTCCTCCATCGTAGTTGGGCAATCAACAGGACCACCTGTCACGCTTACACTGTCAATCAAGTAATAAGCCAATACGTACCCGATCTCGCTAGGGATCGTATCCGTCAGACCATTCTGGAAGAAATTGCCCAACACGATATGTCGGTAGGCACTATCCGCAACGAACGAACCTGTCACCAGGACCCAATTCGCCGTATCTGAGATGATCTCTTGGCTGTATAAATGGGCGTGGTCCCGGAAACTGAATGCTGGTCCAGGTGTACTCGTGGACGGTGCGGTCCAAGCATTGGACTCCATGGTGAACAGAACCCCAAGATTGTTGCACGCACCACCAGAATTCCAGGTTGTTCCATTTCGTGCCAGATTTGCTCGGAAGGATACGTTGTATGTCTGTCCAACGACCAAGGGACAGACTAGTTCGGCGCCAACGTACTCACGGTAGCTTTCGGCTGTGCCGAACGCATACACCCCGACGTAGGCCTCACCCTCCCATGCAGGTTGGTATGCCCAACCATTCAGGGGCACGCCTACCATAGTATCTGCACCGTTAACAGGCTGAGCGCAAGAATGGAAATAATCAGGGCTCTGGTTCCAACTGAACCAATCGCGTGGTCTATCCCCCAGCTGAAATCCAATGGCGTATGGGCAAATCTCCAACTCTTCGAAGCCTGGATTAGGCACAAGGTTCTGGGTATGAACAGTAGAAGGCAATGCGATCAGCAAGCTGTATACAGGCCAAAATGCACTGGCCCTATACAGCTTGCCGATCGCCCGGAGTAGAATCAACTTCAGTTGTCGCATTGATCCCTACTGAGATCACATCATCCGGTCATCCGCTTCGATCATTATGCTTCGTCCGTCGCGGGTTGCGGCAAAGCATCCGGGCAGGGGCTGGCCAGGGGCAGCGGCACGTTGTGGTGGTGCGGTACCTTTGCAGAACTTCTGTTTCATTCACCTATTCACGTGGGTTGGTGGGACATGAGCGACAGAGGCCCCTGGTGTCGTAAGCACCGGGGGCTTTTTCGTTGGCGCTTTGTGAGCGCATCATTTGTAGAGAGAGAGAGAGAGAGAGAGAGAGAGAGAGAGACCGCTTCCTATCGCGATGACAGGCCACTGGGCTTGTAGCGGTGACGGACAGCTTCTTTCGTTCCGTGTGAATACCACCACCAAGTGCTCCAAGCCCGCCGCGTTCAGCTGGCTGAAGTTCCCGTTGGGGCCTTGGGTGCTATTTGCACTCCTACCTGCCATGGCTGTGCCAGGCTTGCCTTGTCCCCGTACCTACAGTGCCTCGCGCGAGCTGGGGTGCAGTCAGCTTTGTAGAGCGCGTCGGCGAGTACAATGTAATGGCAAAAAGGCGCAGAACCAAATACAGAACAGGGAACGGTGATGGACGGAGAAATGCGGGGAAGGATCTCTACAACTTACATGATCATTCGTGTTTCGAACGTGTGTCTGCAGGACGGAGATGTAACATGCATGGGCTGTATTCTGGAACCGCGTCTCTCGGTTACACGTCCTCATGATCCTCATTCATGATCACCGCTGCTCGACGTAGACGTTCGGATCTCCAAGCCCCAGGGTCCCCGCATGCCTCGGGAGACGCGATGCACAACCAAGGATCCGAAAGACGGAAACGCGAAGTGCGTTAGACACCGCTCAACCGACTGCAGGCCCGTTCAACCGGATCGTCGCATGCAAGCTGGGCAGGGGCCTTAACCTTGTCCTGTAAGCACCCATTGCCATGAAACGCGACCTTTCCTTGTTGAGCATCCTGCACTACCTGAACGGGGCCTTCATCTGCTTCACCGGGCTGGCGGCATTCCTGTTCATCGGCCTGGGCGTCTTCCTGAGCAGTGACTTCGTGGCCGACCAGAGCGGTGGCGATGCCGCACCCGGTTGGATCGGGGTCCTGTTCCAGACCTTCGGCTGGGTCTTCCTCCTGATCGTGGAAGGCTGGGGCCTGCTGAACATCCTGAGCGGCTATTGGATCTCGCGTCGTAGGAACCGTGCGGCATCGCAGGTCATCGCGGCGTTGAACTGCCTGAACTTCCCCTTCGGTATGGCGCTGGGCATCTACACGCTCGTCTCGCTAAGCGACGATCAGGTGCGCCAGGAATACGGTGGTGAGCGGCACCGGTTCGCCTACTGACCAGGCCCCCTTAACGCGGCTCGATCCGCCAGAGCGTGGCGGTGCTGTCACGATCGAAGTCGCGCAGACCCACGACCACCAAGCGTGCATCACGCCCGAGCACCTTGGTGTCCATGGTGTAGTACAGCGAGTCACCGGTGCGTTTGGTATCGCTCACATGCACCGAGGCCTCGGCGATGGAAGCGCGCACATCGCTCAGTTGGATGGACCAGGCCGCAAGCTGCTGTTCCGCCTCGGGCGTTGACTTGAGCAGGGTGCTGCGCATGCGCTGCTTGATCTTCTCCTCCGGGGTCCACGCCGCGTTGGTAAGGCGATCACCGTAGAAGAAGTAGGCCACGACCCCACCGATGATGAGGCCGATGAGGTAGAGTTGGAGGCGGCGGTTGAGATCCAAGGTGGGTGCATGTGGTCATGTGGACATGTGGGCATGTGAACATGACGGTGTCCGCAAAGGTGATGGTTTCCGCGATGTCGTGCGGGCCTATGGTACCGGCCATCACCTGCCCCGGCGCTTGGCGCGACGCTCTGCGGCCTGTTGGTTGAGCCGTGTGCGGGAAGTGGTGAGGATGCGATGGAAAAGCGGGATCAGTGCTTGCGTTCGGCGTACCAATTCCTTGTCGTGCGGATAGTGGGCCTTCACATGGCACAGTGCCAACCTGAAGTCGGTCTCCTCCAACTCCTTGTGCGCCATCTTCATCTTATGCGCGAAATCGGCCAGGCTTTCCGCGCTCTGTGCTTCGCGGGTGTGCGAGCCTACGGATGTGCCACTTCGCAGGATCTGATCGGCGAACACACTGTTCGTTCGGAGCAACACTTCAGCGTAATCCATCACGTGACTCGCCAAGCCGAACGTTTCTTCGACCACCGCATTGCGTTTCCTCGCAGGTCCACCGTACTCCTGCACCGGTTCCGATACCCCGTTGGACATCCCAGCGAGGCACGCCTCGAACCAGGCCGCACCGTCAAAGGTCCCGTCATCCATGGTGATCACATTTCATCCAAAGTACAACCACCCAGAAGGTATTTCATGTGCACATGCCCACATGTTCACATGGGCACATGTGAGCTAGAACGCTGCCAGCAGGATATCCAGGTCCTTGTAGGGCAACTTGAAAGCCTCGCCGAGGATGGGGCTGGTGAGCGAGCCGTTGTAGAGGTAGACGCCGTGGCGCAAGCCGAGGTCGGTCTTGATGAGGTCTTCGAAACCGCCCACCTCGCCCATGGAGCCGAAGAGCGGCCCGAAGATGTTGCTCAGGGCGGTGCTCGCGGTACGCGGTACGCGGCTGGCCACGTTGGGCACGCAGTAATGCACGACGCCGTATCGCTTGTACACGGGATCGGTGTGCGTGGTGACCTCGCTGGTCTCGAAGCTGCCACCGCGATCGATGCTCACGTCCACGATCACGCTGCCGTTCTTCATCTCCTTCACCATCTCCTCGGTCACCACCATGGGGGTGCGGCCGCGTTCGGGACGCAGTGCTCCGATGGCGACGTCGGCGTTGCGGAGGGCTTTGCGCAGTTCGATCGGCTGGATGACGCTCGTCCACACGCGCTGGCCCAGGTCGTTCTGCAGGCGGCGCAGCCGGTAGATGCTCTTGTCGAAGACCTTCACGCTGGCACCCAGGCCGAGGGCGGCGCGCGTGGCGAACTCGCCAACGGTGCCCGCACCGATCACGACCACTTCCGACGGTTCCACACCGCTGATGCCGCCGAGCATGAGGCCCTGCCCCCCCTTGTCCGCACTGAGGTATTCGCTGGCCACCTGGATGGAGGTGTTCCCGGCGATCTCGCCCATGGCGCGCACGATGGGGTAGATCCCTTCGCGGTCCTTGATGAAGTCCCAGGCCACCGCTGTCATGCGCTTCTCCATCATGCGCTTCAGGGTGTCCTTGGGCTGCACGGTGAGCTGCAGAGCGGAAACGAGGATCTGCTTGTGGCGCAGCAGCTCGATCTCGGCATGCGTGGGTGGCGCCACCTTCAGGATGAGGTCGGCCTTGAAGACCTGGTCCGGGCTGTCCACCACCATGGCGCCGGCCTCGCTGTAGTCGCTGTCCTGGAACTGGGCGGGGGTTCCCGCGCCCCGCTCGATCACCACTTCATGCCCGCGGCCTACCAGCACCGCCACGGCGGAGGGTGTGAGGGGCACCCGATGCTCCTGGAAGGTGATCTCCTTCGGGATGCCGATGAAGAGGCTCTTCTTGCGGCGACCCACCTCCATCAGCTGTTCCTGCGGGGCCATGGCCACCTCGCGGGCCAGTTGTTTCAGCAATTCGCTCGTGGGGCTCATGGGCATGCCGGGTGGTGGGACGGCAGAGGCGGAAAGATACGGAGGCGGGGGAGAGTGGCGATCCGAGTGGCGAGTGGCGAGTGGGCGAGTTTCGAGTCTGGCGACAACTGGATGCACCGGACTGGCCGCTTGCGACTAGCCTACTGGAAACTCTTTCTCAAAGTGATCGTCCGTACGCCATTGCCCGCAACGGTGATCTGCAGGTGCAGCGCATCATCGGGCATCCTGTCCGCCGCAAGCTCCGGCCATTCGATGAAGCAGTAGTGACCGCTGTCCAGGTACTCATCGAAGCCGATGCCGTCGAGTTCCTCCGCTGCCTTCAGGCGGTACAGGTCGAAGTGATAGAGCGGGTCGCCGGTACCAGTACGATACTCGTTGACGATGGCGAAGCTGGGGCTGCTGGTGTGATCCGCAACGCCGAGCACCTTGCAGAAGGCCTTGATCAACGTGGTCTTGCCAGCGCCGAGGTCACCCACTAGTGCGAAGACCCGCGCTTCCGCATGGCTTTGCAGGATGAAGCGGGCGACCTCTTCGGCTTCGGTGGGCTTGCGGAGCGTGATGGTGGCGAGCACGGAAGCAAAGATCAGATGATCGGGCGATCAGATGATCAGAACATGTCCTGCGCCCGGGACTGACCTGGGACTTTATCAGAACATCTCCTTCACCTTCTCAGCAGCAGCCTCAGTATCACAACCCGGCATTTCATATGGCGTTCGGTCATTCGGGTCACAGGGATCGAGCCGTACCATGTAGACGCCTCGCGCGTCCATACCGGCATCGAAGTACTCCTTGATGTAAACAGAGGCCAAGTGGCCGCGCGCGTTGAAGTGGACCCAGACCATCGGGAAGGTCAGAAATGGTACGAACCTGATCAGCGGCTTTCGTGTGTAGGTCCAGGTGGTCCGCTCGGGTTGCCAACAGATCTGTTCCAGGTTGCTCCGGCAAAAGAACTTATAATCCCTGCGCACCTCCTCCTGAAGCGGTTCTCCAAGCAAACCGCGCACTTCATCCTTGGTCATCCCTGGCTTGAGGGTAAGGAGATCGTCAGCATCGAGCCTGAGCCGACTACCGAACCAGTCCCATGCAAGGACGACGGCCAGTACCACAACGACGGTCAGCCTCCCTCTCGTCATGCAGCCATCATCTGATCATCTCATATTCTGATCATCTGATCCGCACCCTACCTCGGTTTCAGCACCGCCCAGGGCACCAGCATTTCTTCCAACGAGATACCGCCGTGTTGGAACGTGTGGCGGTAGTAGGTGACGAAGTGGTTGTAGTTGTTGGGGTACACGAAGAAGCGGTCGCTCTTGGCGAAGATGTACACCGTGCTCACGTTGGCGCGTGGCAGGAAGGCCTTGGCCGGGTCCTTCACCACGAGCACATCGCGGTCCTCGTAGGTGAGGTTACGCCCGTGCTTGTAGCGGAGGTTCGTGTTG
>JACJZG010000033.1 GCA_020635715.1 Flavobacteriales bacterium | reverse complement strand
GCTGACCAGTTGAAGGAGCATACCACATTGCCGGTCTTTGGTGAGATCATCACGAGTGAGAAGGCGGAGGAGAACTACGTGGTGGTGGACAGCGACCCAAAAGCGGCCATCACCGAATCTTTCCGTACGGTCCGGACCAATTTGGAGTATATACCCGGGGAGGAAGGCCGTGGCAAGGTGGTGTTGGTGACGAGCTACCGACCGAACGAGGGCAAGACCTTCTGTTCCGTGAACCTCAGCGCCATCCTGGCCAAGGCGGGCAAGAAGGTGCTTCTGCTGGAACTCGATCTCCACAAGCCCAAGGTTGCCTCCGGCCTGGGGATGTCCAGTTCCAAAGGATTGAGCACGGTCCTGGTCGGAAAGCTCGAGTGGCGTCAGGCTGTGATGCCTACCCAGTTCGACAATTTCTCCGTGATACTCTCCGGTCCGACCCCGCCGAACGCTTCGGAGCTCATCCTAAGCAAACACCTCGAGCAACTCTTCACGGAAGCTGCGAAGGAGTTCGACTATGTGCTGGTCGATACCCCGCCGGTGGGCCTCATCACCGATGCCCTGCTGATGGCGCGCTTCGTGGATGCGACGCTCTTCGTTGTGAACACCCGTTTCGCCAGCAAGGATCACGTGAGCAACGCCTTGGAGGTCCTGCAGGCGAACCCATCCAAGAACACGGGCTTCATCTTGAACGGCGTCCGTATCAAGAAGAGCAAGTACTATTACAATACGAACTACGGTTACGGCTACCGGTATGCGTACGGCTATGGCACCGGTTACGGGTATGGCTACGGCTACGGGAAGCGGTCCTCCCGGAAGAAGAAAGAGGATGCCGGCCAAGCCGGACCGGACCCACGGGCCTGATCCGTGCTGCACCCGCACATGAAGCGTGCCCACGGACGATCGGACCATGAGGTAATGGTCGAAGCCTCCTCACCATGGTGGAGGACGGAACTTGGCGAAGTGTGGGAGTACCGGGATCTTGTCCTGCTCCTTGTCAGAAGGGACCTGCTCGCCACGTATAAACAATCGGTCCTCGGCCCCCTCTGGCAGGTCATACAGCCCGTGCTCACCGCATTGGTGTTCGCAGTGGTGTTCGGCTTCATCGGTCGCGGCCAGGTTGGTGATGCACCGCCCGTTCTCTTCTACATGGCCGGTATCGTTCCGTGGATGTTCTTCGCCAATGTGATCAACCGGACCTCCCAGACCCTGGTCTGGAACGCCGCCTTGATGACCAAGGTCTATTTCCCGCGGCTCGTGGCTCCACTCGCGACCACCCTTGCCACGATGGTCGGTTTCCTGCTTCAGCTGCTGGTGTTCGGCGTGATGGCTACCGTGTACCACTTCACCGATGGATACGGCGGGGCCATCGGCTTGGGCCTGGTCGCACTGCCCGTTCTCATACTTCTGACCGCCATGCTGGCATTGGGCCTCGGATTATTCGTTGCAGGACTTACCGCACGTTACCGTGACCTCGGGTTCCTTGTCGCCTTCGGGGTTCAATTGCTCATGTATGCCTCCCCGGTGATATTTCCCCTCGCCATGATACCCGAAGGTTCCAAGGTGCGTGATTGGATCGTGCTGAACCCGATGTCCGGGATCATCGAAGGCTTCCGGAGCGCATTGCTCGGCACCCCCATGGACTGGTCCCTGCTCGCCTACCCCGCGATGATGGCGGTCGTGATCCTTGTCCTCGGTCTCGTCATTTTCCAACGGATCCAGCGGTCTTTCGCTGATGTGATATGAGCGGCGCAAAGCACGTCATCGAGGCGCGTGGGGTGCACAAGCACTATCGCTTGGGTGTGACCGATCATCGCACCCTTGGTGATACGATAGCGGCATTGTTCGGACGTGGTCATATATCCGACCCTGCCATTGGTCGGGTCGGTGGTCGCGATTTCTGGGCACTTCGGGATGTCTCGTTCAATATCCATCAAGGCGAGGTCGTTGGTGTGATCGGCAGGAATGGCGCCGGTAAGAGCACCTTGTTGAAACTGCTTTCGCGTATCACCAGACCCACATCCGGGAGCATCCGGATGCGTGGGCGTGTTTCAAGCCTCCTGGAGGTGGGAACCGGTTTCCATCCGGAGCTGACCGGACTGGAGAACATCCACTTGAACGGCGCGATCCTCGGTATGCGTAGGGCGGAGATCGCTTCGAAGCTGGACGAGATCATCGCGTTCGCAGGGATCGGTCCTCACCTGGAGACGCCCATCAAACGATACAGCACCGGCATGAAGGTGCGGCTCGGCTTTGCCGTGGCGGCTCATCTGGAGCCGGAGATCCTCGTGGTGGATGAGGTGCTTGCGGTGGGTGACGCCGAGTTCCAGAAGCGTTGTCTGGGCCGGATGCGCTCCGTAGCGGATTCGGGGCGCACGGTCCTCTTCGTAAGCCACAACATGTTCTCCGTACAGAGCCTGTGCTCCCGGGTGATCTGGTTGGACCAGGGGAGGCTGCAGGAGGATGGGCCGACCGCGGAGGTGGTGCGGTCTTACCTGGCGGAGACCAATGCGCCGAACCACACACGCGTATGGGAGGCGGATGAGGCACCAGGTACCGATGTGCTTCGTTTGCGTGCTGTGGAAGTGCGGGCATTAGCTGCGGAGAAGGCCTTCCTGACGACCGTACCCGTTGAAGTGGAGATGCGACTGGACAACCTTGGGATCACGGATAGTGACCTGAACATCCAGATGATCGTTCACACCGAGGATGATGTGATCGCCTTCATCAGTGACATGACGGAGTCGATAGGCACATCGCTCTGGGTCCCGGGGCCAACAACCGTCCGTTGCACCATACCTGAGGACTTGTTGAACGACGGCGTGTACCGCATCTCCCTCCTGTTCCAACGTAGAGGGGCCCGACATTTCATCGTAGAGGATGCCCTCGGTTTCCAAGTGATGGAGGGACCGAGACAGGGTGCGTGGTTCCAGAAATGGCGGGGTGCGCTCCGCCCCAGGTTACATTGGCAACGATGAAGTGGAAGTCGTTGGTCGTTGACCTGCTGCCCCCGATACTGCTACGCGCACTGAAACCTGCTCGACCAAAGCGCGTTGTCTCCCAGGTCGCGGTGCATACCGTTGCCGGTGGCCCGTTGAAGGGAAGGCGGATAACGGTTGATGCGCACCGACCGGCTTTCCGGGAGATGGTCGAGGGGTCCTATGATCCCTACATCTGGGAAGTCGTTCCCAAGGAACTGCCCGCAGGGGTCATTCTCGACGTGGGGGCGCACATCGGCTACCATTCAATGGCTTTCGCGGCATTGTATCCCGGGTGCGAAGTGATCGCTTTCGAGCCGAATCCGGCCAATCTGGAGCGTCTCCAGGCCATGCTCGAACTTGAGCCTGAACTCGCTGAACGGATCAAGGTGCTTCCCATCGCGCTTTCCGACTCTGCTGGCGAGATGGAGTTCGAGGCCTCGACGAACGTGGATGACCAGACCAGCTCAGGTGGTTACCTCGGATCGGTCAAGCCTCCACTGGAAACGGCTGTATACGAACGTGCGGGCTTCACCACCTCCAAGGTCCTTTGTGAACGCCTCGACGACCTGGTCGAACGCGAAGGATGGCGGGCCGTACACCTCATGAAGATCGATGTGGAAGGGGCGGAGGCCCTTGTGCTGCAAGGCGCTCGTGGTCTGCTCCAACGCGACCATCCGCACCTGCTCATCGAGATCCATTCCGCTGCGCGCATGATGGAGGTGATGAAGCTCCTTCAACCCATGGGCTATGCCATCGACTTGCTCCATGAGGACCGGCCGGGCCGATGTTTCATCCAGGCCGTACACGCCAACGGTCGGACCACGGCCGCGGTCTGAAGGCAGTGGGCTGGAAGTGGGGCCTATATTTGCCGGCCTTGTGGACCATACCGATCGGGGGTCCCCGTGATGCTGGATCCCCTCCCTCGGGTTTGATGGTTGCACCGGGACACGCGAACTTCGAGGTCCACGGTAGAAGCGCATGACGGATCTTCCCGACCACCCTTTGAGAGCAACGCCTCATTCGATCCTGACGGTGTATACCCCGGGATCGATGCTGCGGACCCCGGGAGCGCTGTTCCGAGGAATGTGGTTGGACCTGTTGGCCTCGCGCTCGCTGGCATGCCGACTGGCGGTGCGCGACATCAGTGCGCAATACCGCACATCCTACCTCGGTTACGTGTGGGCCTTCGCCACACCGCTGATCAGCACCGCCATCTGGATCTTCCTCAGCATGTCCGGCGTAGTGCGGGTGGCCGAGACCGGCATCCCGTATCCGGCCTATGTGTTCACGGGAACCATGCTCTGGCAGATCTTCACCGAGGCACTGGCGAGCCCATTGAACCAGGTGGTGGGTGCCAAGACGATGCTGGCCAAATTGAACTTTCCCCGGGAATCGCTCATTCTTGCTGGGATCTACAAGGTCCTGTTCTCCTCGGCCATCAAGCTCATCGTCGTCATCCCGGTCATCATGATCCTCGGTGTCCGTCCGGATGCGCACCTGGTCCTGGTGCCGGTGGCCGTGCTGGTGATCGTGATCCTGGGACTTGCGGTCGGGCTGTTGCTCGCACCCATCGGTACGCTCTATTCGGACATCGGTCGAATGATCCCCCTGGTGACCCAGTTGATGATGTACCTCACACCGGTGGTCTTCCCCATGCCGGCAGGTGGTGCCATGGCGGAACTCTTCGCCCTGAACCCGACCACCCCGCTGATCCTCACCGGTCGGGCATGGCTCACCGGTACCCAGGCACCGGACCTGGGCGCATTCTGGACCCTGGCCGGGATCGGGCTCGTGCTCATCCTGGTGGGTTGGGTGTTCTACCGGGTCACGATGTCCGTGCTCGTCGAACGCATGAGCTCTTGAACATGGAAGGGGAAGTGCTCATCAAAGTGGATCATGTCTCGAAGAAGTTCTGTCGGGACCTGCGGACATCATTGCGTTACGGGCTTTCCGACCTGGGTCGGGAGGTGCTTGGGCGTCAACGGAACGCGACACTGCGGAAGGATGAGTTCTGGGCCCTGCGTGACGTGAGCTTCGAACTCCGGCGCGGAGAGTGCCTGGGTCTTGTTGGGCACAACGGCGCAGGGAAGACCACCATGCTGCGAATGCTGAACGGATTGATCAAGCCGGACGCTGGTCGCATCGAACTACGTGGCAGGGTGGGAGCGCTCATCGCTTTGGGTGCCGGCTTCAATCCGGTGCTGACGGGCAGGGAGAACATCCAGGTCAATGCGTCGGTGCTTGGCCTGAGCAAGGAGCGTATCAAGGAGAAGTTCGATGAGATCGTTGCGTTCGCCGAGGTCGGTGAGTTCATCGACATGCCCTTGCAGAGCTATAGTTCCGGCATGGCCGCGCGCCTTGGATTCTCAGTGGCGATCGCCGTGGAGCCGGACATCCTGCTCGTTGACGAGGTGCTCGCCGTTGGTGATCACGCATTCCGTTTGAAGGCACAGCGGGCCATGCGGCAGGCCATGGCGCAAGGCACCAGCGTGGTCGTGGTCTCGCACAACCTGCACGACATCAGCGGCAACACGACCCGCTGTCTCTGGTTGGAGAAGGGAACGGTGCGCATGGATGGAGATACCTCGGCCGTCAGTTCCGAGTATATGCACGCACAGACACGACGTGCGGCAGCGACCGACAGAGCGATGTTCGACTACAGCCCGAACCGGAAGGGACATGTGGTGCTCAACACCGTGTCAGGTCCTGTTGCTCATGGTGCCGGTCGAGAACTCGTGATACAGGACCTTTCGGTTCCCATCGATCTGGATCTGGACTATGTCGCGGTGAACACGGTGAATGATGAGGTCGTTCACGCGGTGAACCTTGTCACGACGGATGGATCCTACATCGCACGCGGGGCGATCAAGGGACGACTGGACGCCCGGGCCGGCGAACCGTTCCGGATCCGTTTGCGGATCACGCCCCCCGATCTCCTGCCCGGTCGATACCACATCGAGCATTTCACGTGGATGCCCGGAGGTGACATGTTGGAGGGTGTGACGGACCTGGTCGAACTGGAGGTGCTTCCCGCCGCAAGCCTTGAGCGATTGCGCGGTTCCGGAACGCTGTTCTTCACGGAGAAGATGACGGACAATGCGAAGGGCAGTGTCCCGCTGACCATCCACTTTGAACAGACGGCACGGTTATCATGAAACTACTGGTGATCGGACTGGATGGCATGGACCGGCGCCTCGTCGATCATTTCGACATGCCCTTTCTGCAAGGTCTGCTCAAGCGCCTGGCCGTCCTGCCTGTTAAAGAGGACCTGTGGAGCCGGGGTTGGACCAAGATGCTCTCCGGAGCTCCGGGTACGGTCACCGGGGCGTTCTATGAGCAGCCTGCATTGGATGGCACACCGCGCTTCACCCAATCGTTCGGGTCGAAGAACTTCCCACGGGACCTGGATCGCCGACCGCTTTGGATGGAACTTGATGCACGCGGCAAGCGGTCCGCCTGGTTGAATCTACCGACCATGATGCCTGCACCCGCCGTGAATGGTGTGGTGCTCGGTGGTGCCGGTGGCGGCTTCAGTCCGGAATGCAGGATCCCTGTCCAAGCCTGTCACCCACCGGAGCTGCAGGCCATGATGATCGAGGAGCGGATGATCTGGGAGACACGATTCAATGTTTCCGGGATCCGGAGCACGGATCTCTTCTTCGACAAGTGTACCGAGGCCATTTGGAGGCGGGTTCGGATCTACGTCGATATGGTGAAGCGATACGGTCCGTGTGACATGGGTTTCTTCGTGCAGAAGGAGCCGGTGGTGCTGGCGAACATCTTCATGTACACCATCGAGCAGCTGATGTCACGTGGCAAGGCCAGCTCCGCGTTGCATTACCTGTTGCAGCAGTTCTACTCTGCATTGGATGATACGCTACGGTACACCGTCGACATGCTTGCTCCTGAGCAGGTGATGGTCGTCTCCGATCACGGCATGGCCCCGTTCAAGCGGATGGTGAATTTCAATGTGATCCTCGAGGATATCGGTGTGTTGCAACATCTGGATCCCCCTCCCGCCGCCCGTGGGATCGTGCAGAAGGTGAAGGGGAGGATGCAACAGGCCATACGCGAAGCGGCAGGTGTTCATCCGGTCCCGCACCTTCCCAAGGTCCGGCGAGTCGATCATGCCAGGTCTGAGGCTTTTGCACATTACTATGTGCCCGGGGTCTTCCTGAACGACGAGCGCTTCGGCGGACGGAGCCTGGATGGCGAAGCACGGAACCAGATGATCTCCTCGATCGCCGATCGCTTCAACGCGCACCCGGTCGCGAAGGAGGTCGGACTTGTCGCTCGTCCCTTCCGGTCGGAGCACGCAGGCTCGCCGAAGGAGGCGTTGTTGCCAGAGCTTTGGGTGGATCATCCCGAGGATTGCTTCCCGGAACAGGTCGGTGCTGCGGTACAGCCGAATCCGTATTATCGGACATGGACGGACCTGCACGGTTTGACCCGGGACATCGCCAGTGGCAAGAAGAGCAGTGCCGCCTTGTGCGCCGTGGATCCCGCTTTCCTTGGCGATGTGGATCCAGTCGGTCAATTCGACCTGACCGTGGTGCATCCGCTCGTATTGAACCATTTCAGCTAGCGCTCGCGAGGGATCCATGCGCATCGGACTGCTTACCTATCACCACGTGGTCAACATCGGATCGGTGTTGCAGACCTACTGTTCATACAACCTGCTCACGCGTCTTTACCCACAGGCGCAGGTGGAGGTGATCGATCACGTCCCGGCCGTTTCCGAGGCCTTCAAGGCCAGGCAGCGGAGGAGCACAAAGGGAAAGGGTCTGTTCGCGAAGGTGGTGGAGAATGACTTCATCCGCAGCGAGCGCGCCTATGACCGCTTCCTGCGTGAACGCTGTGCTTTCGGGCCGTCCTTGCCCGTGGGCCTCGGTGTGTATGAACTGATGGGGAGGATCAGCGATGCGGCCTATGACATGGTGGTGGTGGGCAGTGATACCGTGTTCCAACTCGATGGTTACTTCGGGGAGCCGATCGCGGATGCCCTGCCCCCCAATGCATACTACCTGCCCGGTCTTTCCGGACCGCGGAAGGTCGGCCTCGCCGTCTCCTTCGATCCGTACGTGGGCGGTGCTCAGGAGCGGGAGCGTCTGGGCACTGTTCGACAGGATTTGGGATCCTTCGATCGGATCCTATACCGCGACGCCACCGCGGAGGGTTTGTTGAGCGATGCCGGCTATCGTTCCGATCACATGGCCCATGTCCCGGATCCGACGATCCTCATGGACATCACCCACCTGGTCCCGACCACGACACCGCCATCGTCGAGGCGCGAGCGGCCGCTGGCCGGTGTGGCGGTAGCGGACCCAGGTCTGTATGAACGTGTCGCTGCGATCGTAGCTGGTCAGGGATTCGAGGTGATCGACTACATGCATCCGCCTGGAGCCGAGGTCGACCTCGACGATCCTGCGGCCGTGGTGGGGAATGCCTTGCGTGGCTATCAACAATTGGATCTGATGGTCACCGATCGCTTCCATGGATCCATTCTCACCCTTCAAGTGAGCGCTGCGAACCTGATCGGGATCGAGAATGCGGACCGCTACCAACTTCCGAACAGCAAATTGCGCGATCTCTTCGAGCGCCTGGGCATCGGTGATCACCTGGTGCGATGCGGAAGCTCCGGCCCGGAGCCCGCGTTGCTGGAACGCCTGGTCTCCACCCGCTCTTGGAACAGGGGGGAGATGATGCGCCGCATGGCGGCCCTGCGCGCCAGCGGATTCGCCTCGGTCGCGGCCTTGCTGGGAGACCCGGATAGCGTTGTATAATGGATACCTTGTTGACCCTCTCACGCGGATGAACACCCCGAGCATTCACCGGTATCATGCACCGGACGATGGACTGACCAGCGACCCGGCCTTCGCGCTGCATTGGCAGATGACGAACTGCGAACGATATGCCTTGCAGGACCTGCTGCGGAGGATCCGGCCGAAGGTCTCCCTGGAGATCGGTACGTACAAGGGAGGATCCCTGCAGGTGATCTCCCATTTCTCGGAGCGCGTTCATTCTGTGGACATCGACCCCACCGTGCCCGAGCGATTGGCCGGTCGATTCCCGAACGTGAGCTACCACACCGGGCCTTCCGCGGAAGTGCTCCCAACGCTCATCGCTGAACGGGAACGATCAGGTGAGAACATCGACTTCATCCTCGTGGATGGTGATCATTCCACGAAGGGTGTGCGCAATGACATCAACATCCTGTTGTCGTTCCGCCCGAAGGGTCGTTGCATCATCATCATGCACGACAGCTTCAATCCAGAATGCCGTGAAGGGATCCGGACCGCCGATTGGGCGGGTTCGCCGCATGTGCATGCCATCGATCTGGACTTCATCCCGGGGATCTATCACGAGCATGCTTACGACACCGCGCCAGCACGAAGCATGTGGGGTGGCTTCGCCTGTGCCGTACTTCAGCCTTCGGAGCGTAGGGGACCGCTCGAGGTGCGCGAGTCCCAACGTGGGCTTTTCGAGGCGGTAAGGCAGGTGTCCATCCACGCACCCAAGACAGTTGGCAACGGGGGGGCTTCGCTGCTCTCCCGTATCAGAAGGCGCTTGGCATGACCCCTGGCTTGGAGGCGCTCCGAGCGCTTGATCGTCCCATCGCCTTCGGTCACTATGGATTGGTGAATGACATCAGTGGGGTCACCACATGGTTGCACGGCCTGCTCTCCTACCTCCATGGCGAGGGCGTCCCCTTGGTGGTCCGATCGCACCACATCGGTGCTGGGATCGAGCGGTCTTCCCTGGTCGCTGAGTTGCGCGGTATGGGGGTCGAGGTGGAACTCGTTCAGCGTGGGGCCTCGATGGAGCAGGATATCCGCGACACCCTGCGCTTCCTTGAGCGGCATCGACCAGCCGTGTTCCTGCCTCAGTGCCTCAACGAAATGTACATCGCAGCAGCTATCAGTGGCGCGAGGGGGCTGCCTTGGCTGCTCACCATGCATTCCGATGACCCCGATTATTGGGAGGTCGCGCGGCACACGCTTCCGGAACGATGTGGTGGTCGTCTCGTTTGTGTATCGCAACACCTGGCCGATCGAAGCAGGACGGAGGGTCTGGCTGCGGATCCCGTTGTGATCCCATACGGGGTGGACGTGCCGGACACCAGGGCGGTGTACAGTGCGGATCCGTTCACCGTGGTCTACAGTGGTCGGCTGGTGGAGGAACAGAAGCGTTTCAGCCTTGTTGTAGAGACCATGGTCCACGCCTGCCGGTTGGACCCTCGCTTGCGGTTCAGGGTCTTGGGGCAGGGTCCAGCTGGGGAAAGCGCTCGGCGGGTGGTGGCGGATGCCGGGTTGGTCGCGAGGATCCACTTTTCGGGTCGTCTCGATCCCGACCAGGTTGGCAAGGAACTGCTTGGAGCACAGGCCTTGATCCTGATGTCCGACTACGAAGGCCTGCCCGTTTCCATGTTGGAAGCGATGGCGGCGGGTGTCGTGCCGGTGGTGCGTGCCACGGAGAGCGGCATACCCGAACTGGTCATCGATGGGCGCACCGGGCTGCTGGTCGATGAGCGCCCGGAACGGGCAGCGGGTCGATTCGTGCAGTTGGTGAACGACAGGGCGATGTGGGACCGATGTTCAGATGGGGCACGTGACCTTGTTGCGAACCGCTACTCGAAGGGCAGGAGCTACCTGCAGTGGGTGGATCTGATCGCGAGAAGTGCTTCTTCATTGAATTGGTCCGCGGGGGAATTGGTGCCGGAGCATATCGAGGCTCCTGCATTGGGAAGTAGATTGGCCAAGGGTTATCGGGGCATGCCGTCGAGTTCACCCTCGGTGGTTGGCCTTCTCAAGAAGTTGGGTTTATTTAGGAGGAGTTGAGCAAGATCATGGCGAAGCAGGAGGTCGGCCATTTGGCGAATCTGGACGTACTGCGTGCCATTGCAATACTTCTTGTCTTCTTCTTCCACATACAGGTGGACCTCGTTCCAGGATTCAGGTTCACTTCCGAAGACTATGGTGCATTCTTGCTCAAGGATGGAGTAGGGGCGAGGGATCTTCTTTGGAACATCCTTCCCAGTGCGTTCGGTGCAAGTGGGGTTGAACTCTTCCTCTTGATAAGCGGCTTCTTGATCCATCTTGCATGGCTGAGGTCTGGAACCCGATTGGACCTTGCTGTGTTCTACAGTAAAAGGTTCTGGCGCATTTATCCGCCATACATCGTTTCCATGCTTCTGCTATTTCCGATAACAACTGACCTCGGAGGCAAGGATATCCTGTTGCACGCGCTACTCGTTCATAATCTTGATGAAGCGTCGTTCTTCAGCATGAATCCTTCGTATTGGTCGCTGGCGTTGGAAGCCCAGCTTTATCTCGTCTATCCAGTTCTATTGTGGATGCGCAGTCGATTCGGCATGGAACGAACACTATACACGCTTTTGGTTATCAGTCTCCTTGCCTCCGTTCACCAATACGCGACGGATCCATTGAACCCCGTTCTGGACAAATCGTTGTTCAAGTTCTGGATATTTTGGTCTTTCGGCGCTTTTATTGCGGAACGTCGTTACGCCGGGGGGGGTATTTTCGAAGCACTCGATTTTACTATACGTATTTGGAGTACTGATAATCGTATCCAAGTTCACTATCCTTCACCATTCGCTGAAATTCTACCTCTACACATTGTTCCACGCAGTATTGTTGGAGCACATGGTCAATATGAAGGATCTTGATCGTAGGTTGAGATACCGGCTTCTTCTTCGTTCATTGGTGGTCATTGGCCTTTGCAGTTATAGTTTCTATCTATATCATCAGCCAATACTTAGGTGGTACCTTTCCATGCAAGGGGTTGGATCTGGTTGGTTCGGTGTGGTCGTATTCGTGATCGCGCTCTTTGCCATCGTACTTGTGGTATCCTGGATGGTCTACAAGTTTGTGGAGCTACCCAGCATTGATCTGGGTCGTCGGTTCAGGGGAGCTCGTAAGCGGATGGTGGCATGATGGCCTTCTTCACGCCTGTTGGTGTCGTTGGGGTATGTCCTATCGAATGGCAGAACTGTTCTGCTGGGTCGCCAAACCTCATCTGCATGGTAGATTCGCACTCCTTCAACGCATTGGGCTTTTGCTGCGTCGGAAGGGATCGACCAAGTGGAGTATCTATTCATCAGCACCAACGACGCCGTTCCCTGGGGAGGCAGTGAAGAGCTTTGGAGCGGTGCTGCAGTCCGATTGGCGGGCGAAGGTCACCATGTGACCGCCTCTGTTTGGGATCATTCACCGGAACCAGCCCCCTTGGGAGTTCTGCGTGATGGTGGTGTGACCTTGCGCAAACGTTATGAACGAAGGATCCAGCGCGATAGGTTGCAGCAGGCGTGGGCCACACTGCTTCATGGTGCGCCACCCATGAGCGTGAGCAATGAGCTCGAGCTGCTTCATGGAACCAAGGCGGACCTTGTCATTTTCTCGGTCGGCTACCAGCTGTGTCCCAAGTTCCTTCGGATGAGCAAGGTCCTGCGGGAACGGAAGCAAGCCTATGCCGTGGTGGTGCAGCTCGTGATCGAAGGACTTCCGATGAACGATGGGATGACGGAAGCTTATGCACAGGCCTACGCCGGGGCGAAGCAGGTGTGGTTCGTCTCCGAACAGAACCGGCAGGCCACGGAGCGCGAACTGGGCCTTGCGTTCAACCATGCTTCACTCGTTCACAATCCCGTGGACACCGCTACCGAGGTCCCGGCCTACCCTTCCACGGAGAATGGTTGGTCCCTGGCCATGGTCGGCGCCTTGTCCCCCCATCACAAGGGGCAGGATCTCGTCATCGAGCTGATGGGCCGGCCGAAATGGCGGGAACGCCCCTTGCACGTCTCGTTCTTCGGTCAGGGCGGATCCCGCGCGACACTGGAGCGCCTCGTACGCCTGCATGGGGTGCACAACGTGACATTCAGAGGCCACGTTCCGGAGAAGGCGGCCATCTGGTCAACGCATCATGCCGCATTGTTCGCTTCGCGGATGGAAGGTCGATCGCTGGCCTTGCAGGAAGCCATGGCACACGGACGTATGGTCATCAGTACGGATGTGGGTGGCGCCCGGGACCTGATCACCGATGGCGTCGAAGGTCACCTGGTCTACGCGCCTTCGGTGGATGCCTTGGACGATGCGTTGGAGCGGGCCTGGCAGGCGCGTGACCAATGGGCCGCCATGGGTCTACGTGCTCGTGATCGACTGCTGGGTTGGGTGCCTTCCGACCCGTTGGGTTACTTCGCGAACGCAGTGTCCAGGACGGCGACCGATGGATGATGTGAACGACAGCGCGAAGGCCATGACGCTTGCCGTGGTCATCTGTACCCATGATCCCCAGTTGGATCAACTGGAACGTACGTTGGACTCCCTGCGTGGCCAGGATCTGCCGATGGAGCAATGGGAGTTGCTGGTCGTTGACAACGCATCGACCAACGGCAGCCTCCAGCGCATCGAC
>JACJZG010000032.1 GCA_020635715.1 Flavobacteriales bacterium | reverse complement strand
GCTCACTCGACTTGGACATGAGTGCTTCCAGGACCTCTGTGCGGCTGACCCGGTCTCCGTCGTGGTGACCTTCAGGATCATAGGGCGATCGCGACGGCGCGGGAAAGAAGAAGATCTCCTGGTCATTCTTCCTCTTCCAAACTTCTTCACCTCGTTGCTTTTCTTTTTCACCTCTTCTCTTCCTCACCTCATCACTTTCTCTCTTCCCCAGCGCCTCCAGATCGTTCATGAAGTACGCCGCCTCTTCCTTGTCGGTGAGCACGAAGACATGCACGCCGCGGCGCTGCTCGATCACCGAGTGCGCGATCAATGCCTGTGCGGAGCCGATGGTGCCTGCGAGCTGCACGCGCGCGGCTTTCTCGCGCAGGCCATCTGCCACGCGGGCCACGCGGGCATCGGCGCGGTAGAGGGAAAGGAGGTCGGGGAGGGAGGTGAGCTGCATGTTGTTAGAGATAGAGTCCAGAGGCACTTCTCGGAGGCCCCCAACTCCACATATTCCTTTGGTGGTCGAAGCACCAATGAACAATGTCCGTTATCTGAATGCTCGGGTCCGTATACCTGATCTCGATACCTGCTCCGACAGAGAGTTGGTCTAGCCGCTTTGCTCGTTCTTCAATGGCGATCTCGTGCGCGATTAGCTCGTTGTAAAACAGAATGACGGTATGGAATATCTCCTCCCACCAGTCGTACGATTCTTGTGCAAAGGGAGCGTGCTTTGCAGGGGCATAGTTTGTGAATCCGACATGGTTGTCGGTGATATAGTACTGACTATGGGCAACTGCGTTTCGGATCTGTGACTTGTACATCTTCTTCAAGAGAGCGTAGTACTTCGGGCAGATTTGCTTTAGGGGATCTCTTATCTCCTCTCTGATCAGTAGATGGTTCTTCTTGTCCGGGTCAAGTTTGTATTGCCAGTTGAAGGGCTTCCCAAGAGCAAGTTGAGTGTAGTGGAATAGCTTGGTCAGAATCCGATCGGTTTCCCAGAAGCGCAGGTAGAGCATAAGTTCCATCTGAATAGAAAGACGGATATCCTTTTTCGCTTTCTGGTCTGAGGAAATCTTTGTATAAAAGACCTTACGTGAACCCTTTACATACTGACGACGATACGAATCATAGAATTCGTACTGAGTGTGTTCCGTTTCAGCATCCCACCCACCAAGACCGGGTCCGAATGGTTTGTAACCGTCCATTCTTTGTTCGCTATACCATCCCCACTTTGGTAGGACGATATCGTTCGGGTGGGTTTGACGCTGGTCAATGGTTGTGAAGATCTCATCAACAGCCTCCTTCACTTCCCATGTAAGGCGATCTAGGGTTTCCTTGAATAGCATTTTGCTCCACGCGTAAACGCCCGAAGCCCGGTGCCGCTCAATGCGGGCATCGGGTTCGGAACGGCGCGAATCTACGCCTGCGGAAGGCAATCGGATAAGGGTGATGTGCTCTTGTCGATCCCGCTCAGCGGTCAATGGGCATGGTCCGTGCCGATGGTCAGGATGCTGCGGAGCTGGAAGGCTCCGTTCATGGCGATCCGGGCTTTCTCAGGTAGCGGACTGACGGGGGTGATCGCACGCATGCCACCATCGTTCGGGCCGAGGATCACCGGAACCTCCTGGAAGCGCTGTCCACCATCCGGGGTTCCCCCATCATCCAGGTAGATGAAGGATTCGTTGCCCGACATCGCGATGGCGCTCTCGGGAACGGCCAGCATGGTGGTGTTGGACGTCGGGATCGTCGCGCTGATCGACATGCCTTCCACCAGCTTCTCACTGCCTTGTGTCACGTGCGCGTGCACCGGGATCGAGCGTCCATCGCTATCGAAGGTGCGGCCGATGCTGAAGACCTCTCCCCGGAATCGTTCGCCCGGCAGATTGATCACGTCGAAGTCGAACGAGACACCCTCCTTCAACCGCGCCAGGTCGCGCTCGTAGGCGTTCAGGTGCACATGGAAGTGGTGCAGGTCGATCACCTCCGCCACCACGGTCGTGGGTTCCACGCGCTCATCGAGGTGTACGCTGATGCCGTTCACGCGGCCATCCACCGGACTGCGAAGCACGAAGCGTTGTTGCAGTTGGTCGGCCTGCAGCTGGTCGGGATCCACACCGAGGAGCCGCAGTTGTCCTGCCAGCGAGCGCATGCGCACCTCATCGCTCACAGCCTTTGCTTCGGCTTGCTGCAGGGTCTTTAGCGCATTGGCATTGCCTTCGGACAGGGTGCGCTGCCGGTCGCGCTCTGCAGCGGATACCGCCTTATCAGCGCGTGCCATCAGGTATTCCTCCTGCATGCGGAAGAAGGTGAGGTCGTTCAGGGCGATCAGCGGTTGACCCTTGCGCACATGGGCGCCCTCGTCCACGAGGACATCGACCACCTTCGCACCGATTGGGCTGGTGATGCGGGCCTTGCTCACAGGCGAGGACAGGATGCGCCCGGCAAGGCGCAGGTTGCCGGTCATGGACCGGGTCTCGAGCGCCGCGATACGTATGCCAAGGGTGCGCAGTTGTTCGGCGTTCAGCGTGATGTCCTCATCGTGGTGATGTGTGGTATCCGATGCCGAAGGTTGTGCGGCATGTTCATGGTCGTGGGCGTCCGGCGGCGCATCGCTGCATGCGACGAGCAAGGACGCGACGAAGGTGAGTGGAAGGAACTTGTTCATGTCCGTGAGGATCAGTGGGCGGTGAGGCGTTGGAGAAGGAGGACGTTGCTGTTGTGGTCGTGGACCAGGTCGATGTATCCACGGCGGATGGAGAGTGCCTGTTGGAGGTTGAGCACGTGTTCGGCATGGGCGATATCGCCCGTTCCATAGGCCATGGTGGATGTGCTTAGGATGCGTTCCGCGTTGGGCAGTGCTTCATTCTGATACCAGGTGATGGTGGCATGGTCGCTGGTGATGCGTTGATAGGCACTGGTGACCTCCAGGCGCCATTGGCGTTCGCCTTCGGCCAATGCATGTCGCGCGGCTTCTTCCTGGAGTCCGGCTGCCCGGTTGCGCGCCACTTGCGGCCGTGCCCATAAGGGCAGCGACACGCCAAGCTGAAAGCCTTGGAATCGGTCCCTGGGGCTGGCGAGGCGTGTGCCTTCCGCATCCAGCGGTGCCCCGATCAAGGTCTGGTTGAAGTAGCCCACGATCAGGTCGGGCAGTAGGCTGTTGCGCTCCACCCGATGCGCCTGTTCCGCTGCCGTGATCCGTTGGTGCAGGACCTCCAGCTCCGGGCCAACGACGACGCTGATATCGACCGGTGCGGTGGTGAGCGGAATGAAGGGTGCAGGGATCACATCCGCCGGTGTGTCGAGCCCGAGCAGGCCTCCGAAGCCGATGCGTTCGGCATTGAGCAGGTTGCGGTGGCGTTGGAGTTCGTCCCTCGAACGGCCGGCTCGGGCTTCAGCCGTGGCCTGTTGGATCGGTGGAACATCACCCGTGCCGGCGCGCAGCGTCATGACCCGCGCTAACTCCTGCCAGGTGCTGTCCTCGCGCATCAACCAGGCCTCGAGCGCGTGGAGGTATTGCAGGCGATCGTATGCCGCGCGCACCTTCCAGTTCACGTCCGTTCCGACGAGATCACGCTGGCTTTGCGCGAGATCACTTTCGGCTCTGGCACTCCCGGCGCGGGCCCCCAACAACGTGGGGAAGGGGATCGTCTGCACCGCGGTGATGTTGTTGTCGTCACGCGTGTACGCATTGTACTGACCGCGCATGTACACCACCTCCGTGCGTGGGATCTCGCTTGCTGCGCCACGGAGCGCGTCCATCCGTTCCGCTTCGGCATTCGCAGCGAGGAGAGCGGGTGCGCTGGTTCCCGCCATGCGCAGGGCTTGTTCCAGATCGACCTGTTGGACCTGTGCCTGCGTGGAGCCGGTAAGCACAAGGAAGGCGATCGTCATCGCCGCGGCGGCTCCCTTGATGCGCAGTTCGCGACGGTGGTAGAGCACGTACATCACAGGCAGCACCAGGAGGGTGAGGATGGTGGCAGTGATCAATCCGCCGATCACCACCGTGGCAAGTGGCCGTTGCACCTCCGCGCCGGCACCGTTGCTCAGGGCCATGGGCAGGAAACCGAGCGAGGCCACGGAGGCGGTCATCAGCACGGGACGCAGGCGCGTTGCGGTGCCATGCCGAACGCGTTCCACCACGCCCATGCCCTGTGCCGCCAGGTCGCGGAAGGTGCCGATCAGTACCATGCCGTTCAACACGGCCACGCCGAAGAGGGCGATGAAGCCCACACCGGCGGAGATGCTGAAGGGCATGCCGCGCAGTAGCAAGGCGGCCACACCCCCGATCGCGCTGAGCGGGACCGCGGTGTAGATCAGCAGCGCATCGGGCAGGGACCGGAAGGTGGTCCACAACAGCAGGAGGATCAGCAGCAGGGCCACAGGCAAGGCGATGCTGAGTCGGGCCTTCGCCTCGCGCAGGTTCTGGAACTGACCGCCGAACTCCAGGAAGTAACCGGGCGGCAGCTTCACCTTCTCCTTCACACGGGCCTGCATGTCCGTCACCAGGCCCTCCACGTCGCGGCCGCGTGCGTTCACGCCCACGTAGATCCTGCGTTGCGCGTTCTCGTGTGTGATCTGCGCCGGCGTGGGAACGAAGGCCACCTCGGCCACCTGGTCCAAGGGGATGGGGCGACCATCGCGCGTGTTGACGTAGAGCGAAGCGACGTCCGCGAGGCTGCTCCGGCGCGTGCTGTCCGCCCGCACCACCACATCGAAGCGCCGTTCGCCCTCATAGATGGCTCCGGCGGGTTCCCCGGCGAACGCTGCGCGGACCACACGGTTCAGATCGGCCACATCGGCACCCATCATGGCCAGTCGTTCCCGGTCGTAGGTGATGGTGATCTGGGGTGTGCCTTCCACCCGCTCGATCGCTGGTTCGCCGGCGCCAGGAACGTCCGATACCGCCAAGGCCACCTGTCCGGCGTAGTGCAGGAGCGTGTCGATGTCAGGGCCGTAAAGCTTCATGGCGATGTCCTGGCGGACACCCGTCATCAGTTCATTGGTGCGCATCTGGATCGGTTGGTTGATCTCGAAGTACACGCCCGGAATGTGCTTCAGGGCCTTGATCATGGTGTCGGCGAGCTCCCAATAGCCGCGGCCGGTGGTCCATTCCTTCTTGTCGTGGAGCAGGATCAGCACGTCGGTCATCTCGGCGCTCATGATGTCGGTCGGCACCTCAGCGGTGCCCGTCTTGCTCACCACGTCCTTCACCTCGGGGAACTGTTTGATGATGCGTTCGACGCGTTCGTTGTTCTCCAGACTTGCGGTTAGCGAGGCGCCCATGGGCAGGATGCTGTGGAAGGCGAAGTCACCCTCTTCGAGTTGGGGGATGAATTCGCCGCCCATCCGGGTGAAGGCGAAGGCCGCCGCCGCGAGCAGGGCCACGCTCGTGCCGAGAACGATCCGCGTATGGCGAAGGGCTCTTTCCAGCATTGGTGCGTAGGCCTTCGCCAGGCGGTCCATCATGCGGTCGCTGATGGTGACGCTCGGGCCGGTGCGTCGGGGAATGAACAAGCTGCTCATCACCGGCACATAGGTCAGGCTGAGCACGATCGCGCCGATGATGGCATACACCACGGTAAGGGCCATGGGTCGGAACATCTTGCCTTCCACACCACTGAGGGCGAGGATCGGGATGTAGACGATCAGGATGATCAGCTGGCCGAAGGTGGCGGCGCTCATCATGCGCCCTGCAGCATGTTCCACCTCGTCGTCCATCTCTTTTCGCGGCAGCAGCCCATCGCGCTTGGGCAGGTGGTGCATGCGGAAGAGCACGGCTTCCACGATGATCACCGCGCCATCCACCACCAGTCCGAAGTCGATCGCTCCGAGGCTCATCAGGTTGCCGGTCACACCGGTGAGGCGCATGAGGATGATGGCGAAGAGCATGCTCAATGGGATCACGCTGGCCACGATGAGGCCCGCACGCAACTGGCCGAGGAAGACCACCAGCACGAGGATCACGATCAAGGCGCCCTCGAGCAGGTTGTTCCTTACCGTGTGCATCGAGCGGTCCACCAGATCGGCGCGGTCCAGGAAGGGTTCGATCACAACACCGTCCGGAAGGCCGTTGCGGATCACGTCCAGCCGTTCCTTCACCGCGCTCACGACGGCACTGGCGTTGCTTCCCTTCAACATCATCACGATGCCGCCCACGACTTCACCTTCGCCGTCGCGCGTCATGGCACCATAACGGGGCGCAGCACCCAGCCGTACGGTCGCGACATCGCGCACCAGCACGGGGGCTCCTTCCTTCGGTGTGTCAACTACGATGCGCCCCAGGTCCTCCAAGCTGGTCGCGAGGCCCACGCCGCGGATGAAGTAGGCATTGTTGGCGTGTTCGATGTAGGCGCCACCGGTATTGGCATTGTTGCGTTCAAGGGCATCGATCAATCCGCCTAAGCTGATGCCCATCCCGTTCAATCGCACCGGGTCCACGGATACCTCGAACTGTTTCAACTGTCCGCCGAAACCGTTGATCTCCGCCACGCCGGGGATCCCGAGCAGTTGCCTGCCGATCACCCAGTCCTGAAGTTCACGCAGCCGCATGGCGTTGAACGCATGTTGGTGGGCGCTGTCCGCGCGCACCACGTATTGGAACACCTCACCAAGGCCCGTGCTCATCGGTGCCAGGAAAGGTGCCTCCACACCGGGTGGCATGGTGGTGGCGAGCCCTTGGATGCGCTCGTTCACCAGCTGTCGGGCCAGGTAGGTGTCCATGCCGTCCTCGAAAACGACCGTGACCTGACTGAGGCCGAAGCGCGAAATGCTGCGCAGCTCGATCATGCGCGGGAGGCTGGCGAGGGCCTGCTCCAACGGATAGCTCACGAAGCGTTCCACCTCGAGCGTGGCGAGCGTGGGTGCCAGCGTGATCACCTGTACCTGGTTGTTCGTGATGTCCGGCACGGCGTCCACGGGCAGACTTCGGAAGGCGAGCACGCCACCGATGATGAGTACGAGGATCCCTACGCCGACAGCTGCCTTGTGGCGTATGGATAGATGGATGATCCGTTCGATCATGGGAATGGGATCGGGTTGAGAAGAGGAAAGGAGGGAGGTCGCGAAAGGTCGGACCTGTGTCACCGTATGGGTGACGGCATCATCGCATTCGCGCACCAGGGCCGCTGTGGCCTGGGTCACATGGAATGCGATGGCTCAGCAGCGCGGAGGCTGGATCAAGCCGTCGGTATGGCCTGGAAGCAGGACGGAACGGCCTGTTTCGGCATGTTCCCTGCGGACCGTCACGGTCGATTCGACCATCATCGTGGTGGTCACTGCGATCGCGCTCGGACTGCAGTTGTCACCGACCAGATGATGATGCCGGAAAGGCAGTTGTTGATGCGGAGCATCACCATTTCCACCGTGTTCCTGGTTGCTGTAATGCAGGTCCAGGAAGTCGGCCACGCTCAGGTCCGGAGAGCGTTCCTTGTGCTCTACATAATGGCCGATCAACGCGGGGATCCGCACGGCATCCGGGAACAGCACCAGCAGATAGGCCAGGCCCAGAAGTCCGGTGGCGACGATGCCGCGCATGGTGCAAAGGTAGGCAAGTCCTTCATTCGCGCGATGCTTCCATGCCTGCGGCAAGTTCCTGCATCTTCAATACCGTGTTCCAATTGCGAGCGGTGTTCACCACGCCGATGCCCTTGTCGAACTTCTCGGCCAATTTGCTGGTTCCAAAGCCGTGCGGCGTGTGGATGTAGCACACCTGGTAAGGGCCGAGCCGCTTTCCGGACTTCAACACTTCCAGCGACTCGCCGTCCACCGCGAGTGCCTGCAGGGCTTGCACGGCCTCCGGTTTGGGCACACCGGCCAGGAGCACGGCGTGCACATGCTTGCCTTCGGCCTTCGTGGGGAAAGGGTCATGCGCGATCACGGAAGCCCACTCGGAGGCGGTTACCGCGAAGATCGGCCGCTCATAGTTGAACTTCTTCCTGCAGATCTCCGCGACCTTGGCCAGGGTCTCCTCCCGGGAAAGGGAACTGCGCACGAGCGCATTACCGCTATTGATGTACGTGGTGGCCTGCTTGAAGCCCGCCTTGGTCAGTGCGGCGCGGAGTTCGGCCACCGGTAGCTGAACCGGTCCACCGACACCCCGGAACAAAAGGAGGAATACGGTCTCTTCCATGGCTGATCCTACGAAGGTCGGCACAAGCTCCTGACGACCGTCAGGTGACCTCCTTTCATGGTGCGTACCTTGCAGGCATGAGCACCGCAGAGACTTTCGTTGAGATGTACACCAACCTCGGCTTCCTATTCTACAGCATTGCTGCAGGGGATGGCCAGGTGAGGCAGGCGGAGGTGGATGCCTTGAACGAGTTGGTCAGGAAGCAATGGATGCCGCTGGAATCGAGCCGGGATGAGTTCGGCGTGGATGCTGCGGAGTACATCAGCATGAGCTTCGACTATGCGCGCGACAACAAGCTGGACGCGGAACAGGCCTTCCAACGCTTCGAGGATGCGTACCAGGAACATGTGACGATGTTCGACCCGGGCTTGAAGCGCATGGTGCTGGACACGGCAACGGCGATCACCGATGCGTTCGGTCACACGAACAAGGCCGAGCTGGCGGTGCTTACCCGGCTGCAGTCCCTTTTCCGGGAGTGACCGGATCCGATGCGTCAGCCGCGGAAAGCGATCGCGCTGATCATCACGTTCACGCCGCGTGGCAGGTCTTTCACACCCACCGTCTCTCGTGCGGGGGGATCGCCCTGGGTGAAGTAGGTCTGGTAGACGCGGTTCACCTCGGCGTAATACTGCAGGTTGGTCACGTAGATCGTGCACTTCACCAGATGCTCATAACCCAGGCCAGCTCCCTTCAACACGGCACCGAGGTTCTCCATCACCTGGGTGGTCTCTTCGGCGATGTTGTCCTTCCGGAGCGTGACCGCGTTGAAGACCTGGCAGATCTGACCACTGATGAAGATGAATCCACCCGCTTCCACGCCGGGTGTGAAAGGAGTGCCGGATGACTTGTCCTCGGGTGCACGGACCGTACGCTTCATGTTCGTTGGTGCCGGAAGGGTTGGTCACCGGCCGGTACGAAGTTGCACAGAACCGTCACAATTCCCAAGGAGTAGGAAGCGCGATGAACATCAGGTGAACCGCGTGTGAAGTCATCATTCCTTCACGAGCCGAACGACCGTGGCTCCATGGGCACCGGTTACCCTGACCAGATAGGTGCCCGTCCTCAGATCGCTGAGATCCACCGATGGATCGGACGTGCTGATCGTGAACGACCGCACCGCACGGCCTTGCATGTCAAGCACGAGGATCGTTCCGGGACCATCCAAGCCCGCCAGCCGCACCCGGCCGGTCGTGGGGTTCGGCAGTATCCGGATGTCGGACAGCGGAGTTGGTTCCATCGCTTCGGTGTTCACTACCTGCACGGGTGCCGAGGCCGCCGAGCTGCACCCCAGTTCGTCGGTGACCACCACATGGTAGGTTCCGGTGCCGGGCGGTAGAAGGCACGGACCGTCACCGCCCACTGGTTCATCGTTCCAATACCATTGCACCGTACCGCTGGCGCCTGTGCAGAGCTGGTCACCGAGCATGTTGATCACCGGGGTCGCCGCCACGCCCGGACAGGCCACCTGTGCCCGGTAGATATCGCCGTTGTTCGCCACCATCACGATCGCGCCATCCACCCAGGAAGCATCGCCGATGCTGGCGTTGAGGATGTCGGGAAGGATCGTGGTCCAGTTCTCCCCGCCATCAACCGACTTCACCGCGTAGCCCGAGTAGCTCACCGCATAGCCCGTGTCCGGGTCCGTGAAGAACATGCTCATGGTCTGCTGCGGGCTGTCGATGTCGGTCCATGTGGCTCCACCATCCACGGTGCGCCGGTACTTCATCCAGCCGTGGTCCTCATCCAGGAAGAACACGGTGTGGCCGCCCGGGGTGCCGGTCATCGGTTCCCAGGTGGCGCCGCCATCGGTCGTGCGATAGTTGTCGCCGTATTCACCCACCGCGTAACCGTTCTGGTCGTTGGTGAACCACAGGTCGCTGATGGTGATGTTGCCCACATCGAGCACCTTCGTCCAGCTCGAGCCGCCGTTGGTGCTTCGGTAGATCCCGCCGAAGACCGCACCACCGGCCACGAAGAGCGTGTTCGCGTCCAGCGCCCAGGTGCAGCGGATGGCCACGTTCGGGCCGCTGCCCGGTGTGCGCGTGAAGAATCCGTTCGTGGTCTTCGCGAAGGCACCGCTTCCACCGCCCAGGCATCCCTGCCCCGCCGGGTTCACATGCACGCCGAGCCCACCGGTGCCGGCTTTGGTCCAATGCCGACCGCCATCGGTGGTGCGCAGCAGGCCGCCCTCGAAGCCTCCGGTGGTCTGATAGCCCACGGTCACACCGGTGTCCGCATCCATGAAGCTCACCTTGTTCAGTCGCGTGTGCCAGACCCCTTCGTGGCGCAGCGCCCAGCTCTGGCCCATGTCATGGGAACCCATGATGCGGCCGTCGGTCCCCATCACCCCTTCGCCGGAAGGAAGCAGGGTAACGCTGCGGTGCTCGGTAGTGCCGATCTGGATCTCCGACCAGCTAAGGCCCGCATCGGTACTGCGGATCGTGCGGCCCCAGGCACCACAAGCCACCAGTACATCGCCCTGCACCGCCAGGTCGTTCATGGTGTAGGTGGTGGCGATCGGGATGCTGTCCCAGGTGACCCCACCATCGGTGGTGCGGGCGATGCGCCCGGCGCTGCCCACGCACACACCGGTGAGCATATCGTACCAGTGCATCCCCCGGAAGCTCGCGAGCATGTTCGGGCTCTGGTCCTGCCAGGTCAGCCCACCATCGGTGCTCTTGATCACGCGGCTGCTGCCGCTGCAGCTCGCGTAGCCGACCAGTTCATCGATGAACTGGATCCGCAGGACGAGCGTATTGGTGCTCAGCCCGCTCTGCATCAGGGTCCAGCTTACCCCGCCATCGATACTGCGGTAGATGCGGCCGGCCTGTGTGCCCGCCCAGCCCAGCGTATCGTTCACGAAGTGCACGCACTGGAAGGTCCCATACACCGGGTTGTTGGAACCGATGGTCGTGGTGAAGGCATCGCTGGTCCGGTAGACGCTGCCGCTTTCGCCCACCACGATCGCGCGCTGCCCGTCCCACACATGCATGCCGATCGGGTTGTTCGAGAGGCTGTTCACCATGCGCTCCCAGTGGAAGCCTCCGTCGTGGGTGCGCAGGATCGCGCCCATCGGGTTGTCCACCGCGAAACCAGCTGCATCGTTCACCATGTGCAGGGCCGTGAATTCGCTGCGGGTCTTGATCGGCGTCACCAGCTCCCATTGCGCGGAGGTCAGGAGTGCATGCAAGGCGAATACGAGGAGGAGCGGTCGTTTCATCGAGGCAATATTACCGCACCCGTACACGGAGTAGCGGTCAAGGTTCACGATACCTTCGTGCCATGCGTGGCCTTCTGTTGCTCGCGGTACTGCTTGCTGGTGGGGCCCATGCGCAACCCATCGACAGCATCCATGTCTTCGCGCGCCTGCCCGCAGGAGCTTGGACCTCCGCTTCCGCGAACGCACAGGCCTGGAAGTTGCATCGGGATCACGCCCCGCACCGGACGGTGAAGGGCAAGGACATCGCCATCGTTCGTGAAGCCATGGAGCTGTACCGGCCGGAGCGCCACACCTTTGGTCCGCTTCCAGACCTTTCCCACGTGGCCATGTTGTACAGCGGCGGCCGTCCGGTGGTGCTCGGCGTGGATGATGACCTGGGTCGGGTGATCGATCTCACCTCGCGGAAGGAGTATCGCATAAGCACGGTCTCGGAACACCTGCAGGTGCGTGCGCTCCTCGCCCGGTTGATGGTGGAGTAGGAGAGGCTCAGTTCTTCACCGCCGCATCCACCATGTTGCCGCTTCCAATGAAGAGCGGACAGCGCTGGTGCAGTTCCGTCGGAGTGATGTCCAGGATGCGCGTGGTGCCATCGGTGGCCTTGCCGCCCGCCTGTTCCACGATCATGGCCAGCGGATTGGCCTCGTACAACAGGCGCAACTTCCCCTTGGGGGCCTTCTGCGTGCCGGGGTACATGTAGATCCCGCCCTTCATCAGGTTCCGGTGGAAGTCGGCCACGAGGCTGCCGATGTAACGCGCGCTCATCTTCTGCTTCTTGCAGCCATCGATGTAGGAGCGCACACCCTCGCTGAAGTCGTAGTAGTTGCCCTCGTTCACGGAATAGATCTTACCGTCGGCCGGGGTGGTCATGTTCGGATGGCTCAGGCAGAAGGTGCCGATGCTGGGGTCGAGGGTGAATCCGTTCACGCCGTGCCCCGTGGTGTACACCAGCATGGTGCTGCTGCCGTAGATGATGTAGCCCGCCGCCACCTGCGCCGTCCCGGGCTGCATGAAGTCGGCCATGGTGGCCTTGTCGCCCGTGCTCACCCGCCGATAGATGCTGAAGATGGTGCCGATGCTCACGTTCACATCGATGTTGCTGCTGCCATCGAGCGGATCCATCGTCACCACGTACTTGCCACCGTTGTCGAAGTGTACGATGTCGTCGTTCTCCTCGCTGGCCACGGCGCACACCATACCCTGGCTGCGCAGAAGGCGGATGAAGAGGTCGTTGGCATAGACGTCCAACTTCTGCTGCTGCTCGCCTTGGACGTTCTCCTGTCCGGCCGCTCCGATGATGTCCTCGGCGAGGCCGGCCTTGTTCACCTCGCGGTTCACCATCTTGCCCGCCAGGCGGAAACTGGTGAGGAGCTGGGAGAGTTCACCGGTGGCATAGGTGAACTCGTGCTGGCGTTCAGTGATGAATTCGGCAAGGGTCTTGATCGTGGCCATGGTGCAAAGATGCGGCAGCCGTTCCTTTGCGTCCATGAAGCCGATCATCCGTCGTGCGGAGTCCCGGGATGTGCCCCGGATGTTGGAGCTGGTGAACGAGCTCGCAGTGTTCGAGAAGGCCCCGGAAGAGGTGACGGTCACCCTGGAGCATATGCGTGAAGCGGGCTTTGGTCCCGATCCGGTCTGGGTGGGCTGGGTGGCGACGGTAAATGAACTGATCGTGGGCATGGCCATCTGCTACGTGCGGTATTCCACGTGGAAAGGCAGGCGACTGTACCTCGAGGATATCGTCGTGACGGAGTCCTCCCGGGGCGTGCGGATCGGGGAAGCGCTTTTCCGGACCTGTGCGGCGCACGCCCTTGCCATGGGATACGATGGCATGACCTGGCAGGTGCTCGACTGGAACAAGGACGCCGTACGTTTCTACGAGCGTCTGGGGGCCACCATCTCCAAGGCCTGGTGGAACGGCTCCCTGGAACGTGAACAACTAATGGAACTGGGCAAGCGATGAAGGTCTTCAAGTTCGGTGGTGCGAGTGTGAAGGACGCCGCGGGTGTGCGCAACGTGGCGGAGGTGCTGAAGCATTACGCGCTCGACGATCTGGTGATCGTTGTGAGCGCCATGGGCAAGACCACCAATGCCTTGGAGGAGGTGGTGTGGGCTTACATGGATGGTAGGGATACTGCGACGATGGTGGCCGAACTGGAACGACGCCACCTTGGGATCATGGATGAGGTGGCGTCTGATGCCCGGGAGGCGCACGCGGCCCTGCGCGAGCAATTCCGGGCGCTGCGGGACGGCCTGGCCTTGCCGGTGGAGCGTGACGTGGACCACTACTACGACCAGATCGTGGCGTTCGGTGAGCTCTGGAGCACCCGCATCGTCAGCGCCTACCTGAACGCGAACGGCATCGCCAACACATGGCTCGACGCACGCACGATCATCACCACGGACGATCGGCATCGGGCAGCCAACGTGAAGTGGGACATGCTCGCGCACAACTGTGCGGAACACCTGCCTTCGTTCGAGCAGGGCCCCGTGCGGATCATGACCCAGGGCTTCATCGCACGCACCGAGGATGGTGACACCACCACGCTTGGAAGGGAGGGGTCCGACTTCAGCGCGGCCATCTTCGCCTACGCGCTGGATGCCCAGAGCGTGACCATTTGGAAGGATGTGCCGGGTATGTTCAACGCCGATCCGCATCGCTTCCCGAACACGCGGCTGCTGGAGCACATCAGCTACAAGGAGGCCATCGAGCTGAGTTATTTCGGCGCCAGCGTGATCCATCCGCGTACCCTGCAGCC
>JACJZG010000031.1 GCA_020635715.1 Flavobacteriales bacterium | reverse complement strand
CAACGGCGGTCGCCTTGTCCTTCAACCGCAGCAGAAGCCCACCCTGCCCGAGATCTGCGATGAGATCCAGAAGCACGGCGTCACCTCCGTGTGGTTCACCGTGGGACTGTTCAACATGCTGGTGGATGAACAGCTGCAACGGCTGCGCAGCTTGAAACACATCTTCACCGGTGGTGATGTAGTGAGCGTGCCGCACGTGAAGAAGGCCTTGAAGGCGCTCGGACCCAATGTCCTTGTCAATGGCTATGGCCCCACGGAGAACACGACCTTCACCTGCTGCTTCCCCATCAACAAGGAAGCGGATATCGCGGACAACGTGCCGATCGGCTTCCCGCTGAACAATACCACGGTCCACGTGCTCGATGATCAGCGCAATCCGGTACCGGTGGGACGCAAGGGCGAATTGTACACCGGAGGAGATGGTGTGGCCCTGGGTTACTGGAACCGTCCTGAACTCACTGCGGAACGTTTCATCGATGACCCCTTCAGCGGAAGGAGCGGTGCCAAACTGTATCGCACGGGTGACATCGTAAGATGGAACCCGGACGGCAGCATCACCTTCATCGGCCGTGGGGATGGACAGGTCAAGATCCGCGGCTTCCGTGTGGAGCTCGGCGAGATCGAGAACGCGCTGAACGACCTGGCCGACGTGAAGGACAAGGTGGTGGTGGCACGGCAGGATGGTGGCAGTGAGAAGATCCTGGCGTGCTATGTGGTGCCGGCCGATGGGTCGCGCATCTCCCAGGAGGAACTGCTGGACGATGTGCGCGAACACCTCCGCGCCAAGCTGCCCGGCTACATGGTGCCCACCGGCTTTGCCGTGCTGCAGGCCCTGCCGCTCACGGCCAATGGCAAGGTGGATCGCCGGGCCCTGCCCGCACCATCCACGGCCTGGCAGGGTATGAAGGCGGAGCACGTGGCCCCGCGTTCGGGCACCGAGCGGATCCTTGCCGCCATCTGGAGCAAGGTGCTCGGCGTAGCCGACCCCGGCATCCATGAGAACTTCTTCGACCTCGGCGGACATTCCATCCTCGGCATTCAGATGTTGTCGCAGATCGAGCAGCGGTTCGGTCGCACCTACGGCTTGAACCTCCTGTTCCGTGCGCCGACGATCGCCGAGCTGGCACAGGAACTGAGCGGTGTGCCCATGAACCAGGTGGCCGCGGACCTGAGCAATGTCACACCGATCAAACGCGAAGGTGCTCGCGTACCACTCTTCTGCGTGCATGGCGACGAAGCGAATCATTACCTGCCCCGTTACCTGCACCCGGACCAGCCCTTCATCGGTACCGTGCACCAGGGCGAGGACGGCCGGCCCATGAAATACTCCTCGGTGAAAGCGATCGCAGCGCACTACGTGGCGGAACTGCGCCAGCTGATCCCTCAAGGACCTTATCAGATCTGCGGTTACTCGTTCGGCGGCGTGGTCGCCTTCGAGGTGGCGCGACAGCTGCACGCGATGGGACAGGAGGTGCCCATGGTGATCATGCTGGACAGCTATGCGCCCGGGCCCTTCATGCAGGTGATGCAGGAGGAGCGCCGATGGTACGACGCGCTGAAGAAGGTCCTGCTTCGCGGCATCGTACGCGCTTACCACGGCATGGGCAAGGTGCTGCCCATGCGTTTGCGCAACTTCAATATCATCGACACCTACGACAAGGCCACCTCCGCGTACAACGCACGCACCTATGATGGCGATGTATGTGTGATCAAGGCCAACGGGTCACCGGGTGATGCGGACATGGGCTGGAGCAAGCACGTGCGCGGGAAGCTCATCCTGCGCACCATCGAGGGCGACCATTACAGCATCATCAAGGAACCGCTGGTGGCCGATCTGGCGCATGTGATGGACGGCGTTCTGGTGCACACAAGGTCCGCGTCCATAGGAGCCTGATGATGGCGACGCGTTCGCTCCTGATCCACTGCCTGGGAACAGATGCGCGCGAGGTCATGCGCGTGGAACCGCCGCAGCTCGCGCCTGGAGCATGCCTGGTGCACTTCGCCACGCTGAACGAACTGCGCCCACGGTCCGGGATCCTGCGGGCCCACCTGGATGAGGAGGAGCGGACCCGGGCACAACGGTTCAGGTTCGACGCGGACCGCGAACGTTTCGAGCTCGGCCACGGGTGGATGCGTGAACTGCTCGCCCACTATACCGGGACACCTCCGCGTGACATCACGCTGGTCCGTGGCCGCTTCGGCAAGCCAAGGCTGATGAAGAAGGACCTGTGCTTCAACCTGAGCGACACGAAGGATGCCGTTGCGCTCGCCGTCTGTTCAACGATGGAACTGGGCCTGGACCTTGAGACGCTGGACCGTAGTGTGGACCACGAGGCCGTTAGCGCACACTACTTCACACCGGAGGAACGGATCACCATCAGCAGGAGCGATCAGCCCAAGCGCACCTTCCTGGAGCTATGGACACGGAAGGAGGCGGTGCTGAAGGCGAGCGGTGTCGGGATCATGGATGACCTGCGGAGCCTACGTGTGGATGAACCGTTGAACAAGTTGACCATCCGGCATACCGAGTTCATGGCAATGGCCGCACCGGAATACCATGTGCGGACCTGGCGCATGCGAAGTGGCCATCTGATCAGCCTGGCTACTCCCCGCCCCTTGGAGCAGGCGATGTTGTTCGGTGCCTGACCCACGGTTCCTCGCCCCAGAAGCGCGGGTGGAAGTTCAACAGGTACAGGCGCCGGCTCGCACGTGTGACGGCCGTGTACAACCAACGCACATACTCGGTATCGAGCATATCCTCCGTGATGTAGCCTTGGTCCACGAACACGGTGCTCCACTGACCACCCTGTGCCTTGTGCGCGGTGACCGCGTAGGCGTACTTGACCTGCAGGGCTTGTGCGTAGGGATCTTCGCGCAAGGCCTTTGAACGGGCCGCCTTCGTGCCCGCCACCATCCCAGCCAGGATCGCCTCGCGCAGCCGTCGAAGCCGTTCCAAAGGCAACGCCGGAGACTCCAGGGCAAGGACATCGAGCATCACCTTCACATCGAGCTCCCGTTCCTCCTGTCCGTTCCACCAATGGGCGGTGATATCCGCGAAGCGGAGACCGTGACGTTCCTCCACCCCGTGCACGCGCGAGACCCGGAGCTGCTCTCCATTGGCGATCAGTTCCGCCCGACCGTTCTGACCGGCCCAGTAGTAATCGTTGCGGACGACCATCAAGCGGTCGCCTGAACACAGCTCCTCCTCGAAGCCGTGGATGCGGGCCCGTACCTGCTGGCTGTAAGCGAAGGCCCGCTTGTTGCTCCTGCATATCACAATGACCTCCTCATCCCCATCCTGGCCATATGCCGTCTCCAGTGCATCCTGTAGGTCATATCCGTCCGTTCTGATCACATCCGGGAAGCCCGGTTGGAAGATCACGGTCGGCTCCTTCTCATGCAATGATCCACGCAAAGCGGTGGCGTTGGATAGGATCCCGGAATCCAAGGCCTGACGCACGACATCCGTCATTTCCACCACACCGGCCAACACTCCGAAGGCCGCCAGTTCCTTCGGATCCAGTGCCGGGCTATGGTCGCTTCCCACGGGGGGCAACTGCGCGGGATCACCGATCAACAGGACACGCGCACCTGGTGCCGCATAGATGTGCTCGAACAGGTCGCCCAGCAGATCGCGGCCACCGAAACCTCCATCCCCGCCTCCCTGCCGTCCGATCATGGATGCTTCATCCACGATGAAGAGCGCGCCTGCATCCCGGTTCGCGCCTACCCGTACGGACGCGTATCCCTCGTCGTCCCCGCTGGACCGGTAGATGCGCCGGTGAATGGTGGAAGCCTCCTTCCCCGCGAAAGTGGACAGCACCCTTGCGGCGCGACCGGTGGGAGCCAGCAGGACGACCGGCCTGCGCTCCGCCGTGAGCACCTTCACCAAGGCCCCGATCAACGAAGTCTTGCCCGTTCCCGCATAGCCTTTGAGGACCAGGGCCGTGTGCTCCTTGGTGGTCGCCATCAATCGTTCCAGGGCACGTGCAGCGCGCTCCTGGCCGGCGGTGGGCACATGACCGAGCGCGACAAGCAGTCGGTCGCCGAGCGTGGTCACCTGGGGCATGGGGATCGGTGGAGCGGGCGCATCGCCTGGGCCAAGAGCCCGGCCCTCCCGCGTTCCACGGTGTGAAATTACCCTACTTTTGATCGCCTCACGTGCGCATGAAACGCTTGTTCTTCAATGTGGTCGCGGTCTTTTTAATGCTGGCCGGTGGCACCTTGCTGGTGGCGGGCATCATGGATGGTCAAGGGCCCTCTATGCTTCTTGGTGCAGGGCTCGCCTTCCTGGCGGGGTTGATAGCAATGTTGATGCAGCTCGGCTATTTCGGCCAACGGACCGGCAACGTGCTGGGGATCCTGTTCGCCATCTCCGCCATGGCCCTGGCCTACCGCAGCTATCGCTTGCATGATGCGGCGCAGGCACGAACGAACGAACTGCGCGGAGCAGCACCCGATCACGATGGTCATTGAAGGCGTCACCCCGGGAAGCCACCGTACGAAGGATCACCTCCCCGAGGCGGAGCGCCAGCATCATGTGGCCTTGGTGCTTGGCCAGGGCGTATCCGGATGGGTGGCCCACGACCTGGATCACGGCCATGTCACCGCCATGCATTGGGCACCGGATGCCGACGCGATCCGCTCGACGGACCTGCCGAACCGTCCGCGATCGGTCACGTATGTCATCCTGCCGGAGTGGAGCACCCTGGTGCCTGACGGTGCGTTCGAACCCGGCACCGCGTTGGAACACCTCGCCCTGGTGCATGGACGCCTGCCGATCGGCAACGTGCGGGAGGAGTCGGTGGACACCTTGCGGGCGCAATGCCTCTATGTCCCGGACCCGTCGAATGAACGGCTCATCCTTGAACGCTATCCCATCGCACGCAGCCTTCCGCTCCAGGCTATAATGGTCAACGGCGTGCGTTCGAGGGCGCGCCTTGGACCCGCCCTATTGATGCATCGCGGAGCCGATCGGCTGGACGTGGCCATCGCGGACCGGCAGGACCTGTTGCTGAGCAGTTCCTATCCTGCGCGGACCCCGGAGGATATCCTGTATTTCTGCCTGATGGCCGCGGAGCAGGCCGGACTTCGCCCCGATGACATCGCGCTGCGCAGTGGTGGCACCCACCTGACCAAGGGCGATCGCGATCTGCTCTCTTCTTACTTCGCCGATCATGCGGCGGCAGTTCCGTCCACGGCCATCGGCGACCTGCCGGGCGGAATGGAGGCCGAGCGCTGGCTTGCTGCCTTCGACCAGATCACATGCGTATCGTAGGCGGCAAGTACCGCAACCGCAGGCTGCATCCACCGCACGAGATGGAGGCGCGCCCCACCACCGACTTCGCCAAGGAAGGGCTGTTCAATGTTCTGCAGCACAGCATCCCGCTGGAGGGCATCCGGGTACTGGACCTCTTCGCCGGCACCGGCAACATCTCCCTGGAATTCCTTTCCCGCGGTGCGGCGGAGGTGATCTCGGTTGAACAGGACCGTGATCTCTTCGCTTTCATGCAGCGGACCGCACGCGAACTCAACGAGAACGGATGGCGCATGGTGAAAGGCGATGTCTTCACCTTCCTCGGCAGCCACCGTGGCCAGTACGACGTTGTCTTCGCGGACCCACCGTTCCAACTTGACGGGATCGACCGGATACCCGGCCTCGTGCGTGATGCGGGCTTGTTGGGCACGGACGGCGTGTTGATCCTCGAGCATCATGAGAAGACCGACGTGAGTGCACTTCCTGGTTACCAGCGCACCCGCAGATACGGGACCATCCACTTCAGCTTCTTCGGTGCCTGAATCGCTAATAGAGGTGCAGAAAGCTCAGTTCTTCTGCGCTACGGCTTGGGGGGAATGCAGTGGTCAATAGGCAGTGGGCAGCGGGCGGTACCTTTACCTTTCCAGCACCTTTCAGCGTACGTTCATGAGCAGACCGATCGCCGTATTCCCGGGAACCTTCGACCCGATCACCGTGGGCCACGTGAGCATCGTGGAACGGGCTTTGCCCCTCTTCGAACGCATCATCATCGGCATGGGCGTGAACAACACGAAGAGAACGATGTTCGAACAGGCGCAGCGATTATCGTGGATACGCGATGCGTTCGGTGCCCACCCACAGGTGGAACCAGTGGCCTTCGAAGGGTTGACGGTGGAACTATGCAAGCGCATGGGAGCTGGATTCATCATCCGTGGTCTCCGCAACAGTACCGACCATGGCTACGAACGGAGCATCGCCCTGATGAACCGCCAGCTCGCCGGGGTGGAGACGATCTTCCTTCCATCCGCGCCCGAGCACGCCCACATCAGCAGCACGATCGTGCGTGAACTGATCGCCAATAAGGCGGATGTTTCCGCGTTGGTCCCCATGGACCTCGGAGAACGCCCGTGATGCGTGCCCTGCTGCTCAGCCTCGCCCTATTCACCACCACCCTGCTGTCCGCAGGCGAATTCAGCCTGCACGTGACCGCGCATGGCATGGGATCGGACCTTGTATCGCTCTATCGCTACACCGACCTCTTCACCCTGCGCACCGAACTGGTCGCGCGCGGCATGCTCGACTCGACAGGGACCGTGAAACTTGGTGGCAAGGTGGAAGGGACCGCGCGCATGCAGTTACGGGTCGGGGAGCGCTACGCTGACCTATACCTGCGGCCGGGGTCCGACCTCCACGTGACCACCTACGACCCTGGCACAGCACGCACCATCAATGGTTCATCGCGCTTGGGGATCGAGTTCACCGTGATCGATCCGTTGGACGTGAACGCCCTGACCACCGACCTGAACGAACGGATCGATGCCTTCATCACGGAGGACCTCGCCACCGACGAGGCCGCTGGCATGCAGGTATTGGAGATCCAACGGAAAGAGGGCACATCCAAGCCCGACTCCACCACGCGCCCTCCTACCCTCTTCGTGACACCCGTCCTCTCCAAGGCCAGGGTGGACAGTTTCGCGGTGAAGCTCCGCCGCTTCTATCAGGAGGTGAACGACCCATGGTTCACGCATTACCTCGACAACAGCATCGCCGGCTTGTACCTCGGACCGCGAACGCAGGACCGTGACCTTTTCGAACGGTTCGTGCAAGGAAGAGCCGTCCGATACGATGATCCGGAATATGTCCGGTTGATCCGCAGCCTTTACAACGAGGACCTGGAGCGGCTCCATCGCGACAAGCCCGACTCCCTGCGCCTCATCTCCTCGACCGGTAAGTCCTCGGACATGATCAGGCTGTTCCAAAGCAATGACCTTCTACGTGACGATGACCGTCTGGCCGAGGTGGTGATGATCGACCAGTTGTACCTGCATCATCCGGAGCAGCTGGTCGCGAACGAACGAGCGGAAGCGATCATCGCCGATGTGGCCGCTTCAAGCATCTATCCTGAACACCGTGTGATCGCCTCGAACATGATGCACGACCTGACATTGATGCGCGTTGGCACCGAACTGCCGGCGATGCGGCTTGAAGATGAACGAGGCCAGGCGAAGGGCCTGGACCAATTGCTGGATGGACCGATGTGTCTGGCCTTCACTGCAGATTGGTGCAGCTATTGCGCAGCGGAGATCACCAGCTTGATCGCACTGGCCGAAGATTACAAGGGCGTGGTATCCGTGGTGATCATCGGGCTGGACGGGTCGCTGGAGGACTTCAACGCGATGCGCAAGCGGATGCCGGCCTCCTCACAGGTGACATGGATCCACGCAGTTGCCGAACAACAGGTACGTGATGACCTGAAACTCCGCAGCCTACCGGCTTTCTACCTGTTGAACGGGAAAGTCCTCGCGCGTTCGCCTGCACCACTTCCCAGCCGCGGATTGGCGGAACTCTTCTTCAAAGCGAGGACGGAGGCGAACAAAGGTCAGCGACTGAAGGTGTGGGATGATTGAATGCCATGTGCGCATATACTCATGAGGGCTTGTGCACATGTAATGCCTCCTTGGAGGCAGAATGCGACAGCTTGTGCCACGCATGCAGGGAGCATGGCCCTCTCAAACTGACAGGGAACGCCAGGCTTTGAGCACCGGCACCAGTGAAGGATAGGTATCGGCTTCCATCAGGCGAACACCGGCTTCATCCAGCCAACGAACCTCCTCGATATCCTCTTCCACCTGCGCGGTCACCCGCTCGGTGGACGATGCACGCATGAGGAACCAATCGGTGCGCTTGAGGTGCTGCCTGCCCTTGCGCTCGTACGTATGCCACGTGCTGGTCATCGGACGTATGAGCCGCACATCGTTCAGGCCGCATTCCTCCTTCACCTCGCGAACGGCACCCACCTCCACGGCCTCTCCCTTCTCCACCTTGCCCTTTGGAAGATCCCATCTCCCAAGCCGCTTGATCGCAAGCAGTCGGCCGCCTTCATCGATCACCAGTCCCCCGGCGGCGAGCACGAAAGTGTGATCATCATAGAAGGTCTGCCAGGCATCGAAACCGATGCCACGGACATCGAATCCACCTTCCATGATACCCTCTTCGAACGCTTCGACCAATGCCCGCAATTCCTTCCTGGTACTGATATCGACCACCTGGCGGTCATCCGGCCCCTGCTCCCCCTCAAGGAATCCGAGGGCCTTCCCCCCGATGTAAACGTCGTACTTTCGTGGCATGTCCTCACCCCTCGATCCAGCGCTCAAAGTAGCGGAGTCCCTGCTCCAGATCAAGGCCGTCAAACTTAGTCCGAAGAAGCCCTTCACCTGGGCCAGTGGGTGGAAAAGCCCGATCTATTGCGACAACCGGAAGACGCTCTCCTACCCCGCGGTACGAACCTATATCCGCCAGCAGTTCGTGCATGCCATCAATCATGAGTTCGGACGCGTGGACATGATCGCGGGCGTGGCCACCGGCGGCATCGCCCACGGTGCGCTGGTGGCGCATGACCTCGGCCTACCCTTCATCTATGTGCGCAGCGGAAGCAAGGAGCACGGACTGAAGAACCAGGTGGAAGGCGACCTCACCGTGGGCCGTAGCGTGGTGGTCATCGAGGACCTGGTGAGCACGGGGGGAAGCAGTCTCAACGCCGTACAAGCCCTTCGCGATGCCGGTCTGGAGGTGAAAGGCATGGTCGCGATCTTCACCTACGGATTCGATGAGGCCCGCGAGGCATTCGCGAAGGCCAAGGTGAACCTGCACGCTCTCACGAACTACAGCATCCTGTTGGACCAGGCCCTGCGCAGTGATTACATCACCGAGAAGGACGTGGTATCCTTGAATGAATGGAGGAAGGACCCGGCGAATTGGAGCGCTGTCGAGGCATGAGTGGATCAGTCAGGTAATGGGACCACTTCGACGACCTCGGGGCGACCGATGACCGGATCACCTGAAGAGATATCACTAGCAACAAGACCGCCTCGGACCACGTCGCAGAGCCTCGCGTTGACAGCCTCGCGGGGACCGACTTCCACTAGTACAAGACCATGACGACCATCGAGAGCAAACACGTTGAGATCAACAAGGGAGCCCAGGAACTGCACACCTTCCTCACCGACATGAACAACTTCGAGCAGTTGCTACCGAAGGACAAGATCAGTGAATGGAAGAGCGACGGACGGTCATGCTCCTTCAAGGTACAAGGGGCAGCCACCATCGGGCTCGAACTGGATGGCGGCGCAGCGCCGGACCATGTGCGTTACAAGGCGACCGAACGCAGTCCTTTCCCCTTCACGCTTGATGTCCACTTGAAGGAAGCGAACGGCACCACTGAAGCCTGGCAGGTGTTCAACGGAGAACTCAACCCTATACTTCGGATGATGGTGGAGAAGCCGCTGAAGAACCTGTTCGATCACATTGCGGACAGGGTGAAGGTGGTGCATGGGTAGTTAGGGCCTGAGGTATCCTTCCCCGGGGAACTTGATTGGTGAGGTAATCAGGAAGCATATCCTCCAGGCATTCTACATAATTTGGTGTTCATGTACGTACGCCGAACCCTGATCCCGATGCTCGCATTCAGCCTGGTCATTGTGGCATGCGGGAAAGATGACAACAACGTGCAGATGGATGGTGGCACGCCGATGATGAACCACATTCACCTTACCGTGGATTCGGCGTGCGTACAGGCCGGCAACGTGATCACACCGAACGGCGATTTCATCAATGACGCGTTCCGTGTGTTCGTAAAGAACGTGACCTCCATGTCAATTCAGGTTACGAACGCTCAAGAAGAAGTCGTGTTCCAGACCGATAGCCCGAATGAGGGTTGGGATGGCAACGATCCTTCCGGAACGGGCCCATACCGCATAACTGTCAAAGCGATCAGCACGTCGGGTATCGCCCTTGCTGGTCAATGCGTGTTGCACGTTCTTGATTATGGACCTTCATCTTGTCTTCCATTCAATGGAACCCCTGTTTGCGGCGACCAGCTCGATCCGCGGATCTGTGGTATCCCATACGCCACGAACGAGATCTTCTGCGAGTAAGTCTCGTTCACGGACCAGACTGATCGGAGGGTCACCATCTTTGCCTCATGGCGGGCCGCCCTGCTTCCAAAGCCTTCGCTGATGCGCCGCGTCCGAAACTGGACAAGGCCACCCTGCGCAAGGCGATGCGCATATTCGGGTACCTGCGGCCGCACAGGCTCGCCGAACACGACAGACGCTGCAAAGGCCTAACTTAAGATGCGGTCTTGCCGTAGACGACGGATGCTGTGTTGGCGGGAATCAGGATCAATGTGAATAGCACCAAGGTCAAATGAAGATGCCCAGCACGGCAACGGTCTTTCACGACGCACCTGTGCCGTGCAGTCCGCCAGACCACATTGTACTGGCCAACTGCATTTCTTGACGCTGATCACGTGTTCGGTTACGCATTACGAAGCCGAAGCCTTATCGGATTCCAGTAGATACTGAGATACGCGTCATCCGCCGTACAGTTACCTACATCGTTCCCCGGGGTATCCCCATTGCTTACCAGCTTCCAAGCCAGTGTGGTAGAACTACCCATGATGTTGGTTACGCCATGGCCTCCATCAACATACTCATGGCTCAGCGCGGACGCTGACTCGATCCGGTCTATGACTTTGCCTACTGGCGCCGTGTACAAAGTGATGTAGCCATCATGTAGTGCCTCAGTCCAATCAGCTTGTGTCTCTTTGACATGATAGCGGATCCGTGCGCGAAGTGTCCTACTACCGCTCATTTCCAAGGTGATCGAGGTATTCACGCGCGGACCATGCCCGCTGAAGTCCCTATTGCCTCCGATCCACTGAGGGCATAGCCGTATGACATCTGGTGGGGTAAACGTGTGATACGTGAACAAGGCACCGCCTGAACCGTTGTCAGATTCCACAGTAGCGCCAGTTGTTGTTGTGCTTGGTTCCACTGGGTCTTCCCTGTCGCAAGAGCACAGAGTTAGACCCAAGGCCAGGGAAAGAAGAAGTCGCTTTGTCATTTTCGCATGTATTTTGCCTACTCTCTCAAAGGCTATTCGGCAACTGCCTGAAGGGCGTTCATCACCCATTCATCCGTGAATTCCACGGCACTCTCATTGGTTATCACATCCCCGCACTATTTTTCGGCGATGAGCGACGTGGAACTGCTTGAAGGCCTCCGACGTCACGACCGGAAGGTGGTGGAAGCCGTGTATTCCCAGGTGCGGGCGGGGATCCTCAGCTACGTCAGACAGAATAACGGCACCCGGGATGAAGGCCTCGATGTGGTACAGGACGCCATGATGGTCGCATACGTGCACATCACGAAGCCCGACTTCGAGCTGACCGCCGCACTGAGCACCTATATTCAGACCATTGGCCGGAACCTCTGGCTGAAGCACCTGGACCGGTATAAGAAGCGCTACAAGCCGGAGTCGGCCCTGAAGCGCCACCACGATAACCACTGATGAGCATCCGGTATCAAGAGGCGGAAACGACCACCGCGCTCGACGCGCTCATGGAGGCGGACCGCATCTGCCTGTTCTGGGAGATGTTCGAGAAACTGGGCGATGATTGCAAACAAGTGATGCGCATGACCTTCGAGGAACGGTCCGAGGCTGAAATACAAGCGAAGCTTGCTTTCAAGAACGAAGGATCGGTGAAACAGAAGCGCTTCAAATGCAAGAACCAACTGGCGCAATTGATCCAAGCCGATCCGCGCTATGCTGAACTGACCGGATCATGAGCGAAGAGCCACTCAATACGCGTATGGAGGCGCTCTTCCGGGCGGCGCAAGGCCGGGAGGACGTGTACCGGTTTCAGCAGGTACTGCGCGAGGTGGCCTCCGAGGTTGAAGCGCGCAATGATGACAATGAATCGCGGGTAATCCCCATCAATCGTGGACGCTGGAAATGGTGGGCGGCGGCGGCAAGCGTGGCGGTACTCATAGGAATTGGGGCGATGACCGTTTGGCTGAATGGCGGTGGCCATAATGCGGAGAAGTATCAAGAGTTCGCATACATCGACATTCCGCTCTCGATGGAACGAGGTACTTTGGCACGTGATGTGGTCGATTCCGTTCATGCACAGCTCAGCGCGACCTTTAACACCCGGGTACAGGAGCGCGAATTAGATCCAGGCCTCATATCTCTCTTGGAAGACGCCCTCACTGATTCCGTGTATCGGAGTCGTTACCGCACACCAGCCGGGGTCATGTTGGCACGAGTTTACTTATCGTCCGGCATGCCGGAAGAAGCGAAAAAGGCACTTGAGAACTCGGGAGCAGAGATAAACCAACCTTGTGCGTACCGCTACTATTTGGCTGTGGCTTGCTTTGCGAATGGGAACGACACATCAGCGAAGACATTGATGGCGATGTCCGGCTGTGAAGAGACCCGGGCAGCGTTCGATCTTCTGGAACAGGCTCAATGAAGTAGAAGGTGGTACCTGGACCTAATGTTCGGTATATCGCGCGAATTCGATTGATGGCGTTTCTGTCGTTGGCTGCGATAGTGCTTTCCTGCGGGGGGCGCAAGGAGGAGGTTCTATCACGCGACATCGAGGCACTCGGATTGCCCAGCGTGCATTATCGGCTTGGCAACGTGCGCTATGACAGTCTCTTCGAGACTACCATCCTCCCGGGAGCATCGGACCAGCTGCTTGCAGTGTACAAGGAATTACGTGACTGCAAAACACTCTTTGCTGGCGGGGAAGGCTCAACGGCACTATCACGGTCATGCGCTCTGCTGGCCGATGCCTTGTCTCTAGGACATTCACCTGCCGAGAGATTGATGCAGGCTGAGGCGCTCCATCTGTTGGCAAGATGTTTCTTCTATCAACGGGCAGAGAAACTCGAACCAGCCACATCATTGCTTGAACGAGCTATAATGGTCAGCGGCTCGCTTATTCATCATTCCGACACGACCATTCAACAAGTTGCGCTCTTCCAGTTCGCGCAGCATCATGATGTGATGCAGGGCTTGACCGGTCGTTACTCCAACTATTGGCAACATCTTGATGCGGATCAAAGAACGTTCGCATCCCGTACGGCACTATACATCAAGACGGAACTTTTAGGACTGAAGGGAGCACCTGTGCTTCGCAGCGCATCCAACCTCTCATTGGACCAGAATGGGCTCTGTCAAGCAGGATTCAAGCAGGGATGTGATCACTACTTGAACACCGCTCGTCGAGGCATACGAGAGCTCCCGTGGCTTTCTACATCCGAGATGGAAGAATACCAAGAGTTCATCGCTGCTGTGACCATAAACGTTTGGGGGTATTATCGGGAGCATCAACTCAAGGACTCCATGGAGTTCTTGCTGGAACAGCTCGTACGGAATGTGACGGGACGACATGCCTATCGCCTGAGGGATCCAATAGCCTCAATTGGATCGATTCAGGGACGAGCACACTTCGCAGAGTCCTTACCACGGCGCTTCCTGGACTATGCCAATGCGACCGGAGACACTACCGTTCTCGCCACCGCGCGGTTGTTACGGGACAGCTTGGCGGCATTCTCTAATCGTAAGTACACCCTTGCAATGTTGAGCCATCAGCGTAGCTTGAAGGATATGGCCGATCTACAAGGGGCGTTGACCTTAGCATTCAATCCGGAGCTCCAGTTCCCAGTAACTGGCTCAAGAGCATACGACCTGGTCCTTGAACTTTTGAAGGAACCGGATATGCAAGATCGTCAGCAGATCGTGGACATGGAACTCGGTCGGCACGATTCCGGCTTCAAGGCCCTACTGGATAGTCTGCGAACATTGGAGGAGCATCAGGCCCGGTTGGAGTTCCACATTGGGCGATCGCTGAACCCGGACGTACTACGCAGGCTTTCCGTGATCCAGGAAGACACCCGCGAATTGAGCGCTCGCGTCAACCAGTATCGTTTGGGCCACATGCTACATCCCAGATATCGCTCGCTAACGGAGCTACGCTCAGCGCTTCGACCGAATGAGGTCTGGGTGGCCGTCCGTGAGTCGGGCGATCGGACCTTCCTCGGTATATGCTCGAAGGAGAAGTTCGTTCTTGACTATTGGGCGAACGACCCAACAGGCGGGCCAAGGACGCGCGCTGCGAGGATGAATGTTCTCATGGCAGGACTGGTGAATGCAGGTGCCTGGGGCGCTAACGAGGAAGAAACACTTGAAGAACTGAGCCGCGAGGTTCTCGGCTCCTACCTGCCTCCTACGACGGAGCACGTAATACTTTGTGTTTCAGACAGGCATCGCCTAATCATGGACCTGCTCGCTACAGTGGGCAACGATGGGGCTCTTCGTAGTGTACGATTCGACCCGGTCTTTCACATGAACGAGGGGCGGAACATGGCCGAGGGACCCAAGGACATCCGGTTCTTCGGAGTTGCGCCCATGTTCGGATCTTCGGCATCGGAAGCAAGCATGGCGAACAACACCGATATCCAGGCACTGATCAAGAGAATGAAGGGTGAACAAGGGTCGGTATTCCGGGACCTGCTTGGCCCACTGGAGCACAACGTAAGCGAAGTGAAGGACATCAGCGCGCTGCTACACGGCAATGTCATGGTGGAGAATGATGTAAGCGAACCGAAACTTATGGCCCAGTTGCCTGGGGAAGGCACCATTCTCCACTTGGCTACTCACGCCATTCTCAATAACAATGATGTCGATCGATCAGGTGTTGTACTCGCCCAGGAATTCACCGATGACCCGACGATATCGAACGACAACGTTTGGCGGGTGGGTGAGATAAGGGCTTCTAGGTTGAACGCGTCGCTTGTTGTACTCAGTGCTTGCGGCACCAGCACCACCCCGACGTTCGATGTCGGCTTCGACTACTCGATAGCCTCCGCTTTCCGTGACGCTGGTTGCGCCAACATCATCAGCAGTCTCTGGAAGGTCGAGGACCGCTCGACCCATGACATCATGATCGAATTCTACCGGCAACTCCAGCTTGGCAAAGGAAAGGCTGAGGCCCTGTTCGAGGCTAAGCGGATCTTTCGCGAACGTAACCCCGACAAAGGGCCTCGATACTGGGCTCCTTTGGTGCTTACCGGCGACGACGAAGCTATGTTCACGCGTTAGTACGCGCGGAGTATCGTACTCGCCTTCTAGAGTAGTTAATCCAGGTGGATCGATGTCCAAGCGGTGCGGGATCGATCGAGGTGCGGAGCGTGGTACGTGCTTCGTCTTCTTTGCTGAAGATCCGGCGCTGTGTCTCGCGACAGCGCCCCGTCATTCTTGGCGAGGCGCTGAAATGAGGTGAACACCAAGCTCACAGGAAGAGCGATCCGGACCGATCCGTCTCTCCCGCACCTATTCCTTAATGAACCTCCCATGCATTCGTACATTATCCGTGGGCACCACCACGAAGTAAGCACCTTGGGGCAGATGCGCAACGTTCAATTGTATAGAACGCACCGAAGCGTTATCAAGCGTCAATTCATCGGCTCGCACGGGCATACGCCGACCTGTGGCATCATAGACCTGCACGGGGCCGGAGACATCCCGCCTAGGAGGAAGCATGATCCGGAGTGAATTCGTGGCAGGATTGGGGCTCATCTGCAATTCGAGCCCGGCCACATG
>JACJZG010000030.1 GCA_020635715.1 Flavobacteriales bacterium | reverse complement strand
CCCCAGCCTCCTCCCCGTATCATCGGGGGCTCGGCCAGGGCGTTCAGCCTGGGGGTGTGTGGGCGCTTAGGCGGCGGCCATCACGAGGCAGGGCTCGCTCTTGCTGCTCTCACCGGCGGTGCCGATGGCGCTCACGGCGAACCAGTAGAACTTGCCGGGCTCCAGATGGTGGAAGGCTTCAACGGAACGTGCGGCCCCGTCGGAACGTCCGGCGTCAAGGGCTGGTCGGATGCGCGCGATCCGATCAAACTCCGCTACCGCTGCACCACCAATTTCATACGGGCCAGGGAAGCACCCACGCTCACCTCCAGCACGTACAGGCCATCGCTCAAGCCGGTAACGTCCAACTGGTCCCGGTCACCGGCCAAGGTGGTGGTGTGCAGCAACGAACCACCCGTATCGAAGACACGCACCGTACGTGCGCGATCGGCCAGTTCCGGTACCCGGATCGTTACGCTTGTCGTGGCCGGGTTCGGGCCCAGCTCCATCACGATCCCGTCCGTTCCGATCGTTCGGATGCCGACGGTCCCCGTGCGTGTGATGTTGCCGGCCGAGCCGATGGCCAGGTAGTGATCCGTCTTCCAGACGATGTCGTTGATGCTTTGCGTGGAGAGGAAGAAAGGATTGTTCTCCACGACCCACGTGAGTCCACCATTGGTGGTCTTCATCATGAAGCCGCTCGTCCCTCCCACATAGCCCTCCAGCGGGTTGCGGAAGCACACGGTCTCCAACCACTGCGTGGTGCCGCTGTTCATGGTGGTCCAGTTCACACCGCCGTTCGAGGTGGTCAGGATCGTTCCCTGCCCACCCACGATGAAACCGATGTTCTCGTCCAGGAAGAAGATGTCGTTCAGGTAGGTGTTCGGGGCACCGAAGATGGTGGTCCAGCTGGAGCCGCCGTTGGTGGTCCGGCGAATGGCGCCGTTGTCCCCGATCGCCGTGCCAACGTTCGCATTCACGAGATGCACACGACGGAATTGGGCTGTACCACTGGCGGTCTGCACGGTCCAGCTCGCCCCGCCGTTGGTGGTCTTCCGGATGAAGCCGTTGATGCCCACCACCCAGCCGGTGTTCGCATCCACGAAGCTCACGGACCTGACCGGGAGCGCCTGGTTGTTCACGGTGACCGAGGTCCAGGTGTTCCCCCCGTCGGTGGTCTTCTTGATGATGTCGTAGAAACCGGCCATGTATCCCACGCTGCTGGTCGGGAAGGAGAAATCGCCGTCCACATTCCCGGTATAGGAGGTCGTGGTCCAGGTCTCGCCACCGTCCACCGTCTTCAGCAGGGCGCTATTGGTATTCATGTAACCCACATCCTCCGTGGCCCAGCCCATCTTCCAAAGGTTGGCGTTCACGGGGCAGGCCACCTCCACCCATTGGGCGTTCGCGGACAATGCGGCACAGCAGAGGCTTGCGTAGTAGAGTTTGCGCATGGCGGGGGTGTTGATCGGGATGTGGGGGGAAGTTGCGGTTCGAATATAGGCGCGGAATTCGGTAGCCCGCGATCCTGAGTCGAACATGTTCGACGATGCTCACCCGCTTTCGGCGCAGTGGTCCGTTGAGTCGTTGCCGCTAGTGTTGGTGCGTTGGAGGCCGATCGAAGGCAGGGGGTCCGTGCTCATTGAGCTAGAGACCATGCGGTGGACCAGAAAGTGAGCGAGCCTCTGGTCAAAATCCGGCGCATTTCCACCAGAACAAGCGCATTCATGTGCACATGGGCACATGTTCACATGGGCACATGACCAGTAACTCCGTCCGCTCTTGGCCAACCTGCCCCCCTGCCCGCAACCACAAGCCTGAGGTCCTCCTTCCCTACTCCCGTGTCAACAACTCCCCAGGAGCCAGTACACGATAAGGAAAACGATGACGGTGCCGAAGCAGCCGCCGCCCCATTTATAGGCAGCAGCACCGGCCAGCAGGCCGCGAAGTGGATTGTTCATGGTGGTCGATCTTGTGCGTTGCAGGAAGGAGCAGCAAGCCCCGTGCCTCCCCTACCTTCGCCCACGCACCAAGCACCCCACCCATGAAGACCAATTGGACCAAACTTCTCGTATTCTGCCTGCTCTTCGGCCTCGCCGGCTTCTTCATTGGCCGCTGGTGCGCCGGAAGCTGCGGCAAGGATGGCGCGGCCTGCCACCGGCCCATGGCCTGTTGCGACAAGGATGGCAACTGCGAGCACGGCGGCACTTGCTGCAAGCCGGGCGGCCAATGCACCAAGGCGGACTGCGACCACGCGGCCATGATGGAGGGGCACGGCAAGGCCTGCTGCAAAGGCGGGCATCACGGGCATCATGCCCACCACGGTGGTACGGGAGCCGAAGCAGCTGTTGAGGACATCGTACTCCGCTTAAAGGAGGGCGACTTCGAGGGCGACACCACCATTGCCATCAACGGCGGCACGGTGAACGTGATCCGCAACGGCGAACGCATGGAAGTGCGGGTGAACGTAGCGGACAGCTTGATGCAAGAGGAAGAGGTGGTGGTGAAGCGGGAGATCTGAGCAAGCCTACCTTCGCACCAACGAAACCAACCCATGTCCAAGATCCTCAAAGGCCTGCTGATCGGCGCCGCGTTGCTCGCCCTGATCGGCTATTTCGGCTTCGGCTACATGAAGACCCAGACCAAGAAGGCCAGCCCGGAGGAGGTGAACACCTTCCAGGTGGACGGCACTTCGATCACGGTGGACTACAGCCGCCCCAGCAAGAAGGGCCGGGTGATCTTCGGGGAGCTGGTGCCCTACGGCAAGGTGTGGCGCACGGGCGCCAACGAAGCCACCACCCTTACCGTGGACCGGGACATCCAGGTGGGCGGCCACCCGTTGAAGGCGGGCAGCTACACGCTCTGGACCATCCCGCAGGCCAGCTCCTGGACGGTGATCTTCAACGGGAAGATGTACCGTTGGGGCGTGACCTATGGTGGCGAGGCCCAGCGCGACCCCGCAGCGGACGTGGCCACCGTGGAGGTGCCTGTGGAAGTGCTGGACAACGAGGTGGAGAAGTTCACGATCGAAGTGGCCGAAGCCCCGCCCGCCCTGGTGCTGAAGTGGGACTACACCCAAGTGCGCGTGCCGATCACGCACTGACCCGGGTACCTTCGCCCCATGCAGTTCACCGCTGAACAGATCGCCGGCCTGCTCGAGGGGGAGGTGGACGGGGACCCGCAGGTGCTGGTGAGCGATCTGGCCAAGATCGAGGAGGCCCGCAGCGGCACCCTCACCTTCCTGAGCAACCCGAAATACACCGAGTACATCTATGCCACGAAGGCGACCATCGCCATCGTGAACCGGGACTTCCAGGCGGCCAAGCCCCTGCCCCGCACCCTCACCCTGATCCGGGTGACCGATGCCCGCCTGGCCTTCACGCAGTTGCTGGAACGCAACGCCGAACTGCAGTATGAGAAGAAGGGCTACGAACAGCCCAGCTATGTGAGCCCGAAGGCCCGCATCGGCAAGAACGTGTACATCGGCGCTTTCTGTTACGTGGGCGATGAGGTGGAGCTGGCCGATGGGGTGAAGATCTTCCCGAACAGCTACATCGGCGACCGGTGCCGGATCGGCCTGAACACGCGGATCCACGCCGGTGTGAAGATCTACCACCAGACGGAGATCGGGGCGCATTGCGTGATCCACAGCGGCTGCGTGATCGGCGCGGACGGTTTCGGCTTCGTGCCCCGGAGCGATGGCAGCTACGAGAAGATGCCGCAGGTGGGCAACGTGATCATCGAGGACCACGTGGAGATCGGCGCGAACGCCACGATCGACCGGGCCACCATGGGGCACACCATCATCCGCACGGGCACGAAAGTGGACAACCTGGTGCAGGTGGGCCACAACGCCGAGATCGGGGCGCACAGCGTGGTGGTATCCCAGGCGGGCATAGCGGGCAGCACCAAGGTGGGCAACCACGCCCAGATCGGCGGGCAGGTGGGCATCGCCGGGCACCTGGTGATAGGGGACCGGGTGCGCATCGCGGCGCAGAGCGGCATTGCGAGCAACATCCCCGACGGCGAGACCGTGCAAGGCTCCCCGGCCTTTAAGAAGAGCCTGCATGACCGCAGCTTCGTGGTCTACCGCAAGCTCCCCGACCTGAAGCGGCGGATCGAGGCGCTGGAGCAGGAACTGGCGGCCTTGCGACAACAGCTCGAAGCCGGCACGCGCAAGTAGCGGTATCACGCTGTCATCTACCTTCGCCCGGAACGATCGGGGCCCGGCACGGACCGGACCCGGTCCTGCGGCATGAGCGACTTCCAGCACACCCTCAAAGGCAGCGCCATCCTCAAGGGCGTTGGCCTGCACACCGGCGTTCCCGTCACCCTTACCCTGCGGCCCGCACCGGTGGGCCATGGGTACAAGTTCCAGCGCACCGACCTGGACGGCGAACCCATCATAGATGCCGATGCGGACCTGGTGGTGAGCACGGCGCGCGGCACCACCCTGGGAAAGGGGAACGTGACGGTGAACACCACGGAGCACGTCCTCAGCGCCCTCTACGCGTTGGGCGTGGACAACTGCCTGATCCAGGTGAGCGGTCCGGAGATCCCGATCATGGATGGCAGTGCCCTACCCTTCGTGCATGCGATCGAAGGGGTGGGCCTGGAGCAACAGGACGCCCGCCGCAACTGGTTCGTCCTGAAGGAGCCGATCTGGTTCGAGACCCAGGAGCGCGGCACCGAAATGCTCGGCGTGCCCACTCCGGGCGGCGAGTTCCGGCTGACGGTGATGGTGGACTACAACAGCCCCGTGCTAGGCACCCAGCACGCCAGCATGTACCGGGCGGAGGAGTTCAAGGAGGAGATCGCCCCGTGCCGCACCTTCGTCTTCCTGCGCGAACTGGAACAGCTGGCCAAGGCGGGCCTGATCAAGGGCGGCGACCTGAACAACGCGATCGTGCTGGAGGACCGCGAAGGCACCACGAAGGAGCAGCTGAAGGACCTCGCGAAGGCATTGGGCCGCGAATACCAGGAGGTGGAGGTGCGCCGGAACGGCGTGTTGAACACCACCGACCTCAAGTTCTTCAACGAACCGGCACGCCATAAGCTGCTGGACATCGTGGGCGACCTCGCGCTGGTGGGCCGCCCCATCAAGGGCCACATCCTGGCCGCACGTCCCGGCCACTTCGGCAACACCAGCTTCGCCAAGCGCATCAAGGAGCGCATCCGCGAGGAGGAGAAGAACCCCGTGGCCCATGTGGACCTGACGAAGGAGCCGCTCTTCGACATCCAGACGATCGAGAAGATGCTGCCGCACCGCTACCCCTTCCTGCTCGTGGACAAGATCATGAGCATGGATGACAACAGCATCATCGGGGTGAAGAACGTGACGATGAACGAACCCCAGTTCACGGGCCACTTCCCGGGCAATCCGGTGATGCCGGGCGTGCTGCAGGTGGAGGCCATGGCGCAGGTGGGCGGCATCTTCGCACTGAGCAAGGTGCCCGACCCGGAGAACTACACCACCTACTTCCTGAAGACCGATGGCATCCGCTACCGCCGCAAGGTGATCCCCGGGGACACGCTGGTCTTCCGCCTCGAGCTGATCACGCCGATCCGCCGGGGCATCGTGCACATGCGGGGTGTGGGCTATGTGAACGGGCAGCCCGCCGTGGAGGCCGAGATGATGGCGCAGATCGCGCGGGACAAGGCTCCGAAGGACGAACCCGCCAAGGTCGAGGCACGATGAGCATCTCCAAACTGGCGTATGTCCATCCCGATGCACGGATCGGCAAAGACGTGACCATTGAGCCCTTCGCGGCGATCAGCGGTGATGTGGAGATCGGCGATGGCACCTGGATCGGCTCCAACGCGGTGCTGATGGATGGCGCGCGCATCGGCAGTGAGTGCCGCATCTTCCCCGGAGCGGTCATCAGCGCCATACCCCAGGACCTGAAGTTCGCCGGGGAGTACACCACGGCCGAGGTGGGCGATGGCACCACCGTGCGCGAGTGCGTCACCATCAACCGCGGCACGGCGGACCGCATGAAGACCGCGGTGGGCAGCAACTGCCTGCTGATGGCCTACGTGCATCTGGCGCACGATTGCATCCTCGGCAACAACATCGTCATCGCCAACAGCGTGAACCTGGCCGGGCACGTCACCATCGACGATTGGGCCATCCTGGAAGGCAACGTGGCGGTGCAGCAGTTCATCCACATCGGTGCGCACAGCTTCATCGCCGGCGCGTCGCTGGTGCGCAAGAACGTGCCCCCCTTCGTGAAGGCGGCGCGCGAACCCCTGAGCTACGTGGGCGTGAACGTGGTGGGCCTGCGCCGTCGCGGCTATGCCGATGACGCCATCGCGCGCATCGAGGACATCTACCGGGAGATCTTCGTGCGCAACAACAACGTGGAACGCGCGGTGCAGAACGTGATGCAGGGCCTTCCCCGCAGCCCGGAACGCGGCATCATCCTGGACTTCATCAACAACAGCCCGAAGGGCATCATGCGCGGGCTGGCGGAATAGAATGCCATGTGCCCATGTGGACATGTGCTCATGTGACCATGAAATGCCTGCGCGATGAGAACTACTTGGTCCGCCCAAGCTTGATGTCCGCATGAGCACATGGAGGTAGTTCTATCGAACATCGCCAAACACTTCGGTCGCGAAGTGGTGTTCCGGGGTGTTGACCTCACACTGGCTACCGGAAGTCGCACGGCCATCCTGGGCCCGAACGGAAGTGGCAAGAGCACCCTGCTGCAGGTGGTCGGTGGTGCGATGATCCCCACGGAAGGCTCCATCCAACACCAACTGTCTGGGCGCATCCTGCCGCAGGAGGAGGTGTACCGGCACATCGCCATCGCCGCGCCCTACCTCGGCCTGTATGAGGACCTGAGCTTGCGGGAGATCATCGCCTTCCACGCGCGGTTCAAGCCATTCTTACCCGGCATCACTCCCGAGGACATCGCACGGATCGCCTACCTGGAGGGAGCCATGGAGAAGCAGGTCGCGCACTTCAGCAGCGGCATGAAGCAGCGCCTGAAGCTGGCGCTGGCCATCTTGAGCCACTCGCCCCTGCTCCTGCTGGACGAGCCCACGAGCAACCTGGATGCGCAGGCGATCGGCTGGTATCGCACGCTCGTGCGCGAACATGTTGGTCAACGCACCGTAGTGGTGGCGAGCAACCACCTGGCGCAGGAGCACGAAGTGTGCGACACCGCGATCGAGGTGGGGCGGTACAAGCCGTGAACTACTGCTCGGAGAGCGGCGTCGTGCGCGTCCAGTTGGACGGTTCGTGAGCGTAACCGATGGGCAGCCGGAAATGATCCCGTTCGCGCCAATACCGATAGATGCCCAGCGGATCCTCCACCTTGTCCTTGTCCGCACGGAAGTAGGGTTCATCGAAGCCCTTGTACGGCGTGCCGTCCTGCAGGCTGCGCATCATGGCCTGTTCGTTGCGGAAGCTGCGGAAGGAGATCATCGCCATGAGCTGCCGGTCTAGAAGGAAGACAAGGATCAACAGCCCGACCGCACCGGTCAGCATCAGCTTCTGCGGAACGATGCTCCACCAGGACCGGCCACCGAGGGCATGCTCCACGATGAAGGCCGCAGGGACAAGACAAAGGATGGAGTAGTAATGCGGTATCGGCAGGTCCATCAGGCTGGCCCGGCGTACAAGCGGTACCGAACAAAAGCTCACGAGGAACCAGCCCGTATGGAAAAGCGCCAGGCCTCGATCGCGATCCTTCCGGAGCAAGGCGATCACGACAAGGGCGAGGAAGAGCAGTGTCCCAAGGATGGGCAGGGTACGCCCAAGCACATGGTCCATCACGAAGAACCAACGTGCGGTGTCGATGCCAAGAAGGTGGATGCCGCCCGTGAGGATGCCTAGAAAGTCGTTCGCTGAGGAGGGGCCCGACGCGCGATCACCACCGAAGCGCAACTGCACAAGTAGGAAGAGGACGAATAGCAACAGGAAGGCGCCGGCACCCTGGGTGCGCACCTTCGTCCGTTCCTTCCAAAAGAACGCGGCTACCGCAAAGAAGGCGGGTAGGAAGATCCCGTTCCCGAACGAATAGTTCTGCAGCAAAGTGAAGAGGATCGTGAGCCCCAGGTCTCGTGATGTCCCGCTATTCGTCCACCCGAGGAAAGCACCGACGGCGAGCACCTGGAACAGGAGGTGCCAGGAGATGCACTGCTCAAAGGTCCATCCTACATGATTGAACAGCAGGGGGTGCACGGCGAGGATGATCGTCGTAGACCAGGCGGCGGTCGATGTTGTAAGGCGAAGAAGGATCAAAAGGACCATGTAGGCCGTGACCGCCATCACGAGCAGATTCACCAGTGCGAAGGAGTCCGCATCGGGACCGAATAGAACGAGTTCGAGGTAATAGAACAACTTGGTCAGTGGCATCACGTGACCGAAGTGATCGCTGAAAAGGTATCCGGTGCTGAAGCTGCGCATGCCGGAAAGGAAGTTCCAGTCATCCCGCCAGAAGAAGGCATGATCCGTGTGCCAGAAAGCAATTGTCAGTAACAGCAGAGCCATGAAGGCTTGCGCGCCCCGCGGCCATGAGGACAGGTCCGGTCCGGAAGTCGTGTCAAGGCTTTTCATCCCTCGCTCTTCTTGAAATCACCCCGAGAAAAATACTTCTCGATCAGGCAATAGAGCATGATGAAGAAATAGCGGCTCCCCATCTCCTTGATCTTCAACTTGCTCTCACCGCTCTTCCGGTTGTGCCAGCTGTTGGGCAGCACAGCGTAGGAATAGCCGCGCACGATGGCTTTGAGCGGCAGCTCCAGGGTGAGATTGAAGTGGGGGGAAAGGAAGGGCTTCAAGCCATCCATGGCGGACCGGCTGTAGAGCTTGAAGGCGTTCGTACAGTCATTGTATCGGAATCTGAAGAGGAGCCGGACCAGGGTGTTCGCGAGCCGGTTGATCCACCGTTTCATGGGTGGATAATCCACGACCCTGCCACCGCGGATCCACCGCGAACCGAACACACAATCGTAGCCCTCCTGCATCTTCTGGTAGAAGCGGACGAGGTCGGCCGGTGAATCGCTGAGGTCTGCCATCATCACGGCCACACAATCCCCTTCATACCGTTCAAGGCCGAACCGTACGGCATGCCCGAAGCCGCCTGGACCGGTGTTCTCCAACACGCGCAGTTCCGGAAAGGACCGCGCCAGATCGGTAAGTACGCGGCCCGTACCATCCCGGCTGTGATCGTCAACGACCACCACCTCGTGCTCGATCCGTGCGTTCCGCAACACCTCGATCAGCTCGCGCACCGTCTGGTCCACGCTGCCCTCCTCATTATGCGCGGGTATGACGACGCTGAGCTTCACTTCCGGCCGATGAGGAGGAACTGCTTGCCAAAGAAGCGCCAGGCCCAGGGCATGCCGAGGTAGGCCCTGACAAGCATGCGGTTGATCGGGAGGCCACCACGGAAGCTGAGCGGAAGGAAACGCGGATGGATCCGCTCGACCTCGAAGCCCGCCCCGTACAAGTGTTCGGCAAGACCCAGCTCGCTCAGGATCACGGTGTGGTCCGCGAAGTCGAAGTACTGCTTGTAGACGTACTTGAAGTTCGGACCCATCACGGCGATGCGGCCGCCCTTGCGCAGGTGGCCGTACATCTTTCCCAGAAAGTCGGCCACCTCCTCCTGGCTGTGCAGGTGTTCGAGGAAGTTGCTCACGAAGATGCCGTCGAAATGGTCCGCAGGAAGATCCACCTTCAGCGTATCCCCGATCACCACGTGCACATCCTTGCCGGCATGCTGGCGGATGAAGGGTTCGTTCATGTCCACGGCCCAGCGTTCCGCGCTCGGCACCAGGTTGATGAACTCGCAGAGGCCCGCGGCGGGATCGAGGATGCGTTCGGGCCTGCCCATCTCGCGATGCAGGAAGGCGGCCAGCTCGGACCAGACCATGCCGCGCTTGGCATGATCCACATCCTTGAAGCGATAAGCGTAGATCCTGTCCAGGTCCATCAATGCATGCGTTTGGTCATCTCCTCGAAGATCTGCACGAGCGTCTCCTTCAACCCATAGCGGTAGGTCCATTCCGGGTAGTGTTCCTGGAACTTCCGGACATCGCTCACATACCAGATATGGTCGCCGATGCGGGCCTGGTCGCTGTATTTCATATCCATCCGGTTGCCCGTGATCTCTTCGCAGAGCGCACGCGCCTCCATCATGCTCACGTTGCTGTGCCGTCCACCACCCGCATTGTACACCTCACCGGGCCGGGGTGCCTGGTGGAAGTGGTGGAACATGGCCACCAGGTCATCGCTATGGATGTTGTCGCGCACCTGCTTGCCCTTGTAGCCGAAGATGGTGTAGGGGGTTCCGGTGATCGCGCACTTCATGAGGTAGCTTAGGAAGCCATGCAGCTGCGCTCCGCTGTGGCGCGGCCCGGTTAAGCAGCCTCCGCGGAAGATCCCGGTGCGCAGGCCGAAGTAGCGCCCGTACTCCTGCACCATCACGTCGGCCGCCACCTTGCTCGCCCCGAAGAGCGAGTGCTTGGTATGGTCGATGCTCATATGTTCATCGATGCCCTCCGCCGCGTATGGGTGCGAGGGATCAACCTCCCAGCGGGTCTCCCGCTCGATCAGCGGCAGGAAGTTGGGGTTGTCGCCGTAGACCTTGTTGGTGCTCGTGAAGATGAAGGTGGCCTCGGGGCAATGCGCGCGCGTGCTCTCCAGCAGGTTGAGCGTGCCGTTCGCGTTCACCTCGAAGTCCAGGAAGGGGATCTGCGCCGCCTTGTCGTGGCTGGGCTGTGCAGCGGTGTGGACCACGAGCTCGATGTCCTTGCCGTGCTCCGCGAAGATCCGGTCCACTGCCTCCCGATCCCGAATGTCCACCTGGTGGTGCCTGTAGTTGGTCACACGCTCCTGCAGGTCCTCCACGTTCCAGCGCGTGCTGGCCTCGGGGCCGAAGAACACGGCACGCATATCGTTGTCAATACCGATCACCAGGTCGAAGTGTTCCTTGAAGTGATCGACGGCGGCACTGCCTATGAGGCCTCCGGAGCCGGTGATGAGAACGGTGCGCACGAGATCTGGCTATCAGGGCGTGAGGATGACGCGCAATTGGTCTTCATGTTGCCTCAACCAGGCGAGTGAATCGCCCAGCAGAGTGTCCAGATCCCGCTTCGGCGCCCAGCCGGTGAGGGCGGTGATCCGGCGGTTGTCCGTGACGTAGTATTTCAAGTCGCCGGGGCGGTCGGCCGGATCGGAGCCCACCTGGATGGTGCGCCCGGTGATCCGCGCACAGCGTTCGGTGAAGCCATGGAGCGCATCGGCGTTCGCCACTCCCCCACCGGCGTTGAGCACATGACCGCTCACCCGGTCCATGCCTTCAAGCTGCAGTTGTACCAGCTCGCACAGGTCTTCCACATGCATGGCATCGCGCACCTGAGCCCCCTTGCCGCCATAGCCCGTGTAGCGCAGCGGGAGGTCCCACAGGTGTCGGGAGAGCCATAGGATGATGAAGCCTTGATCGGTCTTGCCCATCTGCCAGGGGCCGGCGATCACCCCGCAACGGTCCACCACCCAGCGGAACCCATGGATGGCGGCATATTCGGCGATCAGCAGTTCGCTCGCAAGCTTGGTGGTCCCGTACAAGGACCGCAACCCGTGCAAGGGGAAGTCCTCGGCCACCCCTTCAGCGGAAAGGCCGGTCACCGCAGCATCCGGCCGGGGTGCGAAACGACCATCCTGCACGGCGCAGGCGTTGTTGATCGCATCCATCGGGTACACGCGGCTGGTGCTCAGGAAGACCAGGTCGGCCTTGTCCCGCGCCACGAGTTCCAGGCAGTTCACCGTGCCCAGCAGGTTGGTGTCCACCACATAGCGCGTGCTGCCATCATAGCCGGCCATCACCGATGGTTCAGCGGAACATTCCACCAGCGCATCGATCGTGGGCAGGCTCATCAGGTCGGTAGCCTGGCGTACATCGCCATGCACGAAGGTGACCCCGGCCTGCTTCAGGCGGGCCAGGTTCAGCTCGCTGCCGCGGCGCTTCAGGTTGTCCAGCGCGATCACGCGGGAGCCAGGGTATCGCGCCTTCCAGTGCAGGGCAAAGCTGGAGCCGACGAAACCTGCGCCACCAGTGATGAGCACGGTGGAGGTGGCGGGGTCCTGGATCATGGTCGGCGGAAGGTCGCCAAAGATAGCCGCGGCCTCCGAAGGCCTTCCCCCAAGAGTCCATCGCGTGCTTCCGAACGACCCACTCCATCGCAAAAGCCTATTTTCGCGGCCCGAACACTGAATCCCTTCCTCATGGCGACCACCGCTGACGTCAATATCGGCTCGTTCATCCGCTACAACGGCGACATCTGCCAGATCATGGAATGGCAGCACCGTACGCCGGGCAACCTGCGTGCCTTCTACCAGGGCAAGATGCGGAACCTGCGCAACGGCAAGCTGGCCGAGAACCGCTTCCGCAGTGGCGAGACGGTGGAACTGCTGCGTGTGGAGATCCACGAACTGCAATACCTCTACCGCGAGGGCGACAACCTGGTGTGCATGGACCAGGAGACCTTCGATCAGAAATACGTGCCTGCGGCCCTCTTCGGCGATGCCATCCGCTTCATGAAGGAAGAGATGATCGTGCAGGTGGGCTTCGAGAGCGACACGCCCATCTTCGCCCGTCCGCCGAAAGTGGTGGAGTTGGAGGTGACCTACACGGAGAACGTGGTGAAGGGCGACACCAGCAACAAGGTGATGAAGGCCGCCACCCTGGCGGGCGGCGCTGAGGTCAGCGTACCCAGCTTCGTGGAGATCGGCACCATCGTTCGGGTGGACACCGAGACCGGCGAGTACATGGACCGGGTGAAGAAGTAGATCGAGCACTTTTCAGGAAGCCCTTTCACCGATCGGTGGAGGGGCTTCTTCGTTAAGGGGGGTGATGCCCGCCGGTTACCTTTGCCGCCACCCATGCGGCTCCACCCACCATGCACCGCCGAAGCGCTCGCCGCGCAGATCGGCGCGACGGCCAAAGGCAACACCTCGATCCTCATCACCGGGCTGAACGAGATCAACCGCGTGGAGGCCGGCGACCTGGTCTTCGTGGACCATGAGAAGTACTACGACAAGGCGTTGAACAGTGCGGCCACCACCATCCTCATCAACAAGGAGGTGGAACCACCGGCGGGCAAGGCCATCATCATCTGTGCCGACCCCTGCAGCGAGTACAACAAGCTGGTACGCGCCGCCATGCCGCGCCAGGCCTGGGACAGCGCCGAACCCGTGGTGGGCGATGGAACGGAGATCCATCCTTCCGTTGTGATCGGGGCGAACGTGCGCATCGGCGCGGATTGCCTGATCATGCCGGGCGTGGTGATCTACGAGAACACGACCATCGGAGATCGGGTGACGATCCATGCGAACACGGTGATCGGCGCGGACCCCTTCTACTACAAGAAACGGGCGAGCGGCTACGACAAGATGATCCCCGGCGGCAGCGTGGTGATCGAGGACGACGTGGAGATCGGTGCGCTGTGCACCATCGATCGGGGTGTGAGCGCGGACACGCGCATCGGCGCCGGCACCAAGTTCGACAACCACGTGCAGGTGGGCCACGATACCCGCATCGGGCGCAACACGCTGATCTGCGCGCACGTGGCCATCGCTGGTGCGGTGGTGATCGAGGAAGGCGTGACGCTCTGGGGGCAGGTCGGCATACCGAGCAAGGTGACCATCGGCAAAGGCGCGGTGCTGCTGGGCCAGAGCGGCGTGATGAGCAGCTTGGAGGGTGGCAAGAGCTACCTGGGGTCGCCTGCGGGGGAGTCCAAGCAGAAGCTGCGGGAGATCGCGCTCACGAGCCGATTGCCGGAGCTCTTCAAGAAGCTGAAGGATTGACCATGGCCCGGCTCGAACGCATCCAGGAGCGGTTGGAACTGAAGGAGTTCCAATTGAAGGCCTTGCTGGAGGTGACCAAGGCCATCAACAACACCGAGGAACGCTCCTCGCTGCTCGAACGCTACGAGCGCATCGTACGCGAGGACCTCGGCATCACGCGCCTGATGCTCTTCGAACACACCACGGGTTGGGAGCGCCTCATCGCCTTCGGGCACGAGGTGGATGGTGCGGCCATGGACATCGAGAAGGCGATGGCCGGTCTGAAGGAGGAGGCACAGGTGATCAGCGATGAGAGCAGCGGCAGCCTCGGCAACTTCGATGTGGCCGTTCCTGTCTACCACCGGGGCAAGCCACTGGCCTTCCTCCTCATCGGCGACATCGACGAACTGGAGCAGGGCATGAGCCGCTCCGTGAAGCACTTCACCTTCATCCAGACCCTGACCAACCTGATCGTGGTGGCCCTGGAGAACCAGCGCATGGCCGCGCAGGAACTCTTACAGGCCCGTGCCAAGCGGGAGCTCGAGCTGGCGGCGGAGATGCAGAACATGCTGATCCCGCAGGACCTGCCGTGCAACGAACGGATCGACGCGGCGGGTTGGTACCAGCCGCACAGCGAGGTCGGGGGCGACTACTACGACCTGATCACCATGCCCGACGGCCGCTACGTGGCCTGTGTGGCCGATGTGAGCGGCAAGGGGATCGCCGCGGCCCTGCTCATGAGCAACTTCCAGGCGAACCTGCGCGCCAGCCTCCCGCATGCCGACGACCTGGTACAACTGGTGCACGAGCTCAATGCCAAGGTGCATGCCAGTGCGCGTGGCGAGCGCTTCATCACCCTATTCATCGGCATCATCGATACCTCCGCGCGACGGATGCGGTACATCAACAGCGGCCACAACGATCCGCTCCTGATGCACAGTGAAGGCCTCACACCCTTGCGTGATGGCAGCATCGCGTTGGGTATGATGCCGAAGCTTCCCTTCCTGAAGAGCGGCGAGGTGGAACTGCCGGCCGGCTCCACCCTGCTCTGTTATACGGATGGACTGGTGGAACAGGAGAACGCGAAAGGTGAAGCCTTCGAGACGGCCCCGATCATCGAGCTGCTGAAGAAGGACCGGTCATCGAGTGCGCAACGCATCAACGAAGCGGTGACCGCCGCCTTCGAGAAGCATCGCGGGGACCTTCCCTATCTCGACGACATCGCGCTGCTGACCTGTCGCTTCAGTTGATCGCCATCAGGCAGGGCTCACGACCGGGTCCTTCGTCCGCTCAATGGTCCGCGGGTAGCGGATGTCCATGAGCACGATGAGCACCGTGAACGCCCAGAAGGGCACGGACGCCTTGTCCAGGTCCAGGAAGTTGTTCAACACCCCGTGCAGGTAGTAGGTCACCAGGCCCAGGGTGGTGGTCATGACCAGGCGGCGGTCGCCGCCGGCGGGCATCCTTGCGTAGAGCTTGATGGCGTGGTACAGTGTCACACCCACGAGCAGCACCATCAACAGCATCCCGGGAACACCCTGCTCTGACAATGGACCGAGGTATTCGCTGTGCGCATTGCCACCGGCTGCGAAGTTGGTACTGATGATGGTGCGGTCCTCCGAAGCTTGGAAGGGGGCGTACTGGAACATGTAGGTGCCGGGTCCCCAGCCGAAGACGGGTCGTTCCTCCCACATGCGCAGCGCGGAATTCCAGCGGTTGATGCGTTCCAGGTTCGAGGCATCACTGGAGATGTTGGAGATCGAGCTCACGTGCTTGCCCAGGTCGTCGCTGCTCTCATCACGGTTCCGCTCCAGCGCGATGGTGATCTGCTCCTGCTCCACCACGTACACCACACCAGCGGTCACCAGCAGGGCGGCCAGCACCCATGTGGGCACGCGCAGCCGCATCACCAGGAAGAGCCCGAACGCACCCACCAGGCTGAGCCATGCCGCGCGGGTGTAGGAGAAGATGAGCCCGACCGCGAGCAGGATGAAGACCAGGAGCGCGGCCGACCGTTCGCCGGGGGTATAGGTCGGGAAGGTGAGGGCACCGATGCAGAAGGGCAGGAAGAAGGCCAGGATCGCACCGTAGCTGGTGTGGTCCTTGAAGAAGGGGGTCATGACCCAGTGCGCGGGTTCATGCTCGAAGCCGAAGAGGCTGTGGTGGATGAGCGTGTATAAGACCACGATGCTGAGCCCAGCGATGTACGACCACAGGAAGCGATGCACGTTCCGGGGCTCCTCGAACAGACGCGACACCATGAAGTACATCGTGACCACGAACCAGAGGCGCGCGAGCATGTACTTCGTCGAAACGAAGGGCATCGAGCTGGGGATGATGCAGAGCAGCATCCACGCCAGCTGGGCGAGGATCACCAGGGTGATCGGGTGCCTCCACACACGGATATCCACCACCCCACGCTCCATCCCGAGCTTGAACAGGAAGAGCACCGTGAGCCCGACCATGATGGGTTCCGTAGGCAGCGATATGCCGATGCCCCCGATGTCCAGTTCCTCCAGGTTGATGGACAGCGGCGTGAAGAAGGCCACGGCCAGCAGCAGCTTGTCCACGCTGGTGAGCATGGCCCAGCCCAGGATGAGCGCCACGGGCAGCAGGTTGAGCCAGTAGATGCGCTTGGCCATCAGCGCCATGTTGACCACGACGAAGGCGACGCTCAGGGCGAGCGCAAGCCAGCGGTGGTCCTTCAGGCGCGTCAGCATGGCATCAGCGGCGCTCCTGCCACAGCAGCACCAGGGTGCATAGGACGAGCGCGGAGGCCGTGGCGAGCAGGACGATGAGCCAGCGCACCGGATAGACCTTCTTGTCGGCCACTTCGGGGTATACGATCACATTCGTATAGGTGAGCTCCTTGGTCACATCGTTCACCGCGATCTCGTACTGTGTGAGTGCCCGGTCGTAGTTCCCACGGAAGATGTTGCTCATCTCGGTGAGCTGGCGGAACTCCCCTCCGCGCGACTCCAGGTCCTTGATCATGCCGAGCACCTTGTCCCGTTGAGCCTGGCCCGCGTTGGAGCTCAGCAGCTTCACATAGCCTTTCGTGAGTTCCTTGGCCTGCGTCTCATAGGAGAGCATGCCAGCGCTCTGGCGCAGCTCGTTCAGGCGGGTCTCCACCGAATCGAGCTTGTGGCGTTCGTGCGCGAGGGTCCGTTCGGCGATACGGAGCACTTCATAAGACTTCTCGCGCTGGAGGCGGCGGGCCAGCTGGTTCACCTGGTAGAGCAAGGCGTTCACCATGTCGCGGGCGCGGACCGGATCCTCGTCCACCACTTCGATCATCACGCTTTCATACTTCGTCTTGCTGATCTCCACACGCTCGAGGAACTCGTTGTAGAGCGCGAAGCGACCTGCCTGCAACGTCGTATCCACCCGGTAGGCATGGCTAAGGTCGAACTTGCGGATCAGGCTGTCACGGATGCTGTTGCTCTGGAGAAGCTGCAACAGTTGGTCCGTTCGGGTCTCGATGGAATAGCTGTTCAAGTTCACCGGGTATACCGTGGCGGTGGACTTGTAACGCGGTTTGATGAAGACGGGAAGGCTGAAGATGATGGCGAGCACGGCTGCCATGAGGCCTACGACGATGTAGGTCCTGTAGCGGGCCTTCACCAACTCGAACAGGCGCTGGAACGAGAGCTCATTTCCCATGACGGTCCCGGATCTTGTTGAAATTGGCTTCCACAACGATGCTGCACAAGGCGATCAGGAACGCCGAGGCCGCACTCACGGCGAGGAAGAGCCAGCGCTTTGGCCAGTATTTACTGTCCGCCGGCTGGGCATAGTTGACCATGAACTTGTGCGGGACCTCGCTTTCCATGTCCGCAGTGGCCTGTTCCAGCTTCATGTGCAGGATGGTGGCCCGGCGCATGTCGTAGTTCAGCTTGTCATGCAACCGTACATACGGTCCGGCGAGGTCCGCCAGCATCTTGAAACGGTCCTCGAGCTCGTGTACGGCGCGCTGGTCGCCCTTGAGGATCGCCGCGCCGAGGTATTCATTGTAACGTTCGCTCTGGCTGTAATAGTCATGTACGCCAAGCTTTCGCAGGACACGCAGACTATCATCCGTGCGCTGTATCTCCTGATCGAGCGCAGCCAGCTTCTCCTGGATGGTGGCCACGCCCTTCGCCGCACGTTCACTCACCATCTCGCTCCACACCGCATCCACCAGTTCTGCAATGTGGTTGGCCATGTCGGCCGCACGCTGTGGATCGCGGTCGAGCACCTCGATCCGCACGCTGCCAAGGTTCGTACGCTTGTAGGAGATGTGCTCCTCATAGGCATCGATCAGTTCGGAGTGCCTGGTCTTGCTTTGAGGGTCGATGCCATAGGCGGTCCACAGGTCGAAACGGTCCACCAGCCGGTCACGCACGCGATCCGACTGCAACATCTGCATGAGCTGTTCCGCGTCCTCCTCGTCCCCGAAGGCGAGGATATCGTCGCGACCGGTGCTCTGCTCAAGGAGCATGGAGCGCGAGACTGAGTTGGACACGGCCGGGTACATGACCACCTCGCTCTTGAACAGGGGCTTCACCATGTACGAAGCGACAAGCCCCCCGATGCCCCCCAGGACCGTCAACACGAGGATACGTTTCCTGTGGATCCAGAGGGTCCAGGCCACGTCCGGGCCGGTGTCCGCTCCGCTGTTCGCTTGCTGCATGCGTTGCTTGGAAAGAGGGCCAAAAGTAAGCCTCATCCCCACGCGGGGAAGGGTTCACCGCCGGTCGGCCATCCGCAGTTCGAGGGCCTCGAACACCACCTTCGCGTTCACCAGTCCGAGCACAAAGGCCAGCACCAGTGCGACCACTGCGAAACCCAGCAGTTGAACGAAGAAGGACAGACCGGAGAACGCCAGTCCCATGGCCACCCCCACCAGGGCCAGGGCATAAGCCGCCGCCCGCGCCCAGAGCCCGAAGGGGATGGTGGCCTGATACAGACGGCCGGCCAGGACGATCTGTGCGAGGGCCGTGAGCACCTGCGTGACGAGGCTGGCCCAAGCCGCACCCTCCGCCTGGATCCGCGGGATCAGCACCAGGTTGATCCCGACGTTCAACAGGGCCCCGCCCGCAGCCATCCAATTGAGCTGGCTCAGCCGACCACCGGCCGTGAGCAGGGTACCGAACACGTAGGTGGAACAGACGGCCACGAAACAGGCGATGAGCAGGGCGAAGACCGGCGCGCTCTCCTTGGTGTGCGCGGAGTAGCGCAGGTCCATCACCTCCTGGGCGTTCACCACACCGAAGGCCGCGATGGCCACCGTACCCGTGAGCACCAGGCGCGTGGCGAGGCGCACCAGCGGCGTGAGGCCCGCACGCGTGCCTTCATCACGGGCACCGAGGATCCGGCTGAACATGGGTAGGAGTAGTCCGGCCATCAGATAACCGAGCATGTTGAAGGCCTCGAAGAAGCGGAAGGCCTGCGCATAGATCCCGGCCTGCACCGGACCATCGGGCAGCATCCGTTCCAGCATGAGCGTATCGATGCGGTAGTAGAAGGTCATCAGCAGGATCAGGAGCGCATACGGAAAGCTCTGCCGCACCACCACCCAGGCATAGGCCGGCTGCCAGCGCAGGCGCACCCCGCCCGCCAGACGATGCACCATGCCATAGGCCACGAGCAGGGTCACGCTGTAGGCGATGGTCTGTGCCCACACGAACCACTCGATCCGGAAGGGTTCCCCGCTGGCCCTTCCCCACAGCGCCCATCCCACCATGCCGATGAGGAGCGCACGATCCAGCACGCTCAGCAGGCTGTCCTGCTTGAAGCGCTGGGCCCCGGCGATGTTGCTGCGCATGAAGTTGATCGTGGCCACGAGCGCCTGGTTCACGATCAACCAGCCAAGGACCACCATCTGTTCCGCGGCGAAGCCGAGCACCAGGCCGGTGATCAGCGTGCAAATGGCATAGAGCACCACCAGGACGAACCGGATGCCCAGGACACCACCGACGGTCTTGCCCATGAGGGCGGTGTGCTGCGCGATATGCCGCGTGTTCTGGTTGGTGATCCCCAGGTCGAGCACGATGCTCAACAGGAAGCTCAGGCTGAGCAACGCGGCGTAGGTTCCATAGGTGGCGGCCCCCACGGCGTCCTGCACCCCGGCATCGATGCCCAGGATGTAGAAGGGCTTCACCAGGAGGTTCAGCACCACCAGCAGGCCCAGGTTCAGCAGGAAACGACGTTGCATCGGCGCGGTGAAGATGGCAAAGGTGCGGGTTGCGGCCCTGAACGGACACTTCGCCACCTTTGCGCCATGCGCATCGCGGTGAACACCCGGCTGCTGCTCTCCAACAAGCTGGAGGGTATCGGCTGGTTCACCCACGAGACCCTGCAACGCCTCGTGCGGGCCCACCCGGAGCACCGGTTCATCTTCCTCTTCGACCGGCCCTTTGACCATAAGTTCATCTACGCCGGGAACGTGGAAGGGGCCGTGCTTTCCCCGCCCACACGCCATCCCCTGCTTTACCGTCTTTGGTTCAACTGGTTACTTCCCCGCAAACTGAAGGCCGTGAAGGCCGATGCCTTCATCAGCCCCGATGGGTATCTGGCGCTGCGCAGCCAGGTGCCCACGCTGGCCGTGATGCACGACCTCAACTTCGAGCATCACCCCGAGGATCTTCCCAAAGCGTACAGCACGTACTACCGGAAGTACTTCCCGCGCTTCGCCCGGCATGCCACACGGCTGGCCACGGTGAGCGAATACTCCCGGCATGACATCGCCACCACCTATGGTGTTCCCGAAGGTCGGATCGACGTGGTGTACAACGGCGTGGGCGAGGTGTACCGTCCGCTCACCGATGATGAGAAGCAGGCCGCTCGCTCGGAGTTCGCACAGGGACATCCTTACGTTGTATGCATCGGATCGTTGAACCCACGCAAGAACATCGCGCGCTTGCTGCAGGCCTTCGATGAGCTATTGGACAGGCACCCCTCCGACCTGCGACTGGTGATCGTGGGCGAA
>JACJZG010000003.1 GCA_020635715.1 Flavobacteriales bacterium | reverse complement strand
GCGATGATCACGATGTACGGCCTCAACGACCGCATCGGCAACATCAGCTATTACGATAGCACCGGCCAGAGCGAGTACACCTTCGGCAAGCCCTACAGCGAGCGTCAGGCGCAGACGATCGATGAAGAGGTGAGCAAGTTGGTGGAGGGCCAGTACGCCCGCGCCAAACGCATCCTCACGGAGAACAAGGACAAGCTGACCGCCCTCGCGACCCAGTTGTTGGAGAAGGAAGTGATCTTCAAGGAGGACCTCGAGAAGATCTTCGGTCACCGTCCGTTCCAAAAGGCCATCGCCGACCAAAGCACCAGCAATGGCAACGGCAATGGCGCTGCCACCGGCTCGACGACCGGACCGGAGGCCCCTGCCGATCAGAGCGCACAGGCCTGACCACCCGCCCCATGGCGAACTGGACCCTGATCCACACCGCCCGCGACCGGCACGAGGCCGAGATGCTGCGCGGGCAGTTGGAGGCGCACGACATCCCCGCCGTGGTGATGGATCAGCGCTCCTCGGTCTATCCATCCATGGGCTCCATCGAAGTGCTCGTGGACCGCGACCATGTCCTGCGTGCACTGCACCTGATCCGACAGAGCGACGCATCATGAAGGAGCTCGGCCTGCGCGCGTTGACCGGTGCCGTGTACGTGCTGCTCACGCTCGGTGCCGCCTGGGCCGGACCCGTCACCACCTTCCTGCTCTACCTGCCGGTATGCCTGATCGGCCTGCACGAGCTGCACCGCCTGCTGCGCCAGCCGACCGAAGAACCGCCGACCACTTGGACCATGCTCGTGGGCGCCACGGTCTATCTGGCCGTGGGCCTGCATGCCGTGGACCAGCAATGGAACCTCGGCTATACGCTCGCGCTGTCCTTCCTCATGCTGCTCATCACCATCACCTGGTCGCTCTGGCGCGGACAGCCGGACCCCGGGCAGGCCATGGGACAGACGCTCTGCGGACTCCTGCTGGTCGCCGTACCCTTCGGACTGATGACGCACTTCTTCGCCGTGGATCGCTGGATGTTCATCGGCTTCATGATCCTGCTCTGGACCAACGACACCGGAGCGTACCTCGTTGGTCGGGCCATCGGACGCACACCGCTGTTACCGGCCGTCTCACCCAAGAAGACGATCGAAGGACTCCTGGGGGGTATCGCCTTGACCTTGGGCGTAGCGTGGATGCTGGCCAACTGGCATGATTTCCTCAGCAAGCAGGAATGGCTCATCGTGGGCGGCTTGATCGCGCTTACCGCCACGCTCGGCGACCTGCTCGAATCAGCGTTCAAACGGGCACGTGGTGTGAAGGATTCCGGACGGATCCTGCCCGGACATGGCGGCATCCTGGACCGTTTCGATGGCTTCCTGCTCGCCGTGCCGGCCGTGGTGCTCTACCTGCAGCTTATCCGGTAGCGGCTGGCGGAGCCGTCTATCTTTGACCGCACCACCCCATTCGATGCGCCTGCACCGCGAAGGAACGCCTACCCTCCTCTTAGTGACCGCCGTCGTCTGCTTCGGCCTCTTCGCCCTGGTGAAATGGCCGGTGCTGCCCATCGTGGTGAGTGCGCTCATCGGCTTCGCGCTCGTCGCCGTGCTTGGCATCGTGCTCTGGTTCTTCCGCGTGCCGAAGCGCGCCCTGCCGAAGGATGATGCCGCGATCTTCTCGCCTTGCGATGGCAAGGTGGTGGTGATCGAGGAGGTGTATGAGCCGGAGTACTTCAAGGACAAGCGTCGGCAGGTCTCGATCTTCATGAGCCCGCTGAACGTGCACATCAACTACCACCCCATCGGCGGTACCACGACCTATTACAAATACCACCCCGGCAAGTACCTCGTGGCCTGGCACCCGAAGAGCAGCACCGAGAACGAGCGGAGCACCGTGGTGACCGCACACCCGAAGTACGGCGAGGTCCTCTTCCGCCAGATCGCCGGGGCGCTCGCACGCCGCATCTGCACCTATGCGCGCGAAGGCACCCCCGCCGTGCAGGGCGCGGAGTTCGGCTTCATCAAGTTCGGGTCCCGGGTGGACCTCTTCCTGCCGCTCGATGCCAGCATCGAAGTGAGCCTGGGCCAGGTGGTCACGGGCTCGGCCTCGGTGATCGCGCGTTTCAAGCACTGATCGATGAACAACACCATCAAGAACGTCCTCATCGCGATCATCGCCGTCCTGGCGATCGCCCTCATCGGCAAGAGCCTCCTGGACAGGAAGGACCCCGCGATCGATCCGGCCACCGGCATGGCGGCCAAAGGCCCGCTCGCGGAAAGCGGCCTGCGCTTCGATGGCTATTACGGGCAGCGTATCGGCGACCTGATCTACCTGATCCGCTTCTTTCCGGAAGGACGTGTGGTCACCGTGAACGGCACGAAGGACGTGGAGAAGGACCTGCCCGCCTACCTCGTTCGCGAGACGCGCGGCAATCCCGGTCTGGGTCTGCACAACGTACCCGTGAGCCTGGTGGGCGACAGCCTGGTCTTCGTCACGCATCCGGAGAAGGGCGAGATCGAGTACCGCGGTGTCGTCGTGAGCGGCTCCATGGTGCGCTTCGTGCGCCACAGCCACATCACCGGCACGCGCCAGCTGATGGAGTATGTCTTCCATCCGGACGGCTCCGAGCCCTCACAGCAGGATGGCGCGGAGGTCGTCGAGCCGAGCTAATACATAGGTCGCCTGTTCGTCGCCACCGCCACGCGGGGCGAAATGCGCCTGGTCCCACCCGGCATTGCGGGCACCCTCGATATCGGCCTGCAAGCTGTCGCCGATCATCAGGCTCTCTGCGGCCGTGGCCTTCGTGCGTTCCAAGGCGGTGCGGAATATGCGCGGATCAGGCTTCTTGGCACCCGCCATCTCACTCGACAACACCAGGTCGAAGTGCTGGCCCAGCCCACTGCTCGCGATCTTCTCCGCCTGCACTTCGTGGAAGCCGTTGGTGATGATGTGGATGCGGTAGTGCGCACCGAGATCGACCAGGAGTTCGCGCGCACCGGGCATCAGGTTCTTCCGCTTCGGTGTCAAGGCCAGGTAGTCGTGGCCCATGCGATCCGCCAGCTTGTCATCCTTCACGCCGAAACGAAGCAAGGTGTTCCGGAAGCGCAATACCCGGAGCACGTGCCGGTCGATGTGGCCGCTTTCGTAACGCCGCCACAGACCCTCGTTCACCTCCTCATAGGCATCGATGAACTCCGCCGGATCCGTTATCCCGCGTTCGACCAATCGCTCTGTCGCATGCAGTTCGTGCAGCGTGTCCCGCGAATTGGTCTCGAAGTCCCACAGCGTGTGGTCCAGGTCGAAGAAGAGATGGCGGTAACGCTTCATCGAACGAAGCTCCATGCGGTGCTGAGCAGCACGGACCAAAGGAGCACGGATAACAGCAGGGTGGGCAGGGTCCGGCGTTCGTGCCGGAAGTACTTCGCGGCGATGATGGCCGTTATCGGAATGGAGAGCGTGGGCGGTGCGAAGGCCGAGAGTCCGAGGATACCGTAGCGCTGTTTGATGCGCACGATGGCCCGGTTGGTCCGGGTGAAGACCCGTTTGCGCGGCAGTCCCTGGTCCCGCCGCGCGGCCTTCCTCCGGAGGTAGCGCTGCCGGAACCACTCCATCATACCGCGGCCCGCGAAGTAGAACAGGCACATGCCCAGGCAACCGCCGATGGCCGTGTAGGTCAGGGTCTCCACGAAGCCATGGCCCATGCCGTAGGAAACAAGACCCGCGAACAGGAACTTCACCATGGCCGTGAAGATCACGGTGATCGCGGCGAAAGCGGCTTGCATGGCCTAGAGCTTGGCCCCGTAAGCGAGGTCGCCGGCATCACCCAGTCCAGGAACGATGTAGGCCTGTGCGGTCATCTCATCATCCACCGCTCCGATCCAGAACCGCGTACCGGCCGGCAGATGGGCCTTCGCATACTCCAGGCCTTCCGCACTGGCGATCACCGCAGCCACATGGAGGGCCTTCGGCTTTCCCAGGCGCAACAGCGCCTTGTACACGAGCACCATGCTCTTGCCCGTGGCCAGCATGGGGTCGCACAACACCACCACCCGGTCCTGGAGCGATGGGCTGCTGAGGTATTCCACTTCGATGTCGAAGGCGTCCTCGCCCTTCCTGTGCTTGCGATAGGCGCTCACGAAGGCACTATCCGCCCGGTCGAAGTAATTCATGAAGCCCTGGTGCAGTGCCAGCCCCGCGCGCAGGATGGTGGCCAGCACCGGCTGCTCCGACATCAGCTCGGTGCGCGCCACTCCGAGCGGTGTGGTCACCTCGGTCTCGGTGTATTCCAGCGTACGGCTCAGTTCCACGGCCATCACCTCCCCCACCCGCGCCAGGTTGCGCCGGAAGCGCATGGGATCCTTCTGCACCTGCTCATCGCGCAATTCCGCGATGAAGTGGTTCACCACGCTCCGCTGTTTCGCCAGTTCCAACACCATGTTCACCTTATCGCTTGAACCACCTGAGGGGTGCCGGAAGTCGGTTCCGGATCAGGTGTAAATATACCGTGCTCCGCGCTCCGAAGCCTGCGTTGAACCGCGCGACCGAGGGGGTGTTCGATCCCGCGAAGTCCAACAATACGCCGGAAGCCGCATGCTCGCTGATGTATCGGTCGATCAAGTGGAACATGGCCTGGCGGTCGGTCCCCGCCTTGTCATTGGCGGACTTGAGCAGGATGGAGCGCCCCTCCCACTCCATGAAGCAGACGGCCGCGATCAACACATCGCCTTCCCGCACCCCGAGCAGCGTACACTGTCCACGCTCCATGGCTCCGGAAATAAGGCGCTCCAACAGCACCGTGCCACCCTTCGGGATGTTGGCGAATCGCGCGCCCGTGGTCCGGTCGAACAAGGTGACGAACTCCGACGCGGTGAGGTCGCGCACGATCACCGGCGGATCATCGCCGCACTTGCGCAGGTTGCGCCGATGGCCTTGGGAGTACCCCGCTCGGAGCGTGGTCGCATCAGACGAAAGATCCAGGTCCTGGTCCGTGCTGGTGGTCAACCGATCATTCCGATCGGCATGCACCCGCATCGCCGCGTTCAGGTGGATGTCCCAATACTTGAACCGCTTGGGCACGGCTTCCAGGAAGTCGCCATCCGTACGAACATCGCGGCTCGGGGCGAATACACCCTGCTGCTGTACAGCGTAGGGCTGGTAGAGGTAGTCCACACCGAATTTGCGACGCCAGATCAAGGGCATGATGGATCCATCATCGCCGATGAGCGCCTCCCATTGCGGACAGCACAGGTCGAGCACCCAGCTCTGCACATACCACAACCGGTCCGGGCAGCGAAGCAACAGCCTGTCCCATTCGGCCTTGTCGATGGCGCTATGTGGCAGATGCCGGATCATCGCTTGGCGTGCTGCATCACGCGCTTGAAGACCTCCGGCCAGGACGCGAACTCGCGGTGACCGCTCAGGTATCGGTCATGCCATACACTGACGAACGGCCCGTCCACCTTCCTTACCAGATCGCTCACACCGCTCATCGTGGCCACCACTTCTGCGGGATCGAGCTTCATCCGTTCGATCAAGGCACTGTCCATCACGGCGAAGGGATGCAACATCAAGCTGGTCTCCCGTTCATGCTCCAGGTCATACCAAGGAAAAGGCGTGCATGTCCCCGCCCGGAATCCGAAGCGGTCCGTGAAGCCCAAACTGTGCTCCTCCTTCACACCTGCGGCAATGGATCGCTCCAGGGTGGATGGAAGGGTCCAACGCAGGAAGTGTTGTCGGCTTACAGTGACCGGCCTTCCGAGGATGCGTTGCAGCCGCTCCCGTTCCTGTAGCATCCGTCCGTCATCGTTCTGCGTCTCGTACGACGGATGAACGCCGACCCCGCCCACTTCGCCAGCTCGGGTGATCAACGCACGGGTGGCCGGATGATCCGGATCCGACGCATGGTCGAAGTCCGTTCCTCCCCGCATCAGGAAGAAGAAGATCGATCGATCGATCGAGCCGGCGTATTCCGCCACGAGATCGACCGCCCGCGTGAAAGGATCCACTGCGGCACCTGCGCGAATGCGCCAGCGCTCAGCCAATGCTGACCAGTCGCCTCGTAGCAGTTCCTTCACAGAAGCGCCGAGCGCACGTCCAAAGGGTCGACCAGCATAGCGCAGGATATTGTCCATGTCCACGGTGACGCTATTCGCATACCGGGTCTTCGCCTTGACGGTCCCGGGCCATCGCCGTTCGATCTCGTCCGCAAGCGAGCGCACCTTCTCATCCACCCACGGCCTGTCGGCGATGCCACTTCGGACCGTGAACAAGGATGCTGAAGGAATGCGACCATGCGCATCCCTGGCCGTGCAGCGCATCTCATCCAACAGGCTCAGGAGGTGGAATATCCCCGCGAACAGGTCCTCTCCGCCTTCCACCACGAACAGGCTGCGTTCATCCCCCGCTGACCGGACATCAGGATCCGCTTCCGCCCATGTTTCGATCCCACCGCTCCATGGCATGCACACCGCACCATCCATCGGCGTACGACCATAGCTCAACTTCGGGCCTGCCGACCGACGGAACTCCTCGGGATCCTGGACGTAGGTCACGTCGAGACCCAGCATGCGCCCCAGCACATGGTCCACCACGTACCGCACCCGCGGCGATGGTCGTTCAACGTGGACCAGCATCGGCATGCGCCAGTTGGTTGGCCGAACGGGACGGGGACTTGGCAAGCACGGCATGCAGCGCATCCCGCAACCAGTTCCGCAAGGTGAAGTGAACGATGCTACGGGCCCTGTTCTCCCGGATGTCCTTGACGATGATCGGATGCGCCTTCGAAATGTCCACGCGGATGACCGTGCTGCCATCCACTTCCATGGACCGGAAAGCTCCGGCCGCTTCGAGCAGCGGCTGCAGGTCGCGTAAACGGTTGGCATAACCCCAACGCTTCGCAAAAAGCTTGAAGGGTCTGCGCTCATGACCACCAACGCTTCCGTATTCGATGGCATAGTCCCGCCACTGCCGATATGGAACCCGCTCCAACTCCTCCACGTGGTGGAAGTACGAGAAGGCATGATCGAAGTCCAGGTCGATGGCCACCACCGTGAAGGCCAGCTCGTGCATCAAGGCGAACGGCGAGTCGAGGGAGAAGCTGCTCGCGTCATCCAATGCCATGAAGCGGTCCTGTGCCCCACCCGCCACAGCGAACGAATGCAGCGGGTGGCGTGTGCGCTGGAATCCGGGGTGCTTGCAGGCGATGGCGGCCAGCGTACCGGTGATCGGTCCGGTGCGATCCGGATCATACCGTTCGCCATCCTGCAGGTCGTGGTTGAAGGCGGGAACGAGGACGGTGGCCTCCGGACCGAGCGCAACGCGGAACGCATCCAGCAACAGACCGGGGACCTTCGCCGCACCCGCATGACGGTGCTTCCACGCCAAACGTGTCACATCCACGGCGAGCAACACGTTCTGCCCTCGTTCCAGACCGATGCGGGCCGGCCACTCGGACAGGGCAAGGGCGGTGCTCACAACGTCAGGCGCAGATTGATCCACTCAACGGTGTATCCGAATGACTCCGCGAAAGGCACGGAACTCGGGTGATCGCGGACCACCTGGGTCTCGACGCTCGTCACGCCCTTCTCGCGGAACCACGTGTGCAGTAATTCGGACATGGCGCGTGAGACGCCTCCCTTGCGGTGTGCAGCATCCACGTACAGGTGCGTCCAATGACCCACCCTTGCCCCGCCGAGGTATTCGGGAGCGAGCTTGATGGAGCCACACGTGAAGCCGACGACCTCGTCCCCATCCATCGCGAGCACCATCCGATTGAAGCGCTCAAGCCCCGCCTTCACACCTTGCATCCACAGCCGGGCCCCATCCGGCGCGAGCTGCTGCATCATGCCATGCTTGTGCATCACGGCGTGCAGATCCTCGAACATCGGCAGCAAGCGCTCCAGACGTGGATCCTTGGGATCAGTGACGGCGATGATCGAGATGCCGTTCATGGGCGGTCGAAGAGGTCAAGGACGCCATCGAAGGTGGTGGCACCAGGTGTATCGAAGGCGCTGGCAAGATCCACCTCCCGCCCGGCCACTTGCTCCAGTTCGGTGATCAGGTCCACGAAGCCGAGCGAATCCAACAGGCCGCTACGGACTAGGTCCAATGACCCGGAGATCTCATCCGTTCGCAGACCGAGCCGTTCAGCGCGAAGGACCAACCGCTCGCGCAACCGTTGTGACAATTCAGTCCTATCCATGGTCCAGCCGATCCAACAAGGCCTTGCGATCCAACTTCCCGTGCGCCGTGACCGGCATGCGATCCACACCGATGATCTTTTCTGGAAGCATATAGGATGGCAAGGCCCTGCGAAGTTCGTTCATCAGGCGCGGCTGATCCACTTCACCCTGGACGAAAGTGTACAAGCGGATCGTACCGGCTTCCACCCTGGGCAGCGTGATCGCATGTTGTCCGCCGAGCACAGGAACCAGCGCGGCGTCCACCTCGGCCGGCTCTATACGGTGGCCCATGATCTTCACCTGGTCGTCCAGCCGACCGAGGTAATGAAGGACATATTCATCATCCATCCACACACGATCACCGGTGCGGTACCACCTGGCGCCCTGCTCGGAACGGAACGCACGCGCGGTCGCCGACGGATCATCGACGTACCCTGCGGCGAGCTGCGGTCCTGATAGCTCCAACTCCTCATCGACCATCCGGGCTCCCGCCTGCTCGAATGGCCTACCGATCGGCACCACGCCCTCCTGCGCCATCGCACCGCGATCGATCACATATCCGGTGATGGCGATTGTGGTTTCGGTGGGACCGTACAGGTTGACCAGCTGCGCATGTGGTGCAGCCGCCGCGAAAGCACGCGCCACCGGCCAGGTGAACGCCTCCCCACAGAAGAAGGCTTTGCGCACTTTCGGAAGTACATCCGCACCCAGTGCCCGCATCCGTTGTTGAAGGACCAGCAGGGACGGAACGGAGAACCAAACGGTGATCCCTTCCTCTTGCGCAAAGGCGACCGCGCGCATCACCTGATCGCCCGTTGGAACGCACAGGCACGCACCGACGGACCAGCAGACGAAGAGGTCGTGTACACTGAGGTCGAAGGTGAGGGCGAAGAACTGGCTGAAGCGGTCCGTTTCGTTGAATTCATTGACCGCGAGCTGATGGCGGAGGTAGGCGGCCACATTGGACCGGCTCACGCTCACCCCCTTCGGCCCGCCAGTGCTGCCGCTGGTGAAGAGCACGTACGCCTCCTCATAGGCCGGAGGACCCGGCAGTATGGTGTTGCCCTCCGCGCTGGGGTCGATCAGGTCCAGATCGTCCACGCTCCGGCCTCCGACCATCGCGCGCACGCCCGCCTTCGCGATCATGGTACTCCATCGATCAGCAGGACCATCGGGTGGAAGCGGCACATAGGATGAACCCGCCTTCAGGATGCCGAGGATCGTGGCATAGGATCCCGCCTTCTTCTCAGCCATCAACGCGATGCGAGCACCGCCATATCCCTTGCTAATGATCCGATGCGCGATGGCATTGCCCCAACCATCGAGCTCCGCATAGGTGATGGTGCGACCATCCAAGCGCAGGGCGGGTCGCAATGGCCAACGCCTTGCTGCTTCTTCGAAGAGATGGATCGGATCGGTCGTGCTCACGTTCACCGGGCCATATCGCGGCCGGCACAAAGCAACGCGTCCACGAAGTATTTCGTGCCCCAGTTCGGGAATGCGAACTTCTCATAGCGCCCCCACAGTGGGAACGAGCCCGGAAGCGCTCCGAACGCCTGATCAGGACCTGATCTCCCCAGCTCCTGCACCGAGGCCAGCCAGTTGACCATTCCCTCCGCTGCGGTTCGATACCGCTGATCGTTGGTCATCTCTGCCGCGTGCGACCAAACGATGGCCATCTGCGCACATCCGGTCAGTATGGGGTGCTCGCTGCCTTTCCAAGCGGCGTCGTATCGTCCACGGAGGGCACCTTGCACCAGGAACCGCTCGGCCAAGGGTTCGGCGGCTTTCAGGGCTGCCTGCGCCCAGCGCTCCTCACCGGTGATGCGTGCACATTCGAGCAGGCCATCCATGGTGTAGGCCAGGGTATGGGTGATGGGCCGGTCGTTGTGCCGCAACGTGTTGTCCGCATTGGCGAACCAACCGTTCTCCGCCTGCTGCTCGAGCACCCATCGCAGGTTGCGTACAGCGGCCTCCCGGAACTCCTCCTGCCCGCTCGCCACGTGCAATTGAAGCAGCGGTGCATCCACATACGTGTCATACACCCTCGCCACGCCCATGAAGTTCGCTATACGCCAGGCACCATCAGCATCCTGGACCTGCACGATCCACCTGCCCGCACGAATGGCGGCATCCAGGTACACCGATCGTTGGGTGCGTTCATGTGCAGCCAACAGCCCACGCACCACCTGCGCCGTGTTGAATACCACGCTCTGCCGGTCCTCGCCGATGCGTCCCCCCTGCCAACCCCCATCGGGGCGTTGGATGGTGAGCAACCAATCAGCCGCCTTCACCGCAGCCTCATGCAGGTCGGAACGGCCCAGCCGGTCACCCGCAACGAACAAGGTCGGGATGGCATAGCCCGTGGTCTCCGGATAGGATGCCCCCCAGCCCTTCGTGAGGTGGTAGCTTCCGAGCCCGGCATCCGTGCCCTGCTGCTGCGCGCGCAGGAGATAGCCCACCGCGGCCGTCAACGCCGCCTCCCGATCGACCGTCTTCTGCGTGACACCACCGGCATGTGCCCAAAGAAGCCGACGTGCTGCCGGATCGACGAGCGCGGTGCCAAGGTCGCGTGTGTAGGAGATCGCCGATCGGATCATGCCACACGAAGGAGTTCTTGGCAGATGCCCTCTGCCGCATGTCCGTCGCCGAAAGCGCTCGCCATCGCGATATCAGCCTGTTGAAACATGCCCATTGCAGCGGTCATGATCGAGTCGGGATCGATGCCAGCGAGCACCGAACCACCAGGACCAAGCAATTCGACCCATTCGGTGTTCTCGCGAAGGATCACTGCACGCTTGCCAAGGAAACCAGCCTCCTTCTGCAGACCGCCACTGTCCGTCAGCACGAAACGCGAGGCATCGACCAAGGCAAGCATGTCCAAATAGCCGATAGGCGGGATGATCAAGACGCCCTTGGGTTCGACATAGGCAGCACCCAATGTCTTGCGCGTTCGTGGATGAAGGGGCACGATGACCCGGACCCTCGTGCGTTCATATAGCGCACCAAAGGCCTCGAAGATCCGGCCGAGTATCCGCGGATCATCCGCCGTTCCTGCCCGATGGATCGTGGCCACGGCGAAGTCGGCACCTCGCAGCCCAAGATCATCGAGCACCCGGCGTGAACCCGCCGCCTTCCTGAAGAATAGCGCATTATCCAGCATCACGTCGCCAACGTTCAACACACGCGGCCGACGTACTGAAGGTATCCCGGGCGCGTCCACCAAGCCTTCTTTCACCAGGTGGGCCACAGCGGTGGCGGTGGGACAGAACAACCAGGAGCTCGCATGGTCGGTCAGGACCCTGTTCTCCTCTTCGGGCATCGCGTTGTCGAAGGAGCGCAGACCAGCCTCCACGTGCGCCACGGGCACACCCATGCGACTTGCGGCCATCGCACCGGCCAGGGTGCTCCTGGTGTCGCCATAGACCAGCAACACATCGGGGCTCACGTCAGCGATGGTACGCTCCACCCCATCCATCATGCGACCGAACCGCGACACATCCCCTTCGGCACCACCAAGGTGCAGGTCAGGTCCGCGTGAACCGAGCTCCCGGAAGAAGACCTCGCTCATGTCCGCATCGTAGTGCTGGCCGGTATGAAGCACGGTCTGGTGGATGCGCCCCGCGAACGGACCGTCGATGGCCCGCGTGAGCGCGGCGGCCTTGATGAACTGGGGGCGTGCACCCACCACGGTCAGTATCCGCAAGGGACCCGGCATCGATCAGTTCAACTGGCCGTTATCGGCGAAGCTGAAATAGCCCGCGTTCGTTACGATCAAATGGTCCTGCACCTGGATCTCGAGGAAGCGTCCGCCCTCCACCAACTTCCGTGTAAGCTGGATGTCCTCCGCGCTGGGCCGCAGCTGCCCGCTCGGATGGTTGTGGCACAGGATCACGCTGCTCGCACGCTGGTCCAGCGCTTCCCGGAAGATCAACTTGGGGTCCGCCACGGTGCCATGCATGCCACCCTGGCTCACTTTCACCCGGTTCATCAGGCGGTTGCCGCGATCGAGCAGGAGCAACCAGAACTCCTCGTAGGGCAGGTCGCCCAGGACGGGCTGCAACAACTCGAAGGCCGAACGACTGTCCGAAATGAGCGGACGTTGGGATACGGCGAGGTCCCTGCGGCGTTGACCCAACTCCAGCGCGGCGACGATGCTCATCGCTTTCGCCTCACCAACTCCATGGATCCGCATGAGCTCGCTCACGCCCATGGCGGCCAGCTTGTGCAGGTCGTTGCCCGCCTTGTTGAGGATGATCCGTGCCAGGTCCAGAGCGCTGTCGGTGGGTGTTCCGCTGCGGATGAGGATGGCCACGAGTTCGGCATCGCTGAGGGCCTTGGCCCCACGGGCCAGCAAACGCTCACGGGGCCGGTCCTCCTTGGACCATTCCGGAATGCTCAATTTGCCACCCTCGGGCTTCATGCGCGTCTTTAAACGGGAACAGGCCCTCGAATGGAGGACCTGTCCAAGGTACGGTGTGCTTCGCGACCCTTATTTCAAGGTGTTCACGTAGCGCTTCACGGAGGACTTCAGGTTCGAAGCCTTGTTCTTGTGGATCTGGTTGGTCTTGGCCAGCTTGTCCAGCATGGAGCTCACCTCGGGCAGCAGCTTCTCAGCCGCCTTCTTGTCGGTGAGCGTACGCAGCTTGCGCACGGCGTTCCGTGCGGTCTTGCTCTGGTAACGGTTGCGTTCGTTGCGGGTCTCGGTCTGACGGACGCGCTTCAATGCGGACTTGTGGTTGGCCATGACTTCTATGCCTTTCCGGGAAAGGGAGCGCAAATATAGTGGTTCATTGGATCCGTTGACCGATCCGGCCGAGAAATGCATCCCAGCCTGCCGGGCATGCCGTCAATAGGCGTTCTCCTCCTTGCCCAGCATGTTGGTCACGGTCTTGACCACGATGCGCAGGTCCAGCCAGAAGGACCAGTTCTCCAGGTACCACACGTCCAGCTCCACACGGCGCTCCATGAGCTCGGGCGTACGGGTCTCGCCCCGGAAGCCGTTCACCTGCGCCCAGCCCGTAATGCCCGGACGGACGAAGTGGCGCACCATGTACTTGTCGATGATGTCCCGGTACTGGTCGTTCAACCGCAACGGGTGTGGACGAGGCCCCACAACGCTCATCTGGCCCAGGAACACGTTGAAGAACTGGGGCATTTCATCGAGGTTGCTCTTGCGGAGGAAAGCGCCCACACGCGTCACCCGGGGGTCGTTCTTCGTGGCCTGCTTGCTGTCCGCCTCCTTGTTCATCCGCATGCTCCGGAACTTCCAGCACACGAACTCCTCATTGTCCTTGCCCAGGCGTACCTGCTTGAAGAAGACGGGGCCTTTGCTGGAGAGCTTCACCATCAATGCCAGCAAGGGGAAGAGCCAGGAGAACACGAAGACGATGATGCCGAAGGAGAAGACGATGTCGAAGATCCGCTTGAAGGCACGGGCATAGATGCTGTCCAAAGGCTCCCTGCGGATCTTGCTCACCGGCACCTCGCCGTGGAACTCCAGTTCGGAGGTCTTCACCACCGGAATGAAGCTCTCGGCACTCGGTATCACCCGGAAACGGATGGTGTTGCGCTCGCAGAACTCCATCAGGTCTGTGATGTCCGCCCGGCGGGTTCCGGGAAGGGCGCAGTACAGAATGTCGATGCGGTTCTGGATCGCGAAGGAGCGGACCGCCTCCACATCGCCCACACGGCGCTCGCCAAGCACACCATCCAGGGGCTCGTCATTGAAGATCCCGCGGAAGCGGTAGCCACGCACGGTCTGGTCCTCGCAATACCGGAAGATCTCCTCTGCCGCTGGACCATCACCCACGATCACCAGGTCCTTGACCGTGGTCAATGGCTCCAAGGTGAGCACTTTGTTCAGCCCGGTCTGTACGTTCTGCAGGGAGCTCCGGCCATTGCGCAGCAGGGAGGAGAGCTCGTTGCTGAGCTCTGCGCCGGTCGCTGAGCGACCTATCCGGTGTTGAGGACCTAGTGTCTTTTCCATCTGGTTCTATGTCCAAGAACCGTTCGACCTACCTGCGAGTGTGCCAAATGTAGTGGCTTCGTCGGATCATTGTCAAATTGGTCGATAACTTATGTCCATTCGTCGAAGGGTCGAGGCGGGGCTTGCAAGACGCAAAGGCCGTACCAGATGGGCCCGGGCCCATGGCCCGATCACCTAGCGGGCCTTCATGCCGCGGAGCATCCATCGGGTCCATTCCTTGATGAATAGGACGAGGAAAAGGCTGTTCGTCACCAGGTATCGGCGCCACAACCGGCGGGGCTCCAACCACAGCCTGTACAACCACTCAAGGGAAAGGTCGCGCATCCAGCGCGGTGCGCGGCTGTCCACACCGGCATAGAGCAGGAAGGCACCACCGATACCCAGCATCACGCCATGCACCTGCCCCTTCATCGCGGCCATCCACCGCTCCTGCTTGGGGCAGCCCAGGGATACCAGGATGATCCCGGCCCCGCTGGCGTTGATCCGTGCCGCATCAGCCACCAGATCCATCTGTTCCAAGGGCGCGAAGGGAGGCGACCATCGCCCTGCGATCCGCAAGGCCGGCACCTCCCGCGCTGCACGCTCCACAATGCGCTGCTGCACATCCTCCGAACCTCCGAAGAGGTACACCCCGACCCCCCGCCGCGCAGCCTCCTCCAACAACGCCGGCATCAGGTCATTCCCGGCCACCCGTTCCTGCCGCACCCGGTGGAAGAGTTGCAAGGCCCGCAGCACAGGCATGCCGTCCGCCGTGGCGAAGTCCGCACCATTCACCACGGCGGCGAACTCCGGTCCGCGCGCCTCCACCGTCATGTGGGCGTTCACGCAACACACGTAAGCGGATCGCCGGGCCTCGCCATGATCGGCGATGGCCCGCACGGTTTCCTCGAAACCACCCACGCTGATGTCCACTGTAAGCACCCTCCGCTTCGGAAAGGCCTCGGGCTGGTTCTCAGATGTGGCGGACACGTGGTCTGTAGGGCTGCTGGGCGCGGGGATCATGCCGGGGTTCACTGGAACAAGGCGATGAACTCCCGTTCCATGCTATGATGAAAGGCCTTCAACGTGAATTCACGCTCAAAGATGCGGCGACCCTCCTCCCCCATGCGCAGGCGCGACGCCTCATCACGCAACGCAAGCAGGCGTTCGGCAACGTCCCCGGGCTGCCGTACGGGGACCAAATAGCCACTTTGCCCATCGGCCACCACGGACGGAATGCCCCGCCAGACCGTGCTGACCACCGGCTTCGCGAACTGCATGGCCTCCAGGAGCACCAGGCCGAAGGTCTCCGCTTCATAGAAGGAGGGGAAGCAGAAGATGTCGCACGCCGCGAAACGTTCGAACTTCTCACGCCCGCTGAGCACACCAAGGAAGCGTACACGATCCTCGATCCCACGGTCGCGCACATAAGCCTCGCAGTGCTCGCGAAAGGCTTCACTGCTCCACTTGCCCATCAGTTCCAGGCGGGCATCCATCCCCTGCTCCCGCACCCGTGCGAAGGCCTCAAGCACCACCATCACGCCCTTGGTGCCGGTCATCACCCCGGTGAAGAGGATGGTCAGCGGCTCGCCGGCTGCGGCCCGATGCTCGGGCACCGTCCCACGCATGTCCTCCACGCCGTTCGGCACGACCACGTTCCGCAGGGCGCCGAAGACCGCCCCATCGTCGGGGTTCTGGGGTGCGGTGCGGATGGCCAGGTCCGGCTTGCGGTACGCCGCCCGGAACAAGGGCCGGAGCACGGCGGGAAGTTCCGGGGCGAAGCCCGAGACACCACCCGCGTGGAAGTGGAACACTGTCTTCGGGAACAGCCAGCGGGTGGCCAGCAGGAAGACGATGTCGCGGAGCACCGGGACCTTGCTGGGACCGCTGGGTGGATAGTACAGGACCTGGGGCCGATGCCGGAGCCGGGCCCACCAAACGCGCAGGATGGTGGTGAACAGGATGAGCACCTTGCGGAAGGCGAACTTGCCCACACTGCCGATATCGTCGGAATAGGCCAGTCGCACATGGAAGAGGTGTAGTTGGTCACTGCGCATCTCCAACAGGCGGGCGATCATGATGGCCTGACCGTGATGGGGGGGCGGGGTCTGACCGACGACAAGGACGCGGTACGGGGGGGCGGGCACGGCTCCAAAAGTACCGGGCTGGGTGAAGGGTGCCTGGGCGGATGCACGCGCCTATCAACACCGAAGGGTGAACGCCTTCAACCGGAAGAAAGAACACTTCGTCGAACGCACCACAGGCTTCGTCGGATCAGCGCAACCGCTTCGCGTCCAAGGGGGTTGAACAGGGCCAGAACCGCACCATGCTGCTGAACCGTTACCCGATCCTGTTCGCCTTGCTCGGCCTCACCGGTCCCCTTCGCGCGACGACCTACTACCTCTCCCCCACCGGGAACGACACGAACAACGGCACCAGTGCTGCAACGGCATGGCGGAGCATCGCCCGGCTGCAACAGATCGCCGCCGGCCTTCAACCGGGTGATCAGGTGCTCTTCGAACGGGGCGGCACCTTCCCCGGACAATTCACCGTGAACAGCAACGGCTCGTCCGCCCAGCCCATCATCATTGGCAGCTATGGCAACGGAGCCCTGCCGATCGTCTCGGGATCCACGGCGGTGACCGGTTGGACCGTGCACCAGGGGGATATCTGGCGCGCGAACGTGGCCGGACCGGTGAAGTACGTGCATGTGGGTAGCGAACTGATGACGCTGGCGCGCTACCCGAACACGGGATGGCTGCGCGTGAACACGGCGTCCACCACCCAGCTCACGAGCAGCAGCATCACTCAACCAAGCGGCCACTGGAACGGCGCCGAACTGGTCCTGCGCAGCACCAACTGGTGCTACGAGAACGCCGTGGTCAGCACACACACGAACAACACCCTCCAGTTCCCGGCCATCGTGTACAACCCGGGCAACTACGGCTGGGGTTTCTTCCTGCAGAACAAGTTGAGCGAGCTCGACAGCCCGGGCGAATGGTACCACGATGCCACCAACGGCGTGCTCTACTTCCGCGCACCGGGGAACGCGGACCCGAACACCATCAACGTGCGTGCATCCGTGCACGACAATGGGGTCGAAGTCGGCTGGCAGAAACAACACATCACCATCCGCGACATCGAGTTCCGGCATCAGAAGCACGCCGGTGTGTACAACACGGGATCGAACGTGAGCGTGACGGGATGCACCTTCCAACGCTCCTACTTCGGCATCCGCAGCTACGCGAACACCAGCAGTTACACCAACAACCTCGTGCACCACACCTACGCTTCGGGCATGGGGTTGCTGGACAACAACTCGGTCGTGTCAGGCAACGCCGTGGAGGACATCGCGCTGAAGGCCGGTCTGGGCGAGACGTTCTGGGGCTATTATGGCATGTACGTGTCCGGGACCAGCAATATCGTCCGTGGCAACACGGTCTCGCGCACAGGCAACTCCGGCATCTTCCTGGGTGGCAGTCCGCTCGTGGAGAAGAACATCATCTCCGAGGTGCTGATGACCGTGAACGACGGTGGAGGCATCTATTGGGACAGTGCGGATGGGGCCACCATCCAGGATAACATCATCTCCGAGGTGGGCGGCAACATCGAGAGCGTGGCCATGGATTACGGGATCAACCAACCGCTCGGCATGGGCATCTACTTCGGCAACTCCGTGATCCGCAACATCATGGTACGGCGCAACACCGTGCATGATTGCAGTGCGGCCGGCATCCATGTGGACCACACGATGGTCTCCACGAACCTGGAGATCCGGGACAACGTCCTATACGGGAACGACATCCAGTTGAGCATCACCGACCAGTCCAACGTGAACGGACCGGGCGCCACCCCGCCCTATCACCTCGCGAACTTCAATGACGTGTATGCCGGGAACACGCTCTATTGCCTCACGAAGGAACAGCGTTGCGTGCAGCAGTACCATGTGCATGGCGCCGAGCTCACCGACTTCGGCACTTTCACCAACAACCGCTATTTCAACCCGTACAACGAGCTCAGCATCAAAGTGATCAACACCCAGGGCGGCTACGTGAAGGATTACACGCTCGAACGCTGGCGCGCAGAACGCAACGAGGACGCCGGCAGCACCCGCAGCCCCCGTCTGGAGAACGCGCAGGAAGTGGTGGCCCGCACCAGCGCCAACCTGATCAGCAACAGCAGCTTCGACTATAACACGAACGGGTGGAGCGGCTGGCCCACCCAGGGACAGATCCAATACCAGGCCGGGCTGCTTGACAATGGCGCGCTGAAGGTGACCTACGGGTCCAACGCGGGTTCGCCGGAGTTCTATCTCCGCACGGATAACATGATGAACGTACAATCCGGCAGCTGGTACGAATTGAAGTTCACCATACAGAGCAGCACCCATGGCACGGTGCGCGCCGACTTCAAGGGACAGTCCCAGGCGGCCACACCGAATTCGATCTACGCGCGCTACATCCCCTTTGACAGCCAGCGCCGCGACGTGACCCTCCTGTTCCAGAGCGATCTCACCGAACCGGGCATGATGATCTTCGCCAACCACTTCAGCGAACCCAGCTACCTGCTGGACAACGTGGAGCTGTACAAGGCGACCGTGCAGACGGTGGACCCACGCACCCGCCATGTGCTCTTCACCAACCCGACCGATGCCGCGGCGGACATTCCGTTGGCCGGGTGCTGGCGCGATGTGAACGGCACCATCCGATCCGGGTCGCTCACACTGCCCGCCTTCGGATCCATCGTCCTAGCCAGGGAGGATGATGCCACCTGCGGCCTGACCACCGGCGTGGAGGAGGGTACGCCTGCGGATGACCCGACCATGCACCTCTTCCCCAACCCGCTCGCCGCAGGTTCCGCCCTGTTCTGTTCCGCAAGCCTTGACGCCGATGCCCAGGTGGAGGTGATGGACCCGAGCGGTCGCCTGGTGCATGCCGCACGCATGGCGCGTGGCAGCACGAACGTACCCCTACCGGACGGGCTCCGCAGCGGCAACTACATCGTTACCCTCACCAGCGGTACCGTCAGGACGCATCACCGGATCGTGGTGCATTGACCCCGGCCGCAGGCTCAAGCGGGCCACCGTCCAGGGACCTCGGGGGTCGGCTGATGCGTCGCGGATCCATCACCACCATCGCGAAGAGGCAGAACAACAGCGCGTTGCCGAAGTCGTTGCCGTAGCAGATGATGTCGATCTGGAGGATGAAGAGCATGTACACCATGAGCGCGAACAAGGGTGTTTCCGCGGTACCCTCGTGGAAGCGCTTGCGGAAATAGGTGAAGGTGTACCACACGACGATCAAGAGCAGCGCATATCCCACCACGCCCTGGTTGATGAGCGTCTGCATGAAGGTGCTGTGCATGTGCACGTTCTGCACATCCTTCACATTGAACACCTCGGCGATGTGGTCCCAACCCTTGAGGTGGATCTGACCCTGGTATCCGTGCCCGAACCAGAGTCCGTGCCGGTCCTTTTCGAGCCAGTTCCAACCCACATCCCATACGGTCGTCCTGTTGTTGAAGGTGGTGACGTCCTCCTTGTTCACCCGCGACACGATGGCCCGCATGAAGGGCAGCGTGAGGATGGTATAGACCAGCAGGGCGAAGTTCGTCAGGATGGTCATGGTGAACAGGGAGAGCGGGAACATCAACCGCGCCCTGCCGATCATCCGGAATAGAAAGAGGCCCGTGAGCAATGCGAAGGTCATGAAGGAGAGCCGGCTGTTCACCTTCAGCATCAGGACCACGTTGATCAGGTAGAACGCCAGCATGCCCAGGAAGGGCATTGGCCGGCGCACGAAGTCCTTCATGTAGAACATCAACATCAGGTTGATCATGGCCAGCATGTGTGCCGCATCGTAGATCCCCAGCACGAAGGGCAGGTTCAACCGGCCCTCGATATTGTGCAACACGTTGTGCATGCCGGCGGCCACACCGAGCAGGTTGATGAGCAGGAAGAGCGACAGGCTGATCAGTACCATCCGCGCGAAGTCGAAGTCCTCCTGGTCGCGGTTGCGGATGTGTACGATGATGGCGGCGTGGTAGGGCGCCAGGAACATGATGGTGTAGGCTACCGTATTGGCCACGGTGGCGCCGGGGAAATGCTCACCCAGGGCCTTCCACATGGAAGCGATCAGGGAGAGGAGGAAGAGGAGCCCCCACCAGTATTTACGCGTGACCATGTTGCGCACCTGCCGCTGGGCGATGAGGTCGAGCACATGGATGATGATGATGCCCAGGAAGCCACCCACCGCCACCACGGTCCCCTGGGAGATGCTGGTCTTGTAGCCCACGTACATGCCGATCCCATAGATCGGGAAGGACAGCAGGAAGAGCGAGTTGATCAGCTTGCGCTTGGACAGCAGCACCTTGGGAACGGTTCTCGGACTACCCGCAAAGATGCGGTTTCGCCCGGCGAGGTGGATGCCCGCGCCGGATCAGGCGCCGAAGCGCTTCTGCAGTTTCGAGAAGAAGGGCGTGATCGCACGATCCACCTTTTCGGGCAGGATCCCCTTGATGGAATCCTTCACCCGCCGGAACAGGGGAGGCCGGATGAAGGCGTTGAAGTACGCCAGGTCACGCACCGTGTCCACCACCACCTCCGTGGGATGCACGAGTGGGAAGGGTGTCTCGCGCGCGTTGTCCACATCCCTTGGATCGAGCCCCTGCACCGTGTTGGTGCCGTCACCCTCGAAGCCGATGTTGCGCACCAAATTGTGCTCGGGGATGATGGTGATGCCATCGTGGAGGATGCGGGCGAAATCATGCTGGAAATCCCAGGTCTTGATGGCCCCGCTCCAGGTGGCCTCGAAGATGGACCTGGCCTCCCGGCGCTCCGCACTGCTCAGGAAGAAGCTGTTCCAGACGTCGGAGTCCCGCACGTCCGGCCAGGCGCTCATCTCCCCATCATACAGGCGCCACGAACGTCGCCAGCCGGCCCACCCCCATGGGGCGCCGTAGCCATGCTCGGAGAAGTAGTAGGAAGCAGCCGGCACGGCCTCGGGGTCGCTCATGAGGTTGTTCCCCAGGATCCACCATATCCGGCGATCATCGCGGTAGCGCTCCAGGAGCTCCTGGCAGAACCAGAAGAAGCTCAGGACCGGGGCGGTATCATCCTCCAGTACGATGCCCTCCGGCTCATGCTCGAAGAACCAGTCCAGGTTGCCGATCATGGCCTTCTTCAGCCCCTGGTTCCGTTCCGCGAAGCGGGTGTGCAGTTCACAGGGCCAGTCGACCATCTCCACGAGGCTGCGCACCTTGTCCGTGCGCACCCGCTCCTCGTCATTCCGCGGACCGTCGCAGGCGAAATACAGCTTCGGGGGCCGAGCCGCACGGATGGACTCCATGACCTGCGCCGCCGTGTCATACCGGCTGAAGGCCGTGAGCAGGACCGGCGTCCGCAAGGGTTCGGTGGGGGTGAAGGTGTTCACGTGTGCGCGCTCGACCTCATTTCACGGACCGCAATTTCCAGAAGGTGGACATGCCGTGCATCATCAGGCGGAAATTGATACGTGTGCTCGGGGTAAAAAGATCCACGATGAAGATGCTGACCAGGAAGGAGGCGATCGATGCCCATATCGCCCCCCGCGCCCCGATGACGGGGATGAGCCAGGCGTTCATGGCGATACTGACCACCGCCCCAATGACCGAGGTGACCAGCGAGAACTTGAACAGACCCTCGTTGGTGATGAAACTACCCTTGGCGACCCCCATGAAGGCGAAGATGAGCCGGAAGGAGAAGAGCGAGAGCAGGATGCCCGATTCGCGGAACTGTTCGCCATACAACAGAACGATCCCCCATTCGGAGAGGAGATACATGGGTATGGCGGTGAGCAGGAACAGGCAGAACATGAGCCGGTACTGGTTCGTCAGCCGCTCGTGGTACAGGTTGATGTCCATGACCCGTGCCTTGGCGATCGCCGGGGCCACGGCCAGCTGCACCACCACGGGCAGGAAGGCGATCGCCTCGAGCATCTTCACGGCGACCGAGTACTGCCCGAGCTCGATGTTGGCGAAGGACTCGCCCAGCGTGCGGCTCAGGATATCCTTGATCATCACCTGATCCACCTTCAGTTGAGCCTGGAGTGCGAACCCGTACACGAGCATGGGCCAGGACTGGTCCATGATGTAGCGCACCATCCGCCAGGTTGGTCGCCAGTCCCGGTAACGGAGCCCGTTCCGGTGGTACACCCAGAGGAAACCCACCGTATAGGAAAAGGTCTCGGCGAAATAGCCCCACGCGAACCACACGAGCGGCGCCTTCATCCATACCAGCAGGAGCTTGTACCCCGAGGCGAACAGAGTGCTCGCGATGTTGACCTTGGCCGCCACATTGCCCCGCACCTCGGCCATAAAGTAGTTGTCGATCACCGTGCTCCACTTCAACAGCTCGGCCGAGGCGGTGATCATGACCAGCATGATGGTGAACTGGTCGAGGCCCTTGAGGAACACGTAGAGCAGCAGTCCCAGGTTGAGGATGATGCCTCCGAAGAGCTTGATGGCGAAGGTGCTCCCCATCAGCTCATCGCGCCGTTCCGGGTGCCGCACCAGGTCCCGCGAGACCACCTCGTTGGCACCGAGCGAGGTGAAGACCATGGCGATGCTCACGATGGCCAGCGCGTAATTGAGCTGGCCGATCCGTTCAACACCGAGGTACCGGCTTACGACGACCGTGGTACCCAGCACCATGGCCATGCGGACCACGCGGTCCACGAAGAGCCACGAGAAGTTGTTGAGGTACTTCCTGAAGCCCGGTGACTCGAACATCGATGTGACGCTCACCTACTTGGTATAGTATCCGTACCCGTCCCCGTTGCGGCCCCGCACATCGTTGAACACAAGGCCCACATTGCCGGCCTTCTTCTCGTCCACCATCTCGTTGATCATGCGCAGGGCTCCACGGTTGGTCCTACCCTCCCGCACCACATACAAGGTGACATCGACCAGGCGCATCAGCAGCACGTATTCACTGACCAGCCCCAGCGGAGAGGCGTCAATGATGATCTGGTCATAGCGTCCACGCACCGTGGTGATGAGCTCGGCCATACGTGGGTTCTCCGCCAGATCCAAGGGATTGGGTGGTATGGGTCCTGCGGTGATGACATCGAGACCGGGCACGTCTGTACGCGTGATCAGCGATGAAAGTTCCGCCTCACCGATCAGCCAGGTGGACAGGCCCGGCCCTTCCGGCAGCTCCATGGTCCGGGCCACGTTGGGGCGTCGCATGTCGGCATCGATCAGCAGGGTGCGTTTGCCGGCCTGTGCCATCACCGTGGCCAGGTTCACAGCGCAATAGGTCTTGCCCTCCCCGCTCGACGAAGAGGTGAAGCCGATCACCTGCCGGGCCGAAGCGGCGTTCAGGTAGTGCAGGTTCACTCGCGCCGTGCGGAAGGACTCCGCCAGGAGCGACTTGGGCTCGTCCAGCGAGATGCGCTTCCGTTTGCTCGCGGGTATGACCGCCAGGACGGGCAGGTGGCTGAGGCGGCGCAGTTCGTCCACATCATCGATCCGATCGCGGATCACATCGCGCAACAGGATGAAGCCCATGGGCAGCAGCAACCCGATGGCCAGGGCCATGCCCAGCAGTTTGCTCTTGCTCGGTGACACGTGCTTGAAGCCGAGCATCCGGGCGGTGTCCACGATGGACTTGTCCACCTGATCGCTGGCGATGGCGATGCCGGCCTCCGCCCGCTTCTCCATGAGGTAGTTGTACAGGTTGTCGCTCAGCTTGAACTTCCGTTCGATGTTCACGAGCTGCCGCTCATTCTCCGGGAGCTGGCTGTATTGGAAGTTGGTGCGACCGAGACGACGGTTCACCTCCGCCAGACTGATATCCGCCTGCTCCACGAGGCTCTCGGCCGTCTGGGCCAGCGATGCCTTGAGGTTGTTGAGCTTGCGCTCCATGGCGATGACCGTGGGGTTGTTCCGGGGTCCGGTGCTCAGGTTCAGGGCGGCCAGATCGGCGGACAGCTTCGTGATCTCGATGACCAGGTTGTTCAGCACCGGATCGTCGATCCCCGACGAAGAAGGGGCCGGCACGTTGCGCAGGTCCTTCGCCGTCCGGATCTTGTCCAGGACAGAGGCACAATAGTTCCTTCGCTTGAGGATGTTGGATCGCTCATCCTCCAGCCGGCTCCGTTCCTGGAAGAGCGCGTCCTGTGTGCTCGCGGTGCTGATCATGCCACCGCTCACCCCGCGGAACTGCTCCATGCTGCTCTCCACCTTCTGCAGCGAGTCCGAAACGGTACCGATCTGCTTGTCGATGAAGTCGATCGTCTTGCGGCCCTTCTGCTGCTGCTTGTCCAATTCGTAGTCGATGTAGGTGTCCATCAACTTGTTCAGGAAGGCCTGTCCCTTCTCAACGACCTCCACCTGGATGGTGAGGTTCACCACGTTGCTCTCGTCGCTCAAGGGTGCCGCCATCGTCATGGCCCTGTACACCCGCACCAGGTCACGCAGGCTGTTGATCTCGAAATGATACTTGGTGTTCTTGTCGTACACCCGATCCTCCGGGAAGTTGATCCGGAAGCTGAGCCTGTCGCCCACGAACATCGAGTCCATCGGCACCACCTGATCCACCTTGTACTCATCGATCAGTTCCGGCAGCACTTCCTGGGTCTTCACGTTGTACAGCCGAACGTTCTCCCCTTCGGCCTTCACCCGGTAGGTGCGCGCGGCCGCGTCCACCTCGATCTCGATCGGTACATCGATCACCTGGATGGCCATGCTGTCCAGCTTCACGAAGAACGGCGGGTAGACGTACTGCTCCTGCTTGAGGAAGTATTTCGTGGTGAAGTAGGTCACCCCGAAGTCCAGTCGCTGCAGGGTGCTGGTCATGATCTTGTTCGAGGTCAGGATCGCCAGGTTGTCCTCCAGGTCCACGCTGTTGCGCAGGTAGGACGTACCCTTGATGAACTCGGAGTTCTCGCTGAAGCCGGTACGCTTCTGGTTGCCCAGGAGCATCACCGCGCCGACATCATACTTCTTCGGGGTGGTCTTCACATAGGCCACCGCCACGGCGAGCGCGAGCGGCACGGTGATGAGGAACCACCACCACTTCGCCCGGATCTTGCGCACCACAGTGCGCAGGTCGATGGTATCCGCTGAAGGCCTGGCGCTCATTTCTGTGCGTTGTTGATCGCCGTGAACAGCAGCGCCGCCGCCGTGGTGGCCCCCACCAGTACGGTGACCAGTTCGAGGTTCAACCGCCCCGGTCTGGCCCTTAACGCCGGCACGTACACGATGTCGTTCGGCAGCAGGTAATAGTATTCGGAGCTGAGCACCTGGGTATCCGAGAGGTCCACGTACAAGGCTTGAACGCCCCGCTCGCTCTGCCGCATCAGGGTGACGTGCGACTTGTCCGCGAACTCGTTCGGGCCGCCCGCCATGGCCAACGCGTCAAGGATGGTGATCTGGTTGTTGTACACCTGATAGGAGCCTGCCCGGCTCACCTCGCCCAGCACGCTCAAACGCCAGTTCACCATTTTGAGGATGACCGTGGCATTGGTGAAGAACTCGTTGATCTTGCGCTGCACGAGCTCCTGCGCCTCCCCGATGGTGAGACCCTGCACCTTGATCTTCCCGACCGTGGGCAATTGCACCTGGCCGTTCTTGTCCACCGAGTATCCGTTCACATACATCGCGGCGTCGGTCACCATGCTCCCGTTGGTCTGGCTCTCCACGTTGAAGAAGCGGCTGGTCGCATCATCCAGGCCCATTACGCGGATGGACAGCACATCGTTCACCTGCAGGCGGTACTCGAACTTCCGGTTCTCGAACAGCTTGCTCGATCCGTTGCTGAGCGAGGGGTCGTTCAGGTAGTTGATGCTCTTCCTGCCGATGCAGCCGCCCAGTGCGAGCGAGGTCAACACGATGGCCAGGATACCGGTGTTCCGTATGTACATGCGTAATGGATCAGATGCCCGCGCTTCCACTGCACCCCGTCGGTCAACGACCTCAGGATGATCCATGCAGCCGCCTTGGATGCGAAGGCACGGCCAAATATAGGCGGGTGGCCCGGGTCCGTCCGGCGCTTTGAGAACGCTCGATCGTTCGCAAGTCATCCGGACCACTTCGTGACCGGCATCTGGACATGGGCTCACCGAATGGTGCAACGGCCTTCCCTTGCGCCCCCACGGATGCTGTTGTCGGCCGGTCCGTGCGAGGACCGCAAGACCATTCAATTCCCCGGAGGGCAAATGAAAGAACCCCAGGCGCATGCCCAGGGTTCACTAGTAGCCCGTAGGAAATGGTCGGCCGGTCCGGGCGGGACCGAAGACTATCAATTCCCGGAGGCGAAATGAAGAACCGGCGCATGCCCAGGGTTCACTAGTAGCCCGTAGGAAATGGTCGGCCGGTCGGCGAGGACCGCAAGACCATTCAATTCCCCGAGGCGAAATGAAGAACCCGGCGCATGCCCAGGGTTCACTAGTGCCCGTAGAAATGGTCGGCGGTCCGGGCGAGGACCGCAAGACATCCATTCCCCGGAGGGCGAAATGAAAGAACCCCAGGCGCATGCCCAGGGTTCACTAGTAGCCCGTAGGAAATGGTCGGCGGTCCGGGCGAGGACCGCAAGACCATTCAACTCCCCGAAGGGCGCAATGAAAGAACCCCAGGCGTTTGCCCAGGGTTCACTAGTAGCCCGTAGGAAATGGTCGGCGGTCCGGGCGAGGACCGCAAGACCATTCAATTCCCCGAAGGGCGCAATGAAAGAACCCCAGGCGTTTGCCCAGGGTTCACTAGTAGCCCGTAGGAAATGGTCGGCGGTCCGGGCGAGGATCGCAAGACCATTCAATTCCCCGAAGGGCGCAATGAAAGAACCCCAGGCGTTTGCCCAGGGTTCACTAGTAGCCCGTAGGGAACTATTGGTCTGAACGTCAGCGAACCACCTCGAACAGAAACGAACAGACCAGTTAAGTGTTCAGGTGATGTAGCGAACACGAAAACTGCGGAAGACTTCTTGGCTGTGGGCACCCATGTTCGTTGAATTCTCGCCAAGATTCTACCCAAGAACCTGGCGTTCCTCCCCCCAGCCGAGACGGGTACAATGCAGGGAAGATTGAACCATTAGGAATCCAACATAAAACCCCAAAATCGACAACGTGGACCTTTCCCGACCTGTTGAGCCTTCACGCCGCGTCCCAATGGGGATAACGGTTGATATAAGAATTCGGATGTATTCTATTTTTAATTAAAATTGTAATATGCTGATTATCAGTCCAATAGTATCATTTATTCGGCCTTGACCCCGCGTCCCAAGCGCTTTAACATTGCGCCGTAGGGCTCCAATAATCATTCACCACGGGCTCACACACGAATGCATCAAAATCCGCAGCAATGAACGAACTGGCGCTACGCACACACCTTGAGAATAAGGTCTTGGAGCTACTCCAATGGTTGGATGAATACTTCCTCACGGAAGAGGACCCCTCCTATAGTGGAACTGTTCACTTCTTAAATAGTGGCGCGGTTCTTCTTGGGTTCTATGAATATGGCAACGATTACGTCAGGTTCTTGAACCTCACCCCCTTACCAAAAGGATGGTTCGGACGGTACGAGACCGATACTCTTTGGGAGGTATACCTGTCCGACCTCAGTGATCGTACAGCGAACGAGTCCTTACTGAAAGTGGGGACCGATCATGCGATAGACGCGTTTCTGGGAGGCCCTCATCTAGCAGAGCAGCGCCAGAAACTGCTGCGCAGGAACATCATCCGGGCCGTTTCCATGTCGGAAACCCTCACGAAGAGGTTGCCTGAGCACATTCAGCCTTACACCGAGGGGAACCTTGAACTCTTCAATAATGGGAATGTCGCTTTGACCTTGGAGCCATCGCGAGCGGCAGGGAGGGAGCTCGAACGAGAATTCCTGCTCAACTATAGAAGCAAGCCAGTCGTGTTCGGAGCCCTGGGAGACGAGTTCATCTGCGAGGTGAATCTCGGCTGCACGAAGAACGGCTCTCAGATCACCTGGGCAGAGGTCAACAACCTCATCAACAAAGCAACAGCATGAAGATCCTGACCAAAAACGAGCTATTCGCAGCGTTAGCAGAATTCCCTGAACACTCCATTGGCGAAAATGGCCAACCGCCTAAAGGTAGAGGGGTGTCTCTCGTGCCAACCATGAGCTACAATAAGACCTACACCACAGAGTCGATTCGTGTGATCCACAAGCAAATTGGAGCCCACGGATACCTCTTCTTCAACTTCCAATATGCCTTCGTCGAATACAAATACGACGTGGCAGCAGGGAAGTACGTGGAACAGTACCGACCATTCAGGCTATCCTCTGGCATATCGATGCCGAAGAAATACTGGTCGGCTGAGGGTCTTTCCGAGCAATATCGAAAGGACCAAGGAGGCCGTAAGTATGCTGCAGTACTCGCTGAGATCGAGCTCCAGAAGAAGCGGATAATCATGGCATATGATGCGTTGGTAGGAGAGCTGGCGAAGAAGCCATCACCCGAGCAATTGCGGGATCGGCTGAGCGGTCGTACAGAACGCAAGCAGGTAAATCTGCCCCTCGCAGAATACATCGAGTCGTTGGCCGCGAGCAAGAAGGTTCGTGACTACAGGACCAAGATGAAGTATCGTACACTGGCCACATATGTTCGAGCCCTAGAAGCCTGCCGGAATGAGAACACAGTGTTTCAAGGCATGTCCGAAGGGCTCCGGGGGGTCATATACGTGAGCAGTTTTTCGCTGAAGGACTGGAGCGATTTCGCGCTGATGGTTCAGGAGGCTTCCACTGATATACCCCGGACATATCGTCAAACACGGGGCGCCCGCAACATCTCTTTTCATGGCGAGCCCATGTACGCAGAAGCGACTCTCCAGAAATTGCAAGCAGGGCTTCTATCAGTCCTGAGGATGGCAAAGAAAGATCCCGACATGACCGTCGGAATCGACATCGGTTCATTGCAAAAAATCGCTGCAAAGACGTTTCGAAGTGTTCATCTGCACCCCGAAGAGATCCAACTCATTCTAGATGGCAGCTTCAGGAACGTTTCAACTCATCTGGAAAATGCACGCAACCTAATGCTACTGCAGTTGTTCAGCGGCGTTCGTGTGTCGGACCTGCCGCAAGTCTTACGGAATCCGATCCGCGAGGTTCGAGGTCGACGAACCACGTTCAAAGCGATTTATCTCTCGACATTCAAAACCGGTGAACCCATTTGCCTTCCACTGCTGAAGCCCATGCTCGACATATTAGAGGGTGAGCGCAAGCCGCATATGATTGCTCACCAGAACTTGAACCAGCACTACAAGGAAGTTGCACGAAGACTTCACCTCGACCGAATCATCCATACTGTCGAGCGGAAAGCCAATACCAAGCGGATCGACCACCAGGACGAGCTACATACCATCCTCCGCACCCACGATTGCCGAAGAACATTTTTCAGCATGCTGGTCGGCTATCTGTTCGTCAGTCGACTTCTCGCGACGCAGGTCACTGGCCACAGATTGAGCAATGCTCAGGGCGAAGATGAAGGATACTTTCAGCTCAGCAACGAGCACAAGGCTGAGGGTCTCCTTGCACAAATCCTATTAGCGCAAGACAACCTCCCATTCGACCTGGTACCCGACGATTTTGTACGTCAATGGGAAGCCTCAAAGACGGTAAGGCGGTAACCTAGTTCAAGCCCAGAACAACTCAGTATGTCTGTCAGTGCCTACAGCAGTGCTACATGATCGTTCGCCATGAAGGACATACTTCCTGCTGTACAACAACGAATTGAACGACTCCGGGGTGAAGATCGTGCAGAGGCTGAACGGATAATCGTACATGCGCTCCGCCAGATTGACCTCATTCAAGAACAGAAGGCTCTATTTCAGGAAATCCAATGCCTCAGAATGGAACTGGAATCGGACCGAGATCAGAAAAAAAGGGTACTCGACATGCGAGATGATGAATGGCTCTCATCCACCGAGGTTCTTGAAGTTCTTGGGCATGAACGGACCTACTTGTGGGAGCTAGGTCAGGCGGAACTGCTCAAGCCGTTCGAAAAGCGTGGAAATGGGAATCGGTACCGTGTACGCGACTTACGCCGCTTCCTGGCCATCGACGCTCAGCTTGTAGGGCGCACGCTGAACGAATGGCGAGCGACGAACAAGGGTCAAAGACCCTAAGCATCCGGGCCATCGGAATTTTCTTTCATCTGTTACCGACCTCATCTCCAACACCTTAACGACCCATTTAGGGTGGTAAGGCGGGCGGGCCATTTTGTTTTCGCCCGAGAGTGGAACTATGATTCTTCAAAGCGAGGACGGTTTATACCCGAGTAGTCTTCGTGTGCTCTGTAGCAAACAAACCAAGCGACGTGAAATCGATCGATCGAGGAACAGTAAGGGATCTTGGACGGCTCTTCATCAGTGGAGGACATCTGGTCACCGTGAATCCATGTAGTGACGGGGACGCTGATAAACAATGCGACGAAGTTGTCACGATCGCTGGGTCCATCCGGCATGATGGCTTGGTCGTTATCGAAAGAATGCAAGCACGAGGCGACGTTTCCATCGACCGACCTCATGTGCATTGGGTTCTGTCAAAACCCAAAGATGACGTGGTGCTTATAGCCGAACGGCTCCGTGCGAACGGACTGGATGTGCATATCACACCGATCTGGAGTGTAGATGGCTTGCTCCATTACCTCGGGAAGGACCCAAACGCCCGATGTTATATGATGAAAGCAGAGGACAGTATCAAACATACAGCGATGCCGGTCGCCCGTCAGGAGCGTGAGGCGAGCGAAGGAGTTCTGGAAAATGAACCATCGAAGGTCCGGAATGAGTTCGGTACAGGTAGCGAAGCAGTTCATGATGAAGAACCCCTGCTTCCTCAGCTTACTGGGCTCATAGCGCTCTTGGTACGCGTCGTTCGGGGATGGGTCGATGCGATGTTCGGTTTATTAGTACTGAGCGGCATGTGTCGCGCACCATAGCTGATAACCGACTACCACCTTTCCGAGCGCCCTTATAGTGGGGGGCATTCAATTCTCCCGACCACATGAACTTGTCCGATCCCTATCGACCTCGGCCATTCTCGGTGTCACTGGTGTTCACGTCGCTTCACGGTGCTCATATCGCGGATCTGCGTCGTGGTGTTCGCATGTTCCTCATGCGTTACTACCATTCGCAGGCAGCGCTGAGGATCAGCACCTGTGCCACGTACAACTACTTGTTCTCCCATGACAGAAAAGAACGATGCATTGTACTTTCCATCGATGCTCCATTCTCGGAAGGCGTTCTGCTGGACCTCTACGCTCGAATGTATCAGCAACGCGGGCAGCTCCGGACGCCCCTGACCACCTATGAAGTTACGTTACAAGGGAATGTGGACGTTCAGCGTTTGAATGCGCTTACCTCCCACTACTTCTGGATGAATGACCTTTTCGAGCGTCAAATCGGTCGCTCGGATGAGCGCTTCCTCCTGAACTGAGAAGATTCCTCGCGACTATCGAGGTTGCGTCTGAGCAGTTGGCGTGCATGACACCTGCACACATGACGCATCTGTTGCAACAGTGTCCACCGCCGCGTGAAACAGCAAGTGACATCCATGAACCTCGGATACATAACTCGCCTTTCTGCTACCTCGTTCTTCTTGGACGAACAATCCTGCCGTCTTCTCTCAAGGAAGTTTGCCCCCTGACCGAAGTTGTAGAACTCCAGGAAATGAGCACACGTCACGACCAACCCGACAAGCTTATCGTGAACCCGCCTTTCCTCTCAGGGCAGTCCTAAGGAGATCGTCAGGCGTCCAATCCGAGCACAACTTCCACTTGAGTCCTTCGTTCAACAATCTACTTTTGCACCGCATGCGGTTCTCATTTGCCCTCGTCTTGGTCCTCTACGCCTACAGTGCGTTCGAGGTACACGAATGGTTGCATGTACCGAGTGCTGTGGCTCATTTCCTGGAGCAGCACACTGGTGAGGAGTTCCATGACCTTTTCCATGAGGAGCATGGCCCGACTCACCAACACGATGACCATGACCACGACCCTTTCAGCGAGGACTGTCATGGTGAGTTCTGTGCGTGCAGCGGCCTGGTGGCCCTCTCTCCTGTGAACAGCTCTTTGCAGATCGGCGTGGCCGCCCTCACCACAGTCGTGGGTGCCCATGTGATCGACGTTCCACCGTGCGGATACTCCGGGAACGTGTGGAACCCTCCCAAGGCTTGAGTTAGCGCCTAAGCGCGCCCTTTTGCGCCGTGCCTTCGGGCATGACAGACCGCATTGCGGTCATTCGGCGCCTTCGTTCCGTCCATTTCACTCAAGCATTCCAATGATCGACAAGGTCATCCAGTTCTCCATACGCAACAAGGCCATCATCGGGCTCTTTACGCTCGTGCTGGTCCTATACGGGGCATACTCGCTATCGCAGCTACCGATAGACGCCGTACCCGACATCACCAACAATCAGGTGCAGGTGATCACCACCACCCCTACCCTGGCCGCACAGGAGGTGGAACAGTTCGTCTCAGCGCCCATCGAGCGCGCGATGGCCAGCTTGCCCGACTTGGTGGAGATCCGCTCCATCAGTCGCTTCGGGTTAAGCCTTGTGACCATCGTCTTCGATGAAGAGGTTGACGTGTACTTCGCCCGCACCCTTGTGGACCAGCGCCTAGGAGAAGCAACGGACCTGATACCACCCGGCGTGGGTAAGCCTATGATGGCTCCCGTGAGCACGGGCCTTGGCGAAGTGTACCAGTACGTCCTCCACCCAAAGGAAGGCTACGAGGGCAAGTTCAGCCCGAGCGACCTCCGCACCATTCAGGAATGGATCGTCGTGCGCCAGCTCTTGGGAACTCCGGGAGTGGCTGAGGTCAACAGCTACGGTGGGGAAGTGAAACAGTATGAGGTGAGCGTGGACCCCAAGCGCCTCCAGAGCATGGGGGTCACCATCACCGAGTTGTTCGCAGCGTTGGAGTCCAACAACGAGAACACAGGCGGTGCATACATCGAGAAAAAGCCCAACAGCTACAGCATTCGAGGTGAAGGCCTCCTCCGTTCGCTTGATGACATACGGCGTGTGGTCGTGAAAACGTCCGAAGGGGGTGTCCCGTTGCTTGTAGGGGATGTGGCCGAGGTGGGATACGGTGCCGCGCCGCGTTATGGCTCGCTTACACGAAATGGCAATGGAGAGGCCGTCGGGGGCGCAGTGATGATGCTGAAGGGAGCGAACAGCGCGCAAGTGGTGAAGGATATAGAGGCTCGGATACCGAACGTACAGAAGGCATTGCCCGAAGGCCTGGTGATCGAGCCATACCTCGTGCGGAGCGACCTCGTCGAACGTGCCATCGGTACGGTGAAGACCAACCTGATCGAGGGTGCACTGATCGTGATCTTCGTGCTGGTTCTCTTCCTGGGTAACTGGCGAGCGGGTCTCATCGTGGCCTCGGTGATCCCACTGTGCATGCTCTTCGCGATCATTCTCATGAACGCTTTCGGAGTGAGTGGCAACCTCATGAGTCTTGGTGCCATCGACTTCGGCTTGATCGTGGACGGCGCTGTGATCATCGTGGAAGCCACATTACACCATCTCCATTCTCGCTTCAAAGGCCGCCGTCTTAGCAAAGCGGAAATGGACCGTGAAGTGTTCGTCAGCGCCAGCAAGATCCGTAGCAGCGCAGCCTTTGGTGAGATCATCATCCTCATCGTCTACATCCCCATTCTCACGCTCGTAGGTATCGAGGGCAAGATGTTCCGGCCCATGGCCATTACCGTAAGCTTCGCCATCCTGGGCGCGTTGTTGCTCTCGCTCACGTATGTCCCGATGATGAGCGCGCTCTTCCTACCGCGCAATACGACGCACGCAAGGAATCTCAGCGATCGCATGATGGACCGTTTCCAGAAATGGTACGACCCGATCATCGGTTTCGCCTTGCGCAATCGACTGAAGACCGTTGGCGTGGCGGTAGCCCTATTCATTGGTTCGGTGTTCCTGTTCGCGCGCATGGGCGGAGAGTTCATCCCCACTTTGGAAGAGGGTGACTTCGCCTTCCATAGCATCCTACCTCAAGGCGCGTCGCTGAGCCAGAGCATCGCCAACAATGCTAAGGTGGAGAAGATCCTGCTCCAGTTCCCTGAAGTGGAACAAGTGGTCGGGCGAACAGGTAGCGCGGAAATACCGACCGACCCCATGCCGCCAGAGGCCACGGACCTCATGATCATTCTAAAGGATAAGGATGAGTGGACCACCGCTCACGATCGTGAGAGTCTGCAGGACACCATGCTCCAAGCGTTGAAGCAAGTACCCGGTGTGTTCTACGAAGCCACCCAACCCATTCAGATGCGGTTCAACGAATTGATGACCGGTATCCGCCAGGACGTGGCCGTGAAGGTCTACGGCGAGAACATGGATACGCTCGCGGTGATCGCCCAGCAGGTAGCCGGGCTGGTCGGCGAGGTGCAGGGTGCGGGTGAGCCGCAAGTGGAAAAAGTGGTTGGACTACCCCAGATCACCGTCACCTACGACCGCGCACGCGTCGCCCAATACGGCCTCAACATCCGCGACCTGAACCGGACCGTGCGTACCGCCTTCGCGGGTGAGGCGACCGGTGCCATCTACGAGAACGAACGCCGCTTCGACCTGGTTGTGCGCCTTGCTCAGCAGCAACGCCAGAGCATCGACGATGTGCGCTCGCTCTTCGTGGCGCTTCCGTCCGGTGGTCAGATCCAGTTACAGCAGGTCGCAACCGTATCGTTAGTTCCAGGGCCAGCCCAGATCAGCCGTGAGGATGCAAAGCGCCGCATTGCTGTAGGGGTGAACATCCGTGGCCGTGATGTGGAGAGCTTCGTGGAAGAGCTACAAGGCCGGATCGACGCGGAAGTCAGAATGCCCTCGGGCTACTACTACACGTTCGGCGGAACATTCGAGAATCTACAGGCGGCCAGCAAACGCCTAATGGTTGCTGTACCCATCGCCTTGGGCCTCATCTTCCTGCTGCTCTACTTCACCTTCAGCAGTGTGAAGCGATGCGCTGCTGATCTACACCGCATACCGATGAGCGCCATCGGCGGTGTTTTGGCGCTCCTATTGCGCGACATGCCCTTCAGCATCAGTGCAGGAGTCGGCTTTATTGCTCTGTTCGGTGTAGCGGTGCTGAACGGCATCGTGCTCATTGGCACCTTCGACCAACTGGAGAAGGAAGGGATCGCCGACCTGAAAGAACGCGTGTTGCGCGGTACACGCATTCGACTGCGTCCAGTACTAATGACCGCAGCGGTCGCTTCACTAGGCTTCCTGCCGATGGCTTTGAGCGGCAATGCCGGTGCTGAGGTACAACGTCCTTTGGCCACAGTGGTGATAGGCGGATTGGTCACGGCTACGGCGCTCACGCTCTTGGTGCTCCCAGTCCTTTACCTGCTCTTCATGGGGCCACGCGGTTCCAAGGGTAACGATGAGAGATCAGCGAAGACACCGCTGCTCGTCGTCTCATCCTTCCTGCTACTTCTGGTCGGCAGCGCCTCTGCACAGGAAACACTGCCGATGGATACGGCCATCGCCCGCGCCTTGCGGACACATCCCAGTATGACGGCCGCTGAACTCGGCGTGCAGGAGCAGGAAGCCTTACGACGGACAGCATTCGGACTGACGCCACTGAACGCGCAGTTCATGCAGGGCCAGATCCAAGGGCCATACCGCTCGGATATCAACCTGCAAGCCACTACGGGGTTCGCATTCCCGACAACGATCGCCCGAAGAGCGGCTTTCTTGAAAGAGAGCTTGCGACTGGCCGAGAGCGAGCAACTGAACACCTCAGCGTATGTGAAGGAAAGCGCGGGCGGTGCGTACCTGCAATGGGCCATGGGGGTCGAACAGGTTCGCATCCTGCAAGAACTCGACAGCTCCTATTCGTCAATGGCGGCTTTTGCTACCAAGCGTTACGAGCTCGGCGGGACGGGGCGCTTGGAGAAGACAAGTGCGCAAAGCCGTGCTGAACAAGTGAAGGTGCGTTTACGCCAAGCACAGGCTGACCTCCTGGCCTATCAAGCCGAGGTCGAGCGCTGGACAGGACCACTCAACGCGGTAGTGCCGATACCGAATGAACTGCTGAACACGGCCAAGGCTCCTGATCCCAGCGGAAACAGCGATCCGCTGATCGCATCGATGGAGCAACGTGCGCAGGTCGCGCAGGCAGAATGGAAGCTACAGCGCAGCCAGTGGGCACCCAACCTGCAGGGGGGCGGCTTCTACCAAACATTCGATGGGAGATCACCATTCAGCGGCTACCTCATCGGCGCGACGGTTCCCCTTCCGGGTAGCGGTCAGGGGGTACGCACCAAAGCAGCACGTCTGAGAAGCGAGATCGCGGTACAGGAGCTTGAAGCCATCCGTCGCCAGCGAACCAGCGAACGTGCGAGCACGCAAGCACAGCTTGTGCAATTACGCGAGAGCTTGGCATACTTCGAGAGCACCGGTGCCGCCCTGGCCAGCACCTTGAGCGATGACGCCCAACGTGCCTATCAGGCAGGCGAAGTCGACTATTTCCAATTCACACAAGGCATCGAGCAGGCCTTTCAACTGAACGCCGAGCATCTGCGCGTGCGTTACGAGCTCGCCCTTACCGTCCTCCACCTCCGGGCCCTGAGCGGCCTTTAAGACCATACTGGAATGAATACGCAGATGATCCCAAGCGCGATCAAGCGCATACCTCAAGCCCTTTGCCTAATACTTCTTTCCGCAGCCCTTGCCTCCTGTGGAGGTGGCACCTCCTCGCAAGGAGAAGAGGAGGGGCATGGGCATGGTGAAGAAGAAGGCCACGAAGGCGGTAGCACTGTAACCGTTTCACCCCAACAGTTCTCGGCCATCGAAGGCAAGCTTGGTCGGGTCGAATCCAAGGATCTGACCACAGCGCTGAAGACAACCGGCTTTTTGAAAGTACCTCCGCAGAACATCGGTGATGTAACTGCCGCGTTGGGAGGTACCATCCGGGAAGTACTTGTACAAGAGGGCGACCATGTGACAAAGGGCCAGGCGCTGGCCAGTATCACAGACCAAGCGATCATCGACCTGCAACGCAATTACCTCGACGCCAAGGCCAGACTGGTCTTTGCAAAAGCGGAACTGGAGCGGCAGACCGAGCTAGCGGGTGCGAACGTGAGTGCTCAGAAGACGTTGCAACAGGCGACCGCAGAGCACGCTTCGTTGCTGGCTGACGTGAATGCGAACGCTGAACTTCTCCGCCTTGTCAACATCGACCCTATGAAACTGAGCGCCGATGCGATCCGGCCCTCAGGAAGCATCGTAAGCCCCATCGATGGCACGGTAGCGCACATCGCCGTGAACGTGGGAAGCAAGGTCAGTGGGGACGCCACGATGTTCCGTGTCGTCAACAACAGCAAACTACATGTAGACCTCTTCCTCTATGAGCAGGATATCGCCAAGGTCAAGGTTGGACAGAAGATCGACCTGAACCTGACCAACCTGCCGGGTAAGAACTACACTGCGGTCGTCTTCGCCATTGGCAGTGCGTTCGAGAGCGAAACAAAGACCATCCCTGTACACGCCGAGATCACCGGTGATAAGCTCGGCCTTATTGATGGTATGGGCGTTACCGCCCGCATTGATATCGGGAATGCCACGACAACCGCCGTGCTCACGGAGGCCATCGTGAACATGGAGGGCAAGGACTTCGTGTTCATCCGGATGGAGGGTGAAGAAGAACATGGACACGGTCATGAGAAAGAGCCCGCTCATAAGGATGAGCCTGCTCACGAACACGCTCAAGGCTCTAGGCACGACCATGCGAAAGAGAATGGGGCCGCACATGCCAAAGGCGAGGACCATGGCCACGACCATGGCGAAGAGAGCATCGGTGAACACAGTGAAGGCGATGGACACGACCACGGCAAGGAGCAGGCTGCGGGACGCACGGAAAGTGAAGATCATGACCACGATGCTGCGCCGGGTAGCATGACCTTCCAACGTGTTGAAGTGAAGAAAGGAACCACGGATGGCGCCTATACGGCGGTGACCTTCCTTCAGGAGGTAGCTCCCGACGCTGAAGTAGCCGTGGGTGGGGCGTACTACCTGATCGCCATGATGAACACAAGCAGCGGGCATCAGCACTGACGAACCGGTTCTTCGCAAGCCACGAATTATGACCGCCTTCACTCTCGATATCGGCGCTCAAGTTTCCATGGACAATCGGAGAGACCCCACAGGGTTCCTGGCGCGAGCACGTCTTCATCAGTCGAAATTCCGCGCTGAGCACTTACGCGTGCCCTGCGACCACTACGGCAACTATCTGCTGGAGGCAGATGCCCGTAAGGGCATGAACTACTTCGATGGCTTAGGGATACTGGATGCCGTGCGCAAGCGCTTTCCTGTCTTCAACCGCAACGTCTACGCCAACTTATTGCGAAGCGAACATGTGCCGTTCAATTTCTTCGTTCCGCTTAATTCAGATGCCGCACTGCGGCGAAGACTGTTCAGCACTTGGCTCGGGATCAAGTTGCGCAAAGCGAGTAGGATACAGATCGAGTACGCCCCGGTCCCGCGCGAGGAGTTCCTTGATGATCGTACAAGCTTCGATGCATTCTTAGAATATCAGGATGAGGCCGGATTGATAGGACTCGTGGGCATTGAAGTCAAATACACCGAACGCCCCCATCCGTTAAAGAAAGGCAGCAAGGAGGATCGTGACATTCTGGACGTGGGCTCAGCCTACTATCGCGTTATGTCGGACTCCGGCATCTACCGTGGCGGCTGGAGTAAAAATCTCCTACGCGATGAGTACAGGCAACTGTGGCGGAACCAGCTACTCGGAGAGAGCATTCAGCAGCGCTTTCGCGAGCGATATGCCTATGCCACTCTCATGGTGCTTTACCCCGAAGCCAACACTTGTGTGGCTCAGACCTGCAAGGGCTATGGTAGCCTGCTAACGCATCCCGAGCACACCTTCAAGCCACTGACCTACGAGCAGTTCATCCTTGACGTCCGAACTCACGCTCCAGTACCAGCCTTCCTCCCATGGGCTGACTACTTGCGTGATCGTTACATCGTTCCCTAACACGCACACATCAGATACAACGTCCATGAAACACACCGCACTGGCACTAACGGTCATGGCTACAACAGCCCTACAAGCTCAGCACCCGATGATCAACGCTCCTCATGGGGGACAGGTCGCACGTTCTGGTGCCCATTGCATCGAAATGGTATTGAGCGGGGATGAAGTACGCTTCTACCTCTTCGATACGCTGGGTACGGCTGTATCCGCGTGGGGTGGCGTTGCCTACGTCCGGTTCGCCGACAACAGCACGGCGAACCCAGTCTTCGAGCCAACAAAAGACGGCGGCTTTCGTGTTGTGCTCATCAACCCGAATGCGTTCACCGTTGTTCCCAGTTTCAAGACCGGTGATGGCTTCGCCAGTGCGGAGCTCAAGAGCGGTCCTCGCATGAGCATACCCCCAGCTCCAGAACAGCACAACCCCAACGACGGCCATCAGCACTGAACCATGGAAATGCACCTCTTAGACGTCCAGGACGAACTGATCATCGCGAGCAAGTTGATCGCTGCAGCAGTGCTCGGCGCTCTTATCGGTTACGACCGGGAACGCCATAGCCGAGATGCTGGAATACGCACCTACGCGGCGGTGTGCGTTGGCGCAGCCTTGTTCACGAGCATTGCCGGGCATTTGGAAGATGTAGCTGCGACCTCGCGCATCGTGGCCAATGTGGTCATGGGCATCGGGTTCTTGGGAGCGGGCATCGTATACAAGGACAGTGGCAGCGGGTATTCAAAGGGCCTAACCACGGCCGCCACCATATGGTGCACTGCAGCGATCGGTGTCGCGGTTGGGCTCAACATGTTCACTATCGCCACTACAGGCGCGTTGCTCGTGTACTTTCTCATAAGCCTCCACCATCGCAAGTGGTACGTGAGTTGGAAGCAGCGCATTCGCCAGAATACTGCCAACAATGACTGAACTGCTCAGTGGCGCTGCGGATAAAAGCTGGTTACTGGCAAACGATCAGAGATCATGACCAACGCTTCCGTCCATACGATCGCTTTCCTATTCACAGCGTTGATCCTCATCCTAGGATATGTATCCTTCGGTTTCTGGACAGCGCTCATCTTCACCTCCGGCTTCCTCACGGGGTTCATCCTGTGGGTGCTTACACCCTACCGCCCGAGCTTTCAGCGGATCAAGGTTCCCTTCTGGCTCGTGATGGGCCTCTTTGCTGCGCATCGCGTAGAAGAGAAGGTCACGGGCTTTTTCGGCCGCTTGGCTGAGATCACACAGGTTCGTACTCCAGAGATCACGTCGATCCCACTCATCATGCTTGTCCTGCTTTCGGTGGGCGCATGGTTGGCAGTCCCGGTGCTTATGCGGCATCGGAATCCGTTCGGTCATTACCTGGCTTGGACTTTCTTCTCCGCTATGGGCATCACGGAATTGGCCCATTTCAGCTTTCCCTTCTTTACGAATGAACCCTACGGCTACTTCCCAGGTATGCTGAGTGTGACCGTTCTCGCTCCCTTAGCCTGGTGGGGGATGCATCGTCTTTCGAACCCTGACCACAACTCTTCAGCGATCGCTTGAACATGACCGTCAAAAAAGACCAACCCACCGGATACCTGCGCTCTTATCTGCCAGCGATCCTCTCGTTCGCATTGCTCGCTGGTGGCATTGCTGTAGACCAGCTCGCTGAGAAGTTCTGGCAACAAGCATGGTGGCGGTTCGCATGGTATCTAGCTGCCTACGTACCCGTCGGTTGGCCAGTACTTGTGAACGCACTCCGCGCCATCAGGAAAGGTGATGTCTTCAGCGAGTTCTTCCTCATGAGCCTGGCTACCATCGGAGCGTTCTTCATCGGCGAATATCCCGAGGGCGTGGCCGTGATGCTGTTCTACGCTGTAGGCGAACTGTTCCAGGATGCAGCCGTAGACCGCGCGAAACGCAACATCCGGGCACTACTCGATGTGCGCCCGGATACAGCTAACGTAGTTCGTGATGGAAAGGTGATCGAACTACCGGCCGCCGAAGTGAAGGTGGGCGAAACAATACGTGTACGTGTCGGCGATCGTGTACCGCTTGATGGCGTGTTACTGGGTGTGAAAGCCTCTTTCGACACAGCGGCGCTCACCGGCGAAAGTGTGCCACGGACCATTGAACCGGAAGGCCCTGTGCTCGCCGGAATGATCGCCACGGACAAGGTGAGCGAACTACGAGTGACCAAACCTTTTGGCGAGAGCAGTCTCGCAAGGATCCTGGAGCTTGTGCAGAATGCGGCAAAGTCCAAGGCGCCCACAGAGCTCTTCATCCGTCGCTTCGCGCGTATCTACACCCCTATCGTGGTGGCACTGGCCGTAGGGATCGTCTTGATTCCCGCAGTGTTCGTGCAACCCTATGTGTTCAACGACTGGCTGTACCGTGCGCTCATCTTCCTCGTGATCTCGTGCCCCTGTGCGTTGGTCATCAGTATTCCGCTCGGCTACTTCGGTGGCATTGGTGCGGCGAGCCGGAAGGGGATCTTACTGAAGGGCGGAAATCACCTGGACGCACTGACCAAGGTGAACACACTGGTGACCGACAAGACCGGAACTCTCACCGAAGGTGTCTTCGCTGTGCAGGAGGTCAAACCCGCCGATACGATGGACGCTCAACAGCTCGTCGGCGTGGTCAAGGCCATGGAAACTCACAGCTCCCATCCCATCGCGAAAGCCGTTTTGCGTTACTCCGAAGGAGCGAATGTGGGTGAGGCCTCCAGCGTTGAGGAGATCAGCGGGCATGGCATGCGCGGAATAGTTCAGGGAAAGGAAGTGCTAGTGGGGAATGCCAAACTTTTACGCAAGTTCAGCGTAAGCTATCCTGCATACGTGGATGCAGTCGAAGAGACTATGGTCGTAGCGGCCATCGACGGCTCATACGCAGGCTACCTGACCGTGGCAGACAAGATCAAATCAGATGCCCAACAGGCCGTGAACGAACTGCGAGCACTTGGCGTGCAGGACATCGTGATGCTTAGCGGTGACAAGTCGACCATTACGCAGCGCGTGGCGGCCACCCTGGGCATCCACAAAGCCTTTGGTGACCTTTTGCCCGAAGACAAGGTCACGCGAATGCAGGAGGTGAAAAAGAACCCCTCAGCCGTAGTGGCTTTCGTTGGCGATGGCATCAACGATGCTCCGGTCCTTGCCCTCAGCGATGTCGGCATCGCAATGGGAGGGCTCGGCAGCGATGCAGCCATTGAAACCGCCGATGTAGTTATTCAGAACGACCAGCCCTCACGTATCGCGGAAGCCATCCGGATCGGGAAGGCCACCAAGCGGGTCGTTACTCAGAACATCACCCTGGCTTTTGGAGTGAAAGCCATCGTGCTGATCTTGGGTGCTGGTGGGTTGGCCACATTGTGGGAAGCCGTGTTCGCGGATGTGGGTGTGGCCTTATTGGCTATCCTGAACGCCAGTCGAATGCGTTGACCCGAGTTAGGATCCCTAGACCTTCTTTCAAGGAAACCCCTAGCCACCTCGGCTTTCGCCCTAGCAGCCCGTACTTTAGCTTGCGATCGGCAAGGTCCTTGCCATCACCTCTTAACACAACACTGAACCTCCTGAATATGAAGCTCTCTTTCCTTGCCGGTGCCGCCCTGATCGGCCTGTTCTCGTTCACGACTCCAGCAGTGAGCGCGATGACCATTGCAGGCACGGACCTGCACGACCCTGCGCCTCCGGTCGAGGATAGCAAGACAGCAGCGACTCGGATCATGACCGTGCTTATTAACGACGGCCTCATCGCGAATGAGCAAGCTGCTAAACTGCGAACTGAGCTAACAGGCATCTTCGAGAAGACGCCTTTGACCGTCACGGGTGACGCGAAGAAGGATGCGACGACCAAGACCAAGGTGAAGGAACAGGTGCAAGCCGCAGTACTTCGCCATGTTGGCAAGGACAAGAGCGAACGTGTGGCCGCTCTGTTGGCCAAACCCGAAAGCTGGGATGCGAAGGCCTGCGCCAAAGGCAAGGCTTGCTGCTCGGGACATAAGTAAGTGCTCAGCATGCGGCTGCACTGGAGGATGCCACAGGTCGTGGAGAGACACTACCGCGCTGAATTGGCAGCAAGCTTGTCGGCGCGGGCAAATGGTGAGTTGCAGCGTGAATGGCATCATCTCGAACGAGCGCATATCCTTGCGCAGCGTTGGCCGTTGGAACACAATGCCGTCCATTGGCGCATGCTCCGATTCGGTTTCCGCGTGAAGGATTTTCGCGAGATCCTGGGGCAACTGCCCCGCTTGGTCTTCGGCGGCGTCAAGAGTTTTGTTGGCCAAGTGCCTATCGGAAATACCGGTGGGGCCAATGTGCCCGCACTGCGTAGCATGCCGTTGCCAGATGACGTTGCCATCATCCTAAGCCCTACGAACGCCTAGGATATCACAGAACATCAACTTCAGTTAAAGACATCAGACGATGAACATCCCCAGCTTTGTTTCAGCCCTTGCCTTCGGCGTGCTCGTTTCCTTCAACGTCAGCGGCCAGGATGCCACTTCGACCACCAAGCCTGGCTTGGAGAGCGTGAAACTCCAGAGCAGTGCCATCTGCGACATGTGCGAGAAGACCATCGAGACGGAGATGATTTACGAGAAAGGCGTGAAGAAGGTCGATGTGGACCTCTCCACAGCAGCGGTGCTTGTGGACTTTGACCCGAAGAAGACCGATGCTACGAAGCTCCGCGCTGCGCTGGTGAAGTTGGGCTACTCAGCCGACGGCACACCGGGTAACCCGGAGGCATTCGCGAAACTCCCTCTGTGCTGCCAGAACGAAGGGTGCGGAAAGTTGCCCAAGAAACCCTGACCAGCCGCTGCGATTCGCCTTATAAGCGTGTTCCTGGGTGTGGATCTCACCTTGATCGGTATAGTTATCCCATATGATACTCCACCGCTTGCTGTGCCTGTTGGCGCTTCTCCCAGAAACGAGCGCTACTGGTAAAGTCCTGTGCGATCCTGCGCAGCATTGCAGCAGTTCTTAGGTGGGTGAATTCGACGGCCCTCGCGTATGCCTCATACCGCTCTGATAGAGTGCGCTCGCTATGCCCTCCATCCGCAGCGCTTAGCCCACGTACGTTGTAGACTGCAATTTCCACGCCTCGTTCCAGATCATCACTCTGCAACTTTTCTATCAAGTTCCGCACAGCCAAGCAAGGCCATGTGCCATCAGGATCAGCAGGAGCATATCGGAGCTTTTCACCTAGAGGATAGTCGCTCCACATTCTTCCCCTCGCAGCCACAGCAGCGACAGCTTTCCTGTACCAAGTTTCCAATCCCTCCTCCGATATGCTTCCATCCGAGCGAGCGGCAGGCATGCCCTTCCATCCTTTGATCACAGCATAGGCTCGTGTAATCAAACGCCCCTCCTGTTCGGTCGGAATTCTCTCGGGATCCTGGATTGACCGATTCATATAGGAAAGCACGTCTGCAAAGGGCTCAGGGTCCCTTGCCATCTCCTCGTAAAGGACAAGATCCTTTCTCTCCAACAGATCAAAAAACTGCCACTCGATAAGCGCGACTCTTTGTCGATCTATGTCCTGACGCTTGGATAGAATCTCATGTGCCTCGGTGACCGTATACTCCGGCATCCATACCTCACTTCTCTCTTGCATGTAGGTGCGCACACAGTTCTCCAGTGCCTTTGTCAAAAACTCCGTTGACCCTTCGCACTTCTCCCCTCGTCCGTGTCTCAGGATAGCCACCAATGACCGGAGCGGTTTGTCGTTCTCAAGGAACCGCTCTGCTGCAAACAAAGATTGGTCGACATCCATCACTCCCTGTGGTGTAGAGGTCCTCCAGTATGCCGCATACATACTCTCCCCCATAGAGGCAACGCGTTGCCACGTCCCTGGCTCGAACGGAATGGAAGCAAAGAAGGTAGCTTTCTTCTCATCTGTCCAATTGAGCCATTCTTGTCTCGACATGTGGGAGTCAACCCAATCCCAGCCACACTTTCGATGTCTTGCACTTACGAATGCGCGTCCAAACCACGCGACTTTCTCACTTGTATGATTCACCGACCAGTTGAGCAGGGCGAACTCACACGCATCGCTCAAGGCTACGCGTCCACAAGCATCTCCAAATAATCCGGAGCGGTCGATTACAGCGTTCATGCTGCAGACCCCATCAGCGCCATAGTGTTCAATGATGGACTCCGCTGCTTCTGCTGTTAGTCGGGCCTCCACTTCTTCATAGCCCCGTACATCCTCAGCAGGAAGCGTTTGCGAACCGGTAAAGAGCCAACGGAATCGCAACAGTGGATCCAGTGGCTCATAGCTATTCATCAACGCTTGAAGTTGCTTTAATAGGTCCCTAGACATGGTAGCAGGACGTTTCCGATAAGTTGTGTGACGCGTATGAAGATCCCTCAGCACATCCCAAACGGCCATCCGCTGTTCCCCGGACCATGAAGAGAGATCGATGTTGGACAAATGCTTTATCGTTTCTTCAAAAAAGGGACGCGAAGCCCTATCAAGACAACCGCAAAGCTGAACACAACGATCTGGGTCATTTCGGGTGTCTTCAATCAACCATGCGCTCACGGTGTCTAGCACAGCATTCACATCTTCACCTGTATAGTAGGTTCGGCGCTCAGAGAACCAATCTCTCCATCGCGGCGTGTGTGTGTAATGCCATGCAGCCCTACTGTGATCCGGCATCATTTCAATGAAGAGCAGATACCCCTCAGAAGGTCGCCGTTGCCGCAATACACCCATGACCTTCAATCGCTCGTCTACAGAACTGTTGCAGTTCTGCACCCAAGGTTGCATGACATGATATAGACTGTCCAAGGGACGATTGGTCTGTTTCTTGATCGGATCAAGCGGTATCAGACCCGCCAATGCATCCGAGGAACTTGCCAAATGGTCAGACTTCCAAGCGAGAGTTTCAAGCGCCCAAATGAGGCCAACGTAGTAGCTGCGCCCGAAGAACGCGCCCTCTTCTTGAGAGAAGAGAGGCCCAAACGGGGATGGGCTGCATTTCAGGCCCTCCTGAACTGCATTAATGAATACCTCCGGTGCTGCCTCCGCAAAAGCCGGAAGCTGATCACTTAGGCTTGCCCAGATTCGCCAATCGGCATTTGCAGCAGAAAGAACCTCGTGCAATATGCGAGCGGGTGCTGCATCCAAGAGACTGCCATCGCCGAGCTTGATTCCACCTCCTCGCGCGCCCATGAAGGCGAGACTCTCAACAAGCCCACGTCTGAGATCTTCTGAGACGTTTGGGTGTAATCCTCGCACCTGAGCATACATCCGCTCATCAGGGGGAAGACCCAAGCTCGGAAGTGAGCATTTGAGCACATCTACAACCACTTGTCCGAACGACTGAAGATTCTCGGATGTGATGCGCTTTCTGACCTGCGCCCATAGGTCCTCTTGAGAGACGACATACCATGTCTTATCGACCAATCTAACAGGAGCATCTGGCTCATCCGCCCATTTCAGAAGCTCGGACCGTAAATCCTCGTAACCTTGGCCGCTGAGCGTTTCCATGATCTTTCGATCACCTTCATTCCGATCAGTCCCCTCCGACCAAGAGCTAGCAAGCAGAGCGGGAATGAGAATGTCGGCTGCAGCGCTCCTGGCCCAACGGGGTTCATAAACGGACCGCACATCGGCCAACTGTCTCCTCAAGCTCATAAGGCTTCTGTGACCTGCAAATGCAAGTGCACGGATGTCGCCAGCCTTACACCCCATTTCCTTCAGCGCTTCAGCCGCCTCTGCACGATTAATGGGAGGCAATTGCATACAGGAATCTTCCGATGCATCGCTTCGATCCATGGGAATGACCACTGTGTGGCCAGCTCGAACGGTCCTTTCTATGCCGCTGCGATCATCGAACATCGCCACCAGCACCATTGGCGAAATGCTGAGAGAGTAAATGTCCCAAGCGGCTCTACTTTTGAGAATGAGGGTACGCGCTGCGTTGGCTTCATTCTCTGGGCCAGCAGTACCCATAATCGCCGCAAGAACAAAGGCTTGAACCTCTTCCCGTGTATCACCCTTTATCAGAACAACCTGAGGCGGTCCGTTCAATTGACCCAAGAGTTGATCCACCTGTTTGCCGCGACCCGCCATCATCAGCCTCGGTGTCAGTGGCCTCTTCGATACATCGGCCCAACTCGACCATGCAGCGTTGATACTTGCCACTTCCTGCGGCTTTTTCCCAAGCAGTTCGGAGAACCAGACCTGAACGCTATCAGGAGCGGACTCCAACCAAGTCTCAATATCGGTTGCATCATAAGCAATCACCTTGCGCCACTGCCGATGGCCCTTAGCGTTATGCGCTTTCACCCATGACTTTTTCTCCGGCCACCTTCGCGCAGTAACGCATACATAGGTGGTCTTCATTCGCTCCGAAGAGGACAGGCCTCCAGCACGTAAAGCCAAGTCTCGATCAGCCTTTGCTCTGACGCTTTTTTGAACGCTTAGCTCCCATCCCGACTGACCCTTCGGGATGTAGGTGCTTCGCTCAGGACTATCCAAGAAACCGTCCCAGTCTGGCTCTTGCACCCCTTCGTCCGACGTAAATCTGATGGCCTTGAACGTGAGCCTGCTCGCAACCGCCAACTTTCTGATGAGCTTCGGCAATAGAGCTCGTGACTCCAAGGTATTTGCCCATTGAGCGATATCAGTTGCGGTGACCAAGTGTGCTTTCATAGCTACTGCAGTTGATGACGGAAAATCGGCCATTCTCCGAGGAACAAAGTAGCAGCGTTCGAAGCGGAAGCCTTAAGCTGTTTTTCAACAGTTCGTGGTCCACGTGTCCCGAGTTGTCACGGATTGAACCGTCACTCCATTCTCAGCCCTACGAATACCGTCCTTCTATATTCGATCCATGTCCCGGTACAACCAGATCAAGTGGCCCAAGTACATCGCTCCGGCGCGGTATGCGGTAAGGGAATCGAGCTTCTGGATGAACTTCTCGTTCTTCCTGACACTAGAACTTTGGTTCATTCAGGAAATGTTCATCCGTGATGCTTATCCAGAAAAGGACCACAATGACCTGAATCATCTGATGGATATGCTCGGCGTCATATGGGGGTCCTTCGTAACAGGCTACATCTTTTTCTGGATCACAGTGCACTTGCCTGAGAAACGCAAGCAGCGCATGATTGACATTGATCGGGAACGAGATGTGGCGATGATCGTGCGTGGCTATTTTGACCTAATCGTTGCACTTATCAAGGGTATACCTCGTGACCCGGACCTGAAACTGAGCGTCTTCACACGTTTCTACCCAAGTCTCGAAGATCAGCCTCTGATCTATGAGCAACTGGTTGCGATAAGACCTCGGACGGATGGAAGAGAATGGCCTTGGCAGCCAGACGATCCATTCTACATGGGATTCGATCAGGCTTTCGCCATCTTCAAACTCCGCATCGATAACCTGTATGATATCAGGCATACCCTGGACCCTTGGCTTTACGGCATAGTGATGTCCGCTCAGGAGAAGTCAATGCGGGACGTGACGAATGACCTTCGTGATGAAGAGCAGCGCCTTGATGACCTTCAGGTTCTGAACGATGTGGTCGTAGACTTCTACCAGTACGGTCTCAGGCGTATGGAGAAGAAGAAAGTTTGCTCCTCGTTCTTTAAGGACACCTACGAATTGCACACCTTCCAAGATGCATGGAACGAGGCCGCTGAGGAAGAAATGGAGGCGGCCGAAGAGCTCAAGCAATGGGCTGATGATTCTGTCGAACTAGACCTGTCAATACCATCGAATCGTGACAATGACATGACGAGCCCGGAAGCCACGGGGAATGAATCGAAACCTGAGATATCCTCAGAACAGCCGTCTTCCGGACATAACGGCAAGAAGAAGAAGAAGAAGAAGAAGAAGAAGAAGCGTACATGAGCTTCGGAAGGAATGTGAGTCAACACGGTCTACGCGAAACGATATAGCTCCTAAACGAGGCCTTGAATAGCTCCCTTGAACAGCCCCCTATTCTGGCGTATCAGAAGTAAGCCCTAAAACAAAGTCGCTATGCTGCACCGGCTGGGGTAGCGCAGATTTTTCCCTCCTTTTTTTCGCGGACTGATCTCAACCCATCCCAACACAGCGAGGCGCGTATCTTCGGAATGAACAAGCATTCTATAAATGGCTTCCATGGCTGATTTGTTCAAGCTCCTAGGATTGCTAACGACGGGAGGCCTTATAGTTCTTGGCGCCGTTGTCTTCTTGGCCAAGCACATCATTCAACGCTGGATCGATCGTGCCTTCAACGTGAAAGAGAAGGAGATCGACCACCAGAATAAGCTCTTGGAACACAGAGCTCAGGTCACGTTCTCCTCACTACATGTCAGCCGCGCTGAAGCCATTCGTTTGATCTACCATCGTCTCCTTGACTTCAAACAAGCTGCGCTTCTTTGCGTGAACAAAGCGATCTTGGACGACGGCCAAGGTGGCGAACGATTCACCACGGCGTATGATCTGGGGGTGGATATTCACAACCTGGTTGAACGAGAAGCCATCTATCTCGACCAAGAGACATGTGATCTCGTGCTGAAGGTCGTCCACGAATACGACCAAGTTTTCATGTCGATGCAGATAGGAGCCGGTATTCCCGTTGCTGAGGAGTACTACCACCCAAAGCTGGAGCGGTCACGAGAGATCATCATGAAGGCAGCCTTGCCAGCACTAAACAAGCTACAGGATCAGTTCAGAAGGACCCTAGGGGTGGCCTGAGACAAAGCGAGATCTCGTTCAGCTCTCTGTTCCGCAGGTGTCCAGCGTCCCCTTTTGCGGTCGCCTGGCAATCATCCCTATCCGTGACTTCCGGACCTTTCTGCCTGTCCATCAGATGGAAAGGGGTAGAAAACGACGATAGCAGCTTGTTACAGAGCGGCTTGCGACCATGCCACGCATCGACCTTTATCAGCCGTACCCTCTTTCAACCCACGACAACCACCATCTGAGGTCTTGGGAGGGCGAAATCTATGGTTCTCCGACCAAAATTCTGCCCAACGGCGAACATGAACCTCCTGAAATGCAACAGGGGCGGGCAAAATGCCCACCCCTGTAGTAGCCCGTAGGGGAATCGAACCCCTGTTTCATCCGTGAAAGGGACGCGTCCTAACCCCTAGACGAACGGGCCACGATGTCAATTCCCCCGAAAGGGACGGCAAATGTATACAGATCGATCGAATTCTGAATACCCGATCAATGAGGTTCGTCCCCGTCCGCCTGGAACCGGAACCCCAGACGCTTGCCGGTGGTCAACTTCATGTTGGCGTTCAGCTCGTTCATCTCGCTCACCGTGACCTGATTGACCTGGTCGTAGGGGGGCGCGAGCAGGTCGAACTCCAGGATGTAGTTGATCAGGGAGTAGAGCACTTCCTTCAACCGTTCCCGATCCATGACGTTGTCGGCCAGGTCATTGTACAGGAAGCCCATCTGGCGCTTGCCCTGCACCATGAAGTGATGCTCCTTGTTCAGCAGGATGCGCGCCACCAGATAGCCCAGGTCCCGCTCACGGTTGTACTTGAAGGAGTCCGTGAGGAAGTTGTAGATGTTGACGACCCCGAAGTACCCGCGCAGTTCATCATCGACCAGGTAGCTGGAACGCCAGAGGCTGTGGCTCTGGTCCAGCCTGAAGACATTGGTGTGCATGTGGAACAGCAGGGTGTCGCCGGCCACCTGAAGTTCGCAGGCACATTCCCCCTTGTCCGTGAAGCCGAACACCAGGCGTGGATCCTTCGTACTGACCTCCTTGCTCAGGTCCGCCGCGATATCGCCCAGGGCCTCCTTGATCCAGCCAAGCAGCTCATGCGTGGCCCGGTACACGTCCTGCTTCATGGCCGACTTGGTCAGCAGGGTACCGATGATCAGCTCACGCGGCCTGGGTTCCTGTTGCTCGGTCTTTGTCATCAATATGCACGGGCGAAGATCACACGACGGTCACTGGGGGCACCGGTCACCATGCAACGTCCGGGGCTCCGGTCACCCTCCAACGGTATGCAGCGGATCGTGGCCTTGGTCTCGTTCTTCACCCGCTCCTCGGTCTCGGGCGTTCCGTCCCAGTGGGCCAGGATGAATCCACCTTCCTCGATCGCCACCTTGAATTCATCATAGGTGTCCACCGCACGGGTATACCGCTCGCGCAGGGCGAGGGCCTTCTGGAACAGATTCTCCTGGATCGCGGACAGGAGGTGCTCGATCTTGGCATCGATATCGGTCACCGCCATCACCTGCTTCTCCAGGGTATCGCGGCGGGCCACCTCCACCGTGCCGTTCTCCATGTCCCGCGGACCGATGGCGATGCGCACCGGATAGCCCTTGAACTCATACTCCGCGAACTTCCAGCCGGGCTTCTTCGTGTCGTCATCGTCGAACTTCACCGTGATGCCGCGTGCCCGCAAGGCGGCCAGGGTGGGTGCGATGTAGGTGCGGATGGACTCCATCTGCTCGGTGTTCTTCGCGATGGGCACCACGGCGACCTGCACGGGAGCAAGCTTCGGTGGAAGGACCAGCCCTTGGTCATCGCTGTGGGTCATGATAAGGGCGCCGATCAGGCGGGTGCTGACGCCCCAGCTGGTGGCCCATACGTGCTCCTGCTTGTTCTCCTTGTTGGTGAAGAGCACATCGAAGGCCTTGGCGAAGTTCTGGCCCAGGAAATGGCTCGTGCCCGCTTGAAGCGCCTTGCCGTCCTGCATCATCGCCTCGATGCAGTAGGTCTCTACAGCGCCGGCGAACCGTTCACTGGCCGTCTTCACCCCGCGGATCACAGGGATGGCGAGCCACTCCTCGGCGAAGCGGGCGTAGACATCCAGCATGCGCTCGGTCTCCTCCACCGCCTCCTGCTCGGTGGCGTGGGCCGTGTGGCCCTCCTGCCAGAGGAACTCGGCCGTGCGCAGGAACAGCCGTGTGCGCATCTCCCAGCGCACCACATTGGCCCATTGGTTGACCAGCAGGGGCAGGTCGCGGTAGCTCTTCACCCAACCCCGGTAGGTGTTCCAGATGATGGTCTCGCTCGTGGGCCGGATGATCAGTTCTTCCTCCAGCTTGGCCGCGGGGTCCACCACCACTCCGTGCTCCGGATCGCTCTTCAAGCGGTAGTGCGTAACGACCGCACATTCCTTGGCGAAACCCTCGACATGGCTGGCTTCCTTGGCCAGGTAGCTCTTGGGGATGAACAGGGGGAAGTAGGCGTTCACATGGCCGGTGTCCTTGAACATGCGGTCCAACGCGTCCCTCATCTTCTCCCACACCCCATAACCGTGGGGCTTGATGACCATGCAGCCACGCACATCGCTGTGCTCCGCAAGATCAGCCTTCAGGACCAGATCGTTGTACCACTGGGCATAGTCGTCCGCCCGCTTCGTCAAGATGTCCGCCATGCCCTGTCCGTGGTATTATTTTTGTGTGGTAGAAGTGGCAGCTAAAGTACATCACCCATCGCGGCACGCCCTGCGATGGGCACAACACGCCGAACGCCATGAAGAACGTCCTCAACATCCTGCTCCTTACCATTCCTGTCGGGCTGTTGACCTCCTGCGCTTCCATGCAGCAAGGCACCAGTGTGGCGGATGATGTGTACTACCTGCCCTCACAGGCCCCCGTCACCGCTTCCATCAGCCGGACCGTGCCGGTGGAGGAACCCGCCAGTAAGGCACCGGCCCAGGACGATTATTATGATCCCGGCACGTCCAATGCGATCGGCACCGATCGGGATTATTACGACATCGCTTACAATGACCCGCAGTATTACAACTACGGGCGTTTCGGCTTCAATGCAGCGCCCATGGGCTGGCAGACAGGTTGGAATAGTCCCGGCTGGGGCGGGGGAATGAGCCTGGGCTTCGGTTATGGATCGGGCTGGGGCAATGGTTGGAACATGGGTATTGGCTACGGCTCCGGGATCTACTCGGGCTGGTACCGACCGCTATGGCCTTACGATCCCTTCTACTGGAACTCCCCCTGGGCCTGGAATTCTCCCTGGTCATGGGGTGGTTACTGGGGCTACAACAACTGGGGCTACGGTTACGGTTATGGCCGCTACTACAGCCCTTGGGGCAACTGTTACGGCTGTTATGCCCCCGTCCTCATAGGCGATGGCGTGGCGAACTCCACGGTGATCGGCCATCGGAGCTCGGTCGGTGGGCGCAGCAGCGTGGGTTCGACCTCTGGTGGCACCCACCGTGGTCTGGTGCGGAACCCCGTTGGCCTGGCTCCGGCACCCTCCCGCAGCGGCATCACCAACGCCCCGGTAAGGCAACTGCCGACCGACCGGGACCGCCGCCAACCCGTGACCGCACCCGACCGCGATCGCCAGGTGACACCCTCGCGAGAGCGCAGTCGCGTGGTGCCCTCCCCGTCGCGGAACGTAGAACGCAGCTCCCCAAGCCGCAGCCCTGACTTCGGTGGTGGTGGCGGACGCACCAGTCCCTCGCCATCACGCGACACCGGCGGCGGCGGCGGCGGACGCACCAGCCCGGGTCGTCGTTGATCCCTCATCCTGAAGCACGCATGATTCGGACCGCACCACGGATCCTTGGGATAGCCTTGTGCATCGGCCTTGCGGGAACGGCCATGGCCCAGAACGAGATCGATGCCATTCGGTTCAGTCGCCTGGCTCCCGGTGGCACCGCGCGCAGTGCAGGGCTTGCCAACGCGTTCGGCGCCCTGGGTGCCGACCCCGCCTCCATCGCCATCAACCCGGCGGGCATGGGCCTGTACCGGACCACGGAGATCTCCTTCACCCCTTCCTTGGAAGTGAATACGGTGAACAGCCTGTACGCCGGCTCATCCGCGCGGGATGTGAAGTCGCGCTTCAACTTCAGCAACCTGGCGCTGATCCTGAACTCCCCCGCTGAGAAAAGCGGGAGCGACTGGCGGAGCGGGACCTTCGGGGTCGTGTATGACCGGCAGGCCACGCACCATTGGGGACGCCAGGCCCTGGGCAACAAGGTGGCGACCAGCATCCTGGATGACTTCGCGGCACAAGCTGAAGGCACTCGCAAGAGCGACCTCTATGACGCTTATCCGTTCGCGGCCGGGTTGGCCTGGGACACCTACGGCATAGACCCGCTGGACCCCGCCGATAGCCTGGGAACAAGCTATGTACCCGCCTTACCGCCGGGTGCCTTGGTGGACCAGGTGATCACGATCGACTCGCGCGGTGCTACCAACAACACCGCCTTCTTCTACAGTGGCAACTACCTGGACAAGTTGTACGTGGGGCTCTCGCTCGGGCTTGTGGGCTACCGCTACAAGCATACCCGACTGCATACGGAAACGGTGGGTGACGAGAACGTGGACCTGAAGGATGTGAGCTTCCGCGAGGAACTGACGACCACGGGCAACGGGGTGGATGTGAAGGCGGGCGTGATCTATCGTTTCCACGATCGTTTCCGCATGGGGGTGGCGGTGCACAGCCCCATGTGGATGACCATGAACGACAGCTACAATACCAGCGTGAACACGAACTTCCGCACACCGTCCGCCGTGGATGGCCGCACGAGCTATTCGTCGGCATCGCCTGACGGGATCTTCACCTACAAGCTCTCCAGCCCTCTGCGCGCCGTGCTCAGCGCGGCATACGTTGCCGGGGAGCATGGTCTCTTCAGCGTGGATTACGAGTATGCCGACTATTCCACCATGCGTTTCCGGCCGAGCACGCGGCTGGATGACAGCTACACCTTCAGCGCCGAGAACGACCTGATCCGCCAGATCTTCCGTCCGGTGCACACCATCCGCGCCGGTACCGAGTGGCGGAGCAACGGCTGGTATTTCCGCATGGGTTGGGCCTTTTCGCCCGATGCCTACAAGACCGGCGACATCGCACATGCACAAGCCACACGCATCTACGCGGCGGGCATCGGCTACCGCACGGATCACCTGAGCGTTGACCTCGGCGGGAACTATGTGCAGGCCTACGTGAACTACTTCCCCTATTCCCCGGCGATCGCCAACGCGGTGCGGGAGGAACGCAATACCGTCCGCAGCCTGCTCACCATCGCCCTGCGGCCGTAGCGCGAAGGCACCAGAACGAAAAAGGCCCCGGATCACCCGGGGCCTTTCCATTGCGATCGGTCGGGGTCACTTCTCCCCTTTCACGCGGTCCACCACGTACTCATCCACCAGGATGCGGCCGCAGTGTTCGCACACGATGATCTTCTTGTGGCTGCTGATATCAAGCTGGCGCTGGGGCGGGATGCTGTTGAAGCAGCCTCCGCAGCTGCCTCGCTCCACCGGTACCACCGCCAGCCCGTTGCGGGCGTTGCTGCGGATGCGACGGTAGGCGCTCAGCAGGCGCTCCTCGATGTGCTTGGCCGCCGTCTCGCTCTTCTTGGCGAGTTCCTTCTCCTCCTTCTCCGTTTCGGCCACGATATCATCCAGTTCCTTGCGCTTCACATCGAGGTCCTTCTTGCGCTCCTCGTGCCGCGCCTTGCTCTCCTCCACCACCACTTTCTTGGCGTCGATCTGGGCCTTCGCCTCCTTGATGCGCTTCTCGGCGAGCTGGATCTCCAGGTTCTGGAACTCCACCTCCTTGGTGAGCGAATCGTACTCGCGGTTGTTGCGCACCTTGGCCTGCTGGCCTTCGTACTTCTTGATCTGCGCCTTGGCGTCCTTGATCAGGTTCTGCTTGTCGCTGACCTGGGCTTCCATCTCGGACAGTTCGTCCTGGAGCTTGGTCATGCGCGTCTCGAGGCCGGCCACCTCATCCTCCAGGTCCTGCACCTCGAGCGGCAGTTCGCCGCGCTGGATGCGGATCTTATCCACTTGAGAGTCGATGTCCTGCAGACGGTACAGTTCGACGAGTTTCTCGGCTACGGTGACATCGGCTTTCGATGCGGCAGCGCCCTTGGTGGTCTTCACTTCCTTCTCCGGAGCCTTCACGTCGCTCTTCGCCATGGGTCAAGAATGGTATATGGGATCCGTGACCATTCCGGTCAAACGGACGGCAAAAGTAGGGAAAAGTTCCCCTAACCTGCGCTGGATCAGGTTCATGGTGTATTGTTCGCTGCCATAATGCCCGATATCGGCGAGCAGAAGCCGGGAATCAGCCTCGAAGAACTCATGGTACTTGAGGTCGCCGGTGAGGTAGACATCGGCCCCTGCCGCTTTCGCCTTCCCGATGAGGAAAGCCCCTGAGCCTCCGCACCATGCGACGCGCTGAACGGGCTTCCCAAGGAGACGTGTGTGCCGTACCACTTTTAGACCGAACGCAGCCTTCAGCCTGGCAAGGAACTCGCTCTCCTCCAGCGGTTCATCCAACTCCCCGATCATGCCCGACCCGATGCCCGGGTGCGTATTGGCCAAGGGGATCAGGTCGTAAGCCACCTCCTCGTAAGGATGGGCCGCGCGCATGGCTGCCAGGATCGCACCCTCCTTCTGCAAGGAATAGAGGAACTCCAAGCGAAACTCGGAGACCAACTCCCGGGTTCCCTGCACACCCAAGAATGGGTTGCTTCCTGGCCCGGGACGAAAAGTGCCCATTCCACCCACGGTGAAGCTGCACTCATCGTAGTTGCTGATATGCCCCCCTCCCGCTTCGAACACGGCATTACGCACGGCATCGGCGTGGTCGATGGGAACGAAGACGACGAGTTTCCTCAATTGACCAGCCTTGGGTGCCAGGATCCGCGGCGACTTGACCCCCAACCGCGCCCCGATCTCCGCGTTCACCCCGGATCGCACATTGTCCAGATTGGTGTGGATGGCATACAGTGCGACCCCGTGCTTGATGGCCGCCAGGATGGTGCGTTCCACAGGCCCCTTGCCGGAGAGGCTCTTCAACCCGCGGAAAATGACCGGATGGTGGCTGATGATGAGGCCACAGCCCGCACGTGCCGCTTCTTCCACCACGGCCTCCGTGCAATCCAGACACACAAGGGCGCCGTTGACCTCCGCGTCAGGATCCCCGACCTGCAGGCCGCAGTTGTCGTAATCCTCCTGCAGGGAGCGAGGTGCCCAGGCCTCGAGGGCCGTGATGATGTCTTTGATGCGCATCTTTCGCCAGGAATATCGTTGAGGCAAAGTACGCGATGCTGCTCCGAAGGATCCTTCTCTCGCCCTTCACCATGATCTATGGTGCGATCCTTCACTTGCGCCATGCATTGTTCGATGCCGGCATCCTGAAGAGCACGCGCCCCGGCGTTCCCACGATCGCCATCGGCAACCTGGCCCTGGGTGGCACAGGCAAGACCCCGATGATGGAACTCGTGCTGAGGACTTTGGAGGAAACCACCCCTATTGCCACCCTGAGCCGAGGCTACGGCAGGAGCACCCGTTCGATCCACGAAGTGCACACCACTGACGCCGCCGCCCACAGCGGGGATGAACCCATACAGGTGAAGTGGAAGTTCCCTGCGGTACGGGTATTCGTGGGGGCCGACCGTGTGGAGGGGATCGCGCGGATCCGGCGCGAGGTGCCTGATGTGAAGGCGGTGGTACTGGACGACGCGTTGCAGCACCGCCGATTGAACGCCGGGCTGAACATCCTGCTCACGACAGCCCAACGACCGTATTGCGATGATGCGTTGATACCGGCGGGTTCATTACGCGACGTCCGTTCCAGAGCGCGGGCCGCGCAGCTGGTCGTGGTGACGAAATGCCATGCGCCGCCCGCTCCTTCTGAACAACACGAATGGCGGGACCGACTGGGGCTCGGGGCTGAACAGCACTTGTTCTTCGCGGGGATCGAATACCAGGGAGCGCGGACCATCGCTGGGGAACCCATTCATGCCATCGGCGGCCAAGGGGCGAGCGCGCTAGTTCTCACCGGGATCGTCCAGCCCGCACCCTTCGTCAAGCATGTCCGTTCCCTATTCGGCACGATCGAACACATCGCCTTCCCCGACCACCACGCTTTCACACCCGCCGATCTGCGCCGCCTGGCGGACGTTTTCAGTAGCTTCGCGGCCGGTCCGAAAACGCTGATCACCACGGAGAAAGATGCCGTCAGGCTCCGGTCGGTGATCGCCGGAAGTCCGCTCGAAGGACTCCCTCTCGCGGTGATCGGCATGCGGACCGTGATCCTGAACGAACCCGAACGTTTCGCAGACCTCATCCGTCATCATGTTGCAACGCATCCAACGCATCGCTGAACACCTGAAGAAGACCACCGGCTTCGCGCCGGAAACGGGCATCATCCTGGGCACCGGACTGAGCGGGCTGGGAAAGGAGATCGAGGTGAAGCATGCGATCGCCTACAAGGACATACCGGAGTTCCCGGTGAGCACGGTGGAGGGCCATCCCGGTAAGTTGCTCTTCGGATACCTCGGTGGCAAGCCGGTGGTGGCCATGCAGGGCCGCTTCCATTTCTACGAGGGCTATGACATGGGCGATGTGGTGCTTCCGGTGCGCGTTTTCAAGTTCCTCGGCATCAAGCGGCTCTTCGTGAGCAATGCCTGTGGCGGCACGAACCCAGCGTTCGAGACAGGCGACCTGATGATCCTGAACGACCACATCAACCTTTTCCCGAACCCGCTGATCGGAAGGAACATCGATGAGCTCGGTCCGCGCTTCCCCGACATGAGCGAACCGTACGATCACGGCTTCATCGCCAAGGCGAAGGAGATCGCGGCGAAGAATGACATCAAGGTGCAGATGGGCTGTTATGTGGGTCTCACCGGCCCCACGCTGGAAACCCCGGCCGAGTACCGCTACGTGCGGAACATCGGTGGCGATGCCGTGGGCATGAGCACCGTGCCCGAGGTGATCGCGGCGCGGCACATGGGGATCCCCTGCTTCGCCATGAGCGTGATCACGGACATGGGCGTGGAAGGCCGCATCGAGAAGACCACGCATGAGATGGTGCAGCGTGTGGCGGAGAAGGCCGAACCGAAGCTCACCCTGATCATGCGTGAACTCGTAGCCGCATGCTGAAGCAGGCTCTCCTCGGACTCGGCGTGCTGGCCACGATGCTGCCTGCGGACGCGCAGGACAGCCTGAACGTGCACAAGCTCTTCAACTGGCAGGACGCGAGCCTGCCCATCGGCACCTCGGAGCTGCAGAACAAGTACAATGAGGTGTGGGGCTATGCCGCCAACGGAAGGGAATATGCCTTCATCGGCAGCACGTGGGGCATCCACATCCTGGATGTGACAGATCCGACGGCCACCGTACTGGTGGACCAGGTGCAGGGCCGCTACAGCGGACCGGGTGTGATCCACCGCGACCTGAAGACCCATGCGGGCCATTTGTACGCCGTATGCGACCAGGGACCAAGCTCCCTGCAGATCATGGACCTTAGCCACCTGCCGGACTCAGTGCATGTGGTGTACGACAGCAATGCCCTTCTCGCCCGGGCGCACAACATCCAGGTGGACACGATCAACGCGCGGTTGTACACCTGCGGCGGATCGAACCAGTTCAGCGTCTATTCCATCGCCGATCCAGCGGCGCCCGTGCTGCTGGCCAACCTGGAGGTGGACGTGCCCTGGTGGAACGCGCTGATCGGCTACGTGCACGATTGCCATGTACGCGACAACATCGTCTGGACCAACGACGCGAACGCGATGCACGTTGTCGACTTCACCGATCCGCTGGAACCCGTCGTGCTCGGTGCGCTCACGAGCTACGCCGACCAGGGGTACAACCACAGCGGCTGGCTGAACGACGAGGGCACCACCTATGTGATGGCGGATGAGACGCATGGATCACCGCTCAAGTTCATCGACGTCACGGATATCGGCGACCTGGACGTGACCAGTTCCGTGAGCACGGGAACGTCATCCTTCGCCATCGTGCACAACCCCTTCTTCAAAGGGAACGTGGCCCATGTGGCTTACTACCATGATGGCTACTGGTTGTGGGACGCCACCGACCCGATGGATCCGCAGGTATTGGGTTATTACGACACGAACCCGGCGCCCAGCGCGGACAACTACCGCGGCGCCTGGGGGGTCTACCCATACCTGCCTTCAGGGCGCGTACTGGTGAGTGACATGCAGACCGGCCTTTGGGTCTTCGACATCGACCAGAGCACCGCGCTGGAACCTGACAAGAGCAGGCCCCACCACCGCATCGCACTCACCGTGACATCGGATCATGTGGTGATCACGCCGCTGTCCCCGACCCCGGCAACACTGCACATCCAAGTGGTGGCGAGCAACGGCCAGACCGTGCGCACCCTGGACCGCACCGGCAGTGGAACGGTCGTTCTGGACCTATCCCCTCTGGCCACAGGCCTCTACATCGTAGCGGTGAACGACGGCAGCAGCCACCATCACCAGCGCATCCTCAAGACCGATCGACCATGAGCCATTGGAGCGAGCGATATGAACTCGTGGTGGGCCTCGAGGTACACGCCCAGCTGATCACGGCGAGCAAGGCGTACAGCAGCGACCCGAACGCCTATGGCGATCACCCGAACACGAACGTGAGCGTGATCACCCTGGGGCACCCTGGCACGCTTCCGGTGGCGAACAAGAAGGTGGTGGAGCTGGCGGTGCGCATGGGCCTGGCGACGAACTGCAGCATCGCGCCCTGGATGCACTACGCCCGGAAGAACTACTTCTACCCCGACCTGCCCAAGGGCTACCAGATCACGCAGGACCATACGCCCATCTGCACGATGGGATATGTGGAGATACCGACATCACGCGATGCTGGCGCGGAGACCGGAGCGATGACCCGCATCGGCATCACGCGCATCCATATGGAGGAGGATGCGGGCAAGAGCATCCACGATGTGGACCCCTTCAACACGCTCGTTGACCTGAACCGCGCAGGCGTGCCGTTGATCGAGATCGTGAGCGAGCCGGACATCCGCAGCGCGCAGGAAGCCTATGACTACCTCGTGGAGATCCGGCGACTGGTGCGCTACCTGGACATCTGCGATGGGAACATGGAGGAGGGCAGCTTGCGGTGCGACGCGAACATCAGCCTTCGCCCCATCGGCAGCAAGACCTTCGGCACACGCTGCGAGGTGAAGAACATGAACAGCTTCCGCAATGTGATGCGGGCGATCGAATACGAGGCGCAACGGCAGAGCGAGATCCTCTCCAGCGGCGGCACGATCAGCATGGAGACGCGCACCTTCGACGCGGCCAAGGGCATCACGCTGGGCATGCGCAGCAAGGAACTCGCGCATGATTACCGGTACTTCCCGGAACCCGACCTGCAGCCGCTGCACGTGTCCGAGGCGATGAAGGAGGCGATCCGCAAAGAAATGCCGCCCCTCCCCCGCGAACTGCGAGCGAAGTACACCAGCACCCTGGGCTTGAGCGACTACGATGCGGGGGTTCTAACGGACGACAAGGCGACCGCCCTCTATTATGAAGGGGTGATCGCGCACACCGCGAATTACAAGGGTGCGGCCAACTGGGTGATGGGTGATGTACGCGGCTGGCTGAACGAACGCGGCCTGCCCATGGAGCACTTCCCCATCAGCGCCGATCGACTGGCCGGCCTGATCACCTTGATCGACGAAGGCCAGGTGAGCCACAGCATCGCCAGCCAGAAGCTCTTCCCCCTCATGCTGGAAGATGGTGGGTTGAGCGCCGCCGAACTAGCCGCGAAGCATGACCTCGTTCAACGCACGGATGAAGGTCTGATCGGGTCGATCATGCAGCAGGCCATGGCCGCCTATCCGGACAAGGTGGATGCCTACCGGAAGGGGAACAAGGGGCTCCTCGGCCTCTTCATGGGTGAAGTGATGAAAGGCACCAAGGGCAAAGCCGACCCGAAACGCGCGAATGAAGTGGTCCGCCGGATCCTCGAACAGCAATGAACCGCATGACACGTCAACTCTTTCCCCTATTCCTTCTCACAGCACTCGCCGCATGCCAGGGCACTGGTGGTGGGCGCACCGTGGAGATCACCGTGGAGGGTGCGGGGGGCCGCACCGTGCACTTCAACCGCTTCCAGGCCAACCGACCCATGCCCGTGGATTCGGTGAAGCTTGACGGCGATGGGCATGGTGTGCTGCACATCCCGCCCATGCCCCTCGACTTCTACCAGCTCACGCTCGGCGATGACAAAGTGATCATCGCCCTGGACAGCAACGAGAGCGTTACGGTGGATGCCTCGCTGGGTCTGCTCTCCATGCCCAAGAAGGTGAGCGGCTCCCCGAATAGTGAAGCGCTGCACGCGTTCTACAAGGACTCGCGTGAGTTCGACGAGAATCGTGACGAGCTGCGTGCCGCCATGAGCAGCGGCGGAGACACTGCGGTGATCCGGCGATTGAATGACCTGAACGCATCGTTCTACCAACGCTGCAAGGACTTCGCGGCCGAGCACGCCTCCTCTCCCGCCGCCCTCGCAGCCCTGGGCAAACTGGACATGCAGCGGGAACTCGGCCTCTTCAAGCAGGTGCGCGACAGCCTGCGCAAGACCATGGTCCGCTCGAGCTTCTACACCATGATGCGCGATCAGGTGGACCGGTTGGAGCAACAGGAGCTGGTGCTGAAGATGCAGGAAGAGGAGATGAAACGGCTCAGCAACATCGTTCCAGCCGGCGGCCCTGCTCCGGAGATCCGCCAGAAGACCCCGGATGGCGGCACCTTCGCCTTGAGCCAGCTCCGCGGCAAGGTGGTGCTCATCGACTTCTGGGCCAGCTGGTGCCGCCCGTGCCGCATCGAGAACCCCAACGTGAAGAAGGTCTACGCGAAATACAAGTCGAAAGGCTTCGAGATCCTGGGCGTGTCACTGGACCGCGACGAGGGGGCGTGGGTGAAGGCGATCAAGGACGACGGTCTGCCGTGGAAGCATGTGAGCGACCTGGGCTTCTGGCAGAACGCAGCTGCACAGGAATACGGCGTACAGAGCATCCCATTTACCGTGCTGGTGGACCGAGATGGCAACATCATCGAGAAGGGCCTTCGCGCGCATGAGCTCGACGCCAAGCTGGCTGAGATCCTCGGTTCATGAAGTGGCTTCGCACGATGAACTTCCTGAGCGGGCTCATCGGCCCGCTCTTGGTATGCGGCCAGGGCTACTTCCAACAAGAGGTCGATTATTGGATCGACGTACGATTGGATGACGAGGTGCACATGCTGCTTGCACAGGAGTCGTTCACCTATAAGAACAACAGCCCCTCGACGCTCGATACCCTGTGGATCCATCTGTGGCCCAACGCCTACCGCGACCGCACCACGGCCCTGTGCAAGCAACTGGACGCATCCGGCGACCTCGACCTGCACTTCGCCACCGAGGAGGAACGCGGTTGGATCGACAGCCTGGACTTCCGTGCCGATGATGTGAAGGTGGCCTGGGGCTATCACGCGGTCCATCCGGACATCGGTTGGATCAAGTTGAACGCGCCGCTCGCACCTGGTGCGCAGGTGAAGATCAGCACGCCCTTCCGCGTGAAGATCCCCGACGGCAAGTTCTCGCGCCTCGGACATACCCGACAGGCCTACTACATCACGCAATGGTATCCGAAACCGGCGGTGTTCGATGCGCAGGGCTGGCATGCGATGCCCTACCTCACACAAGGTGAATTCTACAGTGAGTTCGGCTCGTTCGATGTGACGATCACACTGCCGGAGAACTACGTGGTGGGCGCGACCGGGATGCTCACCGGGTCCGAGGCGGAGGAGCGGTTCATGGCCGAGCGTGCGGCGTTGCCGATGCCCCAACAGGGTTCCTCCGCCTTTCCTCCGTCGGCCACCACCACCAAGACGATCCGCTATGTGCAGGACCGGGTGCACGACTTCGCCTGGTTCGCGGACAAGCGCTTCATCGTTCGGAGCAGTGAGGTCGTGCTGCCCGGGAGCGGTCGCGCCGTGAAGACCTGGGCGCTCTTCACCCCGAAGAACGCCGGGCTCTGGGCTGATGCCGTGAGCTACGTGAACGAGAGCGTACGCTTCTACAGCGAATGGGTGGGCGATTACCCGTACGACGCCTGCACCGCCATCGATGGCACGATCAGCGCGGGCGGCGGCATGGAGTACCCGATGATCACCATCATCGGCGACATGGGGAGCAAGGAGACCCTGGACAACGTGATCGCGCACGAGGTGGGCCACAACTGGTTCTATGGCATCCTCGGCAGCAACGAACGCGACCACGCCTGGATGGATGAGGGCATGAACAGCTTCGTGGAACTGCTGTACATGCGCAAGCGCTACCCCGGAAGCGGGCTCACCGTGGGCGGTTTGGAGTTCCTCTCCGGCTTGATCGGCGCGATGCCCGATGCTCATCGCCTCCAGAATGAATGGATGTACCGCTTCAATGCGCGGCGCAACCTGGACCAACCGATCGAACTGACCTCCGCCGACTTCACCAGCACCAACTACGGCTGCATGGTGTACGCGAAGAGCGCCCTGGTCTTCGACCACCTTTCCGCCTACGTCGGAGATGACGCGATGAAGCGTTGCTTGAACGGCTACTTCGATGCGTGGAAGTTCAAGCATCCGCAGCCGGGGGATGTGCGGGAGGTGTTCCAGCGAGAGAGCGGGAAGGAGTTGGGATGGGTGTTCGATGAATTCATCGGGAACGATCGAAAGGTCGACGTGAAAGCGACAGGTTTGAGCAATGGTTCGCTATCACTGAGAAGCAATGGCCACGGCCATATTCCGTTCTCCGTAAGCGGCTGGAATGGTCTGGACTCGCTAAGCACCACGTGGATAACGACAGGATCCGTGATCCGGGTTCACAGCCCCGATAGGGAAACGGGGCATTCTCGACCCATCGTCGATCGATCTAAGCAACAATATCAGCTCCCTTGGCCCAACGCCGACCGCATCCGCATCGACGCTGGCAACCGCACCCTCGACATCGATCGCCGCAACAACAGCGTTCGCTCCCACGGCCTTCTTCGTCGGTGGGCACCGGTGCGTTTCAAGTGGTTGCTGGGCTTGGAGCAGAACGACGCGCGCACCATCTACTACACCCCCCTGCCCGCCTGGAACGGCAACGATGGCTGGCAACTGGGCATGGCGGCGTACAACACCACCTTCCCCTCGCAGCGCACGGAATGGGTCGTTGCACCGCTCTATGGCTTCGCGAGCGAACGCTGGGGCGGTGCCGCGCGGATCGAGCACCACTTCGACCGCATGCGCAGCCGCTTATTCCAGAACATCACCCTGGGTGTGAGCGGTCGTTCGGCCACGGAGTACCGCGATCATGAGAACATGGTGTGGTACGACAAGGTCTCGCCCTATGTGCACTTCGACCTGAAGCGCGACCCCTTGAACAAGCCGTGGGAGCATCGGATCAGCGTGCGGGGCGTGTACCTGCACAATGGCCTGAACTACCGCACGAGCAGCGCAGAACTGATCACGGCTTCCGACGAACGCTACTACACCGAACTGCAATATCGTGCCGAGGACAAGCGCAAGTTGCACCGCTCGCTCATCCTGCCCACCGTCACGCATCATCAGGACTTCCTGCGCGCCTCGTTGGAACTGCGCCAGGCCTTTGCGCTGAACGACCACAACGATGAGATCCGTTTCCGCGCCTTCGTCGGCTCATTCCTTTGGAAACGCAACGACTACCTGGGCAACAGCCTGAATGCCTGGGGACTTAGCTGGGGAACGGAGGACATGCTCTACGACCACGCCTACCTGGAACGGAACGCGCGCGACCACTTCACCCGGCGCCAATACAACACGCAACAGGGTGCGTTCAAGACGCCCTTCCTGCAAGGCGGAAGCGACACCTGGATCGGTGCGGTGAACATGGAGATCGACGTACCCGTACCCCTGCCGCTCGCCCTTTTCGGCAGCGTGGGCCTGGTGCCGATCACCACCGTGACGCAGGACGGGCGGAAGACCAGCAGCGCGACCTATTACGAAGCAGGCATCGGTGTCACGGCCATCCGCGATGTGCTGGAGATCTGGTTCCCGTTGATCGTGAGCGACCGCATATCCGACGAAGAGAAGTTCCTCGACCGTTCGGGGACCGACCGGATCCGTTTCATCTTCGCGTTCGACAAGCTCGATCCCACGAAGGCCATCCGCAAGCTGAGACCGTGAGCACACGCATCTACTTCCTCGGTGACTTCCACCTCGGTGTACCCGATGCGGCGAGCAGCCTCGCGCGGGAGAAGCGGATCGTGGCCTTCCTGGACGAAGCGGCGAAGGATGCGACCGAGATCGTGCTCATGGGGGACCTCTTCGACTTCTGGTTCGAGTGGAAGCGCGCCGTACCCCGAGGCCATGTGCGCTTCCTCGGCAAGGTCGCCGAACTGGTTGATCGTGGCATTCCGGTCCACCTCTTCATCGGGAACCACGACATGTGGATCTTCGATTACGTGCCGAAGGAGACGGGCGTGATCGTGCACCGCGAGCCGCTCGAACGCACCATCGATGGGAAGAAGTTCCTGATCGGCCACGGCGACGGACTCGGCCCTGGTGACCACGGCTACAAGTTCATCAAGCAGGTCTTCCGCAACCCGGTGTGCCAATGGTTGTTCGCACGGCTGCATCCGAACTTCGCCTTATGGCTGGGCGATTTCTGGAGCGGCCGCAGCAGGAAGAAGAGCTATGAGAACGACCGCAAGTGGCTGGGCGAGGACAAGGAGTGGCTCGTGCAATACTGCAAGGAGCAACTGAGCAGGAACCACTACGACTTCATGCTCTTCGGGCACCGCCATCTACCCATCGACATGGAAGTGAAGACGGGATCGCGCTACATCAACCTCGGCGATTGGATCACCTACTACACCTACGGGGTATTCGACGGGACCGCGATGAAGTTGATGAAACGTGTTGGAGATGGGCCGTTGAGATCGGACGTTCGGATCAGCGGTGGGCCGGCGGTGTAACTATTGCGCCACGTTGCTCTGAGTCATTACCATTCTCGTCATGAAGGATACGACTTGCCCCATTTGCGAAACCGAGCTCATCACCAGGTCAGCAACCCCATGTATGGAATGCGGGGCTGACGAATCGGAACTTGACCACTATCTCACACACGAATACTCAGAGTTCAAAGCCTACTTCGGATATCACCTGGTACTCTGCGACTTTTGCGTAGCGGATTTCGCCTCGTATGATCCAAGCTATTTTGGATTCTCGAAAGGCAGTGCAATTGGTTGCTCCGACTGGACTTTCGTAAGACAATTGACGGACATCAAGCTCAGACCGGAGCCATACTGTCCATCCTGCGCCCACTTGGTGTCATTCTTGAACTTCGTGGGTCGTTGTCGGCAATCGAATGATAAGGGTCCTGCTCTGTAGACCCTCGTCCGAACCATCCCGAGCGAAAACTACTTCCCGATCCGCGCCACCAGATCCACCAAACGGCTGCTGTAACCGTATTCGTTGTCGTACCAGCCCATGATCTTCACCATGTTACCCACGACACTGGTCAGCTGTGCGTCGAAGATGCAGCTGTGCGGGTCACCTACGATGTCGACGCTCACGATCGGGTCCTCGGTATAGCGCAGGATACCCTTCAAGCTCCCTTCCGCGAGCTGTTTGAAGTGCGCGTTGATCGCCTCGGCGCTCTTCACCTTCTTCACCCAGCAGGTGATGTCCGTGATCGAACCGTCCGGGACCGGCACACGGATACCGCCACCACCAAGCCGACCATCCAGATCGGGGAAGATGCGCGTAATGGCCTTCGCCGCACCCGTCGACGTAGGCACCATGCTCACGGCCGCCGCACGCGCCCGGCGCAGATCCCTGTGCGGTGCATCGTGCAGGCGCTGATCACCGGTGTAGCTGTGCACCGTGGTGATGAAACCGTCCTCGATCCCACAGAGGTCGCGGATGCCCATGATCATCGGTGCCGCGCAATTCGTGGTGCAGGAGGCATTCGAGATGATCTTCTCGTTGCCATTGAGCACCTGGTCGTTCACCCCGAGCACCACGGTGACGATGTCCGCATCCTTCGCCGGCGCGGAGAGCACGACGCGTTCCGCACCTGCCGATAAATGCGCCGATGCCTTCTCACGGGTGAGGAAGAGGCCCGTACACTCGAGCACCACATCGATGTCGAGCTTGGCCCAAGGCAATGCGCTCGGATCCTTCTCCGCAAAGGCCTTCACCTTCCTTCCACCGAGAATGAGATGTTCCGCATCATGCCCCACTTCGCCCGGGAATACACCATGTACGGAGTCGTACTTGAAGAGATGGGCGAGCGTTGCGTTATCCGTGAGGTCGTTCACAGCGACGAGCTCGATGTCGGTGCGATCCAGCAACAAGCGAGCGGTCACCCGACCGATACGTCCGAATCCATTGATGGCTACACGTAGCATGTGCGAAAGATGTTGAGTGTCGAGCAGCAGCGAACGCATGCCCGACAGGTGTGAACTGGTGAATGTCCGGTGCGTGGGATGCTCTTCAACTCAGAAGAGATGCTTCTCAGCGTGGTAACTGCTGCGGACGAGCGGCCCGCTCTCCACATAGCGGAATCCCTTGGCCATACCCACTTCCTTGAACCGGGCGAAGCGGTCGGGATGGATGAACTCCAGAACGGGCAGATGGGCCTTGGTCGGTTGGAGGTACTGACCGAGGGTCATCACGTCCGTGCCGACCCTGCGCAGGTCGTCCATTGTTCCCAGCACCTCCTCTTCGGTCTCCCCCAGTCCGAGCATGATGCCGCTCTTGGTGCGCAGACCGGCCCTCTTGGCGCGCATGAGCACTTCCAGACTGCGGTCGTACTTGGCCTGGACGCGCACATGACGCGTGAGCCGGCGCACCGTTTCCAGGTTGTGCGAAAGCACGTCCGGCGCGGCCCGCAACACGATCTCCAGGTCCTCCCAGCGACCCCGGAAATCGGGGATGAGCGTCTCCATGGTGGTGCCCTTGCAGCGCCGTCGGATGGCGCGGATGGTCCGCGCCCAGATGTCGGCACCTCCATCCTTCAGGTCATCACGGTCCACGGATGTGATCACGCAATGTTTCACGCCCATCAGCTCCACCGAACGCGCCACCTTCGCCGGCTCGAACGGGTCGACGGCATCGGGCCGTCCCGTGGCCACGTTGCAAAAACCGCAGGACCGTGTGCAGGTGTTGCCGAGTATCATGAAGGTGGCGGTACCTTCTCCCCAGCATTCGCCCATGTTCGGGCAGTTGCCGCTCTGGCAGATGGTGTGCAGCTTGTGCTCCTCGACGATCCCGCGCACCTTGCGGTAGTTCTCGCCGATCGGCAGTTTCACCCGCAGCCAGTCCGGCTTCCGCACGCGCTCCGTTCCTTCCAGCGTCGTCATCTTCTCGCTCATGACACGAACTTCTTGCCGAACTGCAGGGCCAGGTAGAACTCGAAGAAGATCTGCTTGTTGCGCACGCCTTCCAACTCCGCCATGATCGGCACCGTCTTTTGGTAGACATCCACCATGGCACCGACCTCCAAGCCTTTCAGGCCGGTGGTCTCACCGGAATACTCAAAGCTCAAGGCCACCCGTCCGAAACCGCCGATGTACGGCTTGATCTCGCCGACGCCGTTGAACCAGGTGGCCCGGCCATAGATGTTCTGCACGTCGTGGATGGCCGGGTCGTAGCGTTCCACCGCGATGTTCTCGTAGGGTATCCTATCCGGCTTGCCGATCTGGAGGTATACGGGCTTCAAGAGTCCGATCGAAGGACCGATGCCCCATAACACGTTCACCTCGGCACCCGTCCTGCGGATCTTGTCGGTGATCTGCCACTTGCGCCCGTAGGTGGGCCGCAGGATCATCAACGAGTTCGCCTTGCCGTAGAAATAGCCGCGGGCATCCTCGTAGTAGGGGTTGAAGCTCTTCACCTCCTTCGGGTGCTTCATGCCCACGATCTCTATCCCCAACAGGCGGCGGTCGCGCGCCGTGCGGTACTTGGCATGGTCGAAACGCAGGCCCCAGCCGGATCCATGCAGCACGATACCGCCGTACATCTCCCGTTTGTAAGGCACACGGGTCTCCTCATAGATGGTCTGTTGGGCACTTGCCGGGAGGCAGGACCAGAAGACCAGGGAAAGGAGGAGGAATGCGCGCATCGCTGCTGGGATCAACAAAGCTACGAAGCCAACGCTACCTTGGCCGGGCCTGGTACTCCGGGCATCACCCCATGGACACCGCACATGTGACCTATCTCGGAGGCCTACGCACCGAGGCCACCCATATCCGCAGTGGGCGGACGATACAGACCGACGCGCCGCCGGACAACCAGGGCCTTGGCGAAGCATTCAGCCCGAGCGATCTGCTGGCCACCTCCCTTGCGAGCTGTATGATGACGATCATGGGCATTGCGGCCCGGGACAAGGGCATTCCCCTCAACGGCCTGAAAGCCAGGGTGATCAAGCACATGACGCCGGCGCCGCGTCGGGTGGAACGGGTGGAGGTGCACCTGGAGCTGGCCGGTGAAGGGCTCGGTGATCGGGAAAAGGCCATCCTGGAGAATGCCGCCCGCACCTGTCCAGTGGCCCGGAGCCTGCGTGAGGACCTGGTCCAGGATATCCATTTCAACTACGTGTAGACCTTGAACAAGGAAGCCCGGACCAACGGCCCGGGCTGAAGTTGCGATCCCAGGGGATCAAACGCGCTGACCGGCAGGCACATCGTGCACCTTGCCATAGGCCGGGCACGAATGATGCGAACTGCATGCGGTGAACAGGGCACCCGTCAGGAGCACTGCCGCGATGATCTGGAGCACCTTTTTCATCGTTCGATCGTTTGTTCGTTGATTGAACACCACCGGACCTAAGCACCGGAAGTCACAAAGTTAGCCCCCGATACGAACCCTTCGGTAAAATGTTTCAACATCGGGATACGCGATCTTCGGGACCAGATGAGCCAGGAGCATAACGAAAGCAAGCGGCCGGATATTGGGGACGGTTGGTACGCGGTGCTGGAACCTGAATTCGGGGCACCCTACTTCGCCGATCTGCGGACATTCCTCATTGGAGAGCGGGAACGCCACACGGTATACCCACCCGGCACGCGGATCTTCGCCGCCTTCAATGCCACCCCCTTCGACAAGGTGCGTGTGGTGATCCTGGGGCAGGACCCCTACCATGGACCGGATCAAGCGCACGGCCTCAGCTTCTCGGTCCCGGAAGGGGTGCCACCGCCGCCCTCCCTGGCCAACATCTTCGTGGAACTGCAACGCGACCTCGGCATCCCGCGCTCCCGCCATGGTGACCTGAGCTCCTGGGCCCGGCAAGGGGTGCTGTTGCTCAACGCCACCTTGACCGTGCGCGCGGCAACCGCCGGCTCACACCAGGGCAAGGGGTGGGAACGCTTCACCGATGCCGCCATCCGGGGCTTGTCCGAGCGCCACCAAGGCTTGATCTTCCTCCTCTGGGGGCGCTTCGCGCAACAGAAGGCCAGCTTGATCGATGCCGACCGTCATTACATCCTGCAAGCGCCCCATCCGTCCCCGCTGTCCGCTCACAAAGGCTTCATCGGCTGTGGTCACTTCTCCCGGGTGAACGAGTTGTTGATCGCACAGGGCAAGCCCCCCATCGACTGGGCCCTGCCATGACCCGTTCCCCGCGCTGGATCGTCCTGTGGGTCTGCCTTGACCTGGTCCTGGCCGCTTCGGCACAACGCCAGGTGGTGGTGTTCGAGCCCGATCGCGCCCTCCCGGCCAAGTGGGTAAGACCGATCACGACAGGCCGGACACTTGGGGAGGCGGAAGTGGTGCGCGATCAGATCCTCTTCCTGCAGTCCAAAGGATACCTGGAGGCAAGCTGCGACACGTGCTTCGCGCATGGCGATACCAGCCGCTGCCCCATTGCCGTGGGGCGAGCGTACCAATGGGCCAGGCTTCGGCCACGGGGCATCCCTGGCGAGCTGGCGAGCGAGGCCGGCCTACGCGAGAAACTGTACGATGGCCGACCCGTGGCGCCCCGCCAGATCGCGAGCACCATACGCACCCTGCTGGAGCGGAGCGAGAACAGCGGCTACCCCTTCGCCCGGGTGTGGCTGGACAGCCTGCAGGAGACCGAGGACGGATTGAGCGCAGTCCTGCGCGCGGATCGGGGCCGCCTGGTGACCTATGACAGCGTGGTGGTGCGGGGCTCTGTCCGTACAAGTGCGCGCTACCTCCAGGCGAGCATCGGCATCCGACCTGGCGACCTGTACAATGAATCGGTGCTGAACGCCGTGGAGACGCGCCTGCGGGAGCTGCCCTTCGTGAGCCAGAAACAACGACCCTATGTGCAGTTCTCGCCTGAGAGCACCAAGCTTTTCCTCTTCCTCGATGCCAAGAAGGCGAGCAGCATCAATGGTGTGCTCGGCCTGCAGCCCGATGCGAACACGGGGAAAGTGAACCTGACGGGCGACATCGACCTGCGCCTGCGTAATGCCTTGCGACGCGGCGAAGCGATCGCACTGAACTGGCGCAGCCTGCAGAACAGCACCCAGGACCTGAAGGTGGCCGGCAACCTGCCCTTCGCCTTCAACACCCCCTTCGGCATCGGCGCCAGCCTGAAGCTCTTCAAGCGCGACTCCACGCTTCCTGGAGGTGACCTCGCGCCTCGGACTCGAGTACCTGATGACCCGCGGTGACAAGGTGACCCTCTTCCTGAACAGCAAGAGCAGCGACCGCCTCGGATCCAACACCATCGTCCAACCCGGCCTGGCCGATGTGCGGATGATCAGCTATGGACTGGGCTTCGCACGCGAACGGTTGGACTATCGCTTCAATCCGCGCCGTGGACATGGCATCCAGGTGGAAGGCAGTGCCGGTCGCAAGCGCACGAGTCAAGCGGTCTTCGGCCTGGTGGAACAACCGCCGGAGATGAACACCGTGCAACTGGAAGTGCTCGGCACGGCATTGGCCCACGTGGCCATCGGCAGGCGGAGCACGTTCCGGTTCACGGTACAGGGCGGTCGCATGCTGAATGATGACCTTTACGCGAACGAGCTCTACCGGATCGGCGGCCTGAAGACCCTTCGCGGTGTGGACGAGGCCAGCATCACCGCTTCCAGTTATGTGATCGGCACGGTGGAGTACCGATTCCTCTACGAAACGAACAGCAACTTCTTCCTCTTCGTGGACCAGGCGTGGTGGGAGCGCAGCGTGCAGGAGGAATACAGCACGGACACCCCACTTGGCATCGGACTTGGAACGACCTTCGAGACCAAGGCCGGCCTCTTCAGCCTGACCTATGCCCTGGGTCAGCAATTCAACAACCCGGTGCAGCTGCGTGGTGGCAAGGTCCATTTCGGTTTCATCAGCCTCTTCTGATGGACCTCGGGAACACCCGTATCGCAATGACTTGGCGTACCTTGTAGTGATGAGACGCTCCGGTCTTTCATTCGTTCTCCTTCTCTGCGCCTGCGTTGTGCATGCCGGAGGGCCGAACCAAGGCTTGGTGGACCTGCTGCTGGAGTACCTGCAGGCCCGCTATCCGGAACAGGGGTTCGCGGGTGATGTGCTCTATGTTTCCGTGCAGCGGCAACGCCTCTTCCATGTGCGCGGTGGGCAGTTGGTCCGTTCCTATCCGGTGGCCACGGCCAAGGCCGGGCTGGGGGGGCAGGACGGAAGCTGGCGCACCCCCACCGGGCTGCACCGGGTGAGCGAGAAGTACGGCGACGCAGTGCCGGCGCTCGGCATCCTGAAGGATCGCGAATTCACCGGCGAACTGGCCGATCCGGACTTCGCCGGGGTGGACAAGGATTGGATCACGTCCCGCATCCTCTGGCTGGAAGGACTGGAACCCGGCATCAACCGAGGGGGATCCGTGGACAGCCATGCCCGCTTCATCTATATCCACGGGACGGCCAACGAAAAGAGCGTGGGAACGGCCAGCTCCATGGGATGCGTACGTATGCGCAATGCGGATGTCATCAAGCTCTACGACCAGGTAGCTGTGGGTGCTCTCGTCGTGATCCTGGACAATTGAGGCCCGGGGTCGGAACGGTCCGCGGACCGGGCCTGATGGACCCGGCAAGGGAGGACTGGAGCGCGCGCAGCCTCCGTACCTTCGTGCAATGGATACCACGGCGCTCCTGCTCGGCCTGGCCATCGGCGCGATCGCCGGAGCCCTGGCCTGCCTTTGGTACCTGCGCGGAAAGGACAGTGGTGTCCTGCGGATCCTTCGCGAGCAGCATGCGCAGGAGCGGGCGGAATGGGAACGACGATCCCATGAACTGGTGCACGATGGTCAGCAGCGCATGCGCGAGGCCATGGACCTGAAGGCCCTGCTCGCCACCGAGAGCGAGCGCAGCCGAGGCCTTCAGGAGAAGCTGGACCAGCAACGAGCGGAGCTTGACGAGGCGCAACGCCGCATGACCGTTGAGTTCGAGAACATCGCCAATCGCCTGCTCACCCAGCGTGGCAAGGAACTGAACCAGCAGCAGCACGAGAAGCTGGACACGATCCTGCGACCCTTGCACGACCGCATTCGCGATTTCGAAAAGCAGGTGCGCGAGGCGTATGAGAACGAAGGCAAGGAACGCCACCTGCTCAAGAGCGAAGTGGCCCGCCTGGTGGAACAGAACCAGCGCCTGAGCCAGGACGCGGACAACCTGACACGCGCCTTGAAAGGCGACACACAAGCACAAGGGGCCTGGGGTGAGATGGTGCTGGAGAAGCTGCTGGAGGGATCCGGCCTGGTGAAGGGACAGGAATACAGCATGCAGGAGAGCACCACGCTGAGCGACGGCTCCAGGCTGCGGCCCGATGCGGTCGTCTTCCTCCCGGACGGACAAACACCTGGTGATCGACGCGAAGGTGTCGCTGGTGCATTATGATCGTTCCGTCGCGAGCACGGACGAGGGCGAGCGGGAACGGCTGCTCAAACAACACGTGGACAGCCTGCGTGCGCACGCCAAAGGGCTTGGCGAGAAGGACTACAGCAAGCTCTACGGTATCCAGAGCGTCGACTTCGTGTTGATGTTCGTGCCCATCGAACCGGCCTTCCTGCTGGCCCTGCGTCAGCGACCGGAGATCTTCCAGGAAGCCTATGACCGCCAGGTGGTGATGGTGACGCACAGCACCTTGATGGCCACCCTGCGCACGATCCACGGCATCTGGAAACATGAGCGCATCGCACGCAACCACGTGGCCATTGCCGAACGCGCTGGAGCGCTTTATGAGAAGTTCGTAGGGTTCACCGAAGACCTCGGCCGTATCGGAAAGCACGTGAAGGATGCCAACGACAGTTACGAGAAGGCGCTCGGCAAGTTGAGCGAAGGGCCGGGCAACCTTGTCCGCCACAGGTGGAGATGCTGAAGGAACTCGGCGCGAAGACGAACAAAGCGCTGCACGCGAAACTGTTGGAACGTGCGTTGGAACCCACGAGCGGATCACTGGAATGATCGCACGAAAGCATATCGGTACCGTCGCTTTCGCAGCCCTGCTCATTGCGTGCTCCTCCACGGCCCCGTTGAGTCGGCGCGACAATCTGGCCTACCTCTACGGCAAGGGGAGCACCCAGATGCCCCTGCAGGCCCGTGTCCATCACATCGGTGAGGAACGCTCACGGATCTACTTCAAGCTGAACACTGCGGACCTGCTGTACAAGAGCGATGGCACTGGAGGCCCCTTCCATGCCAGGGTCCGGGTGCATTACGAGGCCTATGACTCCTTTGCTGCGAAAACGCCACTGGACAGTGCGAGCACCTTGATCGATGACGCCAGCACCGACCCTGCTGAGGCGAAGGACCTGATCGGAAGCATGGACCTGCGCAGCGCACGTGAACAGCCCTTCGTGCTGAAGGTGGTGGCCCATGACCTGAACCGCGACCTCGAAAGTGCCGTCTTCCTTCGCGTGGACCGCAACGCTGGCCTCACCGGTCAGTATTTCATGCCCGTGGACACGAGCCATGGGCTGCCCTACTTCACCGACCATTTCAAGGGAGGCACCGTGCGTGTGCGCTGCGAGGTATGCACGGGCAGGGAATTGATCGTGGCACACCATCCGGCGCGGACCGCACTTCCAGCACCGGTGTTCACCTCTTCCGCACCGATCGATCCTGCGATCAACGCCCCGGCGGATTCCACCTTCCGGGTGCTGGTGGACGCGAACGGGCATTTCAAACTGGACCTGACCAGGCCCGGTGCCTATCGCATCCTCCCCGATACCGGCTCCGCTCCGGCCTATGCGTTGTATTCCGTGACCGAGGCCTACCCGCTCGTGACCACCACGGACGACCTGTTGAAGCCCCTGCGGTACATCACCTCCAACCAGGAGTACGACCGTATCGTACGCAGCGACGATATCCGAAAGGCGGTCGAACGGTTCTGGATCGATGCGGCCGGGGACCGGGAGCGGGGACGGGAGGCCATCCGGATCTACTATGGCCGGGTGGAGAACGCGAACCGCCACTTCACGGCGGAGGTGGAGGGGTGGCGCACGGACCGTGGCCTCGTGCATATCATCTTCGGCGTGCCCACTTCCATCTACAAGACGGACCTTGGCGAGACCTGGATCTACGGGGAAGAGAACAACCTGATGAGCCTGGTGTTCAATTTCAAGCGACGTGACGGATCAGCCGACATGAACGACCTGTTGCTCGAGCGTGATCCCCTGTTGAAAGGGGCCTGGTACCGCAACGTGGAAAGCTGGCGGAACGGACGCGTCTACCAGAACTGAGCGCGGGGCCGTGAGCGGGTGCCATGGTGACCGGCGAAGCACCACCTTTGCACCATGGCAGCGAACGACATGGTATGCGGTGTATGGCCCGTGATCGAGGCCCTGCGCACGGGCAAGAACATCGAGAAGCTGCTGATCAGGCGGGAGGCCGGCGGGGATGGTATCCGCGAGATACGCCAGCTGGCGATGGACCGTCAGATCCCCTGGCAACCGGTCCCGGTCGAGAAGCTGGACCGCCTCACCCGCACCGAACATCAGGGGGTGATCGCCTTCCTGAGCCAGGTGGAGGAGCAGGACCTCAACGAAGTGATCACCCGTGCCTACGAGAACGGGGAGACGCCACTGGTCCTCGCGTTGGATAGTGTGACCGACGTGCGGAACATGGGGGCCATCGCACGAAGCGCGGAGTGCTTCGGGGTGCATGCCATGCTGGTGCCGAAGATGGGAACGGCCCGCCTCGGACCTGATGCCGTGAAGAGCTCGGCCGGTGCGCTGTTGCGGAAACCCGTCTGCCGCGTCTCCCGCCTGACGGACGGGTTGCGGGCGGCACGGGACCACGGGATGCGCATCGTCGCGTGTACTGAGAAAGGCTCGACGGACCTGGCCTCAAGCGACCTTACCGGGCCTTTGGTCATCGTGATGGGTGCCGAGGATGAAGGCATCAGTGATGCGGTACTGCGCATGGCGGATGATCTCGTCCGGATACCCATGGCGGGATCCATCGGCTCCCTGAACGTATCGGTGGCCACGGGGATCATCCTGCACGCCGCGCTCAGCCAGCGCCGGTCGTAGGGCTGCGTTCCACCGGCAGGACGTGCGGCGCCTGTCGGTCGTTCCGGACCGGGCGCTGGTCTGCTGGATAACCTTTCCTGTCGATCGGGGGTATAAACGCGACGGACCGTTCCGGAAGGAGCGCTTGTGGACCACTCGACCACTGGTGCCAGGCCCGATCAGATCATGAACAACGCCCTACTCATCCGCTGCGCGCTGTGTTTCCTGTGGATCGCACCGTGCATATCGTTCGCCCAGGCGCAACAGCCTGAGCGCCTTGTCCTCCAGTTGGAAGGCCTGACCAGCGAGCACCGGGATGCCATGACCAGGACCCTGTCCACCGCGGGTGAAGCACGGATCGTTTTCGCCTGTGTTCCGGCCGGGATCGTGGTGCTCGAAGGCATGGATGGCACCAGCAGGACCCGACTTGAACAACGCGGGCGCGAATTGGCGACCGAACGATCGCTCGTACTTCGGCGCAGTGAACAGGCAGCAACGATCGCACAGGCAGAAGCGGCCTGTGCCCAAGTCCGTGACCGATGATGCGGACCAAGGAAAGGACCCACTCCCAGAGCAGGTCGCTATCGACCGCCATCCTCGTGCTGCTCACGGGCATCGCGACCGACGTCTCGGCCCAATTGACGGTGTCCCCGCAGACGGACCTGCAGGCACTGGCCACCACCATCGCCGGAACAGGTGTCACCATCTCCAACCCGGTGATCAACTGCCACGCCGAAGGGTATGGCACCTTCACGTACAGCGGCAGCGTCCTTGGCTTGCCCGAAGGCGTGCTGCTCACATCAGGGAGGATCGCCAATGCGGTCGGGCCGAACGATGCGGACAACACCAGCTTCCAGGCTCAAACGAACGGGAACTCCCTGTTGAACGTGGTCACCGGACGTACGACCCGCGATGCCTGTCAGTTCGAATTCGACATCATTCCCAGCGGCGATAGCCTCCGTTTCAACTTCGTCTTCGCCAGCGAGGAGTACAACGAGTGGGTCGGCTCACAATACAATGATGTGTTCGGCTTCTTCATCAGTGGACCGGGCATCCCAGGCGACCCGGGCATCGGCAACGACCACAACATCGCGTTGATCCCCGGAACGAACCAGGCCGTCACGATCAACAACGTGAACAACGGTTCGAACCAGACCTACTACTACGACAACGCCGGTGGACAGTACATCCAGTACGATGGCATGACCCGCGGGTTGTACGCTGCATCAGTTGTTCAACCCTGCCAGCAATACCACCTGAAGCTCGTGGTGGCGGATGCTTCCGACCGGAAGTTCGACAGCGGCGTCTTCATTGAACGGATCCGCAGCAACCAGGTGGTGATGAGCAAGGGCACCGTGAACGGCACGCCCTACATGGTCGAAGGATGTAATCCTGGCTGGGTGCGCTTCACCCGACCGGTGGCGCAACCTACTGCGCTGAACCTGACCTACCACCTACGCGGAACCGCGACGAACGGAACCGACTACGCCGCGATCGGCAACACGGACCCGAACGTGGCGAAGAACATCACCATCCCCGCCAACCAGACCTCCGCCACGGTGAACGTGGACCCCATCGCTGACGGCATCAGCGAGCCAATGGAGAACCTGCTCTTCATTCTTGGGAACCCGCTGTGCCCGAACATGGACCTGGATTCCCTGCTGTTCGACATCAACGATACGCTCATTGCCACGCTGTCCCCGAACGTTGCCCGTATCTGCCGGGGCGATTCCGTTCAGCTCAGCGTCACCGGTGGAAGCACCTATCAATGGAGCCCGGGCGCAACGCTCAGCAGTTCGAATGGATCGCAGACCTGGGCCCGGCCCATCACGACCACTTCGTACACGGTCCAGGTGCACGAAGGAAGCTGCTCGCAATCCATCACGCGACAAGTGCGTGTGAGTGACATCGCTCTGAGCGCGACCAGCACACGACCGCTCTGCAACGGCCAGAGCAATGGCGCCCTCAACCTCACCGCCACCGGCGGCATTCCACCGTACCTCTTCGCCTGGACGGGCCCGAACGGCTTCACATCCTCCTCCGAGGATCTTGTGGGCATCGGCGCCGGAACCTATACCGTGACCGTTTCGGACGCGATCGGCTGCAGCCGGACACAGGCGTTCAACGTCAGCACTCCATCCCCACTGACCGGCAGCCTCACGCCGTCGATCCAACCTTTCGGTGAGAACATCGCCTGCCATGGCGGCAACACGGGAACCCTCACCCTGGCCATCAGCGGCGGAACGGCACCGTACGGGGTTCAATGGACCGGACCGAACGGATACAGTTCGACCGACCAGAACCTGAGCGGCCTTCGTGCCGGCACCTACTCCGTCGTCGTGACGGATGCCAACGGTTGCACCTACAGCGCGACGTTCACGATGACCGAGCCCACGGCGATCGCACCGTCCATCAGCGGTGTCGTTCACGTCAACTGCTTCGGCGAGAACATCGGAGAGGCGACCGCATCAGCGACCGGTGGTCTGCAACCCTACACCTACAGTTGGAACACCACACCGGTGCAGACGGCGGCAACGGCCACCGGCCTTGCACCGGGAACCTACACCGTGACCGTTCGAGATGGTTACCTGTGCACAAGCACTTCGACCGTCATCATCAACGGACCAGCGGCCGCTTTGAGCACAGCTCTCGTCGCCTCCGCTCCCGTTTCGTGCAACGCCGGACAGAACGGAAGTGCGAGCATCACCGCCTCGGGCGGCACCGCGCCATACACCTTCAGCTGGAACACCGCACCGGCACAAACCACGGCCAGCGCCACAGGCCTGGCGGCGGGGACATGGACGTGTTCCGTGACCGATGCCCGTGGTTGTGCCACGGACCGAAGCGTGACGATCACCCAACCGGCAGCCCCTCTGGGCAGCGCCATCAGCGCACGAACGAACGTGTCATGCCACGGCAACAACAGTGGAAGCGCGACCGTGTCCGCATCGGGTGGAACGGCCCCGTACACCTACAGTTGGAACACCGCACCGATCCAAACAGGGCCCACCGCGACCGGGCTTGGCGCCGGCACCTGGCAATGCACCATCACCGATGTGCGCGGTTGCAGCGTGATCCAGGACGTGATCATCACACAACCTTCCGCAGCGCTGGACGCTTCCATCACGGGGCAGACCGCGGTCTCGTGCCACGGTGGTTCCAATGCAAGTGCCACCCTCCTCGCCACTGGAGGAACAGCGCCTTACACCTACGTCTGGAACACCCTGCCCGTGCAGAACACGGCTACGGCCAGTAACCTCGGCGTGGGGACCAGGACCTGCGTGGTCACCGACGCCAATGGATGTCAGGTGCAACGCAATGTCCTCATCGCTCAACCTGCGAGCGCCCTGGGCGTGACCATCTCCGGCACCACCCAGGTCCTCTGCCACGGTGCGAACACCGGAAGCGCCACGGCTAGTGCGAACGGAGGCACCGCACCGTACACCTATTCCTGGAACACGGCACCGGCCCAACAAGGCGCTCAAGCCAATGGACTTGCGGCCGGCCAGTACACCGTCCTGGTGACCGATGTGAACGGTTGCACGGCAACGAGCACCGCGACCATCAGCCAGCCGGCGGCTGAAGTGGATGCCTTCTTCGAAAGCATCACGCACGAGAGCTGCTTTGGCGCGCACAACGGCGCCGCAACGATCTCGGTCACCGGAGGCAGTGGATCCTACACGATCACCTGGGACACAGACCCCGCCGTGAGCGGCCCTACCGCCAGCGGCCTCGCCCCCGGACTGTACATGGTATCGGTGACCGACAACAACGGTTGCACCCATACGAAGCAATATCCTGTCACCATCATCGGCGCTACGGCACCCCTGGCCATGAACACCGACGCGACCGACATCAGCTGCCAGGGCTCGAACGATGGCAGCATCGATCTGAGCGTGAGCGGTGGGAACGCGCCATACGCTCATATCTGGACCGGCCCGGATGCCCAATCAACCGGCCTGGAGGACATCGACGGGCTCAGCCCCGGTGACTATTCGCTCCACTTGGTGGACTTCTACGGTTGTGTCAAGGACACGATCATCACCATCTCCGAACCTGCGGCATTGGCTGTGACCGCGGATGTGACCACCGCCGCCTGCCAGGGCAGCGCGACGGGTGCAGTGGACATCACGGTGACAGGAGGAAGCGCACCATACACGTACGCATGGTCAGGCCCTACCGGTTATACGGCCGATACAGAGGACCTCAACTCCATTGGAGCAGGTGGCTATGTGCTCCAACTGACCGATGCGCACGGATGCTCGATCACGGAAGCGTTCAATGTGAGCCAGCCAGGTTCCCTTCAATTGAGCGCTATCAGCACCAGCCATCCAGGTGGCTGGGGTGTCAGCTGCGCGAACGCGAACAATGGTGCGATCGACCTGACGGTGACCGGTGGCACTGGTCCGTTCACCATCTCTTGGAGCGGTCCCGCAGGGTTCAACGCGAACACCGAGGACATCACCGGCCTTACGAGCGGCAGCTACCACGTGAGCGTGGACGATGCGAACGGCTGTACAGCGGTCCTGACCCGACTGATCACAGGCCCGGCCGTACTTGGCGCCACCCTTGTTCCGAGCGTTCACGGCGGAACCAACATCAGCTGCCATGGCGCTGACGACGGTGAGATCAACGCGACGATCACGGGCGGAACACCACCCTACTCCTACCTATGGAGCGGCCCGAACGGCTTCACCGCAGGCACGGAGGACATCGCAGGGCTGCAACCCGGCACCTACACCCTTGTCGTAACGGACCTGAACGGTTGCACCACCAATGTGGCCCAGACCTTGACCGGACCTGCCTCGATCGCTTCATCGTTCACCACATCGACCACACCGGCTGGCACCGCCATCGGATGCGCAGGGGCTTCATCAGGTTCCATCCAGCTGATGGCAACGGGGGGCAGCGCTCCGCTGTCGATCCAATGGACGGGGCCCAACGGCTTCAACGCATCGAGCGCGATGCTCAGCGGGCTCGCGGCCGGGACCTATTCAGCGCTCATCACGGACGCCAATGGGTGTTTCGCCAGCACGCAAGTGGACCTTGATGAGCCCGCGCCGCTCGAGATGGACGCCGCCGTGAGCGATCACCTCGGGACGGCGATCTCCTGCGCGAACGGGAACGACGGGAGCATTGACGTGACCATCACGGGAGGTGCGGGAAGTCCCACCTTCCAGTGGACGGCCAGCAACGGCTTCACCTCCTCAGACGAGGATGTGTCCGGCCTTGGAGCCGCAACCTATACCGTGGTAGTGACGGATGTGAACGGCTGCGTTTCCACCACGTCCTTCAACCTCGCCGCACCCATCGCACTGACCGGCTCCGCCCAACCGGAACCTCTCAGCTGCGCTGGTGCCAACGATGGATCCATCGACCTCATCATACAGGGGGGAACGATGCCATACTCCATCGATTGGAGCGGTCCGAACGGCTTCACATCCACGGATGAGGACCCCTCAGGACTCGCGCCCGGCAGTTATTCCGCCAGCATCATTGACGCGAACGGATGCAGTGCGAACGCCGCGGCGAACGTGACCGCACCTGCACCGCTGCAGATCGCCCATACCACGAGCCTCTTCGCCAGCGGAGACCAGATCGCATGCGCAGGTGGCAGCGACGGAAGCATTGCGCTGACCATAGAGGGCGGCACCGGTAACTATTCCATCAGCTGGAGCAATGGGGCTGGATTCACGGCGGATACGACCGCGATCGATGGGCTTGACGCGGGAACCTACCAGGTGACCGTGATGGACCAGAACGGTTGTACCGCGCAGGCCACTATTGAGCTTGCGGCACCGCAACCGATGGACATCACGGCCACGCTGTCAGAGATCAATGGGAACAATGTCACCTGCGCCGGTGCGGCGGACGGTAGCATTGACCTGAGCATTGCTGGTGGTGCCGCTCCGTTCACCGTGGTGTGGAATGATGGCGTGATCAGCGAGGACAGAACAGGACTGGACCCCGGGACCTACTCGGCCGAGATCACGGATGCGAACGGATGTTCCGCCTCCGTATCCTACACGCTCACGGCTCCCGCCACGGTGGAAGTGAACGTGACAGCCACCACGCTGGCCGATGGGAAGAACATCACCTGCCACGGTGGAGCAGATGGCCAGCTCGAGGCCATGATCCAAGGAGGGACGGCACCGTACACCATCGCCTGGACCGGTCCCGATCTGTTCAACGCATCAACCGCGATGATCAGCGGGCTTGCCGCCGGCACCTACGCCTTGACGGTGACGGATGCGAACGGGTGCTCCCATGTGAGCACGCACACCCTCACACAACCCGAACCATTGGTGGTCGACCTCGCGTCGGTCACCTACAGCGGGGGCTTCAACATCCCGTGTGCGACGCTCGCGATCGGCGTGTTCAACGCCACGGTGACCGGTGGAACACCCACCTACACCTATGCGTGGACCGGACCGGACGGATTCACGAGCGATGCCGAGGACCTGATGAGCCTGGTGGCCGGCGTGTACGACCTGGCCGTCACTGATGCACTGGGTTGCACGGGATCCGCATCGGCCACCCTCACCGCTCCGGATGAGCTGGAAGTGGTGATCGCCATCACCGACTTCAACGGTGATCAGGTGAGCTGCGCGGGCAATGACGGCGGCATCGAGGTAAGCGTGACAGGTGGTGCCCCGGACTACCAGTTCGAGTGGATCGGACCGAACGGCTTCACCTCCCAGGATGAGGACCTTTCCGATCTGGGTCCCGGGACATACTCCTTGTCCGTGACCGATCAGAACGGCTGCCGCAACGACAGTTTGATCACCCTTGACGCACCCGAACCGTTAGCGGCCAGCTTCCAGCGGGTGTCCAATCCCTGTGCCAGCGGCCTCGACGGCAGCATCGATCTGAGCATCACCGGAGGTGGTTCGTCCTATGCGGTCCTTTGGAGCGGACCTGATGGCTTCACCTCCACCGACCAGGACCCCGCCGGCCTGGCCAATGGTGCCTATACCGTGCAGATCACCGATGATCTCGGATGCGCCGGCACGTTCACCACCCTGCTCGATGGGCCACTTCCGCTCGCGGCAGGACCTTATGTGTCCTTCTACGGATCCTACAACCTGCAGTGCCAGGGCGATAGCACCGGCGTGATCGAACTGGACCCCTCGGGCGGAACCGCACCCTACACCATCGGCATCTCAGGTCCCAACGGGTATCAATCCCAACAGGCTGGGAATTCCGGGCTCGTGGCGGGCGACTACGCCGTCCACATCACGGATGCATCGGGCTGTGCAACAGATACGTTGATCACCCTCTCCGAACCTGTGGACGGCGTTACCGCTGAGCTCACGCTCTCGGTCTATCCCTCCGGAACGAATGTGAGCTGCTTCGGCGCCAGCGATGGCTCGATCGACGCGACCATCACCGGCGGTTCAGGTCCTTACACCTTCAGCTGGCGTGGTCCGGACGAGATCGAGTTCAGCACCGAGGATGTCACCGGCCTGCCGGCTGGCGACTACAACTACGAACTCGTGGTGACCGATGCCAACAACTGCAGCTTCTTCACTGTGGTGACGCTGACCCAGCCGGACAGCGCCTTGTCCACCACCACAAGCCTCGTGAGCTACAACGGCTCCGGCACCAGCTGCCATGGCACCAGCGATGGAGCCATCGATCTGACCATCACCGGCGGCAACGGTGGCTACACACAGAGCTGGAGCGGCCCCGATGGTTTCAGCTCGACGCTGGAGGACCTGAGCGGCCTCGCCGCCGGCACCTACACCGTGACCGCGACGGATATGAACGGATGCACTTCCGTGGAGGTCGTGGACATCATCGCCCCGGAACCGGTGCTTCCGACCCTGAACACTTCGAACTTCCCGGGCGGGTCCGCGATCTCCTGCGCCAACGCCAGCGACGGCTCCATCGAGACCATCGTGACCGGTGGCGCGCAGCCCTTCACCTATGCCTGGACCGGACCGAACGGGCTTACCTCGAACAACCCCATGATCACCGGGTTGGGGCCCGGCGCGTACTGCGTGGTGATCACGGACGCGAACGGTTGTGAGGCCCAGGACTGCAGCACTCTTGAAGCACCCGGCGCGCTCGAGGCCTCAACGGCCGCGACCTCCGCTGCTTGTGCTGGCGACAATGGCACCGTGGACCTGACCGTGGTCGGTGGAAGCGCCCCCTACCAGTACGAATGGGACAATGGAGCCACGACGGAGGACCTCATCGGCCTGGCACCAGGTGACCTGAACGTGGTGGTCACGGATGCGAACGGTTGCATCACCCTGGCGTCGGCCACGATCATCGGATCGCCGCAGCTTGAAGCCCAGGCGAACATCAGCGCAAGCCCCTGCCATGGCGAAGCAGCGGGATCCGTGGACCTCACCGTCCTCAGCGGGAGCGCACCCTTCAACTTCATCTGGAACCACGGGCCCACCACGGAGGACCTCAATGGTCTTCCCGCGGGCAGCTACACCGTGTCGATCACGGATGCGGCCGGCTGCACCTTCGAGGGGACCTACGCGGTGGTGCAACCCGATGCGATCACCTTCGACACCCTGCTGAGCAGCCACGCATCAGGACACAACATCAGTGTGTTCGGCGCTGCGGACGGCAGCATCGCCAACGCGGTGAGCGGAGGAAATGCGCCCTATCTATTCTCCTGGTCGAACGGTGCCACCACCGAGAGCATCTCAGGCCTGGCGGCCGGGACCTACACCCTGCTGGTGACCGATGCGAACGGCTGCACAGCGACCCTGACCGTGGAACTCGATGAGCCATCCGACCTCACCATGCCCACGGCCTTCAGCCCGAACGGCGATGGCGATAACGAACGGTTCGTGGTCCGCGGCATCGAGGCTTATCCCAAGAACCTCTTCACCGTGGTGAACCGTTGGGGCAATGTGGTCTACGAACGCCCGGATTACAGGAACGAATGGAGCGGCGAAAGCAACAAGGGCGGTCAACTGCCCAATGGAACCTACTTCGTCATCCTCAGTATAAATGACGGAACGCGCACCCTGCAGGGCTTCGTTGACCTGCGCCGGTGATGCCTGATCGAACGATGAGACCCCTTCGAACCATATATGCAGCGCTGCTCGCCCTGGCCTTTTCCCCGGCTGCGATGGCACAGCAGGAGGTGATGGTGAGCCAGTACATGTTCAACCAGCTCTTCCTTAACCCGGCTTATGCGGGTAGTCATCCGTACATGAGCGGCAGTCTCCTGCATCGGAGCCAATGGCTGCAGGTGGAGGGGGCGCCGCGCACGAGCATGATGGCCGTGGATGCTCCCCTTCTTAACGGGAAGATGGGAGCCGGACTGTCGGTGGTGCATGACCAGATCGGCGTGAGCCGAGATCTCGATATCGCCGGGCATTACGCCTATCACCTTCGCCTCAGTCCGGAAAGCAAGCTCGCGCTCGGTCTCCGGGCGGGTGTGTCCGTGTATTCAGCCCGACTGAGCCAGCTGAACTACTGGGATGCCAACGATCAGGTCTTCCAGGGCGACATCACCAACAAACCCGTGGGCAAGTTCGGATTCGGGGTGTACTGGTACGACCTCCATTCCTACGTCGGCCTCTCCGTACCCACCATCCACGCCACGGACAAGGGGCTGGTCCAGAACGTCAATGGAGCGGTCACGAACTACTTCACCCAACACTACTACCTGCACGCCGGTCATGTGTTCAACTTGAACGAATCCTTCGACCTCAAGCCTAGCACGATGGTGCGCTTCACCCCGGCGGCACCGGTCGAGGCCGATATCAACTGCAATGTGCTCTATCGTTCGCGCATCTGGCTGGGCCTCGGTTACCGCACCGGCGATGCCCTGGTCGGCATGCTCGAATACCAGGTGAACCCCATGCTACGCATCGGCTACGCCTATGACATGTCCACCTCCCGGCTTCGCACCTATACCAGTGGGAGCCATGAAGTGATGCTCGGTCTGGACTTCGGCAAGGAGCCCATCCGCATCCGATCACCACGTTACTTCTGATGATGAAGCTAGATAGGATCCGGTCACTGTTCGCGGCCATTGTCGTGCTCTCCGGTTGCACCAGCACCCGCACCCAGCTGGCGGACCAGGCCTACGACCAGATGCAGTACACCCGGGCAGAACACCTTTACGAGAAGGTATTGCACCATGGCGAGGACCGTGCCGTAAGAGCCCGCCTGGCCGACGCCTATCGCAAGCACAATGCCTGGGAACAGGCCCTCGGCCACTACCGTATCCTGGAGGCCGCCCATCCCCTGAGCGGGGACACCGCCCTCCACTTCGGCGAGGTGTTGCGCAGCGCAGGTGAGCAGGCTGAAGCAGCGGACCAGTTCCTACGGGTGCTGCAACAGACACCCGAGAACCACTACGCGCTCGACCTCTTCGGCTCCACGCAGGGTTATGGTTCGTTCTACGATGATTCGACCCGCTTCTTCGTCAACCGCATCACCATCCCCGGGGTCTCAACGGCCATCGGTGGCATCCCTTACAAGAACGGGCTGCTCTTCGCCGGCGAGGAACAGGTCGATCCCCGGAACGCCAATCCATGGAACGGCCATTCCTTCCTCGATCTGTACCATACCACCTCCAGGACGGAAGTGACCTGGCTCGAAGCCGAACCCATCCGGGGCAGCGTGAACGGCATGTACCATGAAGGGCCCGCCGCGTTGAGCGCGGATGGTCGCACCCTGTACTTCACGCGGAGCAACTACGCACAGCGCAAACTCCTCAAGGATGAGCGCAACACCAGCCACCTGATGTTGTTCCGTGCCCGAATGGACAGCACGGGAGCCTGGGGAGACCTGCACGCCTTCGCGTACAATGGTGAACGCTGGTCGACGGGACACCCCGCTCTGAGCGCGGACGGCCGCACCTTGTACTTCGCTTCGGACCGTCCTGGCGGCATGGGCGGATCGGATATCTGGCGGTGCAGGGACAACGGTGGGGGGTGGTCCGAGCCGGAGAACCTGGGTCCAACGATCAACACACCGGGCAACGAGGTGTTCCCCACCGTGAACGGGAACACCCTTCACTTCGCCAGTACGGGCCACTTGAACATGGGGGGGCTGGACATCTTCGAAACGCAGGAGCTCGATGGTTCATGGAGCGAACCGGTCAACTTGAAGGCACCGATCAACACACCGCATGACGACTTCTTCTTCATGATGGACAGTACCGGAAAGGCGGGTTTCCTCAGCAGTGATCGCGACGGATCGGACCAGATCTACGCGTTCACCCTGTACGAACCGATGTTCGACCTGGTGGGCTTCGCCCTGGATGATGAGGGGAACTTCCTGCCGGATGTGGCCGTCACCCTCACCCACCTCGGCACCGGTGAGGATGATTCCACCCTATCAGGTCCTGACGGTATGTTCAGCTTCAAGCTGAAGCCCAACAGCGACTACACCCTGCGCGGTGTGCATCAGGACATGCTCAGCACTTCCCGGAACTTGAGCACGAAGGGCCTGACCCGGCAGGACACACTGCATGCATCCCTGAACATGACCCGTGTGCGCCTGGGTGAAGCCATCACCATCAACAACATCTATTACGACTACGACAGCTGGGAGATCAGACTGGATGCGGCCCGCGAACTGGACAAGATCGCCAGCCTGTTCATGGACAATGCCGGCGTGTCCTTCGAACTCGGCTCACACACCGACAGTCGCGGCGGTGACCTGTACAACCTGGTGCTGTCGGATGCACGCGCGAACGCAGCGGTCAATTACCTCATCCAGCGCGGTGTGGATCCCGCACGCATCACGGCCAAAGGCCATGGCGAGGAACGGTTGGTGAACGGTTGTGCGAATGGCGTACGATGCTCCGAGCAGGAGCACCAGGCCAACAGGCGCACGGAGTTCACCGTCACCGGCGTGGCCTCCATGGCGGATACCCACGGCCGCCCTTGACGCTCACTTCAACACCAACCGCCGGCGTACCACGTCGCTGAAGGGGACCCCTTCGATCCGGGAGACCACCCAGGAGATCACGTCGAAGTACTTCAGCACCAGGCTCTCGTTCGGGTCCGACAGCAGCACCTCGAACTTCTCGTGCATCGCGCGGAAGAGCTCCCGCTTGGCCACTGGATCGGGGGTGCGCGCCAGTTTCTTGATGTGCTCCATGAGAACGGCCTCCATGCCATCGGCACGCTGGCGCTTGTTCAGGAAGCGGTGGGTGGAGCGCACGATGTACTCCAGGAGATCGTAGTTCCCAAGCTCGTAGTGGATCACGAGGTTGAAGAGACGCGCATAGGAGAAGATGTCCTGCCGCAGCGTGGGCTCGTTGTCATTCAACACCTTGTTCAACCAGAACAAGGCCTTGTTCATTTCGCCACCGCCGAAGTGCACACAGGCCAGGGTGAAGTAGAACTCCAGTTCATGCTCCTTGTGCAGCCGATCGCCCAGTTGTTCCATCCCTTCGATCACGGTCGGGGTGAGGGCGATGGCCCGGGCGTGCTCCCCACTGCGGTCCAGAAGGCGCAGCTCACCAAGGAAGCTGGCCACGAAGACCTGGGTCTCGATGTTCTGTCCACCGAAGCCAGGCTGCCCGGGAAGCTCGCGCAGGTACTTGATGTTGGCCTTGGCGTTCTTCAGGTCCTTCAGTTCGATCTGCGCGTTGACGATGTAGTGCAGTGTGCGGATGTAGCGCTTGGGCAGATCGGACCGGATCTGCACATGGTCATCGAGGATCTGCCGCACCCGCTGGAACTTCTCCAGACTCGTGGACCAATCGCGTTTGGCCCACTGACAGAAGCCCTGCGTGTAATAGCAGATGGTGGCCGCGCGGCGTGAGAGCGCCGTGTTCTTGCCCACGATCAGCGGATGTTCGCTGATCTCCTCCACCATGGCGTGCTCCTCTTCGGTGCGCACATATCCACCGCTGCGGAACACATAGTTGATCTTGCTGTACAGGATGTGATAGGCCGCCAGGTTGCGCAGGCGTTCGACCACGTCCCGCTCCTCTTCGATCAGCGCGTCCAGGTCCTTGGTGAACTCCCCGCTCTCGTAAGCCTCCTCCAGCAACATCTTCTCCCAGCTCAGGAGCTCGAACCAGTAGTAGAACCGTTCGTTCTCACGGGCGATCCGCTTCGCCCGGTGGAGAAGCTTGTTGCACTCGGAATACAGCGCCTTCTGGTACAGGATCTCGATGTTCTTGATCTCCTGCTTCAGGATCCCGCTTACCGAGCTCTCCGCGTGGAAGGCACGCAGCGATTTCAGGATCAATTTGTACAAGTGGTTCTTCTCCGACGGCAGGTGCTTGATGAAGGTCTCCTTGGCGAACTGCTTCTTGATCGCGTCCTCGTCGTAGGTCTTCTGCTTGTCAATCGCGTCGAAGATCCGCAGGTAGTTCTTGTCCCCCGATTGCAACGAGGAATGCAGCTTGAAGAACCGCTTCTCCGATTTGGTCAGCGATCGGATCAGGTCATGCAGTTCGGTGCTTGGCTTCATGAGGTGGCGGATTCTGGTTAGGATCCCAACCAGCTGCACCAAAGTTAGGGATCCAGAGATCCCGCTCCGTGATGAATGTCGCCGCTACATTTGAACATGCGCCCGTTCCGCGGTACCTCTCTTCTCCTGGTCCTTCTCCTCCTCTGCTGCGGCGACCTGGCCGCGCAGACCACCTGCGCAGCGTCCAAACGCGGGGGCATCCACGGACGCGGACCAAGAGCGGGAACGGCTCCCCGGCGCCCATCGACATCCTCCACCAGCGCATCACCCTGGACCTCACCTTGGGGAACCTGATCCGCGGTGCGTGCACCATCACGGCCGTTCCCCGCGCGAACGAGCTGGAGAGCTTCGACCTGAACCTGGAAGGACTGACCACGGATTCGGTGACCGGCGCGGGAGTGAACTGGAGCCACGCACAGAACGGCATCATGCTCACCCTGACACCGGATGTCGCCCTGAACACCACGGACACCGTGGAGTTCACCGTGTTCTATGGCGGTGACCCGGTGACCGACCCGAGCGGCTTCGGTGGCTTCTACACCAACCCCTCCCTCATCTATAACCTGGGGGTGGCCTTTGAAAGCGTGCCCCACTCCTACGGGCGGACCTGGTTCCCTTGCCTTGACGACTTCGTGGAACGCAGCACCTACGAGTTCCTCATCCGCACCGCAGGAGGCAGGAAGGCGTGGTGCAACGGGGCGCTCGTGGAACGGCTACCGTTGGGCGGGGACACGCTGATCAACCACTGGGCCTGCCAGGAGAGCATGCCCGCCTACCTGGTCTCCGTGGCCGCAGCGAACTATACCGTGGCCCGCGACACCCTGCCTACCATCCTGGGCGGCACCATGCCTGTGGAACTCATCGGCCCAGCTGCCGATACAGCGGACATGCGGGCCTCCTTCGCTCACCTTGCCGATGCCTTCGCGCACTTCGAGGACCGCTTCGGTCCTTATCGCTGGGAAAAGGTCGGGTACGTGCTCACGCCTGTAGGGGCCATGGAACACAGCACCAGCATCCATTATCCTTCCTCCATCGCTGATGGCTCACTGACCTATGAAACGACCATGGCGCACGAACTGGCGCACCACTGGTTCGGCAACCTGGTGACCTGCGATCGGGCCGAGGAGATGTACCTCAACGAAGGCTTCGCCGAGTACCTGAGCTATCTTTTCCTTGAACAGGTCTACGGGCGGTCACGGTACATGTCCGAAGTGCGCTCCAACCACCGGAGCATGGTGCAGCGTGCCCACCTCGTTGATGAAGGGTGGTGGGCACTGGGTGATATGCCACAGACCTGGACCTACGGCACCACCACCTACAACAAGGGCGCGGACGTGTTGCACAGCCTCCGCAGCTATATGGGCGACCAGGCGTTCTTTGAGGGATTGTCGAATTTCCTTGGCACTCATGCCTTCGAGCCGGTGAACACGGTGACGTTACGCGACCACCTGAGCATGACCAGCGGGATGGACCTCACTCCGTTCTTCACCGATTGGATCCTTCAGCCCGGGTGGGCCGCGTTCGAGATCGATGCCCAGACGGTGACGCCGGCCGGGGAGGATTGGATCGTTCAGCTCGACCTGGGCCAGAAGCTCTTCGGGCCCGCAGTGCCCTATACGGAAGTACCGATCACCGTGGCGGTGGTCGGGACCGATACCACCAACGTGCTGCGCGACACCATGCTGGTGGGAGGCTGGTCCACGGAGGTGAGCTTGAGCGTGCCCTTTGAGCCTGCCTTCATCTGGCTGAACGATGACGACCGCTTGTCGCTCGGCTTCACCGGCAGCACCCACATGGTCACGAACACCGTGGCCATCAATTCCACACCGGCGAACTTCGAATTGCGCCCACGGCCCGGACCGGCCACCCTCATGCGCATGGAACAATACTGGGTGGCGGCGGACGAAGGAAGCTTCGCCGAACCATTCGCGTACGTCATCTCTCCCGATCGGTACTGGCGATTCACGGGTGACTGGACCGACCCACAGCGGTTCGGCGGTCGCCTTTTCTACGATGGGCGCAACACCCTCAATACCCTTGACCCGGGCCTGCTCCGCGACACCCTGGGCGTTTCCTTCCACGAGGATAGTCTGGTCCTGTTGCACCGTTCCGGTGCCGATGCGCCGTGGGTGAAATGGAGTGATCAGGTCTTCACCCTGGGATCACCCACCGATGGGTATGGCCGAATGGACCTGGACAGTCTTGCCACGGGTGAGTACGTGCTGGCCTGGCGCACCAGTCCTGTTGGACTGCGTGAGCGGACGTCCACCGCGCAATGGTCCGTCGGGCCCAACCCCGCCACGACCTCGATCAACGTCCGTCGGGACATGGCGAACGGGGCTGGGACCATCCGCATACAGGATGGCCGTGGCCGTACCGTCCATGCCGCAGCGCTCCAGGGCCGGGAACTGACCATTTCCGCCGAAGGGCTCGCGGCGGGGAGGTACTCGCTCGTGTTCTCCGATGGCCTCGGCCCCGAGATCCACATCGGCCACGTTGTAATCGGCCGTTGAGCCACCCGGTGCGCCGGATCTGCTTACACGACCTTCGCGAGGCCGATGCGTCATCTGTTCATCTTCCTGATCAAGCTGGTCCTGCTCTGGGTCGGGCTCTTCCTGCTGCAACAGGCCTGCTTCATCTTCTTCGATGCCACGCGACTGGACGGGATCCCGCACGCAGCCTTGTGGATGGGCTTCCGGCGCGCCCTGCCGATGGACCTGGCCACCGCTTGCTACCTCGTCCTGCCGATCGGCCTGTTGGGGATCGTCCTTCTCTTCCGCGAGTTCAAGGGCGTCCGCCGCGTCATACGACCGATCTCCATCATTCTGGTGATCGTCGCCTGCTTCATCAACGTGTGCGATATCGCCTTGTTCACCGCCTGGGGAACCAAGGTGAACCATAAGGCGCTGTCCTACCTCGCTTATCCCGAGGAAGCAATGCATGCGGTGGCCGGAGCCCCGGTGGCACAGCTTGCCGTCATCTTCCTTGCACAATGCGCCCTTGCCCTGCTTGTGCTCTTCCGGATCGACCATGATCGCTCCTTCCTCGCGACGGGAAAATGGCAGCGCTTCGCGGCGCCAGTATTGCTGCCCCTTTCCATGCTCATCGGCATGCGCGGTGGAACGCAACCCTTCCCCATCGACCGGAGCTGGTCCTATTACTGCGCCCACCCGGTGCTGAACCTGGGTGCGCTCAACGGCACCTGGAACGTGATCGTGCTGCTGGCCGAACCACCGGAGATAGCAGCGAACCCCTACGCCTTCATGCCCCCGGCCGAAGCCGAACAGCGTTTCCGTGCTATGCACCCGACCAGCAACGGACCGGCGCAACGCATATCGACTGCTCAACGGCCGAACATCATGCTCATCCTGCTCGAAAGCTGGACAGCGGATGTGGTGGGGGTGCTCGGCGGTGACCGTAGTGTGACGCCCGGATTCGACAGGCTGGCCAAGGACGGTCTCTTGTTCACCAACTTCTACAGCACCGGCTTCCGAACGGAACAAGGCTTGTGTGCCACGATCAGCAGCTTCCCCTCTCAACCCAGGACCACCATCATCCGGCAATACGGCAAGTTCGATCGTCTGCCAAGCCTGGTGAACCTGCTCGATTCGGCGGGCTATCGATCCACGTACTACTACGCGGGGGATGTGGCCTTCGCGAACACACGGGCCTACCTCGAGGCGATGGGATTTGATCAGGTGCACGACGAACACTCCTTCCCGATCGAACGGCGGACAGCGTGGGGCGCGTATGACGAGGAACTGTTCGCATTCCATGTCGCGGACTCCCGGAAGGCCGCCCTTCCGTTCTTCCATACGGTGATGACCAGTACCAGCCACGAGCCTTTCGATGTGCCGGTGGATGAGGGGTTCCCCGGTAAGGATCAGCCCCAGCAGTACCGGAACAGTGTGCATTACACGGACCGAACGCTTGCGGCCTTCATCGATGCGTGTGAAGAACAGCCGTGGTATGACAGCACCCTGGTGATCATCGTAGCGGACCATGGCCATTACCTCCCGCACAACCGGGGGAACTTCACGGCCGAGCGCCATCGGATCCCGCTGCTCATCACGGGCGGTGCACTGAAGCCCGATCTGCGCGGGACCACCAACGGCACCTTCGGCTCACATGTAGACCTTGCGGCCACTGTGCTGGCGCAGCTTGGGCTGCCTGGCATCCGATCCCCCTGGAGCAAGGACCTCTTCGACCCCACCCTCCCACACTTCGCGTTCTGGACCTTCGATGACGGGTTCGGTATATCGGATGCGGAGCAATGCCAAGTCTACGACAACCTCTCCGGCCAGTTGTTGCAGCGAGGGATACGGCGCGCAGCCGTGCGGCGGATGCGGAGCAACTGCTGAACGGGAAAGCGCTGGAACAGGTATTGCTGGACCAGTATCTGGGCCTGAGCCAATGACCGATCAACGAAGGAACTCGCTGGCACGCTGACCTGCCGCACCGGGCGGCCTACCTGCCCACGTAACGCAGTGCCCGGCCCGGGTACCGCGCCGCTGCACCCAGTTGCTCCTCGATCCGAAGCAGCTGGTTGTACTTCGCGATCCGGTCACTGCGGCTGGCACTGCCCGTCTTGATCATGCCGCAATTCAGGGCCACGGCCAGGTCGGCGATGGTGTTGTCCTCGGTCTCCCCGCTGCGGTGGCTCATGATGCTCGTGTAACCGGCGCGGTGCGCCATGTCCACGGCTTCGATCGTTTCGGTGAGCGTCCCGATCTGGTTCACCTTCACCAGGATGCTGTTCGCGATGTCCTTGTCGATGCCTTCGCTCAGGCGCTGCGTGTTGGTCACGAAGAGGTCATCGCCCACGAGCTGCACCCGGTCTCCGATCGTCTCGGTCAGCAGTTTCCAACCATCCCAATCATCCTCGCTCATACCATCCTCGATGCTCACGATGGGATAGCGTTGCGCCCAATCGGCCCACATGGCCACCATCTCCTTACTGGTGAGGCTGTCACCGGTGCTCTCAGGGTGTAGCGCTTCTTCTTCGCGTCATAGAACTCCGTGCTGGCACAATCCAGCGCGAGCACGATGTCCTGGCCCGGTGCGTAACCGGCCTGTTCGATGGCCTGCATCACCAGCTTCAGCGCGTCTTCGTTGCTGGGAAGATCCGGGGCGAAACCGCCTTCATCACCCACGTTGGTGCTCAACCCCTTCTTCTTGAGGACGGCCTTCAGGGCATGGAAGACCTCCGCACCCATGCGCAGGCCATCGGCGAAACGCGCCGCACCCACCGGCATGATCATGAACTCCTGCACGTCCACCTTGTTGTCCGCATGGGCACCTCCGTTGAGGATGTTCATGAGTGGAACAGGCAGCGTGTTCGCGTTGACCCCACCGACGTACCGATAGAGCGGGAGGCCCGCCTCGCTGGCCGCGGCCTTTGCGACCGCAAGGCTCACACCCAGGATCGCGTTGGCCCCCAGGTTCGACTTGTTCCGCGTGCCGTCCAACGCGATCAAGGCCTTGTCGATCATCGCCTGATCCGTCACCAAGGCGCCGTTCAGTTCGCTGTTCAGCGTGTTGTTCACGTTCTCTACAGCCTTCAGCACGCCTTTGCCCAGGTAGCGCTTCTTGTCGCCGTCGCGCAGTTCAGCAGCTTCGTGTGCACCGGTGCTTGCACCGCTGGGTACTGCTGCGCGGCCCATGTGCCCGGTATCGGTCCACACGTCCACTTCAATGGTCGGATTGCCCCGTGAATCGAGGATCTCACGGGCCTGGATCTTGGCGATCAAACTCATGCTAACGGCGTTATGCTTTCTGGGAATGGACGCGTTCTACGGTGATCGCGTCACGCATGTTCTCAATGAACCGATCGAAGAGGTAGCGGCTGTCGTACGGACCAGGGCCCGCCTCCGGATGGTATTGCACGGCGAAGACCGGCCGGTCCGTCATCCGGAAGCCAGCGACACTGCCATCGTTGAGGTGGAGGTGGGTGATCTCCACCCCGGGGTGTCCTTCCGCATCGCTCCGGCGCACGACGAAACCGTGGTTCTGCGAGGTCACCTCATCCCGGCCCGTCGTCAGGTCCTTCACCGGATGGTTGATCCCGCGATGACCATGGTGCATTTTCTCGGTGGCCATGCCCAGGCTCTCCGCCAGTAGCTGATGACCCAGGCAGATCCCGAAGACGGGCAGGCCACATTCCACCACCTGGCGCACGCGCTCCACGCTGTCGATCATGGCCCCCGGATCACCTGGTCCATTGCTCAACATGAAGCCATCCGGCTTCCACGCGAGCATCTCGTCCAAGGTTGTGTGCATGGGGAAGACACGCACGCGGCACCCCCTTTCGGTGAGGCAGCGCTCGATGTTCCGTTTCACCCCGAAGTCGATCAAGGCCACCCGGAACGTTGCATCGGACGGACCCACCTCGTAGCTCTTATTGGTGGTCACCGAGCTGGATAGTTCGAGGCCCGCCATGTCCGGCGCCGCCTCCAATCGCGCCTTCAGCACGTTCAGGTCCATTTCCGTGGAACTGATCAAGGCGTTCTGCGCGCCATGGTCGCGGATATGGCGCACCAGCTTGCGCGTGTCCACATCACTGATGCCGACCACCCCTTGCCCCTTCAGATATCCGTCCAGGGGACCATCCCCGCCTTCCCGGCTCCAGACCTCGCTGTACTTCTTCACCACCAGACCAGCGATGCTCACGTTGGGTCCTTCCTCCTCCCCGGCCTTCACACCGTAGTTCCCCACATGCACCGAGGCCAGGGTCATGATCTGCCCGGTGTAGCTAGGATCCGTGAAGATCTCCTGGTAACCGGTCATGCCGGTGTTGAAACAGATCTCCCCGGCGGCGATCCCGGATGCACCGATCGCCCGACCGCGGAACACGGTGCCATCGGCAAGCAGGAGGAGGGCTTCGGGACGCTGGCTTACGAGCATTCGGTCGAAGGTTGCGCAAAGATACCCGGCCATACCCGTTCAAGAACCCATGGACTGTCCACAGCTGTTGATAACGCCTCCTACTTTTGGTCATCGACCGCTTCACCCACCTTCTCGACCGGCTCGCGCGGCCACAGGCCCGCTGGGTGATCATTGGCCTGCACCTGGTGCTGCTCGCGGGCCTCTACCTGCACCAGGGCATCCTGGCGGACAAGGAAGCCCTGAAGTACATCGGCTGTGCGAAGGATGTGCTGCAACACGACCTCTCCGACCTGACCGGCAACTACCTGAAGTACGCGGCCTATATCCTCTTCCTTGTGCCGTTCACCGCGATCGGCCAGGTGTGGCTGGCCGTGCCAGTTCAAGTACTGATCGGGATCCTCGCGGCGGCTGCCCTGGGCCGGTTCACGGAACGGTCCACCGGGAACAAAGGACTGGGCCAGCTGGCCTTTGCGCTGTTCCTCCTCTGCCCCTTGGTCCAGACATGGACGCTCGCGTTGTACACGGATCATTTCTTCACGTGCTCCGTCATCCTGTTCCTGGAACGGCTCGATCATGCGCAGCGCCCCTCCTTGCCCGTGGTCCTACTTGGTCTGCTCGCGCTGTTCGCCAGGCCGGTCGGCATGTTCTTCGTTGTCCCATCGATCCTGTGGAAATTGATGGAACGGACACCAGCCCCGTTCAAACACCGGGCGGTGCTGCTGGGCAGTGCCATCCTCTTCCTGTTCGCCATCACCGTACCACGGGTTGAACAAGCCCAACTCGCGCCCATTGCCGCAGGCCAGGTGATCGCAGGAGTGGGTGGGCACCCGATCGTTGATCTTGAGGGCAGCACCATTGCCGATGCCCAATGCCATCTCCTGGACCACCGTGGCGTTGCAGCATGGTCGCTGATCACCGGCGGCAGGATCCTGTCGTTGTTCACGTTAACGCGTGCCCACTTTTCCACTGCGCACAACGCGCTGAACATGCCTTTTTACGCGCTCTATCCGCTTGCACTGTTCGGGCTATGGTCCTGCTGGTTGAATGCCCGCGTGCGGCTCCTGACCCTGCTGCTCTTGCTGAACATGCTGCTCATCGGCTTCACGCACGATGAATGGAGCGGAAGGTTCACAGTGCCCCTGCTACCCTGGATCATCTTCATGGCTGTTCACGCCCTGAAAGGGATCCGTACCCGTGCGGAGGGGGTGTGACCTGCTGGTGCGGCCTCCGTCCACAGGGTACGCAACAATGATCACGCGCACCTACCTTCTACCCATAGGTCTTGCCCTGTGCACGGCCGTTCTCGGCCAGGACAAGGGCTTCATCAGTGGCACCTTGTCCTTCGACAGCCACACCTTCGATAACGCAGGTGAGCTGAACGACCGCACCATCACCAGCGGCACTTTTGGTCCTGCCGTCGGCTACAACCTGTCAAACGTGCACGTCGTGGGTCTTGCGCTCACCTTCACGGGCACCCGGACGACCTACAAGGACCTCGCCGGCAATGCGGTGATCGAGGTTTCCGAAGAACGGTCGATGATGACCATTGCCCCCTTCTATCGGTACATGAAGAGCGTGAACGAGAAGTTCCTGCTCTACGGACAGTTCAAGGCCGGGATCGGCTTCGGAAAGGAGACCGTGGAAGCCGGTCCGTTCGACTCCGAAGCAAAGCTGGGATCCATGGACATCCACGTGGGACCTGGCCTGGTCTATATCCCGGCGGATCGTTGGGCGTTGAGCGCAGATTGGGGCCTGCTCGGCTATCACCATGATAAACGCACCGAGGAAGGCCTCACGGGTGATGTGGTGACCAATTCAAGCGGTTTCCAGGCCTCCCTGAATCCGGGGTATATCACGCTTGCGCTGAACTGGCTGTTCTGATCGCGGTCCGTTCCGGGAAGCGGTGCAGGCGATCGGAGGACCCCTCCATCCGGTACGTCACACCATGCTGCGGGAGCCCTCGACCAGCCTTTCGTGAAAGTAGAAAGGGCGCCATATGGCGCCCTTCCATCGATGCTTTTCGGGGCGATCACTCGCTCTTCGCCTCCTCGCCTCCCTCGGCCTTTTCGGCTTTCGGCGCGGTCTTGGCGCTGGTGCGACGGGTGCGGCGCGTCTTCTTCGCCGTGCCTGCGCTCTTTTCCTTCGTGTAGGTGGTGTTGAAGTCCACCAGCTCGATCATGGCCATCTCCGCTGCATCGCCCAGGCGGTTGCCCAGTTTGATGATGCGTGTGTAGCCACCCGGACGACTGGCCACCTTCGGCGCCACGTCCCGGAAAAGGGCGGCGGTGGCCTCTTTGTTCTGCAGCTCGCTGAAGATCATCCGGCGGCTGTGGGTCGTATCCTCCTTGCTCTTGGTGATCAGAGGCTCCACAAAGAGGCGCAGGGCCTTGGCCTTCGCCAGGGTGGTCTCGATCCGCTTGTGGTCGATCAACGACACCGCCAGGTTGCTCAGCAGCGCGTCGCGGTGGGCCTTCTTGCGGCCGAGCGCGTTGTTCTTGTTACCGTGTCTCATGACTTTATCGTCTGCGTTGTGCTGTTCGAGGCGATGGGGTCATCGCCCGTACATCACTCCTTGTCCAGTTTGTACTTGCTCACGTTCATGCCGAAGCTCAGGCCCTTGTTCTCCACCAGGTCCTCGAGCTCGGTGAGGCTCTTCTTGCCGAAGTTGCGGAACTTCAACAGGTCGTTCTTATTGAAGGACACCAGATCACCGAGGGTCTCGATGTCCGCAGCCTTCAAGCAGTTCAGCGCGCGCACGCTCAGGTCCATGTCCACGAGCTTGGTCTTCAGCAGCTGACGCATGTGCAGGCTGGTCTCGTCGAACTCCTCGGTCTCGGTGGCGCGTTCCTCCACATCCAGGCTGATCCGCTCATCGCTGAACAGCATGAAGTGGTGGATGAGGATCTTGGCCGCTTCCTGCAGGGCGTTCTTCGGCGTGATGCTGCCGTCGGTGACGAGCTCGATGTTGAGCTTCTCGTAGTCCGTCTTCTCCTCCACACGGGTGTTCTCCACCGTGTACTTCACGTTCTTGATCGGCGTGAAGATGCTGTCGATGGCGATCGTCCCGATCGGGGCGCTCTCGGACTTGTTCTCATCGGCCGGCACGTAACCACGGCCCTTGCCTACGGTGAGCTCCACATGAAGCTTCACGTTGCTCTCCATGTGCGCGATCACCAGCTCCGGGTTCAACACCTGGAAGCCGGTGGTGTGCTTGCCGATGTCACCGGCGGTGAAGCTGTCCTTGCCGGTGACCGTGAAGGAGATCTTCTCCGTGCTCACGTCATCAAGCTGGCGACGGAAACGCACCTGCTTCAGGTTGAGCACGATCTCGGTCATGTCCTCGATCACGCCCTTGATGGTGCTGAACTCGTGGTCCACGCCGTCGATCCGCACGGTGGTGATGGCGTGGCCTTCGAGGCTGCTGAGCAGGATCCGGCGCAGCGCGTTGCCGATGGTGATGCCATAGCCCGGCTCCAAGGGACGGAACTCGAAGGTTCCGCGCTTGTCATCGGATTCGATCATCGTGACCTTGTCGGGCCGCTGGAATTCGAGAATGGGCATGTGTGCTTGGTCGTTGTTCGTTGGGTTGGTCTGTCCTCCTCCTCCTCAGTGCTCGCCGCAGGGGCTTCTTACTTGCTGTACAGTTCGACGATGAGCTGCTCGCGGATGTTCTCCGGGATCTGTGCACGCTCAGGCGCCGCGATGTACCGGCCGCTCATGGTCTGGGGGTTCCACTCCAGCCAGTCGAAACGACGGTTGCTCACCGATACGCTGTTGGTGATGGTCTCCAAGCTGCGGCTGCGCTCACGCACGGACACGTTCTGCCCGGGACGGAGGCCATAGCTGGGCACGTTCACCACGGCACCATCCACGGTGATGTGACCATGGCTCACCAGCTGGCGGGCGGCACGGCGCGTGGGTGCGATGCCCAGGCGGAACACCGTGTTGTCCAGGCGCGACTCGCACAGTTGCAGCAGCACCTCACCGGTGATGCCTTTCTTGCTGGCCGCCGTGTGGAACATCTTCTCGAACTGACGCTCGAGGATGCCATAGGTGTACTTCGCCTTCTGCTTCTCGCGAAGCTGGCTGCTGTATTCGCTGTCCTTCTTGCGACGGCGTGCATTGGGGCCGTGCTGTCCGGGGGCGTGGGGCTTGCGCTCCATCCACTTGTCCGGGCCATAGATCGCCTCCTGGAATTTGCGGGCGATCCGGGTCTTGGGTCCTGTGTAACGTGCCATGGTCTTTCTTTCGGGTGCCTCGGGCACCAACAACGGAGCACGCGTCCTTCGCGCTCCTACGGGTTAATGGGTTATACGCGGCGCTTCTTGGGTGGACGGCAGCCGTTATGGGGCATGGGGGTGATGTCGATGATCTCGGTCACCTCGACACCGCTGTTGTGCAGGGCACGGATGGCGCTCTCGCGTCCTCCGCCGGGGCCTTTCACGAACACCTTCACCTTGCGGAGGCCGAGTTCGTGGGCTTCGCGTGCCGCCTCCTCGGCGCTCAACTGTCCCGCGTACGGCGTGTTCTTCTTGCTGCCGCGGAAACCGTTCTTGCCAGCAGAGGACCAGCTGATCACCTCACCCTTGTTGTTGGTGAGGCTGATGATCAGGTTGTTGAACGTGGCCTGGATGTGGGCCTGACCGTAGGCCTCCACCACCACGTTCTTCTTCTTCTTCTTACCAGCGGCTCCGCCGCCCTTGCCTTCTTGCTTTGCCATTGTCGTTCAGTTGTCGGTTGTCCGTTGTCGGTTGTCAGTAGCTGCCTGCTGGCAACTGACAACTGGCAACTGATTACTTCGTTGCTTTCTTCTTGTTGGCCACGGTCTTCCGCTTGCCCTTGCGGGTCCGGCTGTTCGTGCGGGTGCGCTGTCCGCGGACCGGCAGGCCCGAACGGTGACGGATACCCCGGTAGCTGCCGATGTCGACCAGGCGCTTGATGCTCAACTGCACCTCGCTACGAAGTGCACCCTCCGTCTTCACGTGCTCCGTGATGTACTGACGGATGCGACCCTGTTCCTCGTCGGTCCAGTCGTCCACCTTCGTCTCGGGATCCACTTCACACTTCACCAGGATGTCCAGTGCGGTGCTGCGGCCGATGCCATAGATGTACGTGAGGCCGATCACCCCGCGCTTGCTCTTTGGTAGGTCTATGCCTGCGATACGTGCCATGCTCGTGCGTTTATCAGCCTTGACGCTGTTTGAACTTCGGGTTCTTCTTGTTGATGATGTACAGACGCCCTTTGCGGCGGACGATCTTGCAATCCGCCGAGCGTGGTTTGAGGGAGGCCCTGACCTTCATGGTTTCCTGGGTATCGTGCGTTAACTCTTGTATCTGAACGAGATCCGGCCGCGGCTCAGATCGTACGGGCTCATCTCCACCTTCACCTTGTCCCCGGGCAGGATGCGGATGTAGTGCATGCGCATCTTGCCACTGATGCCCGCGATGATCACGTGACCGTTCTCCAACTCCACGCGGAACATGGCATTGCCGAGCGCCTCCTTGACGACACCGTCCTGCTCTATCGTTCCTGACTTGCTCATTCCGTTCGTTTCCTTCCTTTCTTCTGCCGACCCTTCGGTCGATCCTACTTCCTGTTCAATGGATGTGATGATCACACCCTTATCGATTCTCCTTTCTGCTCCAGGACATCCTCGATGTACTGGAATGTGGATAGGACCTCCGCCTTGCCTGGCCTTACGACCACCGTGTGCTCGAAATGCGCACTGGGCTTGCCATCCCGTGATACCACGGTCCAGCCATCGCTCAACTGCTTCACCTCCTTCACACCCATGTTGATCATGGGCTCGATCGCCAGTGCCATGCCGCTCTGCAACCGGACACCGTGTCCGCGGCGACCGTAGTTGGGCACCTCCGGTGCTTCGTGCAGTTTCCGACCGACACCATGCCCCACCAGCTCCCGAACAACCCCGTAACCGTTCTTCTCGGCATGGGTCTGGATCGCGTTACCGATGTCACCCGTGCGGTTGTTCTCCACCGCTGCGGCGATACCGAGCTTCAGGCACTCCTGGGTCACCAGCAGCAACCTGCGTGTCGCTTCGGCCACCTCGCCCACACAGAACGTGTACGCACTGTCGCCATAGAAGCCGTTCATCAGCACACCACAATCCACGCTCGCAACGTCCCCATCGCGCAACTCCCGGTCTCCCGGAAGGCCGTGCACCACCTCCTCGTTCACACTGATCAGCAGTGTGCTCGGGCATCCGTACAGGCCTTTGAAGCCAGGTACGCCGCCCTGATCCCGGATGAACTCCTCCGCCAACGCGTCGAGCCTCCCGGTGGTCATGCCCGGCCCGATGTGGCGTGCCACTTCGGCCAAGGTCCTACCAACAAGCAAAGAACTCTCCCTCACCAATGCGACTTCGTCATCGCTCAGGATGATCACGGCCTTACCCATGACCTATCCCGCCATGCCGTATGCCGCTCCTCCCGAGCGACCCTTGATCCGTCCTGACTTCATCAGGCCATCGTAGTGTCGCATCAACAAATGACTCTCGATCTGCTGCAGCGTATCCAACAACACGCCCACCATGATCAACAATGACGTTCCGCCGAAGAACTGCGCGAAGCCCTGCTTCACACCAGCCATGCCGGCGAAGGCGGGCAGGATCGCCACCAGGCCCAGGAAGATCGCTCCGGGCAGCGTGATGCGCGACAACAGCTCGTCGATGTGGCTCGCCGTGTTCTTGCCCGGCTTCACACCAGGGATGAACCCACCGTTCCGCTTCATGTCATCGGCGAGCTGGTTCGGGTTCACGGTGATCGCCGTGTAGAAGTAGGTGAACAACACCACCATCAGGAACAGGGTGAAGTTGTAGAACACGCCCTGGCTGTTGGCGATGCTCACCAACCAGTTCGGCGGGGTCTCGAAGGCCTGCGCCAGGTACATCGGGATCAATACGATGGCCTGTGCGAAGATGATCGGCATCACACCGGCCGCGTTCACCTTCAAGGGAATGTAGTTCCGTACACCACCATACTGCTTGTTGCCCTGCACCCGCTTGGCGAACTGCACCGGGATCCGGCGCGTACCCTGCACCAGCAGGATGCAACCGGCGATGATCAACAACCAGATGACGACCTCGACCAGCAGCAGCACGAGACCACCGCCACCGGGGCCCATGCGGCCCACCACCTCCTGCGCGAAGCTCTGCGGGAACTGCGCGAGGATGCCGATCATGATGATCAGTGAAATACCGTTGCCGAGACCGCGCTCCGTGATGCGCTCACCGAGCCACATGACGAAGAGGGTGCTGCACGTGAGGATGACGATGCTCGTGAACAACCAGAATTGGCTGTCCGGGCGCGCCGCTTCATCGATCGTGGCGTAGATGTAGCTCGGCGCCTGGAATACGCAGATCAGGATGGTGAGGTAGCGGGTCCATTGGTTGATCTTGCGGCGACCACTCTCCTCGCGCTGCATCTTCTGCACCGTTGGCACGGCGATGCCGGCCAGCTGCATGATGATGGATGCCGAGATGTACGGCATGATGCCCAGGGCGAAGATGCTTGCACGTGTGAAGGCACCACCGGTGAAGATCGAGAGGATCTCCACGATGCCACCGCCACCGCTCGCGCCCGTTGCTGCCAGGCGTGCGCTGTCCACACCGGGAAGCACAATAAAGCTGCCGATGCGGTACACCAGAAGCAGACCCAGCGTGATGAGGATCCGCTGGCGCAGCTCGTCGATGCGCCAGATGTTCTTGATCGTCTCGATCAGGTTCTTCATGCCTTCTCTGCTACGGTCACGATGGTCTCGGTCTTGCCTCCCTTGGCCTCGATGGCGGCCTTCGCGGTGGCGCTGAACGCGTGCGCGGTGATGTTCAACGCGCTCTTCAGTTCACCACGGCCCAGCACCTTCAGCTTGTCCTTCTTGGCGATCAGGCCGTTGGCGTAGAGCACCTCAGGGTCGATGGTGGTGAGCTTCTTCGCGTCGGCCAGGGTCTGGATCGCGTCCAGGTTGATGCCCTTGTACTCAACGCGGGTCGGGTTCGTGAAGCCGAACTTCGGCAGGCGACGGGTCAACGTCGTCTGGCCACCCTCGAAACCACGCTTGTGGTTGTAGCCGGCCTGTGCCTTCTGGCCTTTGTGGCCTTTCGTGGAGGTGCCACCACGACCGCTGCCCTGGCCGCGACCGATGCGTTTCTCCTTCTTCGTGGCCCCTTCAGCGGGCTTCAGTTTGCTCAAGTCCATGGTCTTGCTCTTCTAAAAGGTTCAGGCCTCCTTCACGCTCACCAGGTGGTGCACTTTCTCCACCATGCCGCGGATCTGCGGCGTGCCGTCCACCACGACGAATTTGCCGATGCGGCCGAGCCCGAGGGCCTTCAGGGTGTCCTTCTGACGCTTGGGGCACTTGATCTGGCTGTGCACCTGGGTGATGGTCAACTTGCTCATCGTCTTTCCCGCCGGATCACCGGCGGATCGTTTTATCCGTTGAATACGCGTTCCAGTTTGATGCCGCGCTGGCGGGACACCGCGTTCGCATCGCGCATGCTCACCAGGGCCTCGATCGTGGCCTTCACCACGTTGTGCGGGTTGCTGCTGCCCTTGCTCTTGGCAAGAACGTCGGTCACACCAACGCTCTCCAGCACGGCGCGCATGGCACCGCCGGCGATCACACCCGTACCGTGGGCAGCGGGCTTCAGGAACACCTGTGCACCAGCGAACTTGCCCTCCTGCGGGTGCGGGATCGTGCCTTTCAGCACGGGCACCTTCACCAGGTTCTTCTTGGCGTCGTCGATGCCCTTGGCGATGGCCTCCTGCACTTCCTTCGCCTTGCCCAGGCCATGGCCCACCACACCGTTCTCGTTACCCACCACCACGATGGCGGCGAAGGTGAACGTGCGACCACCCTTGGTCACCTTGGTCACGCGGTTCAGTGCCACGAGCTTGTCCTTCAGCTCGAGATCGCTGCTCTTGACCTTCTTCGTATTCGTCGTTTCAGACATGTGTTCGGTGTGATCAGAAATTGAGGCCTGCTTCGCGGGCTGCTTCGGCCAGGGCTTTCACCCGGCCATGGTAGAGGTATCCATTGCGATCGAAGACGACCTGCTCGATGCCGGCGGCCTTGGCCTTCTCGGCGATGGCCGTACCGACGAGCTTCGCCTGCTCGATCTTGGGCACGCCCGTGCCCTTCTTGTCCTTCAGACTCGAGGTGCTCACCAGGGTGCGGCCGGCCTCGTCGTCGATGATCTGGGCGTAGATGCCCGTGTTGCTGCGGAAGACCGACAGACGCGGACGTGCGGTGGTGCCCTGCACCTTCTTGCGCACGCGGGTCTTGATCTTCAGGCGGCGGTTGATGCGGTCGAATGCCATGGTCGTTCTTATTTACCAGCTGCTTTACCGGCCTTGCGACGCACGACTTCGCCCACGAAACGCACACCCTTGCCTTTGTAGGGCTCAGGCTTGCGCAGGCTGCGCAGCTTGGCGGCCACCTGGCCGATGAGTTGTTTGTCCGCGCTCTCGAGGCGGATGATCGGGTTCTTACCCTTCTCCTGGGCCGCGCTCACCTTGATCTCCGGTGGGAGGTTCAGGGTGACGGTGTGGGAGAAGCCCAGGGCCAGCTGCAATTGCTGCCCCTTGGTGGTGGCGCGGTAACCCACACCCACCAGCTCCTGCTCGATCACGAAGCCTTCCGATGCACCCTTCACCATGTTGGCGATGAGCGCGCGGTAAAGGCCGTGCTTCGCGCGGTGCGGCTTGGCATCGCTGGGACGCGAGACGGTGATCTCCGTACCCTCCTGCTTCAGTGTGAGGTCCGGATCCACGGCCTGCTCCAAGGTGCCCTTCGGACCCTTCACGGTCACCAGGTTCTTGTCGCTGATGGTCACCTGCACCCCTTTGGGTACTTCGATCGGTGCTTTTCCAATGCGTGACATGGTTCTTCGGGTCTTAGCTCACGTAGCACAATACTTCACCGCCCACGTTCAGCGTGCGTGCCTCCTTGTCGGTGACAACGCCCTTGCTGGTGGAGATGATGGCCACGCCGAGGCCGTTCAGCACGCGGGGAAGATCCCCCACGTGGGCGTATTTGCGCAGGCCCGGGGTGCTCACTCGCGTGAGTTCCTTGATGGCGCTCTGGCGCGTTCCCGCGTTGTACTTCAACGCGATCTTGATCAGGCCCTGCTTGCCGTCGTCCTCGATCTTCCAGGACAGGATGTAGCCCTTGTCGTACAGGATGCGCGTGATGTCCTTCTTCAGGTTGCTCGCGGGCACCTCCACGACCTTCTTGCGCGCCTGGATGGCGTTGCGCAGGCGGGTCAGGTAATCGGCTATGGGATCGGTCGTCATGTCTTTTCTTTTGTTGGTGCGTCCACGTTGGACGTCCTTAACGTTCTTATTACCAGCTGCCTTTGGTCACACCGGGGATCTTGCCTTCCAGCGCCATCTGACGGAACATGTTCCGGCTGATGCCGAACAGGCGCATGTACCCCCGCGGACGTCCGGTGAGCTGGCAGCGGTTGTGCATGCGCACCTTGCTGCCGTTCACGGGAAGCTGCTGCAGCTTCTCCCACTCGCCCGCCTTCTTCAGTGCGGCACGCTTCGCAGCGTACTTCTCCACCATCTTGGCGCGCTTGCGCTCACGCGCTTTCATCGATTCCTTGGCCATGGTCGTTCGGTCGGGTTATTTCTTGTCCTTGTCTGCGAATGGGAATCCGAAGGCGTTCAAGAGGGCTTTCGCCTCCTCATCGGTCCGGGCCGAGGTCACGAACGTGATGTCCATGCCCTGGATCTTCGTCACCTTGTCGATGTCGATCTCCGGGAAGATGATCTGCTCCTTCACACCGAAGGTGAAGTTGCCGTTTCCATCGAAGCCCTTCGGCGATACACCGCGGAAGTCACGCGTACGGGGCAGGCTCACCGAGATCAGCCGGTCCAGGAACTCGTACATGCGGTCGCCGCGCAGGGTCACCCGCGCGCCGATGGGCATGCCCTTCCGCAGTTTGAAGTTGCTCACGTCCTTGCGCGACACGGTCGGTACGGCCTTCTGGCCCGCGATCGCCGACATCTCCACCACCGCGTTCTCCACGATCTTCTTGTCGCCCACGGCGCTGCCCAGACCCTGGTTCAGGTTGATCTTGGTGATCTTGGGCACCTGCATGGCACTGGTGTATCCGAACTCCTTCTTCAGGGACGGCGCCACCTCGTTCTTGTATTTGGCACGAAGCCGGGGTACGTAGCTCATGACTTCTTACTTGGCTGCCTTTTTCTTGGTCTTCACGTAGCGCTCCAGCTTCCCCTCCTTGTCAGCCTTGCGACCCACGCGGCCCGGCTCACCGGTCTTCGCGTCGATCAGCATCAGGTTGCTGATGTGGATGGGACCCTCCTTGTCCACGATGCCGCCCTGTGGGTTGGCCGTGGTGGGCTTGCTGTGCTTCTTGTTGATGTTGAGGCCCTCGACGATGGCGCGCATGTTCACGCGGTCCACTTCGAGTACGCGACCCTGCTTGGTGCGCTCCTCACCGGCGAGCACTTTCACCATGTCGCCCTTCTTGATGTGTGTCTTCTTCTGCATGGCTCAGAGTACTTCAGGGGCCAGGGAGATGATCTTCATGAACTTCTTCTCGCGCAGCTCCTTGGCCACGGGTCCGAAGATCCGGGTGCCCTTCATTTCGCCGGCCGCGTCCAGCAGCACCACTGCGTTGTCATCGAAGCGGATGTAGCTGCCGTCCTTGCGACGGGTCTCCTTCTTCGTGCGCACCACAACCGCCTTGTGCACGGTGCCCTTCTTGGCGCCGCCGTTCGGCAGGGCGTCCTTGATGCTCACCACGATGGTGTCACCGATGCGGGCGTAGCGGCGGGCGGTGCCACCGAGCACACGGATGCAGAGCACTTCCTTGGCGCCGCTGTTGTCGGCCACGTTCAGCCGGGATTCCTGTTGGATCATCGCTATCGGTTGTTACTTGGCACGTTCCATCACCTCCACCAGACGCCAGCGCTTCAACTTGCTCATCGGACGGATCTCCATGATCCGCACCGTGTCGCCTATGTGGGCATCGCCCTTCTCATCATGCGCCATGAACTTGCTCGTGCGCTTCACGAACTTGTGGTACTTCGGGTGCATCACCCGGCGTTCAACCGTCACCGTGATGCTCTTGTCCATCTTGTCGCTGGTGACGATGCCGATACGCTCCTTGCGGAGGTTCCGCTCAACGGTGGTCGGGGTCGTGCTCATTTCGTTGTCTTGTTGGCGAGTTCACGCTGGCGCAGCTCCGTGAGGATCCGGGCGACGTCCTTGCGTTTGGTGCGCAGCTGCACCGGGCTCTCGATCGGGCTCACGGTGTGCGCGAAGCGCAGTTTGGTGAGGGAGGCACGCTCCTCCTGGAGCTTGTCCTTCAACTCCACGACCGTCAGGTCCTTCAGTTCGGTTCTCTTCTTCATGACGCTCTCTTATTGGCCGTCGTAATCCTCACGTACCACGAACTTGGTCGGGATCGGCAGCTTCTGGGCCGCCAGGCGCAGGGCCTCCTTCGCGATGGCGGTGGGTACACCGTCCACTTCGAAGATGATGCGGCCGGCATGGCACACAGCCACCCAATGGTCCAATGAACCCTTACCCTTACCCATCCGCACCTCGGCCGGCTTGCTGGTCACGGGCTTGTCCGGGAACACCTTGATCCACACCTGGCCTTCACGCTTCATGTAGCGCGTGAGGGCCACACGGGCGCTTCTCGATCTGGCGGCTGGTGAGCCATACGCTCTCCATGGCCTTCAGGCCGAAGGATCCCAGGGCTACGCGGTGACCGCGCTGGGCCACGCCCTTCATGCGGCCCTTGTGCATATTGCGGCGCTTGCTGCGCTTCGGTTGCAACATGGCTCTTAGCTATTACGGTTGTTACCACCGCGACGATCGCCGCCACGGCCTTCTCCACGACGTTCTCCTCCGCGACGATCGCCACCCGGTCCGCGGCGGTCACCGCCACGACGGTCCGGACGGTCACCGCCCATGCGGCCACCCGGTGCGGTGCCCTTGGCCTGGCCCTGGTTGGGGCTCAGGTCACGCTTGCCATACACCTCGCCGCGCATGATCCAGCACTTCACCCCGATGCGACCCATCTTGGTGTGCGCCTCGGTGATGGCGAAGTCGATGTCGGCACGCAGCGTGTGCAGGGGCACACGGCCGTCCCGGTATTTCTCGGTGCGGGCGATCTCGGCGCCGTTCAAGCGGCCGCTCACCTGCAGTTTGATGCCTTCGGCGCCCATGCGCATCGTGCTGGCCATCGCCATCTTCATGGCGCGGCGGAAGCTGATGCGCCCCTCGAGCTGGCGCGCGATGCTGTCGGCCACCAGGCGGGCATCCAGTTCCGGACGCTTGATCTCAAAGATGTTGATCTGGACGTCCTTGCCGGTGAGCTTCTTCAGCTCCTCACGCAGCTTGTCCACCTCGGCACCGCCCTTGCCGATGATGACGCCGGGGCGGGCGGTGTTGATCGTCACGGTCACCAGCTTCAGGGTGCGCTCGATCAGGATCTTGGCCACGCTCGCCTTTTTCAGGCGGGCCATGAGGTAGGCGCGGATCTGCTCGTCCTCGACCAGCTTGTCCGTGTAATTCTTACCGCCGTACCAGTTGCTGTCCCAGCCTTTGATGAAGCCGAGGCGCTGGCCGATCGGGTGTGCTTTCTGTCCCATGGTAGTTGTTCTCTCGGCTTACGCTTCTTTGGTATCGACGATGAGGCTCACGTGGTTGCTCCGCTTCTTCATGCGGTAGGCACGACCCTGCGGGGCGGGAAGCATGCGCTTCAGGCCGCGGGCCTCGTTCACCTGCACGCTCTTCACGAACAGCCCGGCCTCATCGGCCTTCTGCCCTTCGTTCTTCGCCTGCCAGTTGCTCACGGCGCTCAGCAACAGCTTCTCCAGGTCACGGCTGCTGTGGCGGGTGCTGAAGCGGAGGATGCCCAGGGCCTTCTCCACCTCCACACCGCGGATCAGATCGGCCACCTGGCGCATCCGGCGCGGGCTGGTGGGCACGTTGCGCAGGTGTGCGATGGCCACGGTCTTCATGGCCTCCTTGCGCGCATCGGCTGCTAGTTTCTTACGCTGTCCCATCTGTCCTTAGTTCTTCTTGTTACCGGAGTGTCCACGGTAGGTGCGGGTCGGGGCGAACTCGCCCAGCTTGTGGCCCACCATGTTCTCGGTCACGTAGACCGGGATGAACTTGTTGCCATTGTGCACCGCGATGGTCAGTCCCACGAATTCGGGGCTGATGGTGCTGGCGCGCGACCAGGTCTTGATCACGTTCTTCTTGCCGGAGGTCTGTGCATCACCCACACGCTTCGCGAGCTTGTAGTGGATGAACGGCGGTTTCTTGAGTGAACGGCTCATGTGCTATCTGGATCAGGCGCCCTTCTTGGCGTTGATGCGTTCGAGGATGAAACGGTTGCTGCGGTTCTTCGGCGCGCGGGTCTTCTTGCCCTTCGCCAGCAGACCCTTGCGGCTGCGCGGGTGTCCACCCGAAGCACGGCCCTCACCACCACCCATCGGGTGATCGACCGGGTTCATGGCCACCGCACGGGTGCGGGGACGACGACCCTGCCAGCGGCTGCGGCCGGCCTTGCCGCTCTTCTGGAGCATGTGCTCGGCGTTGCCCACGCTGCCCACGGTCGCCATGCAGGCCACCAGGACCATGCGCAGCTCGCCGCTCGGCATCTTCAACGTGGCATACTTGCCTTCCCGTGCGCTCAGCTGCGCGAAGGTGCCCGCGCTGCGCGCGATCGCACCACCCTTGCCGGGCTGCAGTTCGATGTTGTGCACCACGGTACCCAGGGGGATCTCGCTCAGCGGCAACGTGTTGCCCACCTCGGGCGGAACACCGCTCTTGCCGCTCATCACCTCCTGGCCCACCTGCAGACCGTTCGGGGCCAGCATGTAACGCTTCTCGCCATCGGCGTAGAACAGCAGGGCGATGCGCGCGGTGCGGTTCGGATCGTATTCGATCGTCTTCACCGTGGCTGGGATGCCGTGCTTGTCGCGCTTCAGGTCGATCTCGCGATAGCGCTGTTTGTGACCACCGCCGATGTAGCGCATGGTCATCTTGCCTTGCTGGTTGCGACCACCGCTCTTGTTGGTACCGCTGGTCAGCGACTTCTCCGGCACACGCGTGGTGATGCCTTCGAAGTCCGTGATCACCTTGTGACGGGTGCCGGGGGTTACCGGATTGAGTTTACGTACGCCCATTGCTATTCGGTGCTACCGGGTCAGATGCTGGAGTAGAGGTCGATGGTCTCGCCCGCCTTCACCGTCACGATGGCTTTCTTGAAGCTCGGCGTGCGGCCGTGGAGGATGAGGCTCTTGGTGTAACGCGTGCGGTTCTTGCCGCGGCAGATCATGGTGCGTACGCCCGTCACGGTGACGTTGTACTCCTTCTCCACCGCCTGCTTGATCTGCACCTTGTTGCTCGTGCGGGCCACTTCGAACCCGTAACGGCCTTCCTTCTCGCCTTGGGCCGTCATCTTCTCAGTGACGATCGGTCGGATGATGATCTGGCTCATGGCTTACTTGGTGAGGATGGTTTCCAGCGGTGCGATCGCGTCCTTCACGATCAGCAGGCCGTTGGCGTTCATGATGTCGTAGGTGTTCAGCTCGCTGGCCACCACCACGCGGGTGTTCTGGATGTTGCGGGCGCTGAGCACGATGTTGTCATCCTTGCTGGGCACCACCAGCACGCTCTTGCGGCTGTTCAGCTGGAAGGCCTTCAGGATGGCGGCGAACTCGCTCGTCTTCGGGGCGCTCAGCGATACGCTGTCGATCACCTTCAACGATCCGTCCTTCGCCTTGTAGGTGAGGGCGCTGCGGCGGGCCAGGTCCTTCACCTTCTTGTTCAGTTTGAAGTGGTAGTCGCGGGGCTTGGGGCCGAACACGCGTGCACCACCCTTGAACAGCGGGCTCTTGATGCTGCCTTTGCGGCTGCCACCCGTGCCCTTCTGGCGGTGCAGTTTCTTGGTGCTGCCGCTCACCTCGCTCTTCTCCAAGGTCTTGGCCGTGCCTTGACGCTTGTTGGCCAGGTGCTGTTTCACGTCCAGCCAGATGGCGTGGTCGTTCGGCTCGATCGCGAACACCGCGTCGTTCAGCTTGGCCTTCTTGCCGGTGGACTTGCCGTCCTTGCCGTGGATCTCGAGTTCCATCTTATTTCCAGATGATCACGATGCTGCCCTTGGGACCAGGTACGGTACCCTTGAGAAGCAACAGGTTCTTACCAGCGTCCACCTTCACCACCTTCAGGTTCTCGGTGGTCACTTTGTTCCCGCCCGTGCGGCCGGCCATGCGCAGGCCCTTGAACACGCGGCTCGGGTATGAGCTGCCGCCCAGGGAACCCGGAGCGCGGCTCCGGTCATGCTGGCCGTGCGTGCCTTCGCCCACACCGCTGAAGCCGTGACGCTTCACCACGCCTTGGAAACCCTTGCCCTTGCTGTTGCCGGTCACGGTCACGAAGCTGCCCTCCTCGAAGATGTCGAGACCCACGGTCTCACCCAGCTTCAGTTCGGTCTCGAACTCCTTGAACTCGTGCGCCTTCACCTTCGGGGTGGTGTTCGCCTTCTTGTAGTGGCCCAGCAATGCGGCCGGGGTGTTCTTCTCACGACGCTCGCCGTAGGAGAGCTGCACGGCCTGGTAGCCGTCCTTCTCCATGGTCTTCACGTGGGTCACCACGTTGGGTGCCGCCTCGATCACCGTGCATGCCACCAGTGACCCGTCCGAGTCGTACAGGCTGGTCATGCCGATCTTCTTTCCAATGAGTCCGCTCATGGCTGTGTGGTGCTATCGGTCAGACTTTGATCTCCACATCCACGCCGCTCGGGAGCTCGAGCTTCATCAGGGCATCGATCGTCTTGGAGGACGAGCTGTAGATGTCCATCATGCGTTTGTAACTGCACAGTTGGAACTGCTCGCGCGCCTTCTTGTTGACGTGCGGCGAGCGGAGCACCGTGAACATGCGCTTGTGGGTCGGCAGGGGAATGGGTCCACTGACGACAGCGCCCGTGCTCTTCACCGTCTTTACGATCTTCTCGGCGCTCTTGTCGACGAGGTTGTGATCGTACGACCGCAGCTTGATCCTGATCTTTTGGGTCATCGCTTCTTGCGGGTTATGCTGATACTTTGCCACGCACCTTGGCCAGGACGGCTTCGGTGATGTTGTTGGGGGCCGGAACGTAATGGCTGAACTCCATGGTGCTGCTCGCGCGGCCGGAGCTCAGGGTGCGGAGGCTGGTGACGTAGCCGAACATCTCGCTCAGCGGCACTTCGCCCTTGATGGCCTTGGCCCCGCTGCGGTCCTCCATCCCCAGGATGGTGCCGCGGCGACGGTTCAGGTCACCCACGATATCGCCCATGTTCTCCTCGGGCGTGATCACCTCGATCTTCATGATCGGCTCCATCAGCACCGGCTTGCACTTGGGCACGGCGGCGCGGAAGGCGGACTTGGCGCAGATCTCGAAGCTCAACGCATCGGAGTCCACGTTGTGGAACGAACCGTCGTACAGGGTCACCTTCAGGCTCTCCATCGGGTAACCGGCGAGCACGCCGTTCTTCAAGCTGGCCTCGAAGCCCTTCTGTACGGGTCCGATGAATTCCTTCGGGATGGAACCGCCCTTGATCTCGTCGATGAACTCCAGGCCGGTCTTCTCCTTGTCCGTCTGCGGCTCGATGCGCACATGGATGTCGGCGAACTTACCGCGACCACCGGTCTGCTTCTTGTAAACCTCGCGGTGCTCGGTGGTGCCGGTGATGGCCTCCTTGTACTTCACCTGCGGAGCACCCTGGTTGCATTCCACCTTGAACTCGCGCTTCATGCGGTCCACGAGGATCTCCAGGTGCAGTTCGCCCATCCCGCTGATCACGGTCTGGCCGGTCTCCTCGTCCGTGTGCACCTTGAAGGTGGGGTCCTCTTCGGCCAGCTTCGCCAGTGCCGTACCCATCTTGTCCAGGTCGGCCTGGGTCTTGGGCTCGATGGCGATGCCGATCACCGGCTCGGGGAAGCTCATGCTCTCCAGCACGATCGGCTTGTCCTCCGAGCACAGCGTGTCACCGGTGCGGATGTCCTTGAATCCAACAGCTGCTCCGATGTCGCCGGCCTCGATGACCTCGACAGGGTTCTGCTTGTTGGAGTGCATCTGGAAGATGCGGCTGATACGCTCCTTGTTGCCGGTGCGCATGTTCTTCACATAACTGCCGGCAGGCACCGCACCGCTGTAGCAGCGGAAGAAGGCCAGGCGACCCACATAGGGGTCCGTGGCGATCTTGAAGGCCAGGCTGGCCATCGGCTCGCTCGCATCCGGCTTGCGGGTGATCTCTTCGCCGGTATCCGGGTCCGTACCAACGACCGCCTCGATGTCCATCGGGCTCGGCAGGTAGGCCATCACCGCGTCCAGCATGGTCTGCACGCCCTTGTTCTTGAAGGCGCTGCCGCACAGGATCGGCGTGATGCTCATGCTGATCGCGCTCTTGCGGATGGCGTTCATGATCTCGGCTTCCGTCAGGGAGTCCGGATCGTTGAAGTACTTCTCCATCAAGGTGTCGTCGCTCTCGGCAACGGCCTCGATGAGCTTGCCACGCCACTCCTCCACGGTCTCCTTCAGGTCTTCGGGGATCGCGACCTCGCTCCAGGTCATTCCCTGGTCGGCCTCGTTCCACACCATGCCGCGGTTGTTGATCAGGTCAACAACACCCTTGAAGTCCGCTTCGGCACCGATGGGCACCTGCAGGGGTACCGGGTTGGCGCCGAGGCGCTCCTTGATCTGGGCCACCACCTTGAAGAAGTCGGCGCCGCTGCGGTCCATCTTGTTGACGAAGCCGATGCGGGGCACTTTGTACTTGTTGGCCTGGCGCCATACCGTCTCGCTCTGGGGCTCCACGCCACCCACGGCGCAGAAGAGGGCAACGGCACCGTCCAGCACGCGCAGGCTGCGCTCCACCTCCACGGTGAAGTCCACGTGGCCCGGGGTGTCGATCAGGTTGATCTTGTAGGTCTGGTCGCGGTACTTCCAGCTGGTGGTGGTGGCAGCGCTGGTGATGGTGATCCCCCGCTCCTGCTCCTGCTCCATCCAGTCCATGGTGGCCGCACCGTCGTGCACCTCACCGATCTTGTGTACCAGACCGGTGTAGTACAGGATGCGCTCGGACGTGGTCGTCTTGCCGGCATCGATGTGCGCCATGATGCCGATGTTGCGCGTGTATTTGAGGTCCCTCTTGGCCATTGTTCTGTTCGCTACCCGTCGTTATCAGAAGCGGAAGTGGCTGAACGCCTTGTTCGCTTCGGCCATCTTGTGGACTTCCTCCTTCTTCTTGAATGCACCGCCCTCCTCCTTGGACGCGGCCAGGATCTCGTTCGCCAATTTGCTCGCCATGCTCCGCTCGTTGCGGTTGCGGGCGTAGCCGATCAGCCATTTCATCGCGAGGCTCTTCTTGCGGTCCTCGCGAACGGCCTGCGGGATCTGGAAGTTGGCACCACCCACACGGCGGCTGCGCACCTCCACCTGCGGCGTCACGTTCGTGAGCGCCTTGCGGAAGATCTCCAGACCGTCCTCGCCGCTCTTCTCGGCAACGATGTCGATCGCGTTGTAGAAGATGTCGAACGACTTGCTCTTCTTGCCGTCGTACATCAGGTTGTTCACGAACTTGGTCACCTGCGTGTCACCGAACTTGGGGTCGGGCAGGGTCGTGTGCTTGACTGCTTTCTTGCGCATGGTCTTTGAACCTTACCGTGAACGCTTATTTCTTCTTGGCAGGAGCCGCTCCGGGTTTGGGCTTCTTCGTGCCGTATTTGCTGCGACGCTGGTTGCGACCTTCCACACCCGAGGTGTCCAATACACCGCGGACGATGTGGTACTTCACACCGGGCAGGTCCTTCACACGACCACCGCGCACGAGCACGATGCTGTGTTCCTGCAGGTTGTGACCCTCACCGCCGATGTAGGCGATCACCTCGTAGCCGTTCACCAGGCGCACCTTGGCCACCTTGCGAAGGGCCGAGTTCGGCTTCTTCGGGGTGGTGGTGTACACCTTGGTGCACACGCCACGGCGCTGTGGGCAGGACTTCAGGGCAATGGACTTGCTCTTGTACACAGGGTTCTCGCGACCCTTGCGGATGAGCTGTTGAATGGTTGGCATGAGCTCCTTTCGGTTGGCTTTCAGCGTCTTTAGCCATTCCTCGGCTAAAAACGGGCTGCAAATGTACGTGAAAGCAGTTTCCAACCATCTGGTGTTCAACGAAAATTCCAAGGACGACCAGGGAGGCTGGATCGCCCGGTGGATCCGGTTTCCGGGTTCATCACCAGCTAAAACCTTGCGATCCAAGCGAATGCCAGCGCATCCGAGGCCCTGGATCCGGCGCCGGATCCGCATTTCCGCGTCGAGGCGTGAAGATCGATCCAGACCGACCTCTTACCTTTGTTAGCATCATTTGATACTATAAATGGACATCGCCAGCATCACCTACTACTCCATCAGCCCCCGCATGCTGAACCTGCTGGCCACCATCCACCACCGGCTGGGCGAAGTGCATGCCCGGCACCTGCACGCACCGGCCGCCGAACTCGCCAAGGCCTACCACATCAGTGTGGTACACAGCACTTTGGCCATCGAGGGAAGCACCCTGGACACCCTGCCCGTTGCCGATATCCTGGCCAGCCCGACGTCCGCCACCGAAGGCTCGGCCGCCCTGGAAGCGGTGAACACCCACCGCGCCCACGATCTGGCGTTGGAGCTGGACCCCTTCGTCGAGCACGACCTGCGCCACGCCCATGGGGTATTGATGCATGGCCTCGCACTCGATGCCGGCCACTTCCGCACCGGACCCATGGACGTGGTTTATGGCGAGCCCGAACCACTGCGCACCGCCAGCGCCCATGACCTGCCCGCCAATGTGCATGAGTTGCTGCGCTACGCGGAGGAGGATGACTTCCCACCCCTGATCACGAGTTGCGTGCTCCACTTCGGCCTGGTCTACCTCCGTCCCTTCACGGCCGGCAACGGGCGCCTGGCCCGGCTCTGGCAGAAGCGGATGCTCATGCGCTACTGGCCGGTGTTCGCCTACCTGCCGGTGGAAGCCTTCATCCAACGCACCCAGCCGGCCTACTACGCCGCCTTGGAGTACGCCGACCGTCGTGGCGACTGCGGTGAGTTCATCGCCTACCTCCTGGAACGTATCGATGAAGCGCTGGCCGAACTGCTGGCCTCCCCGGACCCGGTGCTCACCGGGCGCGACCGTATCGCCCTCTTCCTGCAACAGAATCCGGACAGGCCTTTCCGCCGGAAGGACTACCTGAACATGTTCCCTGAATTGAGCACGGCCACGGCCAGCCGGGACCTGGCGGAGGCGGTGGGGCGGAAGGTGCTACTGCTCAGCGGAACGAAGCGGCAGGCGAGGTACACGCGGACTGTCTGAGATCGCACCATGCTCCCAAGGCTGCCCTTCAAACTGCCGTATGAACCAGCTGCGTCGCTCAGATCCGCAGCCTGAAACCGGAAAGCAGTGCCATGCTCAGGGTGTTCCGCACCCGCATGGAAGTATCAGGACGATCGAAGCTCCTTTGAGAGAGGACATGGGAATAGCCAGGAACGGCCTCCACGAAAAAATGGAACGGGCTGGATCGCCCCAAGCGCAAGGCGATCTGCACAGGCACTTCAGAACCCATACATTGTGCAGTGTAAGATCCGTATGCCCAACCGGATGGCCCTGTGAACACGGAACGTTCGATCCTGTTATATCGAAGTTGGATCCCGACACGCATTTCCAACCGTTCTCTACGATGCATGTACCAACCAAAAGCAAGCCCAACGCTCCTCGTCTGCTCCTCCAGCGTGAAATCGTCTATGGTCTTGAATAAGTAGGCCGCAGCATAGTCGATCCGTAACCAGTCGATGGTCCACGAAGTGTCCGCATAACCCAGATCGAGGTGGTAGCTCAGTTGTGCCGGGTCGTTCAAAGGAAGCGAACACCTGGCGGCAATGGAACAGCTGAACTCCTGGCCGTGCATTGCACACCAAGGTCCGATGCCGAGCATGAGAAGCAAAACGCGGACAGTCATCTTATCTTATCAGGATCAGGGGTTGCTGAGCACACGCACTCCCGGACTCAAAGCATCTATGTCTCCGCAGGGTCAATCTCCCGCGGTACGAGGGGACCCTGCAGCCCTCCGCGTTATCTTTTGTGCATACATGTCCATTCCAATTGAACGTGGAGCCGAACACGTATACCAAGTTATACTCTTCAAAACAACCAGAAGGCACCACGCGTCCGTTCGGCAGATAGCCGCGCTGGTCATAGCGACCGACCCTGGACAAGCAACTATTCGAGCACGGCCAGGGCGAGCAGTGATTTGGCGGAGGGCCTGGGGAGGAGGGCGCTACTTCACAGCGGAACGAAGCGGCAGGCGAGTTACAAGCGTGGTTTCTGATCCATCCCCAGAGTAAAAGGACAATGGGATCCGCGTGTGCGCAGAACCGGATTGGACCCAACCTAAGCTCACCCAGCGGTGAATGCTCTGGGGGCCCATCGGGTTCTCATGGTTGGAAGTTAGTTTTAGCCTTCTTGCAGTACAGCATTATCCGACCACCACATGCAACTGAGTCCACCGGAGCGGATTCTTCTTACCCAGGTATCATTCGTAGCAACACTTTATTACGGTCTTCTGCACGCCATAATGAACTATGCGGTCTCAGATGGGGTTGTCTTCGCAACCTGGGATTCACGGGAATACTTGGATGTAGGCAGATGGCTTCTAGGCGGTCCTGAATCTCAAGGCACGGCGGTGAGGGCCTACCTGTATCCACTGGGAATTGCTCTTATGCACAAGGCATTCGGGGCGTACGGAATCTGGGCGATGCAATTCTTCGGCTGGCTTATATGCATTGGTTGCACTCATCTTGCGACAAGACGTGCAACCCGCCGCCCACTGTTGGCATGGATAACTAGTTCTATTGTGATGTTCAACCTTTCTCTCTTCGCGATGACCTATCACGCTTTGACTGAGGTGTGGACTTCCGCTACGCTCGCCGTTCTTGCTCTATTCATCGTCACCACCGCACGTGACTGGGGATCCGCTAGATTCTATATAGCAGTTGCCGGAATCACCGTTCCGCTGGCGTTGTTGAAGCCCGTGTTCTTCCCGTTGCTCATTTCGTGGGTATTCATCATGGGTCCATTACTATACTGGCGTGCCTTGGGGTCGAAGATCAGCCGGTACCGCGCGTTGATGTGTGTCCTCTTGCCATTGGCACCTCAGTTTGCTATCATGGCCTACAAGCACCATCGTATTGGATTCTCTGATATTGGCAATAAAACGTTCCGAAACTACCTCTTCGCCCGATGTTTTGCAGATCTAAATGACCTCACGTTCGATATGGCCATAGACACAGTGTCAAAGATGACAGACACTCAGGTCAATGCTGTACTTCGAAACCATCCCAAAACATTCTTAAAGCAATACCTCACTCACCTGGAGGACAACGTATACTACGCTGGAGGTTATACGTTGGAATTGGCGCCCAATCATGATCATCCAACCGCTGTCTGGCTAATGGATCGTATGAACAAGCTCTACTGCATCCTACATTTCCTCTACATAATTCCTTGCTTCGTCATATGCTTCAGGCTGCACAGGCACAAAGCCTACGATAGACTATGTATAATCCTCATTCTAATGGCTTTCACATATCTGCTACTTTTCTCCAATGGTATATCTTTTTGGCAGGGAGATCGTTTGATTCTGCCGACTATATGCACGTGGCCTCTGCTGTACGCCATGGTGTCTGCGTACCTTTTGAAGAAAAACAATACCTTCGATGAACAAATCATAACCCTGGAGTAGGAACGGATTGAACTCCTCGGCCATGACCAAAGATACATGATCTATGACACATAATTTATGTATCGTATTTTATGTAGGTCTGGAATGAGGGCCAGGAGCAGTCGCAGGGGTCGAGCGCAGGGGTGGACGGCAGGCTTGCTCCTGCTCCTTTCCCCCTGTTGATATCCTTGATCAACGGGCCTCCCCACCGCCGCTAACTTCGCCGCTCGCATGGATCATTTGAAAGGGTTGAACCCCGCCCAGCGCGCGGCTGTGGAGAACACCGATGGACCCACCATGGTGATCGCCGGGGCGGGAAGTGGCAAGACGAAGGTGCTCACCGTCCGCATCGCGCACCTCATGACCAAGGGCGTCGACCCCTTCCGGATCCTCGCCCTCACCTTCACCAACAAGGCGGCGAAGGAGATGAAGGAGCGGATCGCCCGACTACTCGCCGACATCCCGGGCCTGAGCACCGAAGCGCGCAACCTCTGGATGGGCACCTTCCACAGCGTGTTCGCCCGCATCCTGCGCGCCGAGGCCGACAAGCTGGGCTACCCGAAGGACTTCACGATCTACGACACCGACGACAGCCGGAGCGTGATCAAGGCCATTGTGAAGGAGTGGAAGCTGGACGACAAGCTTTACAAGCCCAACCAGGTGCATGGCCGCATCAGCATCGCCAAGAACAACCTGGTGGGTCCGCTGGAATACCTCGCCAACGCCGAGCTGATGGCCGGTGATGCGGCCGTGGGTCGCGAGAAGATGGGCGAGCTGTACAAGGCCTACGCCGAGCGCTGCTTCCGCGCCGGCGCCATGGACTTCGACGACCTGCTCTTCAACACCAACATCCTCTTCCGCGACCATCCGGATGTGATGGTGAAGTACCAGAGCCGCTTCCAATACCTGCTGGTGGACGAGTACCAGGACACCAACCTGGCCCAGTACAACATCGTGAAGACCCTGGCCGCACGCCACGAGAACCTCACCGTGGTGGGTGATGACAGCCAGAGCATCTACGCCTTCCGCGGCGCCAACATCCAGAACATCCTCAACTTCCGCACGGACTACCCGGACCACAAGCTCTTCAAGCTGGAGCAGAACTACCGCAGCACGAAGACCATCGTGGGCGCGGCGAACTCACTGATCGAGAAGAACAAGGACCAGATCAAGAAGGAGATCTGGACGGACAACAGCGATGGCGAGAAGATCAAGGTGCACCGCTCGCTCACCGACAACGACGAAGGGCACTTCGTGGCCAACAGCATCTTCGAGACCAAGATGCAGCAGCAGGTACCGAACAAGGGCTTCGCGATCCTGTACCGCACCAACGCCCAGAGCCGCAGCATGGAGGAGGCCCTGCGCAAGCAGAACATCCCCTACCGCATCTATGGAGGACTCAGCTTCTACCAGCGCAAGGAGATCAAGGACCTGATCGGCTACTTCCGCCTGGTGTGCAACCCGAACGACGAGGAAGCGCTGAAACGGGTGATCAACTACCCCACGCGCGGCATCGGGCAGACCACCATCGACAAGTTGATCGTGACGGCCGCGCGGCTCCAGTCGAGCATCTGGGACGTGATCCAGAAACACCCGGAGGAGGTGGATGTGCATGGCGGTACCCGCAAGGCGCTCGGCGACTTCGTGACCATGATCGAGAGCTTCCGCACGATGCGCGAAACGTACACCGCGCACGCCCTTGGCGAGTACATCGCCCAGAAGACCGGTCTATTGCGCGAGCTCTTCGTGGACAAGACGCCCGAAGGGGTGAGCCGTTATGAGAACATCCAGGAGCTGCTCGCCGGGATGAAGGAGTTCAGCGAGGCGGACACCGAGGGCACCGACCTCCCACGCACCCTGAGCGACTTCCTGATCGACGTGGCCCTGCTGACCGATGCGGACAACGACGACCCGAACGACAACGACCGGGTGAGCCTGATGACGATCCACAGTGCGAAAGGCCTGGAATTCCCGTACGTACACATCGTGGGCATGGAGGAGGACCTCTTTCCGAACCTGATGAGCGTGCAGACGCGCGCCGACCTGGAGGAGGAACGCCGGCTCTTCTACGTCGCCCTCACACGCGCCGAGAAACGGGCCACGCTCAGCTACGCCATCAGCCGCTACAAATGGGGCAACCTCACGGCCAGCGAGCCGAGCCGATTCATCGAGGAGATCGATGAGAAGTTCCTCGAGATGCCGGCGATGAACGAGCGCGGCGCCTTCAGCAGCGGGCAATACGTGCGCCCCGGAACACCTCCCTGGGCCAGGCAGCCACGCGAACGGGATGAGAACGAAAGCTCCAAACCGGTGTACGGCCGGGAAAAGAGCGCACCGGGCATCCGACGTACCGCGGCACCGGCTCCGAAGCCCAGCGCACCAGCACCGCGTCCCGGGAACCTGAAGCGGATCTCCACCGCAGGCGCTCCCGTGGAGGCGACGGGCACCTTGGGCGGCGGCACCAGCAGCGAAATCGAGGAAGGCATGACGGTGGCACACGATCGCTTCGGCAAGGGCAAGGTGCTGAAGGTGGAAGGCAAGGCACCGGACCTGAAGGCGACGGTCTTCTTCCCCAACGTGGGCCAGAAGCAGCTCCTGCTCCGCTTTGCGAAGCTGACCGTGGTGGAAGGATAACCTCCAGCCGATCAAACCCGTTCAACCGGGCAGATGCGTTGGTCTCCCCACATCGCATGTGTTTCCGTCCTTCAGCTGTTGTCACCTGAAGCCGCGACCGCCCAGGCCCGCTACGAGTTCGGCTTCAGCTTGAACCCGACCGCCCAAGGCGAACTGGCCGCCTTATTCATCTACACCGTTCAGGACGGCGTGGTGCTCGGCACCATCCCCATGCGGCCCAACTTCTTCGTATTGCAGGCCAGCGGTCTTATGGAGAGCAAAGCCAACCTGGAGAGCGTGGACCTCTTCGACCAGTATGGCATCCACAATTGCGGCACATGGACAGAGGATGGCGTCATCCGCACCAACTTCGACTGCACGACTCTCCAGGACCTCTGGAAACTGCGGTATCGGAACGGCATGGGCGCCCAGCCTGGTGAGGGCTGGTCCGGCGATGAGTTCCGCCCATCCGATCGCCAGCAGGTCATCCTGCAGCACTATCGTGACCCGCAGTACCCGGACTGGCACGGTCCCTATGTGGGGAAGGACGCCTTCCGCCTCCTGCGCGACATGCAGGACCCCACCTGGGTGAACAGCTACGCCCAGGGCGGATAGCGCGGAGCACGGCTCCCTTGCCTACATTTGACCACCTCCGCATGAAGGAGCAGGGCTTGCGGCCCGGCCTGCGCACATGGGCCACCACCCTTTCATCCAATGAGCACGACACCATTCGATTACAACACCAGCCGTCCACGCCTGATCATTCCGGAATATGGCCGGCACGTGCAGCGCATGGTGGAGCATGTGATGGAGATCGAGGACCGCGAGCAGCGTACCCGCACCGCCAAGGCCATCGTGCAGGTGATCGGTCGCCTGAACCCACAGCTGCGCAACAGTGAACACTTCGAGCGGACGCTCTGGGACCACCTCTACATCATGAGCGAGTTCAAGCTCGATGTGGACGCGCCCTTCCCGATGCCTACACCCGAGGAGCTCGACAGCAAGCCGGCAGCCATCCCCTATCCGCAGACGAAGATCAAGTACGGACATTACGGCAAGATGGTGCAGCGCATGATCGACCAATGCGCGGCGATGGAACCCGGCGAAACACGCGACGCCTACACCATCGTCATCGCCAACCAGATGAAGAAGCAATTCCTCGTCTGGAACCGTGACACCGTGCCCGACCCATTGATCATCAAGGACCTCGGCGAACTGAGCAAGGGCGCACTGAAGATGAAGGAAGATGTGCAGCTGGCACATACGGCCGACCTCTTGCGCACCCAACAAAGCGGTCCGCGCAACGAGGTGGACACCCGCAAACGTCCGGGTGGCGGAGGTAAGAAGCGCAAGCGGAACCGGAACAAGGGGCGTTATTGACTTCGAGCCGCAGGGGCAGGAGCAGGGCAGGTACGTATCATTATTCCGGCTCCTGCCCCTGCGCCTTTCCGCTCGGTGACAACCGCTTGTTGAAACCCTGCACGCCTTCCGCGGCGAACGGCACCTCCATAGGTATTGCTTCGCAACATGGGAAGTTTCAAGATCGAGGGGGGACATCGATTGAAGGGTGAGGTGGTACCCCAGGGTGCCAAGAACGAAGCGCTGCAGATCCTTTGCGCGGTGCTCCTTACGAGCGAACCGGTCACCATCCACAACGTGCCGGACATCGTGGACGTGAACAAGCTCATCGACCTGTTGAAGGCCATGGGTGTGGAAGTGGAGAAGCTCGACAAGGGGAGCTACCGTTTCCAGGCGAAGAGCGTGAACCTGGAGTTCTTCCTCGACCCGGAGTACAAGCGCATGGGCGGCAGCTTGCGCGGCAGTGTGATGGTGGCCGGGCCTGCGCTCGCGCGCTTTGGTCGCGGCTATATCCCAAGCCCCGGTGGCGACAAGATCGGCCGGCGACGGATGGACACCCACTTCACGGGATTCGAGAAGCTCGGTGCGACGATCCGATACGACGAGAGCGATGCTTTCTACCGCGCGGAGGCGAAGAAGCTGAAGGGCACCTACATGCTCCTGGACGAGGCCAGCGTAACGGGCACGGCCAACATCGTCATGGCCGCCACGCTCGCGGAGGGCCGCACCACCATCTTCAATGCCGCCTGTGAGCCCTACCTCCAGCAGCTCTGCAAGATGCTCGTGAGGATGGGCGCGAAGATCGAAGGCATCGGCAGCAACCTGCTTCACATCGATGGGGTGAAGGAGCTGAAGGGCACCGAACACCGCATGCTGCCGGACATGATCGAGATCGGCTCCTTCATCGGGCTGGCTGCCATGACCCGCAGTGATGTCACGATCAAGGACGTGGCCTACGACGAGCTCGGGGTCATCCCCAACGTGTTCCGAACGCTCGGGATACGGGTGGAACGCCAAGGCGATGACATCCACATCCCCGCCCAGGAGCATTACACCATCGAGCCCTTCCTGGACGGAAGCAACCGCGTGATCAGCGATCACCCCTGGCCTGGCTTCACCCCTGACCTCCTGAGCATCGTACTGGTCACTGCGACCCAGGCGCGGGGCCATGTGCTCATCCACCAGAAGATGTTCGAGAGCCGCCTCTTCTTCACGGATAAACTGATCGAGATGGGTGCGCAGATCACGCTCTGCGACCCGCACCGCGCCCTGGTGATCGGCAAGGACTTCGAGAAACCGCTCCGCGCCATACGCATGACCAGCCCGGACATCCGCGCCGGGGTCTCCCTGTTGATCGCGGCGCTTGGCGCGGATGGCATCAGCACCATTGACAACATCGAGCAGATCGACCGCGGCTACCAGGATATCGAAGGCCGGTTGAAGGCACTGGGAGCCCATATCGAACGGGTCTAGGCGACCGTTCGTTCAGGCCTCCGATCCCGGCATGATCTTCGCTTAGCCCTAGCTCCAACACCTGCTACCTTCGCCGCATGGAATTCCGCACGCTCATGTCCAAGACCAGGATCGCCATCAGCGCAGCCGTGGTGCTGCTCGCCATTTATGGATTCGCCGCTCGCACCGGGCCCAAGGCCGATGCAGGGGACGGCACCCAGGTGGGTACCAACATCGGCAACAAGGCCCCGGAGCTGGCCTTCATGAACCCGGACAGTACCAAAGTGCTCAAACTGTCCGAGCTGAAGGGCAAGTACGTGCTCATCGACTTCTGGGCCAGCTGGTGCCGCCCCTGCCGCATGGAGAACCCGAACGTGGTGGACGCCTATAAGAAGTACAGCCAAGCCAAGTTCACCGACGCCAAGGGTTTCGAGGTGTACAGCGTGAGCCTCGATCGCAGCCGCGACGCCTGGAAATCGGCCATTGCACAGGACGGCCTGGTATGGAAATACCACGTGAGCGACCTGCAGTTCTGGAGCTCCAAGGGAGCCCAACTTTACGGCGTCAATTCCATCCCCATGAGCTTCCTGGTGGACCCGAACGGGATCATTATTGCCAAGAATCTGCGCGGCATGTCCCTCCATCAGGAGTTGGACAAGCATGTGAAGAGCCTCTGAGGCCCCTGCACAGACGAAAAGGCCCCGGGACCTGTCCCGGGGCCTTTTCGTTCCATGCCATCCTGTCCGGCAGTGGCCGCTGGCATTGGAATTGCCGACCCGGCTGCGCCGGAACACCGGAAAATTGCCAGATGGCCCTGAAGAATCCGTTCCGACGCAGTGTAAAGGAGCATCCAGCCATGGACGACAAGACCGTGAAGAACGAGGCCAGCGAGCATGCCGCGGCCATGAACGAGGCCCAGGAGCCTGCCACTGCTGACACACCGTCAGCCGGGGACAATAGTGAATTGGAGGTGCTGAAGGCCGAACTCGACCTGCTGCGGGCCGAGCACCAGGCCATCCACGATAAACACGTGCGCCTGTTCGCCGAATTCGACAACTTCCGGAAGCGGACGGCCAAGGAACGGCTGGACCTGCTACAATATGCCGGGGAGAACACGTTGAAAGCCGTCCTGCCGGTTTTGGATGACATGGACCGGGCCATCGCGAACAACGCGAAGGTGGACGACATCGAGGCGATCCGCGAAGGCTTCAACCTCATCCACCAGAAGATGGTGCATGCCCTGGGATCACAGGGCTTGAAGGCCATGCCCGACGCCAAGGGTGAACCCTTCGATACCGACCGGCACGAAGCCATCACCAAAGCCCCGGCCCCCACACCCGAGCTGAAGGGCAAGGTGATCAACGTGGTCGAGAACGGGTACACCTTGCACGACAAAGTGATCCGCTACGCCAAGGTGGTCGTGGGCGAATAAGGCCGACCGACCGTCGCCTGCAACCCACTACCCTAGCGCACGACACCCGATGAGCAAACGAGATCCGTACGAAGTCCTTGGCGTGAACCGCAACGCGAGTGCGGACGACATCAAGAAGGCGTACCGCAAAATGGCCATCAAGTACCACCCGGACAAGAATCCGGGGGACGCCGTGGCCGAAGAGAAGTTCAAGGATGCGGCCTCCGCCTATGAGATCCTGAGCGACGCGGACAAGAAGGCCAAGTATGACCGGTTCGGGCACAACGCCCCCGGTGGCTTCGGCGGTGGTGGCTTCAGTGGCGGCATGAACATGGAGGATATCTTCTCCCAGTTCGGCGACATCTTCGGTGGGCACTTCGGCGGCGGCTTCGCGGGATTCGGGCAGCAGCGCGGACGCACCGTCAAGGGCAGCAACCTGCGCGTCCGCATCAAGCTTACACTGGAGGAGGTCGCCCACGGGGCCGAGAAGAAGATCAAGGTGACGAAGCTCGTGCGCGGCAAGGGCAGCGAGTATGGGAGTTGCAGTTCGTGCGGAGGTACGGGCCAGGTGCGTCGGGTGCAAAGCACCTTCCTGGGTCAGATGCAGACCGTTACGACCTGTCCCACCTGTGGTGGTATCGGCCAGACCGTGAGCAAACGCGCACCGGGAAGCGATGAGCATGGCCTCGTGCGCGAAGAGGTGGTGGTGCCCATCCGGATCCCCGCTGGTGTGGAGGAAGGCATGCAACTCAACATCAGTGGCATGGGGAATGAGGCCCCGGCCGGCGGTGTACCAGGTGACCTGCTCGTGGTGATCGAGGAGGAGGTGCACAAGGAACTGAAGCGGGACGGGACCACCCTGCACCATGAAGCCTACATCAACCTGGTGGATGCCGCCCTCGGTGCGAGCATCGAAGTTCCGCTGGTGAGCGGCAAGGCCAAGGTGAAGATCGAGCCTGGTACCCAAAGCGGGACCACCATGCGCCTGCGGGGCAAAGGTCTGCCCAGCATCAACCACCACGGGACCGGAGACCTCCTGGTACATGTGATGGTTTGGACCCCCACGGATCTTTCCAAGGAAGAAAAGGCGGTCCTGGAGAAGCTCCGCACCAGCGCCGGCTTCCAGCCCAAGCCGACCGCAAAGGACAAGGGCTTCTTCGAGAAGGTCAAGGAGATGTTCGGCCACTGACCGACCGCCAGTCCAGCCACTACCTTGGCCGCATGGCGCCCATTCGATGCTGGCTGTTCGGTGTCCTCGTGGTACAGGCCTGCACGAACCTCCCCGTCGCGGACGATGGACCCGCCGTGGAAATGGTGGTGGCCTTGCCGGTGCTGACCGAACGACCGGATTGGGCAGATCAGCTGGCGGACAGCGCAGTAACAGGCACCTTCGTCCTTTGGGAACCGGACAGCGGGCGGCTTCAAGCTTCGGATACCGCACGGGCGCGGCTGGGCTACCTGCCTGCCAGCACCTTCAAGGTCTTCAATTCATTGGTTGCCCTTCAGACCGGAGCCGTCGCCGATGAACATGAGCTGATCCCTTGGGATGGTGTACCACGGCGGTCACCCGACTGGAACGAGGACCAGGACATGGCCCAGGCCTTGAGCCGCAGCACCGTCTGGTGGTACCAGGAAGCTGCGCGGCGGGCCGGAGCGGTGCGGATGCAGCACTGGCTCGACACCGTTGGTTATGGCAACCAGCTTATGGGTGACTCCATCCATCTGTTCTGGCTCCAGGGCGCCTTGAGGATCACTTCGTTGGAACAGATCGGCTTCATGGAAGCTTTGCACGAGGAGATGCTGCCCTTCGACCGGGCGCATCAGCGCACGGTGAAGCGGATCCTGCCCGGGGACAGCACGGATACATGGAAACTGCAGGGCAAGTCGGGATGGGCGATCCGGGTGGAGGATGAGATCGGCTGGTACGTGGGTTGGGTGGAGCGCAGTGGGCATACCGCCTACTTCGCGATCAACATCGACATCCGCACCATGGACGACGTCAGGAAAAGGTACAGTGTGAGCCGTGCATTGCTCCAGCGCAACGGCTGGATCGACCTGCCGGAGCTGTGATCAGTCCTTTCTGAACCGCACGGTGGTGGACTGCTCCGAGCCGGCCACCCTAACCACGTATCGCCCGGCCACCAAGGCATCCAGGCGGACCGGTCGCAGCGCACCCGGTGCGGCCTGCCATTCGATACGCTCGACCAGTTCGCCCCGCTCGTTGAGCAGTTCGATCACCACCGGACCCGCGGTGCCACCCTGCCTGGCCACGACAAGCTGAAGTGCCGCCGGCATATCCCAGCTCCAACCATCGTCGGAGATCATTCCAGCCCGAAGGACGACCCCTGGATCCCCAGCCGATCCATCGGGCGCGGAGGTGCGCATGGCCAGCGCTTCGGTCCACGAAGCAGCCGGTGCGGTCTGTGCGGAGGCCAGGGCGATGAGCCCCAGAAAAGCAATGGCCGCCGCTGCTCGGGATAGCCATTCGGTGCGATGTTCCATGGTCATGTGTTCCATGCCGCGAAAGGACACATGGCACATGCCCGCAATGATCCGCCTGGGTTATGTCTTCCCCCGGGTGCGAAGCTTGATACCTCCTTGACCTTGCCGAAAGATGCTCACGTGCGCTGCGGCTCGAGCATCACCAAGGGACGGCCCTCATGCATCAGCATCACCCGACCGTTCACCACCCGCGTCTCGCGCGTCACGCTCATCGCATGCAGCACACGCTGCTCGACGGTCCGTGAACCAGCTTGATCACAATGGGATGGTCGTAGCGCCTGGAACCGTACCTGGTCCGGAGCGGTCGTCCAGGAACCCGTGAAAGTCCCACAGGCAGAGCGTCCCTCCAGCCGTCCATCCTTGTCGAAGCGGATGATCAGCGCCTGCTGCCCGTTCCGGGTCAGGTCCTGGCCGAACACCTCCACCACGCGCCACTGCCCCAACAAGCGGCTGCTGAGTGGAACACCGAGGAAGACAACGCTTCCCCAGACGGCATAGGCCATGAAGACGGTGGGAAGCATGGTCATGGCACGTTTCGACATGGTGGTAGTGGTGGTGTGCTGAAGGTAACCGGTGTCCCCTCCGTCGGAAACAGCCTTCAGCCGAACGGTTGATGCGGTGATGAACCGTGAGGCGTCCAGGAAGACCCCTGAACCGCTTTCTTTGGTGCACGACCATGCCCGACTTCCAACTCACTGGCAACCTCGTCGACATCCCCGGCCGCACGATCCGGCCTGTTCGCCTGGGTGTATTGGACGGTGTGATCGCGCACATCGAAGAAGTGGATACGCCAGTGGACGGCTACCTGCTCCCCGGATTCATCGATGCCCATGTGCACGTGGAGAGCTCCATGCTGATCCCCAGCGAATTCGCGCGCCTGGCCGTGCTGCACGGGACCGTGGCCACGATCAGCGACCCGCACGAGATCGCCAATGTGCTGGGCGTTGCCGGGGTGGACTACATGATCGCCAACGGCAGGCAGGTACCCTTCCATTTCTTCTTCGGCGCACCGAGCTGCGTACCCGCGACCGCCTTTGAAACGGCTGGTGCCACGATCGACCCCGACGAGGTCGGCCGTTTGTTGGAACGACCGGAGGTGTTGTACCTGAGCGAGATGATGAATTTCCCGGGGGTGCTGCATGGCGACCCGGAGGTGCTCCAGAAGATCGCCCATGCCAGAAGACTGGGTAAGCCCGTTGACGGCCATGCGCCCGGCCTGCACGGCGAGGAGGCGGGGCGCTACATAGCGGCTGGAATGAGCACTGATCACGAATGCTTCACCGCGGAGGAGGCGCTGGACAAGTTGGCGCGCGGCATGTGGGTGCAGATCCGTGAGGGTAGCGCCGCCAAGAACTTCGAAGCCCTGCATCCACTGCTTCACAAGCATTGGGAGCGCATGATGTTCTGCAGCGATGACAAGCACCCGGACAGCCTGGTGGTAAGCCACATCAACGCCTTGTGCGCACGTGCGGTCAAGGCCGGGGTGGATGTGTTCAAGGTGCTGCAAGTAGCCTGCCTGAACCCGATCGTACACTATCAGCTTCCCGTCGGCCGGTTGCGGGTGGGCGATCCGGCAGATATGATCCTGGTCGATGAGCTCACCGACTTCCGGGTACGGCAGACCTATGTGCGCGGGCGCCTCGTGGCCGAACAAGGCCGGAGCCTCGTCGAGCGTGTCAGCGCGGGAACGCCGAACCAATTCCTGTGCAGGCCGATATCCGAGGTCGATCTGCACGTGCCAGCAACGGACGAAGAACTGCTCGTGATCGAACCGTACGATGGTCAGCTCATTACCGGGAAACGGCCCATGCGACCGACCGTGCTGAACGGCGCGTGCGTCGCCGACCCTGGTCGGGATCTACTGAAGATCGCCGTGGTGAACCGGTACCGGCAGGCTCCGGTGGCCGTGGGCTGGATCACGAACATGGGCCTGCATCGTGGCGCGATCGCCAGCTGCGTGGCCCACGACAGCCACAACATCGTGGCCGTGGGGACGAACGACGCCGACCTGATGAACGCCATCAACATGGTCATTGACGCCCAGGGTGGCATCAGCCTAGCTGATGGCCCGTTGCGCATGGCCCTGGCGCTGCCCGTTGCCGGCATCATGACCACAGCGGACGCCTATGAAGTGGCGCGGGACTATGGCCTGATCGATGAGGCGGCAAGAGGGCTCGGGTGCACCATGGGCGCCCCGTACATGACACTATCCTTCATGGCCCTCTTGGTGATCCCCCACCTGAAGATGAGCGACCTGGGCCTCTTCGATGGGGATTCGTTCGAACTGGTGCGACCTGCTGGCAGCGCCTGAACCACCTTCATCAGGTCCAATGCAACCGAAACTCGCCTTGCCGTTCATCCTGGCCGTGTCGGTCACCGCGTGCTCCACGAGTCGGCAGCCCACCGCGGAACGAGTGCTTCAAAAGCGACGCTTCCAACCGGGCTGGCACATCGACCTCGGCGCACGACCTCGGAACGCACAACGGACCACACGCTCCGTCCTACCCCGATCCGGGCCTCGGGTCCTGACCCGTGCCATTCCGTCAGGAGAACCCTTGGCGGCTGTGACGCCATTGAACGATGACCTGGCCGATCCAAGGACCAGCCCGATCGTGGTCGTGCCGGTCAAGCGCGCAGGAGCGCCGACCGTTCAAATATCAACCTTGGAACGGCCCGACGAACCTCCCGCTGAAGCACCCATCGAGCCGGACGCGCGGTGGAACCCGTGGGCAGGTCCAGCCCTGGTCCTGGCCCTGGGAACGGTGGCCTATGGCCTGGTGGGCACGAGCAATTTGCTACTCGTGTTCCTGGTGATCGCGACCATCCTTCTCGCCAGCATTGCCGTCAGAAAAGGCCGCACCTATGAATGGCGCGGAAAGGGGATGGCGGTGGCGGCCCTGGTCATCGGCTCACTCGCCGCCTTGATCACATTGATCGCGTTACTGGGAGCGTGAGCTTGGGCGGGACCGCTCGAAAATGGCACTGCCATTCAAAGTCTCACTATTAAAGACATTATTATGGACATAATAATGGTCATAATCTGATCAGTATATTAACTATCATATTGATATACATGCACTTACTTTGGACATTGTAAAGGCCATTCATGAGACCATATGCAGACCCACTAACGTGGATGTCCTTCCAGCTAGACCTGGCCAGATTGCCGAGCACCTGCTGGCTGGACCTGGGTGAATTGGTGGCCGGTGTCCGCGCGCTGGAGCACACCGCGCTGGGCCTAGCGGAAGGGCGTGCCGTAGTGCGCGACCTGACCGCGCAAGCCATCATCGCCCGGTGCGCCCTCGATGGACTGGCGGTACCGCCAACGACCATCCACCAATTGCTGGCGGGTGACCCGAAGGGGGCAGGGGCAATACCCGTTGGAATGCAACTCGAGGCCTTCGTGAGCGCCTCCGGAGGCCACAGCGGTAGCGTTGTCCTGACTACGCCCCGGCCGATCGACGCTCCATACCTGGCCACGATACATGCCCGGGCCTGCGGATCAGAAGCAGGGTCCAGCCCGGCGTCTTGGCGCTCCACCACCCCGGATGGTAAGCCATGGGAAGGGGTGCCGCACGAGGTGATCATACCCTTTGTGGAGGACCTTCTGGAATGGTTGAATAGTGCCGATCTGGCAGCTCCGACCGCGGAGCTTGATGCTCCCTACCGGGTGATCCGGTGCGTGCTGGCCGAACTGTACCTGGCTTGGATCCGCCCCTTCTCCACCGGACACCATCGGGTGATGGCCTTGCTTGTTGAAGGCATCCTGCACGGAGCATCAAGCGCTTCCACCACCGGCCAGCTTCTCTCCATGGCCCTGTACACGAGCGGATCACGCTACGCCGAAGAGCTGGGAGCCGCCGCCCGCACCAGCGACCCGTTCGGTTTCCTGACCTTCTGCATACGAGCCATGGTGGACGAACTTCGGTCCGTGCAACATCGGATCGGTCGCCTCCAGCAACACGGACAATGGCGCGCTCAGCTTCTGGACCTGTTCCAGGAAGGGAACGATGCACCCACCCGTAGGCAGCGCCAGGTCCTCCTGGACCTGGCTGATGCCAACGGACCGGTGCCCTTGAGCCGGATCAGCACCTTATCCCCCGCCTTGGCGGCCCTCTATGCCGGTGTCAGTGAGAAGACCCTGCGGCGCGACATGGACGCCCTGGTCCAAGCCGGGCTGGTACAACGCGGACCGAGCGGCCTTCGGATCGATCTGAACACCCTGCTGGTATTCAACCGGTAACACGTGTCAGGAAGGCGGCGACATAGGCCTTCGCCTCGTCCTTGAGTGGTTCAGGCGAACTTCCGGCCTCCCGCATGGATCGGAGCGAGGTGTCCCCCGCCGATTTGGACAGCTTGCGGCCCGTCGCATCGGTGGCCAGCGGGTGATGCAGGAAACGGATGGCCTGGAACGCAGGTCGTTCGAGGATCCGTGCCAGGTAGCACTGGCAGGCGGTCGAAGGGATCAGGTCCGCCCCGCGCACCACGTGATCGATGCCCATGTCCAGGTCATCCACCAAGGAAGCCACTTGATAGGCTGGCCGACCGCTTCCACGCTGCACGATCACAGGGTCCGGCAAGGCGGTGCTCAACTCCACCTGGCTGGTCGCACCACCCCACTCCGACCATTCGACCGGACAGGGCTCAGGCACCCTGAGGCGCCAGGGCGTTCCGGCGGCTACACGCCCGGTCTCCTGCGTCCGACACCGGTGCGCACCCGTCCTCTGGCGTTCCCGCTCCGCCCTCGAACAGCTGCAGGGGTACAGATGGCCGTTCGAGCGCAATTCGTCCACGAGGTGGGCGTACCGCTCCATCCGGAGCAGTTGCGACCGATCCCGCCGCAACTGTTCCGGACCGGAAGGCCCCTCATCCGGCTGGATACCCAGCCATGCCAGCGACCGGAACACATCTTCAATGTATTCAGGCCGCACACGCTCCTGATCCAGATCGTCCACCCGCAGCACCAAGGTTCCGCCAAAGGTTCGAACGAGCTCAGCGGTCACCAGGAAGTTGAAGGCGTTGCCCACATGGAGGTAGCCGCTCGGGGTGGGTGCGATCCGTGTCCTCATCCGCCGCCCTATCAATGGGGTGCCCGGGGTGGGACTTGAACCCACACGGCCCTTGCGGACCAAGGGATTTTAAGTCCCTCGTGTCTACCATTCCACCACCCGGGCTTGGTCCCCGCTTCCGGCGGTAGGACCGCTCCAAAATAGCGATGCCTCCTTTCGGAGGCATCTTCGGAGCGAGAAACGGGACTCGAACCCGCGACCCCGACCTTGGCAAGGTCGTGCTCTACCAACTGAGCTACTCTCGCAATACGGCCTGCCTTGAACGAGGTTCCTGACAAAGGCGGGCGCAAATATAACACCACAACTTCAGTCCGCAACATTGATCACGCTTTCCGCAGTTCCGCCTTCCGCGGCACCACCAATCGCCTGATCTCGTTCAGCTTGAACAGCGCCTCCACCGGCGTCAAGGTGTCGATGTCCAGATCCATGATCTCCTGCCGGATACGCTCCAATGCCGGATCATCGAGTTGGAAGAAGCTGAGTTGCAGGTCCTGCTCCAATCCCGCCGTGCTCGCCTTCACCGCACTTTTCGGACCGGCACCATCGGGCGTGGCACCCAGGTCGCCGGCATGGCTCGCCTCCAGATGGGCCAGCACCTTCATGGCCCGCTCCACCACCTTTACCGGCATGCCGGCCATCTGTGCCACATGGATCCCGAAGCTGCGATCGCTTCCACCCGGAACAAGTTTCCGCAGGAAGAGGACCTTGCCATCCACCTCCCGCACCGCCACGTTCCCGTTGTGTATACGGGGGAAGGACGCTGACATCTCGTTCAGCTCGTGGTAGTGCGTGGCGAACAGCGTTATTGGACGACCGGGGTGCGCATGCAGGAATTCGGCGATGGCCCAGGCGATGGAGATGCCGTCGTAGGTGCTGGTGCCCCTCCCGATCTCATCCAGCAGGACCAGGCTCCGATCGCTGAGGTTGTTCAGGATGCTGGCCGTTTCGTTCATCTCCACCATGAAGGTGCTCTCCCCGGTGGTGAGGTTGTCCGAGGCACCCACACGTGTGAAGATCCGGTCGACCAGCCCGATCGTCGCTGCCGTGGCCGGAACGAAACAACCGATCTGGGCGAGCAGCACGATCAAAGCCGTCTGCCGCAGCATCGCTGACTTTCCGCTCATGTTCGGACCCGTGATCATCAGGATCTGCCGGGTCCCCGGATCGAGCAACATATCGTTCGCCACATAGGGGACACCGGGCTGCAACTGCTGCTCGATCACCGGATGGCGCGCCTCACGGAGGTCCAGCCTGTGCCCCTGGTCGATCAAAGGCCGGCTGTAGTTCCACATGGTGGCGACCTCTGCGAAGCCGCGCAGCACGTCCCATTCGGCAAGTGCCACGGCTGCATCGCGCAGGATGCCCACTTGGGCCACCAACGCTTCCACCACCTCTTGGAAAAGCTGTTTTTCCAGGGAGAGGATCCCCTCTTCGGCGCCGAGGATGCGCTCTTCCAGGGCCTTGAGCTCCTCGGTGATGTACCGCTCCGCGCCCACCAGGGTCTGCTTGCGCACCCATTCCGGCGGCACCTTCTCCTTGTGCGTGTTGCGCACCTCCAGGTAATAGCCGAAGACATTGTTGAAACCCACCTTCAATGAAGGGATGCCCGTGCGTTCACTCTCGCGCCGCTGTGCTTCCAGCAGGAGGTCCTTGGCGTGACCGCTGACATGGCGCAGTTCATCCAGCGAAGCGTTCACGCCCGGTCTGATGACCCCGCCCTTCGCCGGATCCACGGGCGGCTGCAGCTCGATGGTGGAGGCGATCCGCTCCGCCAGACCCACGGGCAGAACGATGGTGGCCATCGCAGCCTTGACAAGGTGCTCGTTCAGCCGGGAGGCGGCCTCCAGCGCGGTGCGCACCTGCAACAGTTCGCGCGGATTGATGCGTCCCGCAGCGGCCTTTCCCGCCAGCCGCTCCAGATCCCCGATGCGCCTCAACTCCTCGCAGAGGGCGGCGTTCAGCTCGGCATCATCCTTCAACAGGGCTACACGGTCGTAGCGCGCGGTGATCGTATCCACATCCAGCAAGGGAAAGAGCACCCAGCGCTTGAGCAGGCGCGAACCCATGGGTGTGACACAGCGGTCCACCGCGCTTTGCAGGGTGCGCCCCCCCTCGTTGACCGGAGCGACCAGTTCGAGGTTCCGGACCGTGAACCGATCCAGGCCGACATGGGCTTGGGGCCGGATCCAGCCGATGCGATCGATGTGCGCCAGCCGATCATGCCGCGTCTCGCCCAGGTAATGCAGGATGGCACCGGCGGCGCGCTGCCCCCAGCGAAGGTCCTCGATGCCGAAGCCTTTCAAGCTGGTGGTGGCGAACTGGCGCAGAAGCCGTTCGCGGGCGAAGTCCTCGGTGAAGGCCCATTCGTCCAGCGGGAAGGTGTTGAAGGACCCACAGGCCTCCACCAGCGCCTCGTCCCTGCTGCCCTTGGGGAAAAGCAGTTCGCTCGGAGCGTGGCGGTCGACCAAACGGGCGATCTCCTCCGCCCCTTCCTCGGCCACCAGGAACTCCCCGGTGGTGACATCGAGGAAGGCCGCCCCGTAGTGCCCTTGGTGCCCGCAGATCGCGCCCAGCCAGTTGTTGGTGCGATGGTCCACCACCTGATCGCTGTAGGCCACACCGGGTGTGACCACTTCCGTGACCCCGCGCTTCACGATCGTCTTGGTGGCCTTGGGGTCCTCGAGCTGATCGCAGATCGCCACGCGATAGCCAGCGCGCACGAGCTTGGGTAGATAATTGTCCAGCGCGTGGTACGGGAAGCCTGCCAGCTCCAGTTCGGCAGCCCCTCCGTTGTTGCGCTTGGTCAGGGTGATCCCCAGGACACCCGAGGCCACAACGGCGTCGCTCCCGAAGGTCTCGTAGAAGTCGCCCACGCGGAAGAGCAGGAGGGCATCGGGATATTTCGCCTTGATGCTGCCATATTGCTGCATCAACGGGGTTCCTTCGGACTTGGCCATGCAACGGGTCGCCTACTTTCGCCCGCTGGTGGCGGGCCTTGGGCGCAGCCTGCCAAGGTACTGCCCCTCCACCGCCCTTCACCCCCTCCCACCATCCCGATCTTCACATTTTCCGAACATGCCCGCTACCGACCGCAAACTGCAAATGCATGAGCTGGAGCGACCCACTGCGGCGGAGCACCACGACAGGCCCAAACGCCCGATCCGGATCATCCTGGACGACGTGCGCAGCCGGCATAACGTGGGCTCCATCTTCCGCACGGCGGATGCGTTCGGTGCGGAGGGTATCGTGCTGTGCGGGTTCACGCCACAGCCCCCGCACCGGGAGATCGAGAAGACCGCCCTGGGGGCCACCGATTCTGTTCCATGGACCACGGCCGGCTCTGCGGAAGAGGCCGTGCGGGAGCTACAAGCCCAAGGATACCGGGTGCTGGCGGTGGAACAAACGGCCGAGGCCCTCGCCCTTCCGCAGGTGAACGGAGGTGCCGATGAACGGGTGGCCCTGGTCTTCGGCAACGAGTTGAACGGGGTGTCCGACGAGGTCGTGCACTGCTGTGACGGCTGCGTCATCGTGCCGCAGCACGGCAGCAAGCACTCGCTGAACGTGTCGGTGTGTGCCGGCGTGGTGCTCTGGCATTGCACGCGCTGGTGAGCGCGGGATGCAACTTTTCGCGCCGGACACGTAGAAAGGTCCGGCATGGTTGAACAGCGCCTTGGTGAAAGATGCCGCGTAACAAGTACATCCGTATCATCGACCTGGGTATTTTCGTTCCTTACGGCCGTGCCTGCATGATGCGACGCCTACTCCGCAACCTTCTACTGGTCTGTGCGTTATCGGTCCTGGCGACGGACCAGGTAGGGGCTCAGTACTTCCGTCAGTCCAACTACTGGAAGACCCACCGCAGGGAGATCAGCTTCGGCTTCGGCATGTCCAACTTCCTGGGTGAACTGGGAGGACGCAACCAGATCGGCTCGCCCTTCGTGTGGGACCTGGAGTTGAGCCAGACCCGGCCGGCGGTGCATTTGGACTACCGCTACTACATCACCCGGAAGATGGCACTTCGCGGGCGCGCCACCTATGGTGTGCTGGCCGGCAACGACAACCTCACCTCCGAGGAGTTCCGGCAGAACAGGAACCTGAGCTTCCGTTCTGATGTGTACGAGGTTTCGCTCGCCTATGAGTTCCACCTGTTCAGCGAGGAACTGGGCCATGTGTACGACCTGCGGGGGGTGCAAGGCACCAAGGGTTCTCGGGTGGGCCTTTACACCTTCATCGGCATCGGGGGCTTCTATTTCGACCCCCGGGCCCAGTTCGAGAACAGCTGGGTGCGCCTGAAGCCATTGAGCACGGAAGGGCAAGGGCTGCCTGGTGGACCGGAGGAATATGACAACTATTCGCTCTGCATCCCCATGGGTGTGGGCCTGCGGAAAGCCCTGAACAAGACCCTGAGCATCGGGGTTGAGCTACAGTACACCAAGACCTTCACCGACTACGTGGACGATGTGAGCACGGAGTACTACGATCCGGAAGTCCTGCGGGCAGCCCGTGGTGACATGGCCGCCTACTTCGCTGACCCCAGCCTCGGTGTCGGAAGGCTCTATGAGTTCGGTCTGGACCCTACCGCCCCGGGACAACAGCGCGGAGACCCCGAGGACCTGGACGCCTATCTCTTCCTCAAGTTCCAGGTGCATTACAAGCTGATCAAGTACAAGAGCGGCAGCAAGAAGTACCGCACCCGGATCAGCCGGCAGAAGATCGTCTTCTAAGCCACTGGTGCGGGAAGCCCGCGCCGAGGACCGACCTCGTCGGAACGCGACGGGCAACCACCGCGGGCCGAACGAGTCTTTCCATCGACCATCTGCGATCGGGTTGGTTTCGCAGGAGCGTCTATATTTGACCGGTCCCGAGTCAATGACACCTCGCTACGCGCGCCTGCTTCCTTCCTTCCTATCGGTGGCCCTGCTGATGGTGGTTTCCGTGGCGCGCGCCCAGTATTTCCGGCAGTCGAGCTATTGGAAGACGCAACGTCAGGAACTGAGCCTGGGTTTCGGCATATCCAATTTCCTGGGTGAACTCGGAGGCCGGAACCAGATCGGCTCCCCCTTCCTTTGGGACCTGGAACTGAGCCAGACGCGACCGGCCGCCCACTTCGATTACCGCTATTACGTGGCCCAACGTGTGGCCTTGCGGGCGCGGGCCACCTACGGGGTGATGGCCGGCAACGACAACCTCACGACGGAGACCTTCCGACAGAACCGTAATCTGAGCTTCAAGTCCGACATCTACGAAGGGTCCTTCGTCATCGAGGTGCATCCCTACAAGGAGGAATTGGGGCACTTCCACAACCTGCGCGGGGTGCAAGGCGAGAAGTCCTCCCGTATCGGCCTCTACGCCTTTGCGGGTATCGCCGCTTTCTACTTCGACCCGAAGGCCCAGTTCGAGAACCAGTACGTGCGTTTGAAGCCGCTCGGTACGGAAGGCCAGGGGCTGCCCGGCGGACCGGCCGAGTATTCGAACATCGCCATCGGGATCCCGGTGGGTGTGGGTATCCGGAAGGCCCTCTCGAAGAACATGAGCCTGGGCTTGGAGATCCAGTACACGAAGACCTTCACGGACTACATCGATGATGTGAGCACGGAATATTTCGACAACGACCTGATCCGTGCGGCGAACGGTGAGCAGGCCGCCTTCCTGGCGGACCCCAGCTTGAACCTACCCGGGCTCTTCGGCGACCCCACTGCGGCTGGCCAACAGCGCGGGGATCCCAGCGATCTGGATGCCTACCTCTTCATGAAGTTCCAGGTGCATTACAAGCTCACCAAGTACAAGAGCAGCGGCAAGAAGTACCGCACCCGGATCCGCCGGCAGAAGATCGTGTTCTAGGTCTTGTTCGTTCTGCCTTTGTACAGGGCTGGAGCCCATTCGTATCGCCTTTGTTGATCTTGCCTGCACTTATGGCCGCACCCGCAAGGCGGTTGTGGCCCGCCTGCAGAAGCTGGGCATCATGAGCTACGACCCGGACGAGACGGGGAAGAAGTATTGGTGAGCGCGTCCCGAGGGCCGCAGGGTCGTCCGCTGGATCGCTTCGCAAGAGCCTCGCGACAGCGGACAGACCACCTGCGGAGGTTTTGGGGGAGACCCTGCCAAGGACTAGAAGCTGGGCATCATGAGCTACGACCAGGACGAGACGGGGGAGAAGTACTGGTGAGCACGTCCCGAGGGCCGCAGGGTCGTCCGCTCAAAGGCAGCGGACAGACCAACTGCGGAGGTTTTGGGGGAGACCCTGCCCAGGACTAGAAGCTGGGCATCATGAGCTACGACCCGGATGAGACGGGGGAGAAGTACTGGTGAACACGTCCCGAGGGCCGCAGGGTCGTCCGCTCAGGAGCAGCGGACAGACCAACTGCGGAGGTTTGGGAGGAGACCCTGCCCAGGACTAGAAGCTGGGCATCATGAGCTACGACCCGGATGAGACGGGGGAGAAGTACTGGTGAACACGTCCCGAGGGCCGCAGGGTCGTCCGCTCAGGAGCAGCGGACAGACCAACTGCGGAGGTTTGTCGTTGGGTGGCGCTCGGCGGACACCCTGCCAAGGTCTAGAGACCCTGCGCGGGCTTAGGAAGTTGGGGAGGAGACCCTGCGCGGGTTTAGAAAAGTGACGTTCTGGTACGTTACCGAGGGCCGCAGGGTCGTCCGCTCAGGAGCAGCGGACAGACCAACTGCGGAGGTTGGGGAGGAGACCCTGCCAAGGTCTAGGTCTTGGGGGAGACCCTGCCAAGGACTAGGTTCCCTCACCGGCCAGGGCCGCATCTTCCACGAACATGGGGGCTACCGGGATACGACCACCTACCTTGATCGTCTGTTGGACCGTGCGAAGAACAAGCCCGTCCTGGTGTGGATCTACTTGATCGCTTCCGCACTGGCCATCATCGCCACGATCCTTTCCGTGGCCGGTGTCTTCAAGCCCTGTTGAACGCGGTCCGGATCATAGGTCCGAACCAGCGATGAGGAACCTCTTGTACTCCACGTTGTCGGAATATGCTACAGCCGATAGTAGTTGCCCACTGCCATTGAAGCGAAACACCATCGCTTTCCTTTCAGGGCTGCTTTGCGTTGAGCAGTCGCAGCGTAACGAGTATATGCTGCGAGAATAACCGGAGAGGTTGGCTGCCTTTAGGGAAGCGCTACCGGCGCTAGTAGCACAAAGAGAATCTATCAAGTCCATTGATAATTCATCCGGCTCGTAGCGCAGCTTATCGAAGCTACAGTTGGAGCGCGAGACGTTAGCGGCCTCGTCATGATTAGCAAGCCAGTCAAACGCGGCGATGCGAGCGTCCTTCTCAAACGACCGACCTTTCTTAGTCAAGACCGCTTCGCAAGTACGGCTTGAACACGATGAGACGAGGATTGACAACAGACATATGCCTAGCGCTCTCATAGGTGACGCACGTTACGATACTGAGTTCGATCCTTAGGCTTAGAAGGAGACCTGTCGCGTTTGGTCGCCTCTCGTTGCTGGTGATCATCTACAGTGTTGCGGAAGTCAAAAGTGATCGTAATACCAACGGCGTCATCACCTAGTGGACGGAAAGGCACACTCGGGAAATCTCGTTGTCGGTAATCGGCCACACTGCCGAAGCCTACCAGGTCAGAGTCATCAAAGAACTGTTCCCTAATAAAACCAGCGCGTTCTCTGGTCCAAGCAATTTCAGAGTCACGGGTGCGACTAGTGTGTGGGACAACCACATGTCCATCAGTGTCCTTCAAGTCGGCTTCACCTCTGGCCGTGCCAATTGGACCCGCCTCCTCGCTGGTTGGAACATTGTGATTACCAATGATGACCAGACCAATGTCCGGATGCTGTTCAAGTACGGACAAGAGCAACTCGTTCACCATCACACCTCTGTGGATTGCAGCCATCTTCTCGACGTCTGCGTTGCGACGCAGTTGCCGTGAGTGACCACCCTTTAGCAACGCCAAGGAGTTCGGGTTTCGTCCACTCATCTCGCTAAAGAAATCATACGAAACCCCATCAATCTTGAGCTTCTGTGGATTCTGCCTTCTTGTTCTAAATGTGTGGGTAGTGCCTTGGTGCGTGAACTGTCTGGTAACAGGTTGTAGCCCATCCCAGTCCATGCACCAGATTGGAGAATTTGCGGCGAAGTGGTAGGGACTCCAGTAAGGAAAAGCCTGACCAACAGGATCAGTTGAAAGGAACCTTCCAATCCTTGGGTCGTGCATTCGGTACTCGAACGCGTAGCTAGTCCCAGTCGCTCCGTGGACCTCATCGTCTTTCAACTGACCATTGAACCCGAAGTTGTAGCTATCACTGCAATAATTCCTTCCGGGCAATAGGCTCCCGAATGTGAAGCAGCCTACCGCACTTTTTCCAGTAATGGCGGGGGTTCCACCGGGCAGGGGTGAAGATTCCGGCGTGGGTCGGTATGTGCTGCTCCGGTTGTTCACCGCTTGCGCTTCAGTGGCCCCAAGGTAACGTGCTCACGCGTTCGCTGTTGCCTTGTCCTTGGTGCGGATCTCCTGGTCGATGGCAACGGCTTTGGCATTGATCCGCTCCTTGATCTCTTCGGGTGTCTTGCCTTCGATCCTGGCCACCACTTCGCAGTAGTCTTCGAGGATCGCTTTGGATAGAACGAAGCCCGAACGGAAGCGGGTAAAGTGCATCATCAGTTGGTCCATAGGTTCCATGTGCGTGTGTTGTTGTTCCGGTAAAGGTCTGAACGAGTGCGCTGACGGTGGGGAGCGCGTCCCCCGGAGAGTAAAGACCTCGTGGCATGCGCTGCGCTGGCGGTTTCGCGCTGGTGGTGGATCGGAGCGGTGCGGTGCGTGCAGCAGGCCACGACCACGCGACCGAAGAAGAACAGCGGAACCGGACGCGGCCCGTGCGAGGGCTTGCATTCGCGCGGGCCGGTGTAGCTGATCTTCTTCGGGCGTGTGGATCCAGGGGCGGCGGGGGTGGAAGACCCCCGCTGTGTGCGTGGGCTTCTTCGCGCGTTGGCGTGTGTTGGCTGGGTTCTGCGGGCCACAAGCCCGCCACTTCCATCCAGGGCATTTCATTGCCCCGGCCCTGCGGGGCACAGTGAGGCCCGGTAGCGGGAGGAACGACCAGAGACGGGCCAGTGCGCGCGTTACGGCGGCCGCCGCTGGCCTTTAGGCAACCCGGCGGGTTGCTGGCCAGCGCTGCGAGGAGGTCCGAGGAGCGACGGCGCGATCCCTTGCCTGCGTGGTGGGTCGGCGCACTTCGTGGGCGTGTGGGTTCGTGCGTGTGCGTCCACGATGTGCGCGTGGGGGCCTGACGCTGGCCGATCGACAAGGGAGCGAACATCCGGCGTCGTCGACGGTGGAGCCGACCGCGGAGAGAGGCGAGCGGCTGGCCATGGATGCAAGGGGCGTGACGGAGCGAACGGCCGACGACGGCCGGGCGCGCGCAAGCCAGGCGCGCCGAACCCCTGCGAGCATGTCCGCGCATCAGCGCGACCGCTATGGGTTGCAGGGGTGAGTAAAGCGACGCCTGAGGAGTGAACGGCCATCGTGCCGACCGCGAACGCGCGCGCCCGACGAACAGGAGGGCGTGGGCGTGGTGGCTTGCAAGGGGCAACCGTTTCGGTTGAGGCGGAACTTGGCGCCGACCCTTGCACGCCACGCGGCGGCACAGGGTGCCGTGAACGACGAAGACCTTTTGGAGGCTGCTGCTGCGCCAGAGCTTCAGCGGCGGCGCAGCGTAACGACGCGCGGCCCGCTCTGGGGCCGCGCAACAAGACCGCATTGGGGGGCGGGGGCTTCAACCGATCGGATGGAACTTCCCGATGTCCTCTTGCAGGTCGGCCAGGTCGTTGATCCGGTAGGCTTCGGTGCTGCTCACGTAACGGTGTCCGGCCATGTGCTGCACTTCGCGCAGGTTGTAGAGCTTCAGCCAGTGCGTGATCACGCTGGTGCGGATCTGCTTCATGCTCTTCACGCTGTTGTCCTGTTGGTGCAGCTTCTCCGTCAGTTTGAACATGGCGTTATTGATCCCCTGGCCGCTACCGGTGCTCACGATGAACCGATCGCTCGTCTTGCGCGTCAAGGCCAGCAACGCGGGCCGCGCCTTCAGGTGGTACTCCATCAGGTCCAGGATCTGCGCGGCCTCCAAGCTCAGCTCGCGCTCGTTGCTGCGCCGCGTTCCAGCGATGTACACCTTGCCTTCCCTCAACTTCAGGTCCTGCTCGCTCAGCCGCGCGATCTCCGTCACGTTCAAGCCCTGGAACACCAACAGCCCCACGATCGCCCTGTTGCGCTGGTGCGTCAACGCGCTGGCCCGGTACCAGTTCTGGTTCTTGTGCTTCTCGTTCTCGGTCCAGGTGTGATCGTGGTAGAGCCGGTCCAGTTGCTGCCTGCTGAGGATGTCGTACAGGTGCCTTCGTTGCACGCCTTTGATCGCGACCTGTCGCGTGGGGTTCTCCATCGCTGCGCCCGTGCCCACCATGTGATCGAACCAGTGCCGCAGGCTGTTCACCGTGGCGCTGATGCTGCGCTGCTTCACTTTCCCGCGCAAGCCCTGGACGTAGTGCAGGATGTCCGCGTAGCTCACCTGCTGGATCTCCACGTTCTGCCCTTCGGCCCATTGCACGAACCGCAGGCCGTCGCGCACGTAACGCTCCACCGTGCTTCCGCTGTAGCCCTTGCCCAGCAAGTGATCCACGTACACTTCGACAGGCTCAGTGCAACGCCCCGTGTCCGCTTCCTTCAACCGCTCCTTCAGTTGCCGCGCCTCTTCGGATCCCGCCTCCGTCCGCGCCCGCCCGCGTGTGCGGCTGTCGCTGCTCTTGCCCAGCTTGCGTGTCGCTTTCATAGCTCGTCCTCGTGCAGTTGCAGGTACTGGCGGCGCGGGATCTTCTTGTAGGGCTCCGGCTTCATGATCGGCTCGGGTTCCTCGTTCTTCTCAGCCGCCACCAGGTGCGTGTAGACCTGCGTACTCTCCAACGATGTGTGCCCAAGGAAGCGCCCGATCTTCTCCAGGTCCATCCCGTTCTGTAGCAGGTGCGTGGCGATCGAGTGGCGCAGCACATGCAGCCGCACGTTCTTGGCCTGCAACTCGATGTTGTCGCTGCGCTGTTGCAGGATCTTCAAGCGCAGGGCCATGGTCTGCGTGTCCATGCGCGTTCCCTTCTGGCTGATGAACAAGGCTTCTTCACGCGGGGCCTTCAGCATCGCGGGGCGGTGGTCGTAGATCCAGCTTTGCAGGTGGGCGCTCGCGCTCTTGTTGAAGGGCACCAGCCGTTCCTTGTAGTTCTTGCCCTTGCGCACGTGCAGCACTTGCTTGTCCAGGTTGATGTCCCCCAGGTCCAGGTGGTAGCCTTCGTTGCGTCGTAGCCCGCACCCGTAGAAGACCGTGAGGATGGCCCGGTCACGCGCGGCGATCGCCTCGGGCTGCCACGCGCCCGGCGCGGGCGTGCCCGGATCGGTGACGCGGTACAGCTCGTGGATCTCCTCCTGGCTCAGGTGCTCGATGTGCCGCGTGTCGTCGCTTTCCCATTCGATCTTCAGGTGGGGCAGCACCAGCCGCCCGCTCTCGCGCAGGTACTCGGTGAACTTGTAGAGCGCCTGCAGGTGCTTGTTCAATGATCCGTTGCTGAGCCCGCCACCGGTGCGCGTGTTGGTGCGCTCGCGCAAGTGCGCGAAGTGATCGTGGAAGTGTTGTACGTCGATCTGCTGCACCTGCGTGGTGCCCACACTTTCCAGGTAGTGCAGGAACTCGCGCACGTGCAGGGGCAGCTTGTACACCGTGCGCGGCGCGTAGCCCAGGATGTCCAGCCATTCGCGGAAGGACTGTTCCACGTAGCGGAACCCCTCGCTCTCAACGACCAGTTGCTTCATTCTTCGTTGCTCTTAGGGCGTTTCCGGGATCGATCGTCCACCTGGCCGCTTTCCCGCGATCGGCAAGCGCTTCAGTAGGACACCCCGCCTACTGTCCGACTGCTGGCGTACTGTCCGGCTCGGCTCCTTCAACCTTCTTCTTCGGTCGTCCGGGTCTGCGCTTGGGCTTCACTGCTTCGGCCTGGGTCTGCTCTGCATGTGCTTCGTTCACCCGCTTCTCCGCGCATGCCTTCACCTGCTCGATCACGCGCCGCACCTGCTCGCCGATGCGCTGCTGCAAGCCCTGGTAGCTCTTCACGTCGCGCACTTTGTAGCTGTAGCCGCCCCGGTACTTGTTGCCGCCGGTGATCTCCAACAGCCCGAACTCGCACAGCTCGCCCAGGTAGCGCCCCAGGGTGCGCGGGTGGATCCGCAGGTCGTCGCGCACCATGCTGGCAAAGAAGCCGCCTTGCTTGGGATCCGTGGCCCGGCTGCGCTGCCCGTCCCATTGCTTCAGCAGTTGGAAGAACGTCCGCGCCGCGCCGCTCAGCTCGTCCGCCTTCCTGAACAGCACGTCCTCCAACAACGCGAAGGCCGCTTCCACATCCTCCGGGGTGCTCTCGATGAACACTTCACCGGTCTGCTGGTCCACCTGGTGCTGTCGCTGGTATTGGTGGAAGAAGGTGATCGCCTCGATGAAGCTCAGCAGCAGCGGCAAGGTGCGGCGCGGCTTGAACACTTCGGCGGGCAGGTCGATCAAGGGCGCGTAGGGGTTGATCACCGTCACCGGTTCCAACACCTGTTGCATCCGTCTCAGCTTCGCTTGCAAGAGCGCTTCTTTCGTGGTGTCGATCAGCCCCGCCCGCCGCTGCTTCTGGTAGTGCATGATCCGCGCGTCCTGCTCCTTGCTGCCGTCCAGGTGGATCAACAGGCTCCGGTTCGCGTTGTCCTCGTACACCTTCTCCCGCGTGGTGCAGCCGATCACGCACACCGGGCCTTCCACTACCAGCGTCACGGTCTTCAAGGCTCCGCTCTTCTCCTTCACCGTCATGGTCTTGCTGATCCGCTTCTTGCTCTGTAGCTCCCTGATCGGGAACATCACTTCCTGCGCACCTTCCAGATCCTCGATCAGGAACACCTTGCCCTTGATCTCCTCGCGCTCGAAGTGGTAGAAGCTGGCTCCCGTGAACGCGGTGTTCTCTCTGATCTCCTCGCCGGGCATGCACCCGGCCACCTTCTCCATCAGGTAGCTCTTGCCCGTGCCGCTTCCCGCCAGGCAGATCACGCTCAACGGATCGTGGCGCTTGCGCGATCCCATGGCGTACCACAGGATCAGCACGTTCTTCTCTTCGCCCAGGATCCCCGTGCCGTGCAGGTCTTCCAAGGTGCGTTGCTGCAAGTGCGCTTGCTTCAGGTCTTCGATCGCCGCTTGCCGTTCCTCCGCGCTCAGCGTGGGCGCTGGCTTCTTCTCGTCCTTGGCCTCGATCTTCTCCAGGCGGTGGCTTTCCAGTTGGGCCGTCAGCTCGCTCAGGCTCGCCGCGATCACGCTGGTGCCCACCTCCAGGCGCTCGGCCGCCTTGCGGATGAACTTCTCCAGCTGCGTGTCATTGTACAGGTCCAGGTTGTGGCGGATCGGCGGGCGCGGATTGTCGGGGATCTCCACCTTCAGGGTGATGCGCATGCGGTCCAGACCTTCGAGCTTGATCCCGCCCAACACCTCCAGGTGCAGCAGCGGGTTGTGCAGGGAGAGGGTGCCGGCCGGGCCTTCGATCAGGTGGTTCATGGGTGGGGCGTTCAGGTGATCAGAAAAAGTTCGTTCAGCACTTATCTGCTGCAAGTGTAGCATATCAGGTCGCTACCACCAAGCACACCCGCTTCTTCTTGCACCCATGTGCTTCGTAGTTTCGCGCTGCACCTGCTTTTGCAGTGCATTCAACAGCACTTCGGTATGAGCACCTTCGGCAAACGCATCACCGCCATCCGCAAGGACAAAGGGCTTTCACAGGGCGACCTCGCCAAGCAGATCGGCACCATGGGCGTGGTGCTGGGCCGTTACGAACGCGATGAGGTAAAACCCTCCATCGAGGTGGCCGCCAAGATCGCCCAGGCCCTGGGCGTCTCCCTTGACTACTTGGTGGGCAATTCCGAGGTGCTCCTGGACAAGGACCTGATCAAACGCATCACCGAGATCCAGCAGCTATCCGAGGCCGACCGGCAAGGCATCTTCTTCGCACTCGATGGGCTGCTCAGGGATGCCAAGGCCAGGAAGGCGTATGCGTGAGGGGGCGGGGAGGTGCGATTTGTGTTCACGGTAGCGCAGGCTACCAAAATTGACTGTCCGAGATCTTGAACCCAGCGGCTGAGTGTTCCTTATACGGATACTCACGCCGCTTCCCGGACTTGACAGTGATTGCACATAGACGCTGTCCGTGCTTGAAGTACTCTCTGCGAATGAGATGGCCTTTCGCATTGTAGTAGCTCCACCATCCTTGCTTGACGCCGAACTCAAAGTGTCCAAGACAGCGAACGGTACCGTTCGATCTGAAAAAATACCACTGACCATACTTGGTCCGGCCATGAACATCAGAAAACTGATTCACTGGTCGTCCTGAACGCGTGAGGACAAAATCGTCTTGATATCGGTTGGGGGCATATGCTTCTGTGGTGTCTATCACGACGGGACACTGAGCCGTGCCTCCGGTCGGAACCAACACGGACATCATTACGATTAGCACATGGTAAAAAGCCTTCACCGGTCTCGGCTAATTCTTGGTGAGTACGACCTCGAACTGCTGCGCAAGGAGGATTCATAGCCTTGCAGAACCGCCGCATTCATGCGATCCCGAGTGGCGTCTGTCGCGGGTGGTGGTTGTTTCCCTCCGGTGAAATGCGAACCGTCCCGAGTATCGACAATGAGCATCCCACGAAGGGTTTCTGCATTGGGGGAACTCGAACTCTCTGCAAAGAAGCCACCTGCCACACCAGTCCTGGTTTCAGGGTCCACAGCAGAAGTGTTGACCGTTGCTCGTCTTGCAAGCTCAGACTGGAAAGTGGCTGGATCCGCAGTTGGCAAGGCGGATTTCAGCTGATCAAGACTGCCGTTCTCGGCGATAGTAACTATTGGCTGATTGTCCGGAGGAATGCTCATGTCATTATTGACTTGCACAGTACCGCTGAAAGCGACATCACCGGATTGGACGCTCAGTAACTCGGTCGTGCGGCTATCCGCTAGCAGGTTATATATGGCGACTGCTTGATCAGCCTGTTCCGCAGTAAGGCCATTGATTCTTGCAAGCTGATTGGTGAAGCGCCGAGCGGCATCAGTAGAACCGTCCACTGAGAACACTGCCTGCACGTATGTTGAACCGTTCTCTCCACGGAAACGACGATTCTCATAGTTCAGTCTGAAAATTCGTGCTGCTTCACGTGGGCTTACTCCAAGCACCGTACCCAACATGCGCCTGAAACTTGCAGCTGTAGTCGCGTTCGATGGTTTGATCGCCTCCCCGTCAGGGTCAACAAAGAGCACAGGGTTATTTGCGAAAGCGGAGTATGGGGATTGGTTGGGGAAATTCCTTGCAGAAGGATCCAGGCTCAACCACCTACCGACCCTTGGGTCATACAACCTCGCTCCGAAGTCGTAGCTGGTGCCTGTAGCGCCGTGGATCTCATCGTCCTTGCGCATGCCGTTGAAGCCGTGTGCGTAGGAATCGCTGGAGTAATTGCGTCCGGGTAAAAGAGACCCGCCGGGGTAGTAGTCCTGGTCACGCATCACTTCCCGAATATAAACGAAGAAGCCCCCGCCGAAGGCGAGGGCTTCGGTACGTTGCGGGTCAGGATCAGAGACCCAAGCTGCCTTTGCAGTTACGGAACTCGAGGTCCTTCAGCGCCTTGTCGCGCAGGCCACCATCCTTCTGGATGGCCATGCCCAAACTGCTGGCGGCACCAGCGCAGTTGCTCTGGCGTGCGGCGATGATGGCGGCCAGGTAATGGCCCGTGGCCGTGTCCTTGTCCGTGGCGCCATCCAAGATGCTCTGCGCACCGGCCGCATCACCACCCAGCAGTTTCGCCAGGGCGGCGTTCACGCTCTTGGTGCTGCCGAAGTTGCTGCTGGCGCTGCTGTAGTTGCCGTTCTGGATGTCGATGATGCCTTGGTTGTACTTCACCTCAGGACCGGCGGCCATGGCCTTGGTGTACATCTCGGTCGCCTTCTTGCGATCGCCCTTCAGACGGGCCACCACGCCAAGGTTGTTGGTGCTCACCGGGTTGTCCTGGATGCCGTTGGCCTTGGTGAATTGTGCCGCCGCTTCGTCCAGCTTGTTCTGAAGCATGTACACATAGCCCACGTTGTTGGCCGCGCGGTAGTCGTTCGGGTGAACGCGCTCGGTCTCCTTGTAGATGCGCAGTTGCTCGTTGAGGTCGTTGGTGAGCGTGGCCGCAAAGAGCAGCTCCTCCACGTTCAGGCTGTCCGGCATGGTGCGGCTCATCTCGGTGAGCTGGGCATCCGTCTTGCCGATGCGCTGGTAGTTCAGCATCACCTCGCTGCGGCGCAGCTGGGGCAGGATCTGCTCGGCGATCTCCTTGTAGGTGGCCGCCATGTTCCGGATCTCTTCTTCACGCTTGCTCAGGTCGGGGTACATCTCCAATACACGGAGCACAAGATCCTTGTCCGGCACGGTGGTGCTGGCCTGCATGGCACGCTTGAAGCCTTCCCAGTCCTCACCACGCGGGCTCAGGGTGTAGAAGGCATCGGCCTTGGCGCTGTCGTTCTTGGCGCGTAGCAGCTCGCCCTTCACCCAGCTCTTGGCGCTCTTGGCACGGTCGTCGGCCAGGTTCTCGTTCTTGCTCAGCTCCCCTTCCGGGCTGGCCCAGGCGTTGATGCTCACTCCTTTCGCGGCCAGGTTCGGGTTCTTCTTCATCGTCTTGATGAAGTCGCTGAGGGCTTTCACGTCGGCGTCCTTCAGCTCGGTGGGGCGCACTACGCTGGAGTTGACCAGGTAGTTGATGGTGGCGTCCTGGCTGTGGTCGGTGATCCGTTGGAAGGCGTCCTTGGCCAGCAGCACCTTGTCATCGCTCACCACCAGGTAGGGCGTGGTGATCACCCCATCGGCGATCTTCACCGGGGTGAACTCGAGCTGCTTCTTGCCTTCCTTGCCCTGCTTGCCCAGGATCTTCACCATGAGCTCGCTGGTCTCCATGGAAGGTGTGTAGGCCACCTTGTGCGAGTAGTTGAAGGCCTTGCCGGTCTCGTAAGGGATCACCGTGTTGTTGCCCACGGCACCCTCTCCTTGGAAATACGCGGTCTTGAACGGCGTTTCCCCGCCTGTGTACACCAGCGTGGGCGTCAGTTCCACCTGGGCCTTCTTGTAGAAGTACTTGCCGGGGAAATTGCCGTTGATGTTCACGGCAACGGAGTCACCCTGCACGATGAGCGGGTTGGGATCCACCGTGTACTTGATGTTCTCCACATACTTGTTCATCTTGCCGATACCGCCGCACCCCGCGAGGGCGATCAGACTGACGGACATGAGGGAGAGTCCCTTCAGGTGACGCTTTTCCATGAAGTTCAATGCTTGGTTCTTGATCTTAGGGCGCAAAGCTAACCACCCGTCCGAGAGGCTGTTCCCACGGCCCTCGCGCACTTGTCCACAAGCGGAGGTGTATCAGAGGGTGACCACGTGATAGCCTTGGGCCACTTCTCCCGCAAGAAGTGACACGAGCTTTTCAAAGGCCGATGCGTCTTTCAGCAGGTCCCGGTCCTGCAGGTCCACCACCAACACGCGGTCATCCGGCAGTTTTTGCAAGTGGTCCAGGTAGCGCTCCTGAAGCCGGGCGAGGTATTCGATGGGGATACTTTGTTCATAAGTCCTCCCGCGTGCTTTGATGCGCTCCCGCACCCGATCCATGTCCAGATGGAGGTAGACGATGAGCTCGGGCCGCGGCAGGTCAGCATACATGATGCGGTACAGGTCGCGGAAAAGACCGTATTCGTCGGGCTGGAGGGTGACATTGGCGAATACTACCGACTTGCCAATGGAATAATCGGCGATGGTGCACGCGCTGAAGAGGTCCTGCTCCGTGACCCGTTTGAGCTGATGGTAGCGTTGAGCGAGGAAGGAGAGCTCCACCGAGAAGCCGTAGCGTTCCGGGTCCTGATAGAACCGCGGGAGAAAGGGGTTGTCCTCGAACTCCTCCAACACCAGCCGGCCGCCCCAGGCCGCGGCCAGGCGCCGCGCAAGCGTGGTCTTGCCCGCGCCGATGAGGCCTTCAACCGCGATGTAGGAATGAAAGGGCATCAATGGAGCGGGATGGCGTCGAGCAGTTGAAGGGCCGTGCGGTGCAGTTCGGGATGTTCCCAGGCCGGCCATAGATCGCAGAGCGGGGCCAGTGCGAAGGGGCGCAGGTGCATGCGCGGGTGCGGGATGTGCACGGCCTCCGTACGGATGACCTCCGACCCGATGAGCAGGATGTCGATGTCGATGGTGCGGGAGCGCGGCGTGGCGCCCGCAGACCGGACACGGCCAAGCTCCGCTTCGATGGACAGGCAGGTGGCCATCAAGGCGGCCGGCTCCATGGCCGTGCGGACCAGGAGCGCCCGGTTGAGGAACAAGGTGTCCGCGGTGAAACCCCAGGGCTCGGTCCAATGATCGCGGCTGCGGGCGATGACCGCCGCGATCCGTTCCGCGATCGCCTCTTCGGCCAGGGCGCATTGCACCACCGGATCGCCGATATCGGCCCCCAGCAGCAACACCACCTCCCGCTCCGGCATGCGGCAAAGCTATCCGGAGGAGCCTCCCATCCACCGACCGACCCGCTCGTGTATGGATCCGCCGGTCCCGCTCCTCCCCCCGGTAGTTTCGCACCAAGAAAAGAACCTCTCCATGCGCCAGTTCCTCAAGTTCATGTTCGCCTCGATGCTCGGCACCCTGTTCATCGGGGTCGTGCTCCTCTTCCTCTTCATCGGTTCGTTGGTCGCCATCGGCAGCGGGTTCAGCGCCAAGGCGAAGCCGACCACCGTGCAGCAAGGCAGCATCCTGCACCTGGAACTGGACCAGGCCATCGTGGACCGCGGCTCGAACGACGACCTGCTGTTGAACTTCGGTCCGTTCAAGGGGGCCAGCCCCATCGGCCTGAACCAGGTATTGGCCAGCCTGGAGCACGCCAAGTCCGATGACCACATCACCGGCGTGCTGCTCGACCTGAGCGGCCTGGAGGCGGGTTTCGCCACCGTGAAGGAGATCCGCGAGAAGCTCGTTCGTTTCAAGAAAGAGAGCGGCAAGCCCGTGATCGCCTACAGCGACACCTACTCGCAGGGCGCCTACTACCTCGCCACAGCAGCGGACAAGGTGTATCTGCAGCCGCGTGGCGATGTGCAGTTCCACGGGCTGCGCAGTGAGTACATGTTCTTCAAGGGCCTGTTCGAGAAGCTCGACATCGACATCCAGTTCATCCGGGGCAGCAACAACAAGTTCAAGAGCTTCGGCGAGGTCTTTACGGAAGACCACATGAGTGAGGCGAACCGGCAGCAGAACCGGGTGATCCTGGACGGCTTGTGGAACGAGATGCTGGATGCGGTGTCCGAGGCGCGCGGGTTGGACAAGACCCGGTTGAACAGCATCGCCGACGGCCTGTTGGTGCGCAATGCCGAGGACGCCAGGCGTCTGGGTCTGGTGGACGGCACGATCTACCGCGATGAACTGATCGCCGACCTGCACGAGCGCATGTCCATCCCCACGGACGAGGACCTGGAACTGGTGTCCCTGGTGAAGTATGCCCGGTCCTTCACCCCGGCGGACATGGAACGGTCCGCGAGCAATGGCAAGCTGGCGGTGGTGTATGCCGAAGGCGACATCGTATCCGGCGCGAGCGATGAAGGCAGCATCGGCAGCACGGACCTCAGCGCGACCATCCGCGAGGTGCGCGAGGACAGCACCATCAAAGCGGTGGTGCTGCGCGTGAACAGTCCGGGTGGCAGCGGACTGGCCAGCGACGTGATCTGGCGCGAGGTGGAGCTCTGCTCCAAGGTGAAGCCGGTGGTGGTGAGCATGGGGGATGTTGCCGCCTCCGGAGGCTACTACATCAGCGCACCCGCCACCTACATCCTCGCCGAGAGCACCACGATCACCGGCTCCATCGGGGTCTTCGGCATCATCCCGAACATGCAGGGCTTCTTCAAGAACAAGCTCGGCATCACCTTCGATGGGGAGAAGACGAACACGCACGCCGACATGTTCACGGTCAGCCGCCCATTGACCGAGGAGGAAAAGCGGTTGATCCAAGGCTACATCGACGAATTCTACGACGGCTTCAAACAGCGCGTTGCCGATGGCCGGAGCATGAGCGTGGCCCAAGTGGACAGCATCGGTCAGGGCCGGGTGTGGACCGGCACCGATGCCCTGCGGCTGGGGCTGGTGGATGGGATCGGCGGCCTGGAAGCCGCCATCCAGAAAGCCGCCGAACTGGCTGACCTCAGCGACTACAAGCGGGTGGAACTGCCGAAGCAGAAGGACCTCTTCCAGCAGATCATGGAGGACCTGAACGGCACGGCCCGCTCGTGGGTGGCCGTCCAGGTATTGGGGGATGACGCTGCGATGCTGAAGCAGTATCAAAAAGCCAAGCGCGCCACCGAGCGCACAGGCATCCAAGCCCGCATGCCCTACGACCTGCTGGTGCGCTAAGGCCGCCAGAAACCACGAGGGGCCCCGGAAAACCGGAGCCCCTCGCTTGCCCTAACGATCAGTTCACTGACCAAAACCTGGTGGTTGAACGGAGGTGGCCTGAAGAAGGTTACAGCCCGGCGTCCGGTGGGTCCACGGTTACATGATGGCCGCTGTGGTTGCGGACATTGAAGACCCGGCCATCCTCGAAGAGCAAGTACTGGCCCTTCACGCCGATCAATCTGCCGGAAAGCACCGGCTGCTTCTCCAACGACACGCTGGCCACTTTCGGAGGATAGGCGAGAACGGGGTAGACGATATCCACCGGCGCCTCGTCCATCAGCAGGTGTTGCTGCAGGTCCTCCCGCAAGGCGAGCCTGGCCTGCTCACGCGCGCCGAAAAGGGCGGCATGGTCCGTGGGAACGAGCTTCAACATGGCCCGCCAGTTGGTGCGATCGGCCAGTACACGTTTGAGGTCCACCTCGATGAGACCTGCCAGCTGGCGGTAGGGCACCCGGGCGATGATGAGCGCGGATACCGCCCCTTGATCGATCCAGCGCACGGGCACCTGGGTACTGCGCGTGACGCCCACCTTGACCGCGCCGGTGTAGCTGAGGTAGACAACGTGCTCAGTATGATGGTGCGCTCGCTCCCATTCCGGATCACGGCCCTCACCCAGGTGCGCCCTGCATAGCTCGGGACGCACGATGCACTCGGAAGCCTCCGGAGCGGTGGTGAGACAAGGGTAGCAGAAGCCCTGCGCAAAGAGCTTCTTCACACGCCGGCCGCAGCTCACGCAGCTCAACACCCCCGTGGCGCGCAGGGTGAACGGTCGTCCCAGGTAGGGTTTGAGCTCCAGTGGACCATCGAGCAGTGGAAGCGCATAGGACACCTGCCCATCGAGGCCGGACAACATCTTGCGCAGGGGGGAACCATCGTTCATTCGGAGCTGTGCGTATCTTTTGGGCTGAAGATAGGACCCACCCCTCTCCCACTCCTTCCTACCACCGTGAACGCGCTCGTCTCCTTCCTGCTGAAGAAGCGCCTGCAACAGATCGATCTGTTCAAGGAGAACCCGCGCATGGCGCAGCTCGAGGTGTTCCATTACCTCGTGCAGAGCGCGCGCTACACCGAATGGGGCCGGAAGCACGGATATGAAGGGATCTCCGACCCGGACACGTTCCGGGCGCGCGTGCCGATCCAGGATTACGAGGAGGTGAAGCCGTATGTGGCCCGCCTGCGCAAGGGAGAGCAGAACCTGTTGTGGCCGACGGACGCGCGCTGGTTCGCCAAGAGCAGCGGCACCACCAGCGATCGCAGCAAGTTCATACCGGTGAGCCGGGAGGCGCTCGAGGATTGCCACTACAAGGGCGGCAAGGACCTCCTCGCCTTCCATTACCAGCAATTCCCGGAGAGCAAGCTCTACCAGGGCATGAGCCTTGTGGTGGGCGGGAGCAGCGCCCTGGAACAATTCAGGTCCGACGCGTACAGTGGCGACCTCAGCGCGATCATCATCCGCAACCTGCCCATCTGGGTGGAGGTGCGGCGGACACCGGTGATCGAGACCGCGCTGATGGAGAACTGGGAGGAGAAGATCGAGCGCATGGCGCGTGAGACCATGCGCGAGGATGTGAGCTGCATCGCCGGGGTTCCCTCGTGGACCCTGATCCTGATGCATCGCATCCTGGACCTCACCGGCAAGCAGCACATCCTGGAGGTCTGGCCCAACCTGGAGCTGTTCATGCACGGCGGTGTGAGCTTCCGCCCTTACCGAGCGCAGTTCGAGGCCCTGATCCCCTCCCCCACCATGAACTACCTGGAGAGCTACAACGCCTCCGAGGGTTCCTTCGCCATCCAGGACCGGCGGGGCGCGGACGACATGCTGCTGATGCTGGACTATGGCATCTTCTATGAATTCATGCCCTTGGAGGAAATGGGCACCGACCAGCCCCGAACCCTGCTGGTGCACGAGGTGGAGGTGGATGTCCCGTACGCCATCGTGATCAGCACGAACGGCGGACTGTGGCGCTACATGCCGGGGGACACGGTGCGCTTCACGAGCACGAAGCCGTATCGCGTCCAGGTGAGCGGCCGGATCAAGAGCTTCATCAACGCCTTCGGTGAGGAGCTTGTGGTGGAGAACGCGGACCAGGGGATCGAGGCCGCGTGCCAGGCCACTGGTGCCGTGGTGAACGAGTACACCGCGGGACCCGTGTACATGGATGCGGACGCGCGCGGCGGGCATGAATGGATCATCGAGTTCAACAAGCCGCCTGCGGACCTTGGCGCGTTCGTGGCCGAACTGGACCGTACGATGCGGGCGGTGAACTCGGACTATGACGCCAAGAGGCGGGGTGATATGGCGCTGCGGCCGCCGCTGGTGCACAGCGTACGGCCTGGCACGTTCTATGAATGGATGAAGCAGCGAGGCAAGCTCGGAGGGCAGCACAAGGTCCCGCGCCTGTGCAACGACCGGCAACTGCTTGACAGCCTGCTCGCGCCCGTGCTGGCATGAACCTCCTCCGCCTGAACCACCTATTCGCCGGCTTGTTCCTGGTGGCTTCCGCCATGGCCCAGGTGAAGCCGGTGGTGCCCGGGCCTGTGGACGCGTTCACCACGGATGAAGTGGGGAACATCTATGTGCTCCGGGGCGACGAACTGGAGCTCTACAACGCGCAGGGTGCCTCCTGGCTGCGCAACAGCTTCAAGACCTTCGGGCCGATCAGTCACCTGGACGCGTTCTATTCGCTGAAGCCGCTCATCTTCTCGCAGGAGCAGGGACAGCTGGCCATGCTGGACAACACCCTCGCGGTGCAGGGCAGCGTGCTCAACCTGCCACGCATCGGGTTCCCCCAGGTGGTGCTGGCCTGTGCGAGCGTGCAGAACAGCTTCTGGTTCTTCGATCAGCAGGAGCTCGGCCTGATCCGCGTGGACGCACAGCTGCGGAAGCTGGCCAACACCGGACGCCTGGACCAGCTGTTGGGCATCACCCCGGCTCCCACCGCCATGCAGGAATTCGACAGCCGGCTGTACGTGAACGACCCGTCCACCGGGATCCTCGTGTTCGACCTCTTCGGAACCTACATGAAGACCATTCCACTGAAAGAGGTGAGCAGCTTCGAGGTGCGCAGTGGCTACCTCTACTTCGTGCAGGGCGGCCTGCCCCAGGTGTACGACATGCGGTCCTTCGCGATCGATGCGATCCCCCTGCCCGAAAGCCTGCTCGTTGGGTTGATCGCCTTCCGCATCGAACGCGGCCGCGCATACGTGCTCACACCATCGGGCATCGTCATCCACGAGGCGGTCGGCCGCCCTTGAGGATCGCACGACTTTTCCACATTGGGCATGCGGTGCCGGGGTGCGGGTATCTTCGCCATCCCTTCCGCACATCATCATGCATATCGCGATCGCAGGCAACATCGGTTCCGGAAAGACGACCCTCACCCAGCTGCTGGCACGGCACTACAAATGGGATCAACTGCAGGAGGCGGTGGACAACAACCCCTACCTCTTCGACTTCTACAAGGACATGCAGCGTTGGAGCTTCAACCTGCAGATCTTCTTCCTCAACTCGCGCTTCGAGCAGTTGTTGGAGATCCGTTCCAGCGGTCGCAACGTGATCCAGGACCGCACGATCTACGAGGATGCCTTCATCTTCGCCCCGAACCTGCATGCGATGGGCCTGATGACCACGCGCGACTTCGAGAACTACTTCCGGCTGTTCCAGAACATGGACCACAGCATCACGCCACCGGATCTCCTGATCTACCTGCAGGCTCCCGTGGACAAGCTGGTGAAGCAGATCAGCGAGCGCGGGCGTGATTACGAGAACAGCATCAGCATCGATTACCTGAAGCGCCTCAACGAACGTTACGAGGCCTGGATCCAGACCTACGACAAGGGAAAGTTGCTGGTGATCGATGTGGAGGACAACAGCTTCCACAACGACCCGGAGGACCTGGGCAAGATCATCAGCCGGATCGATGCGGAGATCCACGGCCTATTCCCCATGGAGAGCAACTCCAAGGGTGGCAAGGCGCTGAAGGAACCACCGGCACCCAAGGCCGCCGCCAAGGTGACCAAGACCCCGGCGCCGAGCAAGAACGGCAAGACGACAAGCAAGCCTGCGGCCAAGACCGCGGCCAAAAAGGTGGCGAAGAAGCGGTAGGCCCCTTCCGAGCATGAACGCAGAAGCCCCACCAGTGGCGGGGCTTCTGCATGTTGGATCGAGGTGTTCAGAGGATCGTCTCCACGCCCGCTGAACCTCCTTCGTTGTAGGCCCCGATCAACTCACGGAAGCCGTTGCCAAGCTTCGGGAATTCTGCCAGGAATGTCGTGAAGTCCGTCGCGTTGGATCGCATTATGCAGAGAGCGATGATCCGCGTCGCAGTGATGGTGAGCGCGCGATCATACATCTCCGCCTCACCGATGGCACGGGCATAGTTCTGTATCAGGTCACAGAGGAGTTCAGCTGCCCGATCAGGACCGTGCGTCCTGATCATGACCCAGCCGAGCCGCAGGTGCGCCTCGTGATCGAACAAGGCGGGAGGGAATGATGCGGACCGCATCTGCTCAACGAACTCCTTATCGGTGTAGTGGTAATGGTCCATCTGGTCCTGGAAATGAACAACCCCGCCGATGGCGGGGCTGCTCACAGTTGGTTCGAAGCGATCAATGCGTCTCCGCATCCAGATGGGCATCCACCACGTTCACCACCTCGATCTTCTGCACCGGTTCAATGTTCGTGTGCGCATCGTGGCCTTGCTCGTTGATGTGCGGCGCGATGATCAGCGCCACGATGGAGGTCAGCTTGATGAGGATGTTCATCGAGGGACCCGAGGTATCCTTGAACGGATCCCCGACGGTATCTCCGGTCACCGCTGCCTTGTGCGGATCGCTGCCCTTCTTGTAGGTCTGGCCGTCGATCAGCACGCCTTTCTCGAAACTCTTCTTGGCATTGTCCCAAGCGCCGCCGGCGTTGTTCTGGAAGATGCCCATGAGCACGCCGCTCACCGTGATGCCGGCGAGCAGACCGCCCAGGGCTTCAGGGCCGAATGCGAAACCGACGATGATCGGGCTTAGCAGTGCGAGCGCACCCGGCAGGATCATCTCACGGATCGAGGCCTGGGTGCTGATGGCCACGCACTTCTCGTACTCCGGCTGTGCCTTGTACTCCATGATGCCAGGGATCTCGCGGAACTGACGACGCACCTCCTTCACCATGTCCATGGCGGCCTTGCCCACGGCGCTGATGGCCATGCTGCTGAAGAGGAAGGGGATCATGCCGCCCACGAACAACATGGCGAGCACGTTGGCCTTGTAGATGTCGATGGCGGTGATGCCCGCGAGACCGACATACGCAGCGAAAAGCGCAAGGGCGGTCAGCGCGGCGGAAGCGATGGCGAAGCCCTTGCCCGTGGCGGCGGTGGTGTTGCCAGTCGCGTCGAGGATGTCGGTGCGCTCACGCACCTCCTTCGGCAGGCCGCTCATCTCCGCGATACCACCGGCGTTGTCGGCGATTGGACCGAAAGCGTCGATGGCGAGCTGCATGGCGGTGGTGGCCATCATGCCAGCGGCCGCGATGGCCACACCATAGAGACCAGCGAGGCTGAAGGCACCGAAGATGCCGGCGGCCAGCACGAGGATCGGCAGGAAAGTGCTCTCCATACCCACGGCCAGGCCACCGATCACGTTCGTGGCGTGACCCGTGCCGCTCTTCTGCACGATGCTGTCCACCGGCTTGCGACCCATGGCGGTGTAGTACTCGGTGATGTAGCTCATGAGGAAGCCCACCACGAGGCCGAGCACGATGGCGTAGAAGATGTTGATGCTGGCCACGACGAGGTGCACATCACCACGGACGAACTCGACGCTCTCCGGGAACATCCATCCGATGATGAAGTAGCTGGCGATGGCCGTGAGGATGATGCTGCCGATGTTGCCCTTGTTCAAGGCGGCCATCACACTGTCGGTATCCTTATTGATGCGCACGAAGAAGGTGCCGATGATGCTGAACACGATGCCGAGGCCAGCGATCAACATGGGCAGCAGGATCGGGGCCATGCCGCCGAAGTTGTCCTGGCTGATCACCTCGCGACCGAGCACCATGGTGCTGAGGATGGTGGCCACGTAGCTGCCGAAGAGGTCGGCGCCCATGCCGGCCACATCGCCCACGTTATCGCCCACGTTATCGGCCACAGTGGCGGGGTTGCGCGGATCATCCTCGGGGATCCCGGCTTCCACCTTACCAACGAGGTCGGCGCCCACATCGGCGGCCTTGGTGTAGATGCCACCGCCCACACGGGCGAAGAGCGCGATGGATTCGGCGCCGAGGCTGAAGCCCGCGAGCACCTCCAAGGCCTTCATCATCTCCTCACCGTTCGGGGAGGCGCCGTTCACATACATCCTGTAGAAGGCGATGAAGAGCACGCTGAGACCCAGCACAGCGAGTCCGCTCACGCCAAGACCCATCACGGTACCACCGTTGAAGCTCACCTTGAGGCCCTGCGCCAAACTGGTACGCGCGGCCTGCGTGGTGCGCACGTTGGCCTTGGTGGCGATGTTCATGCCGATCCAACCGGCGAAGGCGCTGAAGAAGGCGCCGATCAGGAAGGCCACCGCGATCACCCAGCTGCTGTGGGGGACGAGGGTACCGCTCCAGGCGAGAAGGGCGGCGGCGATCACCGCGAAGACCCCGAGCACTTTCCACTCGGCCTTCAGGAAGGCACTGGCACCGCTGGCGATGTAGCCCGCCAGCTGTTGCATGTTGGCCTCGCCGGCATCCTGCTTGCTCACCCAGGCTGCCTTGGCGATCATCACCACCAAGCCCAGCACCCCAAGCGCCGGGATGTAGTACATCAATTCACTTCCCATCTCTGTCGTGTTGTGTATGTCTTTGTGTCTCAGCGCCTTCCACTACGCGCGTGTCCAGCGGGGCGCGAAAATAGGAAACGGGCGTGAACTCAGGATGCAGTGGGTCGGAAAGGCGCAGGAACAGGAGCAGTGGTAAGCCTCCTGCACCTGCGCCTTCACCCCCGCCTACTTCACCACGTACATAACCTCCTTCACCGCCTTCACCACGCGGGGAACGCTTGGCAGAGAAGCCTCGATCAATGTGGGCGTGAACGCCAGCGGCACATCGGCCTGATTCACGCGAACGACCGGGGCGTCCAGGAAGTCGAAGGCGTCCTTCTGCACGCGGTAGGCCACTTCACTGGCCACACTGCCGAAGGGCCAGTTCTCGTCCACCACCACCAGGCGGTTGGTCTTCTTTACGCTCTTCAGGATGGTGGCGTGATCCAAGGGGCGGATCGTGCGCAGGTCGATGACCTCGGCGCTGATGCCTTCCTTGGCCAGTTCTTCCGCGGCTGCGAGCGCCACCTTCATCATCTTGTTGAAGGAGACGATGGTGACGTCGGTGCCTTCGCGCTTCACATCGGCCACGCCGATCGGCAGCAGGTACTCGCCGTCGGGTACCTCGCCCTTGTCGCCGTACATGCGCTCGCTCTCCATGAAGAGCACGGGGTCGTTGTCCCGAATGGCCGCCTTCAGCAGGCCCTTGGCGTCGTAGGGCGTGCTTGGACTGATGACCTTGAGGCCGGGGATGTTGGAGTACATGGCCTCGAAGCTCTGGCTGTGCGTGGCCGCAAGCTGCCCTGCGCTGCCGTTGCCACCGCGGAACACGATGGGCACATGGAACTGGCCGCCGCTCATCTGCAGCATCTTGGCCGCATGGTTGATGATCTGGTCGGCCGCGAGGATGGCGAAGTTCCAGGTCATGTATTCCACGATGGGGCGCAGGCCGTTCATCGCGGCTCCAACGGCTATACCCGTGAAGCCCAGCTCGGCGATCGGGGTGTCGATGATGCGTTCCGCTCCGAACTCGGCCAGCATACCCTTGCTCACCTTGTAGGCGCCGTCGTACTCCGCCACTTCCTCACCCATGAGGAAGACATTGGGGTCGCGACGCATTTCTTCGCTCATGGCCTCGTTGAGGGCCTCCCGCATCTGGATCGTACGCATGCCGTGTGGTCTGGGTGCCAAAGGTAGCAGCGGCGACCGACCCTACCCCTCGGCCGTCTCCTCCTTGCCCACCTCCTCCGCGCCCTTGTGCTTCTCACCCATCGGCATCAACTCGCCCTTCTCCACCACCATCTCCTGGCGCACCACACGCACCGCGTTGTCCTTGGGAAGGATCGGCCGTCCTTGTTGCGCACACCACACCCATACGAACTCGGCACCCAGGAAGAAGATCTGTGAGGCATAGAAGGTCCACAACAACAGCGAGATGAGGCCCGCGGCCGCCCCGAACGTGCTGGTGGGGTCGGCGGCATCGAAGTAGAAGTCGAGCGCGGTCTTGCCCAACAGGAAGAGCACCGTGGTGAAGATGGCTCCCGGGAGCACGTCCTTCCATGCCAGGTGTGCATCGGGCAGGAACTTGAACATGCAGGCGAACACCAGGGTGCTGATGCCGACCATCAAGGTCCAGCTCAAGGCCACCACCAGCATGCCGCCAGCCCCTGGCAGCGCCTTCGCTAGGTCGTCGCCGAAGCCGGTGATGAGCGAGTTGACGACGAAGGTGACCACGAGCAGGAAGCCAAGACCCATGACGAAGGAGAAGGACAACAGCCGCTTAATGAGGAAGGCGAGTATGGAGCTCTTGGGCCGCGGCTGGATCTCCCAGATGCGGTTCAGTGCGGTCTGCAGGGAGTTGAAGATGCCCGTAGCTCCGATGATCAGCGTGATCACCCCGACCACCGTGGCCACCAAACCCTTGCCACTGATGTAGGCGTCGCCAAGCATGTCCTGAAGCGCATCCGCCGTTTCCGCACCCACGAGCCCGTTCAGCTGGCGGAAGAGCTGACCGCTCACCGCTTCAGGACCGGCGATAAGGCCCGAGATGGCAATAATGACCACCAGCAGGGGGATGATGGAGAAGATGGTGTAGTAGGCCAGCGCGGCACCAAGCTCGAAGGTGTTGTCCTCCCCGAAGGCCTTGAACATGAGCTTGACGAAGTGGCGCACCGCCGCGAACCCTTTCGCGCGCGCCGGTGGGGTGATGCTGGTGGTTGCCATGGATGGTGGTTCCTGCTGGCCAGTGCCGAAGCCGTGCCGATCAATGGCCCTGTTGTCCCTCGGGAACGCCAGGTGCCGGCCGGGTGGGTCCGTGGGGGATCCACACCCCATCCTGTACCACCTGCACCTCGCTGCCATGGCTGGGCAGTGGTGCGTACTTTCGCCGCCCGAACCTCCGTACCCGTGAAGATCCTCGTCCTCCTCAGCCAGGTGCCCGACACCACGGCCCGCATCGCTTTCACCGATGGCAACACGAAGTTCGATGCCAACGGTGTCACCTTCATCGTGAACCCCTACGACGAATGGTACGCCCTTGTGCGCGCCTTGGAACTGAAGGAGGCGGCCGGTGCGGGTTCCGTCACCACCATCACGGTGGGCGGCGCCGATACCGAAGCGACCATCCGGAAAGGCCTGGCGATCGGTGCCGATGACGCCGTGCGTGTGGACGTGCAACCCACCGAAGCCCTGCAGGTGGCCGAGCAGATCGCTGCCTACGCCAAGGACAAGGGCTTCGACCTGATCATGGCCGGGAAGGAGACGATCGACCACAACGGCGGCCAGGTGGGCGGCATGGTGGCGGAGCTCCTGGACCTGCCGTACGTGGCCCTCGCCAGCAAGTTGGACGTGGCTTCCGGCAAGGCCACCATCGAGCGCGATGTGCCCGGCGGTGTGGAAGTAGTGGAGGTGGCCCTGCCCATGGTCCTGAGCGCTGCGAAAGGCATGGCTGAGCAACGCATCCCGAACATGCGCGGGATCATGGCGGCCCGGACCAAGCCGCTGACGGTGGTGCCCCCTGCCGCCACGGACAACGTAGCGCACACGGCCTCCTTCGAACTGCCCCCTGCGAAAGGCGCGGTGAAGATGATCCCCGCCGATGATGCCGGAAAGCTCATTGAAATGTTGCACACCGAGGCCAAGGTCATCTGATAACAAGAACGTAGTACGGGCCGATGGTCTTCGGTCCCAACCGATATCCGACATGAGCACGATCGTATTCATCGATACTCGCGGCGAAAAGCTGCCGAAAGCCGCCCAGGAGACTGTGACCTATGCCAGCAAGCTGGCTGGTGGACCCGTGACAGCAGTGACCTTCGGGGGTGCCGCCGGGCTTGAGAGCCTCGGTGCACAGGGCGCTGGCAAAGTGATCGTCGCGCGTGACGTCACGGCCGTGGATGGCCAGCAACTGACGAAACTGGTATTGGACGTGGCCTCCAAAGAAGGCGCGAACACCATCGTATGCGTGCATGATGGCACCGGAAAGGCGGTGGCCCCGCGCCTGGCCGCGAAACTGAAGGCCGCCCACGTGGCGGGCGCGATCGGCATGCCCGAAGGCGACAAGTTCAAGCGCAACGTGTTCAGCGGCAAGGCACAGGCCTGGCTGCAGGTGACCAGCCCGAACAAAGTGATCAGCCTGATGCCGAATTCGATCCCCGTGGGAAAAGACGGTGGCAGCGCTTCGGTGGAAGACTACCATGGCGACCTCGGTCCGGTGCGCATCACCGTGAAGGAGGTGCGCAAGGCCGGTGGTGGTGTGCCGTTGCCCGAAGCCGAACTGGTCGTTAGCGCCGGTCGTGGCATGAAAGGTCCGGAGAACTGGGGCATGGTGGAGGAATTGGCGAAGGAGCTCGGCGCGGCCACTGCCTGCAGCCGTCCGGTCGCTGATATGCACTGGCGTCCGCACCACGAGCATGTGGGACAGACCGGTGTGGCCATCCGCCCGAACCTGTACATCGCCATCGGCATCAGCGGTGCCATCCAGCACCTGGCCGGCGTGAACCAGAGCAAGGTGATCTGCGTGATCAACAACGATCCGGAAGCTCCCTTCTTCAAGGCGGCGGATTACGGGATCGTGGGCGATGCCTTCCAGGTGCTTCCGCAATTGATCGAAGCGGCGAAGAAGCTGAACGCGGAGCGCTGAGCGCACGTTGGCAGTTCGCAGTGCGCAGTCCTTGCCCTATGGAGCTTGCTGCTGCAAACTGCGAACTGCCAACTCCTTTCCGTTCCTATCTTCACAGCCCCGCCGGACATGGACAAGGTAGAGCTACGTTTCCTCCGCATCACGTACAGCCATACCCACGCGGGGGCCTACGCACTGATCCTGTCGGAACTGGAAGGCGACCGCCGCCTGCCGATCATCATCGGGGGTGTGGAAGCGCAGGCCATCGCCATCCAGGTGGAGAACATCAAGCCGGCCCGGCCGCTCACCCACGACCTGTTCAAGAACGTGGCGGACACCCTCGGCATCACCCTGAAGGAGGTCATCATCAACGACCTGGTCGAGGGCATCTTCCACGCGAAGCTGGTGCTTGACCAGAACGGTCATGAGGTGGAGATCGATGCGCGCAGCAGCGATGCCATCGCCCTGGCCCTCCGCTTCGACTGCCCGATCCACACCTATGAGTTCATCCTGAGCGCCGCCGGACTGAAGGTGGAGGAGGGTGAAGAGGAAGCCGAGGAAAGCAAGACGACCGCCAAGGCGGAGAAGAAGGCGGCTTCGATGACGATCGAGGAATTGCGATCGAAGCTCGAGGAAGCGCTCGACAATGAGGACTACGAGCGCGCCTCGAAGATCCGCGACGAGATCAAGAAGCGCGAGGGGACGAATTGAGCAGGACTCAAGGCGCAAGTCTCCATTCTCAAGACCCAAGGGCGGGTTCTCCCGGGCGGGGTCACGCGGATGGCCTGGTCCGCATCGTGACCAGATAGACCAACGCACCCAGGCCAACGATCACCAAACTGCCCAGTGTGAAGGCTGGTTTGAACACGAGCAGGTTCAAGCAGAAGCCCAGCGCACACACAATGTATAGCGCCGGGACGAGCGGATAACCAAAGGCCTTGTATGGACGTGGCGCTTCCGGTTCCCGCTTCCGCAGGATGAAGATGCCGGCGATGGTGACGATGTAGAAGAGCAGCGAAGCGAAGGTGGCGTAGTCCAGCAGGTCCCCGTAGGTGCCGCTGAAGCACAGCACGCACGACCATGCGCACTGCACCCATAGCGCCCACTGCGGCACACCCTTCGCGCTTAGCGTACCGGCCTGCTTGAAGAAGAGCCCTTCCCGCGACATGGCGTAGTACATGCGCGGACCAGTGAGCACGTAACTATTGATGCAACCGAAGGTGCTCACCATGATCAGGATCGCCATCACCGACACCGAAGCGGACCCCATGATGACCTCGGCCGCCGCGGTTCCCACCCGATCGGCCTCGGCATGCATGATGCCCTCGCTGGGCAGGAGCGACAGGTAGGTGATGTTGGCGAGGACATAGAGGCCCGTGACGATGAAGGTCCCGAGCGCCAGGCTTCGCGGGATGTTCCGTTGTGGCTCCTTCACCTCGCCGGCGATGAAGGTGATGCTGTTCCAACCGTCGCTGCTGAAGAGCGAACCCACCATGGCAACCCCGAGCGCACTGAGCAAGGCGGCACCGGTGAGCGGTGTCAATGTGCCGTCCGCTGCCTCCGTGGCCGCACGCCAGCCATCCGTGAAGTTGGAGGCCAGCACGTCCGTTCCGAGTCCGACGGCGAGGCCCACCACGATCAACGCAAGCAAGGCCGCGATCTTGGCTGTGGTGAACACAGTGGTGAAGGTCTTGCTGCTCTCCACACCACGTGTGTTGAACCAGGTGAGCAGGAGGATCGCTGAGACCGCATAGACCTGCGCCGCGCTCACCCGCATGAAGCCCAGGTCGAGCAGCACGTTGTCCGGGGAAAGCACCGGGAAGAAGACCGCACTGAACTTCGCGAAGGCCACGGCCACGGCGGCGATGATGCCGGAGGTGATCACCGTGAAGGCCGTCCAACCATAGAGGAAGGCCGTGAGCCGACCGTAAGCACGCTCTAGGTAGACGAACTGTCCTCCGGCCTTGGGCATCATGCTGGCCAGTTCCCCATAGCTCAATGCGGCCAGTACCGTGAGCACACCGGCCACCACCCAGGCCACCAGCAGCCAGGCCGGCGAGCCGAGGTCGCGCATCATCCCCGCGCTCACGATGAAGATGCCGGAACCGATCATGGAACCGGCCACCAGCATCGTGGCGTCCCACAGACCGAGCGAACGATGGAAGCCGCTCATGGTGTACCGTCAGTCCTGGGTGAGCTTGCTGTGCTTGCGGCCGTACCCGAAGTAGATGAGAACACCTACCCCCATCCACACGATGAGGCGAAGCCAGGTATCCAACGGCAGGAAGGCCATCTGCACCAGGCAGATCACCGCACCCAGGATAGGCACCAGCGGAACCATCGGCGTGCGGAACGGGCGCGGCATCTCAGGCCGCGTGCGGCGCAATACGATGATGCCGAGGCAGACGATCACGAAGGCCAGCAGGGTGCCGATGCTCACCAGCTCTCCCAGCAGACCGATGGGGAAGAGCCCGGCGATGATGGCCGCAACGGTACCGGTGAGGATGGTGGTGACGTGCGGCGTGTGGAACCTGGGGTGGACCTTGGAGAAGACCGGGGGCAGCAGGCCATCGCGGCTCATGCTGAAGAAGATCCGCGGCTGGCCCATCAGCATCACCAGGATCACCGAACTGAGACCCGCGATGGCACCCACCTTGATCCAAGGTGCGAGCCAGCTGAGCGCTCCACCTGTGGAATCGATCGCCAGTGCGATGGGTGCGGCCACGTTCAGCTGCTCGTAGGGTACGATGCCTGTCATGACCGCTGCGACGATCACATAAAGGATCGTGCATACCAGCAGGGAATAGAGGATGCCCTTCGGCATGTCCCGCTGCGGGTTCTTCGCCTCCTGCGCCGCCGTGCTCACCGCATCGAAGCCGATGTAGGCGAAGAAGATGACGCCCGCCCCGGCCAGGATGCCCTGCCAGCCGAACCGCGAGATGCCCGCCGCATCCGTCACACGGTCCGGGATGTAGGGGAACCAGTTCGCCGTATCCACATACCACATGCCGAAGAAGATGAAGAGCAGGATCACGGCGAGCTTCACCAACACAATGATGTTGTTGAAGCCTGCGGATTCGCGGATGCCGCGGACGAGCAGCACGGTCATGGTGAGGACGATGAGCACCGCCGGCAGGTTCATGAACGCACCCGTGGCATGCCAGCCCGTGGCATCATGCACGAAGGGAGCCGAAGTGAGCGCTGCGGGCAGGTGGATGCCGAAGCCATCGAGGAAACTGACCATGTAGCCGCTCCACCCCACTGCCACCGTACTGGCACCGAACAGGTATTCCAGGATGAGGTCCCAACCGATGATCCAGGCGAGGAACTCACCCAGCGTGGCATAAGCGTATGAATAGGCGCTCCCGCTGATAGGCAGCATGGAGGCGAACTCCGAGTAGCAGAGGCCTGCGAACAGACAGCCGAGACCCGACACGATGAAGGAGATGGTGAGCGCCGGACCGGCATGATTGGCCGCCGCCGTGCCGGTGAGCACGAAGATCCCCGTACCGATGATGGCCCCGATGCCCAGGGCCACCAAGTTCGAGGCGGTGAGGGTCCGCTTCAGGGTATGGCCGCCTTCGTCGGACCCGGCCTTCATCAATTGTTCCACCGATTTGGTGGCAAAGAGCTTGTTCGCCATGCGCGTTGTTCCGTGGTGCGGCACCAAGATGGGGCTTTGCCCGCACACCGCCAAAGGCGGCACCCGACACATCAACCCCGTCTGCTTCGCGCTATGTTCGCAGCGCATGCGCCTTGACGAGACCCGGATCCTGCGATCGTTCAGCACAGGACGCGTGTTGTTGCCCGTGGTGATCGGCCTTGGCATCACGGGCTACCTGATCTGGCGAGGCGCCGATTGGAAGGCCCTCAATGCCGTACAATGGACCTGGCGCACCAGCTTCTGGATGCTGCTGGCCGCCATGAGCGTGGTCGTACGCGACTACGCTTACATGGTGCGGATCCGCCTCCTCACCGACCGGGAGCTCACCTGGGGACGCAGCTTCGTGGTGATCATGCTCTGGGAATTCGCCTCGGCCCTGGCACCCGGCCTGATCGGCGGCGGTTTCCTCTTCGCCATCCTCATCCTCACCCGCGAAGGCATCGAGGCCGGCAAGAGCATCACCATCATCACCTTCACTTCCTTCCTGGACGGGATCTTCCTGGCCGTGATGGCGCCGGTGATGTACTTCATGGTGGGGCGCGACGCGCTCTTCTCCGGTGTTGACACCAGCAGCGCAGGCGACATGGGGATCTTCGTGTGGTTCTGGACCGTCTACTTCGGGATCCTGGGGTACAAACTATTCGTGGGCTATGCGCTCTTCGTGAACCCGGTCTTCGTGAAACGGGCCCTCGTCGGCATCTTCTCGGCACCCTTGCTCCGTCGCTGGCGGCGCAACATGGTCACCACCGGCGACCAGCTCATCACGGCCGCGAACGGGTTGAAGCGCCGCGGCTGGGACTATTGGTGGCCCGCCCTCGTGGCCACCTTCGCCTCGTGGACCGCACGCTATACCATCGTCAACTGCATCCTGCACGCCTTCCACCCCAGCGCGGGGCTCAACGACGCGGTGATCTACGGCAAGCAGGTGATCATGGGCATCATCATCCTACTGAGCCCCACACCCGGTGGTAGCGGACTGGCGGAGTTCATCTTCAATGACTTCCTTGGCATGTTCATCGCCACCGGCCTGGCACCCGCACTGGCCCTGCTCTGGCGGCTCATGAGCTATTACCCCTACATCCTGATCGGCGTGGTCCTGTTACCCCGCTGGATCAGGAACCGGGTCATTTCTTCCGGAAGCGCTCAGTCCTGATCGGCGCATCCGACTACTTTCACGCACCATCAACCCCATCACATGGAACGATTCACCGGGCTTCTCGGTATCCTGCTCATCCTCGGCCTGGCCTTTCTTGCGAGCAACAACCGCAAGGCCATCAACAAGCGGCTCGTCATCAGCGGCCTGCTCCTCCAGACCACCATCGCCCTGCTGGTGATGAAGGTGCCGCCCATCACCGCCTTCTTCCAGTGGCTGGGCAAGGGCATGGAGAAGATCGAGCATTATTCCCGCCAGGGCGCCTCGTTCGTCTACGGTGGGATCATCGCGCAGCAACCGGACGGCAGCATGGGCAATTACTGGGGCGGCGGCTTCGTGTTCGCCTTCAACATCACCGCCACGATCATCCTGGTGTGCGTGCTGGTGGCGATCCTCTACCACATCGGCTTCATGCAACGCGTGGTGTCCATCATCGCGAAAGGCATGAACTTCATCATGCGCGTGAGCGGTGCTGAGGCCTTGAGCAACGTGGCCAGCGCCTTCGTGGGACAGGTGGAGGCACAGGTGATGATCCGCCCCTATCTGAAGGGCATGACCAAGAGCGAGCTGCTCGCGAGCATGAGCGGATCGCTGGCCTGCATCGCCGGTGGCATCCTGATCGTGTACGCCAACATGGGCGCCGCGGCCGGTATGGACCTCGCCCCCAAGTTGATCACCGCCAGCCTCATGGCAGCGCCCGGCGCGCTCGTGATCAGCAAGATCGTCTTCCCGGAAACGGAGAAGAGCGAGACCATGGGCACGGTGAAGCTCGAGGTGAAGAGCACCTACACCAACGTGATCGACGCGATCGGCCATGGCGCCGGTGATGGCTTCAAGATCTCCATGAACGTGATCGCCATGTTGATCGGATTCATCGCACTTATCGCACTCATCGATGGGATCCTCGGCTGGGCGGGTCACCTCTTCAACCCCGACTTCCACCTGAGCCTGAACTGGATCTTCGGCAAGCTCTTCACCCCCTTCGCGTGGGCCATGGGCGTGCCGATGCAGGACGTGAACAGCGTGGCCACCCTGCTGGGCCAGAAACTCACGGTGAACGAGTTCGTCGCATTCAAGAGCCTCACCGACAAAGCTGTGCCCGTGATCACCGAGAAGGGTCTGCTGATCACCAGTTTCGCCATCTGCGGCTTCGCGAACTTCAGCAGCGTGGGCATGCAGATCGGCGGTATCGGCGAGCTCGCTCCCATGCGCCGCGCAGACCTCGCGCAGCTTGGCCTGAAGGCCCTGTTCTGCGGCACACTCGCCAGCTACCTCAGTGCCACGATCGCCGGGATCATCATGTAGCGGACCTTTCTTCCGATGAGGCGCGCATCCGATCCATCCAACTTCCGTCCTATTAGCATGAACCGCCACCTCGTCTTCTTCCTCACACTCGCCCTAGCTTCACAGGTCCCAGGCCAGACCTCGATGGAACAGGTGGGCACGACCTTCCAGCGCACCTCCAAGAACTTGACCGGCGATGTGTTCGCCGTGACCGCCGGTGTGCTGGTGAACGGCAAGGAGGGCGTGCTCTATGTGGAGGATGACCTCACACCCAAATTGATACGCGTCGACCAGCAGATGAACATCGCGGAGGAGGTATCGCTCAAAGATCACTCGTTCGACGGCTTGTTGTGGACCGCCATCACTCCCTTCCTCGTGGATGGCGACATGCATTGCTTGATCGCCACCAACACGAAGAAGACCACCGAGTTCGCCATCGGTCAGGTGGATACGCGTGGTGCTCTGGCACTGAACACCCTGCGTCGGGTGGCGAGCAGCGATATCCTCTTCAAGAACGATCCGGCGAACACGCTGCCCTATCGCCCGCAACCGGACCCGATCCTCTTCTCCCAGGGCCTGCAATACGCATTGAATGAACGGATCGTGGCCGCGCCTGATGGCGAGCACTACCTGATCAACACATTCACCACCAACGGCAAGGGCAACAAGCGCTTCTGGTTCTCCTACCTCGACAAGGAATACACCGAGTTATGGAGCGGCACGGCCGAACTGCCCTACCCCGATGAGCCCAGCCGCATCCACCAGATCAGCCTGGCCAATGATGGCACCATCCACCTGATGTCCTACCTGTTCCCTTGTGGTGCTGAAGAACGCAAGGCCGACAAGCTCTGCCACGAGGTGCACCTGACCACCTTGACCGATCGCGGCAAGACCGTGAGCGACGTGCTCGTGGACAAGGACTTCGTCTCCAGTGCACGCCTGTGTGAACGCGCGAATGGCAGCGTGTCCATTGCGATCCGTTACGGCGCCCTCACCGGACAGCCAGGAGTGGTGCTCACCTTCGACCCCGCCGATCCCAAGTTGAAGACCACACCAGTCGTGGACCAACGCATCCCTTCGATCCACAAGACCAAACTGATGGCCTACGGAGCCATCGAGACAGGTGCCAAGAAGACCACCACTTCCCGCAACGCGAAGGTGCCGGACGAGATCGTGGCCCTGCTGCCCGGTTGGAACGACGGCCTCGTGGTGGTGGAGACCTTCCTGGAGACCAACTACCAGATACCGATGGGCGATGCGATCTTCATCCGTCGCCTCGCCGGGGATATCCGCACCAGCCTCATCGGTACGAACGACACGATCCAGTGGCAGCACATCGCCGAACGCGCCTTCATGACCACGGCGGGACAGTCGTATGACGGCGTGAACGTGCATCTCCATGACAAGGGGCTCACGCTCCTCTATGATCACACACCACGTGGCCTTGCCACGATCGATAGGTCCGGCGAGGTGGACGCACCAGAAGGTGAAGGAAAGAAGGGCAAGAAGGACAAGGCGATGGCACCGGCCGAATCCGGCGTGTTGCGCGCGACCACCCTTGATCCGCGTGGAAACGTGGTAGCCTCGGGCACCGCATTGATCCACCCCGATGGCCTCATGCCCTGCCCGGTGGGTGCCGTGCCCGGCAATGATGGCACGTACATCGTGAAGACCTTCGACCGGAACACCGGCTATGGCTTCGTCCGCATCAACGCCCTCGCGGTCGGCGAATAAGGCGAACACCCGATACGGCTGTTGAACACTTTGCCGCGCGAGACGGGCGCGCGGCGGAGCATGCCTCTACTTTTGGCCCTCACCCGTGGAAGAACAGGACCACCATTCCATTCCCATCCGGATCCAGAAGTATGTCTGGAGCCGCCTGGAACGCGTGCGCCAGTTCGTATGGAACAGCCAGGCCAAGAACTTCGTGTTGCTGGCCCTGCCCTACCAGATCAGCGCGATCCTCACCGCCCTGATCGCCGTTGGCTACACCAAGCTCTTCCAGAAGGCGCACCAATGGAACCACGACCTCCTGGCCGAGAAGCCGTTGATGGTGCTCCTCACCGCACCGATCGCCTTCGTTACGAGCTGGTGGCTCGTGCGCTACTTCAGCCCGATGAGCGGTGGCAGCGGCATACCGCAGTTGATGGCCGCCGTGGAGGTGGCGAAGGATGAGGAACGCAACGATGGCAGCTGGCGCTTCCTCAATGTGCGCATCATCCTGGTGAAGATCGCCTCCTCCATCGCCCTGGCCTTCGGCGGTGGTTCCATCGGTCGTGAAGGACCCACACTCCAGCTCGCCGGCAGCGTGTACCGCACCGTGCACAAACTGCTGCCACCCTTCTGGCCCAAGGTGAGCCGCAAGGTGATGATGATCACCGGTGGCGCGGCCGGTCTCAGCGCGGCCTTCAACACACCGCTCGGCGGGATCGTCTTCGCCATCGAGGAGCTCACGCGCACCCACATCGCCAAGTTCCGCACCGCCGTGTTGAGCTCCGTGATCCTGAGCGGGATGACCGCGCAGTGGATCCTGGGCCCCTACCTGCTCTATGGTTATCCGAAGGTCGCCACCGTCGGTCCTTCCTTCATGTACAAGCTGCTTGCGATCAGTGCGGTGTGCGGTCTGCTCGGTGCGGCCTCCTGCAAGGTGCTGCTGGTGCTGGACAAGATCCGCCGCTCCATGAAGCGCTGGTTGCCGCAATTCCTGTTCGTGCTTCTGCTCGCCTTCACGTTCGCCGGCCTGGTGCTCACCTTCGGACAGGTCACGCTCGGCAGTGGCGACCGGCTGCTGGACGAGTACCTCTTCGCCAGTCAGCCCACGCCGCATTGGAAGGATGCGTTCGGCCGTATCCTCGGCTCGGTGGTGAGCATGGGTGCCGGTGGTGCCGGCGGCGTGTTCGCCCCCGCCCTGTCTTCCGGCGCGGCCATCGGCGGGCTCTTCGGTCACTGGTTCGGCGAGGACCGTGGCGAGCTGAACATGATGATCCTCGGCGGGATGTGCGCGTTCCTCACCGGGGTCACCCGCAGCCCCTTCACCAGCGCCATCCTCGTGCTGGAGATGACCGACCGGCACAGCGTGATCTTCCAGCTGATGTACGCCAGCATGATCGCCAGCGTGGTGGCCCACACGCTCGACAAGAAGAGCTACTACGAACGGATGAAGAACCGCCTGCTCGATTCGGTGCCGGGCCTGCGCAAGCATGACCCCGACCCCGAGGAGAGCGAGTGAGCGCTCAGGACTTTTCAACAGCACACCGCCACCCAGGCCCGGCCGTAACTTCGCCAGCGCACCGATGAAACAGTATCACGACCTGCTCCGGCACATCCTCGAGAACGGCGTTCAAAAGCACGACCGCACCGGCACCGGCACCATCAGCTGGTTCGGCTACCAGATGCGCTTCGATCTGGCCGAAGGCTTCCCGGTGCTCACCACCAAGAAGCTGCACCTGAAGAGCATCATCCACGAGCTGCTCTGGTTCCTCAAAGGCGATACGAACATCAAATACCTGCAGGAGAACGGTGTGCGGATCTGGGATGAATGGGCGGATGCCAACGGCGACCTCGGACCCGTGTACGGCTACCAATGGCGCAGCTGGGCCACCCCGGATGGGCGCACCATCGATCAGATCAGCGATCTGGTGGCGATGATCAAGAAGAACCCGGACAGCCGCCGGCTCATCGTGAGCGCGTGGAACCCGGCCGACGTGCCGAACATGGCACTCCCACCCTGTCACTGCCTGTTCCAGTTCTATGTGGCGGATGGAAAGCTCAGCTGCCAGCTCTACCAGCGCAGCGCCGACACCTTCCTGGGCGTTCCCTTCAACATCGCGAGCTACGCGCTCCTCACCCTGATGATCGCCCAGGTCTGTGGCCTGAAGCCCGGCGAGTTCGTCCACACCTTCGGCGATGTACACCTCTACAACGACCACATCGAACAGGCGAAGTTGCAGTTGACGCGTGAACCGCGTGCACTGCCTACCCTGGAGATCGACCCGAACGTGAAAGACCTGTTCGACTTCCGTTTCGAGCATTTCACCCTGAAGGACTACGATCCGCATCCGCACATCAAAGCCGTGGTGAGCGTATGATCGTCTCGGCCATCGCCGCCGTGGCGGAGAACGGCATCATCGGTCGCAACGGGGACCTGCCCTGGCACCTGCCTGATGACCTGAAGTACTTCCAGCGGATCACCAGGGGACACCACGTGATCACCGGACGGTTGAACTACGAGAGCATCCCGGCGAAGTACCGCCCGTTGAAGGACCGGGTGAACATCGTGGTGAGCCGCAACCCACAGTATGAGGCACCCGGGGCCATCGTGGTGGACTCCCTCGGCGCGGGACTGGAGCTGGCCCACCTGGAAAGGGAGCCCGAAGCCTTCATCATCGGCGGCGGGCAGATCTTCCGCGAAGCCCTGACCATGCGCCTGGTGGACCGACTCTACCTCACCATCGTGCATGCGGATGTTGACGGGGACGTGCGCTTCCCCGTGGTGGACCCCGATGAATGGGAGGAGGTTGCGCGCGAACGGCACGAGAGAGATGAGCGGCACGCTCACGCGTTCAGCTTCGTGGTGCTGGAAAGACGCGTTCGACAGGCACCCTGATCGAACTTTGGTACGCTCTTGGCGTCCAAGCCGTAGATCCATGCATCCATGAAAGCGCAGCACACCGCCCTCATCGCCCTGTTGAGCCTCTCCCTGGCCGCCTGCCGGAAGGATGAGGAGGCAGACCCGATCGATCTCGACTACTCGAGCGCATCTGACCATGCCCGTGCAGAGAACGCCTTCAATGACATGCTGGCCCAGGTGGACAAGGCAGTGGTGGACAATGGCCTGCGTGAACTGTGCGATCCCACAGTGACCTTCGACACGACCTCCTCCCCGCGCACCATCAACCTGGACTTCGGCGATGTCAACTGCACTGCGCTGAACGGTCGTACACGCCGCGGCCGCATCCACGTGAGCTATACCGGCCGTTATCGTGAGGTCGGGACCGTGATCACCATCACCCCGGAGAACTACCATGTGAACGATCTGCTCGTGCAGGGAGCGAGGACCGTGACGAACCTGGGACCGAACTCCGATGGTCATCTTCAATTCGATGTGCTGGAGAGCGGCAGCGTGACCGCGAGCGACGGTTCATGGACCGCCACGCACTCCGCGCACCGGACGCGTACCTGGATCCAAGGCCAGGACACGGACATGATCCTCGATGATGTGTACCTCATCAGCGGTTCGGGAAGTGGCGTGAACCGGAACGGCCTGCCTTATGACGTGGCCATCACATCACCCTTGCGCATCGAATTGACATGCCCCTACATTACCCAAGGGACGGTGCGCATTACCCCGCAGGGCAGGCTCGACCGCATCATCGACTACGGCACGGGGTCCTGCGACGGGAACTTCTCCGTGATCGTCAATGGCCACATCTTCGGGCTCTCGATCGGTTGATCGTGGCTTGGTCGCGTGGTGTACCTCGAGGGCGGCGACCAGGGAAATGCGGGTCCGGAACACCCAACCGTTCGTCCCACCAATGACCTTCCATCCCGTGTTCGCACCGCGCGCACTTCAGCCCGCCTAGTTTCGTCTTGCGACATCGGATCATGGCCTGAACGATCCGTTGAAAGCACCGAACGGCCTCGCCACCCTTTCGCATCGGGAGCGGGGCCGTTCAACGAAGAAGATGAGCTACTTCCAGCGCGTCCCGATCCGCTACCGCACCGTCCTCATCACGGCCGGTGTGCTCGCCACGCTCTTCCTTTTCCAGGCTTACATGCACCACTACGTGTACTCGGACCTCAAGAACATGGCCGAGTTCAACTGGTGGCGTGAGGCGCCTGTGCCCTACCTCAACTTCCTGTTCTGGGCGCTGCTGTGCCCGCTGGTCTACTCCATCCTCATCCGCTGGCCCTTCCAGGAGCGACCCTTCCTCCGCACCATCCTCGTCCATATCGGCTTCAGCCTGCTCATCGCCAGCTTGCACGAGGTGGTCACCTCCTCGATCTACTATGGCATCCTCCAAAGTATCGGCGACTTCGACTTCACCGATCCGGCCAACCGAAGCTGGGCCTACAGCGCCCTGGCCCCTGCGATCTTCTCGCGCACCATGGAGTATTGGGTGCTGATGGGTGTGATGGTGGCCCTGGAGAACGGCCGTCAACAACGCGCCGAGCATGAACAACTGCTCCACCTGAAGAACGAACTGCAGATCACCCAGCTCAACGCCCTGAAGAAACAGCTGCAACCGCATTTCCTCTTCAACACCCTCAACACCGTGAGCGCATTGATGGATGAGAACGTCCGCGATGCGCGCACCGTGCTCAGCCGCCTCGGACAGCTGCTGCGGGTGACGCTGGACAAGACACAACGGGACAAGGTGACGCTCGAACGTGAGATCGACTACATCGCCAATTACCTGGGCATCGAGACCATGCGTTTCCGAGATCGCCTCCAGGTCGACTTCGACATCCCGACGGAACTGCGCGGCGTGCAGGTACCCAGCATGCTGCTGCAACCGCTGGTCGAGAACGCGATCAAACATGGTCCCGACCTCACGAACGACAGCGTCAACATCCAGGTGAAAGCCTCCAGGGAAGGGGAACGGCTCTGGCTGGAGGTGCTGGACAACGGAAAGGGCTGTTCCGATGTCGTTCATGCAATGAAGAACGGAGGGATCGGGCTGCGCAACGTGCGTGACCGGGTGCAGCTGCTCTACGGCGACCGCGCCTCCTTCGCCATCGGATCACCGGATGCGCGTGGCTTCCACGTGCGCATCAGCCTGCCCATCGAACGGAACGAAGAACCTGCGACTAGCTGACCAGAACGCCCATGAAACACATCCGTACCATCGTCGTGGACGACGAACCCGCCGCACGGGCCCGCATCGCCCGCCTGCTGGAACAAGATGCCGAAATGGAACTCGTGGCTGAATGCCGCAACGGCATGGAGGCCATCGAGGCCGTGAACAAGCACAGGCCCGACCTCATCTTCCTCGATGTGCAGATGCCCCAGCTCAACGGGATCGAGACCCTCGACCGCATCGAGAGCGATCGCAAGCCCTTCGTGATCTTCGTGACCGCCTATGACCAGTATGCGCTCAAGGCCTTCGATCGCAACGCGGTGGATTACCTGCTGAAGCCATACGACGATGATCGTTTCTTCTCCTCGCTCGAGAAGGCGAAGAAGCACATCGAGATGAAGTTGAGCAGCAAGCTCACGGGCAAGTTGATGGACCTGATGCGCGAGCACATGCATGCGCACAGCGAATACACCGAGCAGTTCACCATCCGCGACAAGGGCCGCGAGTACAAGGTGAATGCCGATGACATCATCTACCTGCGCGCCGAAGGCAACTACCTCTGCCTGCAACTGAAGGAGCGCAACCACCTGTACCGCATGACCATGAACGCGGTGGAGTCGGAGCTGGACCCCGCACGTTTCCTGCGCATCCACCGCAGCTTCATCGTGAACACCGCCCACATCCGCAACACGCGCTACAGCGGGAACAACGAGTTCATCTTCAGCATGGCGAACGGCGAGCGCATCGTGAGCGGCCGCAGCTACAAGGAGCAGATCGCGAAGGCCTTGCAGGAGCAATCGGTGTAGGAAGACCATCGCCTCGGCGCCCCGCGCCCGCCACCGAAGAGGTGCGGTCCCGGGGCTTCCAGCATCCCAGGGCCACGGTCGTCAGCCGTCCCACTACCCACCGCTCGTCCTTTCCGCTGCACGGGTCGATGCGTTCCCCGGCGTAGTTTCAACCACCAACCCCTCGTTCACATGCAACGCTCACTCCTCTCCTTCGCCCTGCTCCTACTGGCCGCATACCCCCTGCGCACCAAAGGACAATGGACCTTCCTCGATCTGCCGGTGGAAAGCCAGGCCGCGTCCGTTGCCCAACACATCGGGACATCGGTCTTCAATGTGACCTATAGCCGACCATCGGTGAAAGGCCGGGTGATCTGGGGCGAGGTGGTCCCCTATGATCAACTGTGGCGCGCTGGTGCGAATGAGAACACGGTGCTCACCGCTACGAGCGACTTCACGCTGGAAGGTCAGCGGGTCCCTGCTGGCACGTACGGCTTGCACATGATACCGAGCAAGAACGACTGGACGATCATCCTGAGCAGCGATCACCAGGCTTGGGGTTCTTACTACTACAAGCAGGATAACGATGTGGCGCGTGTGAAGGTGAAGAGCAGGCCGGGACCGATGACCGAGAACCTCACCTACGAATTCAACGAAGTGACCGCGGACGGCGTGACGCTGAACCTACGTTGGGCGGAGCTGCAGGTCCCCGTCCGGATCGGCGTGGATGTGCATGCCGTGGTGCTGGCACGCATGGACGACCAACTGCGCGGGCTGAGCTCCTACAACTGGGAGCCCTGGTACGAAGCCGCGCGGTATTGCCATGACGAGAAGATCGGTGGCGACCAGGCGATGAAGTACGTGGACCGCAGCATCCGGCTTCAACCCAACTTCGAGAACCAGAGCCTGAAAGCGGACATGCTGAAGGCCGCTGGAAGGTCCGAGGAAGCCGCCGCGCTCAAGCGCACGATGATCGACGGTGCCACCAACGCCCAGTTGAACACCTATGCCTACACCTTGCTCAATGCTGGCCAGAAGGAGGAAGCGATACGGATGTTCGAACTGAACGCGAAACGCCATCCCAAGGACCCGAACGTACATGACAGCCTGGGCGAAGGCTACATGATGACCGGCAACAACGCCGCGGCGATCAAGGCCTTCAAGAAGAGCCTGAGCATGAACCCTCCGGAGAACGTGAAAGCGAACTCGGTGCGCTGCCTGAAAAAGCTCGGCGTGGATACCAGCGGTTACGAGACGGCGTGGAAGTGAACGTGCTGCTGGCTGATCGCTATTGGCCGTTGGCTACCTGTTCATGGCTGCACCGTTGCCGTCCGTCACAAAAGAACGAGCAGCCACGACCAGCCAGTAGCCAAAAGCCGGGCGCCAGCAGCGCACTGAGCGCTCACCCGTTCAACGCGTTCATGAAAGCGCCGATCTTCTTCTGCACCAGTTCGATCTTCGGCATCAGGCGCTCGATAGCCTCCTTGTCACCGTAACCTCGTCGCTGCAGGATCAGCATGCGGGTCTGTAGCTCGAAGGAAGAGCCCAACGCGAATTCGAAGTAGCGGTACTTCTCCTTCTCGCTGCGCCGCGAACTTCCCTCTGCGATGTTGGAGGGCGTTGAACATGCCGCATCCGTCGCCTGCTCGCGGAGTTTGCTTCCTGCCTGTTGCCAAGGGATGGCATCGAATATCTCGAACACGTTGTCAGCGATATCCATCCCGAGTTGCCACACTTCCAGCTTCATGAATTCGCGCATGATCCAGAGGGTTTCCAGTTGCGACGGCCTCCTGCCGATGGGTCACGTTGTTGCGAAGCCGACCGTGAGCAGCCAAAAGCCAGTGGCCATCAGCCAGCGGCGCATTGGCGCATTCTACCTTCGCTCCATGCACTTCCGCCTTTCCGGTGTCCTGCGCCTCATCGCGCTCGTACTCGCCGCTTTCAACTTCCAACCTGCCGCTTTCCCACAACGCCCGCCCGCACAACCCGACGCCGCTGAGATCCTGCACAAGATGCAGAAGCTCAACGTGCTGGGCAGCGTGCTCTACATCGTCGCGCATCCCGATGACGAGAACACGCGCCTGATCACCTGGCTCGCCAACGGGAAGAAAGTGCGCACCGGCAACCTAAGCCTCACACGCGGCGATGGCGGTCAGAACCTGATCGGCCCGGAGCTGGGTGATGCGCTCGGCATCATCCGCACGCAGGAGTTGTTGGAAGCACGCCGCATCGATGGCGGGGAGCAGTTCTTCACCCGCGCGGTGGACTTCGGCTACAGCAAGAGCGCTGCGGAGAGCTTTGACAAATGGGGTAAGCAGGAAGTGCTGAGCGATGTTGTGCGCGTGATCCGCACCTTCCGGCCGGACGTGATCATCACCCGGTTCCCGCCGACGCGCGAGGCCGGGCATGGGCACCATGAAGCCAGCGCGATCCTCGCGGAAGAAGCCTTTGACCTGGCCGGTGACCCCAAGGCCTTTCCCGAGCAGTTGGAACAAGGCTTGGAGGTCTGGCAACCGCGCCGCCTCTTCTTCAACGGCAGCACCTGGTGGAAGAAGGACCTGGCCGATATCGCGAAGAACGACCCGGACTGGTTCAGCGTGGATGTGGGCGGCTACGATCCCTTGCTCGGCGTGAGCTACACCGAACTCGCCGGGCGCAGCCGCAGCATGCACAAGAGCCAGGGCTTCGGTGCGGCGGAAACGCGCGGGGAATCGCTGGAGTACCTCAAGTTCCTGAAGGGTGATAGGCCGAAGACGAAGAACATTTTTGATGGGATCGATATGACGTGGGGGCGCGTTAAATCCGCTCCAGGTATTGAACAGAGCATTTCCAATCTGCTGATTGAATACAGCCCGACCGACCCTTCCGCATCCACAACCCACCTAGCACTGGTCAGTTCATTAATTCTCGAGTCCAAACGTGCAGTTCCGAATGCTGGTGCGTCACGCTCTTGGTATGATGTCAAACTTGGCGAAGTTGATAGGCTCTACTTCGGTACGATCGGGCTTGTTCCTGAAGCATTGTCTAGCCACGCCCAGTACTCTGGCGGAGATTCGATCCAATTGGACGTTCAAGTGCTCTCCCGAGTTTTGCAGCACCCGATTGTTTCAGCTCAACTCATGAGCTTTCACGCTTTAATGGGCACGTGGGTGGAGCAGGACAGTTGGAAAGGTCCAAGTACTGGCGTAGAGACTCCGCAACTGATGGGAATTGGTCATGTTTATCGAGGGCCCTTTTGGCTTGAACGGTCTCATGGCACCCTTTACGATGTTCCTGTCAACCTGATCGGCTCTCCTGTAACAGGTCCGACAAATCAGGTTACACTCGAAATTGACGATGAGGTAAAGGGCACCAGCATCTCAGCTCGAATTGCGCCTATGCACAAATGGGTCGACCGCGTCGATGGCGAACGCATCCGCCCCGTCTATGTCACACCGGTCGCTTCGGTGATCCCCAAGGCTAGCAACCTGATCGGCCGCGGCGGCACACAAACCATCGAGGTGGAGGTGGAAGCCCTCACCGATAGCCTGACCGGTCAGCTCAACATCACGCTTCCGCCGGGCTGGAGCACCACGAAGGACATCAAACGCGTGAACATCACGAAGCGCAACGAGCGGCAGCGATTCACCTTCCAACTGATGCCCGGCGACAAGGCCGCTGGCGGTGTGGCAAGCTTCGAGTTCGTTGGTCCCAAAGGCAAGGCCGACCGCACCCTGCACGAGATCGACTACCCGCACATCATGCCGCAGGTGTATTACACACCCGCCGAGGTGAAGCTGGTGCCGCTGGATGTGAAGACCACCGCGAAGACCATCGGCTACGTGAAGGGTGCGGGCGATGATGTGCCGCAAGCCTTGGAACAACTACGCGTGACCGTGGAGATGATCGATCCCGCGACCGCCACGGCAGAAGGGCTGCGCAAGTATGATGCGATCGTCACCGGCATCCGCGCCTACAACGCGAACACGGGCATGCGCGAGCTGCATCCCCTGCTCATGCGCTACGCCGAGGAAGGCGGCACATTGGTGATCCAGTACAACACCTCACCCCGCTTCTTCTCCGGCAACAGCGATTTCCAGATCGATCCCGCCACGCTGGGTCCACATCCATTCACCATCTCGCGCGGACGTGTGACGGTGGAGGAAGCGCCGCCCACCTTCCTCGCCAAGGACCATCCATTGCTCAACACACCGAACAGGATCACCACCGCCGATTTCGATGGCTGGGTGCAGGAACGCGGCCTCTACTTCGCCGATGACATCGATCCGAAGTACACCCCACTCATCGCCTGGAACGACCCCGGTGAAGACCCGCTCAACGGTGCGCTTATCACCTGCGACCATGGCAAAGGCCGCTTCATCTACACGGGCATCAGCTTCTTCCGGCAATTGCCGGCAGGTGTGCCAGGTGCGTATCGGCTTTTTGCGAATTTGATCTCGCCGCGCGCCGTGCACTAGGCCATGCAGGCTGGCATTAACGTACCCCATGCGCACCCGTACCGTCGACCCACCGGGTCGACTTACGGATCACCGGCCAATGGCATGTACGGGCGCCCCCTTGGGTCGACGCTACAGGTGCGATCCAATAACCCATCATGATCCGATATGCACACCATTGATTGGGCCGTTCTGCTCGCCACCCTCGGCTTCATCGTGGGCTATGGCGTGTGGCGGACGCGTCGGACGAACACAGTTGAGCGTTACCTGCGTGGCGACAACGAGGACCGCTGGTGGGCCGTGACCCTGAGCGTGATGGCCACGCAGGCCAGCGCGATCACTTTCCTCAGCACACCGGGTCAGGGTTTCCTCGAGGGCATGGGCTTCGTGCAGTTCTACTTCGGACTGCCGCTGGCCATGGTGGTGATCGCCTGGGTCTTCATCCCGCTCTACTACAAGTGGAACGTGTACACGGCGTACGAATTCATCGGTAAGCGCTTCGATGAACGCACCCGGTTGCTGACCGCCATCCTCTTCCTGATCCAGCGAGGCCTGAGCACCGGCCTGACGATCTACGCGCCAAGCATCGTGTTGAGCACGGTACTGGGCTGGCCGCTCGGGTGGACCTGCGTCTTCATCGGCGGGCTGGTGATCCTCTACACCACCACGGGTGGTGCCAAGGCCGTGGGCGTGACCCACAAGCAGCAGATGGCCGTGATGTTCGGCGGGCTCTTCATCGCCTTCTACTTCCTGTTGAAACAGATCGGGGAGCACGCGACCTTCGGCGAGAGCCTGCTACTGGCCGGAGCGCTCGGCAAGATGAACATCATCGACACCACCTGGGACCCGACCACGAAGTACACCGTGTGGAGCGGTTTGATCGGCGGTTTCTTCCTTCAGCTTTCCTATTTCGGCACTGATCAGAGCCAGGTGCAGCGGTACCTCACCGGCCAGAGCATCCGCCAGGCACGGATGGGCCTGCTGATCAATGGCGTGCTGAAGATCCCCATGCAGTTCTTCATCCTGTTGATCGGCGTGCTGGTCTTCGTGTTCTACCTGTTCAATGCGAGCCCGGTGCATTGGAATGCGGCGAATGTGAAGGCGATGAATATGACAGCCGCGGAACGGACTGCTAGCGACCAAAGCACTGCCGATCTTCTCGGAGTAGAACGGCCCACCAAGTTCAGATCACCAGATGCCCAGGTGATGACCGAGCAACACGGCTTGCTGAATGATGAGATCGCGGGGCTGGCCGGCACATGGGTGAACGCACATCGCACTGGGCGAACAGAAGATCTTGAGCGGACCAGCATGATGCTGTCCATGGCTTTGGAACAGGACGATCTCGTTCGTGATGGATATCGGGAAGCGGTCAAGGGGAACATCCAAGGTGCCGAACCGAACGATAAGGACTACATCTTTCTGACCTGGGTGATGAACAACCTGCCCGTGGGGCTGATCGGACTGTTACTGGCGATGATCTTCTGCGCCGGCATGGGCAGCACAAGTTCGCAGCTCAGCGCATTGGCCACCACCGCCGTGGTGGATGTGTTCCGCAAGCAGTGCGAAGGCTACGACCGCGTGGTGGCCACGAAGTGGGCCACGGTGATGTTCGGGCTCCTGGCACTGCTCTTCGCCGCCATCTTCCCGCTGTTCGACAACCTCATCCAGGCGGTGAACATCCTCGGTTCCCTCTTCTATGGCACCATCCTGGGCATCTTCCTGGTGGCCTTCTTCCTGAAGGACGTGGGGGGCTCTGCGGTCTTCATCGCCGCGCTCATCTCTGAGGCGGTGATCCTGGTGATCCACTTCGGTGACTTCGAGGTGGCCTTCCTCTGGTACAATCTGATCGCTCCCGCCATCGTGGTCGGGCTTTCGGTAGCCTACCAGAAGGTCATGGGAATGTGATCTTCTCCCCCTGCGGTCTTCCCTGATCAGTCCTTCATCACCGATCCGACCGGACCACACCCGGGGTCGACGAAAGCCCATTTACAGCCAACGAACCTGCATCACAGTGCGATCCGGGGCCGGTCACATCTCCTAGAATGGTCGCTTGTCGGTCCGCACGTATCCTTCCGCGGCTTTTGGAACCACCCGTCCCATGATGTTTCTTTGTACGACGAAGAAGTTAACAACAACCCAACACTTCAAATGACCAATTTCTACGTTCCGGTGCTCGCCCTGGCACTTGTAGGTGGCAGCGCCTACGGCCAGCACCTCCCCCAAGGTGGTTCCGCCACCCTGGCAAAGAAGTTCATCGAAACTTCGGTTCACACTTCCGCTCGTCCCACACCAGCCGCTTCCAACCGCGCGGTGATCTGGTCCGATGATTTCTCGGATCCCGGAACCTGGGTCATCGGGCAGGAGGCCGGCGCCTCCGCCGATGCGTGGGTGATCGGCACGGATGCTCCGAGCGGCGCTTTCGCCATCGACCCGATCGAGTCCACCACGGCTGATAACGGCTTCGCGCTGTTCGACAGCGATCTGCTCTGCTCGGGCAACCAGATCGCCTACGTGCAAATGGCCGACCCGGTCGATCTCTCGGGCTATGCTGGTGTGGTGCTCCAATTCGAGCAGCTCTTCCGCCGCTTCCGGGGCGATTGCTTCGTGGATGTGAGCGTCGATGGTTCCAACTGGACCGAGTTCGAGGTGAATGCTGAGGTGGATGTGAACTCCTCCACCCCGAACCCCGATGTAGAGCTGGTCAACCTGTCCGCCATCGCTGGTGGTCAATCCACGGTCTGGGTGCGCTTCCGCTACTTCTCCACGGTGGCCGAGCACGGCCCTGGCGGTGGTTGCGACTATGCCTGGATGGTCGATGACGTAGCCTTCACGACCCTGCCGGACAACGAGATCCAGATGGACTATGGCTTCGTATCCACCACCGGGACCGGTGAGGAATACGGCCGCATCCCTCAGCAACAACTTCCCGGCTTCCTCAATGTGGGCGCAGGTCTCTTCAACTTTGGCAGTGAGACACAAACGAACGTGGTGCTGACCACCTCCTTCACCGGACCCACCGCGATCCCGGATCTGGTCACGGAAGTTGGCTCCATCGAATCCCAGGTCGTTGTGGATACCGATGACAATGTGGGCATCGGCTCCCTTGACCTCGGGGAATACACGGTGAACTACACCATGACGAGCGACCAGATCGGCTTGGATGAGAACCCCGACAACAACACCCAGGTGAGGAACTTCGAGGTCACCTCCACGATGTACTCCCTCGACAAGATCGGCGACCACGCTGCTGGTGTGGTAGAGAACCTGCAGCAGGTCGGTACGGCAAGCTTCACGGACAATGCGACCGATGTGAAGCTGTTGACCATGTATTTCGTGAACGTTGAAATGACCGTGTATGGTTTCGAGGTGGGCATCGGTCCTGCCAGCCGTGCAGGAGGTACGATCTCGATCTCTTTGCTCGATACCACCGATGTGCTCTCAACCCCGTCCATTGTCAACCTGCCGATCGATGGTGTTGAAAGTGACCCGTACGTGCTGACCGCAGCAGATGTGACGGCCGGTGTGGTGACGATCCCGCTGCCCCAGAGCGTGACCCTCGCCCCTGGTGCCTACTACGCTTGCGTGACCTTGGGTGGCAGTGGGACCACGGCCGCCACGGACCCCGAAGTCTTCGTACTGGACGACCTCACTGTTCCCCAGCCTGGTCTTGCCAGCGCGCTCTGGCTCCCGGTCGACTTCAATGAAGACGGTACCGAAGGACCTCACTTCTATGGTGGTAATGGTACCGCATGGGCCATCCGCCTCTCGTCCAACAGCACCATCGGCGTGCGTGAGGAGGAGGAACTAGCCGGTGTGTCGCTGTTCCCGAACCCGACCAAAGGACTGGTCACCATCAACCTGGCCAATGATGGCCGCCACACCGTGGAAGTGATCAACGCCCTTGGTGAAGTGGTCCTGACCAACGTGATCAACCGTACCACCACCCTGGACCTCAGCGGTCTGGCCGCTGGTGTGTACAATGCCCGCATCTCCAACGGTGTTCAGAGCTCGATCCAACGCGTCGTGCTGAACTGAACCTCCTGACGCTTCCGGACGCCCCCTTTTGCCTGGTGCAGAAGGGGGCGTTCCATTATCCACCATACAACCGTTCATCAGATCCATGGAAGCCGGGTTTTGCACTTCCAGAAATGGTGCGGATCTTCACGTGCTCAACCCCTCATACCATATGAAAGCAGGAATACTACCCCTCGCAGGTCCAATGGCCCCACTCTGGTGTGCCGTTCTGCTGGCCTCCGTAGCCAGTGCGCAGCAAAGTGATCGAGGCTTCACCGAAAGACCGCTAGCCCGGGACATCCAAGCCAACGCCCACCGCAGCACCGCACCGACCCTTGGGGGCTTCCAATTGCGCGACGCGTTCTATTCGGAGGATTTCTCAGGTGGCGGCTTGCCGGCCGGGTGGACCAATGTGGATGAACTGACACCCTTCGGACTGACCCCGGTGCTGTTCGAATGGTCGAACGATCCAGCGGCCGTCGAGATCGCCGCTGTTAGCTATCCCGATATCGTGGGCACCTTCAATGCACCAGGCGCCTCGAACGGTTACCTCTGGGCCAATTCTGATCGGGGCCTGACCTCCGCTCCTGTCTCCGATCACCTCACACGGTTGACTACCAGTGCCATCGATTGCTCCGGCCAGACCAGCGTCATGCTCAGCATGCAAAGCACCATCGGCGTCTTTGACAACAATGCGAACGAATTTGTCAAGGTGAAGGTGAGCACGGACCTCAGTTCGTGGACGGAGTTCTTCCCCTTCCCCTGCCTGGAGACCGGCAACCCCACGCCGCCTTGTTCACGATTCTCTGCCAACCCCCAGGCCATCTTCCTGGACATCACCTCGGCGGCAGCGAACCAATCCTCGGTATACATCCAGTTCGAATGGGAAGGAGGATGGGAATACTGGTGGGGCATCGATGACCTGCAGCTTTCGCCACTGCCCGACAATGAGCTGATCATGAATTCGGCGTACAACAGCACTACGGATAGTGGCGAGGAATATGGGCGCATCCCCTCCGCGCAATTGCCCGCTGCCATGAACGTGGGTGCCGAACTCACCAACTTCGGCATCAGCGAACAGACCAACGTGGTCCTGAACGTCGCCTTCGAGGACGCCTCCGGCTCACCGGTCCCCGGCTTTTCCACGACGATCCCCGTGGGTAGCATTCCTTCCGCCACCACCGTGCTTGTAGAAGGTTCAGTGGACCTGCCTGTTGGACTGGCCAATGGCGTCTATACCTCCCGATTCACCATGGAAAGCGATCAGCTCGCCTTGGATAACAACCCGGAGGACAACGAACGGTCCCGCAACTTCGAAGTGACCTCGGATGTCTATGCACTGGACGCCATCGGCAACCATCCGGAAGGGACCGAAGTACTTGCCCAGTACGGTACAGCCACGTTCGAGGACAATTTCGAGATGAATTACATGAGCATGTACCTGATCAACAACCCGATGGATGTGACCGGCATCATCGTTTCACTCGGCTCTGCGACCGTTGCCGGGCCTGAAGCAAGGATCGAGGTGTTCCTGCTTGACACGACCGATGTGCTCGCCACACCCAGCAACATCAGCCTGCCTGTGGATGGTGTCACTTCCGGGGTCCATGTGATCGATGACAACGACGTGGCTTCCGGTTCGGTGCAGCTTCCCTTGGAGCAGACGGTCACCCTTGCTCCTGGGGGCTATTACGCGGTCGCCCGTGTGTGGGGTAGCGGCACCGTGTCCGCGGATAATGACGAGGATCCAGAAGTGTACATCCTGGACGATGCCACGGTCCCGCAACCGACCATCGCCTCAGGCGTCTACCTTCCCGTCGATTTCAACGATGATGGGACCGAGGGCCGCCATTTCTACATCAATGGGGAAGCCTTCGCGATCCGTCTGACCACCCTTCCGACCGTTGGGCTGCGGGAAGTGGCTCCCCTTCCTGGGATCACACTGTTCCCCAACCCCACCAACGGGGTCTTCCGGATCGATAGTGATCGCACGGACATGCTCTACGTGGAGATCACCGACCAACATGGAAAGCTGGCCAGGACCGAGCGTTTCAGCGGTACGACGACCATTGACATCAGCGATCTTGCCGCTGGTGTGTACAACGTGGCGATCAGCAGTGCCACCGAGCGCACCGTGCAGCGCCTGACCATCCAGTAAGTTCGGACCCACACCGCGAAGGGGCCGCCTCCGTAGAGACGGCCCCTTCTATTTTGGTCGACCTCAGTATGCGTCCCGTTGGGCGACGCTCGGGTACCATGGCGGCAGCTTCTCGCTGCGAAAGCCTGCAACTGGCAGCCACAACTGACCCACCCTGGCCTCTTGATCGCTGCCTTAAAGCGCACCTTCGATCAGGTGCCTAGCCATCGGACCTGATCGAGGCCGTTGCTGATCCGTCCGACCGGTCCATCCTATAACAACAACGCCCTCCGGGGAGGGCGTTGCACGTTCACTACGAGTTGGGCTCACTTGCCCTTGCTCAAGGACTCGATCAGCTCACGGTTCATCTTCACATAGGCCTCGTTCTTCGCCTCCTGGGCCATGGACATGCTTTCGTTGGCCGTGGCGATGGCCTCTTTCGTCATCCCGTTGGCGGCCTGCGCGCGTGCGAGGGTATGCATGTGCCAGAACTTCTTGTCCATCTCCACGCTCTTCTGGGCCCAGCCCAGCGCCTCCTTGGTCATCACGTTACGATCCAGGCAGAAGCGCGCGCTTCCACCGTAACCACCGGCTTTCATGTCGCCCTTGGCCATGGCTTCGCGGATGTTGGCCAGCGCCTGCTCGGTCGCGTCCGCATGGATCGGCACGAGCACACGTGTCTTCTCCCAACGGATCTCCAGGTCCGCCGCGTCGTTCACGACATTGGCGATGTCGATGGTCAGGGTCTCCGTCATATCAGCCCCCTGCGCCTTCACCTTCACGGTGGCCACGTTCTGCTCCGCTTTGTAGTCATCCTCGCCCCAGAGCTCGGTGTTGCTGTTCAAGTGGACCACCCACACATCCTTACCCGGTACGGTGAACAGGGAATACTTGCCCGCCTTCACGTCCACATCGCCGAACTTGACCGGACCACTGAACTCGATGGTGGTGTTCAGGTTAGCCCCGGTGCGCCAGAGCTTGTCGTAGGGCACCAGGTCACCGAAGATCACACGCCCCTTGGCACTGGGACGCGAGTAGTCCACCTCGACCTTCGTGAGGCCGACGATCTGTTCCACCTGACCCTTGGGGCTGGGCTGTGGCAGGTCCTGTGCATGTATCGTGGCGGCGACGAGCACAGCCGTCGCAGAAAGCAACATTCTCATGGATATCAGGGTTGATGCATGCCGGAGCATGCGGTTGGGTTGTGGCCCAAAACTAACCCTTCTCCAGCGCCCTCAGGCCACCCGCAGGTTGCTCAAGCGTGAACGCTCGAACTTCTCGCGGGCATACCCGAGGGTAACCCGCAGTTCGGTCGGACGTTCCGGTGCACCCGGCATCTCGTACATGGCGTCGGTCATGATCGCCTCACAGATGGAACGCAGACCGCGCGCGCCAAGCTTGTACTCCAGGGCCTTATCCACGATGAAGTCCAGCACCTTCTTGTCGAAGGTGAGCTTCACCTTGTCCATGTCGAAAAGCTTCACGTACTGCTTGATCAGCGCGTTCTTCGGTTCGGTGAGGATGCGACGCAGGCTCTCGCGGTCCAGCGGATCAAGGTAGGTGAGCACCGGGAAGCGGCCGATGAGCTCGGGGATGAGGCCGTAGGTGCGCAGGTCGGTGGGGCTCACGTACTGCAAGAGGTTCTCATCGTTCACCCGCTGTTCCTTGCTTGCGCTGTATCCCACAGCGCTGCTCTTCACCCGGCGCCCGATCATCTTCTGGATGCCATCGAAGGCACCGCCGCAGATGAAGAGGATGTTCCGTGTGTCCACCTGGATCAACTTCTGCTCCGGGTGCTTGCGTCCGCCCTGGGGTGGAACGCTCACCGTGCTTCCTTCGAGCAGCTTGAGCAAGGCCTGCTGCACACCCTCGCCGCTCACGTCGCGGGTGATGCTCGGGGTATCGCTCTTGCGACTGATCTTGTCGATCTCATCAATGAAGACGATGCCGCGCTCCGCCTTGGTCACATCGTAATCCGCTGCCTGGAGCAAGCGGCTCAGTATGCTCTCCACGTCCTCCCCAACATAGCCCGCCTCGGTGAGCACCGTCGCATCGGCGATGGCGAACGGGACATTGAGCATGCGAGCGATGGTCTTTGCCAGCAGGGTCTTCCCACTGCCCGTCTCGCCCACCAGGATGATGTTGCTCTTCTCGATCTCGACATCATCCGCGGTGGATGGCTTCTGGAGCAGACGCTTGTAGTGGTTGTACACCGCCACGCTCAGCACCTTCTTCGCATCGTCCTGGCCGATCACGTACTCATCGAGGTGGCGTTTGATGTCCGCCGGCCGCTGAATGATGAGGCTGCCCTCCATCTCCGTCCGCGTCCGCTGGCTCAGCTCCTCGGAGATGATGTTCTGCGCCTGGGTGATGCAGCTGTCACAAATGTGCCCGGTGATCCCGGCGATCAGCACATTGGTGTCCTGTTTGTCCCGACCACAAAAGGAACACTTGATCTCTTTCTTATCCATGGGCTGGTATGCTGCGCCCCCGCCTGGGCATGCGCAAAGTCCTGCAAGATATGCCGAAGGCCGGATGGTCGTCCACCCGGCCTTCGTTAAATGCTGATATTCAGCTATCTATGCGGGACCCGAACAGGGAGCCGCCGCGAACGTGGTCCTTACTTCGTGTTGCGCACCAGCACTTCGTCGATCATGCCGTAGGCCTTCGCCTCCTCCGCGATCATCCAGTAATCGCGGTCGCTGTCCTTCTCCACCTTGTCGAAGGGCTGACCGCTATGGGTGGCGATGATATCGTAAAGCTCCTTCTTGAGCTTCACGATCTCCCTTACGGTGATCTCCATGTCAATGGCCTGGCCTTCGGCACCACCGAGGGGCTGGTGGATCATGACCCGGGCATGCTTCAGCGCACTTCGCTTCCCTTTCGCCCCGGCGCACAGGAGCACGGCCCCCATGCTCGCCGCCATGCCTGTGCAGATGGTGGCCACATCAGGATTGATGTACTGCATGGTGTCGTAGATCCCCAGACCGGCATAAACACTGCCGCCCGGACTGTTCATGTAGATCTGGATGTCCTTCTTGGCGTCCACGCTTTCCAGGAACAGCAGCTGGGCCTGGATGATGTTGGCCACCTGGTCATTGATCCCCGTTCCGAGGAAGATGATGCGGTCCATCATCAATCGGCTGAACACGTCCATCTGGGCCACGTTCAGCTGCCGCTCCTCGATGATATAAGGCGTGACGGATGAACGGATGGATGACGTGGTGTAGCTGTGCAGCGTGTTGCTGCTGATGCCGCGGTGCTTGACCGCGTACTTCTCGAACTCGTCTTTGGGGAACATGCGGTGTGGTTACAAGGGTAAAGGACGGCCGTGCACGCTCTTGTTTCAGGCGGTGCGGGCCAAGGTTACGAACGCATCGAAGCTCACTTTCTCCTCCTTCGGGCTCAACAGGGCCTTGAAGTGGGTGTTCAGTTTCTGCTCGACGATGGTGTTGCGGATCCGACCGATCTGCTCACGGTCGCCCAGCATGCGGGCCACCATCTGCTGCAATTGCTCTCCTTCCGGGGCCGGCATGCCGTACTGGGCGAACTGGTCGGCCATGTACCGCTTCGCGAACGCGTCCATCTCCTCCCCCTTCGCCTCCAGGCCGTACTTCTCGATCACGCGCTCCTCCAGCAACTGACGCTTCAGGCCGGAGGCATAATCCGCGTAACTCTCCTCGATCTGTTCCGGGGTCGCAGGGTTCTCACTGGTCTCGCGGATCCAGCGCTTCAAGAAGCTGTCGGGCAGCTCAAAGCTGGTGTTCTCCATGAGCTTCTTCATCACCTGGCGCTTGAAGATGCGGTCGCTGTCACGGCGGAACATGTTCTCCAGCCCTTCCTGCACCTTGGCGCGGAAGCCGGCCTCATCCGTCACCGCGTCCTTCCCGTAGACCCGGTCGTACAACTCCTGGCCGAGTTCCACGGGTACCATGCGCTTGATCTCGGCGATGCGGAATAGGAAGTTCCCTTCGAGATGATGCACCCGATCGTGGTCCACGCCCAGCATGCGTGCCAGGTCGTCGTGGTCCCTGCTCACCTTGTGCGCATCGAGCACGACCTCATCGCCCACCTTCTTCCCGGTCAATGCATTCTTGCTCGCTTCGTCATCGATGTACTCCAGGCTCATGGAGGTGCGGTTCATGATGCCGCCTTCCTTGATGGAGCCATCGGCATTGAGCTCGATCATGTCGCCGAGCAGCATGTCCTTGTCCCCGCTCACTTCGGTATCCTCCACCGAGCCGAACCGACGGCGCATGTCCGATACCTCGCGCTCCACCAGTTCGGCGTTCACATCCACCACGGGGTAGGTGACGCCCAGCTTCTCGTTCAGGTCGAACTCGATCGTCGGGGCCAGGCCGAGCTCGTAGGCGAAGCTCAAGTCTCCGGGCTCATCCCAGTTGTTCGCGTTCCCGCTCTCCACCTTGGGCAGAGGTTGACCCAGGACGCGGATCGCATTGGTCTGCAGGTACTCGCGCAGGTTGGCATCGATCAGGCGTTCCACCTCGTTCACCAGCACGGCGCGTCCAACACGCTTCTTGATGAGGCTCATGGGCACCTGTCCGGGACGGAAGCCGGGCAACACCGCGTTCTTCCGTTGTTCCTTCAGGGCCTTCTCCACACCGGGGTTGTAGTCCGCAGGGCTCAGTGTCACATTCAGGGTGGCGGTCAGGTTCCCGGTCTCTTGGCGCTCGATGTTCATGGTTCGATCAGTGGTCTCGTTGGCTGGGTGCGTTCTTACAAGCAGCGGGCCGTTGGCGCTTCCGGTCTATTTGGCGTGACATGGACTGACAGCCAGGGTGGGAAGCGGCCCGAGAACGGTCCTTTTCGCTGTACGGACGGGGGGACTCGAACCCCCACACCTTGCGGTACCAGATCCTAAGTCTGGCGCGTCTACCAATTCCGCCACGTCCGTATGCACCTCCTTCGGAATGGCTCCGGCGGAAGGGCGGCAAAGATAGCCGGTGCACGGGCTCGCCGGGGCCGTCCCGAACCTGCATGTACCTTCGCCCTCCTGTCCGCCCATGAAGACCCTGGACCCCGCCCACCTGCCGATCCCCGAGCTGCATGGTTACCTCGTGGGGGCTATTGGTCCGCGCCCGGTGGCCTTCGCCAGCACCATCGATGCTGACGGCCGGCCCAACCTGAGCCCCTTCAGCTTCTTCAACGTCTTCGGAGCCAACCCACCCCTGTTGATCTTCAGCCCGGCACGCCGCGGACGTGACAACACCACCAAGCACAGCTACCACAACGTGAAGGCCGTGCCTGAAGTGGTGATCAACGTGGTGACCTATGGCATGGTGCACCAGACCTCTCTGGCGAGCACTGAGTTCGCCGAGGGAGTGAATGAATTCGTGAAATCAGGCTTCACACCGATCGCCTCCGAGAAGGTGAGGCCTTTCCGCGTGAAGGAAAGCCCGGTGCAGTTCGAATGTGTGGTGGAACAGGTGATCCAAACGGGCACCGGCGGAGGCGCCGGGAACCTGGTGATCTGCAAAGTGGTGATGATCCACGTGAACGAGGATGTGCTTGACGCCAACGGGAAGATCGACCAACGGAAGATCGACCTCGTGGGGCGCATGGGCGGACACTTCTATGCCCGGGCGCATGGTGATGCGCTATTCGAGCTGCCGCAACCGAACATGCACATCGGCGTTGGTGTGGACGCCCTTCCGGCGGAGGCAAGGAACAGTCCCATCCTCACGGGCAGCGACCTTGGCAAACTCGGTGTGGCGCTCTCCGTGCCCGATGAAACAGCGGTGAACGAGTACAAGCTGACCGAGCTCAGCGACCTCTTCATCACCCACCAGAACGAACCGGAAGCCCTGCTCCGTTCCCTTCACCAACAGGCCCACGCGCTCCTTGCCGATGGCAAGGTGGAAGAGGCATGGAAGACCCTGCTGGCCTATAACGCACGCTAACCAACAAGCAGGTCCGCAAGAACGCGGACGATAGACCATGGCACAAGTAACGATCTCAGGCACCATCAAAGTGGTCGGCAAGACCCAGGACGTGAGCGACAAGTTCCGCAAGCGCGAACTCGTGGTGACCGAACCAAGCGGCCAACGCCCGCAACACATCCCCGTTGAATTCACCCAGGACCGTTGCGGCCTGCTCGATGGCTACATCCCGGGCGACGAAGTGACCGTGACCTGCTATGTGAACGGTCGCGAATGGACCGGCCGTGATGGGGTGACGAAGTACTTCCTCAGCTTGAGCGGCAACCGCATCGAGAAGGCCGGTGGGGGCACGCGGGATCAAGGTGGATACCAGTCCGCACCGCCGCCTTCCATTGCGGACATGCCCGCCGGTGGTGGCGAGGACGACCTGCCCTTCTGACCCGCACGTGCAGGGACCCTCATGTTGGCCTGCCCTTCCAGCGTGGCCGGTGGATCAGTGATGCCACGGCGATCACCGGCGAATAGAGCGTGAAGAGCAGGTAGCAAAGCGTGGTGACCACCGGCCAGGTGCGTGCCCCGAAGGTGCGTTGCACTGCGGTGACCAGGTTCACGGCGGGCACAAGCCAGAGCAGCCAGCCCAGCAACATGAACGCCATCACCTCGACGCCATCCACCTCGAGGAGGTCGCGCACGTCCAGACGCAGGGTGCCCCAGAGCAGGGCCCATGGCAGCAGCGTAACGAGCAGGGACGCCCAGGGCCAGGTACCACGCACACCACGCATCTTGCCCGCCCAGCGCAGGCGTTGTACCAGGAAGCCCTTCCAGCTGCGCTCCGCCTCCACCGTCACCGTCACTTGGGGATCGAAGGAAGCTCCGATCCTCCTGCCGGCCTTGCGCATGCGCTGCACCAGGAAGACGTCATCACCGCTCGCATAGGTATCGCCCTCGTATCCACCAAGGTCCAGGAAGGCCTGCCGACCGAAGGCGAGGTTGGCGCCCGATGCCAACGTTGGCCATCCCGTCATGGCCGCACCCAACGCCACTCCGGTGAGGCCCGCCTGTTCCTCCTGCTGCAGACGACCAAGCACGCCGGTGCCGCTCGTGCGCACAGGAAGGATCATCAGGTCCAGTCCCTTGCCTTCCATGGCTTCCACCACATGGCGCGAACGCTGCGGACCCACGCGGGCATCGGCATCCGTGAGCAGGATGGTAGCGTACCTGGCAGCTTGCACCCCCGTGGTGATCGCCGCCTTCTTGCCCGCACCGCTGTTCCGCAGCACGCGCAGCTCGGGCCATCGTGCGCACATCGCCTTGACCACGGCATCCGTTCCGTCGGTGCTGTGGTCGTCCACCACGATGACCTCGATCCGTTCCTTCGGCAGGTCCTGCGCGTGGAGGTCCTGGAGCAGCGGAATGATCGTGGAAACCGCATCGCGGGCGGGGATGATCATGGACACCGCAGCGGAGGAGCGTCCTACCGCGGGCGGATCCGCAGCGCGTAAACGGTCGCGCCAGGCGTTCAGGACGATGGCGTACACCAGCGCCACGGCGAAAAGTGTGAATGCGATGAACAGGTGTGTGGTCATGCTTCCTTGTTCCGGACACGGATGCGTGCTACGAGCAGGATCGCACTACCGGCACACGCGGGCAGGGCCACATTGATCAACCATAGGCAGGTGGTGGCCAGCAGCACCTGTGCCACCTCACCGCCCAAGGGGGACAGGACCGCCACGGCAACGGACCCGCGCACGCCCAGCTCCGTGAGCATCACCGAAGGGATCAGGGTGGTGAGGAGGTAGATCACGGGAATGCCCAGGACCGCGTGCAGGAGGTCGACGTGCGCTTCGAACTGATGCAACAGCAGGATGAACTGCGTGGTGAACAGCGCGTACCGCAGGCCGCTCAGGAACAACACGGACCAAAGCCGGTCATTCCGGAAGTGCACGAGCACGGCGGAGGCCCGTTCGAACCGATGCAGGAACGGCAGCAACAACAGATGCTGGCGCAGCATGCCAGGGAAGAGGTACCACAGCAGTCCTATCGTGGTGGCGAAGGCCGTGAGGCTCGCCAGCGCCCAGGAGATCCACCCGCCCGGCCAGGGCAGTGGCATGTGCGCCAAGGTCAAGGCCAGCAGGCCCAGGCCACCGAAGGTGAGCGTTACCACGAACTGTGCGATGCTGCCCAGTGCTGTGGCGAAGCCGCCGGCGATGCGATGCTCGGGCTCCAGGAAAAGCACCCGGCCGATGAACTCGCCTGTCCGGTTGATGCTGACGAAACCCACGCCCGTTCCCGCGATGGTGGCTGCGAAGGCGCGCCATCTGGACAAGGGCTCGACGTCCCGGACCAGGGAGCGCCACTTGATCGATTCCACCCACCAGTTCACCACCATGAGCAGAACCACCAGGAGGGATCCGCGCCAGTTGAGCTTCACCAGTTCCATTGACCGATGCCCTTGCAACGCAGCGATACCTTTGGGACCGGCGAGCGCCTGGTACAGGAAAAGGCAGGCCAGCAGGAAGATCACCCACCGGAAGACCATGAGCAAGGAGCGGCGCGCGGACATCGTTGGGCCTGGTGCAGGGGCCTTGGCCAAAAGTAGGCCCGACGCCCCCGCCGCGAAGGTGCTTGGTGAGCGCATCATCCTTGGCATTGACCCGGGTACCACGGTCATGGGCTTCGGCGTGCTGGCGGTGGAGGGCCAGGCGCTCCGGTTGGTGGAAGCCGGTGCCATCCGCTTCGAGCCGGGTGATGATCACACGTTGAAGCTGCGCGCGATCTTCCGCAGCACCCTGGAGATCATCGAACGCCACCTGCCGGATGAGCTGGCGATCGAAGCGCAATTCTTCGGCAAGAACGTACAGAGCATGTTGAAACTGGGCCGCGCCCAGGGTGTGGCCATCGCCGCGGCCCTGCAACGCGACATCAGTGTGATGGAATACGCACCGAAGCGGGTGAAGCAGAGCATCACAGGGAACGGGAACGCGGCCAAGGAGCAGGTGGCGGCCATGCTGTTGAGCATCCTGCGCATCGCTGATCTTCCAAGCAGCACCGATGCCACCGACGCCGTGGCCGTGGCCGTGTGCCATCATTTCGCCAGCCAGGGCCGCGGATCGGGCGCAAGTGTGAAGCGTGCTGCCGGCAAGGACTGGTCCGCGTTCATCCGGAACAATCCGGACCGGATCCGCTGATCACGCGTTGCGGATCCGCTCTGCAAGGGCAGCGAACTCCTCGGTCGTGAACTTCACACGCGGCTTGGTGAAGTCCATGTCGCCGAGGGTATCGATCGGTACCAGGTGGATATGCGCGTGCGGCACCTCAAGCCCGATCACACTGATGCCGATGCGCGAGCAGGGGACCACCGCCTTGATCTTGCGCGCCACTTCCTTGGCGAAGACCATGATGCCACTGAGCTCCTCCCTTTCCAGATCGAACAGATGGTCCACCTCACGTTTGGGCACCACCAAGGCATGGCCTTCGCGCAAGGGACTGATGTCGAGGAAGGCGAAGAAACGATCATCCTCGGCCAGCTTGTGACCGGGTATCTCGCCCTGGATGATCCGTGTGAAGATGCTGGCCATGGTCAACGGGTGATCTCGAGCACCTCGAAGCGCGTGGTGCCGGCCGGTGTGGTCACCTCGGCCACCTCACCCACGGCCCGGCCCAGGAGTCCCTTGCCGATGGGCGAGCTGACGCTGATCTTGCCGCTCTTGATGTCGGCCTCGCTCTCGGCCACAAGGGTGAAGGTGCGTTCGGCACCGCTGCCCACCTGTTTCACCCTCACCGAGGAGTGGATGTAGGCCTTGCTCGTATCCAGCTGGGACGCATCGATGATGCGTGCGCTGGCCACCACCTCCTCCAACTTCGCGATACGCGCCTCGAGCAGGCCCTGGTCCTCCTTGGCGGCGTGGTATTCCGCGTTCTCGCTCAGGTCGCCCTTGTCCCGCGCATCGGCGATCTGCTGGCTGATGTGCGGACGTTCCACGGTGCGCAGGTGGTGCAGCTCCTCCTGCAACTTGCGCAAGCCTTCTTCGGTGTAATAGGCCGGTGTGCTCATGGCCAGTGCGTGCTTGGGTGGAAAGAATGAAAGAGGACCCCGCAAGGTCCTCTTTCCAAAGATAATGGCTCGTTCTAGAGACTGATCCGAACGCCGATGCTGTGGATGCCCGCGAAAGGGTTCGTGGTCCGGTACGAGTAGTCGACGGCGATGGCCGATCTCTTCTCCTCACCGAAGGGGAAGTCCACACTGAGGCCCGCGGTCGGCCCGGTGAGCACGGTGGCCCGCTCCTCTTCGGAGGTGATCCCATCCTCGTACATGTACCCCCCGCGCAGGTGCACCATGCGGTTGAAGGCGTATTCGATCCCCACCATCGCCTGATCCTTCGTGAATGAATTGGACGTGAAGTTGCCCGCGAAGGTCACCCGATGCCGCTCGTTCAGGTGCAGGTCGTACGCCGCGCCGATGTTCAGCAGGGAAGGGATCTCGAACTGGGCCGACCGCTGCTCGAGGGTGAGCTGATCGCTGCCCGAGACGAGAAGACCCTGCACGGAGAGACCATCGCCGGAGAAGGCCATGGCCGGACCGACGTTCTTCAGCGCGATGCCGAAGTGGATGTTGTCCTTCTCACCCGTGACATACTGGATGCCGGCATCGAAGCACATGCCCTGCGCCCTGACGTTGGCGATGCTCTCGGAGACCATGCGGATGAGGATGCCGCCATGGATGCTGTTCGAGAAGCTCTTGGCATAGGAGAAGCCGATGTTCGCAAAGGAGGGTCGGAACGTTCCCAATCCGCCGGCGGGGTTGTCCACCGTGGTGATCTCCAGATCGCCGAAGCCCATGGTGGTGGCCGAGATACCCAGGACACCCGAAGCCCCCAACTTCTGGCCGAAGCCAACGCTATTGATCGTGGTGCCGGAACCGCTCAGCCACTTCGTATTGGTGAAGAGGATCTCGGTCTTGGACGTATGGGCAAGACCTGCGATGTTGCCGTACATGGCTTCAGCCCCGCGCACAGAGGCGGTGTTCGCCAATGCCCAGCCTGAGGACCGTGCCCAGGGATTGATCAGGAGCTGCGTAGCCCCAGCGGACCCAGCCCGGTCCGGGTTACCCGCCCAAACGGTGGTGGTGCACATGGCCAGTGCCACTGCCATCCCTGCGGTCCTTCGTTGCATCGTTCGCATCGTGTACATCCGTATTGTAAGAGCTGGGACTTAGAAATTCTGGAGGTCGAGCGGCCTCATGGCTCCGAACCACTTCAACACTTTCTCACCTACATCGGGCACATCCACGTGGCAGAGGTACATGCCGCCGGCGATCGGGATGTTGGTGGTGTTCTTCAAGTCCCAATCCAGATAGGTGAGCTCATTGTCCTTGCGGAACTTCCGGACCAAGGTGCCGTTCACCGAATAGATCGAGATGGTGCACCGCTGTGGCAGGTTGATGAACTTCACGCGGTTGTCGATGCGTGAGGTCTCATAGCCGCTGAACGCGTAGTACGGGTTCGGCACCACGTTGATCAGGTCCAGCGCGCTCTCCGCCGTGGTCTGGTCGTTGTTCAGCGTCTCCAGGCCGTTCGTGGAGAATTTATACAGCGGCAGTCCATTGTTGCGATCGGTCGAAATGTCACCCGGCCCGCCGTTGTAGTTGATGTAACGCTCATAGGGCTTCTTAACCGTAAGCGTGATCCGCACATCCGTCGCGAGGAATTCCGCGCCGGGTATCACCATCGCGCTTCCCACCCAGCCGATGGACTTGAGCAGCTTCAGACGTGATGCTGAGTTGTTCTGGTCCTGACCAAGGCTGCGCACGAACGCACCTTCATCATAGGCAGGCACCTCGGTCGCGTTGTTCAATGCCCGGCGCTCGTTCTTGAACACGTAGATCCAGTGGCCGCCGCCGAAATACGCACCACCTTGGTTGAACACCTGGTCGTTCGGGTTCCAGATCATATCCCGACCGATCCCGCCGCCCCAGAAGCTGTTCTCGCCATATCCCACGTTCAGGCGCTCCCCGGTCTCGGTGTTCACCGCATAACCAGGGAACCAACCCATACCGGTGGTGCTGACCAGATCGCCTTCCGCTGCATTGTATCCGGGCATGGTGGCGTTGCGTCCGTTCTTATCGATGCTGGGTGCGATACGCACCGCCATCCGTTTGGCACCACCCTGTGCTTGAGCGGAATTCGATTCCTGCTCGAACACCGGGCAACGGGACCACAGATCCTTGTTGGATGTGATGACCAGTTGAATGCTGGGCGTCCTTCTGATCAACGCGAACGACATTGACGGATGCGGGTTGTTCGCCTCGGAGTCCGAAGAGACACCACCTTGGAAGGGTGCATGGCCGACCAGTGCCCAGGGGGCCCAGGTGCCACCCAGTACATCCTCCCAGAGCTCGTTGGGGTCCGTGCTCCGATCCGCCCATAGCGGCGATTCCGGGCTGCTGTACACCCCCGAACGTATCCAGTTGGTCACCACATCGGCTTCACCATCCGGAATGCCGGTGAACCAGGCTTTGGAAGGATCAGCGAACTGGATCCGACCATTCCCCGCAGGCTGCGCGAAATCGCCACTGTACAAGGTCTGACTGATATTGACACTGATCCCCCACTGCGGAATGAGCTGCTCGTAAGGCATGTCGATGATGCGCTCGCTATGCACGGTGTCCCTATTGGTCAGGTTCACAATGAACCAGTTGGCATCGTTCAAATTCCCCGGAGTGATGGTATCATCCTTCATCCAGATCTCGAAATCAGCCAGCGGCACCTTCAGCGGATCGACCACCTTGACCACCACTGGACCTGCTCCCCGTTCGTAGGTGAACTCCTGTTTACGGTAACCAGGCGCGGATGCGATGGCGGTGTTGTCCGCCCACTTCATGGACAGCGCATTGCCCCCATTGCCCTGACCTTCCAAACGAGTGATCTCGAAGGTGTCCCCATAATCCGCATTGGCGATGGTACCTCCCGAAGTGGGATCGGGGCGGTGCGGGATGCCCACGTAGCGACGAATGCTGCCGAACGCGGCTTTGCGGCTTTCCACGTACGGGAAGGCCTGACCACTGCGCGTAGCCTGGTCGTAGGGAGCGTAGTTGTTGTACCCGTAGGCGATGGCGATGTAGTAGTACGATTTGAAGTTCACAAGACGGGTATCCCCTTGCGCGAACTTGTCCTCGGTAACGCGTACCGAGCTCGCAATGCCTTGGTTGGCGCCATTCACCATCTCGGTCGCCACGGGTGCGTTCACCACCTCATTGAAGGGGTAGTTGATGATCTGGGACACCCCGTCCTCGATATCGCCCTGGTAGACCAGGCGTGCAAGCTCGACATTCCCCAGGTCGGCAACGCTCACGTCCGCGTTCTTCAACTGGAAGAGCTTGTAACCCTGGAAGCGGTAGTAGCGGTCATAGAGCTCACCATCGGGACCTACTTCCGGGATGATCGGGTCGAGTTCCTCGTAGCTCAAGGGCGGCAGATCCACCGGCAGCTGACGGTTGTTGTTGCTACCCTCCGGGTTGCTCATGTAGATGATCAGCTCCCGATCCAGTTCAACGATGTCAAGGTCCGGTGCATCAGGGCCATCGAGGATCTTGAAGCAGTTGTCGAACAAGGCCTGCGCCTTGTCATCCGCGGTACGCAGCGTTGCCACGCTCGCCGTGGCACCGCCGGTGGTGGCACGTGCCCAGGCAACACCCAGGGTGATGTTGTTGTAGGCACCAGGCTCCAGCGTGAAGGGTCCGGCACTCTGAACGAACCGACGGTCGATCGGCTGTTGCAGCGTCTCGCGCCAGTCCGGCTGCGGCACACAATTCGTACCCCAACCGACCGGATCACTGCTCCAGGGGAACATGTAACGGGTGTGGATGGCGCCCGGGCTCTCGTCATAGCCAGTGCCGCCGTACGACATCTGCACGCCGTTCTTCCAGATCCCTTTGAGGTAGTTGTAGAAATGACCCTGCTGACTGGGATCGGTCACAGCGAAGGCACCTTCCCGGTTCCAGAACAGGAAAGCGCGCATGCCGAAACGCTCGTTGTCCGGGAATCCATCACCGTAGCCAATGCCGAGGCCTTTGTACGGAATACCATGCTCCTGCTGGGCCACGATGCAATCGAGGAACTCCAGGCTGCTCTGGGGGCCGGGGTTATCCATGCCATCCGCATCCTGGTAAGGACCCTCGAAGAAGTCAACACCGACCGCAGGTGGTTGCAGGCCGTAGCCGGGCACGCCGTTACAGTCCTCGTCATTCTCATCCCAGTTGTAAGCGAAACCGAAACCACGCTGCACATCGCAGCCTACGAAGTCATCGTTCGAGCAGCCAAGGTCCGGGTCGATGAAGTGGCCGAAATAGGTATCGTTCAGTGTCTGCTGGCCCTGGTTGATGACCGTGAAGTTGTAGAAGGTCATGTTATTGACCTCGTTGTTCGAGCTGAAGGCGAAAGCCTGCGCCCGGACCTCGAGTCCGATGGCCTGACCACCGAAGGACTCGGTGTGCACATCACCCCGATCGTTGAAGATCCAGAAGATGTTGTAATCGCCGAAGAGGTTCACAGGATCCTCGCGCTGACGGCTCTTGCATTGTTCCACGGTCTCATCAAAGCCGTAATCGGGGAAATCGCCCGAGAACGGATCATACACACCATCCCCGTCGGCATCAACGAAAGGTGCCAGGTAAAGGTCCTGCCCTTGATCGATGGACCCTTCAGCAGGCCAGGTGACGAATGAGCTGGGAACGGAATATCCATCGGGGAAGAGTTCATCGATGTTGCAGTCCGGGTCGTCAAGACACTGGCGATACTGGAGGAAGGTCTCGGCCTGGGCACGTTCCGTGATCCAGAACCGGTCATAGGCAAGGCAGGTCTCCGCCTCCACCGATGCGTTCTGGTTGTTCAGGGGGCCGGGCCAGAAATCGTTGCCTTCCGCGCGGAACAGCACGGCCGCCAGTTTCAGCTGGTTGTCCGTGGAGATCCCACCCATCCACAGACCACCGGCGAAGATGGCGCTGGGATTGCTGAAGGGCGCTGCCGGCGCCGTGCTCTTGGGCACTTCATAGCCGGAGAGGGAGTTGCCACCACGTCGCTGCCACATGTTACCGCCGTTCTCGATGATGGCGCGCACGTTGTTGTACTCCAGTGTCGTGCGGTCAGAGGCGGGAACGCAGGCGGCGGCCTTGGGGCGGAAGCCCTGCATCCCTGCACCACTTGCCGGCGGATTCCAGCCGAAGGATGGACTGGCCGCGGCCACAAGCAGTGCCGGTGCGACCACCCGGGTCAATATGGTTCTCGTGTAGGCTTTCATGGTCTTGCGTTTTCCTATCACATCAGAAGTTGAAGCGGACACCCAGGCGAATGGTGCGAGGGGCTCCGTAGTTGTTCGGGTTGTTCACCTTCAAGGCGTACAAGTCCCGGAACGATGCCGGATCCGTCTGTCCATTGATGATCTGCTGGGTCTGAGCGGAAGCCAGGTAACCATCGTTGTTGGGCGAGCCCGTGAAACGATAAGCACCGGTGATGTTCTCGGTATTGAACACGTTGGTGACCAACAGGTAGATGTTCAGGTCGGCGCTCTTCGCCTTCTCGCCCTCCTTGCCTCCGAAGGAGAGCGGGATGTCGCGGTCAAGCTGCAGGTCGGTGGTGAACTGCCAAGGCAAGCGGGAACCGTTCAACGTACCTTCCAGGGCACGGCTACCCGTATCCGCACCTTCATTGTACACGATGCTGCTACGGCTGTAAGGCGTACCACTGCCGAGGATGCTCACCACGTTAAGCCCTGTCCGGCTCAGGATCGGCTTGCCGAAGAGCATTGGCCCGTTGTAATCCTTGCCACCACCATAGCGGAAGTCGAAGGTGGTCTGGAACCGGTGACGCTGATCGAAGTTCAAAGGAGCGATGTTCCGCAGGTTCGGCTGACCGCTATTGATCAGGTTGATGCCCGTGGTCGGTCCCGAACCCGTACCATCGGCGAACTGCAGGGTGTAGGAGGCGCGCATCCACACATTCCCCGTCTGCCGCAGATCGAAGGTGGTGGTGAACCCTTTCACCGTGCCGAAGTCGAAGTTGTCGTAGGTGCGATACGTGCGCGGGAAGGCGTTCACGATGTTCCGGATCTGGATCTGATCGCGCAGCTCGCGGTAGTACGCGGCTATCTTCAGCGAGGAGGATTTGGACAGCACCTGCTGGAAGCCCAGTTCGTAATCAATGGTCTTGGTCGGCTTGAGGTCCGGATTGTTGACCACATCACCGGTAAGCCCGAGGTAGGTCATGGTGACCAGGTCGAGGCGGCTCTGCACCGCGTTGGGGCGCTGTGTGAGCACATCGTAGTGGGCAAAGAACACGGCCTCATCGCTGATGGGGAAGGAGAAGGCCACACGGGGCATCACGTTCACCGCAGGGGTGTAGTCCTTAAATCCGTTCTGACGAAGGTCGGAACCGGAGATCTCCTGGGGCTTGTCACCCTCAACGAGATAGGGCTTGATCTCACCAGCCTCCAGCACGGAGTTCCCATCGCTCAGTTGAACCCCTTGTGGGCTGTACCAAGTGTCCCCATCGCGGTAGCCATTGATCTTGTTCGGATCAGTGGAGTTGTCCACATAGACCACGAAATCATCGCCGATGTTCGACGGGCGGTTATCCAAGGCCTCCTGGATCCGTGCGTTCGGAACGGAAGAGCCAGCTGTGTAGGCCTCCTGGAAGAGGTATTTATCCTTCAGCACGGGCTGGTTGGCATCGTAACGGTCCACCCGCACACCCACGTTGAAGATGATGTCATCGAAGGTGAACTTGTCCATGAGGTAACCGGCCATGTAGATCGGTTCGAAGGGTGCCTGCAGGCGCGTGTACTGGCCCTGGTCGTTCTTGCCGGTGAAGAATTCGGAGAAGCTGGGCTTGCCGGTGATCTTGTTGCCCAGGTGGTCATAGCCCACATAGGACACGAAGCTGTTCCCCGAGTTCACAAGCTCATCGGCAGAGAAGAGATCAAGGGAAAGCTGATCCGGGTCGATCGCATCCAGATCGATGAAATCGCCTCCATCCGGATCGAGGCCCAGGGAGATCCGCAGGTTCCGATCAAAGTTGGTCTGTCCATCGCCGGAGCTGATACGGCGCGTGAGCGCGTAAGGGAAGGTGGCATCGGGCAGACCGTTGTATCCCCCGTCGATGATCTGCGTCGGGTTGTCATAATCCCACACGAGGTGGGTGTTGACCATGCCACGGCCCCGGGTCCAAAGGCCCACCGGAGCCAGGTTATAACGCCGTTGCGACAGTTGTTCATACTCCACACCCAGTGCAACGGCATGGTTCCCGATGTCCGCACTTCCGAAGGCGGAGAATCGGACCTGATCGTTCAGTCGTTTCCTGAATTCCGCATCGTTCGGTGCATCGATGAAACCGATGCTGTTCCACAGGTTGTAGATCACACGCGGTCGTTGACCGTTCCAAAGCACCCCCCTGTTCTGGGATTCCACCAGGTTACGACGGAAGCCGACGTAGTTGGGGTTGGGGATGCCGAACAACAGTTCCCCCGGGAAGTTCTCCTGAGGCATGTTGTTGAAGTAGAACGTGTTGATGGATGCCAGATCCGGGTTCTGGGTACCCGGCGTGAAGATCACCAACGTGTCCTGGGCACCGAGCTGCGTGAGGTATTGGGGGTTCAGGTTCGGGGTGACCTCGAACTGAGGTGCCTGAAGGGTCTGGAATTTCCCCACATAGCCATAATCCCAGAAGCGGTCCTCATGCACGAAATCCTCCACCTGGCTCCTGTACTGGGAATAATCCAGCTGAAGCGTGTAGTAAGCGTTCTGGATCGCACTCCGCTTCTCCTCCTCCGCAGAACGGTTGATGAAACGCTGGGTGAACTTGACGAAACCCCTCCACGTGTTCTCCTTGATACGGATGTTGTTCTCGGCGTTGAGCAGCGAGTTGTCCCGGTTCCAGTCCTGGCGATTGCTGTAATCGATGGAACCACCAACGGTCAGGTTGATCGTCGGGGTGGTGGTGATGTCGATCTTTCCGGAGCCGAGGTATCTGATCTCGCCCGCATTCTGACGGGTCTTCAACTCCTGGATATCCGACGTCCGCAGGTATTCGCTCGAATACGCGAGGATGAAATCGTTCGCCCCGTTGGGCCGCAGTTGAGCTGGGTTGGACAGCAGTTGATCACGCACCTCCGGGCGCACCCGTACATCCCCCAAGTAGGAAGGGGAGCCATCGACCACATTGGTGTACTGGCCGGAAACGAAGAATCCGATGAGGGGTTTGGTCTTATTACCCAAGCTGTCCTTCTTAAAGAGGATGGGGCCGCTCAAGCTGGCCTCCAACTGGTTGAAGGCGTATTTATCCAGACCAACGATGTCCGTGATGTCGCTACCCACCTTGTATCCGGAGGTCAGGTAATCGAAGCCGCCGAAGAAGTTCCGGCTCGGACCCCGCGTGGTGATGTTGATGAGACCCCCGGTCACGTCGCCGAAGTTGGCCGGGACCCCACCGGTGATCACCTGCACCTCTTCGATCGCGCTCTTGGGAAGACCGGTACCCGCTCCGGCAGGCACCTTCACACCGTCGATGTAGTAATAGGTGTTCTCTGTCCGGGATCCACGAATGCTCACCCCACCGCCGGTGCCGGCGTCGCTCGCCCCGGCTACGGTGGTGGCAATGGAGTTGGCCGAACGACCCGGCATCTTGGCGATCTGATCACGCGTTACCGTTCCTCCGGATGCCCCTCCGTCCCTGTCGATCAGTGGCACCACGTACTGTACCACCTCGAATTCCTTCAGTTCCACACCCTGGCTGAGTCCGATGTCCAGGAAGGTGATCTTACCGTTGGTGATCACCACGCCCACCTGCTTGTAGGGCTGATAACCGACGTAGCTCACCACCACATCGTAGTTCCCCGGGTCCAGTGGTTTGATGAAGTAGCCGCCATCGAAGTCGGTGGCGCCCCCGGATACCTGGGTACCGTTGCGCTCAACGACCACGTTCACGAACGGCAGTGGTTCATTGGACTTCTTGTCCTTGATGGTTCCTTTCAAGCTGCCAAAACCCGTTTGCGCCACGAGCGCCATCGAGGTGAGGATGGAAAGGACAGCTGTGGAGAATACTCTTCTCAACATCAACGGTAGGTTTTACGTTCAGGTGAACAGGGCAACGAGGGGGCGCTAATATAGAAAGTTCCCCCTTCCGACTTTCGCCCTGCGATCGCCGTCCCGCGCGAGTTCCAGCGCGTCGACCCTTCCCCGAACCTTCCGGTCCATCCAGCCCGCATGTCATCCTGGGGTAACATGCTCGAAATATATCTGAGGAGGAGGCGCTTCCGGAGGCCCGGAACGAGCAATGGTCGTTGTGCAGCGAGCACCAACCGTCTGTCACCCACCAAAGGTGCGGCGGAAGAACCCGTCGCGGTGCGGTCCGCTCCCCCGCCGGTCGGCGCGCTTGGTATGCCGCTTGATCCGCTTACGGGTGGCCTTGTCCTGGATGTCCAGGTGACGCTTGCGGTCATCCCGCTCCTGGCGTGCCTTCGCCTTCTTTTCGTCCTTGGCCTTCTTCGCCTGGATCCGTTCCTGCTTCTTTCGGGAGATGCCGTCCTGCGCGGAGGAGACCACCGGAGCCGCTGATAGGCCAATGAGAAGAAGTAGGTAAGCCAGCCGCCTGCGCATGGTACAAGGATAGCGCAATGACCGGGCCATTCCGCCGTTGCCACCCGTGGGCATACCTTCGTGTGCTCCCAGCCACACCAGCGTGGCCACCATGCGCAGGCTCCACACCTCCATCATACCGGCCGTTCTGGCCCTATTCGCGCTGCTCGGGGGCTGCCGCAAGGAGGAACGTGGAGGCGTGCCGCTGACCCCGGTGGACATCAGCATCAACGTGAACAACCCGGCCTACATCGATGTGTCGGTGCCGGGCGGCTGGATCTACCTCAGCGGCGGATCCCAGGGGTTGATCGTGTATCGGGCCTCCCCCGATGAGTTCGTGGTGATGGACCGGCACTGCCCTTACCAACCTGCGGAATACTGCCGGGTGTTCGTGGACGAGAGCGAGATCATCGCCCGGGATTCGGCCTGCTGCCATTCGGCCTTCAGCATCGTGGACGGCAGCGTGGTGGAAGGCCCGGCCGCCTTGAACCTGCAACGGTACAATACCACTTTCAACGGAACGACCCTGCGCATCTACAATTAGGTGAGCGCCTGGTGGCCGGATGAACGAGAAAAGGGCCGCCCCGTGGGACGGCCCTTCGCAGGTTCGGGAGTGCCGGTCAGTATCTGTAAGCGTCGGACTTGTAGGGTCCGTTCTTGGCCACGCCGATGTACTTGGCCTGCTTGTCGTTGAGCTCCTCCAGCTCCACGCCGATCTTGGCGAGGTGCAGGCGGGCCACCATCTCATCGAGGTGTTTGGGCAGCACGTACACCTTGTTCTCGTAGTTGGCGCTGTTCTGCCAGAGCTCGAGCTGGGCCAGGGTCTGGTTCGTGAAGCTGTTGCTCATTACGAAGCTGGGGTGGCCGGTGGCACAACCCAGGTTCACCAAACGGCCTTCAGCCAGGATGATGATGTCCTTGCCATTCACGGTGTACTTATCCACCTGCGGCTTGATCTCCACCTTGGTCTTGCCGTGGTTCTTGTTCAACCAGGCCATGTCGATCTCGTTGTCGAAGTGGCCGATGTTGCACACGATGGTCTTGTCCTTCATGGCCTCGAAGTGCTCGCCGGTCACGATGTCACAATTGCCTGTGGTGGTGATGACGATATCAGCCTTGCCTACCACGGTGTTCAGCTTCTTCACTTCGAAGCCGTCCATGGCGGCCTGCAGGGCGCAGATCGGATCGATCTCGGTGACGATCACACGAGCGCCGGCACCTTTGAGCGAAGCCGCCGTGCCCTTGCCCACGTCGCCGTAGCCGCATACCACGGCCACCTTGCCGGCCATCATCACGTCGGTCGCGCGGCGGATGGCATCCACGGCGCTTTCCTTGCAGCCGTACTTGTTGTCGAACTTGCTCTTGGTGACGCTGTCGTTGATGTTGATGGCGGGCATCACCAGGGTGCCGTTCTTCTCGCGCTCGTGCAGGCGGTGCACGCCGGTGGTGGTCTCCTCGCTGAGGCCCTTGATGCCCTTGACCAGTTCGGGGAACTTGTCGAAGACCATGTTGGTGAGGTCGCCACCATCATCGAGGATCATGTTGAGCGGCTGGCCTCCTTCGAAGGCGAAGAGGGTCTGCTCGATGCACCAATCGAACTCCTTCTCGTTCATGCCTTTCCAGGCATACACGGGGATGCCGGCAGCGGCGATGGCGGCGGCGGCGTGGTCCTGGGTGCTGAAGATGTTGCAGCTGCTCCAGCTCACCTCGGCGCCGAGCTCCTTCAAGGTCTCGATGAGGACGGCGGTCTGGATGGTCATGTGCAGGCATCCGGCGATGCGCGCGCCTTTCAGCGGCTTCTGCTTGCCATACTGCTCGCGCAGGGCCATCAGTCCGGGCATCTCCGCCTCGGCCAGTTCGATCTCCTTCCGGCCCCAGTCGGCGAGGTTCATGTCCTTCACCTTGTACTTGAGCTGCTCTTTGGTCTCCGCCATGGTCGTATTCATATGGTTGCACGTCCGCTTCGCCGAACGCGGGTGCAAAAGTACGGCCGTATGGACCTTCTGGCAACCCTTGTGCACAACTCCTCCCCTTTTGGCCATCAGGGACTTACCCCAAGGGGCAAGCGGTGACCTCGCGGTAGATCCGTTCGGTGTCCTGCGCCTTCCTGGCCCAGGTGAACTCGGTGACCGCCCGTTCGTGCCCGGCATCCCCGAGCCGCTTGCGCAGGTTCGGATCCGCGGCCAGCTGGTGCATGGCCCGGGCCAGCTCATCGATCACCTGCGCAATGGACCTGGCCGGAATGGCGAAGCCGGTGGCATCGTTCACGTACACTCCGGGACCGCCAAGCTTGAGGCAGACCACAGGCTTACGCATCTCCATGGCCTCGAGCAGGACGAAACCGCCCGAATCGTGCAGGCTGGGGTGTACGAGCACATCCGCCGCCTGGAACTGCTTCAGGCCATCGCGCCAGGGCAGCTCCCCGGTAAAGGTGACCTTGTCCCGGATCCCCAGCCGGTCCACCAGGGCCTGCAGCCGCTGCATTTCAGGGCCATTGCCCACCACCACGTACTCCGCGTTCGGTATCGCCGCCTTCGCGAACGCCTCCAGCCCGAAGTGGAATCCCTTCCAGTGTAGCAGACGCCCCACGCTCACAAAACGCACCTTTCCATCGGCCGGGCGGGGCGTGTGGGCGCCGAGGCCACCGGGCGTGATGCCGATGCTGGACATGATGCGGAGGTCCTTCACACCCAGCTTGCGCATGCGTGCGGCCGTATCCTCGGAACAGGCGATGGCCACCGTGGCCGCCTTCGCGGTCCGCTTCAACCAAGGGTCACGCTCGAACACCCAACGCATCACGGCGCGGAGGTTCTCCTCGAAGCGGCCCTTCAGTCCGACACCACGCAGGAAACCGGGAGGCGCTGATTCACCCCCGCCCAATGGGCCCCAAATGAAAGGAATGCCGAGACCTGCACCGGCACTGGGCATCCAGTAACGCACATAGGTCACATGGTGGACCAGATCGAAGCGTTCCTCTGCATGCAGGCGCCTGGCGAGCTTGGTGGCGCCGATGTTCCACAGGTAGTAGTACAGATTCACCGTGAACTGGATACGCCACATCCATTGCGTCCAGGACGGCATGGGATGGTAGTGCACCCGGATGTTCCTTTCCCCATGCTTCGCCAGCCAGGCCTCGATCGGCTGCTTGTGTGAAGGATCGGTGATCACCCACACGGGCCGGTCGCGTGAGGCCGCATAGGCGCAATTCCACCCCACGGCCGGCTCACTGCCACGTTCGGGTTCGCAGGCGAAGGCGATCTGCAGGACTTTCAAGGGACGCTCGCTCATCGCGGCAAACGTAGAAGGCTTGAGCCGCTTTGAACGGAAGGGGCACGCGGATGTTCCGACAAGTGGATGTAGACGGACCCCGGCAGAGGCACCGGCTACGCCCGGACGTCCGTATGTTCGCACGATGGGGTCGGTGTTGCACCTGCTGGATGACGCACGGAACATGGGGCGCAAGCTGCTGGCCGTGCTCATCGACCCGGACTTCGGGCAGGACGGCGAGCGCCTGGACCGCACCGTGCAGAACGCCTGCATGGCCCAGGCCGATCTGATCTTCGTGGGAGGAAGCCTGCTCACTTCCGCAGCATTCGACCAGTGCGTGCGTCGTGTGAAGGACCTGAGCGACCGGCCGGTGATCCTCTTTCCCGGCAGTCCGGCCCAATTGAGCGCGCATGCCGATGCGGTCCTCTTCCTCTCGTTGATCAGCGGAAGGAACCCTGAACTGCTGATCGGGCATCACGTGACAGCGGCGCCCACGGTGAAGGCTTTGGGCATCGAAGCCATCCCGACCGGATACATGCTTGTTGACGGAGGCAAGCCGACCACGGTGAGCTACGTGAGCCAGACGGTGCCGATACCGCATGACAAACCAGGTATTGCGGCCGCCACGGCGCTGGCCGGCTCCTACCTCGGCCTCCGCACGGTGTACATGGACACGGGCAGCGGGGCCCTGCGCACGGTCTCTCCCGCGATGATCGCGGCGGTACGCTCGCAGGTGGAACTGCCGATCATCGTAGGTGGCGGCATCTCGGATGTGGGAACGGCCCGCAGCCTGTGTGATGCAGGTGCCGACGTGCTGGTGGTGGGCACCGCCTTCGAGCATGATCCTGAGCACATCTTCGCCATGAGCGCGGCGGTGCATGGTGGGCGCACCAATTAGTAGGAGCCGGGACCGATGAACCGGCTGCGTACCCTCATCATCCCTTCGGTCGTGGCGGCCTTCCTCTGGCCCGGCGTGGAGGCGCCCGCGCAGAGCGACTCGCTCTGGAGCGTCTGGCGTAACATCAGTGCACCGGACAGCGCAAGGCTGAAGGCCGTTCAAGCCCTGGCCTGGAAGACGGTCTTCGAGCAGCCGGACAGCGGTATGGCGCTCGCCAGGGAACAACTCGCGCTCGCGTTGAAGGCCCGGGATCGCCGGGGCCAGTACGAAGCCCATACGACCATGGCCGTTGGGGCGAGCCTGAAGAGCGACTACGGCGCGTCCCTGGAGCACCTACGGCAGTGCCTGGCCACCGCCCGGGCGATGGATGACCGGAAGCGCGAGGCGAACACGTACAGCAACATGAGCAACGTGTACAAGAACCTCGGCGACCTGCCCGAGGCCTTGGAACAGTTGCAGCGCAGCCTGCGGATCGACACCGAGCTGAACAACAAGGAAGGCCTGGCGGGCACCTTCAACAACATCGGCAACATCCATACCGAGCTGGGCGACCTGCCCGCCGCGCTTGAGAACTACCGCCGCAGCGCAGCGCTGGCCGAGGAACTGAACAACACCAGGAGCCGGGCGCAGGCCCAATTGAACCTCGGTGCCACGCATCTGGAGCTTGGTGCGCTGGACACCGCCCTGGTTGAGTTCGAGCGGAGCCTTGCCTTGTACCGCGGCATGGGCAGGAAGCTGGAACAGGGCATGGCCTTCAACAACATGGGCCGCGTGTACGGCCGCCTGGGTCGCACAGCGGAAGCCTTCGCCAGCCTCGATTCCGCCGAGGCGTTGCTCGGTGCGATCGGCAGCATGCGACAGGTGATCCGCACGCACATCAATCGTGGCAACCTCTACCTGGACCAACGGCGATACGCCGATGCGGTAAAGGCGTGCCGGCGGGCCGCGGACCTATCCGCGCAGCACGAACTCCTGCAACAGGTGCGGGAATGCCAGCTGTGCCTGACCAGTGCGTATGAAGGGCTTGGTGATCATCGGCGGGCGTTGCTCGCCCAGCGGGCTTACCAGAGCGCGAACGACTCGCTGCTGAAGCTGAACGACAGCCGTGAGGTCGCACGGATGGAAGTGGCGCGCACCTACCAGGAACGCATGCTCGCGGACAGCCTCACCAACGTTCGGGAACGGTATGCCCGCGAGCTGGCACACCAGGAACAGCTCGGTGCGGAACGCGACCGGCGCAACCTCTTCCTGTTCTCCTCCATGGGCGTGCTTGTGGTGGCAGGCGGCTTGTACGGGCGACTGCGCCACATGCGCCGGTCACGAGAAGCGATCTCGCGTGAGCGGGACCGCAGCGACGAACTGCTCCATAACATCCTGCCGCACGAAGTGGCCGCGGAACTCAAGGAGAAGGGTCACGCCGAAGCGCGTCACTTCGAACAGGTCACCATCCTCTTCACCGACTTCAAGGGCTTCACGCAGGCCAGTGAACTGCTCTCCCCACAGGAGCTCGTGGAAGAGCTGAACATCTGCTTCAAGGCCTTCGACAAGATCATTGCGGCGCGGGGCATTGAGAAGATCAAGACGATCGGTGATGCGTACATGTGCGCCGGTGGACTGCCCGATCCCACCGCATGCTCACCCGCCGATGTGGTGCACGCGGCGCTGGAGATGCAAGCCTTCATGGCGGCGCGGAAGGCGTTGCGCGATGCCCAAGGCAAGCCCGCCTTCGAGATGCGTGTCGGCATCCATACCGGTCCCGTGGTGGCGGGTATCGTGGGGGTCACCAAGTTCCAGTACGACATCTGGGGGGACACCGTGAACACCGCGAGTCGCATGGAATCTTCCGGGGCCGTGGGCAGGGTGAACATCAGCGGGGCCACTCACGCATTGATCGAACATGACGCGGCGTTCGTCTTCGACCCACGCGGTCTGATCAGTGCGAAGGGCAAGGGTGACCTGCCGATGTTCTTCGTGGAAGGGAGGAAGCCCACCCCGTGAACCCCACTGGATGAGCCGTCTTCCTACCGCGCCGATCCTTCGGGAAGAAGCGGATGGCCTGCGCTATTCCACCACGAATGGCATCGGGCGCAAAGAGCGGCCTCCCGACACGAGGTGGAGCAGGTAATGTCCCGGGGCAAGACCCTGAACATCGATATGTAACTGGCCACCGCCAGGGACACCCGAGCCGTTGCGAACGACACGGCCCGTTGCATCCACGATCATCGTGCGTACCGGGCCGTTCCCAACGATGCCGGTCACGGTCGATCGATCATGCGCGGGAACAGGGAACAGGACCGGCCCGGCGATCTCCGGCTCATTCATTCCGACCACCGCACCTGTGTGAAGGCCCACGCGGCGCTCTCCTTCGGAAACGCTGGTGACCTCATGCACGAGTTCACCTTCACAATAGAGCCGCACCAGACAATCACCGATATCGCCACCATCGGTCAATCGTACGCGGAACTCATAGCAGGCGTTGGTCGAAAGCGTCATCCACACCTCATTGGTGGCACCCAACGGCACGTCCCCGGACTGCACAAGGGCACCGGTCGCATCGTTCATGGACCAGCTGAGCGGACCGCATTGTGCGCCGGATCCGAGGTCGAGCATGACCGTTGCCGTGGACAATTCCGTGGCATCGTCGGTGATGGTCACGTCGAGCACGTTCCCGTCGGCCACCTCGTCCGCGACCATGTTCACGCTGATGATGCGGAACTCGAGCACGTCGCCCTCCACCACTTCCACCGGAGGGAAGGTCGGCTGCCGCACCTCGTCCTGCACGGCCCCCACGGCCAACTCCCAGTTGAAGCTATTGTTCATGAAACCGTTCTTCCAGGTCTCGACCACACAGGTGGACATGACCTGCGAGCCCTGGTTCATGATCTTCAGGCGCGGCTGCACCATGCCATCACAGACCTGCCCGAGGCCTTCATAGCTCAAGATCCGGGCATCATACTGGGCCTGGCCCGATACGAAGGTGGGCAGAAGGAAAGCGAGGAAGAGTGCGTGACGCATGGCGGGGAGGTTACGTGCACGCAAGGTATCCCCCTGCCAGATCCCGAGGCAAGGAACTTTCGTTAGCCCGGCTGCTGGCGTCTCTTCCGCAACCCTTAGAACCGAAGGGTGAACCCACCCAGCACGTTCAGGGGCGCCTGCGGATAGAGCCCGATCAACTCCTGCCGTTGGTCACCGGCGAAATAGCTGTAGACCCAGCCGTTGCTCTCATACACTTCGTTGAAGATGTTGCGTACGGTCAGGTTCAGGTCGATGCGTTGGATCCCTTTCACGCGGAACAGACCCACGTTCAGGCGCAGGTCGTTCACCAGAAAGGGATCCAGCATGCGCTCGGTGCTGCCGGTGTTGTCCAGGTATTGCGCACCAACGTACTTGGTGCTGAAGGTGAGGTCCGCGAAGTCGCGCTGCCTGCGCCAGAAGCGATAGCTGAGCTCACTGCCCGCCACGACCGATGGGGAGAACGCGAGGTCGGTGGTGCCGTGCGTGATCGCCCGCTGCTCCCAGGTATCCCAGTCATCCACATACTCCGTGTAGTCCAGGACCTTGTTGGCACTGAAGCTGGCATTGGCACGCCACGTGAGGCGCGAGACCGGCTGTACCGCCCACATCAACTCCACCCCCGCACGGTAGCTCCTGGGCACGTTGGTGCGCAAGGCCGCGCCGACATCGTTCAATTCGCCGGTGAGCACGAGCTGGTCCGTGTAGTCCATGTAGTAGGCGTTCACCCCGGCGCTGAAGCGACCACCGCGACGCTCGTAGCCAAGCTCATAGTCGAGCAGGCGTTCACTGCCGGGACGGCTGAGCGGTGTGGTCTCCTCCAGATCATTGCGGTTGGGTTCGCGGTTGGCCACGGCGATGGAGGCGTAGGCACGACCTCCTTCGTGGACACGCCACAACAGGCCGGCCTTGGGGTTGAAGAAGGTGTGGTCCACCTGTTGCGTGATGTTCTCGAGGTCGTTGTTGAAGCCGAGGAAGCGATAGCCCACCTGGCGTACCTGCACATCGCCGAACACATCGATCAGTTCGTTCACGGCATAGGTGAGCTTGGCGAAGGCGTTCGCGTCGGTCTTGCGCGCGTCGTTGTCGTAATAGCGGTCGCGGATGTCGCGATCACCAGCATACCGCGCCCAGATAAGCTCACCGAAGTGATCACCGCGGTAGTCGCTGTAGTTGCCCCCGAGCACCAGGCGATGTGCGCCCAGCTTGATGGTGGCGCTGATGTTCGCGCCGATGAGCGTGTTGTCCAACCAGCGGCGGCGGATGAGGTCCGTGGTCAGGATGGTGTCGCCATTGATCACGGCCGGATCGATCCGGTAGGTGGACAGGTCGTCCGCTTCGCGGTACTGTTCGAAATAGCCCTGGCCGAGGACGCGGAACAAGGTGATGTTGAGGTTGGTGCTCGAACCGATGCGCTGATCGAAGAGCAGCTGGTAGTGCGTCTGGTCATAATCATCCACCTCGTTCTCGTAGGTGTACGGGTTGAAGGTCCGGTTGGTATCGAGGATGGAGGGATCCACACCCGCCCATGCCTGATAGGTCCTTTCCTTGCCTCGGAAGGTGATGAACCGAAGCGACCGTGAAGCACCGATCCAGGCGCCTTGGAGGAAGTAGCTCTTGAGATCGGCACTGGCACGATCCACATACCCATCGGTGGTGATCGAGGCGAGGCGCATGTCGAGGCTGAACTTCGAACCCTCGCCCGCCCCAAGCAGGCCGGTACCGGCGCTGACGGAGTATCGTTGGGTGTTGTATGAACCACCACTCACCCCCACCAGGCCCCAGGCGTCGCGCTTCACGGCGGTGGTGCGCAGGTTGATGCTGGCTCCGAAGGCGGCGGGGCCGTTGGTGCTGGTGCCGACACCGCGCTGGATCTCGATGTCCTCCGCGCTGCTCGCCAGATCGGGCAGGTTCACGAGGAAGGCGCCCTGGCTCTCTGGATCATTGAAGGGCACACCGTTCAGCGTGATGTTGGTACGTGTGCCATCGGTGCCGCGGATCCGTATGTAGGTGTAGCCGATCCCGGTGCCGCCATCGCTCGTGCTCACCACGCCCGGTTGCAACTCGAGTAGATAAGGCAGGTCCACTCCCGTATTGATGCGTTGGATCTCTTCACGCGTCACCACGGTCCTCGCGAAGGGTGCGCGATCACCTGCACGCAGCACGCTCACCTCGGCCTCGCGCAAGCGCACCGCACTGGCACGCATGGCATGGTCGTAGCGGTTGTCTCCGTCATGCAGGTGGAGGAGCGTATCCACCGCCTCATATCCGATGAATGAAAGGCGCAAACGGACCGTTCCCGGTCGCAGCCCTTGGATCGCGAAGTGCCCCGCTCTTCCCGTTGTCGCACCGAAGCGGGGGTCATCACCCACCATCAGGTTGACACCCTCCAACGGAACACTGGCCGGGTCCGTGATGACGCCCACCAAACGGGCCTGGGCATTGGTGTTGATCACGAACGCCGCAACGGCGAAACAGGTGAAGATCGATCGCATGGTTCCCTCCGTATGGTTCTCTTGCACGGAGGGGCCCCACAGCGGGGAGCTGGATCCCTTGGCAGCATGACCTGCCCAGGTTCGTCGGGTATGATCTCAGCCCACCTTCCGGAAGGCACCCCGTTGCAAGACGGGACGAAGGTAGGCACGATCCGATGTGTGAAAGGCATCGACCCCGGACCGGCTGATCCGCGAGGAGCGCATCCGTACGTGCATGGACGGAGGTTCGGCTCTCAGTGCTTCCAGTACCTTGTGCGAAACGATCATCCATGCGACAACGCGAGCTAACGTTCCAGTTCATCAGCGAACCATCCGACGTGAACTTCGGCGGCAAGGTGCATGGCGGGGCGGTGATGAAGTGGATCGACCAGGCCGCCTATGGCTGCGCGTGCGACTGGGCCGGCGGTTATTGCGTGACCGTGTACGTGGGCGGCATCCGATTCCTGGCTCCGGTGCAGATCGGCCACCTGGTGAAGGTGGAAGCCAAGCTGATCCACACGGGCAAGAGCAGCATGCACATCGCGGTCAATGTTCGATCACGGGGTCTGGAGGAGGAGCACTGGAACCTGACCACGCACTGCATCATCGTGTTCGCCGCCCTGGACGGAGAGGGGCGACCACGAACGGTGCCCACCTGGCTCCCCGTCACAGAGGTCGACCGTCGGCTGGGATCCTATGCCCAACGGTTGATGGAATTGCGCGGTCGCATCGAGGAGGAGATGAAGCCGTACATCGACGAGGCCTCACCCGCCTAATGCTTCCACCGCCCCGACGGCGTTCCGCATCCGCTGGGCGTGGGTGCCACGCATGACCACATAAGGCTTGTCGAGTTGCCGCAGGGTCCGTTGATAGCGATCGAACAACCGGTCGCGATCGTGCGGGTTCTCGCGCAAGGGATCCGCTTCCCACGGCATGTCCGGCGCGCACAACAACCACAGGTCATAGCGTCGTTGTTCGGTCTGTTCCTTGATCCACGGATCGCTCCTGCCATACTTCTCCTCTCCCCAGATGCGGATCGTGACAAGGTCCGTGTCCATGATCAGCAGTTGCGGCAGACCGGCGCTGATCTGCGCTATGGCCATCTCCTCCGCTTCCAACTGAAGTCGTGCGATATGGCGGAGATCCTCCTCCTCGTAACCAGCGGTGCCATCGACCCGCTGCTTCGCCTCCAGGTAAGGTCGGGCCATCTCCCGCACCCATGGCACGCCGAAGTGCGCGGAAAGTTCCGCTGCAAGCGTGGTCTTGCCACTGCTCTCCGGTCCGGTGATCACAATGCGCTTCATGCCCGATCGCGGTCGAATGTAACTTTCCGTCACCGCGCAGGCAGCGCGAGGATCGGCTCCTGTTGTCTATGCACTGAACCCAATGGTCGTACGAACATCACGGATCATGAAACGACAACTGATACTCCTCGCCTTCTCCGCCCCGTTGCTCGCCTTTGCGCAACTGGCTCCGGACACTTCTGCTCCACTTGCCGCCCACATGCTCGAGGTGAACGCCGAATGGCGCAGCTTCGATGTGCCCCTGGCCGCCACTCCTGTGCGTTTCAACAACGAGGCGGAACGCATTGCCCGGCACCTTCACCTGGTCAAGGCCCACCTCGCCGCACATACGCCCGAAGGGTTGAGCGCCGAACAAGCCGCGCAACGCGCCGATCTGTTGAATGCATTGGAGGAATACGCTGATGTCGGGCAATTCCCACAGAACCACATCCTCCCCTATCGCAACCCCATCTTCATCGACCCTTCCGGCACCGCATGTGCCGTGGGCCAGTTGATGATCGTGAGTGGTCATCGCGAGCTCGCAGAACGGATCGATGCGGCCATGGAGACCAGCTACCTCGCCGAGATCATCGCCGATGAACGATTCGCCGGACCGGTGAGCGCCTGGGCCGGCACGCACGGCTTCGACGCCCATGAGCTTGCCTGGATCCAACCGGGCTACCCGCCACCCATCCTGTGGGCCCCGCTCGGTGGTGGCACCAACGGCACTGTGGAGGTGGCCCTTCCGCTCTTCAACAACGACCTGCTCGTCGTCGGGTCGTTCACCGACGCAGGCGATGTGGCCTGCCAGGGTGCGGCGCGGTGGAACGGTACAGCCTATACGGCGATGGGCCAGCTACCGGAAGGTGTCGTGCATTGCGCGGTGGAACACGGCGGTGAACTGTACATCGGCGGCTCGTTCAACAACGGACAGACCGACCTCTTGCGCTGGACCGGCGACGCCTGGGTCGGTGAGGCGGTGTTCGCCAGCAAGTGGGCTGAAGTGACCGCGCTCCTGAGCCATGAAGGTCAGTTGTATGCCGCGGGCGGTGAGTCCGGGTTCGCTGGGGTGGACTATGGGGTTAAGGTGCTTCAAGAAGGCAACTGGCTGCCCCTGCCCGGTGTGTTGAACGGTCCGATCCATGCGTTGGAATTCCATGAGAACTACCTGGTGGCCGGTGGTGCGTTCACAGGCGCTTTCCTTTCCACGCAGAACGAGATCATGCACGTGGCCCGCTACATGGACATCGGCTGGGTGCAGATCGCCGATGGCCTTGACGGTGATGTCCACGACCTCATGGTCCATGGCAATGCGCTATTTGCGACCGGCGACATGGTCTCGATGATCGGCACCTCCTTCGGGCTGGCCAGTATTGAGAACGACCTGGCCGAATGGACCCGACTGATGCCGAACATCACCAACTATATCTCGGTATCGCCGGTGGATGCACCTTCCGTGGCGCGCAGCATGGTGGTGCATCAGGACAGGATCTTCATTGCGGGAGACATCCATTCGTACACCGGACTCACCTATGGTCGCGGGGTGGTCGCGTACAACGGAGCGCCGGATGATGTGGAACCCTTCTGCGACTTCCTCGGCCCGGCGAATGATATCGCTTTGGTGAACGGCAACCAGCTGGTGGTCGGTGGTGCTTCGGAGTTCTTCCACAACATCATCTCCACGGAACTGGCCACATCGATCGGTCCCGACTCAGGAACATTGGAGCTGCGCTTCTTCCCGAACCCGACGGTCGATCGTGTGAGCATCACCTTGCCGACGAGCATGGGCCCTGCGAAGAGCGTGCGTGTAACCGATGCATCCGGTCGACTGGTGGGTGCCGACACACGACCCGGCACCGGCCTGATCGAATTGGATGTGCGCGCCCTAGCAGCGGGTAGCTACCAAGTGGAGGTGAATGACGACTCACGTACCGCGATAGGCCGCTTCGTGAAACAGTGACCTGGTTCTCCTGTATTTGAACGCCCCGTCCTCCACGGACGGGGCGTTCCGCTTCAAGGCAGGTGGAACAGCTCGATCGGTAGCGGTGCGAACCAAGTCGGCTCTCGCGCGTTCCTTTGCCGCGTGGAACGCTACCTCTATCTACTCCTCGATCTGGCCAGCGTGGCGTTCCCGCTGCTGGCGAGCTTCGAACCACGGATCCGGTTCCGAACGAGGTGGAGCGGACTATTCACTGGCATCGCCGTGATGATGCTGGTGTTCATTCCGTGGGATGTGGCCTTCACGCATGCAGGCGTATGGGGGTTCAACCCACGTTACCTGATCGGCATCGACATCCTCGGCCTGCCGCTGGAGGAATGGCTCTTCTTCGTGTGCATCCCTTATGCCTGCCTCTTCCTCTATGAGGTGATGCGTTACGCTTCGCCTCGTGATCCACTCGAAACGATCGCTCGTCCATTGAGCATCGGCCTCATCCTCCTCCTGTTCATCACTGGACTCCTTCACCTGGATCGGCTGTACACGAGCATCACCTTCCTTGCGACGGCGGCGTTCCTGGCCTACCATGTGTTCGTCGCACGCAGCCCTTGGCTCGGGCGCTTCTACCTGGGCTATGCGATCAGTTTGATCCCCTTCATCCTGGTGAACGGCATCCTTACCGGCTGGCTGCTACCCGAACCCGTGGTGTGGTACAACGACGCGGAGAACCTCGGCATCCGGATCAACACCATCCCGATCGAGGACAGCATGTACATGTTGCTGATGCTGTTGATCGTGACGACGTTCCATGAGCGTGGTTCCAAGCCGAAGGAAGTGGGGAGAAAGTGATCGACCCGTGCCTCGTTCTCCTGCGCTCGTGATGACCGCTGGTCGTTGGATGAGATCTCAACCCCGGATCATCTCCCGACGCCACCGCACGAAGCCGATCACTGCGAGCACGATGTACACCATCATGAGCACGGCGTAGCCATCGAAGCCGATGAGGTGGTTGTACACCACACCCACCACATCACCCACGAGGTAGTAGAGCCAACTCTCGAGGACCTTGCGGCTCATGAGCCAAGTGGCCACGAGCGCCGAAGCGGTGATGAAGGCCTCCATCAACAGGTGGTCATGATCCGCTGTGAAACGGCGCATGAGCGCCACGAGCACCGCAGACCCTGCGATCATGATCGCGATCCAAAGCGCATGACCCTTTCCGGACAAGCGGATCACCGGCAGTGCGGCTTCGTCACGCCCCCAGTTGAACCAGCCATAGATGCCCATGGCCGCGTAGAAGAAGTTGAGCGCGGCCATCAGCCACGCGAGCTGCCGCGCATAGAGGTAGACGCCGATCGCCGAGGCAACGAAGCCGGTCAACCAACCGATGCGCTTCTCGCGCCCGAGCAGATACGCGAAGGCGATGTTGAGGACGACCGAGGTCCACTCGAGCCCATCGTAGAGCGTGATCGCCATGCCTCGTTCACATCCCGCAGTTGCAGGGCTGGCTGAAGAAGATCTTCGTTGACGGGAGCAGGCTTTGCAGGTGCTCCATCTCCGGCACATCGAACTGGATGGCCCGCAGATCGAGGAAACGAAGCGCCTGCATGTCCGCCATTTCCTCTGGGAAATCGGCGAGGTCGTTGTCCCAGAGGTCGAGCGAGACGAGCTCCTTGAAGGCACCCACACACCTCGGCAGGCCGGTGAGCGCATTGCGGCTCAGATCGAGACGCTTCAGGTGGGTGAGCTTGCAGAGGCCCTTGGGCACGTCGGTCAGCTTGTTCTTGGAGGCACGGAATTCCTGCAGGTACTTCATCTCATGCAAGCGCTCCGGCAGCTCCTTGAACTTGTTGTTGCTGAGATCGAGCGCGTTCAAGTTCTTCAACTGATAGAAGGCTTCGGGCAGCTCCTTCAACTTCTGGCCGGAGAGATCGAGGCGATAGACCTTGTCCGGTTCCGCCAGGGCGCGTTGCAAGCTGCGGTAGGTGCGCACGCTGTCCAGTGCCACGGCATCCAACAGTTGCGCGCGAAGGATGGTCGCAGGCAACAGGAGCATGATGGTGAGAAGGATCTTGCTCCGACCCGCCCGCAGGCGCAGGGTCCTCTGCGAGAGACCCGGCGTAGGTCCAAGATCGCTCAAACCAGAAAGGCGACGCAGGGTCCTCTTCGAGAGACCCGGCGCAGGTCCGGTCATCGGTATGGAGCGGAGAATTCTCATGACCTATCGTCCGAGACGTTGACGTGCGAAAGCCTCATCCTGTTGCATCTGTCGCTTCAACGCGTCCAGTCCTTCGAATCGCATGTCGCCACGCACCCGTTCCAAGCATCGTACCGTGATCGCCTCTCCGTAAAGGTCGCGATCCAGCCCGAAGAGGTTCACCTCCACGCTGCGGTGCGGTGTGGCCTGTTCGATCGTCGGTCGATCACCGATGTAGAGCATGCCGCCGAAGGTCCCTTCCTTCAGTTCAACGCGCACCACGTACACACCGTCCGCCGGGATCAGCTTGAAGGGATCGATGCCGCCGATGTTGGCCGTGGGGTAACCGAGCGTTCGGCCCACCTGGTCGCCCTTCACCACCACACCCGAGAGCGAATAGGGATAACCAAGCTGCTCGTTGGCCGTTCCGACGTCGCCATCCAGCAAGGCCTGGCGGATCTTGGTGCTGCTCACCTTCACGTGGTCCACCTCCTGCGCGGGGATCTCCTCCACGCTGAAGTCGTAGGCTTCGCCGTATTGCCGCAGCACCTTCAGGTCGCCTTCGCGGTTGCGACCGAAGCGGTGGTCATAACCGATCACCACGGCATGCACCCCGATGCCGCCCACGAGCACGTCGCGCACGTACTCCGCCGCATGCATGCGCGAGAACTCCCGGCTGAAAGGCACGACGAGCAGATGGTCCAGGCCGGCGGCCTCCAATTGTGCGGCCTTCTCCTGTTGCGTGTTCAGCAGCTTCAGATCGTTGTCGCCGGGGAAGAGCACCATGCGCGGGTGCGGGTGGAAGGTCAAGAGCACGCTCTCGCCGCCCTCCTTGCGCGCAACGGCCGTGAGCCGTTCCAGGATCTTACGGTGCCCACCGTGCACGCCGTCGAAGGTGCCGGTGGTGAGCACGGGCCGGCGAACGTTCTTGAAGGCGGCGATGTCGGTGTGAACCTGCATGTATTGCATCCCGCCGGAGCGGGGGCGGTGCGAAGGTCGTGCACGCGGGGGTCGTACGGGCAGCGATCGGATGAAATGGAATGTCTATCTTTCGTTGAGTACTCCCGACGATCAATACCAACTGCCATGGACCGACCAATTCGTGCTACCGCATTGATCATGGCAGGGTCGATGTGTGGTATGATCCAGGCCCAAACGTGGTGTCCCCCTGGCGCCGTTTGGGAGGACAATGTGGTCGGCTGGGCATGGGAAGGATGCGAGACGCGTACCTACACCGGCGATACGCTTATCGGTGGACAGCTCTGCCAGACCATACACGTTTGGAAGCGTTCATACAGCCACCTAAGCCAGGAGACGACGACCGCCGAATACGACCATCATACGCGGATCGAGGACGGTGTGGTCTATATCCTGTGGCAGAGCGATGGCACCTGGTACGAGGACACCTTGTACTGGCTCACCGCACCGGTAGGCGCGCGATGGAACGTGGCCGGAGCGGAGGTGAATTGTCCAGCTGGTGATGGATGGGTCGAGGTACTATCCATCGAAGACCGCGAGATCAATGGCCTGGTCCTGCAGGTGCGCCATTTGGCCTATCAAACCTGGACCGAGGAGATGGGATACCTCGGAGAATTGATCGACCGTGTGGGGGTTCCATTGCTCTTCATTCCAGCGCCCTGCTATACCAGTGAGGTGTCAGGGATCCACGTGTCATACCGCGATGACCTCTGGGATGGATTCGAAACGGGTGCGACCACCTTCTGCGAGCTCTTCCCGAATGCGATCCACGAAGCGGATTCCGACGCCTTGATCGAGCTATTCCCGAACCCCGCTAGCGAGGCGATCCGGTTGAGCTTGCCCCAAGCCGACCTCACGACCACGACCATCTCCCTACGCGATGCGATCGGGCGATCGGCACCGGTCCGCTTGGACAGAATAGGACAGAACCTGATCCTGGATGTATCCGGACTCCCAGTTGGCCTGTACACCATTTCGGTAGCCGTTCACGGACAGCCGGTGACCTCCGCGCGGGTGATGGTGGCCCGCTAGAAAGTGGGCGTCCACTCCGGTTGCCCATCCTCCATGCTCATTTCCGCGTTGATCAGCCCGCTCAGCGCCATGGTCAGTGCGAACGAAGTGCGGCACAGCCTCCCATCCTATTCCCTCCACACTCTTTCAACATCCTATCCACACCATTGGTCCATCGGGCGCCAAGCCCTACCTTCGCGGCCGCAAACCCGGGAGCCATCCCTCCCGAACCGCATAACCAGCTCATGTCCAAGCACATCGGAAAGGTCGTCCAGGTCATCGGACCCGTGGTCGACGTTCGCTTCGAGGCCGGTAAGGACCTGCCCAACATCTACGACGCCCTCCACGTGACCCGTCCCGACGGCAGCGTGCTCGTGCTGGAGACCCAGCAGCTCATCGGTGAGGACACCGTGCGCGCGATCTCCATGGAAAGCACCGACGGCCTGAGCCGCGGCGCCGAAGTGGCGGCACAGGGCATGGCCATCAGCATGCCCGTGGGCGATGCGATCAAAGGCCGCCTCTTCAACGTGACCGGCACGGCCATCGACGGCATGAAGGAGGTGAACACCGGCAAGACCTACCCCATCCACCGCGAAGCACCGAAGTTCGACGAGCTGAGCACCAGCACCGAGGTCCTCTTCACGGGGATCAAGGTGATCGACCTGATCGAGCCCTACGCAAAGGGTGGTAAGATCGGTCTGTTCGGTGGTGCCGGTGTGGGCAAGACCGTATTGATCCAGGAGCTGATCAACAACATCGCCAAGGGCCACAGCGGCTACAGCGTGTTCGCCGGGGTGGGCGAGCGTACCCGTGAGGGGAACGACCTGCTCCGCGAGATGATCGAAGCCGGCATCATCAAGTACGGCGACGACTTCAAGCACAGCATGGAGCACGGCGGCTGGGATCTGAGCAAGGTGGACTACAAGGGGCTGGAGAGCAGCCAAGCCACCTTCGTGTTCGGCCAGATGAACGAGCCTCCCGGAGCCCGTGCCCGCGTGGCACTGAGCGGACTCACCATCGCCGAGTACTTCCGCGATGGCGATGAGCAGAGCGGCGGCCGCGACATCCTCTTCTTCGTTGATAACATCTTCCGCTTCACGCAGGCGGGTTCCGAGGTATCCGCGCTGCTCGGTCGTATGCCGAGCGCCGTGGGGTACCAGCCCACCCTGGCCACCGAGATGGGTGCCATGCAGGAGCGCATCACCTCCACCAAGCGCGGTTCCATCACCTCCGTACAGGCGGTGTACGTGCCTGCTGATGACTTGACCGATCCCGCTCCGGCTACGACGTTCGCCCACCTGGATGCAACGACCGTATTGAGCCGGAAGATCGCCGAGCTCGGCATCTATCCTTCCGTGGACCCGCTGGACAGCACCAGCCGGATCCTCACCCCGGCCATCGTGGGCAACGAGCACTACGATTGCGCCCAGCGCGTGAAGGCCCTGCTCCAGCGCTACAAGGAGCTCCAGGACATCATCGCCATCCTCGGCATGGACGAACTGAGCGAGGACGACAAGATGAGCGTGCTGCGCGCCCGCAAAGTGCAGCGCTTCCTGAGCCAGCCCTTCTTCGTGGCCGAGCAGTTCACCGGCATCCCCGGTGTGATGGTGCCGATCGAGGAGACCATCAAGGGCTTCAACATGATCATGGACGGCGCGATGGACGAGTACCCCGAGAGCGCCTTCAACCTGAAGGGTAACATCGAGGACGTGATCACCGCCGGTAAGAAGATGCTGGCCGAAGCCGCCAAAGCGTAAGCGATGCGTGTCGAGATCATCACCCCCGACAAGGAGCTCTTCAAAGGCGAGGCCAGCTACGTGGGCGTGCCCGGCGTGGACGGCAGCATGGGCTTCTTGAACAACCATGCCCCGCTCATCACCGTGCTGCGTGCCGGTGATGTGAAGGTGAAGACCGCCCCCGGTTCAGAGACCGGGGTGACGGATCTAACGTTCCCGGTGAAGGGTGGCGTGGTGGAGGTGAGCAACAACACCGTGATCGTCCTGGCCGAATAAGCCACCGACATCAGTGCGCTTCCTGGCGGAGTAAAACTCAGTCGAGGAGACGTGCTGGAGGAAGGCATCCGCAAGGGTGCCTTTCGTCGTTGATGGGGTTTACGCCTGGAAGGTCCCTTCCTCCGGCCCACATCCCTACCTTGGCACTACCAGCAGCCACCATTGCTCATGCCACGCATCATCCTACCGATCCTTACCACGCTGCTCGCCTGGTGTACCACCACGCTCGTACGGGCCGACCACTACGCCGGTGGCAGCCTCACCTACGAGTGCATGGGCAACAACTTCTACCGGATCAACCTGGACCTGCTGCTCGACTGCTCCAACAACACGCTCGCCGCGCAGAACCTCAACCTCGTGAGCGATTGTGGGGTGATCTTCTCGCTCAACAACATCCCCCAGATCGCGAACGAGGAGATCTCACAGGCCTGCACCGGGACCTTTACCACGTGCAACGCCGGTAGTGTGAACGGACTGCGGCGCCGTCGCTTCCAACAGACCGTGTTCCTTTCACCCTGCGACGGGTGGACCATCAGTTGGTATACCTGCTGCCGGAACACCTCGGAGAACCTCACCGGTGGGCCTGGGATCTACTTGGAGACCAAACTCAACAACTTCAGCGGCATCTGCGACATGTCCCCAGCGGTCGCCAATGAGTCCAGCCCCACGGTCTGTGCAGGACAGCTCGTGGAATTCAATCCCGGTTACCACGATCCCGATGGACACCGGATGAGCTTCGAGCTGATCGCTGCCCGGTACGCCGCACCAGCGCCCACACCCACCAACTACCGGCCCGGCTTCAGCGGTACCGCGCCCATCCCCGGCATCGTGTTGGACCCGCTATCCGGACAACTATCCTTCACCCCCACGGTCACGGGCCGCTATATCGTGGTGTTGAAGGTGACCACCTACAACACGGCGAACGCCGTGATCGGCTCCGTGATGCGCGACTTCCTCGTGACCGTGGTGAATTGCGCCAATGCGCCACCCGTGCCAGCCGCTCCGGTGGTAGACGGAGCCACCCTGGTGGGTGCGCACGCGATCACAGCCTGTGATGGCGTTCCCTTCTGCGTCGACCTTTCATTCACCGATGCCAACGCTGGGCAAGCGATCACGGTGGTCTCCAACGCACTGGCCCGGCTGCCCGGCGCCACGTACAGCCTGAGCGGCACCAACCCGGTGGTGGCCACCTTGTGCTGGACCCCGGACATCGGCCACCGTTTCAACAACATCCATTTCCGAGCGACCGACCCGACCTGTCCCATACCCAACGTGGCTTCCACCGCGCTCTACATCCAGGTGGATCCCATACCGGTGATCCCGCCAGATGCCGGGATCGATGGCACGCTCGTCCGTTGTCCATCCGATCCGCCGATCGACCTCTTCACCGCATTGGGCGGCACGCCGGAGACCGGCGGCACCTGGACCTACTTGGGCGCGCCGCATGGCCCTACGTATGACTACGGGACCGACGGACCAGGCGACTACGTCTACACCGTTGTCGGTGCATCGCCATGCGCCACCAATTCAGCGACCGTGACGGTGTTGGAAGGCTCGGTCGGACTGACCCTCGAGTTGCAGAGTGGTGGGACCGCACCGGGTGCTGTCACCTACGAGGTGTTGGACGAGACCGGTACAACGACCTTGCTCAGTGGGAACAACCCGATCCCAGCGAACAGCATCGGCACCGTTTCGCTCTGCCTTCCCGATGGTTGCTACCAATTACGGGTGACGGATAACGCTGGCGATGGGTTGCTGGGTTATATCCTGCGTGAGATGGGTGCGAACGGTCGACGCTTGATCGATGACCGCTTCAACATGAACGATGGTGTGAGCCAGATAGCGGGTGGTGGCACCTTCTGCCTGCCATTGGGCGACGATGAACCCATCTGGAGCAGCTGTGACAAGCTCGATTGGGTGGACAACAAATTCATCGTGTGCCATGCCAATGCGGCCGTGACCGCGCAATACGGTGTGAACAACACCACGAGCGGTTATGAGTTCTGGTTCTTCGATCCGAACGGCACGTACAGCTTCCGCCGGTTCCGCAGCCACGCAACGAGCGATGGTACTGGAAGCGGGGCGCTGCGCGCATGCCACTTCAAGATCAATGGCTGGATCAACACCGTTTCGACTCCGCACATCCCAGCGGACATCCTGTTGAACGTGCGCGTACGTGGGCGCGTGGCGGGCGGCAACCTGGCCTTTGGCCCGGCCTGCCTGTTCAAGATCGACCCTGCGTTGGCCACCTGCCCGCGCGTGGAATTGCAGGACGACCCTGCGAACACCGGTGACTACAGTTGTGGTGTGAGCCGTGACTTTGGTGGGCCGAGCAACCCGAACAACCGCATCTACGCCGACCCACCGCAACCGATCCCGGTGGTGCCCAGCAACCAGGTGCGCTACCAGTTCCGCTTCCGCATCACGGGCGAAGCGGTATGCATCGTGCGACCACCACAGAGCAGCGCCCGCATGGTGTTGAACTGGACCAATGGCACCCCGCTGGAGTGCACCAGGACCTATGAAGTGGATGTGCGCGTGAGCCTCGATGGTGGCGCCACCTGGTGCTTCGGTCCGGCCGGTAGCAGCGAAGCCGCTGCCTGTGCCGACACCGAGGACTGGGGCAAGGTGTGCCTGGTGACCATCAACCCCTGCTCGGGAGTGAGCGAAGGATCGAATGCGTTGATCGAGAATACCAACGTGAGTTCTGTTGACAACGGTCAGGGCGAGCGAAGCGTGGCCCTCTACCCCAACCCGAACCGTGGCGATCAGCTGTTCGTGAGCTTGACCAACATACAGGCGGGCGTGAACACCGTGAACGTGGATGTGTACGACCTCACCGGCAAGCGCGTGATCGCTCGCACCATCGCGGTACAGGACGGCTTCGTGAAGACGAACCTGGACCTGTATGACGAGCTCTCCGGTGGCCTGTACATGGTCAACATCACGGCAGGTGACAAGACCTGCACCGAACGACTGGTTATCCAGCCGTAGGGAAGCCGACAACGAATGGAGGCCCCGCTCACGTCAGGCGTGTGCAACGCACCTGCCTCCAACGGTGCGGGCATGCCTTCACACTAGCAGAACAGGCGCCCAAACGCGCAATACGCTCTTCCTAGCAACAGCCGCGAAGGACCGCTCTAGGCACCATCGTCCTTGTCCTGCTCAACACCCTTCGCACGCCTGCCATTCCTGAAGATCAGGTAGGCGAAGAGCAGCGGCAGCACGGTGAAGAAGCCAAGGCCCTTGGTGGCGGCTGCATACACGGCGATGCCGACGAAGAGGCCGATCGCAAAGCCATGACCCATGCGGTTCCAATCGATCCTGCGACGGCCATTGTCCTGCTCCTGATCCATGGTACTACGGTCGTTCGGTATAGCGCAAAGAAGTCACGGCAACGAGGTTCATGCACGCTGGTGCGTGGCCGGACGCGTTGGGGAGGGCGCGATCAATTTCACGATGGCCGCCACATGCGCCAGCAGCACCGCCGGCACGATCACCGAAGGCAGCCAGATCCAAGGCAGGTGCTGAACAAGACGCATGGGTTCGTCGTGGTTGAGCACTTGCATGGGCGAAGGGAAGCTCAGCGCTGCACGCACCACCACATTCACCAGGAGCAGCAGACAGGCTACGTTCCACAACAATGGCAGCAGCCTGCCAGGATCCCTTGATCGCCTCAAGTAGAGCACCACCAACGGTGCCGTAAGTCCGGATATGATATCGAAGTTCATTCCCTCGTAGGTGAGCATGCGGGGTAACAAGCCTTCCTGCCATCCGGCGTGCAACACCAGTTCCACAGGGATGCGCAACACATGGAGCACCGTCAGCGCCTGCAGATCCGCCTTTTGTAGGTAGCGTCGGCCGCTCGCGAAAACAAGCAGGCCTAGCACGGCCAGGAGCATTGGCAAGAGCAGGAGCATCGGCCTCGGTGGCAAGGCCTCGGTCACCATGTAGAACCCGGCACCGGCCAATGCAGCATGCAGTGCGCCCCAGCCGACCAGGACCGCGAGCACCGAACGGTCGTGCCAGGCACGCCATGTCCACCACAAGGCCCAGACCAGAGCCCCGATGAAGAGCACGAAGGACCAGGCGGGCATGCCACCAAGATAGCGCTGAGCCGTCCGCGACCTAGGCGCTCTTCCGGTTCAGCACCAAGCCGGCCACCGCTCCCATGCCTGCGCTCCACGCCGTGTTGGCGATCACTTCCACCACGGCCACGCTCATGGTCGTGTACCAGTTCATGAAGGCCAGGAACATCAGGCTCATGCTGGCGTAAACGCCGAAGCCGACGACCGCACCCACGACCAGACCGGGAACGAGTCCATTGGCCGCGCTCCGCGCGCAGATCCACGCGAGCATGAGGCCATAGAGCAGGTTGGAGAGGAAGACCAGACCGAGGTTCATCTCCGCCTCGGGCTTGTGCAGGCCTTCGTAGTGCATCACTCGGGCCTCGAAGTAATCCATCATCAGCATGCCGAAGAGGATCCAGCCGAGCAGGAAACCGGCCACGCCAGAAGCGAGACCCGACAGCAGTACGCGTGTGTTCATGGTGATGGGTTTGGTGTATCACCAAGGTAGGTCCACGAGCCTGGGATGGACGGTGGCGAGGCCAGGATGATCCCACCATGGATCGTGCACAGTGTGTCAAAGGGGCCCTTCCGCCATGGAATGGCAGCGTGCGTTCACCCCCAACGCCACTAGCCGTCCTGCGTATCCGGATCCGCACCAGCCACCTTCAGCCGGGCCTCGGCATGCCGTTCCTCCTCCAGCAACTGCTTGATGTCCGCCGCCAGCACGAACTCGCCGAGCAGGATGGCCAGCCTTCGGGCCTTCACCAGGCGCTCACGGACCATGGTGGTCAATCTGCTGGTGATGCGCAGGGTGGTGCTGTACAACCAGCGGTCCGGCGCGGGGCTCTTCACCGCATGCCGCAGGTCGTTCAATTCGGTGGCCAGGTCGGCGCAGTCACAGGGGTAGGGCTTGCGATCACCCCACTTCCGCAGGGCCGAAAGCAATTGGTCCGCGCGGGCCTGCAGCTCGCGGGCACGCGCTAAGAAGCCATCTCGAACGGCATGGAAGCCCATGCGTTTGGCGGCGCTGTTCAGTTGTTTGGGGAGCTGGCGGAAGACGAAGAAGGCTTCGTGCAGTTTCACCTCCAGCATGCGAACGAATGATCGGGTGGCCATGATGATGGGTTTGCACCTTCCGAGGCCAGCGTTGTGCCAAACAGCCAGGAATGGACCCACTCATCGAAGCCATTCGATCACTCGTCGATGAAATAGGCCATCGGGCGGAGTTTCCGATGGTGTTCGTCCGGTTTCAGGCGATTGCCCCTGTGCGCTGGTGGTTGCTTCGCGGTACCGTCCATCGGGGAGCTTCTTACCCAGTTCGGCGGCCGCCCTCCATGCTTTTGAACATCTCCCTGGTCGTCCTCTACTTCCTCATACTGGGCTTTGCCGCGTATCGCTTCTGGTGCATGGACCGGCGGGATCGGGATGATGAGATGGAGTGATGGTGGACGTTCAGCGCACGGCATCCTGAACGGGACGCACCACCTTCCCGTGGAACAGGCTCAAACCGAAGTCGCCATTAGACGGAAGACCCTCGGGCGCCTCGCGGAACACGCTCACTCCTTCACGAAGCGCAGCACACCCACCTCGTCGCCATCCACCACGCGGAGCACGTAGCTGCCGGTCGCCAGGTCCGACACGTCCACGCTGCCATTGGCGGACAAGGTGGTCGTGCGCATGAGGCTGCCCAGTGCATTGTGGATGGTCACGGCATGGGGCTGCGCGGCGAGGCCCGTAACGGTCAGCTGTTGTGCGCAGGGTATCGGGTATGCTTGTAGCGCGACCCCGCTCCCGCACCGCGCTGATCACCGGGTCGAAGGAGGCTTCGATGTAGATGTTGTCGAAAGCGGCGTACGAAGAGCGGAGCAAGGTCATGCGCACGGCCACCAGGCCATCGGTGCTGCCGGTCACATCCAAGCTGCCCTCCGCATGCGCCCAGTTGAACACGAAGCTGTCCGCGTTGGGCCCGACCCCGGTGAGGGTATCGCTATCCAACACGGTGCCGGCGGTCACATCGTAAACGCCGTTCGGTGCATCCAACAGCTCCAGCAGGAAGACCACCGTATCCACGGGCAGCGGACCACCGCAGGTGGTGTTGATCGCCGAAATGTCCATGCCCACGTTCACGAACGGCAGGCCCTCCGTGTCCACGAGCAGGCCGAGCTTGTCACCCTAGAAGGTGTTCAACATCCCGATGGCGTGGTCGCCACCGATGCCGCTCGGGTCATCGTACACATCGGCCGGGCCGGTGATCAGGATGGTCTCCACCGTGCTGGTATTCTGGAACTGACCAGTGCTGGTGCCCAAGCCCGTGCCCGCCCACAGCGTGTTCACCGGGTCCACGCCGAAGTCCTGCTGGCAGGAGGCGATCGTTGGCGTTGCGATCGGTGCCAGGAACTGGTTGCTGTACACCAGCACATCCTGTGCGCAGATGGTGCTGAGGCCAACGAACGATGTAAATGCGAGGGCAGCGTAGCGTAGGGTCATGGTCCGTGGTCGCTGGCACGAAGGAAGCGGCATGTGCGGCGCCGCGCAAAAGAACTTTCGTTGACGAGCTGCGGAGTTCGGAGCGGACCATCGAGTTCACATCAATGCGCGAATCTGCCCATCGATGATGTCCTTCACACCACACCTGTCAGGCCGTGATCGGAACGCCCAAATACGAGGGGACTATATTGCCCCGATGATCAAGCGTACTCTCCCACTGGCGTTCGCCGCGCTCTTCCTATCGAGTTGCACCTTCTATCAAGGCGGCATGCTCCCGAGCGCCTCGCTTACCGAGAACAATTTCCATTACGTACACCACAGCATCCGTGGCCAGTCACAGGCCACCTACTACATGGGCGTTGGTGGCATGAACCGCGATGCGCTGGTGGCCGAAGCACGGCAGGCCATGCTGGCGGAGCACCCGCTGCAGGACGGACAAGCGCTGGTGAACGTGACGGTGGACTACCGCCAGACCTCCATCGTCTTCCAGTTGTACCGCCGTCTCACCTGCATCGTAACGGCGGACGTGGTGCAGTTCCAGTAGGTCGTATCCAGCGCGGCGATCTGCGGTGGCAGCAGGCACTGAAATGGTCGGCTGCAGAGCGACCGTGTGCTAACACCTGCCTTACCAGGCCTACTAGATCCGCTTGGTGGCATGCGGGACTCCGGCCTTCGCCGGAGTGACCGCATGCAGGGAATGGGACCTAGGCCTTCGATGGAGTGCCCCCCCGAAGTCACACCGGCGAAGGCCGGAGTCCCGCCTGACCATATCCACTGTTACCACGACGACGAGGGATGGCAGTGCCGGGGCGGACGTTCGGGAGGATGATCCCCGTCATTTGCATTGTAAGTCGAGATCGTTACATTTGAGTTATCCGAATACCTCCTAAACCCCTCTGACCCCCACGAAAACCCTGCCCGGCCGGTGGCCGGCAGATGCGCCCAGAGCCTAGACCGCGGCCACTATAACGGTGGCCATTCTTGCCTTTCAGGCCCCTCCCTGGCCTTACCAACGTATTTCCGGCACGGACGCCGGAGGCCTTTTCCTTGTTTCACTTACCAAAACCTTCGAACATGAATTGTCGAGACATTTCGACGCGTCGCCGCCGAACGTGGTGGCTGCGGAATTCAGTGATGGGCCTCACCTTCGCCCTTGGTGCAGGTGCCTTCGCCCAGGTCACGAACTACACCTTCTCAGTCGGAAGTGATCCGTATGCGGATCTTGCCGGTGCGACCACTTATTCCGTGAATGGTGGTGGCGGCTCGGCCGATGATGGTTACTCCGCCTTACAGCCGATCGGTTTCAGCTTCAATTTCGGTGGCACCAGCTTCACCGATTTCTCGATGCACTCGAACGGCTGGATCCGGCTTGGGGCGCTGGCCTCCACGACCGATTACTCGGTCATGGACAACGCTACCATGAACAACGTGATCGCCTTCAATAGCCGCGACCTGAACAACACCGGTGCGGTGTACAGCTACCTGCTGGATGGCAGCCCGGGTAGCTACATCTGCAAGATCGAGGCGAAGAATTTCTACCGGTACAACAACGCTTCACACCTCGGCAATGCCCAGGTATGGCTCTATGAGGCTACTGGTGTGATCGAGGTCCGCTACGGCAGCTACGCTACCACGTGGAGCAGCGGTACCGCACAGGTCGGTATCCGCACCACGAACACCGATGTTCGGAAAGTCGTCTCCGCCACGTGGGCAGGTGTGACGGGAAGCAGCACCGATGGTGTCAGCAATACGGCCGGTATCACCCAGGCGACCACCAACCAGGTGGTTAGTGGTACCCTGTTCACCTTCACCCCTCCGGTGGTTTGTAGTGGCACCCCCGATCCAGGTTCCATCACTACACCCCAGAGCGCATGCTCCGGGAACACGATCGTGCTCACGGCCACAGGACTGACCACGGGAACGAACATCTCTTATCAGTGGGAGGAATCTCCGGATGGTGTGGGCAGCTGGGCGGATGTGGTAGGCGGCAGTGGCGCCACCACGGCGAGCTACACCACCACGGCCATCACCGGTACGCGGTATTTCCGCATCAAGACGACCTGCTCCACGGGTCCTGACGAGAACTTCTCCAACGTGGTGACGGTGAACGTGAATCCCGGCAGCGTGAACGAGGACTTCAGCAGCGGCAACACCACCAGCAATTGCTGGAGCCATAGCGGCAGCGGCACAGCGGCCAACCTGGCCTACAACTCCCTAAGCGCCTTCGGCGTGGGCACGGGTAGCCTCAAGTTCAATTTCTACGCCGCTTCGGCGATCGGTAGCACCCTCATCTACTCGAGCCCCGAGATCAGCCCCGTACTGGGCCCCGGCATGCAACTGGAGTTCGATGTGGCCGGCGCCAGTTACGATGGTGGCGAAGTGGACACCGTGAAGGTGGAGGTCTCGACCAACGGTGGTTTGGACTGGACCATCGTGGCCACCCTTACCAATGAAGTGGGCGATGTGGCCAATACCGGTGGTGTGACCACCAGCAACTTCGCACCGAGCGCTGGACAGTGGAACAGCCTGGCCTACCCGCTCCCGCTGGGCACCAGCAACGTGCGCTTCTACGGGATCTCGGATTGGGGCAATACCATCCAGATCGACAACATCGCTGTGACGACGGCGCCGCTCTGTTCAGCGCCAACGGCGACGACATCCGTGGTACCGGACTGCGGTGGCGGCACCTACACCGTGGAAGTGACGGTGACCGGAACGGGCAGTGGCGCCACCGTGGACCTGGTGAGCGACGTGCTGGGTCTCGAATACGCGGCAGTGGATGGCACCAATCTGGGTGGAAACCCGTACGTAATGGGACCATACACCATGGACTCCCCTGCGGCCCTGACCATGGAACACGAGTCCGATGGTGCTTGCGACGTGGCTTTGGGGACCTTCAACTACCTGAGCGCCGATTGCCCCACCATCGTGAACTGCGGTTCGACCACCAACGACACGTACTGCTATGTGGACAACGACCTGCAGGACTGGACCTATTCCGCCTCCGGAGCCTTCCCATTGGTCCTGAACTTCAACGCGGGTTACATCGAGAACTGTTGCGATCGTCTGCGGATCTACGATGGTACCGATAACTCCGGAACCTTGTTGTTCGACTCGTACGACGGCGGATTCATCGGCAATGACCTGACCGGCGTTTCCGCGACCGCAGCGAGCGGCAACATCTTCATGGACTTCGACTCGGATGGCAGCGCGGATTGCGCTGACGATAGCAACGGCCCCTGGGACTGGGATGTCGACTGCCTCACCTGCTCACCGCCGAACGTGGCGAGCGTGACCGTGGTACCGGCCTGCCCGGGTGGCTTTGGCGTGGATGTGCAGATCGACGACTTCGGAAGCGGTTCCAGCGCGACGATCAACTACAGCGTGAACAGCATCGCGCAGACGCCGATCGTGGTCGGCACCACCGGTACCACCAACCTCACCGGCTTCTCCAGTGGTGATGATGTGGACATCGTGGTGGCGCATGATAGCGATCCGGCCTGCGATGTGACCTTCAATAACAATACGTACACCTGCCCACCTGCCAACGACGATTGCGGTGGTGCCATCGCCCTGACGGTGAACACGGACTTCGCTTGTGGTACGGTGACCGCCGGGACCACCGCCGCTGCCACGGCTTCGGTGCAACCCGATGTGGATAGCGGCACCCCGGATGATGATGTGTGGTACAGCTTCGTGGCCACCGCTACGACCCATCGCGTGAGCCTGCTGAACGTGTCCGGCTTCACCGACATGGGCCACTCCGTGTACCGTGCATTGCCCGACCCTTGCGCACCCGCTGGCATGACGCTGATCAACACCAGCGATCCGAACGAGAGCAACCCGGCCGGCCTCACCATCGGTGAGACCTACTTCGTGCGCGTGTATGCCTGGGGCACCGGTGCCAGCAACGCGACCTTCGACATCTGCATCGGTACGCCTCCTCCTCCTCCTGCCAACGACCTCTGCGCCAACGCGATCGCGGTGAGCTGCAACTCGGTGACCAACGCGACCACGGTGAACGCCACCACCACGGGCGCTCCGGCGACCACCTGCGGTGGCTATTCCATGAACACCGCTGGTGGCATCTGGTACACCCTGCAGGGCTTCGATGGCACCATGACCATCGACCTCAGCGGCAGCAGCTTCGATACGCGCCTGGCCGTGTACACGGGGACCTGCGGCAGCCTCACCTGCGTGGATGGCGACGACGATGACGGTGCCGGCACCACCAGCTTGGTATCCTTCCCTGGCAGCTCAGCCCAGACCTACTACGTGTACGTGACCGGTTATCAAACGAACACGGGCAGCGTGGTGATGAGCATCACCTGCGGCGACACCAACCCCGCCTGCACGGCCAACGGCCTGAACCTGGAGTTCCAGAACGATGCGAACCCGGGCGAAGTGACCTGGGAGATCCTGAACAGCGGCAACCTCGTGGTGCTGAGCGGCGCGGATCCCGTGCCGGCCAACAGCATCGGTACGCAGGCGATCTGCCTGCCTGACGGTTGCTACCGCCTGCGCGTGCTGGACAGCATGGGTGATGGCATGACCACCGGTGGCTACGAACTGCGCACCAGCAGCGGCGACCGCATCATCGACAACACCAACAACTTCGACGACGGTACCGAGAGCGCCATCAGCGGCAACCAGACCTTCTGCCTGCCGCTCGGCGCGGTGAGCCCGATCTGGAGCAGCTGCGACAAGCTGGACTGGGTGAACAACAAGTTCATCGTTTGCCATGCTGATGCCGCTGTGAGCGGTCAGTACGGTGTGACCAACACCACCAGCGGTTACGAGTTCTGGTTCTACGATCCGAACGGCAGCTTCAGCTACCGCCGCTTCCGCAGCCACGCCACCAGCGATGGTTACGGTTCCGGTGCGACACGTGCCTGCCACTTCAAGGTGAACGGCTGGTATGCCAGCATGGCCAACCCGCACATCCCAGCGGATATCCTGCTGAACGTGCGCGTGCGCGGTCGCGTGGCTGGTGTGAACCAGAACTTCGGTCCCGCCTGCCAGTTCAAGATCGACGCCGCCCTGGCTGCCTGCCCCCGTGTGAAGCTGCAGGACAACCCGGCCAACACGAGCGACTACAGCTGTGGCGTGAGCCGCAACTTCGGTGGCTCCAGCAGCCCTGCGAACCGCATCTACGCCAACCCGCCCCAGCCGATCCCGGTGGTGGCCAGCAGCTCGGTGCGCTACCAGTTCCGCTTCCGCATCACGGGTGAGAACGTCTGCATCGTGCGTCCGCCACAGACCAGCGCCCGCATGGTGCTGAACTGGACCAACGGTACCCCGCTCGAGTGCAGCAAGACCTACGAAGTGGATGTACGTGTGAGCCTCGACGGTGGCGCCACCTGGTGCTTCGGCCCGGCCGGTTCCAGCCAGGCCGCTGCATGCGCCGACACCGAGGACTGGGGCAAGGTCTGCCTGGTGACCATCAACCCCTGTGCCCTGCCGAACGGTGGTGGCAACAGCCTGGCTGTTCAGGGTGATGGCGAGTTCACCATGTACCCGAACCCGAACCGCGGCGATCAGCTCTTCCTGAACCTGAGCAAGGTGCAGGAGGGTGTGAACACCGTGAACGTGGATGTGTACGACCTCACCGGCAAGCGTGTGATGGCACGCACCATCGCCGTACAGGACGGCTTCGTGAAGACGAACCTCGAACTGAACGGCGACCTGTCCGGTGGTATGTACATGGTCAACATCACATCCGGTGACAAGACCTACACCGAGCGACTGGTGATCCAGCCGTAAGGGAAAGGACCTCAAAGGGAAGCCCCGCTCGTCCGCCGTCCGGCGGATGGGCGGGGCTTCCTGCTTTGGGGGCCTCGGAAGACTCAGCCAGCCCCATTCGGCGAATACCATTCCGGGCCCGATGGACGGGAATGAAATCTCCATGAAAACCTAAAACCGGGGATCGATCCGTCTACGTTTGATCCACGAACGCTCGACATGCGTGGTGATCCGTTCATGTGCGGTCACTGACCCGGGCGAACTGCATCGCACCCAACCGGCCTTGCGGCCAACGGCCCCGGCATCTGCCCAGATCCGCGTGCGGCCACCCCGCTTCCATGCGGACCGATCACCCTGACCGGTCATCCAGCATTCAAGGCTCCTGCCTTTCGCCCGTCCCGCCTGCACGTACGCCGGCAAAGTCCATTCCCTGAACAAAACCCGATAGCACATGCATCTTCGAAACTCCTTGACCGACCTGTTGGACCGAGCCCTGCAGTGGATGCGACCGGCCCTTGCCGGCGCCACATTCGCCATTGTGGGGTCGACGGCCGCCCAGGTGAGCGTCACGGCCACAGGCGTGGGACCTGGTCCCACGAACTATGCGACCTTGAACGCCGCCTTCACCGCGATCAACGCGGGCACCCACCAGGGTGCGATCACCTGCACCATCACGGCGAACACCACCGAACCAGGCACCGCCGTCCCCTTGCTGGCCAGTGGTACAGGTTCCTCCAGCTACACATCGATCCTGATCCGCCCTTCCGGCGACCGTGTCGTGGCATCCGCTGCGACCCCCACCTCCTCACGTGGCGTGATCGAGATCCAAGGGGCCGATAATGTCACCATCGATGGTGATGACCCGCTGACGAGCGGCATCCGGAACCTCACCTTCCAAGCCGCCACCTCGACGAACACGGGTGTAGCTGTGGTGCGTTTCGCCTCCACAAGCACGACCAACGGTGCCACCTTCTGCACGATCAGGAACTGTATCGTGATCGGTTCACGCAGCTCCACGAGTTCTGCCGTGACGAACTACGGCATCTACTCAGGCACCTCTGGAACAGGCTCCACCTCGACCAGTGGTCAATCGGACAACAACGACAACCTGACGATCGAGAACAATGAGGTGAAACGCTGCTACTGGGGCATCTATGTGGCCGGTACTTCATCCAATGTGTGCGATAACCTGATCATCCGCAACAACCTGGTCGGTTCCACGGTCGCGGCGGATGCCGTGGCGAACAGGGGCATCTATCTCCAGAACACCCAGGCCTCGGCCGGTGCAGCCTCTGCAACGGTGCAAGGCAATGACATCCAGCTCACCGCTTCGAGCGGCAGCACCGCTGCAGCCGTGGGCATCGAGGTGGCCAGCACCAACGCAGGCGCCCAGATCGTGCGGAACAACATCCACGACAGCTATCACGCGAACACCAGCGGTTACGGCATGTACGGGATCCATGTGACCGGCTCCACGAACAACGCCGGTGTGACGATCGCCAACAACTTCATCCGCGACCTGTACAATGACAACTGGACGGCCACCATCAGCGCCACCTCCACCGACCTGCCCGTCGGCATACGTGTGAGCGTGGGCGCCACAGGCCTGAGGATCCTGAGCAATTCGGTGAGCTTGAACACACCGAACACCGACAATGCGACCGCCGGCATCTCAGCCTGTCTTCAACTCACCGTGACCGGCGCGACCGGCTCGGATATCCGGAACAACATCTTCTCGAACACCCAGACAGGTCCAGCGGGCAGCAAGTACTTCGGCGTGGTGGCAGTAGCTGGTTTCCCATGGGGCACCATCAACAACAATGCATATGCAGCGAACTCGGCCATCAACATCATCGGTTGGCAGACATCGGACCGCACCACCCTCGCCGCCTGGCAGAGCGTGACATCCCAGGATGGGGCATCGATCACCACGGCAGCACCCTTCCAGGCTTCCACCGACCTGCACATCAACACCTCCAACCCGAACGCAAGCGCGTACAACGGCACGGGTGCCAGCGGAACCGGCATCACCGTCGACTACGACGGTGACGCACGTGGAACTCCACCCGATATCGGTGGAGATGAGTTCATCCTGCTCACCTGCTCCAGTGCTGACGGCGGCACGATCACGCCTGGCAGTGCATCCGCATGTGCAGGTGGCACGTACGTGATGACGAGCAGTGGTATCGGTTCAGGCGCCGGGATCACCAACCAGTGGATGGTCTCCAACGTCTCCGGTGGTCCTTACTCGAACGTGAGCGGCGGCAGTGGTGCAACGACGGCCACCTATACGACCGGCACCCTCAGCGTCGGCACCTACTACTACATCCTTCGCCAGACCTGCTCTACGGGTCCGGTGTCCGATGACTCGAACGAACTGACATTGACGGTGAACCCGGTGCCGGTCGTGAGCGCGAGCAACAACGGTCCAGCCTGTGTGGGCGGCAGCGTCGCATTGGATGGCACCACGGACATCGCCGGCACCTACAGTTGGAGCGGACCGAACGGTTTCGCTGCCGGCACGGAGGATGCCACGGTGACCCCGCTCGTGCTCGCTAGTGCTGGTGTGTACTCATTCACCACCACGGCCGCGGGCTGCACCAGTTCTCCTGCAACGACCACGGTGGTCGTGAACCCCGCCCCTGTGGTGACCGGCGTGACCGCGACACCGAACCCGGCTTGCTTCAACGGCAACAGCCAGTTGCTGGCCACCGGTCACTTCCCGACCGCTGCAAGCAACTATACCATGGTGGCCTCCGGGGGCAGCTTCACGCCGCTCTCAGGTGCAACGGCGGTGGCGACCATCCAGACCGATGATCAGATCTCAGCAGCACTTCCGATCGGCTTCACCTTCCCTTACGCCGGTGGGAACTATACCACCTTGCGCGCAAGCTCCAATGGATTCCTCAGCTTCAATGCCTCCGCGTTGAATGCTGCGACGAACTCGCTTTCGGCACCGGCTGCCGCACAGCTTCCATTGATCGCCCCGCTGTGGGATGATCTTGATGGCTCTGCCACAGGTGGATCATCGGCCTCCTACCTGACCTCAGGCGTCGCGCCGAACCGGGTGTTCACCTTCCAGTGGTTGAATTGGGAGTGGAACTACCAGTCCACATCGGCGGTCATCTCCTTCCAGGTGAAACTGTACGAGGCGGACGGACGGATCCAGTTCATCTACCGCCAGGAGACCGGTGCCTACAATGCTGGCACCACCGGCGGTGCGTCCATCGGGCTTGCCGGTGCCACCGTGGGCAACTATCTCTCCTTGGACGGCACGGGTGTGAGCCCCAATGCGAGCAACGCATCGGAGACGAGCAACCTGACGGTCAAGCCCGCCGACGGTCAGACCTACACCTTCAGCCCAACGGCACTGAGCTACGCCTGGAGCCCATCCGCCTTCATCGCTGGCCAGGAGTCCTTGCAGAACCCGCTTGCGACCGGTGTGAACGTGGCCAGCCAGGCCTATTCCGTGAACGTGACGGCCGCTGGTTGCTCCACCACGGGTAACGTGACATTGACCACGACGGCACCGATCTCCGATGCCACCATCTCCGGCACGCTCAGCTATTGTGCAGGCGGCAGCACCATGCTCACCGCCGCAGCGGTGGATGGTGCAGGACCTTTCACCTACCTGTGGAGCCCTGGCGGGCAGACTTCGGCCAGCATCACCGTGACCGCTCCCGGCAGCTATGACTGCCAGGTGAGCGATGCGTGCGGTGGCTCCGTGCTCGCTGGTGCGGTGGTGGTGGTAGAGAACCCACTTCCCACTCCTGTGATCACGCCGGGTGGGCCGATCGAGTTCTGTGATAGTGGCATGCTCAGCAGCAGCATTGCGACCGGCAACGTGTGGAGTCCCGGAGGTGCGACCACGCAGAACATCACCGTCACCGCGAGCGGTTCCTACTCCGTGACCGTGACCGACGGGAATGGTTGCATCGGCAGCAGTGCTCCGGTGGCCGTGACCGTGAGGACCACACCGACCGGCGTAACCGCGAACGCTTCCGACGTGGTCGTGTGCGCCGGTGACATGGTGGACCTGACCAGCACCGCGAACGCATTGCCCGCCACGACCATCTTGTCGCAGAACTTCAACGGTGTTGGCACTCCCGCAGGCTGGTCCACGGTGAACAACAGCACGAGCGGTACCCCTGCGAATGCTGCATGGACATTGCGGACGAGCCCTTACGTGTACAGCTCGGTCACCTACTCCAGCAACGATGCCAGCCAGTTCTTCATGACCAATAGCGATGCGCAGGGAACCGGCGGTATCACCGCCACCCAGCTCATCGGCCCGGCCATGGACCTTTCCGGTGTCACCACCGCATCGTTGAGCTTCTGGCATTACTATCGTGATATCGGTGACACTGGGGATAGCGCCGTGGTGGAAGTGTCCACCAACGGAGGAGCCTCCTGGAGCATCGCTCAAGCGTACACGACCACGCTCGGCTCCGCTTCCGGGTTCGTGAATGCCACGGTGGGCCTGAACGCCTACGCTGGACAGGCATCCGTCACCCTGCGGTTCCGTTATCGTGCGACCTATGATTGGTACTGGTGCATTGATAACGTGAGCGTGACCGGAACGCCACTACCGACCTTCAGCTGGACCTCCACACCCTCGGGGTTCACGAGCAACAGCCAGAACCCGACCGGCGTGTCCGTCACTGGCAACACCACCTACATGGTGACCGCGAGCAACGGGAACTGCAGCGCGAATGCATCCGTCAACATCACCCTCGACCTCACCGACACCGATGGTGACGAGATCATCGATTGCGATGACGACTGCCCGCTGCTGGCCGGACAACAAGGTGACTTCTGCGATGCCGACCCCGGAGCAGGCTTCCTCTTCGGCCAGATCAACGGCAGCTGCCAGTGCGTGGCGGTGCCCTGCACGGAGAACGTGACCATGGAACTGCGCACCGACGCGCTGAGCAGCCAGGCATCCTGGGAGATCCTGCTACAGAACAGTGATCAGGTGGTCTGCCAGTTCAGTGTCGCGATGAACGGTATCACCAGCCCGATCACCGAGAACTGCTGCCTGCCTGTTGGTTGCTATCGCCTGCGCGTGATGGACAGTGGTGGTGATGGCTTCGTGAGCGGCGGTATCACCGGCGGCTACCAGTTGCGTGAGAGCGGCCCGATCGGCCGTCGCATCATCGACAACCTCGGCAACTTCAGCAGCGGTAGCTCGAGCGCGATCGCAGCCACGTATGAGAACGGCGCCTTCTGTGTCCCGGTCGGCAATGATGGCCTGATCTACAGCAGCTGCGACAAGCTGGACTGGGTGAACAACAAGTTCATCGTAGCACACGCCAACGCCGCGGTGACCGCCGAGTTCGGTGTGACCAACACCACCAGCGGTTACGAGTTCTGGTTCTTCGACCCGAACGGCAGCTACAGCTTCCGCCGCTTCCGCAACCACGCCACCAGCGATGGTTACGGTTCCGGTGCGACACGTGCCTGCCACTTCAAGGTGAACGGCTGGATCAACAGTATCAGCACCCCGCACATCCCTGCGAACGTTCTGATGAACGTGCGTGTACGTGGTCGCGTGGACGGCAACAACCTGCCCTTCGGTCCGGCCTGCCTGTTCAAGATCGACGCCGCCCTGGCTGCCTGCCCCCGTGTGAAGCTGCAGGATGACCCGGCCAACACCAGCGACTACAGCTGTGGCGTGAGCCGCAACTTCGGTGGTGCGAGCAGCCCTGCGAACCGCATCTACGCCAACCCGCCCCAGCCGATCCCGGTGGTGGCCAGCAGCTCGGTGCGTTACCAGTTCCGTTTCCGCATCACGGGTGAGAACGTCTGCATCGTGCGTCCGCCCCAGACCAGCGCCCGCATGGTGCTCAACTGGACCACCGGTACGCCACTGCAGTGCAACAAGACCTACGAGGTGGATGTGCGCGTGAGCCTTGACGGTGGCGCCACCTGGTGCTTCGGTCCGGCCGGTAGCAGCGAAGCCGCTGCCTGCGCCGACACCGAGGATTGGGGCAAGGTCTGCCTGGTGACGATCAACCCCTGCGCCCTGCCGAACGGTGGTGGCAACAGCCTGACCATTCAGGGTGATGGCGAGTTCACCATGTACCCGAACCCGAACCGCGGCGATCAGCTCTTCCTGAACCTGAGCAACGTGCAGGAGGGTGTGAACACCGTGAACGTGGACATCTACGACCTCACCGGGAAGCGCGTGGCAGCACGCACCATCGCGGTACAGGACGGCTTCGTGAAAACGAACCTCGAACTGAACGGCGACCTGTCCGGTGGCATGTACATGGTCAACATCACATCCGGTGACAAGACCTACACCGAGCGACTGGTGATCCAGCCGTAAGGGAGGAACGAACATTTGTCGCGGCCCCCATCGGAAACGGTGGGGGCCGCTTCATTCCATCCGATCGATTTCATGCGGATGAAATGATGATGAAACCGGAAATGCAGTATCGTACCCATCTATGTTTGATCGACGAACGCTCGAACTGATCTGTGATCCGTTCCTGTACGGACACTGAAAGAGCGCGCTGCACGATCGCTCCTGAGCCCTCAAGGCATTCGGTCCCGGTATCTGCCCTGATCCGTTCGTGACCCTCCACCTTCCCACGGTCCCTCCCGCCGGATCAGTACATCGCCCCGCTCCTTTCCTGCGCGGGGTTTCGCGGTGCCGGAAGTTCCCTCCGGCTCCCTTTCCCTCCAACCAAAACCAGAGATGATGAGAAGATTCAACACCAGTTCTGCACGAACGCGGATCGTCCCGTGGCTGTGCAGGACCATGCTAACGTGCTCCCTCGGGGTCTTCGTGAGCATGGGATCAACGGCCCAGGTCGCGACCTACATTTTCGACGGATCCACCGTCGGAACCTATTCCGCGATCACAGGTGGTACCGTGCTAGGGTCGACGGCCAACGATGACGAGCGCTTCCTCGATCCGGCGACTGCCAGCACCGGCACCACGGCGACCAACACGGGCGTCGGATTCCCGATCGGGTTCAGCTTCACGTACAACGGTGTGGCCTATGACCGGTTCGGCGTCAACTCGAATGGTTGGATGTCCTTGGGGCGCTCGGCGGTCACGCCGTCGGTGAATATGACCTCAACGAGTTCGTACACCCCCCTAGCGTCCACAAGTACGATCACTCCAACTGATCTCCGCGCAAGGATCGCTGGTTGTGCTGCTGACTTGCAGGGCCAGACGGGATCGGAACTCCGGGTCCAAACGATCGGTACGGCGCCCAACCAGACCCTGGTGGTCCAGTGGACGAACTATCGTAGGTATACCCAGACCGGGCAGAACTTGACGTTCCAGATCCGGCTGAACCAGGCCAATGACGTTGCGCTCAACCAAACGGTTGAGGTTGTTTATGGTACGATGAACTTCAACACCACGACCAGCACCGCACACGTTGGTCTGGGTGGTTCTGCATCAACCGATTTCAACAACCGCACGACCACGACCAACTGGAACAGCACCACCGCTGGTACCGCTAATTCATCCTCCTGCACCTTTGAGAGCACCATGGTGACACCGCCTGTTACAGGTCGTACGTTCCTCTGGTCCGCCCCTCAGCCATGTGCTGGAACACCCGCGCCTGGCTCTGTTCCCACCCCGGTCTCCGTTTGCAATGGGAACACCACCGTCCTCACCGCCACTGGCTTGACCCAAGGGCTCAATCTGACCTACCAGTGGGAGGAGTCCCCGGATGGCGTGAGCGGCTGGGCCAACGTCGTAGGTGGAACAGGGGCTGCGACCGCCACCTACACCACGACGGCCGTGACGGCCACCCGCTATTTCCGCATCCGGACCAACTGCGCCAACGGACCCACCACCAATACCTCGAACGTGGTGACCGTGAACCCTGTTCTCCCCGTTCATGCCGTCTTCAATGGCAGCTCCTACCTCGAAGGCTTCGAGAGCTGGGCGAGCCGTTGCAACACCACGGACGTTCCCAACACGAGTTGGTTGAACACGCCAGCCACAGGGAACAACAGCTGGCGCCGAAATGACCAGGGCACGTCCGCTGCATGGACGAGCACCTCCGGCGCTTATTCTCCGGTATTCTCCCAAGGCGCATTCAGCGCGCGCTTCCATTCGTTCAACTCCTCCAGTGGATCAAAGGGCAATCTGGACTTCTACATCGACATGACCGCCGGTAGCGGAAGCAATGGTCTTGCCTTCGATTACATCAATACATCCGGAGGGGATAGTCTCACCATTCTACAGAGTACGGATGGTGGCGCGAACTTCATCCGTCTGGGTGCCATCCTGACCACTGCTGCGACCTGGACCCAGGTCAGCAGGACGATCACGAGCACCTCGGCCACCACTGTCATCCGTCTCAGGGCCACGTCCGACTTCGGCGGCACGGACATCGGAGTGGATAACTTCCAGATCACCAGCCCCTGTGCTGGAACCCCCGTCGCCGGTACAGTGACCGCTGCGACCACCCAATGCAATACGGCCACCGCAGGCTCGGTCATCTCTGCCACCGGCTTCACCACAGGTGCCACGCAGCTCAGCTTCCAATGGGAACAGTCCGCTGATGGTGTAAGCGGTTGGACCAACGTCACAGGCGGTTCCGGTGCCACCACCACCACCTACACGACTCCGGTCCTGACCACCACCACCTACTATCGGATGCGCATCACCTGCGCCAATGGGGGTGGCACGGATGTCTCCTCCAACGTCTGCACCGCCTCGGTGATCTTCTGCACCTTCGATGTGACCTACACGACCGGCGCGACCTGGAACTCCATCATGCCCGCCAATGGCGGCAGTGGTCTTCCACTTTCCGGATGGCAGGTAGCGAGCAATGGTGACGACAACACCTCTACGACCCAGAGCCTGGCCGGGACCACCTTCCGCTACCAGGGCAACCTGGTCACCGGCTTCCAGATGTGCTCCAACGGCTGGATGACGTTCAACACGGCCAATACCTCCACCGCGTTCAGCAACTCCCTCACAAGCACCATCCAGAACCGGGTGCTTGCCCCGTTCTGGGATGACCTCGTATTCACCGGTCAATCCTACGCGAACCGCGACCTCTGCGCGCGCTATCAGGTGATCGGCACACTCGGCAGTGGTTCAGCGGTCATCGTGATGGAATGGGCTGGCCTGGAACGCTACAACATCCCCGGTCCGAACATGAATTTCCAGGTGCGCCTGTACGAAGGATCCAACGTGATCGAATACGTGTATGGTGACTTCCAGGGATACGATGGGACCTACAACACCACGAACACGGCCTGGACCTCTTCTCACAGCATCGGTTACAACGGTTCCAACCCGGCGGGAACCACCGGTGCAGACCGTTTCGGGATGCAAACCATCACCCGCGTGACGAACCACTTCGCAGCGAGTGATCCCGGCACTTGCGTGGGTATGCCTGCTTGCTTCAGCAAGTTCACCTTCACGCCGGGCGTCTATACGGGTCCTACCTCCACACCGGCCGTACCTGTGCCTGCGAACGATAACAGTGGCAACGCCATCACACTCACGGCCTACCCTGCTCCTTGCACCACCTTCTGTGGCACCTATTTCACCAGCCTTGGCGCCACCGACTCAGGTCTTGGCATCAATGGTTGCTCCACGACCGCAGGGAACGAGGATGATGACGTCTGGTTCAAATTCACCGCAAGCGGCATCTCCGACTACACCCTTCGCCTGCGTTGCTCGCCGAGCTATGACGGTGTACTACAGCTCATCGGCAGTGATGGAACCACGAACATCGCTTGCGTGAATGCCACAGGCGTTGGTCTGATCGAAAGCCATGTGGCCACGGCATTGCCTGCTGGCACCTATTACGTGCGGATCTTCCACAACGGTGCCACCGTTGGCGCCAGCAGCGGCGAGTTCAGCCTCTGCCTCAGCGAAGTGGTACCGCCTCCTGCCAACGACGACATCTGCGGTTCGGCGAACCTGCCCATGGTGGTGCCATGCAGCCCGTTGAGCGGATCCACGCTCTCGGCGACCGCGAGCACCACGACCCCTGCCCCGACCTGCGGAACGGGCAGCCTCGTGGACGTATGGTACTCCTTCACCGCAACGACCACGGGTGACGTGATCACCCTTCAGAGCGGCTCCGGCTTCAATGCAGCCATGGCGATCTACAGCTCCAGCGACAACAGCTGCTCGGGTACCCTGACGCAGGTGACCTGCCAGAACGCGACGAGCACTGCAGGTGCTGAAACGTACAGCGGTCCCTGGGTGGCGGGGAACACCTACTTCGTCCGTGTGTACCACGCGGCCGGTGGTATCGGTGGCTCCGGTGCCTTCACCATCTGCCGCTCCATGGTCGCGCCCGTCTGTGCCACGCTCAGCAGCCCGGCCAACGGCGCCACGGTTTCAACGAACCCGGTGCCACTGACGTGGAACGCAGCGAACGGTGCCACGAGCTATGCGGTATACGTGAGCTTGACGAACCCTCCGCCGCAGATGACCCCAACGGCAACGGTGAACGTCACGAACTACGATTTCGTACCGAGCCCTTACAACGCATGTGATGTGTGGTACTGGACCGTCGTGCCGTCGAACACGGCCGGTGTGGCCAGCAACCAGCCCTGCGCCGTACGCAGTTTCAACCTGGCCAGCGCGACCTGCGTAGCACCTACGGCATTGACCTCTTCGCCCACCAGCACGACCAGCGGTGTCGTAAGCTGGACGGCGTCAGTCTCCAGCCCGGGCAGCTATCAGTTGTACTGGAGCACCAGCGCGACCGCCCCGGTCTGTGCAACAGCGCCGACCATCAGCAACATCACAGGCACGAGCCAGGCCATCTCCGGACTGCCGGCCAACGCCACGATCTACTCGTGGGTCCGGAGCAACTGCGGTGGCTCCGACCTCAGCGCCTGGGCCGCTGCTCCCAACTTCTTCACCGGCTATTGCTCCGCAACGCATACCACGGTCGATGAACTGATCACGAACGTGACCGTCGGCAACATCAACAACACGACCACCAGCCCTGGAGCGCCCCTGTACAGCGACTTCACGAGCCAGGTGGCTAGCATGCAGGCGGGCCAATCCTACCCGATCAGCGTCACCATCGCTCCGATCTACACGGGAGACACGATCGCCGTGTGGGTGGACTGGAACGGCGACCTCGACTTCGACGACGCGAACGAACTCCAGGTGAATCTGAGCGCTGCTTCCGGCTCGATCGCTTCGAACATCGTCGTGCCGGCTTCGGTGTCCATCGGTTCCAAGCGGATGCGCGTACGCCTCATGTACAACACGGTACCCGTTCCTTGCGGGTCGGTCACCTATGGGGAGACCGAGGACTACACGATCTCGATCTGCCAGCAGCCCAACGCGACCGTTTCGATCGCGGACAACTGCCCCGGCGACAACTTCGTGATCACGGTGAACGAGGCGACACTTCCTTCAGGAACCATCAACTATACGGTCGACGGCGTCGCTCAGACCCCGATAGCGTTCACCGCTCCGAGCACTCCGTTGCCTGCGATCGCCGATTCGTCCAACGTGAGCATTTCACTGGCGAACGCTGGCTGCGTGCAGAACCTGGGCAGTTTCGGTTCGGCCTGCCCGATCCAGCTCAACTGCTCGGCACCAGCCCTGAACTACACCTATTGCTACAAGAACTCGGATGGCCGCAACTGGACCTTCACAAACCCGGGCGGTACCGTAGCCCTGAAGTTCGTGAGCGGAAGCATGGACGTGAACGACAACATCCTCCTCTGGGAAGGTGCGGTCGGCGGTACGCCCCACGCGACCTATCCCACCTTGTCCGGTACGCTCGACGGCATCCTGGTGACCAGTATCGGCAGTACGCTCTCCATGAGCATCAACTCGGGGGCGAGCAACAGCTGCTTCGATGGTGGCCAGACCGCACCTTGGGTCTTCCAGGCCCGCTGTGGTGGTTGCGTTGAGCCTTCCGGCTTCGTGACCGCGGACCCGAACGAGAACGGTTTCCCGGAGGTGGATTGCGGTGCGATACCGGAGCCGACATTCAACGCCTACGTGGGTATCATTGACAACGGCATCGATGCGAACACGGGTGAACCCCCTGCGACCGTTGGTTATCGCCTCTACGTGAACAACGTGGCTCAGCCCGATGTGACCGGCCTGCCCGGTGGCGAATACTACCTCCTTGGTACCTTCCCGTTGAACACGGACATCGATGTGACCCTCCTCCACGAGGACCAGGCCGGACAGTCGATCTGCAACAACCCGGTGGCCACCAACTTCACGGTACCCTTCAACCTCTGCCCACCGGCCAACGACCAGTGCGTGAACGCCATCGACCTCACAGTGAACACCCCGGCCAGCTGTCCGGCGAACGCCGTGATCGGAACGACGCGTGGTGCCGATATGACCGGTGCGGCCCCGACCTGCGGTGCCACCCCCGTTCAGGATGTATGGTACCATATCAACACGGTCGGCTTCGCCGAACCCATCCTCACCGTTACGGATGGTACGGCGACCGTTGTAGGCGCTCAGTTGTTCAGCGCATGCGGCACGCCGCTCACCGGATATTGCGTCGCCGACGTGACCACCGGCCCGATCATCGTGAACGCTCCGCAGGGAGAATACTGGATCCGCTTCTTCACCACGGCTGCTGGTGCGGGCACCTTCTCGGTGTGCATCTCCGCGGAAGTGGCCGGCTATGAGTGCAATGGGGCGATCAACATCCCGAGCATCCCGGTGAGCAACCAGTCACTCGTGTGCAGCACAGCGGCATTGCCGGGTCTATTGAACGCGACGAACGTACCGACCGTTTGTGGTGCTGCTTCGAACAACTACAAGGGCGGGCAGGAAGCGCTCTACACGTACACGGCTACTGCCACTGGCCTTCAGAACATCACGTACTCGGGACAGGCTTGGAGCGCGATCTTCGTCTACTCCGGCGCCTGCCCAACGAACGGCGGCGTGTGCGTAGGTTCCGTTGGAAGCTCTGCGACCACGCAGGCCCTGCAGGTCAACATGGTGGCGGGAACGACCTACTACATCTGGTTCGACACATGGCCGACCCCGAACAGCCCGTGTACCGGCACCTTCAGCATCCAGGCACCGCCTGCACCGCCTGCGAACGATAGCTGCGCCGGAGCGATAACACTGACGGTGAACTCTGGCACGAGCTGCACCGCGCAGACCGCCGGTACCGTGCTGGGCGCCACCGCATCTTCCACCACCGGCCAGGCCGTGACGCCCTGCCTTGGTACCGCGGATGATGATGTGTGGTACAAGTTCGTCGCCACGAACACCAGCCACACCATCTCCCTGAACACCGTTGCTGGCAGCGTGACCACCATGAACTTCGCGGTGTACAGTGGTGTTTGTGGAACCTTCACCAACATCGGTTGCGGCCCAAGCAGCAGCACGTCCTCAACGACCATCGCCGGACTGACGATCGGTGCCACGTACCATGTGCGTGTGTACACCAACACGGCGACCGGTGGACAGACGACGACCTTCAACGTTTGTGTGACGACACCTCCTCCGCCGCCGGTCAACGATGACCCCTGCGGTGCCATCACCCTCAACGTGGGCACCTCCTGCGTGTTCACCCAATACACCACCTCGTCAGCCACGGCCACGGCCGGCCAACCCACCCCGTCCTGCGCGAGCTATGCGGGTGGCGATGTGTGGTTCAAGGTGGTCGTACCCGCCGGTGGGGCGCTGAACTTCGATTCCAACACCGGCGTCATCCTCGACCTGGGCATGGAGATCTACAGTTCCAGCGACAACACCTGCACAGGTACGATGACAGCGATCGAGTGTGATGATGACGATAGCGTGAACGGCCTGATGTCGTACATCAGCCGGACCGGCTTGACCGTGGGTTCCACGATCTTCATCCGCTGCTGGGAATACGGCAATGACAACCCGGGCACGTTCAGCATCTGTGTGAGCACCCCGCCACTGCCTCCGGCGAACGATGAATGCGCTGGTGCCATCGCTCTGACCGTGAACCCGAGCCTGACCTGCAGCGCTCAGACCAGCGGGACCATCCTCGCCGCTACGGCGTCCGCGCAGGCCACCTCGCCATGCTCGGGAACGGCTGACGACGACGTATGGTACAGCTTCGTGGCCACGAACACCTCACACGTTGTTTCCCTGAACAACCTGGCTGGTTCGACCTCGGACATGTACTTCGCGGTATACGGTGGTACATGTGGAGCACTTTCCAATGTGCTTTGCAGCGATCCGGAAAGCGCGACGGTACAAGGTCTTACCATAGGTGCCACCTACTACGTTCGTGTGTATACCTGGACATCGACGACTGGCCAGACCAGCACGTTCAACATCTGCATCAGCACGCCGCCGCCGCCGCCCGCCAACGACGAGTGCGCAGGTGCGGTGAACCTGCCTGTCAGTGCTGGCCTCACATGCAGCGCGCAGACCGCAGGAACGTTGCAGAGCGCCACGAACTCCGGACTGGCCGTATCGCCATGCTCCGGCACGGTGAACGATGACGTGTGGTACCGCTTCACGGCGACCGCCACCCAGCACATCATCACACTGAGCAGCATCGCGCCCACGACCACGCTGTACATGCAGTTGTTCGATGGAACATGCGGTTCGTTCGTTCACATGTCATGTGCGACGGTGAACACCTACACCACACCAGCCCTGGTGGCAGGCAACACGTACTATTTCCGCGTGTACAGCTTCGGAAGCACGGCTGTGAGCACCACCTTCAACGTGTGCGTGACCACGCCGCCTCCTGGCCCGCCTGCCAATGATGAGTGCGCCGGTGCATTGAACCTGCCGGTCAACCTCGGCTCGACCTGCTCGAACCAGACCTTCGGGACCGTGTTCGGTGCAACAGCCTCTGCCGGGGCCGTAACCCCGTGCTCGGGCACAGCCGATGACGACGTGTGGTTCTCATTCGTCGCCGCAGGCACCTCGCATACCGTTTCGCTCAACGGAGTGGCCGGCAGCGTGACGTCCATGAACCTCGCGGTGTACAATGGCAGCTGCGGTACCTTGACCAACATCGGGTGCGGCGCAACGAGCGCGACCTCCAGTGCGAACGTGAGCGGCCTCGTACCAGGCAATACGTACTACGTCCGCGTATACACCAACACGGCGACGAGCGGACAGAACACCACCTTCAATGTGTGCGTGACCTCACCGCCCGCGAACGACCTGTGCGCGAACGCGATCGCAGTGACCTGCAACAGCTTGACGGCCGGCAGCACCCTGGGCAGCTCGAACACCGGCAACCCGGGAACCTGCATCACCGACCTCAGCACCGCTGGTGGTGTGTGGTACACCGTACAGGGTTGGGGCGGTCCGATGACGGCCAGCCTGTGCGGCGCCTCCTATGATACCAAGATCGGCATCTTCACCGGCAGCTGCGGGGCCTTCACCTGCGTGAACGGGAACGATGATGATACCGGGACGGGCGGTGCTGGTGTCTGTGGTGGTGGTGTATCCAGCAGCACGTCCTGGACGAGCACGGCTGGTACGACCTACTACATCTACGTGACCGGTTACCTGACCAACGTCGGAACCTTCAACCTCACGGTACGCTGCGGTACGACCTCACCGACCTGCTCGGCCAACGGCCTGAACCTGGAGTTCCAGAACGACATGAACCCGGGCCAGGTGAGCTGGCAGATCCTGAACGAGGCCGGTACCATGACCGTGCTGAGCGGTGCGGACCCGATCCCCGCCAACAGCATCGGTACCCAGGCTATGTGCCTGCCCAACGGCTGCTATCGTCTGCGCGTCCTTGACAGCGCCGGTGATGGCATGACCACAGGTGGTTACGAACTGCGTACCAGCGGCATGGGCCAGCGTATCATCGATAACACGAACAACTACTCCAGCGGCTCGGTCAGCGCGATCGCCAACGGGGGATCGTTCTGCCTGCCGATAGGAACCGTTACACCGCTATGGAGCAGCTGCGACAAACTGGACTGGGTGAACAACAAGTTCATCGTGTGCCATGCCGATGCGGCCGTGACAGCGCAGTACGGCGTGACCAACACCACCAGCGGCTATGAGTTCTGGTTCTTTGACCCGAACGGCAGCTACAGCTTCCGCCGCTTCCGCAGCCACGCCACCAGCGACGGCTTCGGTACCGGAGCGACTCGCGCTTGCCACTTCAAGGTGAACGGCTGGACGAACAGTGTGGCTACCCCGCACATCCCGTCCAACATCCTGTTGAACGTGCGCGTGCGCGGCCGTGCGGCCGGTGTGAACCAGAACTTCGGCCCAGCCTGCCTCTTCAAGCTGGATCCCGCGCTGGCTGCATGCCCCCGTGTGGAACTCCAGGATGACCCAGCGAACACGAGCGACTACAGCTGTGGCGTCACCCGGGACTTCGGCGGCGCGAGCAACCCGAACAACCGCATCTATGCCGATCCGCCGCAGCCGGTACCGACCGTGGCGAGCAACATGGTGCGTTACCAGTTCCGTTTCCGCATCACGGGTGAGAACGTCTGCATCGTGCGTCCGCCACAGACCAGCGCCCGCATGGTGCTGAACTGGACCACCGGTACGCTGCTGCAGTGCAACAAGACGTATGAGGTGGATGTGCGTGTGAGCCTGGACGGTGGTGCCACCTGGTGCTTCGGTCCGGCCACATCCAGCGAAGCCGCCGCTTGTGCCGACACCCAGCCGTGGGGCAAGGTGTGCCTGGTGACCATCAACCCCTGCAGCACCGTCAACGGTGGTGGCAGCAACTTGGTGACCCAGGGTGACGCCAGCTTCACGATGTACCCGAACCCGAACCGCGGTGACCAGCTCTTCCTGAGCCTGAGCCGTGTCGAGGAAGGAGTCAACACGGTGAACGTGGACGTGTACGATCTCACCGGAAAGCGTGTGATGGCACGCACCATCGCGGTACAGGACGGCTTCGTGAAGACGAACCTCGAACTGAACGGCGATCTCTCCAGTGGTATGTACATGGTCAACATCATCGCTGGCGACAAGACCTACACCGAGCGACTGGTGATCCAGCCGTAAGAGAAGACCGAACCGAAGGGGAACCCCGCTCATCCGCCGCACGGCGGATGGGCGGGGTTCCCTGCTATGGCCCCTGCAAGGATCACAGCATCGGTCGTCAGGTCGTGCGAGCGGCTGTCCTCGGCAAACGAAGGCTTCTACCTTCGCCACCCACCAGTCTGTACGCAAGCCCACCATGATCGAAGCACAAGGCATCACCAAACGATTCGGAGACCATACCGCCCTGGAGGCCGTCAGCCTCACCGTGCCGGAAGGCAAGGTCTTCGGCCTGCTCGGACCGAACGGCGCCGGCAAGACCACCCTCATCCGCATCATCACCCGCATCACCGGACCGGACGAAGGACGCATCCTCATGAACGGCCGTCCGATGACCGATGCCGATGTGGCCCACATGGGCTACCTGCCGGAGGAACGCGGCCTGTACAAGAAGATGAAAGTGGGTGAACAGGCGCTCTACCTCGCCCGCCTGAAAGGCCTGAGCAAGGCCGAGGCCACCAAGCGCCTGAAGGAACGCTTTGAGCGCTGGGACATGGGCAGCTGGTGGAACAAGAAGGTGGAAGAGCTGAGCAAGGGCATGGCCCAGAAGGTGCAGTTCATCACCACCATCCTGCACGAACCGAAACTCCTGATCCTGGATGAACCGTTCAGCGGCTTCGACCCCATCAACGCTGAGCTGGTGCGCACCGAGATCCTGGCCCTGCGTGACCAGGGCGTTACGGTGATGCTGAGCACCCACAGCATGCCGAGCGTGGAGGAGCTATGCGACAGCATCGGCCTGATCGACCATGCCCGGTTGATGCTGCATGGCAATGTGCGCGAGATCCGGCGCCGCTACGCGCAGAACATCTTCCAGGTGGATTACACCGGTAACCGCGTGGCCCTCGCCAACGCCCTCTCCTTCACCGGGGAGCTCGTGAGCTCGAAGGAGGAAGGGGAACACGGCACCGCGCGCATCCGCCTCTCCAAGGGAAGCACGGTGAACGATGTACTGCGCCAGCTCCTGCCCGCTGTGGAAGTGCGCGGGGTGCAGGAAGAGATCCCCCGCATGCACGACATTTTCATCCGGGTGGTGAGCGAGACCGAACCGGCCAGCGTGACCGCAGGCATGACCGAATAGCGAACGGCCGAAGCCTGACCGACCCCATGAACAAGATCAACCTCATCATCTGGCGCGAGTTCATCACCCGCGTGCGCAAGCCGAGCTTCCTGATCATGACGATCCTCGGCCCGGTGCTCATCGCCGGCGGGATCCTGCTCACCATGTACCTCGCCTCCCAGGAAGCGACCATCCAGCACGTGCTCGTGATCGACCAGGAAGGGGTGATCGGCACCCGCTTGAATGACACGGACAACGTGAAGTTCCTGCTGGAAGGACAGAACTGGACGGACAGTGCCTTCAAGGCGAGCCCATACACCGTGCGGGTGAACCTGCTTCCGAACGTGCTGAACGTGCCGCAGGCCGACCTCTATTACAAGAAGCTGCCGAGCGAGTTCGCCATGAACACCATCCGCAACGAGCTCGAGAAGGCCATCGAACAGGCGAAGTTGCGTGACGCCAACATCGACAAGGAGGCCTACGACCGGGTCAGGAAACCGCTTGACCTGAAGAAGTTCGACATCGAGGAGGTGAACACGCAATCCTTCGCACAGGAGCGCGCACTCATCGGATTCTTCTTCGGCTACTTCATGTTCATCTTCATCTTCATGTACGGTGTGCAAGTCATGCGCGGCGTGATGGAGGAGAAACAGAACCGCATCGTGGAGGTGCTGATCGGCAGCGTGAAGCCATTCCAGTTGATGATGGGCAAGATCGTGGGCATCGCCCTCGTCGGCTTCATCCAGTTCATCCTGTGGATCATCATCACCACCACCATGCTCGGCGCCGGCACCGCCGTGTTAGCGGCCAACAAGTTCGACGCGAAACAACTGGCCGAACAGGGCATGACAACAGAGGTGCAGGCCAAATTGGAGAAGGCACAGGGTGGCCATGCCGCCGACTTCGACCAGGAACAGGTGTTGGGACCGTTGCGTCAACTGAACATCCCGCTCATCCTCGGCGTCTTCCTCTTCTACTTCATCTGCGGCTACCTGCTCTACAGTTCCCTGCTCGCCGCGATCGGTTCAGCGGTGGACAGCGAGACCGACACCCAGCAGTTCATGTTCCCGGTCACCATACCCATGGTCGCGGCCATCATCATCGCGCAGATGGCGGTGTACAACCCGGACAGCCCGGCGGTCTTCTGGAGCAGCATCATCCCCTTCACCAGTCCGATCGTGATGATGGTGCGCGTGGCCATGGGCAGCGCCCCCGCCTGGCAGCTCATGCTGAGCATGGCCCTGCTCATCGGCACCTTCCTCCTCACCACCTGGGTGGCGGGCCGCATCTACCGCACCGGCATCCTCATGTACGGCAAGAAGGCGAGTTGGAAGGAGATGGGGAAATGGCTGTTCTATAAAGGGTGAATACACATGTGAGCATGTGGGCATGTGCCCATGTGGACATGAGCACATGACAAAAGCGGTCATTGATCTTGGGACCAACACCTTCAACCTGTTGGTCTATGAGAAGCCTTCGGGTGCGCCGTTGCGGGTCATCAATGCCGAGGAACGGCCGGTCTTCCTGGGGCGCGGAGGGATCGAGCAGGGAATGATCACCACTGAAGCAATGCAGCGCGGGATCGAAGTACTGACGGCCTTCAAACAGATCGCGGCAGAGCAGGGTGTTGGCACCGTGCGGGCCTTCGGCACCTCCGCCCTGCGCAATGCGCGCAATACCTCCGCATTCACGGACCAGGTGATGGCTGAACTTGGCATCCCCATCACCGTGATCCCCGGCGATGAGGAAGCGGATCTGATCCTGGCCGGCGTGCGACAGGCAGTGCCACTGACCAGCAAACCGGCCCTGGTGATGGACATCGGCGGTGGGAGCATCGAGTTCATCCTCGCCACGGAGAAGGCGCTGATGTGGAAGGCGAGCTATGAACTCGGGGTGACACGCCTGCGCGAACGCATCCCCGTGAGCGATCCGATAACGGTGGCGGAGGAGGCACGTATCGCCGCCCACCTCGACGACCGGTTGGAAGCCCTGTACGCCATCATCGACCGGCACGAACCGCACCTCCTCATCGGGAGCGCAGGCAGCTTCGATAGCCTGGCCGCCATCATCGCAGCGGATACCAGCACCATGCTCCCGAACGATGCCACGAGCTTCCCCTTCTCCGCCCTCGCATTCGACGCGTTGAAGGACCGTCTCCTCCGCATGGACCGCGGACAACGCGCCTCGGTACCAGGCCTACCCGAACACCGTGTGGACACCCTGCCCTACGCCTTGATCGCGATCGATCGCGTACTCACCGCCGGCGGCATCCGCGACCTGGTCTGGAGTCGATATGCCCTGAAGGAAGGGGCCGCCTCGCTGGTGAACTGAGCGCGATCGCTCTCCTATCTTGTGCGGGTGAAGAACACCCTCTGGCACCGTGTGCTGCGCTCGCTGCCGGATCCCGGTGGTAGGAAGAGCGACTCCAGCGAGGGATATGTGCGCGCGAAGCGTCTTCTCGGCTTACGCATCAACTTGGGCAGGATGGTGAAGGACGTCGTGTTCATCACCGCCGGCGTCTTCTCCGCCGCTTTCGGGCTGGAAGGATTCCTGCTTCCCAACGGCTTCCTCGATGGTGGCGCCACGGGTATCGCCCTGCTCACCGCCCGGCTCAGCGGACTCCCGTTTCCCGCCCTGCTCGTCCTCATCAACCTGCCCTTCCTGGCGATCGCCTTCAAGCTCGCTGGCCGCACTTTCGCCCTGCGCGCCACCGCTTCCATCCTGACCTTGGCCCTGGTCACCAGCTTCGTACACTTCCCCGATGTCACGCATGACAAGCTGCTGGTCGCGGTCTTCGGTGGCTTTTTCCTCGGTGCCGGCATCGGCCTGGCATTACGCGGTGGCAGCGTGCTCGATGGCACCGAAGTGCTCGCACTGGCCGTGGGTCGCCGGATCGGCATCACCATCGGCGACGTGGTGCTGGTGATCAACGTGGCCATCTTCGGCGTGGCGGCCTACACCATCGACCTTGAAACGGCGATGTACGCCATGATCACCTACCTCGCCGCCAGCAAGACCCTGGACCTGGTGGTCGAAGGGATCGAGGAGTACACAGGGATCACGATCATCAGCCCGCACCACGCCGAGATCCGACACATGATCGCGAACACGATGGGGCGCGGCCTGACGGTGTACAGCGGTAAACGCGGCTTCACCAAGGGTGCCGGTGCGCACGAGGTGGACATCCTCTATTGTGTGATCACCCGCCTGGAGATCGGCCGCTTCCTGACGGAGGTGGAGAAGATCGACCCGAACGCCTTTGTGACCATGAGCCCGGTGAAGGATGTACGCGGCGGCATCCTGCGGAAGCGCCGGCTGCATTGATCAGGGTAGCTGCTCGTGGCGGACGGCAGTGGGGATACTCCCACCGATCGTCTGAAGGATCAGGTCGCGGTCGTTGTTCTCACCAGCGTACTTGACCGCTCCGTCCAGGTTCACATCACGGCCTTCATAGACATTGATCAGCGTATTCGTGGGAACAAGGCCACCGATGGCTTGAAGGACTAAGTCGCGGTCGTTGTCCGCACCGGCATACTTCACTTGACCATCGTGGTTCACATCACCAGGCCACAAGCACAAGCGACCGCCGAGGCTCATACGAGCACTCGACCCGAATGTCGCCGTGCTCGATTGTGTCATGTCGATAACAGCAGGTGCTGCGGATAGCGCTATTGCAGAAGCGGTCATCACACCGGCATGGTTGCGGTGTCGCAGCGCCACCCCATAATTGCCGGAAGGAACAGCGAAGATCACAGGAGAAACACCATCCATGTCCACCACATCTCCATCTCGCTGCAGGAGCGCAGTCCGCGTCGCGATCTTCATGGACTGGTCGAAAGGATCGCGCAGTTCGACCAGCACCCAATCCACGATCGCATCCGGACCGGTGATGGTGAACACACCGGGCTGGGCGTTCCCAGGGTCACTCCCGACGGGTGCATATCCGAGTGCGGTGAATGGCTCCTCCACGGGGACCAGGCCCTGTGTGCGCAAGGCATCGTCCATCATTCCAGTCTCCGCTCCGTTCACACCACCCAGCAACGCCTTCAGCCGGACCGCGACGTAGGGCGTGGGCACCTGCACGATGCACGGTTCCGTGATGACCGGCGGATTGAAGTCGAAGAAGATGTTCGCAGTATTGCTGACCTGATCCCCAGGGTCGACCAAGGTCCCCTCGTGCGGTGCGATCCGGAATGAGACGAACCCATGGCTCCGTGATTCATTCACGTTGCTGTCCGGTAGCAGGATATACGGGAAGCGGACCTTGAGCACGCCTTGCTGGGTCAATTCCCATTGGAAAGGATGAGAGGCCGCCCCCATCCGCAGGGAACCGGGATCCAGGCCAGCATGAAGCGTATCAGTGATCGACACATGGAATGCCGTGTCCGTGCCCGTGTTCTGAAAGCGGATGGTGTAGTCGATCCAGTCGTCGCTCTCCGGGGCGTAGTTCAGCACGACACCATCACCTGTACCAGTTCGTGCCACCTTGTCGTTCGGATCGAAGCTTCCGGTCACGGTGCGAACATCGGTATCCGTGTTATTCGCGAGGTTGCCATCCGTCAACGCAGTGGTGACCGAGACCGTGGAGACCAGCGCTGTCCCGAGGAGACCAACATCCGCCGGTACCTGGGCACGCAGCGTGATGCTTCGTTGTTGGAAGACCGGCATCGCCGGGAGGTTCCATGTAACGCTACTCCCTGACACAGAGCTCGGTGACGGGCTCGCGCTCAAGAATGCGAGCGAAGGATCGAGCTGCATCGTTACGGTGACATTGCCCGTATTGCCCACGGTCAGGTTGCTCACCTGGATGCCGTACTGCAACACGAAACCCGGTCGAGCCGGTCCGCTTGTCATGGCAACGTGCACGTCCAGAGGCACCACGGACACCGTTGACTGATCCACCGTGACCGTCGAAGCGGCCGATATCGTGAACGGGATGGGCGATCCGGCACAATGCTCGTCCACAACCGTGCTTTGCTCCTGGATCGAATAGCTGCCCAACGGGAGCACAAGGCCAAAAGCACCGCCCGCATCGGTGGTGGTGTAGTACGGGCCCGGCAATACCTCAAGCACTGTGGACGGAATACCACGCTCGGAAGTCTGCTTGACACAGTCCAGGTTGTTGTCAAGGAACAAGGTGCCGGTCACAACACCACAGGTCGGTCCCAGATCTGGAATGGTGAACGGGACGGAATCCAGGCACGTGTACGTGAAGCCCGGAAGGTGTTGTGTCGGACCGGCGTACAGATCACCGCTAACGATGGCCCAATAGTCCCCTGGTCGGAGATATTGGAAGGTCCAAACGAAAGGTTGCTGTCCGACGGAACCAACCCCGAGGGAGGAACCAAGTCCATCCGAAAGAATGATGTTCATTCCGGATGGGATGTATCCATTCGTGAACCGCACCGTGGCGCTGCCCGTACCGACCGTAGAACAGGATCCTTCCACATCCAGCACCTCAATGTCCGGGATGACCGTAGGCGGATCGATGGTGAAGTTGTATTGGTTCTGGCAGTAGCCGATGCCATCCGTCGCGGACAGGATGATCGTGCCGCCCGTGGTTCCGATCGGCAGTTGGGCCTTATACAACCCATCCAAACCGGCCCATGGACCATACGCGGCGATCGGCGTTGGAGATATCGAGACCACTTCGACCACGGAGTTCGGGTCGTTCCAGTACATTTCGTTCAGGATCTCGCCGATCAGTACCGGTGCGGTGCCTGCCTCGTAGGCCAGCGTCTGATCATTGAAATAGGGCCCGGCAATACCCTGCACGACAACGCTAGCCTCAGCCGAAGCGCCGAGACCGTCGGTCACCACCACGCTATACGTATGTAGTCCCTCCAAGCCAAAGAGCTGTGGCCCACAATCCATGCAGATCTCGAACTGGCCGAAGCTCACGTCATACCAGTCGTAGCGATAGGGAGGTGTTCCAAGCCAAACGAGCGCTTCCACTTCACCGCTGAACACATGGCCTTCGCCATCGATGCAATAATCCGCCCTGGTATTAATGACCTCCACGAAAATTGCTCCAGCCTTGGAACCGATGATCATCAACCAACCGAGAACCAATATCCGGCTGCTCAAGCTGGTCCATTCGAAGGTTCTCATGTTCCGCAGAAATAAGGTTCCACTCATGAATGTGTGGTTTCTTCGATAACACCCTTCCAAGACAATACCAAAGCACCTGCCTCAGACCTCCAGTTCACCATGAACGACCCGACCATCGAATATAAGCCGAGCAAGCGTGAATGAGGTGTCGTTGAACAACCGTCTTCTCCAACCCTGGCCCACATGACCAAGACGACCCCATGACCAGGCGGTTGCTGGGCAGCCTACCATTGGTACGGAGGTTGCATCTTTACCCACCATGCCCAAGATCCTCATCATCGACGACGAGAAGGCCATCCGCAATGCCCTGCGCGATATCCTGGAACACGAGAAACACACGGTGGATGAGGCCGAGGATGGGGCTGCCGGCCTGGAGAAGGCGAAGAAGGGGGGCTACGACGTGATCCTCTGCGACATCAAGATGCCGAAGATGGACGGGCTGGAATTCCTCCAGAAACTGATGGCCCACGATGATGATGTGCCCGTGATCATGATCAGCGGTCACGGCACCATCGACACCGCCGTGGACGCCCTGAAGAAAGGCGCCTTCGACTTCATCGAGAAGCCACCGAACATCAGCCGCATCCTGGTAAGCGTGCGCAACGCATTGGACCGCGGCGACCTGGTGAAGGAGACGAAGGTGCTCCGGCAGAAGGTGGGCAAGGCCAAGGGCAACGGGGTGCAGATGGTGGGCGAGAGCAAGGCCCTGAACGCCATCCGTGAGATGATCGACAAGGTGGCGCCGAGCGATGCACGCGTGCTGATCACCGGTGGCAATGGCGCCGGCAAGGAGGGCGTGGCGCGCATGATCCACCAGAAGAGCGCCCGCGCGGGCAATGCCTACATCGAGGTGAACTGTGCGGCGATCCCCGGCGAATTGATCGAGAGCGAGCTCTTCGGGCACATGAAGGGCAGCTTCACCAGCGCGATCAAGGACCGCAAGGGCAAGTTCGAACTGGCCGATGGCGGCACCCTCTTCCTGGACGAGATCGGCGACATGGCCCTGGCCGCGCAGGCGAAGGTGCTCCGCGCACTTCAGGAAGGACGCATCACGCCCGTGGGTGGCGACAAGGACATCCAAGTGAACGTACGGGTGATCGCGGCCACGAACAAGGACCTGAAGAAGGAGATCGAGAAAGGCAATTTCCGCGAGGACCTCTTCCACCGCCTAAGCGTGATCCCGATCCATGTGCCGAGCCTGAGCGAGCGCCTCGAGGACATCCCGCTGTTGGCGGAGCACTTCATCCAGCAGGTATGCTCAGAACAGGGCATCGCGCCAAAGAGCATCGCGGACAAGGCCGTGAACGCCCTGCAGAAGCTCCCTTGGACCGGCAACGTACGGGAACTGCGCAACGTGATCGAGCGCCTGGTGATCCTCAGCGGCAAGGAGATCACCGAGGCGGACGTGAAGGCCTACGCCATCCCGCGTCCCTGACCGGATCCGGGGGACCAGCGACGGGGTCTGCAGGTGGGGACCAGGGTTGCCAACAGGCCCTTGGTCGAAACCGACGTACCAAAGCCGCCAAAGGCAGCGTTCCGCAAGCAACCTTCGTCCTTAACGTACGTCCTCTTCTAAGGAACCACTGCGAAAAGGCCAAGTCCGAAACGTAAAACCTGCTGTCATGGAGTGGCTTACGGACCTTCACCATGCTTTGTACGCCAAGATGGGTAATGCCCTGTATTACGCCATCGCGTTCATCACCATCATCGCCCTGCTGGCCCAGTGGCGCCTCTATGAGAAGTGCCGTCTGCCCGGCCTGGCGGCCTTCGTTCCCATCTGGAACCTGGTCGTGTTCCTGCGGATCGTGGGTCGCCCCGCCAAGCAGGCCTGGTGGTTCTTCATCCCGGTCTTCGGCCAGCTCTACTTCCTGCCCAAGGTCTGGATCGAGGTGATCCACTGCTTCGGCAAACGCAGCATGCTCGACTACATCCTGCTGTTCGCGCTCAATGGCCTCTACATCCTGAACCTGGCCATGGACGATGACAACCAGTACCTCGGCCCCTTGTACGGCCAGCAGGACCTGCCGAAGCCGACCAAGCTCACTCCGCGACCGATGATGGCCTGAGCCATTCATCCACCGCTCTCCCGATATCCTTCGTGATGGCCCTGGCGAAAGCCGGGGCTTTTACGTTCGGACGCGGCATCCGCTCGACGATGCCGTTGAATGCGCAACTTCGTCGCATGCATGCCTGGCTCGCACCACTGCGGGATACGTTCAAGCGTCACGGCGACCCTGCTGATGCGGCAGCGATGGAGGCGTACATGAAGGGGATCGCACCCTTCTTCGGGATCAAGGCGACGCCCCGACGGGAGCTGCTCAAGGAGCACATCGCCTTGCACGGCCCCGCTCCGTTGGACGAATTGCCCGCGATCACACAGGCGGCCTTCGCCTACCCGGAAAGGGAGCTTCACCAGACCGCCGTGGATCTCCTGATGAAGCAGGCACGCAAGCTGGGTCCGGCGGACCTGCCGCTCGTGGAAGAGCTCATCCGCACGAAGAGCTGGTGGGATACGGTGGATGCCCTGGCCATCCATGTGGCCGGCGTGATCCTGAAGCGCCATCCGCAAGAGATCGCACCGTGGAACGAACGATGGGTCACCAGCGACGACCTCTGGCTGAACCGCACGGCGATCATCTTCCAGAACCGCTGGAAGGCGGACACGGACCAGGTCCTGCTCTTCGCGAACATCGACCGGCACGCCGCACGGAAGGAGTTCTTCATGCGCAAAGCGATCGGCTGGGCGCTGCGGGAGCTTGGCGCCACCGACCCGGAAGCGGTAAGGCGGTTCGTGCAAGCGCGCGAGCTGTCGCCCTTGAGCGTTCGTGAAGCCCTATGCAAGCTCTAAGAGCCTGCTCAGGATCTAAGCCAGCAGTTCCTGCGCCTGCTTCAAGGCCTCGGCCATGCCGCCCGCCTCCTTGCCACCGGCGGTCGCGAAGTCGGGCTGGCCACCGCCGCCGCCCTTGATGGCGGGACTGATCCGCTTGATGA
>JACJZG010000029.1 GCA_020635715.1 Flavobacteriales bacterium | reverse complement strand
TTCATCGGTCCCGACGTCGGCCACTGGTGCTTCAGACCCGGGTCGCCGCGCAATGGCGATGACCTCGTTGCCGCTCTCCATGGTTCCAACGCGTTCCAACTCGTGCGCTGGCACGATAGTGGCTCCGCGCAACGCCATGCGATCCGCCTGTTCCGCCGTGGCAAAGACCTCCTCCACCGGCCAGCCGGATGCGAGCAGTTCCTGCACGACCTTCGGGCCCTGCACCAGGAACTGGCCATGGAGATCGCGGAACTTCTTCTGCTGAAGCGATCGTGCGTGCTTCAGCGCTCCCTTGGTGCTCACGTGCCGGATATATTTGGCACTGCCTGCGGCGACAAGCCGTGCGGATCAAAATTAGGCAGCTCTTCGCTCCGCTTGCGGCATCCATTCCTGCATATCCTCGCTCTGCTGGCCGGAGCCATCGCACTGACCGGCTGCGACCCGACGAAACGGGTACCCGAAGGCCGGTACCTGTTGAAGCATAACGCCGTCATCACCACCGAGAAGAGCGTCCCGCATGAGGAACTGCTCGATATCGTGAAGCAGAAGCCGAACAAACGGATCCTCGGCATCCCCTTCTACCTGGCGCTGTACAACCTGAGCGACCCCGTGGCTGTGCAGCAGCGTCGCGAGCGGAAGGACAGCCTTTGCGCGGAGAAGAACACCGAACGCCTTGCACGTGGGCGACGTGCGCGACGATGCGACCATGCCTCCCGTGAGCACAATGGTGAGCCGCCCGTGATCCTCGACACCCTGCTCACCGAACGCTCCAATGCGCAGATCAGGATGTACATGCACAAGGAGGGCTGGTTCAACGCCACGGTGATCGACACCACCCACTATCGTCGACGCACCTTCTTCGGGCGGGTGCTCACCATGTTCGATCAGGACAAGTACAACACCGGACGTGGCAGACCCTACGCGCGACCGAAGGCCGAGGTGTGCTACACCGTGGTGCCAGGCAGGGCCTACCGCCTGCGGAACATCCGGTATGAGGTGGATGATCCGGTGATCAACCAATACGTGGGCGAGTATTGGGAAAAGAGCCTGCTGAAACCCGGTGACCGGTATGACGCCGACGTGCTGGACGACGAACGGGAACGGATCACCACCGACCTGAACGAACTGGGCTATCTGTACTTCCACAAGGACCTTGTCCTCTTCCTGGCGGATACCGCGGCTGGCGACCACCAGGTGGACCTTGTGTTGCGGATGGAACGGCCCTACACCCCCGGGAACCGCTCCTTGAAAGGAACACCCGAAGGTACCGTGTACACGATCCGCGATGTGACGATCCAGGCGGGTCGCGCCAATGAGATGCCGTGGGACACGACGATGGTGCAGGGTTACGACATCCTCCACCATGACCGGCTGATGTACCGGCCGAAGGCCCTGTTGAGCCCGATCTTCCTATCACCGGACAACCGGTTCAAGCAGAGCGATGCTAACAATACCTACAGCCGCCTCACCGCATTGCGGGTCTTCGACCGGGTGGAGATCGTGTACGACACCGCGGGGACGGGACGTCCCGGCATCGCCGATGCGCGGATCGGTCTGCTGCCCGGCAAGCCGCAGAGCCTGACCTCGGAACTCTACGGCACCAACCGGGGCGGTTATCTCGGCGCCACCATCTCCCTCGGATACAAGCACCGCAATGTTCTGCGCACGCTCGGCTTCTTCCAGGGCCAGATCAACCTTGCGGTGGAGACCCAGCAGGCCTTCACACGCGGCACCTCGAGCCAGGGCCTGAGCGGCGGCGACCTGTTCAACACGGTGAGCATCGGTCCGGAAGTGACCATCGGTCTGCCCCGACCCTTCCGGCAATTCAGCAAGTCGAGTGGATCGCGGATGACGTTGAACCTGTTGTACAACTATCAAAGGCGTCCCGACTTCACCCGCACACTGGCACGCGGCTCCTTCGGCTTCGACTGGAACTCCACCCCCACCCAGCACTTCGACGTGCGTGTGGCCGAACTCAGTGTCATCCGGATCCCCTCGCGGAGCGATGCCTTCACCACCTTCCTGAAGCAGACCAACGACCCCGTGTTCGTGAACAGCTACACGGACCACCTGATCCTGAGCATCCCGAAGGTGACCTACACCTGGAACACACAGGGGCAGACCAGTAGCCGTACGGTGAAGTTCCTGCGCACCACCTTCGAATGGGCGGGTGCTGGACTCGGGTTACTGAACCTCCTGCACGATGTGGACACCATCACCGGTCGCGAGTACAAGACCCTCTTCGGCATCCGTTACGCCCAGTTCATGAAACTGGACAATGACTTCCGCATCAATCGCACCCTTCACGACCGCAGCAGCCTCGCCTTCCGCATGGCGGCAGGATTCGGCGTGCCCTACAACAACCTGCAGGTGCTTCCCTTCGAGACGGCGTTCTTCGGGGGAGGTGCCAACGGCCTTCGCGCCTGGCAGGCCCGTTCGTTGGGTCCCGGCTCCTACTCGGCACCGCTCTTCGCCTTCGACCGCGTGGGCGAGATCCGGATCGAGGCCAACCTGGAGTACCGCTTCAAGCTGATCGGCTACCTCGAGGGTGCGCTCTTCACCGATGTGGGCAACATCTGGAACCGGCAGAAGGACCCCTCCCGACCCGGTGTGGAGTTCGAGGTGGACGACTTCCTGAGCGAATTGGCCGTGGGAACCGGGGTGGGCGCGCGTCTCAACTTCGACTTCTTCATCGTGCGATTCGACCTGGGCATGCAGACGAAGGACCCCGCGCTACCGGTGGGTGAACGCTGGCTGTTCCAGCCCAAGGACCGTTACATCGCCGAACAGGCGCTACTGGGCAATGTGGTGGACTACCGCGCACGGTTCAACTTCAACCTGGGGATCGGATATCCCTTCTAGGCCGTGTGGGCTTGTGGTGGTTCAGCGCTACGGTTTGGGGGGCGTTGCAGTTGGCAGTAGGCAGTCGGCAGTCGGCAAGTGGTCGCACAACGCTCCGTCTTCGGGTTGAGGGCAGGAGCAGGTGCAAGTGGTCATTCATGGCTGGGGGTGAACTTGAGTTGGCAGTTGGCAGTTACTGCGCCAGATCGGTGCTCCTGTACGGTCCTTGTCCTCCCTGCACGGACATCCGTACCTTCGCGGCCGCTAACGCGGAAACCCCATGCAGACCTTGAAGACCGGCAAACTCGACGAACTCCTCGGAAACGAAGCGGCCAGCCTGCTCGAGCACCAGTGCAAGACCATCGACAAGTCGATGATCCACCAGCCCGGACCTGACTTCGTGGACCGCAGCTTCGCGCACAGCAACCGGACCCCGCAGGTGATGCGTAGCCTCCAGGCCCTCTACGGCCATGGCCGCCTGGCGAACACGGGGTACATGAGCATCCTGCCGGTGGACCAGGGCATCGAGCACAGTGCCGCCGCCAGCTTCGCACCGAACCCGATCTACTTCGACGGGGAGAACATCGTGAAGCTCGCCATCGAGGGTGGCTGCAACGCGGTGGCCAGCACCTACGGCGTGCTCGGAAGCGTGGCGCGCAAATACGCCCACCGCATCCCCTTCATCGTGAAGATCAACCACAACGAGCTGATGACCCTGCCGAACAAGTTCGATCAGGTGCTCTTCGGCAACGTGAAGGACGCGTGGGACATGGGTGCGGTGGCCGTGGGTGCCACCATCTACTTCGGCAGCGAAGAGAGCACGCGCCAGATCACCGAGATCGCCGACGCCTTCCAACATGCGCATGAACTGGGCATGGCCACCATCCTCTGGTGCTACATCCGCAACAATGGCTTCAAGGTGGACGGCAAGGATTACCACACGGCCACGGACCTCACGGGCCAGGCCAACCACCTCGGCGTGACGATCCAGGCGGACGTGATCAAGCAGAAACTGCCCGAGACCAACGGTGGTTACAACGCGATCAAGGGCTACGGCAAGACCCACCCGAAGGTGTACAGCGAGCTCACCACCGATCACCCGATCGACCTGTGCCGCTACCAGGTAGCCAACTGTTACATGGGCCGCATCGGCCTGATCAACAGCGGTGGGGCCAGCAGCGGTGCCAGCGACATGGCCGAGGCCGTGCGCACAGCGGTGATCAACAAGCGCGCCGGTGGCCAGGGTCTCATCAGCGGTCGCAAGGCCTTCCAGCGTCCGGTGAACGAGGGCGTGGCCCTGCTGAACGCGATCCAGGACGTGTACCTCGACAAGAAGATCACCCTGGCCTAGGAAGTAGCAGGGCGGCGAGTGGTGGGCGGCAAGTGTCCGCCCGGCCGCGCTTGCCGCTCCGTTGCGCGTAAACTTGCCGCTGCAATTCACGATCTTCGTCCTACCGAACGTTCACCATGGGCTGGTTCACACGCGTCAAGGAAGGTATCACCACCAGTACGGAGGAGAAGAAGGAGACCCCCGAGGGCCTCTGGTACAAGTGCCCGGAGTGCGACGAGATCATGACCTCCGAGGATCATGAGAACAACCTCTGGGTGTGTGTGAAGTGCGAGCACCACGAGAAGATCGGCAGCGCGGAGTACTTCGCCATCCTCTTCGACGACCAGAAGTACACCGAGCTGGGCGCGGACCTGATCGCCGGGGACCCCCTGAAGTTCGAGGACACGAAGAAGTACACGGACCGCCTGGCGAAGACCCGCAAGGACACCGGCCTGAACGATGCCATGCGCGTGGCGGAGGGCAAGTTGGACAAGAGCATGGTGGTGATCGCGTGCATGGACTTCCGCTTCATCGGCGGCAGCATGGGCAGCGTGATGGGCGAGAAGATCGCCCTGGCCGCCGACCAGGCCATGAAACGCAAGTGTCCCCTGGTCATCATCAGCAAGAGCGGCGGCGCACGCATGATGGAAGCCGGCTTCAGCCTGATGCAGATGGCCAAGTCGAGCGCCAAATTGACCCAGCTGGCCAGGAAGAAGCTGCCCTACATCAGCTTGGTGACCGACCCGACCACCGGAGGTGTGACGGCCAGCTTCGCCATGCTGGGTGACATGAACATCGCCGAACCGAAAGCACTGGTGGCCTTCGCCGGCCCCCGCGTGGTGCGTGAAACCATCGGCCGCGATCTGCCCGAAGGCTTCCAGACCAGCGAATTCGTGCTGGAGCACGGCTTCCTGGACAAGATCGTGCACCGGAAGGAGCTGAAGGGCTTCCTTGGGCGTACCTTCCTGATGCTCAGGAGCTAATGTCGCGTCCAACGCCACCGCCTATCCCTTGCTGGTAGTGCATCGCTATCCGAAGGGACCGAACAGCTTCCGGGGAACCGGGTCGATGGGATCGGGAAAAGCGCTATCTTCGCGCCCTGTTACGTAAGACCATGTACCTGACGAGCGAGGCCAAGAAGGCCATCTTCAAAGAACACGGAGGTTCCGACAAGAACACCGGTGTGGCCGAAAGCCAGATCGCCCTCTTCACCGAGCGCATCAATCACCTGACCGGCCATCTGAAGGTGAACAAGAAGGACCACGGCACCGAGAAGGCGCTGATGACCATGGTGGGCAAACGCAAGCAATTGCTGGCCTACCTGAAGATGTATGACATCGAGCGCTACCGCGCGATCATCGCGAAACTTGGTCTGCGTAAGTAAGACCATGGCGGGGGCCGGAACAGCGGCCACTTCGGTAGGCACATCCTGATCGAAAACGGGGGCGATCGTGAGGCACGGTCGCCCCTTCTCATATACGCGGATGGTCCGCGAGATGTAGGCAACAACGGAGAATAACAACAAGAGGACAATGAGACCACAAGGCATTACCAAGACCATCGACATGGGCGATGGCAAAGTCATCACCATCGAGACCGGGGTGCTGGCCAAACAAGCGGACGGCGCTGTGACCGTGCGCCTGGGCGACACCATCCTGCTGGCCACGGTGGTGGCCACCAAGGAGGCACGCGAAGGCATCGACTTCCTGCCCCTGCAGGTGGAGTACCGCGAGAAATTCAGCGCCGCCGGGCGTTTCCCCGGTGGCTTCTTCAAACGGGAGGCCCGTCCGAGCGACCACGAGGTGCTCACGAGCCGCCTGATCGACCGCGCGCTGCGCCCGCTCTTCCCGGATGATTTCCACGGCGACACCCAGGTGGTGGTGAGCCTGATGAGCGCCGACAAACAGAACCAGAGCGATGCCATCGCCTGCCTCGCCGCCGCGGCCGCACTGGCCGTGAGCGACATCCCCTTCGGCGGACCCGTCAGCGAAGTGCGCGTGGCGCGCATCAACGGCAAGTTCGTGCTGAACCCACTTGTGAGCGAGATGGAAGGCGTGGACCTCGACCTGATCGTGGCCGGCACCAAGACGGACATCCTGATGGTGGAGGGCGAGATGAACGAGGTGCAGGAATCCGACATGATCGAGGCCATCAAGCTGGCCCACGAAGCGATCAAGAAGCAGTGCATCGCCCTGGACGAACTGAGCGCCATGGTGCCCAAGAGCCAAGTGAAACGCACCTACAACCACGAGAACAACGTGGAGGAGATCGGCAGGAAGATCATGGACTTCTGCTACCAGAAGTACTACGACCTGGCCCTGACCCCGAGCAGCAAGGAGGTGCGTTCCGAGAACTTCGCCAAAGTGAAGGAGGACTGCCTGGCCACCTTGAGCGACGAGGAGAAGACGGACAAGGCCATGCTCGCACGCTACTTCAAGAAGGCCCAGAAGAAGGCCGTGCGCAACGTGGTGCTGGACAAGGGTGTGCGCCTGGACGGTCGCAAGACCACGGATATCCGCCCGATCTGGAGCGAAGTGGACGTGCTCCCCGGCACGCACGGAAGCGCTGTCTTCACCCGTGGCGAAACCCAGGCGATCAACATGCTCACCCTGGGCAGCAGCATGGATGAGCAGACCATCGACCTCGCCACCCGCAAAGGCAGCGAGCGCTTCATGCTCCACTACAACTTCCCCAGCTTCAGCACCGGTGAGGTGAAGCCGATCCGCGGCCCCGGACGCCGCGAAGTGGGGCACGGCAACCTGGCCCTGCGCGCCTTGAAACCGGTGATCCCGGGCATCGAGACCAACCCCTACACCATCCGCCTGAACTGCGACGTGCTCGAGAGCAACGGCTCCAGCAGCATGGCCACGGTGTGCAGCGGTACGCTCGCACTGATGGACGCTGGTGTGAAGATCAAGGCACCCGTGAGCGGCATCGCCATGGGCATGATAAGCGATGGCAGCCGCCACGCGATCCTCAGCGACATCCTCGGTGACGAGGATTTCCTGGGCGACATGGACTTCAAGGTGACCGGAACCGCCAAAGGCATCACGGCCACGCAGATGGACATGAAGGTGGATGGCCTTCCGTACGAAGTGCTCGCACAGGCGCTGGAGCAGGCCCGCCAAGGTCGGATCCACATCCTGAACGAGATGCTGAAGACCCTCGATGCGCCGCGCGCCGACTACAAGGACCACGCACCGCGCATCATCACCATCACCATCCCGAAGGAGAGCATCGGTGCCGTGATCGGGCCCGGTGGCCGCGTGATCCAGGAGATCCAGGCGGAGACCGGCGCGCACATCAGCATCGACGAGATCGACGGTCAGGGACACGTGGAGATCATGAGCGAGAACAAGGCCAGCATCGATGCGGCCCTCGCCCGTGTGAACGCGATCGCCAACCCGCCGCAGGCCGAAGTAGGCGCGACCTACAAAGGCAAGGTGAAGACCATCATGCCCTACGGTGCCTTCGTGGAAGTGCTGCCCGGCACGGACGGTCTCCTGCACGTGAGCGAGCTGGACTGGAAGCGGATCGAGCGCGTGGAGGACGTGCTGAAGGAAGGCGACGTGATCGAGTTCCAAGTGACCGGCAAGGACCCGCGCAGTGGCAAGCTGAAGCTGAGCCGTCGTGTACTGCTGCCCAAGCCGGAAGGCTACGTGGAGCGCGAGCCCGCCATGGAAGGCGAACGGCGCGAGCGTCGTGGCGACCGTCCGCGTCGTGATGACCGTCCCCGCCGTGATGACCGTCCGCGCCGCGATGACCGCCCCCGCCAGGATTACAACGGCGAGGGTGGACCCAGCGCCAACTAAGCGATAACGACCAGGGAAGAAGCCGCTCCGCAAGGGCGGCTTTCTTCATTCCAGCGGGTGCCCTGCTCCCGCTCGATCGTGTATCGGCACCACAGGTGCGGTTACAGTTGCCGGTAACCATAAGTCGGTGTGCTGCGTTGAAGGACCCACTCTTCGCAACACGAGCGCACACATATGGCAAGGATGAGGCAGTTGAAGATCACCAAGCAGGTGACCAACCGGGATACTCCGTCCCTGGACAAATACCTGCAGGAGATCGGGAAAGTGAAGTTGATCACCGCTCAGGAAGAGGTGGAACTGGCGAGGCGCATCAAACAGGGCGACACCCTGGCGCTCGAGCAGCTCGCCAAGGCGAACCTGCGCTTCGTGGTCTCGGTGGCCAAGCAGTACCAGGGCCAGGGGCTCAGCCTGCCCGATCTGATCAGCGAGGGGAACCTCGGCTTGATCAAGGCGGCGGGGCGCTTCGATGAGACGCGCGGCTTCAAGTTCATCAGCTATGCGGTGTGGTGGATCCGTCAGCAGATCCTGCAAAGCCTTGCAGAACAGGCACGGATCGTCCGTCTGCCGCTGAACAAGATCGGCTCCATCAACAAGATCAACAAGGCGTTCGCGCGTCTGGAGCAGGAGCACGAACGCCCACCCACCGCGCACGAACTGGCCGAGGTGCTGGAGATGACCCTTGAGGAGGTGAAGACCAGCTTGAACAACACCGGCCGGCACCTGAGCATGGATGCACCCCTGCGCGAAGGCGATGACAGCGGCACGATGATGGACGTGATGAAGAACGACGACACGCCCAGCCCGTTGGACAGCTTGATGACGGACAGCCTGCGCAACGAGATCGAACGCTCACTGAACGCACTGGCCGGACGGGAAAGCGACGTGATCCGCCTCTACTTCGGCCTGAACGGCAACCAGCCGCACACCCTGGAGGAGATCGGCCAGAAGTTCGACCTGACGCGCGAACGTGTGCGCCAGATCAAGGAGAAGGCGATCCGACGGATGAAGCATACCAGCCGGAGCTCCGTGCTGAAGGCCTACCTGGGCTGAGGTCGCACCACCACTGCCGATCGCAGGTCCACGGACATTCGTGTGCCATGCAAGACGGGCGCAGCCACAGCTGCGCCCGTCTTCATTCTACCTTCGCGCAAGCATGTCGCACCTTGTCGCCCCCTCCCTCCTCTCCGCAGACTTCACCGACCTGAAGAGCGCCGTGCGCATGGTGGATGAAAGCCCGGCATCCTGGCTGCACATCGATGTGATGGACGGGGTGTTCGTGCCGAACATCAGTTTCGGGTTCCCCGTGATCAAGGCCATACGCCCGCTGACGACAAAGGCGTTCGATGTGCACCTGATGATCGTTCGTCCGGAGAACTATATCGGCGCCTTCCGCGATGCCGGAGCTGATGTGCTCTCTGTTCACATCGAGGCCAGCCCGCACCTGCACCGCACGGTACAGGCGATCAAGGCCGCGGGCATGAAGGCGGGCGTGGCGATCAACCCGCACACGCCGGTCAGCGCGCTGGAAGAGGTTCTGGCCGATATCGACCTGGTGTGCCTGATGAGCGTGAACCCGGGCTTCGGTGGCCAGCAGTTCATCCCGCGGACTTTCCAGAAGATCGAGGACCTGGTGGAGCTCCGGAAGAAGACCGGGTCGAAGGCGCTGATCGAGGTGGATGGCGGTGTGAGCCTTGGCAATGCGCGACAGCTGGTGCACACCGGGGCGGATGTGCTCGTGGCGGGCAACAGCGTGTTCGGAGCACCTGACCCAGCGGTGGCGATCACGGAACTTTCGGCGTAGGCACCGTTCTACCTTCGGATCCGGTCCTATGACCGACGATGGCCATGGCCACCCTGCTCCCGCCCGACCCTTCCGCCTACGACCGTGAATTCACGTTCAGCCGGATCGGCATGGTGCAGCGCCGCATGGTGTGGGGCTACCTGGACCGCATGTTGCAGATGCCCGGGATGAACGTGTTGGAGCTGAACTGCGGGACAGGGACGGATGCGATCCATCTGGCGCGCAACGGCCACCGCGTGCTGGCCACGGACATCAGCGAGGAGATGCTGAAGGTGGCGCGCGAGAAGGCCCGGCAGTTCGGAGTAGAGCAACGGATCGAACACTTGCGGGTCGGGTTCGATGACCTGGCGCTGCTCACAACGCCCCCGGTGGACATGGTCCTCAGCGACTTCGGCGGTTTCAACTGCATCGATGCCGACCACCTGGCCAGGCTGGTCGACCCCATTGCCGACACGTTGAGGCCACGAGGCAGGCTCATCGCCGTGCTGATGCCGGACCGATGCCTGAGCGAGACGGTCTACTACCTGACACGCGGCGCGTTCCGGGATGCGTTCAGACGTGGACGGCACGACCCGGTCTGGGCGGGCCTGAGCGGGACCGGTGCGGTGACGTGGTACCACGATCCGAAGCACTTCGCCCGCCTCTTCAAGAGCCGGTTCGCGGTGGTGGGCCTACGACCGATCGGTCTGTTCGTGCCGCCCACTCACCTGGAGCATCGCTTCGGCCATCGCGGTGTGCTGCTCGACCGCCTTGCGAACTGGGACGAACGGTTCAGTAAGTGGCAATGGACGTCCAGGTACGCAGATCATTACCTGATCGATCTGGAACGACGGGTGTGAACAACTCCTGCGATAAGCCCGGATCGTCAACGGTATGCGGGTAATTTCGCCGCATGATGCGACCCTTACTTATTGCCTTCGGGGCAGGACTGCTGCTGAACGCTTCGGCACAGACCGTTCCTCATGATCACCGCACGTGTGGTGCGCACACCTTCACCAAACGGCACTTGGAACAGCAGGGCCTGAGCACGGACCTGCTCCACCACCTGCCCACGGAGCTGGGTGAGGTGCGCGGCGGCACCTTGACCGTTCCCGTGGTGGTCCACGTGGTCTGGAACACGGCTGCGGAGAACGTCAGCACCGGCACCATCAACGCGTTACTGGCTGAAATGAACGCGGACTTCAACGGCACGAACGGCGACCTGAACCAGGTCCGACCGACGTTCAGCGGTGTCGTGGGCAACCCCGGCATCCAGTTCTGTCTGGCACAGGTGGATCCCAACGGTGCCGCGACAACAGGTATCGTACGCGTGCAGACCTCGGACACCTGGTTCGACCCGGACAATGAAACGGACAACATGAAGTTCGCGCCCACCGGCAGCAACGCCTGGGACCCGACGCGCTACCTGAACATCTGGATCTGCGACATCACCAGTGGTGCCCCGGGTGGCCTTATCACCGTGGGCTATGCCTACCTGCCGGTCGGCGGCGTGGTGGGCACCTCCATCGACGGCCTGGTGATCGATTATTCATACGGCACCCAGCTGGGTGCTCGCACCGCCACGCACGAGATCGGCCACTACTTCGGCCTGATGCACACCTTCGACGATGATGGTGCCTGCGTGAACGCGGATGGCTTTAGCGATACGCCCACCTCGAACAGCCCCACCTTCAGCTGCTCCAATCCGAACCTGATGAAGTGCGGCGTGCTCACGCAGTACGAGAACTTCATGGACTACAGCGATTGCCAGGTGATGTACACTGCGCAGCAAGCGTCCTACATGAGCTCGATCCTGACCGGCGTGCGCGGCGGGCTGCTGCTGAACAACGCCTGCTCCGGTCCGGTGGCCGGTCCCTGCATCCCCACCTCCGCCGGTGGGACCACGGACGGTGACTACATCAACCGCGTTGCCCTCGGCACCTTCAACAACGCCAACTCCGGCGGGCTGGCCGCACCGACCTACACTGACTTCAGCGGTACGTACAACACCTCGCTCACACGCGGCACCAGCTACACGCTCACCGTGCAAGGCGGCACGTTCAACGACGACAACGTGGCCGCATGGATCGACTATGACCAGGACGACACCTTCGAGGCGAGTGAGAAGCTCGGCGAGGTGGCGATCACCCAGGCGAACCAGACAGTCACCATCACTTTCGTCGTTCCCGCTGGCGCCACTCTGGGCAACACCACGCTCCGGGTGCGCAACGTATTCCACCTGACCGGTGAACCTGCTCCTACGGACCCCTGCTTCAGCTACGGCTATGGCGAGACCGAGGACTACGGCATCACCATCCTCAACGGCGGCGGTGGCGGCCTCTGCATCCCCAGCTCCACCAATGGCACCACGGACGGTGACTACATCAACCGTGTCGCCCTTGGCACCTTCAACAACGCCAACTCCGGCGGCCCGTTGGCGCCTGCCTACACCGACTTCAGCAGCACATACAGCACCTCGCTCACGCGGGGTACGAGCTACACCCTCACCGTGGAGGGCGGCACGTACAACGACGACAACGTGGCCGCATGGATCGACTATGACCAGGACGACACCTTCGAGGCGAGTGAGAAGCTTGGCGAGGTGGCGATCACCCAGGCGAACCAGACAGTCACCATCACTTTCGTCGTTCCCGCTGGCGCCACTCTGGGCAACACCACGCTCCGGGTGCGCAACGTATTCCACCTGACCGGTGAACCTGCTCCTACGGACCCCTGCTTCAGCTACGGCTATGGCGAGACCGAGGACTACGGCATCACCATCCTCAACGGCGGCGGTGGCGGCCTCTGCATCCCCAGCTCCACCAATGGCACCACGGACGGTGACTACATCAACCGTGTCGCCCTTGGCACCTTCAACAACGCCAACTCCGGCGGCCCGTTGGCGCCTGCCTACACCGACTTCAGCAGCACATACAGCACCTCGCTCACGCGGGGTACGAGCTACACCCTCACCGTGGAGGGCGGCACCTACAACGACGACAACGTGGCCGCGTGGATCGACTATGACCAGGACGACACCTTCGAAGCCAATGAGAAGCTTGGCGAGGTGGCGATCACCCAGGCGAACCAGACAGTCACCATCACTTTCGTCGTTCCCGCTGGCGCCACCCTTGGCAACACCACGCTCCGGGTGCGCAACGTGTTCCACCTGACCGGTGAACCTGCTCCTACGGACCCCTGCTTCAACTACGGCTATGGCGAGACCGAGGACTACGGCATCACCATCCTGAACGGCGGCGGTGGAGGCCTCTGCATCCCCACCTCTGAGTTCGGTACAGCTGATGGTGACTATGTCAATGGCGTCATTCTCCGTACGATCGACAACATGGGATCCGGAGGGACCACGGTACCGACCTACACCGACTTCTCCAGCAACTACAGCACCACCCTGGTGCGCAATGGGCAGTACGGGGTGATCATCCAAAGTGGTGACTACACCCCTGACGCTTTCGCGGTGTGGATCGACTTCGACCAGGACGACGTGTTCGAGGCGGAAGAGAAGCTGGGCGAATTCCTCAGCTCCGCCGCGCTTGAGAGCCAGGTGATCCCCTTTGATGTGCCGATCGGTACGCCCCTGGGAAGCACGACCATGCGGGTGCGCGGCGTGTTCCTGGGCGACACCGAACCCGACCCGGTGGATCCCTGCTTCAACTACGCCTATGGAGAGACGGAAGATTATGGGATCACCATCGCACCCGCGATCAGCGACTATTGCACGCCGTTCACAGCGGTGGGCACCGGTGATGGTGACTTCATCAACGGAGTGACCTTGAACACGATCGTGAACCTGAACACGGGCGGTGTGAACGGGTCGGTGTACACGGACTACTTCGGCACCTACAACACCAGCTTGAGCCGCGCGAACGAATACAGTCTCATCATTGAAAGCGGCGACTACGCACCGGACACCTACACAGCCTGGATCGACTATGACCAGAACGGCAGCTTCGAGGCGATCGAGAACCTCGGCGAGTTCGTCACCACGGACGTCGGGGAGACCGGTCTCATCACCTTCACCGTACCTGCGAACGCCCCTGTTGGTGTTACACGGATGCGTGTGCGCGGTGGCTACCTGCTCGATGGAGAGCCGACACCGTTCGACCCGTGCTACCCCTACGTTTTCGGGGAGACCGAGGATTATCAAGTGTTGGTCCAGTTCAGCACCGAGGTGACCAACCTGGGGACCGAGGGCTTTGCCTTGTGGCCGAACCCGGCCACCACACAGGTCACCTTGCGCCTGGCGAACGAGGAGCCCGCGCGATACGCCGTCATGGACATGCAGGGAAGGCTGGTGCTGAGCGGCATGACCTCCGGCTCTTTGCAGACGCTGGACATTTCGACGCTCGCCTCGGGAACGTATGCGGTACAGGTGGTCCAGGCGGGCACTTTGTACAACAGCCGATTGGAGGTGATGGCACGCTAAGCGGCCCAGGAACGATCGGGAAGACCAACACCATGATGGTGTTGGTCTTCTTGTTCCCGGCATCGGTCCGAACTGAATGAAATTCCGTCGAAATCCACGCTTTCGGCGGAACCTCCTGGTCGAAGGCCCCGTTCATGTGGGCGACCAAACGTTCGACCATGCGTACCCGAAGCACCGTTCTTGTCGCCATTCTGGCCACCGGTGCGAGCATTCAAGCCCAGTATTCCGGCATCGGCATCAAAGGGGGGATACAAGCCTCCACGGCCCACGCCATTCTGATCCGCACCGGTCCGATCCCGGGAGCGACCGCAGGCGTGTACGTGCCCTGGGGCATTGCACCGAAGATCGAAGTGCAGCCGGAGGTGCTTGTATCGACCCTTGGTACGAAATGGACCGAGCCGGACGGTGACTCCTACACGGAACGCAGTCTGTATCTCCAGGTCCCGGTGACGTTCAAATACTTCCTCACGAACGGATTCAACCTGGCGGCCGGATTCCAGTTCGGCAAACCCATGGCGGCCCAGGTCACGGGGCGGGAAGGGACCAGGGATGTGCTGGAACGGTATGAGAACCTCGATATGGGCTTCGTCGGTGGGGCGGGCATGGGATTCCAGCACGGGCTCGACCTGAGCCTGCGCCTGTACAGTGCCAACACCCGGTTCCACGGCGACGATGATGCCCTATTCGCCAAGAACCGCTCCATCCAGCTCATGGTGGGCTACCGCTTCGTTCAGTTCCGACGCTCCTACACCCGGCGCCGGGATTGACGCCATGGCACCGGATCGCGGGGGCTATCTTTGGCCGCCATGAACACCCTTCCGACCATCGCCCTGCTCGGCGGCGGCCAATTGGGGCGCATGTTCATTGAGAACGCACTGCGCTACCCCCTCTCGGTAGTGGTGATCGACCCGGATCCCGAGGCACCGTGCGCCTCGCTGGCCACAGCGTTCCGGACGGGTGACCTGCTCGACGAACGTTCGATCATCGACCATTGCCGTGACGCCGATGTGGTCGGGATCGAGATCGAGCATGTGTCCGTTGAGGCCATGCAGGAGCTGAAGGCGATGGGCAAATGTGTGATCCCGGACCCCGATGTCCTTCGGATCATCCAGGACAAGGGAGCGCAGAAGGAATTCTACCGGACGCACGGCATCCCGACCTCGCCATATGCACTTGTCCAAGGGCCCGAGGAGCTCCATGCCCATGCCGCGCTGATCCCGGGCTTCCTGAAGTCACGAAGAGGTGGTTACGATGGCAAGGGCGTGATGGCGCTGCGGTCCGAGGCGGATATCGCACAGGCCTTCGGTGAACCTTGTGTACTGGAGAAGCAGGTGGAACTTGCGATGGAGCTCGCGGTGATCGTGGTGCGTGATGCGAACGGACGCCAAGTGACCTATGATCCGGTCGAGATGGTCTTCGACCCCGACCTGAACCTCGTGGACCACCTTCGCGCTCCTGCGCGCATCACCGATATGCTGGCGCGCGAGGCCCGGTCTTTGGCGATGCGTGTGGCGGAGGCGCTGAACGCTCCCGGGATCTATGCGGTGGAGCTGTTCCTCACACGAACGGGTGAACTGCTGGTGAATGAGACGGCCCCGCGCGCCCACAACAGCGGGCACCACACCATCGAAGCCTGCGCAAGTTCCCAGTTCGATCAGTTGCTGCGGCTGTACATGGGCTGGCCCATGGGCGATACCGCCCTGCGGAGCCCTGCTGCCATGATCAACCTCGTGGGGGAAGGCGGCCGGGGAACGCCTGTGCTGGAGGGCACGGAGGTAACGCTGGCGATGCCTGCCACCTACCCGCACCTTTACGGGAAGAAGGAGACACGTGACGGAAGGAAGATGGGGCATGTGACCGTGATGGCCGGGACACACGATGCGCTCGATCACGCCATTGCGACGGTCCGCGACCATTGCCGCGTGATCCCCGCTCGTCCGGTCACGACCACTTAAGCCAACACGGAAAATGGTAAGCATCATCATGGGCAGCCGCAGCGACCTGGAGGTCATGCGCGAGGCGGTGGATACGATGTCGGAATTCAATGTCCCTTACGAACTGACCGTGGTGAGCGCGCATCGCACGCCGGACCGCATGTTCGCGTATGCGAAGGGCGCCGGGGACCGCGGTGTGAAGGTGATCATCGCCGGTGCGGGCGGCGCCGCCCATCTGCCAGGCATGGTGGCCTCGCTGACCACGCTGCCGGTGATCGGCGTGCCGATCAGGTCGAGGAACTCCATTGATGGATGGGACTCCCTGCTCTCGATCGTACAGATGCCCAACGGCGTACCCGTTGCCACGGTCGCAGTGAACGGTGCCCGCAACGCTGGGCTCCTGGCCGTGCAGATCCTGGCCGTGGCCGATGAAGCGCTTGCGGGCCGGCTCTCCTCCTTCAAGGGCGAACAAGAGGAGAAGGTGCGCGACGGTATCCAGACCCTGCGCCAGCAGTTCCCCAACAGCTTCGATCGCTGAGCGGTGCGAGGCGCCGTTCGAGCCGAGCCCGCCGGACGAACGGTTCGGATGAGGGGGCTATTTTTGTGCCAAACACCTGCCTACATGCGCCTGATCCATACGCTCGCGATCCTTCCCCAATTCCTGCTGATCCTTCCGGTCTCCGCCCAGTGGAACGCCTTGAACGCCGGTTCGGGCAACCGGAGCATCACTACCAAGAGCGGAGCCATCTATGTGGCCGCACCACCTGCGGGCGTGCGCAAGAGCACCACGGAGGGTGCCACCTGGACATCGGCCAACACGGGCCTTCCCCTTTCGGGCGCCAATGTGATGGCCCAGTCCGTGGGCAGCAACTCCGCGGCGGTGTTCTGCGGAACGGAATCGGGCGTGTACCGGTCCACCGACAACGGGGCGAGCTGGATCAGTGTCAACGGCACTCTTCCCGCCTCGAGCAATACGATCTATTGCAACCGGATCCACACATTCAACGATGCCATTTTCCTCGTGTATACGGGCCAGCTCAGCCAGAATGGAGGCGGCGTGTTCCGGACCTTCGACAATGGCACCACCTGGCTGCAGGCCTTCTCAGGTCTCGCGAGCAACATGACGGTGAACATGCTGGCCGAATACAATGGTGACCTTTACGCCGCCACCAGCACCGGCCTCATGCGGTCCACTGATCTCGGCGGCTCCTGGCAGATGGTGGGCACGACGAACTGGACGGTGCAGGCGGTGCAGGGACAGAACGGTGCATTGGTGATCCTGGGTGCCTTCGGTGCGCAACGCTCCACGGACAACGGCCTGACCTGGACCGCGACCACGGGCTATCCCACGAACAACTGCCCGGTGGGAAGTGACCTGATCCGCTATGATGGCATGTTCTATGCGATCACGAAGACCGGAGCCAATGGGTGCTACCGTTCCAGTGACAATGGAGCCACCTGGACGGCGTTCAACGATGGTCTCAGCCCGCAGAACACCTTCGCGCAGGAAGAGTTCCATGCCTCGGCAAGCCACCTCTACATCGCATGTGCACTGGACGCATACCGCATACCGAGCACGACCGTTTCCGTGGAAGAGCGTGCGGATAGCCGCTTCGGACAACCGTTCCCAACCCTTTTCGAAGACCGTTTCCGTATCGACCTGACCGCACTGGATGGCATGGGCTCCGTCGTCCTGATCGACCCCTCCGGTCGTGAGGCCGGCCGTTGGACGGTGACCGGGAACGGCATTGCGACCATCGAGCGCCAGGGCCTCGCGTCGGGTCCCTACCTGTGCTACCTGCTGGCACCGTCCATCGAGGGCATGCAACCGCTCGGGCGTGTGATCGCTGAATGAGCCACGTGGTGAAGCCACGCCATATCGGACTGCTGACCTCCGGCGGCGACAGCCCTGGCATGAACGCCGCCATCCGCGCGGTGGTGCGTTGTGCGCATGTGCAAGGGCTGCAGGTCACCGGCTTCCTGGGCGGATACGATGGCCTGGTGAACGGCCGCCAAAGACCACTTGGACCGCGTGACGTGAGCAACATCATCCAACGCGGTGGCACCATGCTCCGGACGGCGCGCAGCGCGGCGTTCTTCACCGTGGAGGGTCGGGCCAAGGCGGCCTCTGTGCTGCGCGAACGCGGTGTGGATGCGCTGGTGGTGATCGGTGGGAACGGCACCTTCACCGGTGCGGAGATCCTGAACCGGGAACACGGTGTGATGTGCGTGGGGCTTCCCGGCACCATCGACAACGACCTGAGAGGAACGGACCGGTCCATCGGATACGATACCGCGATCAACACCGCGGTGGAAGCGATCGACCGGATCCGGGACACAGCCTCGTCGCACGATCGGCTCTTCTTCGTGGAAGTGATGGGGCGCGACTCCGGCGCCATCGCACTGGACTGTGCCGTGGCGGCGGGCGCCGAGTTCGTGCTCGTTCCGGAACGTGAAGAGCACTTCGACCAGCTCATCGATTCGATCGAGGGGTCGGATGGCGCCAAAGCGAGCAGCATCGTGGTGGTGGCGGAGGGCGAGATCGAAGGCGGTGCCTTCAAGATCGCTGAGCAGGTGAAGGCCCGTTTGCCGCACAAGGACATCCGTGTGACGGTGATCGGTCATGTCCAACGCGGAGGCTCGCCCACCGTGCAGGACCGCGTCTTATCGAGCCGGCTGGGCATCGCTGCCGTTGACGCGCTGATGCGTGGCGAGCACAACTGCATGATCGGCATGATCGGTGGCGTGGTGACCTCCACTCCCTTCTCGGAAGCCATCCAGGGACGGCGGGAACTGGACCGTGACCTGTTCCGGGTCCTGCGCATCCTGGCGACCTGAACCGCCGGAAGGAAAAAGGGCTTCCGTCACCGGAAGCCCCTCACCAACTTCAGACCCGTCACTGCCGGACGAGCCTTGTTCGTGCCAGCGGTCTGCCTTCCGCATCGAGCACCAACACCGCATAGACCCCGGTGGCCAGGCGCTCGAGGTCCATCGACCGCCTCAGCGGAGCCTCAAGAACGAGCGCACCGAGGGCATCATGGAAGCGCAACGAGCGCGCCAGGGGGATCGCACATCGTACCTGCACCGCCCCATGGGATGGGTTCGGGTACAGGCTGAAGACCTCTGCCGGAGCGACCTCGGAGAGGCCTAGGAACGCATCGCAGGCATCACCCACCCCATTGCCGTCGGCATCGGCCTGGAGCGGGTTGTATACCCACACACAGTTGTCGCACGCGTCGCCGATGCCATCTTCATCAAAGTCGCCCTGTGCCGGGTTGAACATGTCGATGCAGTTGTCCTCACAGGCCTGCAGGCCATCGAAGTCCACATCGGCGTTCGGTTCGATACCGGTGGTGCCACCTGCACAGATGCCACATTCGTCGAGGAAGGCCGTGCCGTTGATGCTGCCCGCGCAGTCGATCTGCGCCAGCATGCCCACGCACTGGCAGTCCGCGGTCCAGGTATCATTGATCGTGTTCAACTGGCCATCGTTGCACGGTGTCCCCGGCAGCGACGACCCGCCGATCACATCCATACAATCGATCAACTGTCCCACGCATGCGCAATCCACGGACCAGCGATCGTTGCCCGTCGCGGGATCACCATCATTGCAGGGTGTGCCGGGCATGGCCGGGCCATTGAGCACCCCATTGCAATCGACCACGGCCATCACGCCCACACAGGTGCAATTGCCTGACCAGGTGTCGTTGGTGGTATTGGGGTCGTTGTCGTTGCACGGTGTACCGGGCAAGGCGCTGCCGTTCGGCACTCCGAGGCAGTCCATGACCCCTTGCGAACCCGCACAGGTACATGATGCATCGATCATGTCGTTCACCGTGGTGGGGTCCCCATCATCACAGGGCGACCCAATGCCGCCAGCGAGCGTGGGGCAGTCGTCCTGGAGGTCGCACACTCCATCGCCGTCCGTGTCGGGGGCCGGCGTACCCGCGCAAGCACAGCTGGGGTTCAACATATCATTCACCGTGCACGGATCGCCATCATCACAGGAAGAGCCTATCTGACCGAACACGGTGGGACAGTTATCCTGAACATCGCAGATCCCGTCGCCATCAGTGTCAGGCGAAGGCGTTCCAGCGCACTGGCAGTTCGCGTTCACAACGTCGTTCAACGTACAGGGATCCCCATCGTTGCAGCTGGAACCCACCTGGCCTGGTGTGGTCGGGCAATCGTCCAGTGCATTACAGATCCCATCGTTATCATCATCACCGCTTGGAGTTCCGGCGCACTGGCAGTTGGCGTTCAACACGTCATTGATCGTGCACGGGTCGCCATCGATGCATGGGCTGCCCACCTGACCGGGCGTGTTCGGACAGGAATCTTGCGCATCGCATATGCCATCCCCATCCGCATCCGGACCTGGAATACCCGCACACTGGCAGTCCGCCCCGAGCACATCGTTCGAGGTGCACGGATCGCCATCGTTGCAAGCAGAACCGATCTGACCGGCCACGTTCGGGCAGTTGTCCTGCGCATTGCAGATCCCATCGCCATCGCTGTCCGGTGAAGGTGTTCCAGCACACTGGCAGTTGGTCGTGTACACATCGTTCGTGGTACACGGGTTCCCGTCATTGCATGAAGTGCCCACGGTCGCCGCTCCCCCGATCACCCCCAGGCAATCCGGCGCGGCGGCACCCACAGCGGTACCTATGGCTCCCAGGGACAGGTTCTGGTAGCTACCGCTGACATTGGTCTCGAGCTTCACAGCGCGCACCATATAGTCACGGCCCGCAACGAACGGGATCGCGGGATCAACATGGCTGGTGCCCGTGACCGGTGCGGTGGTTATGCGGGTGATGATGCCATCGGCGCCGAACTGGTACAGGTGGTACCCCATGACCTGCTCGGTGGATGCCGTCCAGGTGAATGAGGGATGCCCCCCGCTGTTGGTGACGTTCAGGTCCGATGGTGGCGAGACCATCTTCATCCGCAGCGACGGATCACCCATGAGACCCAGGTGGGTCCTGCCGATGGAGGACTGCCAGCCTTCGGTAAGGGGCAGGTACAATCCGGTGTTGTTCATGGTCTGCCGCACCGAGTAGCCGATGTTCTCTCCCATGCCCATATGGTGGAAGTACCACGCCGGTATCCCCGCCCAACAGTTGGTGAGGCCGTCGCCGCGAGCGATGATGGCCCGGAGGAAGTTGTTCCGGCTGTCCCAATCCAGGAAGAAGCTGCCGAGCGCCATGTTGAACACACCGCCCATGGTGACCGATGAGGCGAGTTGCTGGGTGGTGGCTCCACCGTCGGTCCCGTTGTAGGTCACCACACCGTTGTCCACGGCCTGCAAACCACCACCACAGTGGTAGGTCCAGAGGTAGCTCTGGTTGTTCACATAGGTGCCGAACGAACTGAACGCCGGATTGACGAAGAGGTCGGTATTGCCCGTGAGCGGTGCCACGCGCATACCACTGGCTGCAACGGGGTTGCCCAACCATTGGAGGTTGTCGATCACGATGCCACGTGGGACCGCCTCCCAGTTCTTCACCTTGTAGGCGTGCGCACGGTTGAGGTAACTGCGCATCAATTCCACCTCGGTGGTACCGAACGCGGGCATGTCGTACATGTCCACCCGGCCCACCTGCAGCTCAAGGGGTGATGGGAAATCGCTCTGATCGAACTTGCCGTCCCCAGGCGTGTTCCAGGTCCGTTGGGTGCTGGATACGGTCACGTTCACACTGTTGTCCGTCCAGGTCCCATCCATGTCGCCGTAGTATCCATCGGTCGGGCGCGCTCCGCGCGCATCATCGTGACCGTCCGGATAGACGTTGCCGGAGTACGGGACCGGTACGTGACCCAGCAGGTAGAGGGCCTTCACATTCGTGGGATCGCTGTTGTAGTGCCCTTGGATGATGGCCTTGATGCTCGGTACCGAAGCGGTGCGCGACACATCGGAACGCAGTACATGCCATCCGTCGCCGCGCATGTCCCGGACCAACTGATCGATCTCGTTGGAGAGCGGCCCGGCGAGGGTGTTGTCCACGAGGAGGATCAACTTTCCCCGCTGGTCCACGGAGGGCACGTTGATGCCGGTGCTGATGTACCCATTGCCTGTTACGCCGGCGGAAACACGCACCACGCGATACTCGTAGTTGGTGCCGACGGTGATCCCATTGTCCGTCCAGGAAGTGGCGCTCGCCGAAGGAGTGGCCACGGCCGTGCCCCAACTGGTCGCCGTCTTCAACTTCCGGTAGATGGTGAAAGACGACGTACTGCTGATCGGCACCCACTGGAGGGTAATGCTCGGGGTGCCTGGTTGCACGGTTGCCGTCAGGCGAACAGCGGCGCGTTCCGAAACGGTTTGACCGAACACACCAAGCGTCAGCAGCAATGCCAACGCGGAAAAAAGGGAACGGACCATCGTCATGGCAGAAGTTGGTTGACGGGTAGACCGCTCACCCCTTCCTTTCATGATCGTCCCGATGCAAGGCAGTGCTCGGGACAAGGTCGGGGGAACGGAATAACCGCCCCTTGTACCGTGATCCACGGCGCCCGGGTTACGACCGCTTGCACCGTTCAACCCTTTCAAGGCTGACCACTTCCAGGCAAACACCTGATCCACAGGTACATGAAGGTGGAAATTTGCATCAACAAGGATGCTCTCCTTCCGGTCTGAGCCTCGCGAATGACCACCACTTTGGTCCGCTTTATCCCTTTGATCTCCTATTCTCCTGATCGACATGCCACACCGGCCCGCAGAACGGGGGGCGAAACTATTGGAAACCAGTGCCTTCGAGGTGTGATCGTTGATAACCCATTCCTTCCGGAATGCCCGTCATTGCTACGTTCTTTCGGTCAACCGGCCGTATCGATCGATGAAATGAACAACCGACGCTCGTGCTTGTGAAAAACTGGCGCATCATCACTTCGACGAATCCTATCAAACCGTCGACCAATGGCGATATTTTTGCAATCGATCGGAAAGGACAGCGCCCATCTCGCACCAACATGGATGGACTAACCTTTTTGCTTCAAATGCGTTTAAAACGGTCGCCTAGAAAAGCACTTTTCCACGATCCCATAGCCCATCAGGCGACCCGACTGACCTGTCGTTCGCCCGCAGGATGGCCTTAAGAGACCCATGAGCAGCGATAATCATCCCCTCACGATCCACCATCTTTTCAACTCCGGACTACGGAACGACCCACAGGCGAACGCCCTGTTGCATGGGGAAGAACGGTTCACCTACGCCGAGTTGGATCGTTCGGCCCGAGCCCTTGCCGCAGTGCTCGCTCCAGCCGGTGCTGGACCCGACCGGGTCGTAGCCCTCTGCCTGGATCGCTCACCGGAACTCATCATCTCAGTCCTCGGGATCGTGCAGGCCGGGGCAGGCTATCTCCCCATCGACCCCACCTACCCCGCCGAGCGCATCGCCGGCATGCTCGATGATGCGCAGCCGCCGGTGGTGATCACCAGCAAAGCGCATCAGCACCTCTTCAAGGGCACCAACGCCAAGGTGCTCCTCATTGAGGAGATCGACCTGAACCTCACCCCCACCACCCTCTCCGAGGGAGAGGGGGCTTCCTGTCCCGCAGGACCGGACAACTTGGCCTACGTGCTCTTCACCAGTGGAAGCACCGGCCGACCGAAAGGCGTGGCCATGCACCATGCACCGCTGCTCAACTTGATCCAATGGCAGTTGCGCACCAGCGTTTGCGGCGAAGGCGATCGCACGCTGCAGTTCGCGCCGATCAGCTTCGACGTGAGCTTCCAGGAGATCTTCACCACGTTCGCACAAGGCGGCACATTGGTGCTGATCACCGATGAGGACCGACTGAACAGCACGCAACTGCTGCGGAAGATCATCAGCGAGAAGATCAACCGCATCATCGTGCCCTTCGTGGCGCTGCAATACCTCGCGGAAGCGGTGGAGCGCACCGGCGAAGTGCCTTCTACGTTGAAGGAGGTCTTCACCAGCGGTGAACAGTTGAAGATCACGCCTGCGATCATCAACCTGTTCAAGCAACTGCCTGGCGTACGCTTCTGCAACCAGTACGGCCCCACGGAAGGACATGTGGTGAGCGAGCTTGAACTCAAAGGCGACCCTTCGATCTGGCCTGCGCTGCCGAACATCGGTACCGCCATCGACAACGTGAAGCTCTACGTGCTTGATGAGCAGATGAAGCCCGTCGTTAA
>JACJZG010000028.1 GCA_020635715.1 Flavobacteriales bacterium | reverse complement strand
GTTGTACTTGGGCTGAGGTTTGTCAAGGTGGGTCGATCGGGACTGATCGAGTGGTTCGGGCTGGGCGCACTGATCTGGATCGGCCTGTTCGTGTACTCGTTCACCTATTGGGGAGACCACGGGCTGGGAGACACCTATCGCATTCCCTTGGGGAACAGTAAGGTCCTTGAAAGCATCAACGCGATGGAGTATGCGGATCTACTCGACGTTATGAACTCATCGGGACAACGGGTCGAAATGTCCAAGTTCGCATTCACCGAGGAGGTGTTAGTTGGCAACTGCGACGATTGGTTCTATGATGTCCCCTGCTCCTTTTTCGCTTACGAGATCGCCTCCGAGAATTTGCTGGAGTTTCGGGATAGCTCCTCGTATATGACATCTGCGCTGAAGCACGGATGGCCTACGCTCGAGGAGCACGGCACGTACGAGCAGAACTACCGCAAACACTGGAGTGGTTGGCGTTATTGGCTACTCCCTTAGCCCGGTTCACCGATCCGGTTCATTCTCGACAGACGTAGACATACAACGGTAACTTCCCGACTGGTCGCACCGTCACACAACGGACCCGTTTCCTCATGCGCACCCTCGCCTTCTTGTTCGTCACGACGGCACTCCCCCTGTACGCTCAGGAGGGCATCACCACCACCGTTGACCTCCGCGATCAGACCAACGACCGCTTGGAAGTGATCCTGGAAGTGCCGCCGTTCGATGTGGACGAGGTGGTCTTCGCCCTGCCGCGCATCGTACCGGGCATCTATGGCGCCATGGACCACGGCCGCCTGGCCAGCCGTGTCGAGGCCTTCGATCCGAACGGAGAGCCGATCCCTGTGCAACGCCTCGATGTGAACCGCTGGACGATCCCCGAGGCGCGCGCCCTGCATCGGGTCACCTATTCCGTGGACGATGGCTGGGAAGAGTTCGACATCCGCTTCACCATGGGGAACTACCGCTCGTCTGAAGGCACCGCGCAACGAGATGTGAGCGTGATCAACCACAACACGGTGATCGGCTATTTCGAAGGCTTCGAGGACCTCCCTTATACCCTGGAACTGAAGAAGCCAGCGACGCATTACGCGGCCACGAGCCTGCCGCGCGTGAAGGAGGAAGCTGAGGCCATCAGCTTCCACGCCACGAGCTATCGCCACCTGGTGGACAACCCGATGATGGTGGCGCCACCGGATACTGCACACATCAAACTGGCGGACATCAATGTGCTGGTGGCCTGCCACAGCACCACTGGCCAGGCCATTGCGCAGGAGGTGGCGAAGGAGATACGACCCTTGCTCGCCGACCAGCGAGCCTACCTCAGTGGCCAACTGCCTGTGAAGGATTACACCTTCCTCATCTACCACCACCCGAGCGATGTGGAAGGCAGCAGCATGGGCGATGGGCTTGAGCACGCTGCCAGCACCCTGATCCTCCTGTGCATGCCTTTGGATGCGAGCACGATCGCCCGTAGCGTCTACGGGATCGCCAGCCACGAGTTCTTCCACACCATCCTTCCACTGAGCGTGCACAGCGAAGAGATCGAGCATTACGACTTCAACGCCCCCCGCATGAGTCGCCATCTCTGGCTCTACGAAGGCATGACCGAGTACTTCGCCATCCATATGCCGGTGAAGCAGGGACGACAGACGGTCGATGACTTCCTCCGTGTGCTGCGGGAAAAGATCCGCATGATGCACAAGTTCACGGATGAGGTGCCGCTCACAACCCTGAGCCAGCAGGCCATGGAACGCCAGGACCAGTACTACAACTTCTACCTGAAGGGCACCCTGTTCTGCATGGGCCTGGACATTGCCCTGCGTGAAAGGTCGAAGGGCAAGTACGGTGTGGTACAACTCGTCCAGGACCTCCAACGGGAATACGGACCTGGAAAGCCCTTCAAGGACGAGGAACTCTTCGCTGCGATCGAACGCCTGACGGGCCCGGATGTCGGCGCATTTCTACAGCGCTACCTGAATGAAGCAGGTGCTCTGCCGCTTGGCACTTGGTTGGCCAAGGCGGGGATCGCCTTGAACGACCAAGGTGAGCCGATCCCCATGCCGAGGCCCACGAAGGAACAAAGGCGGCTGCGCTTGTGGTGGCTGGGCCGATAACCGACCGCCCGATCCAGCTATCTTCGCGCTCCCATTACCTACCCAGGTGGCGGAATCGGTAGACGCGCTGGTCTCAAACACCAGTGAAGCAATTCGTGCGGGTTCGAGTCCCGCCCTGGGTACTGGGTCTTGACGCTCAAGGCGATAGGATCCATAGGGCTCTACCTCCTATCGAGCGCGGTTGGGTTCGAACCAGGCCAAGGACGCATGAGTGCTCACTGCTGGGTTTACGCTCTCGCCAGTCTGAGCCGACCATACATATACGTCGGCATCACTCAAGACCTTGAGGATCGAGTGCGACGACATCAAGGTGGAAGGGAGCGGACCACAAAACCCTACCGGCCCTTCGAGATCCTGCACGTAGAGCAATGCCCGGATCGGGCCACTGCTCGAAAAAGAGAGCAATATCTAAAGAGTGGACAAGGAAAGGAGTTCCTCTACGGCTTATTGGAACAGAAGAAGGCCGATCATCGGTAGACCTCCCTTCGGGAGGCAGGCGCGCTGGTCTCAAACACCAGTAGCAATTCGTGCGGGCCTGCCTCCCGGAGGGATGGCCTGCCTCCCGGAGGGATGGCCTGCCTCCCGAAGGGAGGTTCGAGTCCCGCCCTGGGTACCACCTACGGCCGCAGCTTGCGGCCGTAGTACTTTCACGCCCCGATGTCCACTGCTCAGGACGCCATCGTTCACGCTGAACCGGCCAAACAGGAACGCTACGACCGCGCCTACATGCGCATGGCGCTCGAATGGGCCAGGCTCAGCCATTGCACCCGCAAGAAGGTCGGTGCGCTGATCGTGAAGGAAGGCATGATCATCAGCGATGGCTACAACGGCACCCCAACCGGATTCCCCAACGATTGTGAGGACGTGAACGGCCTGACCCACTGGTACGTGCTGCATGCCGAAGCCAACGCCATCCTGAAGGTGGCCCGTAGCACGAACAACGCCCGCGGCGCCACGCTATACCTGACCCACTCACCGTGCAAGGAGTGCAGCAAGCTGGTCCTGCAGGCCGGCATACACCGGCTTGTGTTCCAGGACGCATACAAGGACCCGGCCGGCCTGGACCTGCTGACGAAGGGTGGGGTACTGGTGACGAAACTGGAAGCCGAACAGGATGTTTGAGCCACGTCGTCGACCTTCCCCCTTCTATCCTTTGCTCGTCGCACTGAGCCTGGTGGCCGGCCTCTTCATCGGACGGGACATGGCCGGAGATGCCGGTGGGCCGCTCACCGTGTTCAACCTGCGCAAGCCGACCTCATCGGACAAGATCAGCCAGGTCGTTGATCTGATCGATGCCCAGTACGTGGATTCGGTGGCCAAGGACCAGCTCGTGGACGAGGTGCTCCAGGACCTGCTCCAACGCCTCGATCCGCACAGCTACTACATCAGCGCCGCCGAACTACGGGCCGCCCAGGAGCCGCTGGAGGGCAGCTTCGAAGGCATCGGCGTCGAGTTCTCGATCCAGCATGACACCGTGATGGTGATCTCGCCCGTCGAGGGTGGGCCCAGCGCCGCTGTCGGGATCCAGGCCGGCGATCGGATCATCTCGGCGAATGGCGAGAAGCTCGCCGGTATCGGCATCACGAATGACCAGGTAATGACCCACTTGCGCGGCCCGAAGGGCAGCAGTGTGGTCGTGGGCATCGTGCGGTCCGGCATGGCCAAGCCCTTCGATGTCACCATCGAACGGGGAAAGATCCCCATCCATAGCGTGGCAGCCTCCCTGCTTGACGATGATGGGACCGGTTACATCAAGCTGGTCCGCTTCGCCAAGAACACGCATGAGGAGTTCGTGCGTGCGGCGGACGCCCTGAAGGCGGATGGCATGAAGCGCATGGTCCTTGACCTCCGCGGTAATGGCGGGGGCTACCTCAATGCGGCCATCGACCTGGCGGATGAGTTCCTGGCCAATGGACGGGCCATCGTGTACACGGAGGGACGGCACTCACCACGACAGGAAGCGGACGCCACGCGCAGTGGGGGATACGAGGGAACGCCTCTGGCCATCCTCATTGACGAAGGCTCCGCAAGTGCGAGTGAGATCGTGGCCGGTGCCATTCAGGACAACGACCGAGGCCTGCTCGTTGGTCGTCGGACCTTCGGAAAAGGGCTGGTGCAGGAACACATCCCCCTGCCCGACAGCAGTGCGGTACGGATCACCACGGCCCGTTACTACACCCCGAGCGGACGATCCATCCAACGCCCTTATGGGGAAGGCATCGACTACATGGACGACTTCGAGGTGCGCGCCAGCCACGGTGAACTGCTCAACGCGGACAGCATCCCCACGGACAGCACGAAGACCTTCCATACGGTGGACGGTCGCACGGTCTACGGCGGTGGTGGAGTGGTACCCGACGTCTTCATCCCCACCGATACGGCCGGGACTTCCGCCTTCCTCACCGACCTGTTCTTCAGCGGCACCCTGAACCAGTTCTCCTTCAATGTGGCCGATCGGGAGCGCGCCAGGCTCCACGCGCGGTATCCGGACAGCGAAGCGTTCGCGCGGAAGTACACGGTCGTTCCGGCCTTGCTGGACGAGTTCTACCGCTTCGCCGCGGAAAAGGGGATCACACCGAGGCCCGGGGAGATCACGCGCTCCGCCGGTCAGATCGCCATGCGGATCAAGGCGGGTATCGCGCGCAATGTTTGGGGCGATGATGGTTACTACCGGATCCTGCTGGAGGAGGACCGCGCCTATCAGCGGGCCCGCCGGGAGCTTGCGGAACACCCCCTCCCTGTCAGCGCCGACTAGATGGCCCAAAAAAGGAAAGGGACCCCGAAGGGCCCCTTTCTCGGTATTGGATGTGTTGGCTTAGTGGCCAGCAGCCTCGTGGGCAGCGTCAACAGCCGTCTCAACAGCGGCAGCAGCGGTGTCCATGGCAGCTTCGGTAGCAGCAGCAGCTTCAGCGGCAGCAGCCTCAGCTTCAGCAGCGGCTTTGTCCATCGCCTCTTGAGCGGCGTTGGCGGTCTCATCGACCTTGTTCTCCATGTTCTCCTGCGTGCTGCTTCCGCATGCAACGAAGAAGGCAGCCATCGTGGCGAGCAGTGCGAACTTCTTGATCATTTCCCTGTTGGTATTGGTGAAAGTGGGCGCAAAAGTAATGGGAACCTTGATCCCCGCAAGTCCTTGGCCCTCTCGGGCCTTATCTTCGGCCTGAACATTCGACAGAAACCCGTTAGAAACCGACCAACATGGCTTTCACCCTACCTGACCTACCCTATGCTCCAGATGCCCTGGAACCCCATATCGACGCGGAGACCATGCGCATCCACCACGGGAAGCATCATGCCGCCTATGTGAACAACCTGAACAAGGCCCTAGAAGGCTCTCCCGACGCCAACAAGTCGTTGGAGGACCTGATGAAGGGGATGGACATGACCAACGCCGCCGTGCGGAACAACGGCGGGGGGCATTTCAACCACAGCCTGTTCTGGACCATCATGGCCCCGAAAGCCAGTGGCTCACCCAGCGGTGATCTGGCTGCCGCGATCGATGCGGCCTTCGGCTCGTTCGATGCCTTCAAGGAGAAGTTCGCAGCGGCCGGTGCCACGCGTTTCGGCAGTGGCTGGGCCTGGCTCTGCGTGCACAAAGGCGGCAAACTCGAGGTGTGCAGCACCCCCAACCAGGACAACCCGCTGATGCCGAACACCGGCTGCGGGGGCACCCCCATCCTGGGCCTGGACGTGTGGGAGCACGCCTACTACCTGCACTACCAGAACCGTCGGCCCGATTACATCGCGGCCTTCTGGAACGTGGTGAACTGGCCCGAGGTGGCCCGTCGCTACGGCGCTGGCAAGTGATGCTCTTTGGGCGGAACGGGTACCAGCAGCCGCTGGTACCCGTTCTACTTTTGTGCCATGCAGCACCGAACAGGTCCCACACGCCTGCTGCTCCTGATGATCTGGTGCCTTTCCGGATCCATGGCAAAGGCCGGAGGACCGTTCCGCCCATTGGCAGAAGTGCCGGTGGTCGACTCCGTGGAGGTCCTGGTGGAGGATCAACGCCTGGTGGGAAGCGCCCTGGCCCTGTTCCTCGGTCCGTTCGGCGCGCATCGGATCTACCTCGGCACCACTCCACGGGTGGCCATCATCTACGGCCTCACCTTCGGAGGATTCGGGATCCTGCCGCTCATCGACCTGGGGCACCTGCTGTTCAGCAAGGACCTTGAGCAATACCGGAACTCGGACAGGCTGATCATGTGGGGGGAACCCCGCGAACAGCTCACTCCACAGTGACGCTCTTGGCCAGGTTGCGGGGCTGGTCCACGTTGCAACCGCGCATCACCGCGATGTGGTAGCTGATCAACTGCAGGGGCACCACACTGAGCAGAGGAACCAGCGGGTCGGCGGTCTCCGGGATCTCGATCACATGATCGGCCAGGTCCTTCACCATGGTATCGCCTTCCGTGACGATGGCGATGATCTTGCCTTTGCGCGCCTTCACCTCCTGGATGTTGCTCACGACCTTTTCGTAGCTGGCTCCTTTGGTGGCGATCACGAACACCGGCATCGCCTCATCGATCAGCGCGATGGGGCCGTGCTTCATCTCGGCGGCCGGATACCCCTCTGCGTGGATGTAGCTGATCTCCTTCAACTTGAGCGCCCCCTCCAAAGCCACCGGGAAGGTGTAGCCGCGACCCAGGTAGAGCGCGTTGCTCGCATCCTTGTAGATGTCGGCGATGTACTTGATCTGCGCCTCCTTCTGGAGCAGCTTCTGCACCTTGTCCGGAATGGCGTCCAGCTCGTTCAACAGGCGGTAGAAGTTGCCGCCGCTGAGCGTGCCGCGCTTCTGCCCGATCATCAGCGCCATCAGGGTCAGCACGGTGACCTGTGCGGTGAAGGCCTTGGTGCTGGCCACCCCGATCTCCGGCCCGGCGTGCGTGTACGAACCCGCATGGGTGACCCGGGCGATGCTGCTGCCCACCACGTTGCAGATGCCGATGATGGTGGCACCACGCCCCTTCGCCAGTTCGATGGCGGCCAGTGTATCGGCCGTTTCCCCGCTCTGACTGATGGCGATGACGATGTCGTCCTCGTTGACGATGGGGTTGCGGTAACGGAACTCGCTGGCATACTCCACCTCCACCGGGATGCGCGCGAACTCCTCGAAGAGGTATTCGCCCACCATGCCCGCGTGCCAGCTCGTGCCACAACCCAGGATCAGGATGCGCTTCGCATTGACGAACTTCTGCTCGTAGTCCTTGATGCCGCCGAGCACCACCTCCCCCTTGCCTAGGTTGAGGCGACCGCGCATGCTGTCCCGGATGCTCCGCGACTGCTCGTGGATCTCCTTCAGCATGAAATGGTCGTAGCCGCCCTTCTCCAGCGTTTCCAGCTGCATCTCGAGTTCCTGGATGAAGGGGGTCTTCACCTGGTTCTTGATGTTGCGGATCTTCAGGCCCTTGGTCCGGTCGATGACCGCGATCTCCCCATCTTCGAGGTAGACCACGTTCTTGGTGTGCTCCACGATGGGCGTGGCATCGCTGGCGCAGAAGAACTCACCCTCACCAATGCCGATCACCAAGGGCGAGCTCTTGCGGGCCGCCACCATCACCTCCGGGTCCTTGCGGTCGATGACCACGATGGCGTAAGCACCCACCACGTTCGACAGGGCAAGGCGGACCGCTTCGGCCAGATCCACGCTCTCGCTCCGCTGGATGTCGTCGATCAAATGCACAAGCACCTCCGTGTCCGTGTCGCTGCGGAACACATGGCCGCGGTGGACCAGTTCCTCCTTGATCGGCGCATAGTTCTCAATGATGCCGTTGTGGATCAGGGCCAGGTCGCCGCTGGTGCCCTGGTGCGGATGGGCGTTCACATCGTTCGGCGGACCGTGCGTGGCCCAGCGCGTATGGCCGATGCCCACCGTTCCCAATGTGGACCTGCCGTTGATGTGCGACTCCAGATCGCTCACCTTCCCCTGGCACTTGTAGATGGTCAGCGCATCACCTTCCAACAACGCCACGCCCGCACTGTCGTAGCCCCGGTATTCCAGGCGACGCAGTCCGTTGATCAGGATCGGATAGGCTTGTTTCTCTCCCAGGTAGGCGACGATCCCGCACATGTCCGTTCAGTATGTGGTAAATGTAAGGAGCAGGCGCATGGGGGTATCCGGATGATCCGGGCCACAAAGGATCGCCCTGTTCGCGCTCACGCCCGCACTGCTCGCCACCAGTACGAGCCCATCGTTCGGCAAGGTGCCGTTCATCACCTGGAGCGCATAACGGGTGATGTTGAACCGGTAGGTCCGTTCGCTCAGGTCATAGGTACCGCCGATCCCGGTGACCCCGTTCAGCTGATCCGGCAGAAAGGAATCGCTGCCATCCACTTCCCGGAAGAGGAGCAGGGTGCCCGGCGGGGTCAGGAACGGATGGAAGCTGCCGCGCACCGGTACGATCAACTCGGCTTTGGACAAGGCCTTGCCCGGCTCCAGCCGCTCCGGCAGATCGGGGAAACGCAAGGCCGCGCGGGAGCCCCCAAGGGTCTGCAGATAGAGCGCCTCGCTCGGTGCGCTCTGATCGTTCAAGGCTTCGATGAGCCCGGTCGTTACGGCCTGGGAGCGGTCCCTTTCCACCGAGGTGTAGCGCACCCCACTGGCGCTCATGATCAAGTCCAGGCTCCGGAGCAGTTCGGGCTGGTTGTTGGCGTCGTGATAATAGACCGTCACCTTCGAGTTGTTCCCGATGGTATTGATGTAGAGGATACCGCCCTGGTTGGGGGCTTGCGGACCGTTCTCCACGGAGACCTTGACACCCTTGAAGAACTGCAGGAACGAGGTATTGTCCGTGAAGGACGGACTGCCGAACTCGTTCAGGAAGCGTTCCGCGAGCTGCAACTGCAAGGGGATGCGCACCTGCGGCACCACGGTGTCGTTGGCCAGGATCACATTCCTGGTGGGGTCCGGGGTGATCTCACCACCATGCAAGGCGACCAGGTCATCGGCGTACACCTCCGGCCGATCATCCGAATGGTAGACCGAATCGACCGAGAGCGACGCACTGAGCTCCTGCACCACGAACCGCTGCCGACTGAGGTCGCCGTAGTGCGTGGTGGATGATTCGAAGGCCAGTGCCAGTACGATGCTGTCCGCGACAAGTCCGCTGTTGTCCTGCCCCTGACCGATGTTGTTGGAGGTGAGCCGGAGCTGGGCGACGAGGCTGGCCTTGAGCGTACCGAAGTCCGGATCAACATACGAGCCGACCAGGTTGCGCGAGAGGCCACTGGTCTGCACCGCACTGTCCTGGAAGGTGAAGGCGTGCATCACCGCCGTATCGGCTGCAAGGCCGAGTGGCTGGCCGGGCAGCAGTTCAAGCCCGAGATCATCGTCCGGCTTGCGGCATCCGTGCAGGACAAGGATGGCGAGACAGGTCAGCAGCAACCTGGACGGCAGGCCTGCGGGCCGGTGCGGGAATGGTGCGGTCACCGGATCAAACGAGGGCTTCCTCCAGGATGGTCTGGTAGAACTCGGCGTGGGCCTTCACCGGGTCGCCGTCCGCCACGAAGGGCATCACCGGCTTCTCGTAGGCTTTCACGGCCGTTTCCAATCCCTTGCTCAGCTTCGCAGTGGAGCGCACCACGGCATCGGAAAGACCCATGGCGAACTTCACCAGTTCATCCGTGTTCGGCTTGGCCAGTCCTTTCAGCAAGTCCTTGTCGAAGCCTTCCATCACCAGCTTCTTGGCGAGGTCCTTATCCAGCGCCTCCGACTTCTGATCGTGCACGCTGAAGACCAGCTTCGTATTCTCGAAGTGGGGGTCGTCCGCGAAATGATGGCGCACATACAGGGGTACGAAAGCCGTCATCCAGCCGTGGCAGTGGATGATGTCCGGCACCCAGCCGAGCTTGCGCACGGTCTCCAGCACACCACGACCGAAGAAGAGGGCCCGTTCATCGTTGTCGGGGAAGAAGTTCCCCTCGGCATCGTGGGTATCAGCCTTGCGGCGGAAATACTCCTCGTTGTCGATGAAATACACCTGCATGCGTGCGCTGGGCACACTGGCCACCTTGATCAGGAGGGCATGGTCGGTGTCGTTGATGATCAAGTTCATCCCGCTCAGGCGGATGACCTCGTGCAACTGATGGCGGCGCTCATTGATGCACCCGAACTTGGGCATGAACACCCGGATCTCGTTGCCGAGGTCCAGGATGCCCTGGGGCAGATGCCGCGCGACCTTCGCCATTTCCTCCGGACCGTCCATGAAGGGTTGGATAGACTGGGAAATGGTGAGGATCTTCGCGTTCTTCAAACTCATGGTCGATCGGGGAATTGCGGGTACAAAAATATAGACTTTTAAGCGGAACTTCAACCTTGACGCCTAGCTTCGCCCCCCTCCCACCCTCACGGAAACCGCGTCCTACTTGGATTTCTTAGCACTCCCCCCGGCCATGGCCGAGTGGTCCGCCCGGGCGCGTCGCGAGGGCCTTTCCGTTGGTTTCGTGCCCACCATGGGCGCCCTGCACCAGGGCCACCTCGATCTGATCGCAAGAGCGCGCCAGGCACACCCCAGGGTGGTTTGTAGCATTTTCGTCAACCCGCTGCAATTCAACAACTTGGAGGACCTTGAGCGCTACCCCCGGCAGCTTGAACAGGACCGCGCCATGCTCCAAGAGGCCGGCTGTGATGCCCTTTTCGCCCCCCAAGCCGAAACGTTGTTCGCTGACCTTCAGCCCCATACCTACGATCTGGGCGGTTTGGACGGCCATTGGGAGGGCCCTTCCAGGCCCGGTCATTTCCAAGGCGTGGTGAAGGTGGTGGAGCGGCTGTTCCACTTCGTGCGCCCGGATGAGGCCTTCTTCGGCGAGAAGGATCGCCAGCAGCTCACCCTGCTGCGGCACATCGCCAGGCAGGAGCACTGGCCGGAACGGATCATCGCCTGCCCGACCATGCGCGCTGTGGATGGCCTGGCCTTGAGCTCCAGGAACGCCAGACTTTCGCCCGGTGAACGGGACCAGGCGACCATCCTGTTCAAGGCGCTGACCGTGGCTGCGCGCATGGCCTTCAAGCACCCGGTGGAGGAGGTTGACCGAGCGGTGAAGGACGCGCTGCAAGCAGAACCCACGGTCACGCTGGACTATTTCGGCATCGCGGACCACGACACCTTGGAGCCCCTGAAGGATTGGGGTGATCGGGACCTAGCCGTGGCGCTGATCGCTGCGCAGGTGGGGCCCGTGCGGTTGATCGACAACATCACCCTGGTACGCTGACCGGCCGGGTACCACGGGTACCTTCGCCGCTCCTTTGCACCATGACCATCGAAGTCGTCCGCACCAAGATCCATCGCGTACGGGTCACCGAAGCGAACCTGGACTATATCGGCAGCATCACCATTGACGAGGACCTGATCGACGCGGTCGGGCTGGTGGAGGGAGAGAAGGTGCAGGTGCTGAACGTGAACAACGGCGAGCGGCTGGAGACCTATGTGATCAAAGGTGAGCGCGGCAGCGGCGTGATCTGCATGAACGGTCCGGCCGCACACAAGGTGCAGGTGGGCCATATCGTGATCATCGTGTCCTACGCGCACATGGACTTGGAAGAGGCGCGGGCCTTCCGCCCCAGCATCATCTTCCCGGATGAAGCGACCAACCGGCTCCGGTCATGAAGAAGCTGCTCTTCAATACATTGAAGATCGTGGTGCCCATCGCCCTGGGGGTGTGGCTCGTCTACTATTCCTACGCGCAGCTCGATGCCAAGCAGCGGGGGGAGCTCTTCGATGCCTTCAGGCAGGCCGATCTGCGCTGGCTGGTCGCCGTGCTGGTGCTGGGCTGGTTGAGCCATGTGAGCCGCGCCTGGCGCTGGCGCTACCTGCTGGAGCCGCTCGGACATCGCGTGCGGTTCTGGAGCAGCTACCACGCCGTGATGGCCGGCTACTTCATGAACATGCTGCTTCCACGGGCCGGCGAGGCGAGCCGTGCGGTCACCCTCTACCGCCTGGAGAACGTACCCTTCGAACGGGGCTTTGGCAGCATCCTGGCCGAACGTGCGGTGGACATGGTGATGCTGCTGGGCATCACCGGGGTCACCCTGCTGCTGCAGCTGGACAAGCTGGACATGTTCCAGGAGCGCATCCTTGCCTTCCGGGCCGGACAGGCCACGGATGCCGCCGAGCCGGATGGCATCAATTGGGTCCTGTGGGTCGGCGCAGCCTTCGTGCTTGCCGTGATCGGTGCGGCCTACATCGTCTGGTCCCGGCCCGCCCTGCGTGCCCGCGCCATGGATGGTGTGCGCGGCTTCATCGCCGGCGTGGGCTCCGTGTTCCGCACCCGGGACAAGGGGGCCTTCCTCCTGCATACCTTCCTGATATGGGGCCTATACGTGGCCATGTTCCTGCTTGGGTTCCAGGCTCTGCCCAGCACCAGCGACGTTCCCCTTGCGGGCTTGTTGGCCGGATTCATCGCCGGCTCGGTGGGCATCATCCTGGTGCAGGGTGGGATCGGCGTTTTCCCGGCCTTCGTGGCGCTGATCGTGGGCCTGTACATGGCCCCGCCGGAGGGTGGTGGCCTCATCCGGCCCGATGCGCTCGCCATCGGCTGGCTGCTCTGGCTCGTGCAGACGGCCATGTTGATCGGCCTCGGTGGCCTATCGCTACTTTTGGCCGCTCGCGACCGGAAACCGAACCTACCATGAGCACCGCGACCATTCCTGCGACCGCTGACAGACGAATCCTGGACCTCGTGCAGATCCAGCGCGCAGTGAACATCTGGCGCATGAAGGGTGACCGCATCGTGTTCACCAACGGATGTTTCGACATCCTCCACCGTGGGCACGTGGAATACCTGCAGGAAGCAGCAGCCCTTGGAGACCGTTTGATCATCGGCGTGAACAGCGACGCCAGCGTGCGCCGCCTCGGCAAGGCCACCGATCGCCCCTTCAACGATCAGGACAGCCGCGCCAAGGTGCTGGCGGGCCTGCGACTGGTGGACGCTGTTGTGATCTTCGAGCAGGACACGCCGCTGGAGCTGATCCAAACGATAGGCCCTGATGTGCTGGTGAAAGGCGGCGACTGGACCGAGGACAAGATCGTTGGAGCCGAAATCGTAAAGGCCCGCGGCGGCGAAGTGCGCTCCCTGAAGCTGGTGGATGGCTTCTCCACGACCGCGCTGGTCGAGAAGATCCGGAAGGGCTGACCTTCATCCTGGTTCGTTCCTTCGCAGCATGGGCCTCAGCATTCATTTCCATGGCACCCTACGCACGTTCGCCGCGTTACCGCAGTTGCGTGAGGTGCTGCTTCGACATGGCAATGCAGCTGAAGCGGAGCTGATCGACATCGACGATGAGATGGGCGAACTGGGCAGATACCTGAACGACGCGCTGATGGACACCTCGCCCCCGTTGAAGGGCTTTCTGCTCCAATTCAGACCCGGGTGCGAACCTGTGTTCTTCGTCTTCGGCAAGGATCGCCGGATGGCCTGCAGTTGCAAGACACAGTTCACCACACTGGACAACCATATGCGCATCGTGCATCTGCTGGAGGAGACTGCCTCGCTGTTCGAGGAGTTCGTGGTGAACGATGAGGGTGGTTACTGGGGAACCCATGATGAAGTGGAATTGCTCGCCCGGCGGAATCGCCTGGCCCAGGCCATGGAGATGGTGGCTGGAGCGCTGGCGCATGGCAAACCAAAGGCCCGGCCGATGGCCGATCACGATCTGAACTGAACACATGGCCAAGGTCCGCTCCCGCTTCGTTTGCCAGAACTGTGGCAGCAGCTACGCGCAATGGCTCGGCCAATGCACGCAATGCAAGGAATGGAACACCCTTGTTGAGGAGGTCGTTGACCGGGTGGAGGAGAAACGCGGAGCTCCTGCCAGCGTGAGGAGCCGCAACCCGAAGCCGATCGCCATCGCCGAGATCCCCGCTCAGGATGGCCCACGCATCCCGCTGAGCGACCGTGAACTTGCCCGCGTGTTGGGCGGCGGGCTGGTACCGGGCAGCATGGTATTGCTCGGCGGCGAACCGGGCATTGGCAAGAGCACCCTGCTGTTGCAGACCGCCTTGCGCAATCCGCACCTGAAGACCTTGTATGTGAGCGGTGAGGAGAGCGAGCACCAAGTGAAGATGCGCGCAGAGCGGTTGGAAGCGACGCGCCCGAACGGACGGACGAACGAAGGCAACGGCTGCTTCGTGCTGACGGAAACGAACACACAGAACATCTTCAAGCACATCGAAGCATTGCAGCCCGGCCTCGTCGTGATCGACAGCGTGCAGACGCTGCATACCGCGGTGCTTGATGCGAGCCCCGGCAGCGTGGGCCAGGTGCGAGAGTGCACAGCAGAGCTGATGCGCTTCGCGAAGACCACAGGGATCCCGATGGTGTTGATCGGCCACATCACGAAGGATGGCTTCATCGCCGGACCGAAGGTGCTGGAGCACATGGTGGATTGTGTGCTGCAGTTCGAGGGGGATCGCGACCATGCGTACCGCCTGCTGCGACCGTTGAAGAACAGGTTCGGCAGCACCAACGAGCTCGGCATTTACGAGATGCAGGGCAGCGGTCTGGCCGAAGTGGAGGATCCGAGCCAGGTGTTGCTGGGACGGCGGGAGGAGCGCCCGAGCGGTGTGGTGGTGGCCGCCACGATGGAGGGCATGCGGCCGCTGTTGATCGAAGTGCAGGCGTTGGTGAGCAGTGCGGTATACGGTACACCACAGCGCAGTTCCACCGGCTTCGACCTGCGGCGATTGAACATGTTGCTCGCGGTGATGGAAAAGCGTTGCGGCTTCCGCCTGGGGCAGAAGGACGTGTTCCTGAACCTGGCCGGTGGCTTCCGGGTGGAGGAGCCGGCGATCGACCTGGCCGTGGTGTGCGCGGTGCTCAGCAGCAATGCGGATATCGCCGTGCCGATGGACGCGTGTTTCGCCGGCGAGGTGGGCCTGACCGGTGAGATCCGTCCTGTCACCCGCACCGAACAACGCATCGCTGAGGCCGCCAAGCTCGGCTTCGCACGGATCTTCGTACCAAAGGGTACCAAGGGTATCGCTCCGGTGAAAGGCATCCAAGTGGTGCAGGTGGGCCAGGTGAACGAAGTGCTCGGCCACCTCTTCGGCTGATCACCACCTGCGCAGGATCCCCTCGGCCGCCCAACGTCCCGTGCTGAACGCGCCTTGCAACAGGAAGCCACCGGTCGGTGCGTCCCAGTCGAGCATCTCGCCAGCCACGAACAGCTGCGGATGGTGCTTCAACGAGAGGTCATCGTTCACAGCTTCCATCGCGACCCCACCCACCGTGCTGATCGCCTCGTCGATCGGGCGCAGGGCATGTACGGGTACACGGACCTGCTTCACATCCTCGGCCAGGTGTCGACCGTCCAGATACCGTTCCATGGGGGTGTAGGCCTTCAACATGGCGAGGGAAGGGCGGTCCAGGTGTAACGCGGCGGTCCGCTCCTTCCAACCCGCATCGCGCAGCTTCCCGGTGATGCGTTCCATGCTCAGGTCGGGCTTGAGGTCGATGAACAGTGCAGCCTTCCCGTTGCTGTTCAACTGCGTGCGCACCTCGGGCACCACCGGGTAGATCGCATTGCCTTCGAAGCCATGTTCCGTGATGGTGAGTTCACCGCGTACTTCCTTGTCGCCGCAGCGCACCGCGATGTTCTTGAGCGGTTTGCCGATGTGCGGTCGCAGGTTCTCCGGCACGTGCGACTCCACCCCGCAATTGCCCGGCTGGAAAGGGACCGTGCGCACCCCGATCCGCTCAAAGGCCGTGAGCCACTCCCCTGTGGAACCGGTCCTCGCCCAGGAGGCGCCACCCAGTGCGAAGAGGCAGGCATCCGCTTCGATCGGTCGCTCCTCTTCACCGTTCGTGATCACCGGCCGCACCAGATCATCGAAACCGACGAAACGATGTGCGGTATGGATCAGCACAGCCTTCGCCTTCACCGCATCGATGATCGCCTTGAGCACCTCGGCCGGCTTGATGCCGCGCTGGGGGAACACACGGCAACTTGTACCAACGAAGGTGGGTATACCCATCGACGCCAGCCATTCCCGCAATGCCCCAGGACCGAAGGCTTCCAGCATCGGACGCATGCGATCGATCGGTGTGTAATGAGCATGCAATGCCTGGTCGGACGCACCATTGGTGATGTTCAACCCGCCGTCACCGGCGACGAGGAACTTGCGGCCCGGGTTCCGTCCCTGCTCGTACAGGTGAACGGTGCAGTGATCCGCGAGGTGATACGCTGCGATCAAACCTGCCGGTCCACCGCCGATGATCGCGATCCGCAACGCGTGCTTCAGGTCCTTCATCGCGCGTAGGCCTTCCCCAGGCTCCTGAACACCTGCGCCCAAGGCACCCCGCCAGGCTTCCTACCCAGGCGTACGATGACCAGCTCTCTTGTCGGGTCCACGTAGATGTATTGCCCCAGGATGCCCTGAGCCATGAAGTCGCCCTCGGCGGAAGGCAACCACCATTGGTACTGGTAGCGAGCCGCACTTCCGTTCGTGGTATCGACCATGGTACTGCGCGCCACCCAGGCCTCGGGAACAAGCTGCTGGCCGCGCCAGGCACCCTTGTGCAGGTATAACGATCCGAGCTTGGCGAAGTCGCGTGCAGGACTGTTCAGGCAGCAGAAGGTCTTCTCGATGCCTCCATCCTTCCGGTCGGTGCTCCAACTGGAGGCATAGGCCATGCCCAACGGCGACCACAGGCGATCGTGCAGGTATTGCGTGATGGTCCGCGGGTCGCCCTGGGCCCGCAGCGCGCGTTCCAGGATGAGCCCGAGCAACTGGCTGTTGCCGCTCACGTACTCGAACTCCGTTCCGGGCGCGCGTTCCAACTTCATGCGCGCCATGTTCTTGTACAACCTTCTACCGTAGTAGTACTTCGCCGCCGAGCCAAAGGGGTTGACATAGCTCTCACTGAACTTGAGCCCACTGGTCATCTGCAACACCTGTTCCACGGTGACGGAGTCGAAACCGTTCTCCTTCAGCTCCGGCACGAAGTCCGTGACGGGCTGATGCACATCGCCGATGAAACCGTCCGCAATGGCGCAGCCGATCAGCATGCTCATCACGCTCTTCGCCATGGAGAAGGAGGTGTGCACGTGCGCTGGATCGTAACCCTTGAAGTAGCGCTCGTACTTGATCGTATCCCGATGGATGATCAGAAAGGCGACGGTCGCGTGCCGTTCCAGGTATTCGTCGAAGGGCACCTCCTCTCCCGCCTTGCTGATGGTCTTCGGGGCCTTCTCCGGCTGCGCGATCGGATAGGTGAAGGGATGCGCGGATGGCGCCAGTTCACGCGAAGGGAACTTCTTGTGGTCCCGCGTGTCGGCGAAATTGTACATGAAGAAGCGCCCAACGGTGCACCCGCTCATCAGGAACAGCGCACCGATGAGCCCCAGGGTCCTCGCTCCCATGCGGGCAAGGTAGGGCACAGGGACTGTCGAACGGAGACGTTAATTCTTCACAGATCAGCGGGTTAGGCCTCTCATTGAATTAGTATGCACGCATACCTCTTGTATCTTTGCGGCATGAGCAACGAACAACCTCGCATCATCGAGACCGGATCCGCCATGGTGGAGCTGGTATCCGATGAGCTTGTGGAGGTGCGGTTCAAGCCCGAGGTGAAGTTGGATGTGGAGGGGATGGGTGCGATCGTAGCCGCCAAACGGGACCTGATCGCCGACCGACAGGTGGATGTCCTCGCCATCCTTCCACCGGAACTCGATTTCGAGCTGAACGTGTTGAGCATGGACCACCATGCCCTGGGCGGTGGCTGCGGAGGTGCCCAGCGCCTGGCGCTGGCGGCTCAAAGCGCGTTCAACCTGCGGATCACCGACATCTACTTCCGATATCATCCGCGCGAGCATGCCACACGCATCTTCCTGACCGAGGAGGACGCACGGAAGTGGCTGACCACGAAGCTCCCGGAACCTTCAGCCTCCTGATCCCTATTCCTTCACGAGCTTGTAGAGCTCCTTCAGATCGGGGATCAACACCACTTCGATGCGGCGGTTCTTGGCCTTGTCGTTGGGGTCCACCGGCACGTATTCCCCGCGACCTGCTGCGGTGATGCGCACGGGATCGATGCGGCTGGACTCCTGCATGATGCGCACCACGCTGGTCGCGCGGGCCACACTGAGGTCCCAATTGTCCTTGTAGGCGCTGCCAGCGGCGATCTTGTCGGTATCGGTGTGCCCTTCCACCAGGATGCTGAGGTCCTTCTCGTTCTCAATGGCCTTGGCCAGCTTGCCGATAGCCTCGCGACCCTTGGCGTCGACCGCTGCACTCCCGCTTGGGAACAACAGTTTGTTGTCCATGCTCACGTAGATCCGACCGTTGCGGTGTTCCACGGTAAGCCCTTTGCCCTCGAAGCCGGAGAGCGCCTGGCTCACGCGGTCCTTGAGGTCCTTCATCGCGGCGTCCTTCGCGTCGATCTCCGCCTGCAATGACGCCAGGGCCGCCTGCTTCTCACCCACCCGCTTCGCCAGTGCGTTCACCGAATCCTCCTTGTTCTGCAGGTCGAGCCGCATGGCCTCCAGGTCGGTGAGCAACTTGCGGTTCTCCCCAGTGCTCCCTGCGAGCAGGGCGTTGTACTTGTTCAGCAGCTCGTCATTGAGCGTGTTGATCTTGTCGTACTGCACGGTCATCTTCCTGAGGGAGGTACCCAGCACGGTGGTGTCCCGTTCCAGTTCGCTCACGCGTTTGGTCTGGTCCGCAAGTTTCGCCGCTTGTTCATCATAGCTCGTCTGGACGTCCAAGGCTTTCCTGATGGCCGCATCCGCCTCCTGCTGCAACGCCGTTGCGCGCTGCTTCTCCTCTTCATACTTCCGGGCAGGCACACAGGACACAAAGGCCGCACCAAGCAGGAACGGGATAACGGGAAGAAGGGAACGACGGTGCATCGGCATGGCTGGTACTTCTGACCCCAAAGGTCGCCGTGGGTCACCCGCACAAGGGGACGAAAGCAACATTATTTTTGAACAAGCCGTTCCAACCCAAGATCATGGGACCTGCCACGAATACAGGCCTGCCGAGTGATTGGGCGTACTCGCCCTCCATCGACCTGGAGACCAAGCACTACATCCTGCTTGGTTACGCCCAGCGTGTCCAGGCGCGCTTCAAAGAGCACAAACTGTACCCCTATCTGGCCGATCTGCGCATCCGAACGGACGAACTGCTCCGGCTGCAGCAGGACAAGGAACTGTTCGCACGCAGTATGCGCACGACCCTGATCGGCTTCGACCCGAACACCGGTGGACCCGTGCGTGAGGTGCCGGAACAGCCTGAGCCGCTGCAGGTGATCGACCAGGTGATCGACCTGGCGATCCCGAAGCTGAAGCAGCTCCTGAGGCGCGGGATCGGGTTGCGTTCCGAACTGGTCCAGCAGGTGCGCTTCACACCGGTGGGCCTGCAACCCCTGCATGCCACGGAAGGCTGGCTCCTGCTCCGCCGTGGCAAGGAGGCGCGCGTGTACGCATACAGCATCCCTTTCCTGCTCGAACAGGACGAAGAACAGCTCCACCGCAGCGTGTTCACGCGTTATGTCACCACGTACACGCTCGGGCTCACCAGGACCTTCGAGCGGATCAAGTCCGACCTGATCGACGAACATCCACACCTTCCCAATCCGGCCACCTTCGCCGTGGAAACGGATACCGCCCTGCCATGCATCGAGACCTTGGTACCCCTGGCCAAGCATCTGGTACACGCCCATGTCCTGGGCCTTTCGCAATCCACCCGTTAAGGTCTATCCGCCGGAGCGGACCACCGGGTCGAACCAGGTGGTGCGCAGATCGCGCAGTTCCATTCCGTTGATCGGCAGGTCGCGCACCCAGGGCTGAAGGAGCCTTACCGAACGTTCGTGGTAGAGCGGTGCCACGATCATGTTCCTCATCAGCGTGCGCTCGGCCGCGGCCAGGAGCTGCATGCGTTCGGTGCTCTCCGGTGTGCGCAAGGCCCGTGCGAACAACGAATCATATCCGGGATCCTTGTAACGCGTGCTGTTCAAGTAGGATGGTGCGGTAGTATCGGCCGGCACGCTCTGTCCATAGAAGAGGGCGAGGAAGTTCTCCGGATCCGGATGATCGACGATCCAGCCTTCGCGCCAGATGCGGGCCCGGCCCATCTCCACGCGTTCGTAGTGCTGCTCGGCGGGTAGTACGGAGGTGATCACGCGGAGCCCCAGGTTCCTGGACAACATCTCCTGCACCGCCTCGGCCACCCGGATATAGCCGAAGCCATCGCTATTCACCTGCAGGTAGATGCCCGGCATCCCTGAACCGCCCGGATGCCCCGCTTCTGCGAGCAGCGAGGCGGCCCGCTCGGGATCATACACCAGTTCGGGCACGGAATCATAAGGATAGTCCGCGAACCCCGGCGCTACAACGCCATGATACGCGGGCACAGCGAGGCCCTTCAACACCGTATCCACCAAGCTCTGGCGGTCTATGGCCATGGAGATCGCCTTGCGGATCCGCACGTCATCGAACGGCGGATGGTGATGATCGAGCCCGTAGAACTGGACGGTCAACCCGGCAATGGTCTGCAACTGATACGCCGTTGTCTCCATGAGCTCCCGGGTGCGATCCAGGGGGAGCTCGTAGATCATGCTGAGGTTCCCCTTCTCGAATTGCTGCAGTTCCACTTCCTTCTCCTTGACGAAGGTGCAGCGCACGGCATCCAGGAAGGGCAGCTTGTTCCCATGTTCATCCCTTCCCCAATAGGCCGGCCAACGCTCCAGCACCAGCACCTCTCCGCGCACGAAACGCTTGAGCCGGAACGGTCCGGTGCCCACGGGGTGCCAACGTGCATCAGGACCATGATGGGCCACAAGCTCCTTGGGAAAGATCCAGCAACCTTGATGGGCCAGGATCTGCAGGAAGTTCGGATACGGGGTGGTGAGCGTGATCCTGACCGTGCCTGGATCGACCTCCTCGATGCCCGTGACGCCCGGCGTGGGACGGCCAGCAAGGACCGCGGCGTAGTGTGCGTTCGCCCCGCGCACCTTGTCCTGGAAGAGCCAGAACAGCTGGTTCAACTCGCCTGGGGTGCACAGGGCGGTAAAGCTCTCCACGACATCCTTGGCCGTCAAGACCCGGCCTACTCCATCGGCGAAGCAGGTATCATCGTGGAACCGGACATCGGATCGGATCTTGAAGGTGTATACGGTGCGGGTGTCGTCCACCGTCCACGATGCGGCCAGGCCGGGGCGGATGGTGAGGTCATGTTGATCAAAGCCCACCAGGCCCTCGTATACCTGAGAAGCGATGTGGTGGGCCGATGAACGCGTGAGGCTCAGTGGAAAGAGGCTGCCGAGGTCATCCCCTTCGTTCATGTTGAACACCCCGCCGTAGAACCTGCCGCCGGCGGCCTCGCGCTCACGTGCCCTCTCCGGGGTGGAACAGGCGAGCAGACCAACAAGGAAAAGGAAGGCTATACGAGGCATCGAGCAGGCAGGGCGGTATCCGGTCAAAAGTATCGGGAGGCTCCACCAAGTCATCCAAAGCGGCACTATCGGCATCAACAAGGCGTTGGTGATAGGCGCCCCATGGAAGAGCCCTGGGGTACTTTTCGGACCCAGATGCCCCGCGCGTCGAACCGCCCTGTCCTGTGCCCGTCACGATCCCGCGACACCTGCGCGTCGATGCTGCGCGCGCTGTCCATGACGTTGGTCGTGGTGCTGGCCGTGCCGGGCGCCGCCGCGCAGCAAGCCTCGAACCTGCGCATCCGTTACGTGCCGATGACCGCCGACAGCCTGGTGCTGGATACCCTGAGCATCGTGCCTGGCAGCCTGCATCTCTTCGTCGACGGCCTGCCCGTTGGGGCCGACGCGTACTCCCTGGATCCCTATCGCGCCACGATCCATTGGTACCTGCCGCCGCAAGCGGACAGTGTGCTCGCTCGCTATCGGGTCCTGCCGATCGCCTTCGCCAAGGTGCATCAGCACAAGGACCCGGACAGGCTCACCACACTGTCCGGGGACCGCAAGGACCCGTTCCGCTACGAGCCGCCCAAGCAGAACGAGGACCCCTTCGGCACGCGGGGGCTGAACAAGACCGGCAGCATCTCACGTGGGGTGCTCTTCGGCAACAACCAGGACCTGGCGGTGAACAGCACGTTGAACCTGGAGCTGAGCGGGCGCCTAAGCGATCGTATCCAGGTGCTGGCCAGCGTAACGGACAACAACATCCCGATCCAGGCCGGTGGCAACACCCTCGAATTGCAGGACTTCGACCAGGTGTTCATCAAGCTCTTCGAGGGCGATGAACGGGAAGGCTGGTCGTTGATCGCTGGGGACTTCGTGCTGCAACGCCCCAAGAGCCATTTCCTCACCTACCTGAAGAAGACCAAGGGCCTGAGCTTTGACACACCGATCGCCTACGGCGAAAAGGCGAAGGCCAGGGTGGGAGCGAGCGCCGCCATCAGCAAGGGCAAGTTCGCGCGGAACGTGATCCAGGGCATTGAGGGTGTGCAGGGGCCTTATCGGCTGCGTGGCACGGACACGGGTTCCATCATCATCGTGCTTTCCGGCACGGAGCGGGTCTTCATCGATGGGCTGTTGCTCCTGCGCGGGCAGGAGAACGACTATGTGATCGACTATAACACCGCCGAGATCACCTTCACTGCGAAGCGCCTCATCACGAAGGACCGCCGGATCACGGTGGAATTCCAGTACTCGGACAAGAACTACGCACGCTCCCTCGTTCGACTGGACCACACCGTGCAGTGGCCGAAGAACACGTTACGCTTCAACCTCTACAGCGAGCAGGACCACCGCAATCAACCCCTGCAACAACAGTTGAGCGATGCGGAACGCAACGTGCTGCGCGACGCCGGCGATGATGCCCTGGCTGCCACTGTTCCGGGTGTGGACAGCACGGGCTATGCCAGCGACCAGGTGCTCTACTACCGCACCGATTCACTGGGGTATGCGCCGGTCTATCTGTACAGCACTCATCCCGACTCGGCGCTTTGGCGGGTGACCTTCACCCAGACCGGTGCCGGGACCGGGGACTATGTCCAACAGGAATTCACCCCCAATGGCCGGGTGTTCCGATGGGTGGCGCCCGATACGGTGAACGGTGTGGTGGTGCGTCGCGGCGATCACGCGCCTGTTCGGGTGCTGGTGGCGCCGCGTGCGCAACAACTCATCACCATCGGACTGGACCACGCTCCGAACAAACGGACCAGCGCCACGGTGGAACTGGCGTACAGCAATGAGGACCGCAACACCTTCAGCCCGGCGGATGATGCGGACGACCAGGGATACGGTCTGATGGCCCGCGGTGAACATGCCATCGGGATCAGTGCCAGGGACAGCACCCTGCAACTCGTGGTCGGGGCGGAGACGGAGGCCATTTCGCGGAACTTCCGGTTCGTGGAGCGTTATCGTGCGGTGGAGTTCGACCGGAACTGGAACATCCTGGGTCTGGCGCTGACCGGTGACCAGGTGCTCGCGAGCTCCAACGTCAAGCTGCGGAGCAAGGGTCTTGGCAGCATCAGCCTTGGCGCCGGAACGTTCCAGGTGGCCGACAGTTATCGCGGCTGGAAGCAGGAGCTGGTGAGCGAAGTGAAGGCGGGAAGGACCGACGTGATCGGCACGGCCAGCCGCCTCCGCACCGATGTGCGCAACTCCGACTTCCTCCGGCACAAAGGCCTTGCACAACATCGGTTCAGGTCGATCACGGTGGGTTTCAAGGATGAGCACGAAAGGAACCTGTTCCGCGCGGACGCTTCATCGGGGCTTGTCACGGGCAGCTACGAGTTCCATGAATGGGAGGCGTATGTGCAAAGCCCGGACACGTTCAAGAACAAGTGGCGCATTGCGGGCGGGCAGCGATGGGACCGCGCGGTGCGCGACAGTGCGCTTACGGAGAGCGCGCGCGCCACGAGCTATGGCCTTTCCGTGGACTTGGCCCGCGACCCACGGAAGCGGCTCGCCACCACCTTCACCTACCGCCGGCTGGATGTTCCGGACAGCACCCTCACCACGCAGCGACCAGAGAACACCTACCTCGCCCGGATCGACCACGACCTCACGACCTTGAAAGGCGTCGCCGTGCTGGACGTCTTCTACGAGCTCGGGTCGGGGTTGGAACAGCGCCGTGAATACATCTACGTGAACGTCCCCGCAGGACAAGGGCTCTACATCTGGAACGATTACAACGGCAACGGGGTCAAGGAGCTCAACGAGTTCGAACTGGCCAACTTCAGTTACGAAGCGGATCACCTGCGGGTGTTCGTGCCCAGCACCGATTATGT
>JACJZG010000027.1 GCA_020635715.1 Flavobacteriales bacterium | reverse complement strand
GGATGACAACGAGGACGCGGCGCACATCCTCGCGATCCTGCTGCGCAACAACGGGCACACCGTGGAGGTGGCGCACGATGGCAAGGCCGGGGTGGAGCTCGTGAAGGGCTTCCAGCCGGAAGTGGTGCTCATGGACATCGGCATGCCGGTGATGAACGGCTATGAGGCCTGCCGCGCGATCCGGGCCGAACACACGGACGACCGCCTTGTGATGGTGGCGCTGACGGGCTGGGGCCAGGAAGAGGATGTGCAGAAGGCCATGGACGCCGGCTTCGACAAGCACCTGATCAAACCGATCGGCCGCGCCGTGGTGAACGAATTGCTGCGCGCGTTGCCCGAGCGGTCGGCGTAAGGCCATGGCACCTCACGCGCTCAGCCCATGGTCCAAATGAGCATGGCGAACAGCAGTGCTACGAGCACGATGAAGGCGAAGACACGGTAGGTGCCCAGCTTGTACTTCGGGGGCTCGGCGCTCATGCTGCCATTTGTTCTAGTTGACCAGTCCCGTGCGTTGCTGTTCAGACCTTCTGCACAGGCTACCTACTCCCCAGGGATCCCGAAAGCCACGAACACCTGGAGGCAGGAGTTCTTCGCATCACCCAGCAGCAGTTCAGCACCATCGCTGTCTGCGACCTGAACGAGTCCGAGCGAATAGCGCGCGCCGAGCTGTGCCGGGCCTGCGTTGAAGGCGAGTCCACCGGCAAGGCCCGCATCGATGCTTGCCAGGTTATCCAAGTCCACCGGCTCGCTGCCATTGCCCAGATCGCCGCTCGTGCTCACGTTCGAGCTGAGGAGGTATGCACCGTAGGCGCCCACCTGCAGCTCGAGCGCATTCTCCGCGAAACGGAAGCAGGCCAGGACCGGCAGCTCCAGGTAGTTCAAGTCGAACTGGACCTCCTGGTCCACCAGCCCGAACACACCCGTGTACCGGGTGTTGTTGCCCTTCGTGCTGTAGAGCAACTCCACCTGCAGGCCGAATGGAGCGTCGGTGCTCGTGCGCCCCATCACACCGGCGTTGAAACCGAGTCGCGCGTTGTAATCATTCACCTCACCGGCGTAGAGGTTGCTCACATTCAGGCCGGCCTTCACCCCTACGTGGGGGCCCTGGGCTTGTGCGGTGAGCGCGGCAGAGATCAGAAGCAAGGAGAGGGTGATGTTGCGCATGGATCATGTTTGGTAAGCGGACCGGCAAGGGCTGGGCCAATGGTCGTTCAATCGTGGTCTTTGATATCCGTTGGGAAGCGGGCGCCACAGCAGGCGATGGTTCGGGAAAAGCGATGCACGCTGCACCGTCTCAATTCCACACAAAGGACAGGGGGCTGTCCATGGCCTTGGAAGCGATGGATCGTTGGGAAGCGGCGGGCAGCAGGCAAAGCATGCGCAGGAAGCGTGGGTGTCCGACGGTGTAGGCCATCACCTGCACATGATCATCGGCACCATCGAGGAAGAGGAGTTCCACATAGAAGTTGCGGACGCGGTAATACAGGCAGCGGCCTTCCTTGGTTGAACGTTCCAGGAGGAAGATGCCGCGTTGGCCGATGGTCCTCAGTTGTTCCGGACCGGCCAGGTGAGTGAACGCTTGGATGTTCATGGCAGGTGGGGTTGATGGTTGTTGGTCGTAGCTGCGACCAAGGGAGGCAGCTTATCAGAAACAACCGATCAGATGCCACGATCAGGCCTCAATGGAATGTCGCCATGGACGTGGCCCGCGGTCAGTACGTACAAGGTGTGATCGGGGAGATGCTTCCCCGCGGAAGTAGCGGAAGCGCCGCAATGGCCCAGGCATTCCATGCTTCCGACATCACTTGGCCGAGTGGAAGTGAAGACGAGATACCTTCATCCCATTCTCCATTCTGCATGCTCACCCTCGACCTCAGCGAATTCCCCCTGCTCCGCACCGAGCGCCTCGACCTGCGCCCGATTGCACAGGACGACGCCCATGCGCTCTATGCCATGCGCAGCGACCCGCGCGTGATGCGCCACATCGGGCGGCCGATGGCAAGCACCCTGCAGGATGCGGTGGAGCTGATCACCCGGATCGAGGACAACTGGAAGGCCGGGGTGGGGATCACCTGGGCCATGGTGCCTCATGGCAGTACCGACCTCATCGGCACCATCGGCTTCTACCGCTGGAAGCTCGAGCACCACCTATCAGAGGTCGGCTACATGCTCCACCCCGACCATTGGGGAAAGGGACTGATGGCCGAAGCGCTCGCCAGCTGCGTGGACTGCGGTTTCGAGCACTTCGGCTTCCACCGGATCGAGGCGATCACAGAGCCTGCGAACAGCGCATCGCGCCGCCTGTTGGAGCGCAGCGGTTTCGTACACGAGGCCACCTTGAAGGAGAACTACTACTGGAACGGGGTGTTCCAGGACTCGTGCATCTACCGGCGGTTGGTCAGCGCGTGATGCTCAGCGCAGCAGCACGATCCGTCGTGTGACGACGCCCGCAGCAGAGCGGATGCGCACCATGTAGGCACCATCCGCCACTTCATCCGCAGGCGTCCACACCAGGCGATGGGTGCCTGCGCTCAGCAGACCATCCACCAGCTGTGCGACCTCGCGTCCCGATGCATCGAGCACATCCACGCGGATCCGCTCGTCGCCGTTCAGGGTGAGGTCGATGGTGCTGGCGCCGTTGGTGGGCATCGGGTAGGGCATGCCTACCTCGCCGGTGGACCATTCCAGCTCGGAGATGGCTTGTGCGCCATCGAAGCTGATATCATCGAGCAGGAACCACGAACCGATGGAGTTGGCCGGCACGTTGTCCGAGATAAGGAAGGAGATGGTGACGGATGCGGCCGGGTCGCTCGCACCGGCGCTGTAATCGATGGGCACGCTGAACTCCGCGTAGCTCGCCTGTGCATCTGTCAGGAGCAGGGTACCGAAGCCGGTGATCTGGCTATTCACATCGACCACGGTGACACCGATGACCAGCTGTGTGGTGGCCTGGGTGGGGCTGAATTTGTACCAGCCCTGAACGGCTGCAGGATCCTGCGTCACGGGCGCGGCGAGGCTCTGCAAGGTGGGCGGCACGGCCTGCCCGGCACTGATCGGGCTCTCCAACACCTCGCCACGCGCGGCCAGTGCGCCGCTGTGCGCATCTGCCGAGGAGGTGACCACATAGAAGTTGAGCGGAGCGATGTTGTTCACGCTCCAGCTGTTGGGTACGTTGCCTGTCCAGTTCTCGAATCCGCCGTTCGGTACTTGAGCGAACAGCGCGGTGGAAAAGCAGGTGGCGAGGAGGGTCGGGTACAGATGACGCATGCGGGAGATGTTTTCGTTGAGCGGGCAAAGTAGTCGATCTGAGAAAAGGCCTCCGTCCAAGGCAAGGTCCTACCATTCCCCGTGGAAGCCACAACAAGCCCTCTTTCCGCAGTTACTCCACGCGCAGCGGACCTCCCACCACCCGCATGCCGTGCGCGGCGAACACCTCGGCCACATCCGCTTCGGTGGGCGGTGTTGTCCATGCATCGGTGGTCTGGAAGAAGGCTTCCATCGCCCCCGCGGGCTGGTAGGAAACGATGGTGCGCGCCCGCTCGGTGAGTTGCACGAAGGCATGCGGCACCTGCCGGGGCAGGAAGATGGTATCACCGGCCTTCGCATGCCAGCGCTCATCGCCGCACTGGAACAGGTACTCCCCCTCGAGCACGAAGAACCACTCGTCCTGCTCCAGGTGGATGTGCAACGGTGGTCCGCCGTTCGGGGTGTGGCCGGTCTGCTCGAACACGGCGAGCGCCCCTTCGGTATCATCACCGCTCACCTTCACATCCAAGGTGTTCCGAGTGACGCCGCGCATGGTGAAGCGCTTGTCCGAACGGGCCTCACCGGCATTCACCTTGAAGGGTGCTCGTTGGCCCGGTCCGAACCAGGCCTTAATTCCGGTCGACCAAGCGATGGGCAGTATGGCACCAAGGCCGAAGAGAAAGCGGTCGCGTTGCATGGCAGGATGGATGGTCCCACGAAGTTGAGCGATCAACGACCATTGGAACAAGCACGGGCACGGCGCATGGCACATTGGAAAGGAGATGAAAGCCGTTGCATTCGTGTCGGCATCCCCTCCCCTTTTTCGCATCTTTCGGGCCGATCCATCATGTTGCTGCGCCGATACCCGACCCTCCTGTTCGCCACCCTGCTCGTGCTTGCCGGGTGCCAGAAGGATGTGGACATCCCCGAGCCGGACACCGAGCAGCCCACCACGCCAACTGGTTCCGGTGGACGGGATGACAACATGGCGATGGGCAACCCGAGCGGTGCCAGCACGAGCATCGTGGCGATCAACAACTACCTGGTGGTGCATCCGCAATACGTGGCGGGCTATGACAACAGCCGGGGCCAGGCGCGCTGGGTGAGCTGGCACCTGAATACCGCGTGGAAGGGCGATGCCGTGCGCTGCGACTGCTTCCTGCCCGACCCCTTGCTGCCCACCAGCTTCTTCGCCGCGAACACCTTCAACTACAACGGCACGGGCTTCGACCGCGGCCACCTCTGCCCCAGCGACGACCGCGACGGCAGTGCGGAGGACAATGCCGTCACCTTCCTGATGACCAATATCGCGCCGCAATCGCCCGAGATGAACCAGGACACCTGGTTCGAGTTGGAGGCCTTCGCGCGTGATGTGATGGGCGAAGGCAACGAATTGTACATCCTGGCCGGTGGCTACGGCGAGGGCGGTACGGGCAGCTTGGGCGGCACCACCACTTCCATCGCCAGCGGCTCCATCGCCGTTCCCGCGCGCTATTGGAAGGTGCTGCTCATCATCCCCGATGGCGACCAGGACCTGGACCGCGTGGTAAGCGATGGTGCGCGCCTGATCGCGGTGGACATGCCGAACACCCCTGGCGCCACCAGTCAGCCGTGGTACGCCTATCGCACAACGGTGGACGCCATTGAGCAGAGCACCGGCCTCGACCTCTTCAGCGCACTGCCCACCGATGTGCAGGAGACGCTGGAGAACGAGGTGGATGCGGGTCCGGTTTGGTAGGGCGGATCAACGATCGCGACGTCGATCCCACGCATTCTACTCCTTCACCACCTTCACGACGCTTCCATCGATCTCGAGCAGATACAAGCCCGTGCCAAGGCCGGAGATGTCGAGGATGAACAATGCAGTGGATGGCACCCTTCCTCGGTGCACCGTTCGCCCGGAGAGGTCCCGTAGGACATATGAGCTGCGATCGCCTGTCTCCGGTACCACGACTTCGACCAAGGAATGCGCAGGGTTCGGACGGACGGATAGGTCAGGAATGAAGACCTCTTCGCGCAAGCCCGTAGAGATGGCGCTGGTGAGCATGTAGGTCCACACGCTCGCATTGGTCGCCGTGTACATCACCGGCACGTTGTGATCGAGCAGCACGAGGCCGGGCGGCTGGGTGGTGTAGAGGCAATGTGAATTCCCGTAGGGCGAAGTCATTCCATCAACATGGGTGGAGTCATCATTCGCCAGCATCCCGAGCCCATCGATCACGGTGTACTGCTTGGCGTAGGGTACGGCCTCGTCGTTCAAGCTGAGGTAGGAGAAGTGGCGTTCCACCGGTGTAACGCCGGGTTGTCGGAGCCAGTGGGCAGCGTTCAGGTGCACATCACTGTAGTCGTTCGGGCCGGAGAACATGAGCACGCGCTCCGCGGGGAACTGCTTGGCCAGGTAACAGGCATGCCCTGAGCCCTGCGAGTGACCACCCACGACGATCCGTGACCAGTCCAATGCATCCGGGCCGGCCAGGTATTGCTCCCAATCCTGCGTCGGATAGGTGAGGTCCAGGTAGCGCAGCAAGTTCAGAGCGCGGGCATGGATCGCGTTCAAGCTATCCACCTCCACCGCATCGCTCAGCGGCGTACCGAAGCAGAGCTCCTGCCGGTAGTTGTCGAACACCAGCGTATCGGCTTCATCCGCCAGGCTGGCCGTGGCCACATCATTCGGATAGCTCAGGTTGATGAAGTCGAGGCCGATCCCGGCGGAGAAGAGCCGGAGGGCGTTGTACTCGGTGGAGCTACTGCTCCAGGTGCCCCCGATGAACAGGAAGAGCCGACCATCCTGCATCTGCGTGTTGCGGCTCACCGCGCTGCTATCCTCCAACGGATCATAGCCCGGATGCGTCTGAACGGGTCGTACAAAGAAGGTCTCGACCTGTGCCTCGCACACCAGCGAAGCGGTAATAAGAAGGTGCAACAACAGCACGTTCAACTTCCGATCCATGCCAAGCATCACGAAAGATAGGTGGCCCGGAAATGAGCGAGCCCCGGATACCGGGGCTCGCTCTTGGATCACGCCAAACGCTCAATTCCCACCACCATTGTCATCGCCTGGAGGATCGTCGTTACCGTTCCCACCGTTGTCATCACCCGGAAGATCGTCGTTGCCGTTCCCACCGTTGTCATCACCCGGAGGGTCGTCGTTACCGTTCCCACCGTTGTCATCACCCGGAGGATCGTCGTTGCCGTTCCCACCGTTGTCATCACCCGGAGGATCGTCATTCCCGTTCCCACCGTTGTCATCACCCGGAGGATCGTCGTTGCCGTTCCCACCGTTGTCATCGCCGGGCTGGCCGCCACCTCCACCGTTATCATCCACCCCGATCGGCGGAACCGGAGGCTCTCTCCTACAGGCTACCAGCGCGGTACTACCGACCAGGAACAGCATCAACAACACCAGCGCCTGCACACTTGTCAACTTGGTCTTCATGGCTCATTCGTTTGATGCACCGAACGTAGCATGGGCTGCTGGCGGTGTTCAAGCGCAGGCCGATGGAACCGGAAGGCGGGCTGCCGGAGCGGGTCTTGTCCTGTTCGATCGCCGACCGATCAGCCGGCCGCTGGATCCGTTCCCTTCCCTTTGCCGGTCCGCCCGCGACGTCCCATGCCCTTCCGTCCCGTCGCGTTCGGAATACTCTTGTGCGAGAAGCGGGCGCGTTGGCGTTGGAGCGCAGCAGCACGTTCGCTCTGGTAATTGTGCGGGCTGGTCTGTCCACGCGGTGGCACGTTGGTGTCCGGCGTGGGGTCGAAGGTGGCCTTGGGCAGTTCCGCCTCGGGCATATGATGGTCCTCCTTCGGAACCGGTGCCTTCCGCTGGTGCTCCCTGGCTTCCACCTCCTTGGCATAGAGGGCTTGATCGTGTGCGGGCTGTTCCTTGCGCACGACCGGCTTCTTGCGTGGGGCTGCCTTTCTGACTGCGGATCCTGTGGTCCGCTTCGCGCTGACCTTCTTCGGCGCTGCCGACTTCTTCACCACCGCCTTCCGAACGACCTTCTTCACCGCGGACTTCCGCGCGACCTTCTTTCCGCCGGCTCGGGCCGTGGACTTCTTCGCTGCCTTCTTCGCGGCCTTCTTCGGTGCAGCCTTCCTGGCGGTCGACTTCTTGAGTGCGGCCTTCTTCGCTGTCACCTTCTTGGCTGCGGACTTCCGTGCGGTGGTCTTCTTCGCCACTGCGGTCTTGCGCTTCGCTGCTTTGGTGGTTCGTGCAGCTTTCGCGGCCTTCTTGCGGGCCGCCGGTTTCGTCGCCTTGGCGCGACGTGCTTGCTTGCGTGGGGTAGCCATAGGTGTTGCGTGTTTCACGGTCCGTCACCAACACGGTGCCGATCCTGTTCATCGAAAGATAAGGAGGCACTTCACCCTTCCAAGGGCAAGGTCTTCCACGGTGAACGGGCGGACGCGCCCCGTTGAACGCTCAACGCGCCGAATGCACCACGCGCATCACGGGCTGTTGGTTGAAGCGAACGAAATAGAGGCCGGTGGGCATGCCCGCGAAGCCGATGCGGATCCGATCACCCTGCCGTTGCAAGGTCGCGCCAACGTGCATGGAACGACCGGTCGCGTCAAGCACCTGCACCTGTTGCAAACTGGTGTTCGCAGGCGCCCGGAAGAGTTGCGCATCACCCTCCTGCCCCAGCCAACGCACCGGATCCACTGCACGTTCGGCGATGCCCACGCACGGGTCGACGGCGATGGCGATGAAGGCGCGGTCCGGATCACAGGGCGCCTCACCGACGACTTCGTAGGTGTATAAGCCGGGCTCATCAACGGCCGGATCGAAGGAGCCGCTGTGCACCGCTCCTTCCGGATCATTCCACACACCGGAACTCTCCGGCGAACCCGACAAAAGGTCGAAGAGCGCGAAGCTCGCATCGTATGCACAGACGGTGATGGAGACCCCGGTCCCAGCATTGGGTGCAGCCAACACGGTGATAACGAACTCGGCGGTATCCGCAGCACAGCCCCCCGCACCTGGAACGATATACAAGACCTCGTAGTCGCCCGGCTCGGTGAGGTCAGGCAGCAACTGCAGCCCTTGGTAGTAGAAGTCGCCATTGGAGGCACCACCATCCACCAGCGCCAGCAGGTCTGGTATGGGATCGGAGGTGCAGTGCGCCACGTCCACATCATTGCCGGCGAATGGTGCGGCCACCACTTGCAGGTTCGCGGTGTTGGCCAGGCCCTCCACGGGCGGGTCATCGCTCACCACGCGGATCCGATAGCCCGTACCAACAGGGGTGCCGGGCGGGATCGTCGCATTGATGGTGCCGGCCCCGCTACCCGCGATGCTGCCGATGGTCACCGGTGCCGCGAAACTGCCCGATGCGTTGGAAAGCTCCGCCGTGAAGGTGTTGCCCGCATTGAAGCTGCCGACGATCGTGAAGGGCACCTCCACCGTCGCACCCTGGCAATAGCTCAGCGGTGTGAGGCTCCCGGTCGAGATGCTGTTGGTGGCGGCACTGGCCGTGATACGCACGTCATCCACCCCGAAACCCGGATCGCTGGCGTTGAGCGCCGTACCGTTCACGAAGCGGAAGCCGAAGCGCAGTTGCACCTGCTCCGCAAAAGCGGGAAGCGTGATGGTCTGCTGCACCCAGGCGCTCTGGTTGCGGTATTGAGCGATGGGCGTGGTGATGGCCGACCAGGCATTCCCACCGTTCGTGCTGTAGTAGACCTCGCCGTAGTTGTTGTTGCCACCACCGCAGAGCCACCAGAACGAGAGGCTCACCTCCCCTTGTCCAACGGTCGACACATCGGTGCTCATGGCCGCGAAGTGGTTGGCCGCATCGGTGCAGAAGCCGTCGGCCGCAGCGAAACAGCAGTTCTGGACGCCGCTCGCGATGGCCGCCTCGCTGGTGATGTGCAGGTAGGCTCCATTGGCATCGGCTATGCCAGCAGGTTGTCCGGCCGTATTCGGCACCGTGAAGCCGAAGGGCAGGCCGAAGCACTCGATCTCACCAGAACCGCCGGTATATGCGTCGTTGATCAGCCAGGTGTTCGCACCACCCGCCGCGGAGGACACATCGGTGGTATTGAGCGTGAAGGCGGGCGTGCCTTCGAACCCTTCCTCGAACAGCACCGTTTGGGCGCTGAGGACGGCGGGAAGGAAGAGCGGCAGAAGGGGTAACAGTCGCTTCATGGGAGGTGGTGATCCCGGAAAATAGGGATAAAGCGGATCCTTGTCAGGCTCCGACCCGCATCAACGTGCACACCCGCTCGATCGGTGAAGCTTCTGACAGGCTACAGGCTCGCCAGGCAGGCTGCGATCTCCTGCTGCACTTCCAACCCGGCGTTCTCGTGGTACCAGCGATGCAGTGCTTCGGCCAGGGCCTCTTTGGAAAGGCGCTCGTTCTCGGGCTTCTCCTTCTCGCCCATCACCAGCGCATGGCCACCGTGCGGACGTGGACCCCAGCTGAAGAGAACCTGCTCGGTGGCCGGATCGAAGGCGATGAGCTTCGGGATGCTGCGCGCGCCGTTCGTGAGGTGGTCTTCGATCAGATCGGTGCTATCGCGCAACGCGATGCGTAGATCGATGGCAGGTGCAAGTTCCGCCAGCGCCTCCAGCACGGGCAGGTTCTGGGCACTATCGCCACACCACGGCTCGGTGATCACCAACCAGGTCATCGGTGGAGCAGCCTCCATGGCGGACTGCACAACGGGAAGGACCTTCAGGGTCTTCCTGATCCTCCGCGTACGGGCCAGGTTCAACTTGGTGTAGTCGGCGCCATAACCACCACCCGGCGGACCATAGGGCTGGCCGCTGGCCACGATCCCTTCGAAGAACTCCTGGTAGGCGGCGGGTGTCTTTGCGGCCGCAGCTGCCGCGTTCAATGAAGGTCGGCTCACTTGGCGGCGGCTTGTGCGGCATCGGCGCTGTCCTGCCGTGCCTGGAAGATCCTGATCAGCTCCTCATCGGAGTACTGCAGGTTCTGGATCATGATCTGCGCATCCTTGGCGAAGGGGTGCGTCGGATAGGCCTCGATCACGGCGCGGTAGGCCATCTCGGCCTCGCCTTTATTGCCCAGTTCACTGTCGATGGTGAAGGCCTTCAGGTAGAGCACGTCCGGCAGCCGCTTCCAGCTGGGGAACTCCTTGGCGATGCGCTCGTACAGCTTCACGCTCTGGTCCCCATCGTGCAGGGACTTCGCGACGTTGGCCGCGCGGAAGAGGTATTCGGCACTGGTGGTGTCGTAGGGGTTCGCCGTGGCGTAAGCCTTGTACACGTCGATCAGGGCCAGCGCCTTCCGTTTGTCGAAGGTCAGGGTCTGGAACACCGAATCCTCCATGGCGCGAATGCGCGTCTGCGCTTCGGCGGGCGTCTCCTTCTTCTCGCCACCGCACGCAAAGAGCAGGGCCACGGGCAGCAGGAACAGCAGCTTCTTCATGTGTGCGATCATTTGGCGGCGGGGAAGCGCATCTTGTACTTGGCGTCGGTGCGGCCCTGGGAGATGTCGCGCAACTTGCCGTTGAGCAGGCGTTTGCGCAGGGGTGAGAGGTGGTCGATGAAGAGCACGCCATCGAGATGATCATGCTCGTGCTGGATCACGCGGGCCGCGAATCCCTCGAACTCCTCTTCGTGGTCGTTGAACTGCTCATCCTGGTATTGCAGCACCACGCGCGGCTGGCGGTTCACATCCTCGCGGATGTTCGGGATGCTCAGGCATCCTTCCTCGAAGGCCCACTCCTCACCCTCCTCCTCCACGATGTAGGGGTTGATGAAGACCTTCTTCAAACGCGGTTCCTCGTCCGCATCCTCGGGCACCTTCTCCGCGTTCGGGTCGTCACTGTCCGCACCGGCATGGGTGTCTACGATGAAGAGGCGGATGCTCTTGCCGATCTGCGGCGCTGCGAGGCCCACGCCATTGGCGGCGTACATGGTCTCGAACATGTCGGCGATCAGTTCCTTCAGTCCCGCATGGTCGGGATCGATGTCGGCGGCGACCTTCTTCAGGACCGGGTCACCGTATGCGCGGATGGGGAGGATCATGTTTCGGGCTGCAAAGTTAGGTAGCTCTATGCGGCGGAACGCACGTTATAGTCGCCAGTAGGCAGCATCCAGTAGGCAGTTGGCAGCGGCCGTTAACACATGGGGGCCACTGCCAACTGCCTATTGCCTACTGGTGATCACTTAACCCCGCTCCATCCACCCCTGCAGGATGATCGTCGCGCTGATGCGGTCCAGCTGGCCTTTCTCTCGGCGGGCCATGCGTCCCTTCCCGCTTTGCAACAGCGTCTGCTGGGCCATGCGGCTGGTGAAGCGCTCATCCACCGTCTCCACCCAAAGTGCAGGGAAAGCCTTCCGCAAGGTCGCAATGAAGGCCTCCACCCCGGCCGTGGCATCCGTGGGACGCCCGCTCAGATCGGTGGGAAGACCCACCACGAAGCCGTCCACCGCCTCGCGCTTGCAATAGTCCTGGAGGTAGGTGAGCAGCGCCTTGGTGGGCACGGTGTCCAGCGCGGTGGCGATGATGCGCAGGGGGTCCGTCACGGCCAGGCCGGTGCGAACGGCACCGTGGTCGATGGCGATGACGCGGGGCATGGTGCAAGGTTACGCCTGCCGTTCCGACCGCCGATCCGGGGATCCTGAGCACCTTTGTGGTCCGCCGGTCACCGACCGATCGGTGGAGCGAACGATGCGGCAGGAGATCGAACAGGCCTGGGAGGACCGGCAATTGCTGAAGGAGAAGCGGGTGGTGCAGGCCATCGAGCACACGATCGAACTCCTGGACAAGGGGGAATTGCGTGTGGCCGACCCGCCAGCGACCGATGGTGGGCCTTGGACGGTGAACGATTGGGTGAAGAAGGCGGTGATCCTCTACTTCCCCACCCGCGGCATGCGCACCATGGAGGCCGGTCCGCTGGAGTTCCACGACAAGATGGAATTGAAGCGCGGCTACGCGGAGCTGGGCGTGCGCGTCGTGCCCCATGCGGTGGCGCGTTACGGTGCCTACCTGGCGCCGGGCACCATCCTCATGCCCAGCTATGTGAACATCGGTGCGTACGTGGACGCCGGCACCATGGTTGATACCTGGGCTACCGTGGGCAGCTGTGCGCAGATCGGCAAGGGCGTGCACCTGAGCGGCGGCGTGGGCATCGGCGGTGTGCTGGAGCCCGTGCAGGCCGCGCCGGTCATCATCGAGGACGGCGCCTTCATCGGCTCGCGGGCCATCGTGGTGGAAGGTGTGCGCGTGGGGACCGAGGCGGTGCTCGGCGCCAATGTGGTGCTCACCGCCAGCACGCGCATCATCGATGTCACGGGTGATGCACCGCAGGAGATGCGTGGATCCGTTCCGCCGCGCTCCGTGGTGATCCCCGGCACGACCATCAAGCGTTTCACCGCCGGTGAGTTCGGTGTGCCTTGTGCCCTCATCATCGGCAGGCGCAAGGCCAGCACCGACCAGAAGACCTCCCTGAACGACGCGCTGCGTGAATACAACGTGGCGGTCTAGAGCATGGAGATCCTCGTCATCCTCCTCCTCACGCTCGTCAACGGCTTCTTCTCGTTGAGCGAGATCGCCCTGGTGAGCGTGAAGCCCGCGCGGATACAAGCGCTGGCGGACAAGGGCAGCACACGTGCGCGCACCATCCTCAAGCTCCTCGCCGATCCGGAAGGTTTCCTCAGCTCGGTGCAGGTCGGCATCACCCTCATCGGCATCGTGAGCGGTGCCTACGGCGGTGCCGCGCTGACCGATGACCTGGAGACCGTGCTGGAGCGCTGGCCTTCCGTGGCGGGCTATGCGCACAACGTGGCGCTGGCGGTCGTGATCGGGGGCATCACCTACTTCACCATCGTCGTCGGCGAGCTCGTGCCGAAGCGACTGGCCATGGGCAACCCCGAGGCCATCGCCTTGTTCAGTGCACCCATCATCCGGGCCTTCACCTTCGCCACCTTCCCCATCGTGAAGTTGCTCGCGGTGAGCACCACCCTGCTCATGAAGTTCATCCCGGTGAAGGAGGGTGAAGGCGACCGCTTGAGCGAGGAGGAATTGCGCGCCATGATCCGCACGGCGAACACGCAAGGGCTGCTGGACAGGCAGGAATCGGAAGCGCACCAGAACCTCTTCCGTTTCAGCGAGCACGTGGCGCGCACCCTGATGACACACCGCAGCGAGGTGGAATGGATCGACAGCACGAAGCCATTGGACGCCATCATCGCGCAGGTGAAGGACAGTTACCGCAGCAAGTACCCGGTGTGCCGTGGACGCATGGAGGAGATCGAGGGCACCTTGGACGTCCGTGACCTGCTGGAACAGGCGGGTACACCCGGCTTCAAGATCGCCGACGTAGTGCGGCCGGCCATCATCGTTCCCGAGAGCGCGGGCGCCTTCGCCATCCTCAAGCTCTTCAAGAGGAACAAGCAGTACATCGCGGTGGTGGTGGATGAACATGGTGGCTTCGAGGGACTGGTGACACTACACGACCTTACCGAGGCCATCGTGGGTGATCTGCCGGAAGAGGAAGAGGATGCAAGTCCAGAGATCGTGAAGCGTGCGGATGGCTCCTACCTCGTGGGCGGCCAGGTCCTCATCGGCGACCTCAACGCCTACCTCGGCTCCGAAGTGATGGATGAGGAAAGTACGAGCTACACCACCGTGGCCGGTTATTTCCTGAGCAAACTGGACCACATACCGATACCCGGCGACCGCATCACGGACAAGCGATTCGGGGGTGAGGTGCTGGACATGGACGGTCACCGCATCGACAAGGTGCTGATCACGCTGATCGAGGAGGAGTGAAACGTTTTCTGGTCATACAGACCGCCTTCCTGGGCGATGCGGTGCTGGTGACGAGCATCCTCGAGAAGTTGCATGCCTTCTACCCGGACGCGCGGATCGACCTGGTGGTGCGCAAAGGCAATGATGGGCTCTTCGTCGGTCATCCCTTCATCCACACGCTGCATGTATGGAACAAGCGCGAAGGCAAGACCAAGGCGCTCTTCAAGCTGATCGCTCAACTGCGGAAGACGAAGTATGACCACATCATCAATGCGCAGCGCTTCTTCAGCACGGGCCTGATGACGGTATTGGCACGCGGCGGCGAGAAGATCGGTTACGACAAGAACCCGCTGAGCCTCCTGTTCACGCGCAGGGTGAAGCATGTGATCGGCGATGGTCGACATGAAGTGGATCGCTTGAACGCGTTGATCGAACATTTGACGGACGCATCCCGCCCGCTACCCAAATTGCACCCCGGTGCAGAAATACGTGAGCAGGTGCAGCACGTCATCTACAAATACACCGAGGACGAGGGGAGTTATGTCTGTATCGCACCTTCTTCCGTGTGGTACACCAAACAATGGCCCGAACAGAAATGGGTGGAACTAGTCCGATCGCTTCCACCAGAACAACATGTGTTCTACATCGGTGCACCTACGCCCGGCGACTATTCGATGTGCGAACGCATCTCACGTGCATCGGGCCGTGGTGAAGTGGTGATCGAGGAATTGCTGTCGCCCCTGGCGAGCGCGGCCCTGATGGAAGGCGCGGTGATGAACTACGTGAACGACAGCGCACCGCTGCACATCGCGAGTGCCATGAACGCACCTGTCACGGCGGTATTCTGCAGCACGGTACCGGCCTTCGGGTTCGGTCCGTTGCGCGCGAATGGCCGCGTGGTGGAGACCAGCGAAGAATTGGATTGCCGGCCGTGCGGGCTGCACGGATACAAGGCCTGTCCGAAGGGACACTTCAAGTGCGCATGGGGGGTTGAGGTGGTGCCTGATTCGGCAGGATCATCGCGGATGGCGAATTAGTGGCAGATAATATGCCACATTCACAGGCATACTCCTTTGCCTTCCCGGTATCCAATTCGGCATACCTCGCACCATCGTCACTAGTGAAGAAGAATCGCTAGCACACCACGCATTATTCACCTTCACGTTGCACAAAGACCCATCGGGTCTTACTACGAAGGAAATGCCTGTTCTCGTTGGTGTGATCTCTTCGAGAGATCCGCATTCCCAAGGATACCTGACCTCCTTTGCGAGGTACTTGTAGCAGGCTTCGGCTCCTCCTGGAAATTCCGGCATCTGCTCAGCAATGGTGTAAATGGTATCGGAGATCAGGCAAGTCGCCGACAAGATCGAATCCTCCACGAGTCCATCCTGGGCATTCACTTTCGGCAAAGCCACGGCGAACGCTAGAACGAGAATTGCGAGTCTCCCTATCATTCCCCTCCAAGTTAGTGTATCACTCCGTTCCGCAATGCGCCTACTTTTGCCGCCCTTCCGGCCATGACCCGCACCAGCAGCTTCACCGTTGATCCCGCCCGCCTCGATGGTGTGGTGGACGAACCGCTCTTCAAGGCGGTGGCGGAAGAGGCTGCAAAGCAGGCTATCCCGGCCTTCGCCATCGGTGGCTACGTGCGCGATCGTTTGATCGGTCGGCCCTGCAAGGACATCGACTTCGTGGTGGAGGGAGACGGCATCGCCTTCGCACAAGCCGTGGCCAAACGCCTGAAGGCGGAGCCCGTTCACGTCTTCAAGAACTTCGGTACGGCGATGTTCATGCTCGGCGAACTGCAGGTGGAGTTCGTGGGTGCACGCAAGGAGAGCTACGACCGCAGCAGCCGCAAGCCTGCCGTGGAACCGGGCAGCATCAAGGACGATCAGGAGCGGCGCGACTTCACCATCAACGCGCTGGCCATCTCGCTCAATGCGGGCAGCCTCGGTGCGCTGGTCGATCCCTTCGGCGGCATCCTGCACCTCGATCAAGGCCTCATCCGCACACCGCTCGACCCGGACATCACCTTCAGCGACGATCCCTTGCGGATGCTGCGCGCGGTGCGCTTCGCCACGCAGCTGGGCTTCACCATCGACCCGGTCACCTTCGAGGCCATCCAACGCAACGCCAAGCGGCTGGAGATCATCAGTGCCGAGCGGATCCACACCGAGCTGAACAAGATCATCCTCACGCCCAAACCCAGCACCGGTTTCATCCTGCTGCGCGACAGTGGGCTGCTCCAGGAATTCTTCCCGGAATTCGTGGAGCTGAGCGGTGCCGAGGAGAAGCACGGCATGGGCCACAAGGACAACTTCTACCACACACTGCAGGTGCTGGACAACGTGTGCGAGAAGAGCGACGACCTCTGGTTGCGCTGGGGCGCGATCATGCACGACATCGCCAAGCCGCGGACCAAACGCTTCGAGCCCGGCCACGGCTGGACCTTCCACGGGCATGAGGACAAGGGCGCGCGCATGGTGCCGGGCATCTTCCGCCGCTTGAAGCTGCCGCTGGATGAGCAGATGAAGTTCGTACAGAAGCTCGTGGCCCTGCACCTCCGCCCCATCGCGCTCACGAAGGAGGAGGTCACGGACAGTGCGGTACGACGCCTGCTCTTCGATGCGGGTGATGACATCGACGCGCTGATGATCCTCTGCCGCGCGGACATCACCAGCAAGAACGAGAAGAAGAAGGACCGCTACCTCCGCAACTACGAGCTGGTGATCCAGAAGTTGAAGGACGTGGAGGAGAAGGACCGTGTGCGCAACTTCCAGCCGCCCATCACAGGCGAGGACATCATGCGGGCCTTCGCGATCCAGCCGTGCAAGCTCATCGGCGACATCAAGACGGTGATCAAGGACGCCATCCTCGACGGCGACATCCACAACGACCGGGCCGAGGCCTGGGAACTGATGAAGACCGAGGGTGCGAAGCTGGGCCTCGCCCTGCAACCCGGTGCCGAGCACCCGATCGGGTAGGCTTCAATCCACCACGAGCTTGCCGCGGAAAGCAGGCAGGCCTTCCCGATCCACGATCCAGAGATAGGTGCCAGCAGAGAGCCCCGCACGTTCGATCGCATGGATGGAGCCAGCTACGCGCTCATCGCGAACCACACGTCCCACTTGATCGACCAGGCGGAATCGGGCTTCGATCTGATCTCCAGCGATCCGTAGTTCAGCGCGTTCGCGCATCGGTATTGGGGCGACGACCACCTCATTGGAAGTATCCTCGTTAGCTGCCATGGCGGTGGAGATCGCGGGCGGACAAGCATCGAGCATCCATTGGGCGGAGACGCCGTCACCCGCATCCAACAAGGCCTGGAGGGCATCACCCGCCGCAACGTCATCCTTCAGGAAACGGTCCAGCCAGTGCAAGGTGTACTGATGGGTGAGCGCCTGCTGTGCCTCACGGCCCAGGCTTCCACCGCCACCGCAGGTGAGTTCGCCGAAGGAACAATTGAAGTTGCTGTTCGCGAAGTTGCAGTGCCCACCACCCACGATCTCCACGTAGGCCTTGCAAGCGGCGGGAGCGGCCAGGTACATCGGCAACTGATTATCGTTCGGTGGTGTCACACAATCCTGGCTGCCCGCGAGGATGAGCAGCGGGGCATCCACATCACCGGCTGCCGCGATGGCGGAAGGATTCGTCTCCGCGGGAGCGAAGCAGACCACGGCGTTGAAGTCGCTGGATGCCGCTGCACCAAGGATGGCCGCCCCACCACCCATCGAATGTCCCATCAGGGCCGAAGTGGTGGCGATATGACCGAAGAAGGGCGATCCATCGTCCGCTCCTTCTGCCTGGAATGCGCTCGCACAGAAGGCCAGGTCGGTCCCGAAAGCGCTGTGGTCCGGTAGGAGGCCACCTTCGGTGGTGGGTAGTACCAGCACATATCCCTCTGGTACCAAGGCTTCCCGGAAGTTGGCATAGGCGCCAACGGTCATCACGAAGCCGTGACCGAGCACAACGACCGGGAAGATGCCTGGGGCTAAGGGTACGTCGGTCCCGGCGTTCTGGGCCGGATAGGCGACCTCACACGCAATGGCCCGTCCACCGCGGGTATCGTCGATGAAGGTCAAGTTGGTCGTGCCGATGGCGAATGGCTGAGCAGCGATGGTGGATGGTGTCGCGAGGGCAAGGAGGGGGATCAGGTAGCGCATGGCCATGAACAAATAACGCTTGGACCGGGACCGGGTTCACCCCGCGGTACAATGTACCTTCGCGATCCTTTCCCGCCATGCGCATCTACCGTTTCCGCGTCCTGATCGACCACGAGAGCGAGGCTTTCCGCGACATCGAGATCGGCAGCGAACAGACCTTCCTGGACCTGCACACCGCGATCAAGGAAGCCTTCGCCTTCATCGGGCAGGAGATGGCCAGCTTCTACGTGAGCGATGAGAACTGGGACAAGGGCCCGGAGATCCCGCTTGCGGACCTCGGCTTCGGGGAGGATGGGGACACGCCCGCGTTGATGGAGCAGGTCTACATCAGCGACCACATCCGCAGCACGAGCCAGCGCTTCATCTACGCCTACGACTTCCTGCATATGTGGATGTTCATGGTGGAACTGATCCAGGCTGGTGATCCAGAACCTGATGTGACCTACCCCCGGGTGGTGATGAGCATGGGCACCGCGCCGGACGAACATTCCAAGGAGGACGACCTCACCGCGGGCATACTTCCGGACGACCCTTACGCCCTGGGTGATGAGGAGCATGCCTATGAGGAGGAAGGCGACGACTGGGGCCATGATACCGAGGGCGAGGACCACGACGAGTTCGGCCACGGCAGCATCGACGACCTCGGCGAAGAGTTCCGATGAACCACAAGGGCACGCTGATCGTCATCGGCGGCCCGACGGCTTCCGGCAAGACACAGGCTGCGGCCACACTGGCCAGGCACTTCGGCACCGAAGTGATCAGCGCGGACTCCCGCCAGTTCTATGCGGCCATGCGGATCGGTACAGCACGACCGCTGGAGGAGGAATTGCTCGGCGTGCCCCACCATTTCATCGGTCACCTGCCGATCGAGGAGACCTGGAGCGCAGGCACCTTCGCGCGGGAAGCCGAACCCGTGCTGCAACGGATCCTTGTCGATCACCGTGTCGCCGTGCTGGTAGGTGGAAGCGGGCTCTATATCGATGCGCTCCTCAAAGGCCTTGACCCATTGCCCATGGGTGATGCCGGGATACGCGCAGCGCTGCAGGCCACGCTGAATAAGGAGGGCCTCCCTCCTCTCCTCGCCCGATTGTTGAAGCTCGATCCCGACACGCACGCGCGCATCGACCACCACAACCCGCATCGCGTGATACGCGCATTGGAGGTCTGCATCGCCTCCGGGCGACCGTACAGCGAACAGCGGACCACGCCCACCGACCGCACCGATGTCCGCATCGTTCGCATTGCCATGGACCTGCCACGTGCGGACCTCTATACCCGGATCGATGCGCGTGTGGATCGCATGATGGATGAATGTCTGTTGGATGAAGTGCGCGAGCTTCTTCCATTCCGCACATGCAACGCACTGCGGACCGTCGGCTACAATGAGCTGTTCCGTTACTTGGACGGTGAATTGAGCCTGGAGGAAGCCATTGCGTTGATCAAACAGCACACACGGAACTATGCCAAGCGGCAGATGACCTGGCTGCGTCGCGACCCGCTTTGGAAGTTCATGCCACCTGATGATGTGGACGCGATGATCGCAATGATCGGCGTGTGACGATGGAGCGGATGAACACGGATCCCCGTTGGCCGGTGATCGCCTGGTGGTTCCTGCTGGCACTGATGATCACGGACCGCATCCTGCTGCTGGTCGGCTTCGGCTTCACGCACACCGGATCGGACGATGTGCTCTTCTGGAACATCGCGAACGACCTGTTGCACGGGCTCTTCCGAGAACCGTACGTGTACGGCCAGAACTACAACCCGCCCTTCGAGTCGCTCTTCGCCGTGCCCCTGCTGGCTATCGGGCTTCCTTTCCGCATCGCAATGCCGGTCATCACGTCTGCACTGGCACTCTTCCCCTTCCTCTCCTTCGCATGGTGGCACAAGCGCAACGGCCACATGTCCGCAGCACTCCTCTTCCTGGCACTTCCGCTGTTGCTTCCCGTGGAGTGGGGCATGCTCACGACGATCACACGGGGATTCGTACCGGGCATCGCCTGGCTCGGCCTGCTGCCCTTCGCCCTTTCCATCCAGCGCTCAACGGCGCGCGACCTCGGCGTTGGCCTTATCGCGGGCATGGCCGTCTTCACCAACCCGAACACGCTTGTCTTTCTGGTCCCCTTCCTCGTCCACTTTGTGCTCATGGCGGAACCCCGGTGGCAAGCTGGTGGACGGGTCCTGCTCGGCGTGCTGCCATTCCTGCTCCTGCAACGCGCCGCCATGCACTTCTACGCGGACCGACCATGGCGACTCGTGCACCGCTTCGATGACTGGCGGATGGACTTCGCATGGCAGGCCTTGATACCCGAGGGTCTTGGCCAACTGGACAGGCACTTCGCGTGGCTGGCACCGATGCCGATACCTACCGCAGCACCCTATCTGCTGGTCACGGTGATGATCATCCTGCTCGTACAACGATCACCGCGAACGGCATTGGCCATCGCCGGTGGGACCGCCTTCTGCATTGTCTCCCTTGCCTTCCCCAAGGTGCACGACGGCACGGACAACGTGTTCTTCCCCTACAGCCGCATGTTCCTGGCAGTGCCCTTGCTGCTGGCCTGGTCGTGGGCAGCGATAAAGCTCCCCGCGCGGATGGCAGCAGCCCTGCCGATCACCTGGTGCGTCATCGGCGCCCTGAGCCTCATCTATAAAGGGATATCCACCCCGGCCACGGTCGAAAGGGAATTGGCATCGAAGGCTCAAGCACCCGTCACCGAATACGCATATTCGACCTTCGAAGAACGGATGGACCATGTGGCCGAGATCGCGGTGCAGGAGCAGGCCGACATGATCATCGCCTTCGATGGTCCGGGAGGCCATGATCACATCGCCCTCTGTTACGGAGGCCCCGTCCTTCGCCCGGATCTGCCGTCCACCTTGTACGTGGGACCCGACCGTCGCTGGTGGAACCGGTCCGGGCTCGATACCATCAAGGTTCATACGCTGCTCCTCGTCGGTGGGGATGATGAGCTCTGGCGCCGCGTGCGTATGGAACACAGCGGCTTCGAGCGGCTCGGTGATCAGGACGAGATGATCCATCTATGGCGCGGTGATGGACCTTCCGTCGGGGAGGTGATCCGTTGGACAGGCAAGCGTTGGTAGGTCAGAGCCCCAGGCGATCGACACAAGGGGTAGCTTCGCGATCAGCTACCATGGGATCGGACCGCTTGGAACAGTTGCGCGAATTACTTGCCGAGGATCCGGCGGACCTCTTCGTCCGATATGCCATTGCCCTGGAGTTGAAGAGCGCTGGAGCGATGGAGGAGGCGGCCAGGAACCTGCACGACTTGCTGCAGGACGCACCTGATCATGTTCCGAGCTACTACCAACTGGCATTGATCCTGGGCGACCTGAGCCGTGTGGCGGAGGCCGTGTCCATTTGTGAGCGTGGTGCGGAACAGGCGTTGGCGATCAACGACCGCAAAGCCTTGGCGGAGATCAAGGAATTGCGCGAGACCTTGCTCGATGAGGAGTGATGATGCGTAAGGTCGGACTTTGGTCGGTCGCCGTCCTGTCGGCCCTTGTCGTCGGCATCATCACGGTGGCGCTCTCCTTCCCCTTCCTGACCATGAACGATCCATGCGGTGCGAAGGTCGCCGTGGTCGAAGGCTGGATCGATCCCGGATACATGCCGGATGTCAGGGACATGCTCACGGAAGGCGCTTACGATACGATCTACATCACCGGTACACCACGCAACTTCTCGTACACCCTGCGCATCGGAGACACGGTGGTGGTGGAACTGCAACGCCCCCTGAGCGGGGATCTCCTGGTGAACGCATGCGGGGCCTTGAACGCCGGCCTGGTCGTCTTGGATGATCACGGGGTCATCCTCACGGACAGCGTCTTCGGCCCATGTATCGACCGGCGGGCGAGGATCGAGCGCCCGACGACCCGCCTGTTCTTCGCACCTACGCATACCGGCGTGCCCGACCCGAAATGGGAGCTCTTGTTCCTGCTCTACGCCAAGGTGGATGGCATCAACCTCCATGCCTTGCAGCGCTCGGTGCGCATCCATCGATCATCGGGAAAGGTGGAGCCCGGTACGCCTTCCTATGCCGATGCCATGGCGGGTGCCTTGGTCGAACTGGGCGTGCTCGCAACGCGCATCCACCGGTTGCCGACCGTGATGCTCGGGGAGAGCCGGACCTGGGCCAACGCTCAACGGTTCGCCGAGGAAGCGAAGGCGCGCTCGATCCATCGCGTGGACGTCATCTCGTTCGGCATCCACGCACGCCGCTCGCGACTGGCTTACAGCGAGGCATGTGGAAATGGCGTGGTGGTGGGCATCCGCAATGTGGGTGATCCCGAACTGCGACCCGGTCAGTGGTGGCGCAGTCCCATGGGTTGGTTGAAGGTCCTGCGCGAACTGGTCGGCGTACCTGCTTCCTACCTGGTGGGAACGGTCCAATGAGGGCGATACGTACCTTTTCGCCATGTGCATCGTCAGCACCAAGCGATCCGGACCGATCTTCGAGGCATGAAGGATCGGCCACAAGAGGAGGAGATCCCCACCTTCTACCGGGAATACGTCCGGAAGGTGGGCGGCACCGACCTGATCGAAGGCTTGGGGATCGCATTGGTGCGATGCGACAGCTTCGGTGCAGGATCGTCCGAGGACATGGGCGATCATCGCTACGCTCCCGGGAAGTGGTCCATCAAGCAGGTGCTGCAGCATCTCAACGATTGTGAACGCATTCTGGCATACCGAGCATTGTGCTTTGCGCGAGGTGAACAACTGGAGCTACCCGGCTTCGAAGAGGATGAGTATGCCGAACAGGCGGACTGCAGCCATCGCACGATCGGGGATCTGCTGCTTGAGCATCGGACCATCCGTAATGGCACGATCACCCTGTTCAGGAGCTTCACCCCTGAAATGCTCGTGCGAAGCGGCACTGCGAACGGGGTCCGTATCAGTGTGCGCGCGATCGGATGGAGCATCGCCGGCCATGCCGAGCACCATTGTGACATCCTTGAACAACGCTATCGCTGACCCATGGCCACACGAAGCATGCAGGACTGGCTCGATGCCTATGGTGTGAGCCACCAGAACCCGACGAACAAGGCGATCCATTGGATCTGTGTACCCACGATCTACTTCTGCGTGGTGGGCTTCCTGTACAGCATCCCCCTTCCGGATGCACCTCCCTTCGTCAGACCGCACATGCTGGCCACCCTGGCCGTTGCGCTGGTCGGCATCTTCTACATCCGGCTATCGCTCCCGATCGCCATCGGCATGATCCTGTGGAGCCTGTTCTGCCTCGCCGTGTGCAGGTACCTTGATGCGCACGCCGGCCTTCCGTTGTGGGCCATCTGCACCATCCTCTTCGTGGCGGCCTGGATAGGTCAGTTCTACGGGCACAAGGTCGAAGGAAAGAAGCCGAGCTTCCTGGACGATCTGCAATTCCTGATGATCGGTCCGGCGTGGTTGCTCAGCTTCGTGTACAAGCGGCTGGGCATCGCCTACTGAAGCACGGGCCGGAAATAGCGGGGCACCCGCACACCGCAGCTTCCCGGATGGAAGATGCAGCGCAGGTCGCGCAGCACTTCATCCGGTTCCAATAGCGCTTGGCCGAACAGGTCATCCGTGTCACTGTTCCCGACGAACGCACCCGACATCATGCCGTTCAAGGCCAGCACACGCGGATCACCACCTGAGAGCACCTTGTGGTCCACCTGGCCGGGGTGCGCCAGCAATACCCCGAAACGATCCACCGTATCGCCCAGCAGCAGCAACCGTTCCAACGGAATGGTGATGTTCCCCATCGCCACCGAATCCGCGAGGATGTAACGTCCGCCCGCGTCCTCGATCAAGGTCGCCATGTAGCTGTCCCCCGGTGGTGCGAACCAATCGCCCTGCCATCGGCTGCCGAAGAAGACGAGCGGTGCATCGGGCAGGTGCTCTTTCATATCCCTCAGGACCCTGTAACGATGTTCGATCGCCGCGAAAACGCTGTCCGCCCGCTGCTCCATTCCCAGTAACATCCCGAAGAAGCGGATCCATTCCGCGCGACCCAGGGGGTGTGCTTCGAGGTACTCCGCCACTTCAATGGTGCGCACGTTGGCAGCGGAGGCGCGTTCCTTCCGGCCGAAGGGATGATCGAAGACCGCCTGCGGGGCCAGGGCGATCAAGCGTTCCACATCCACGCCATCAGGAAGGCCGACCTCTTCCAACGCGCCGGTGCGCAGGGCATCCAGGAACTTCGGATCACGCAACTGATCGGTATGTGCGGCG
>JACJZG010000026.1 GCA_020635715.1 Flavobacteriales bacterium | reverse complement strand
ATGATCGGGGATGGGAGGCGTCGATCCCATGATGCGAGCGCAGGGGTCGAAGAACCCGTTAGCAAGATGAATCGGTCTTGTTCACACGGAGCCCAGCACATCGCTACCTTGCTGTTCGATGGCATCCAGGTGGGTACGACCAAAGTAGAAGTGGTCCGCTAGAAATGTCCCAGAATTGGCCTATCGGTTTCGCGCTGCTGTTTGCTTGCTTGTGTGGGCAGGCAGCAGCACAAACCTTCAACCTTCGCTACGACCCCTTTGCGAATGGCCGCTCAGAAACTGCTTTCGGTGTTGAGTGCGCACCAGATGGCGGCTTCTTCCTAATGGCAAATGGTGATTGGGAGGAAAATGGCCTTCTATTCAGTTCTGTCGTCCATTCCGTCCGACTAGACGCGTTCGGTAACGAACTTGGCGCATACATCACACACCCGCCCGATCGTGCATCCTACGTCGGTTGGAGCAATACAGGTGGACAACTCGCGGATGGCAGCGGGCTCTACTCTGCCGGATCCACCAAGGACACGATGGGCTTCAACAGACCATGCTTGATCGAATGGAGCGTAGAGGGACAGCCTACAGAAATTCATGAGATCGCTTTTCCAACCTCAGCTATCGGTCGCCAAGCCAAGCAAACACCCGATGGTGGATTTGTGATCTGTGGTGAAGCGGTCATGGACGGCATTCAGGGCGATGCCTTCCTGATCAAGACAGATGGTGAAGGGAATGAAGAATGGACAAGAACGTATGGGGCGACCAACTCCTACGACTATTGTGTTTCGGTGGACTTCGCCCCTGGTGGAGGCTACTATTTGGGCGGCCAACGCGGTAGTGGCCCGTCCAGCATAGATCAATGGGTTGTACGTACCGATGAGAACGGGGACGAGATCTGGTCCAACAACTATGGCACGCCGGGGGGCGGAGATGGGTTGGCGCAGGTCACCGCCATGCAGAATGGCGATTGCGTTTTTGCCAGTTCATGGCAAACCGGCTCTCAATTCCAGCAACAAGGTTGCATAGTACGCTTGGATCCCGATGGAGGTGTCCTGTGGTCTCAACGCTATGGACCCGTGGCCAACGCGGTCTTACACACCGTTCAGGAATTATCACCTTCCAATGACCTCATTGTCTGTGGAGCCTATGGTATGGTCGGCAACCAATACTTCGGCGCCCTTCTACGCACCACCAGCACTGGCGACAGCCTCTGGATGCGCTTCTACCAATACCACGACAGCTTGGTGAGCAATGGCCGAGGCCTCTTCCGCGATGTGGTGCCCACACCCGATGGCGGTTTCATCGTCTGCGGCACCGCCCTGCCCGTTTCCCACGCCGATACCTTGCTCTACACCCAGGATGTCTGGGTGGTGAAGACCGACAGCATGGGCTGTTTGGAACCCGGTTGCCACCTGATCACCGGCATGGAAAGCCAGATCACCAACTTGAAGGATGTGCTGCGCGTATGGCCCAACCCGGTTGCGCAAGGAGGAAGCGTACAGCTGAGCATCGACCTGCCTGCGAACTTCGAACCGCAAGGTGCCTTGCGCCTCAGCGTGGTAAGCAGCGATGGCCGCTTGGTGCAGGAGCAGCGGCTTCCATCCCTTACCTCCCCTACCTCCATCTCCGCATTGGAAGCTGGCCTCTACCACCTCCACCTCAGCGACGACACGCGCTGGATCAGTGGTACACGGCTGGTCGTTCAGTAGAGGCTATCTCCAATAACGCCCTTCGGGCTCCGCGAGGGTCCTATGCGACCATGCTTTGTTGTGGAAAGCCTCACAGAGCTCCCAGCTATGCTCGGTTTCCACGCCTTGCCTGATCGCAAAGTACCTCTCGCTCGCGTCCAAAAGCATTGTTGAGATAGCCTCTTGCCTCGCTCACAAAGGCTCCGGGATCAACACCAGGGTCGGTCGTGTATGGGACCGGAACCACTACTTTCGGTGCGATGCGTCGTTCCCTCTTCGCGCTCCCTCTATTCCTCGCCGCACATGCCTTCGCGGGTGGCGAGCTGTTGCCCGCAGGTGCTCGCTTCGCGGGCATGGGCTACACGGGCCTCACCACACCCGATCTGTGGAGCATCCGCCTGAACCCCGCCGGCCTCGCCGGATTGGACCACCCCATGGCCGGGGCTTTCTACCAGAGCCATTGGCTCAGCGCCGATCTGGCACAGCAAGGTCTGGCCGTGGCCGTGCCGTTGGGTAAGGGCACCTTTGGTCTTTCGGGCGATCGCTTCGGCTATTCGCTCTACAACGAGACCAAGGTTACCGCCGGTTATGCCATGCGTTTCGGCGAGGGCCTGCGCGCCGCCGTGCAGGTGGACTACCTCGGGGTGCGGCTCGGCGAGAACTATGGCAGTGCGAGCGCCTTCGCGGTGGAACTGGGCATGCAGGCGAAGTTGACCGATGCCTTGTGGGTCGGTGCACACGTGTACAACCCGAACCGCGTGGTGATCGGCGGACCGTACGACGACCGCATCCCCACGCTGCTGCGCGCGGGCTTCGGCTACACCTTCAGCAAGAAGCTGCTGATGACCTTGGAAGCGGAGAAGGACATCGACAGGCCCGAGCGGATCCGCATGGGCGTCGAATACAAGCCGAATGAAGTGCTCTACCTACGCACGGGGATCACCACCGGACCGGTGCAGGGGCACTTCGGCGCGGGCTTCCGGTTGGACCGCATCGACATCGACCTGGCCGTGGCCGTGCGCTCCCAGTTCGGCGCCACACCCATCATCGGCGTGAACTACCGCTTCGGGGCATGAGACGTGCCGCGATCGTCCTCGTGTGCGGGCTCTGGAGCGCGGTGCTTGCAGCCCAGGTGGACGGTGTGCCGCGCGACATCATTGAACAACGCATCGAGGCCGCCGCGGAACAACTCGGTGGCGAGGCCGACCTCAGCAATCTCTTCGAGATCCTCACGGACCGCTACCTCGACCCCATCGACCTGAATCGGACGGATGCGCAGGAGTTGAGCACGATCCTGCTCCTGAACGATGTGCAGATCAGCGACATCCTGCAACACCGCCAGCGCTTCGGTCGTTTCCTCAACATCTACGAACTGCAGACGCTGAACAGCATGGACACGCGCACGATCCGGCTGATCGAGCCCTTCGTGCTCGTGCGCGACAATCCACTGGGCAGCACGGCCTCGTTGAAGGAGATCCTGAAGAACGGCACGAACGAGATCACGCTGCGGAGCACGATGAACATCGAGTCGCGGCGGGGCTTCCTGGACCGGCCGAACTTCTTCGGCAAGCCCTACACCTATCCGAACGGGGACGAGCTGCCGGACATCGACGATCTGGCCGTGGTCGATTCCTTGCGTCGGAACAACAAGGTGTATCTCGGCAGTCCGTTCCGGGTGTACACACGCTATCGCTTCCGCTACCGGCAGAACATCAGCTTCGGGTTCACCGCGGAAAAGGACGAGGGCGAGCAGTTCTTCAAGGGCACCCAGCCGAACGGTTACGACTTCTACAGCGCACACTTCTTCCTCCGCCACATCGGAAGGTTGAAGGCACTCGCCATCGGCGACTACCAGGCCCAGTTCGGGCAGGGACTCACCTTCTGGAACGGGCTCGGCTTCGCGGCGAAGAGCAGCTTCACGATGAACGTGAAACGCAATGCGAACGGTCTGGCCCCCTACACCAGTGTGAACGAGAACCTGTTCCTGCGCGGTGTTGCGGCCACCTATGAGGTGGGGCGGAACTTCGAACTGACGGCCTTCGTCTCGCGGAAGGACATCGATGCGAACGTGCAGTCGGCCACCTCCGCGGCTGCGGACAGCCTGGGTACTGTTCAGGATGTGCAGATCATCGCGAGCAGCTTCCTGGAGGACGGATTCCACCGGACCTATACGGAGGTCTCCCGAAAGGATGCGCTTGGCGAGACCGTGCTGGGTGGACATCTCGCCTACAAGCGGTCGGGGCTGACCTTGGGCGCAACCGCCGCTCGTGTGGAATACACCGGCACGCTGCAACGGAACAGCCAGGTGTACAACCAGTTCGATTACAACGGTGGGGAGAACACCACGGCCGGGGTGGATTGGAACGTGCTCTACCGCAACCTCACCTGGTTCGGTGAAGCGGCCACCAGCGCCAATGGCGGCATGGCGATGAACACGGGCCTGCTGCTCTCGCTGGACAAACGCGTGAGCATGAGTTTGCTCTACCGCAACTATGGTCGTGACTACCATGGATTGTACAGTGTGGCCTTCGCCGAAGGCACCAACCCCTGGAACGAGCGCGGCCTCTTCACCGGCCTGGAGATCCGGCCGAACCGCCAGTGGCAGATCAACGCCTACTTCGACCAGTTCAGCTTCCCCTGGTTGCGCTACCTCACCGATGCGCCGAGCACCGGCTTCGACTGGCTGGCGCAGGTGAACTGGCGGCCGAGCAAGCAGGTGGAGATCTACGCACGCGCGCGCCACCAGGACCGCGCTCGCAATACGGCGGATGATGTGGACGGCGTGGATCCGCTGGTGCGTGTGGAACAGACCAACTACCGCGTGAACGCGACCTACAAGGTGAGCAAGTCGGTGAGCCTGCGTTCCCGGGTGGAGACGGTCGACTTCCAGCGCGGGAGCGCCGCCTTGCGGCATGGCTTCCTCGTGTACCAGGACATCGTCCACCGTCCGCTGAGCAGTCCGGTGGAATTGACCCTGCGTTTCGCGCTCTTCGATACGGAGAGCTATGACGCGCGGATCTATGCGTATGAGAACGACCTGATCGGTGTGTTCAGCATACCGCCCTACTACGGGCGCGGCATCCGCTGGTACGGCATGGTACGCGTGACGCCCCTGCGACGTGTGGACATCTGGCTGCGCTACGGCGCCTTCATCTACAACGACCAGAGCACGGTCAGCAGCGGGCTGCAGGAGATCAACGGCAACATGCGCAGCGACCTCAAGGCGCAGGTCCGCTGGATATTCTGATGGGACTGCACCACATCCGCCTTGATCGATCGAACCCCGAGGCCAGGCTCAGCGGTGCGACCATGCCCCGACTCGAGTTCAGGCAGGCGCTCTTCCGCACACCGCGACCGGGCTGGCAGCGCCGCCTGTACACCGCCTCGTTGGTCGTTACCACCACGGCCCTCGGCGTGGACGATCGTCGACTCGCCGTGGACCATCAGAGCTTCCGCTTCTCGCTGCTCTACAACGCGAGCTGGCCCGAGCCCGTGTTCCTGGACATTCGAAGCTGGCCCTATCAGCCCTTGGAATTGAAGGAGAACGCGCCGGTCGTCTCATGGTCCGTGGAGATGCGCCTCCGCGACCTGCGGCTGGCGGAGGATGAATGGGTTGAACTGGCCTTCCTCGGCTGAGCGCCCCGCCCCGCCTACCTTTACCATCTGAGATGCGTTCCCTCCTTCTCCTCTTCGCTTTCACCGCGGCCATCGGTAGCAGTGCCCAGCTGAACAACTGGGATCCGAGCTGGTACAACACGGACAGCACCCTGGTCTTCCACGACGACCTCGACTACTACCTGAACGCGTACAGCAAGAAGGACATCGGGAAGATGCGCAAGCAGGTGAACATCTGGCGCATGAACTGGGACAAGCTGATGCGCCAGACCATCCGCGAGCTGCGCACCTACAGCGAAGGCGGCGGCATGGATCCGCATACCCATGACTTCACGCTGCCCGTGGCCCAGGATGGGACCACCTATTCACTCGGGAAGAACAACGGGAAGATCCGGGCCTTCATGTTCGGGAGCATCACGAACCCCCCTGCGCGGGTGCAGATGGAACGCTGGTCGCGATTGGTGAAGAAGTACGCGAACGAGGAGGTGCAGCTCTTCGTGATCTACGGAGCGGAGCTTCATCCGGCTGACCACAAGGAATTCAAGGCCTATCCCTTGCCGAAGAGCGAATACGAGAAGCTGGGCTATGCCCAGGAGTTCGCCCAGCTCGGTGAACTGCCGGTGCTGGTGGACGGCTTGAACAACGCGACCTTCGAGGCTTACGGCAAGGCACCGAACGGCGCCTACCTCGTGGACAAGGACGGCACGCTGGTGTTCCGGGGCACCTGGGCCGATTCGCGGAAGATGGAGCACATGATCGACACGCTCCTCAAGTGGTACAAGGCAGGCAGGCCGAAGGACTTCATCGCACAGTGACCTCCAGGCTGGTCGCTGATCACACCTTCACGCTCTTCCACTTGCCGCGCTGGAAGAGCACGGCACTGAGCACGGCCAGCACGCTCTCGCTGACCGGCACGGCGGAGAAGGCACCCGTGGGACCCCATTCGAGGAACTCCGCCAACAGCCATGCCAGCGGTATCTGGATCAGCAGGAAGCAGATCGCGTTCATCCACGTGGGTGTGAACGTATCCCCGGCACCATTGAAGGCCTGTGCGAATACCATTCCATAGCCGTAGAAGAAGTAGCCCATGCAGAGGATCCGCAAGGCGGAGATCGCATAGCCGGCCACCGCACCTTCGGAGCTGAAGAAGGCCACCAACCACGGCGCGAAGGACCAGAAGAGGATCGCCACGCACATCATGTACAGCATGTTGATGTGTCCGCAATACCAGGCGCTCTTCGCCGCGCGCTCGGGCTGCTTCGCCCCGAGGTTCTGCCCGACCAGGGTGCTCGCCGCATTGGCCACGCCCCAGGAAGGAAGCAGGGAGAAGATCATGATCCGCACAGCGATCGTGTAGCCGGCAACGGCACCACTACCGAAGACCGCCACGATGCGCGAGAGGAAGATCCAGCTGACCGATGGCAGCAGGAACTGGATCATACCACCAGCGGACACCTTGACGATGTTGCCCATCACCTGCCTGTCCAACAGCAAGGGTATGCCCTTCAAACTGATGCGCCCGCGACCGTCGAACAGATGGAAGAGTTGATAACAGACCCCGATGCCTCGACCCAAGGTGGTGGCCATGGCCGCACCCATGATCCCGAAACCACCCCAGCCGCCAACGCCATGTATGAGCAATGGACAGAGGATGATGTTCATGCCATTGGCGATCATCAGTGAACGCATGGCCATGGCCGCATCGCCCGCACCGCGATAGATGGCGTTGATGCCGAAGAGCAGCAGGATGATCACGTTCGCACCGAGCATGATGCGCATATACTTCGGACCGTCCACGAGCACATCCGCCTCGGCGCCCATCAGGGCCAGGATCTCCCGCGCGTAGAGCAGGCCCGGGATGGCGATCACGACGCCCAGGGCCACCGCAGCGAGGACACCCTGCATGGCCGCGCGTGCCGCACCTTGCGGATCCTTCTCACCCGTACGGCGCGCCACCACGGCCGTGATGCCCATGCCCAATCCCCAAGCCAGGGAATAGACCAAGGTGAGCACACTCTCCGTCAAGCCGACGGTGGCGATGGCATGCTTGCCCAACTTGCTCACGAAGAAGATGTCCACGAGCGCGAACACCGATTCCATGGCCATCTCGAGCACCATGGGAATGCTGAGCAGCACGATCGCACGCCGCACACCGATGCTGGTGTAGTCGGTATCCTCACCGGCCACCAGGCTCTCCTTCACGATCGCGATCAGCTTGCGCATGGCGGCTTAGGACGTTGACGGGAATGTCGGCGTTGCCCCGTCCGCCAAAGTATCATCCGTACCTGATCGCGCTCGTGCCCAAAGGCGCAGAACTTGTCCCGCCTCAGCGGGATGGGCATATGACCACAACTTGTCCCGCCGCAGCGGGATGAGCACATGTCATTCATCCTTCCCTGTTCACAGATACCCCTTGCGATCGGCCTGTTCCTTGCAGGGTGCCGGTAGCTTTGTTCCCATGATGCGCCAGTTCCTTCCACTCCTCCTACCGGTCGCGCTCTTCCATACGGCTTCGGCACAGAACCTCCTGCAACGGACCGTGCTCAACGACACCATGCCGAACCTGGTGCCCAACCCCGGCTTCGAGGAGAGCGTGCGCACCTACTGCAGCTGGACCCAGGACCCGGCCAAGTTCAACGCGAACATGACCGGCTGGCACAGCCCCACGCAGACCACCCCCGATCAGTTCAGCACGAAGAACGACAGCGAATGCTGGGCACATCCGGGTAAGCATAGCAGCGGGAAGCAGAGCGTACACAGCGGGCAAGGCATGACGGGCATCAAGACCTACGGCAAGGGCAACACGCCCACCTACTGGCACGAATACCTCCAAACGGAACTACCGGAACCGCTCGAAGCCGGCAAGCGCTACATCGCCGAATGCTGGGTCCTACGCGCGGTGCGGAGCAATGAGGCCAGCAACAATATCGGCATCGCCCTGCTGGACACACCCGTTTCCACACGCGACTGCCTGCCCTTGTACATCACGCCACAGGTGAACGAGGAGAAGCTGATCAAAGGTGGATGGCACAAGGTGAGCGGTGTGTTCGATGCCATCGGGAACGAACGCTACCTCATCCTCGGCAACTTCTATGGCGATGAGGCGACCACCCACGAGCGCCAGCCCGATGGGGAGCGCGGCGCCTACTACTACATCGATGATGTGAACGTAAGACTGGCGCCACCCGGAACGGCGCTCACGCCAAAGCCGAAGGAGAGCGTGCCCCCACCGCCCAAGAAGATCGTCCCCGACCACACCAGCAGTGCCACCGTGGACATCCATGAGGTGGAGCCCGCCGTGGGCACACGCGTGCGACTGGACAATGTGCAGTTCGAGTTCGACAAGGCGACCTTGCTGCCGGGCTACGAGAAGGAGTTGGACAAGCTGGTGGACGTGATGACGGACTATCCGTTCCTGCGTGCGGAGATCGAAGGCCACACCGATGACCAGGGCAGCGATGCCTACAACATGACGCTGAGCGACGACCGCGCCAAGGCCGTGGTGGACTACCTCGTGAAGAAGAAGATCGACAAGGAGCGCCTGACCTGGAAGGGTTATGGCGAGACCAAGCCCTTGAAGCCGAACACCAGCGATGAGAACCGCGCGCTGAACCGGCGCGTTGAATTCAGGGTGGTGGAGCGGTAGGTGGTGACCATTCTATTTCCGTCCATCGCCGTGTAGCTGGCGAGCAAAGACAACTGCACGTTCATTCGTGAACATCGCCTCGAAGTGCCCGCCCAACAAGGTGGGCCATGGATGGCTGGCGATCGTCCTTTCCACGTTACGACCGACGAAGAGTAGCTGATCCACCTCCGTAGGAAGCCTTTCGCGCCAATGGCGCATGACCCAATGCGGATCACGGAATAGACGCCGGAACCTACGCTGGATCTTCCATGATCCCGGCTCAAGGATGGGCAACTGGTCCCTGGGGGAAATGAGGACGCCGGTGTAGCGCATGGCTAAATAGGCCGTGTGGTGCTGCAGCATCCGGTCCCCACCCGTCAGGACACAGAGCACAAGTCCTCCTGGCTCAAGAGCCGCACCCCCTTCCAAGAGTGCCTCATGTTCCACACGCAAGGGTGCGAGGTAGGCTTCAGCCTTGTGGACGCGGATCGCATGCAATGGAAGCGCAAGGATCGCCGTCCCAGCGATCACCGCTCGTACACGAGCTGGGATCTCAGCCGCCAGCGCGGTCAACCAAAGAACAAGCAGTGTAAGTGCCATCCATTGGGCGCGGTCAGCGATCAGGAACTGCCTTCCCTTCCAACTATTACCCACGTAAGCGACCCCGAAAAAGAGCAAAGCCAGGATGATGGTCGCATCATGCCAGAGTATCCTTCGCCCAAGCCGCCAACGACCGAACACACCGGCGACGATGGCGACTAGTAGTCCGACACCGATCAAGCTGATCCAAGGCCGCTCTTCTTCCCTGTCGAACAGGAATAAAGGGCGCAGGTAGAAGCCTTCAGAGATGGTCCGGAACTCGGATGCCGGGTCTGAAAGTCCGATGGATCTAGCCAACAGCGTACCGGCGATCACCAGCAGGCAGACCAGCCCTGCCACCAAGCCGAGCGAACGTGATGTTGCTCGCAAAGCGCCTCTTGCATATCGCTCTTGGAGGAAGGAAGGAAGGAAGAGGGTAGCCGCGAGCAGAAGGCCTGATCGATGCGTGAGTGCAGCGAGGCAAAGACCGAGTAGCAGACCACCCCAACGCGCCCAGATGGAACATCCATTCCACTTCCACCAAGCTACAGCTAGGAATGCAATGGCGACCGCGAGCATGAAGTGGAACAGGCCCATGATCAACAGGTTGCTGAAGGTGAGGGGCGCGACCCAGAGAAATGAAGCCCCCGGTCGAACGCCGTACGCACGGAGAAATGCATAAAGTGAAATGACCCAAACACCCACCACGATCACGGCTACCAGATCATGAGCCCTGACCGGTCCGGCGACGAGGAGGAGACCACGAATGATCCACTGTCCGAGAAGGCTCCCTTCAGTTGGGAAGTAGCTGAAGCCTCTCGCGTGATGAAGTTGTGCGTTCGCGGGCTCGGACAAATAGGCCGCGAGCACATGCATCGGGCCATCGACGGTCGTGAAGAACCGGAAGCCCAAGAAGCAGGCTGCGCTCAGCAACAGAACGACCAAGCAAAGCCAGGTAACAACCTTTGTCCGCATCAGCTGGAACCCATGCTGCCTTCGCTGTTGGTCGCTGGGATCCGGATCGGTCGCAGCCGAAGATCACCGCGGGCAAGATCCACTACAGCCCGTCCAGCGCCTGTTCGAAATCGTCCAAGGTGGTCGGAGTGAACACCAACGGAACGACCATGCTGTTGGTCACCGTGATGTCCTGGAAGGTGGACAAGTAGCCGTTCTCACCTTCACGAAGGCCAATGACCGTGGCAGATATTCCAACGGGTATCTGGAATGAGTTCCAGCCTCCCGACCCATTGAGGTACATGCTCGTCACACTATTGATCGTTGGGAAGGCGATCCAGACCAGCGTGCTGTCCGTCGAACTACCCGAAGGCGGTGTTGCGGTGATGGTCGTCATGCTCGAAGCGTTCCAGACATAATCGCAGTTGATCCAATTGAAACCAGGCGGATTCAGCAGATAATAGAAGTAGTAAGGGAAGGTGTACTCCGTGCTATCATAATAAGTCGGGTCCGTATCGATGATCGCTGAATCGATCGGATCCCAGATCATGTTTCCTTGTGCGTCTTCACGACCACTGAACAAGGTCATGGCCGGGTCGGCGACATCAGTGGGTATCCGGGCGATGAGGCCACCTGGTGTGACCTGCACCTCATTCCCGCCTTGCTCTGCATACACATTGATCGCACCACCGCTGACCAGAAGGCGCAAAGTCCCGTTGTCATCACCCACGGTCTGCTTGTTCAACCTGATCATGTCGCCAACAGTGAGGACCTCGACCAATGAAACGGTCACGCTGCCGGTAACAGGCGTGCCATCGGCATGGACGAACGCCCCCGGCTCGAAGATCAAACGTGTCCCTTTCGCGCCGATCCGCTCACCACCGGCAGCAGCACTCAGCGAAAAAGTCTGTGTGGCATCGGCGATGTTGCTCGCGAAGTACGAGGCGAATGAATGCGTTCCGACCGGTGTGACCGTGGTCGAAGCTTCCGACGTTTCATCCTTCCGGCAACTCCAAACAGCCGCGGTGGCAATGGCTGCGATCAAGGCGAGGCGCGTATGTTTCATCGTGGTTCAAAGGTGAAATTGAAGAGTACCATTAAAGATATGCACACGGTGCAGATACCGCACCGCCACCAAGTGACGGAGGGATCCGAAAGAGTTGCCTTGGCCGCATGTCATGGAGACGTGGCAAGGGATCCGAATGCTGCTTCTGACAATGAACGTTGACCGGGACACGCCAAAAAGAAAGCGGCCCAAGCTCTTGGACCGCTCACTTCCGCTGCCGCCGCGCAGCGTAGGGAACCAACGGATGCTTGTCGGCTAGGCGTGCGCGTGTTGCTCGGCCAGGATCTGTTGTGCCCGGTCAAGGATCCGCGTATCGTCCAAGGCCACGATACCTCCATCGGGTCCGTTCTCCAAGTGCACGCCCATGGGCCTGCCATTGCTGTGGCCGTAGCCACCGAAATAATTCCACACCGTCTCCACGTTCAGGTCCAACTCCCGGGCGATGCGATGGATGCTGCCATCGGGGAGGTTGTCCTTGATCTTCCGCAACTCGTTGAAGGTGATGTTCATGTTGGGCGGGATTTGGTTCGTGAGGCTTTGAAGATACGGCTGTACCGCCCCTTTTCCAAGTGCTGATCGGCATGGTCTTGGCGCGGCGGCGCTATCTTTCCAACCATGCGCCCCGCCGTTGCTGCGTCCCTGTTGGCCATGCTGATCGCCAGCGGCCGGGCAGGCGCGCAACAATACGATCTGCGCACCTTCTCCTTGGAACAGGGGCTGCCCAGCGCAGCGGTGAACGCGATCTGCGAAGACCAGGAAGGCTTCCTGTGGGTGGCCACGGATCACGGACTGGCGCGGGGCCAGGGCTCACATTTCGAGTCCTTCGATGAACGGCAGGGTGCCCCGGCCGCCGAGGCCACCGCATTGCTCCCCGCGATCACCTCCGCCGAAGAGGTCGTCCTGTGGACGGGTTTCCGCGATGGGAGCCTGGCGCGTTGGAGCAAGGGGCGGTTCACACCACTTGACTGTCAGCCCACCCTTCCCCAACAACCCGTCCGCGCACTGCTACCCGGACCGGGCCATACCATCTGGCTGGCAAGCCGGGGCGGCGGGATCTGGCAGGTGGATACCACGGCGGCCGTTGCCGCCGACCGCAATACCGGACTTCCTTCACGGCGCATCAACGGGCTCGTGGCACACGGCGGAACCTTGCTGGCTGGGACCGACAGCGGCTTGTTCCGCTGGACCGACGGACAATGGTCGAAAGTGAACGTGCCACTCGACGGACGAAGGATCCTCTCCCTCCATGCGGACAGTTCGGGCGTAGTGCTTGGAACGAACAACGGTTACCTCGAGCTTGATCCCGGGTTGAAGCCTTTGCCGCTCTCGCAGCGCGTGGCGGGACAGGCGCCGTTGGCCTTGTCACATCCGGTGGTCCTCAGCATCGTACGGGGCGGGCCGCATGACATCTGGCTCGGCACGCCAGGCGGCCTTGTCCACATCGACCAATTGAACGGAGTACCACGGTTGCGCACCATTCGTGAAGCGAACGGCCTGGGCCACGACCTGGTGCGTTGCCTGCACCGCGACCGGAGCGGTGGCATCTGGGCTGGTACGGGCTTCGGCGGGATCAGCAAGTTCACCAGTGAGGCCTTCCTCTACTTCACCGAACGCGACGGCCTGGGTTCGCGCATCGTAAGCGCGATCCATCGCACACCGGACGGCCTGCTCTGGCTCGGCACACAAGGTGGCGGTGTCGCCCGGTATGATGGACATGCGATCACCACCTTCGATACGCAGGACGGCCTGCCGAGCAACTTCATCACCTGCCTGTCCGAGGATATGAACGGTCATCTGCTGGTGGGCACGGCCATGCACGGCGTATACCGCCTGCAACAGGGCCGCTTCGAACCGTTCTGGACCACCAACGACCTCGGCACGCAGCGCGTGCATGCCCTTCAGCGAATGGCGGACGGCAGCGTGCTCATCGGCACTGCAACAGGCCTTGTCCATCGGGGCCGGAAGGAGAATGGCACCAGTCTTGAAGTACGATCGATCAACGCGTTGCTAGTCGGTCCAGACAGCCTATGGTGCGCCACCGACTCGGGTCTGTATGTGGCCCCGCTGGGATCACCGGAACGGCTGACCCGACAACCTGCTGTTCCCATGATCGCCATCAATGCGCTGGCCAGGGACACCCAAGGGAACCTGTGGATGGGAACGGCGAACCATGGATTGATGCGCTTGCGGTCAGGAAAGGTCGGATCGTATGACCGCAGTGCAGGACTGCAGAGCGTGGCGGTGGAGTCGGTCCTCCTGGATGCCTACGAGAACCTATGGCTCGGTACCCAGCAGGGCATCCACCAGGTGGAGCTCGACGTGTTGCAGGAGCAGGTGCTCAGCATCCGCGCGTATGGCCCGGAGGATGGCTTCATCGGCGTGCAGAGCATGCACAACGCAGTGATGCTGGACGCCGACAGTACGCTTTGGTTCGGTGGCGTGCGTGGCGCCATACGCTACGATGCGCGCCAGGTGGTGGAGGATCCACAGGAACCCCTCATCCACCTCACGGACCTGCAGCTCTTCTACGAACGCCCCGATTGGTCGCCGTGGTGCGCGGGCCTCGGACGCGATGGATTCCCGAACGACCTCGAACTACCGTACAACAAGAATCATCTCACCTTCAACTTCACGGGCATCTCGCTGGCCTACCCGGAGAAGGTGCGCTACCGTTGGATCCTCGAAGGCTACGATCCGGACTGGTCACCCATCACCGCCACGCAGCGGGTCACCTACAGCAACATCCCGCCGGGTGAATACACCTTCAAGGTGATGGCCCGCAACGCAAGCGGCATCTGGAACGAGCAGCCGGTGCGTTACAGCTTCTCCATCGCTCCGCCGTTCTGGCGTACCACCTCCTTCCTGGCCGGCGGCGGGGTCACCCTGCTGCTCGGGTTCGCCGGATTCATCCGCCTGCGCGAGCGCAACCAACGACGGGAACGGGACCGGCTGGAGCGGATGGTGAAGATCAGGACGAGCCAGCTCGCGGAGGAGAAGGAACGCAGCGAGGACCTGCTGCTGAACATCCTGCCGGCCTCCACCGCCGAGGAGCTCAAGCTGAAGGGTAGTGCCGAAGCGCATCGCTACGAGAGTTGCACGGTCCTCTTCAGCGACTTCAAGGGCTTCACAGGCTTCAGCAGCTTGATGGACAGCGACACCCTCGTGCGCGAACTGGACCATTACTTCCGCCTCTTCGACGAGCTGTGCGATGAGTTCGGCCTGGAGAAGATCAAGACCATCGGCGATGCGTACATGTGCGCGGCCGGCATCCCGGAACCGAAGGCGACCCATGCGCGCGACGCGGTGCTCATGGGCCTGGGCATGATCGCGGCGGTGGAGCGCAGCAATGCGGAGCGTCGGGAGCGTGGCATGGCGGAATGGCCTGTGCGCATAGGCATCCACAGCGGTCCGGTGGTGGCGGGTGTGGTGGGCCGGAAGAAGTTCGCCTACGACATCTGGGGCGATACGGTGAACCTTGCCAGCCGCATGGAATCGGCCGGCGAGGTGGGCAGGCTCAACATCAGCGGTGCCACCTACGCTCAAGTGATGGACCTGGTGGACGTGATCCCCCGTGGCCCGATCAAGGTGAAGGGCAAGGGTGAGTTGCACATGTACTTCGTGACGGGACTGAAGTGGGCCGAGCATCGCGTGTGATCATCTTTGGATGGTGAAGCCCGTTCCCCGTCTTCAAGACCTTGCCATCGTCATCGCAGGGACGGCGGCCATCCTTTCGGTGGCGGTGTTCAATGGCTTCCCCCTGGTCTATTCCGATACGGGGACCTACCTCCGCTCTGCATTCACCGGGTTCGTTCCGGACGACAGGCCGTATTGGTACGGCCTCTTCATCCGGATCACCAGCCTTGGTGGCCGATCATTGTGGGGAGTGGTCATTGCGCAATCCGCATTATGTGCACTGCTCCTGTGGCGTTGCTGGCAATTGCTCGGCGACGGAAGGTGGTGGACCTATCTGATCACGTTGACCGTGCTCGCACCGATCACCGGACTGGGCTGGTATGCGGGTCAGCTGGTGGCTGACATCTTTCCTGTGATCGGCGTTCTGGCCATGACCGTATTCCTGTTCACACCAGAATGGCGGTGGTCGTTGATCGGGCTACTCCTGCTCGTGGTCTTCGCATGTTGGGTGCACCTCAGCGATCTCCTGATCCTGCCATTGGTGTTCGTGAGCGTGGTCCTGGCCCTGAGGTTGACCGGCAGGGCGATCCCGTTCCGTCGCGGGATGGGCGTCGGCTTGGCGCTCCTACTGGCATGGACAGCCCTGCCGGTTGCGAACAAGGCGGTGAGCGGTGAGGCGCACCTATCGCGGTACTCGCACGTGTTCATGATGAGCCGCCTGGTGGAGACCGGTATGCTGAAGACCTGGCTGGATGAGCATTGCGACACCGACCCTGCCCGGTTGTGCTACTACAAGGATGACCTCCCACGGACGAACAAGGCTTTCATGTGGGGCGGGGAGAGCCCTCTTGCACTGGAAGGTGGAGGCCGGAAGGTGAAGGAGGAATACGACCGGATCATCCGGGCGACGTGGACGGAACCGAAGTACATCGGCATGCACATCCTGGGGAGCTTGCGTTCAACGGCGGAACTGCTGGGACTCTGGCGCATCGCGGATGAGTTGGAAGGCCAGTTCTACCGGATGGACTACAGCGCACCATACGGTTCCATCAACAGCTTCGTGCCCGAGGCGATGCCCGCCTATCTCGGCAGTGCTCAGAACACGGGAGCAGGGACCCTGGGACTTCGGTACCTGGACCGGGCCTACCAATTGGTGCTGGCGATCTCCCTTCTGACCATGGTCATCCTGTTGATCCGGAGCGCATCACGGAAGACGTCGGCGATCGCGCTCATGATCGGTGGGTCCACCATGCTGTGGGGAGCCTGGGTCTGTGCCAGCTTGAGCACAGTGGACAGCAGGTTCATGGGTCGTACGGCCTGGTTGCTTCCCGTGATGGTCGCACTCTTGATATGGAAGGGGCAACAGGAACGACCAACTCGGAACAACAACTCGGTGATCCCGGAGCGAGGTTGACCTACGAGTGGATCCCGCCCCATGGCGGGAATGCCTTGTCGCCCGGCCGGCATGAGCGGTGGTTCACATCCACTGCACCAGCCACTGCTGGAACTCCTGCTTCAGCTCGCGATAGAGCTTCTCGAAGGTCTGGAAGCGGTCGCGTAGCTCCGTGTGGTCCTTGAAATAGCGGTGCTCGATGGCCACCGGATGGTCCTTCATCTCCTTCTCCAACACGTTCTCCTCCTGCTTGATGTCGTGGCGGAGTTCATCGATCACCTCGCGCTCGCGGATGAACTGGTTCTGGAAGTGTTCGACCTGGGCCATGACCTCCGGTTTGTTGTTGCGCCGGACGATATCCTCCAGACGGTGTTCCAGGATGGTGATGTCCTCCTTGTAGAAGGTCAGGGCGTTGAGCCATTCCCTTTGGTCGTGGTGAAGGTCGCCGATGTAGGCGCGTGCAGGTGCGGTCGCAGTGCTCATGGTCTTGGGTTGGTTCGTGTCGGGTGACGCGATGTTGAAGATCGTAAAAAGAGCCCGATCGACCCAACGCGGAGATGACGATCGTCAACCACCCGGGAGCACGACGGGGAAAGACGATGTGAAAAGCATGTTAATAAGTCACAGCAAGGGCAACCAGGCCCATGGGGGGTCCGTCTTCCCATTGAACAAACGAACGATCATGGACTCCCTCATGCGCCGCATCCCCTCCCACTGGCTGGTGGTCGGCTTATACGTAGCGCTGGTCGCCTTCGCGGTGATCGCCTTCCGGAACCCGGTCTAAGCACGGCAACAGCCGTTACGGACCAGGACACCTCGTGGAGGTCGGGCGGGACATGACCCGCCCAGGGTGATACTCATCCCTTCCAGATGAAATGCGCGGGAGGCACCTCCCAAGCCTTGCCATTCGCATCGTTCACCGTTACCGTGACGGTGAACGGGGTGCCTTGGGGCAGGTTCTTGATCATGCCCCGCATGCCGTCGGTCAAGGTGGCGCTCTTCGTCCGGTAGCCGGCGTCCTTGCCTTTGCAGTCCTTGATGCAGACGTGGAGGTCCACGATGTGTGCGCCCGCAACACAACCGACAAGGTCCACTTCCTTCACCCGATCCCATTCCGCTGCACTGATGTCACCGGACCCTTTTCCGGCGATACGGATGCTGGGTGGTCCTCCGGGGCGCAGGGCCACGGCGGGCTCGGGCAGGGCGCCAGTGGTCGCCGGCAGCGGGGTGATGAATAGGTTCAACGCGAGCAGGGTGATCGAAGTGAACATGGTCAGGGGATTTACCATGCAATGCATCAGCGAGTGTGAGGTAACGCGTGACCTGGAATGACCACTTGGGAGAGGGATACCCGATATTTGGTCAAATACTTGCCTCATGAAAAGACCGCTTACACTCCTCTTCACCACGAGTCTTCTCCTCACCACGTACGGACAGGACGTGCAGAAATGTTGTGGTTCGAGCAGCAGCACCTTTCTGCTGGGCAGTACGAGCTATGCACGGCACACCCAGTGCTTATATGCGCCAAATGACTTCACCGGTGCGGTCGCCGGCCAGATCACCCGATTGTACTATCGCTACGGTGTCTCCGGGATCACACTTGGGAACACGCTGGGCGACCTCACCATCAGCATGGTCCAGACGCCTGCCACCGCGTTCAGCGGCGTGGAGTTCCTGACCGGCCTGCAGACCGTGTTGGAAACGGCTTCGTTCACGATCGCGCCAGGAGAATCCGGGGATTGGTTCATGATCGACCTCACCACACCTTTCACCTATGATCCCAGCCAGTCGCTGGTGGTGGACATCAGCTTCGAGACATCGGAGAACACGGCGTTCGGCACCATGAGCACATCCGGGAGCACCGGTCGGAAGATCATGTGGGACCAGACCGGAACGACGTCCGGAGAAGCCTGGGACACCTTGCAGGATATCGGCTTCGACGTGGGCAGCGTTGGAATGAGCGAACGCGCACTCACCCGTACACACCTTTTCCCGAACCCTGCGGACAGGCAGGCCGACCTGTTCTGGGCGGCACCGTTGAAGGAGCATGCCCAGCTCACCTTGACCGACCTCATGGGACGTACCGTGCTGGCTGCACAGGTAGCAGCCGGTTCAACGAACACGAGCATTCCGGTCGATGGTCTGTCGACCGGCATCTATCTCCTGCATCTCCGCGATGGTTCCGGACTGCTCTTCGCTGAGCGTCTGGTCCGGGAATGAGATCGTCCACTGTCGAACAGAAGGCCTCTCCGCGGAGAGGCCTTCCTGCATCGGCGAAGCGTGTTCAGCTCAACCCGCTGATCACGCCATTGGCATCGATGTTCATGCCCTCACTGGCTGGTGTCTCGGGCAGGCCGGGCATGCGCATGATGCTGCCGAGCATGGGCACAACGAAGCCCGCTCCGGCCGCGATCTCGATGTCCTTCACGGTGATCTCGAAACCCTCGGGCGCGGCACGTCGGGTGGGGTCGTCACTGAAACTGTACTGCGTCTTGGCGATGCAGACCGGCAGTTTCTCCAGGCCCAGGTTCTTGATCCGGCGCAGGGCGACCTGTGCATCCGGGCCATACACCACACTGCCCGCGCGGTAGATCTCCTTCGCCACGCGCTCCACCTTCTGTTCAATGGTGAGGTCGAGGTCGTACAGCACCTTGAAGCGGCTTTCGCCACCATCGACCACGCGCAGCACGGCATTGGCCAGGTCCGTCATGCCCGCCCCACCTTCTGCGAAGCCTCTCGCCACGACGGCTTCGGCACCGTGCTCCTTGCAGTAGGCTTGGATCAGGGCGATCTCTTCCGCGGAATCCGTGGGGAAATGGTTGATCGCCACGACGGCCTTCACGCCGAACTTGGCCACGTTCTCGATGTGGCGACCGAGGTTGGCCAGGCCGGCCTTGACGCGTTCCATGGAAGGGTCGTTCCATTCGCCCTTCTCCGCCCCACCGTGGTAGCGCAAGGCACGCACGGTGGCCACGATCACGGCGGCGCTGGGATCCAGACCCGCTGCGCGGCACTTGATGTCGAAGAACTTCTCGGCACCCAGATCGGCACCGAAGCCGGCTTCCGTCACCACGTAATCGGCGAGGCTGAGGCCCATCCGCGTGGCGAGCACACTGTTCACGCCCTGCGCGATGTTGGCGAAGGGACCCCCGTGGATGATGGCCGGGTTCCCCTCGAGGGTCTGCACCAGGTTGGGCTTGATGGCGTCCTTCAGCAGCAGGGCCATGGCGCCTTCGGCCTTGAGGTCGCGGGCGTAGACGTACTTCTTCTCCGGGTTGCGGCTGTTGCCCACGAAGATGTTGCCCAAGCGCGTCTTCAGGTCCTCGTAACCGGTGGCGAGGCAGATGATGGCCATCACTTCGCTGGCCGCGGTGATGTTGAAGCCGTCCTGCCGGGGGATGCCGTTGCCGGTGCCGCCGAGGCCGATCACGATGTCGCGCAAAGCGCGGTCGTTCATGTCGATCACCCGCTTCCAGGCGATGGTGCGCGGATCGATCTGCAGGTTCTTCGTCTTGCTCTGCAGGTTGTTGTCGATCAAGGCCGCCAGCAGGTTGTTGGCCTTCTCGATGGCCGCGAAGTCACCTGTGAAGTGCAGGTTGATGTCCTCCATGGGCACCACCTGGGCATAACCACCGCCAGCTGCACCGCCTTTCACACCGAACACCGGCCCAAGTGAAGGTTCGCGCAGCACCACAGCGGCCTTCCTGCCGACCTTGTTCAATCCTTCGCACAGGCCGATGCTCGTGGTGGTCTTCCCTTCCCCGGCAGGCGTCGGTGACACGGCGGTCACGAGGATGAGCTTGCTCTTCTTGATCCGCTTCTCATCGATCAACACCAGCGGCAGCTTCGCCTTGTAACGACCGTAGAGTTCCAGGTCGTCGGCAGGGATGCCGAGCTTCTCACCGATGGCGTTGATGGGCTGCATGCGCGCCTGTTGCGCGATCTCGAGGTCTGATGGGAAGGGCATGGTGAGGTTGTGGTCGGTACTGCGAAGTAAGGTATCGGAGGGAGTTGGCGGTCAGGACACGGCGTAACCGGCCTGACGCAGGTGGTCCCAGTAGCGCGGGTAGCTCTTGTCCACCACGTCGGGGTCCTTCACGGTGACGCTCTCCAGCAGCAGCGCGAGCGGCGCCACCGAGAGTGCCATGCGATGATCGATGTCCGGGTCGAAGGTGAAGGCACCCCTGCTCTTGATGGCGCCACCTTGGATGAAGGTCCCGCCCCGGTGTCCTGCGGTGCAGCCCAGTTGACGCAACACATCGCCCACGGCCTTCAGGCGGTCGGTCTCCTTCACCACCAGGTTGTCCAAGCCGGTCAACGCTGCGGTCACACCACGTCCGGCCAAGGTGAAGGCCAGTGGTTGGAAGAGGTCCGGCACATGCCGGAGGTCAACCGCGTTGTCGGTCCATGGTCCGGCCTCCTGCTTGTTCTCCAAGAGGAGTCCTTCCGGTTGAAAGGTCGCGCGCACCCACGGCGACCAGAGCTGCACCGCTTCGCGATCCCCCTGCAGGGTGTCCTTCTGCAAGCCGGTGAGCAGAACGGATGATCCCGGGTCCAGGGCCACCTGTTCGAACCAGAAGGCGGCGCTGCTCCAGTCGCGCGGCACCTCGTACGGACGCTTCTCGTAGGCCCCCGGCGGCACCACCACACCATCCATCGTCAAGCTGGCACGCACACCGAAATGATCAAGCAGTTTCAGCGTCATGCTCACGAAGGGTTCACTGAGGCGGGTGCCGGTCCATTGCAGCTCCAGGCCTTCGGGCAACAAGGGAGCAATGAGCACCAGTGCACTGAGGTACTGACTGCTGATGGGCGAATCGAAGTGCACCTTCCTACCGGTGAGTCGGCGCCCTCTGACACGAAAGCCATTCGCTACGGGCTCGATGTCCGCGCCAAGGGTGCGCAATGCTTCGACCAGATCGCCATGCGGACGTTGCAACAGGCGTGGTATGCCGCTGATCACATGCTCCTCCCCTTCCTGCACGCTGGCCCAAGCGAGAAGGAAACGAAAGGTGGTACCGCCAGCACCGCAATCCATGGTATGCGGTCGGTCGCGCAGGAGTTCGTGCATCACCCGGGTATCGTCGCCATCGCTCAGTCCGGTGACCAGCGAGAGGTCGCCCAGCAGGGAGGCGATGAACAAGGCGCGATTGCTCACGCTCTTGGATCGCGGCAGGTCGATGGTGGCGCGCAAGGGGCCTTGTGGTCGTCGGATGGTCAGCGCTTGCATGCGGCGAAGATCCTACGTGGAGCGATGGAGGATGGTGGCGATGATCAGCGCCTGTGAACAAACGACCATGGACTAACCACGGACCAGCAGCCGGTAGTGCTCCAGGGCTTCCTGCACCTGGGCGGCGGTCACGTTCACATCGGTCCGGGCCTTGCCGATGGCGGTGAGCAGGGTGAAGCGGAAGCGTCCGGCGCTGTTCTTCTTGTCGTTCCGCATCAGCTCGATCAGCCGGTGGTTGTCCGCACTATCGAATTGGTAGGGTTTGTAGAGCGCAAGCAACTGCGCGGCGATGCGGTCGTTGGCTTCGCGATCCAGCACGTCCAGGCGCCAGCTGAGCCAGGCTTCGCAGATCATGCCAATGGCCACGGCCTCGCCATGCAACAGGGCGCGCTGCGGGCTTTCCCACGAATGCGCCTCGATGCCATGGCCGATGGTATGTCCGAAGTTCAACACACGGCGTAAGCCCGTTTCACGCGGATCCGCCTTCACCACCTCGGCCTTGATCGCCGCCGAACGTTCCACCAAGGGGGTCAACGCATTGATGTCGTGCAGCGGTGCCTTGCCGATGGCCTCCCAGAGGGCGGCATCCCAGACCAGGCCGTGCTTCAACATCTCGGCAAGACCGTTCAACAGTTCGCGCTTACCGAGGCTCTTGAGGAAGGGCAGGTGGATGTACACGGCCAGCGGGTCGTGGAAGACGCCCACGAGGTTCTTCACCCCGCCGAGGTCGATCCCGGTCTTGCCCCCGATGGCGGCATCCACCATGCCCATGAGGGAGGTCGGCACATGGATGCAGCGGATCCCCCGTTTGAAGGTGGCGGCCACGAAACCACCCAGGTCCGTGACCACGCCGCCACCCAGGCACACGAGCAGGGCCTCGCGGTCCGCGGCTTCCGCGGCCAGGTGCCTCCAGATCTCGCCACTAATGGCGATGTCCTTGGAGCGTTCGCCGGGTGGAATGACCAAGGTCCGGGCATCGCGAAGACGGGGCACCTGGGCCAGCAGTTCGGGCAGGCAATGGCGCAGGGTATTCTCGTCGCCCAGGATGAAGGCCGCACTATGGTCCTCCACACCCAGCCGGCGGTCCAGGACCCGCAAGGCATCGCGGCCAAGCACGACCGGGTGCCCCCCGGCACTGATCTCCGTCACCTCCTGCGGGGCTGTGGCCATTGCTACTTTTGGCGGCCTTCGCCGCTTACCAAAGGAAGAAGGTTCCACCCGACCGTGCAAGCCCCCCCTTCCGCGCCAAGCGATCGCCGACCCGACCTGGGCGACACCCGGACCGCCTTCGCCGCCATGAGCGACCGTGACCTTTGGCAGGCCCAATGGCTCTTCCGCATCATCGGGAACCCCGCGCTCACCGCTATCGGCAGCAATTTGAGCAAGGCGGCCTTGTGGCTGCACCTGCCGGTGAAGGGGCTCATCAAGGCCACCATCTTCAAGCAGTTCTGCGGGGGCGAGACCATCACCGAGAGCCTGAAGACGGCGGAACGGCTGGCCCGCAGCGGCGTGGGTACCATCCTGGACCACAGTGTGGAAGGCCAGGAGGACGATGATGCGCTGGACCATACGACGGACGAGATCTTGCGGACCATCGATGCGGCACGCCAGCGGACCGACATCCCCTTCTGCGTATTCAAACCGAGCGGGATCTCGCCGGTGCAATTGCTCACCGACGTGAGCGACGGGAAGAAGCTCGATACCGAGGACCAACGGGAATGGAACCTGGTGCAAGGACGACTGGAACGGATCTGTGCGGCCGCCGCGAACGCCGGGGTACCCGTGCTGATCGATGCGGAGGAGAGCTGGATGCAGGTGGCGATAGACGCGATGGCCGATGCGATGATGGCGCGCTTCAATACCGAGCGGGCTATCGTCTTCAACACAGTGCAGTTGTACCGGCACGACCGCCTGGCCTTCCTGAAGGCGAGCCATGCGAAGGCCGTCGCGGGCGGCTACCACCTCGGCGTGAAGCTGGTGCGTGGCGCCTACATGGAGAAGGAACGCGATCGCGCCGAGGACAGGGGCTACCCCTCACCCATCCATGTGGACAAGGCGGCCGTGGACCGCGACTACGATGATGCCCTGCGCTATTGCGCGGAGCACCTGGACCGCATCGCCGTGTGCGTGGGCACACACAATGAGCAGAGCACCCTGCTGATGGCGCGCTTAATGCATGAGAAAGGACTTCCGCATGATGACAAGCGGGTGTGGTACGCGCAGCTGTTGGGCATGAGCGACAACATCAGCTTCAACATGGCGGCGGCGGGCTACAACGTGGCCAAGTACGTGCCTTACGGGCCGGTGCGCGAGGTGCTGCCCTACCTGATCCGACGCGCGAATGAGAACACGAGCGCGCGTGGGCAGACCGGCCGGGAATTGGGCTTGATCATGGCTGAGCGGAAGAGGCGGAAACGCGGAGGGTAAGAGCTCCGCATGCGAAGGGCGACCCCGAAGAAATTCGAAGCCGCCCTTCTTGTGCGTACATGGATCTACCGATCCACCTTCACGGCCTTCTTCACCAAAGGCTGCCCATCCAGCAGCAGGGTCACGTAATACATGCCCGGCGCGAGGACCGCTCATGCGGGTAACTCCTCCATGTACAAGTAGTTGAGCGAGGAGTAGTGCGTTGGATGGCAGGGTCCCCTCGTACCTCGGGAGACCCTGCCAAGGTTTAAATTCGAAGCCGCCCTTCTTGTTACATCACGCGATCTAGCGATCCACCTTCACGGCCTTCTTTACCACAGGCTGCCAATCCAGCAGCAGGATCACGTAATACATGCCGGGCGCGAGGACCGCTCATACGGGGATCTCCTCCATGTACAAGTAGTTGAGCGAGGAGTAGTGCGTTGGATGGCAGGGTCCCCTCGTGCCTCGGGAGACCCTGCCAAGGTTTGAAGACCAGCGAGCCATTCCGCGGTAGCCCTCCATAGCCATTGATCACCGGCGATACGTTCGGGAATAGCTTCATTCGTTGCAACCCGTTCGTGTACCACTCGATCGGCTGGTTCAGATTATGCCGAACCTGGAGCGGTATCAGACTATTGGCCGGGTTGGTGTTCCAACCCAGAAAATCGGTGCCAAAGGCAGCCACATTGCTACCTGTTGAGACTTGACCGACCACCTTCCCGGTCGTCAGCAACAGCGCACCCAGGATCAGGTGCTTCAAGAAGTTCTTTGTTCTCATGTCCTTTCGTGTTTGTTGTAAACTGAAAGGACCGGAACGATGCGTTCACTCGGTTAATACGAACGTGTGCGATTCCAAACTGCCGCGATACACCATGCGCAACCCGTAGGTGCCGCGTGCCCAAGACCCCACCTCCAGCAGCCAGCGATCGCAGGGGATCCAGCCCTGCCACAGTAAGCGCCCCAAAGCATCCACCACCCGTACCTCCGCCCCTGCGCGCTGTGCCACGATCAATTGCTCCTGTGCTGGATTGGGGAAAAGCACCGGGCCTGTTGTCAGCCCATCGCCCACCCCTTGCCCCAGATCACAACCCTCCGGGCTGTCCGAAACACATACCGCATCCACAAGTGTATAGGCTCGTGGATACCAATTAGGTGGGTCAACCTCTGGCGCGAGATGCAGTGTATCCGTCAAGGCATTGTTGAAGAACTGCCCGATCATCACGTACTGGTAGGCACTGTCCGCCTCGAAACTGCCGTTCACCAAAATCCAACTCACCGTATCCGCCAGGATCTGGGGATATAAGATGTGCGCGTGGTTGGGTGGCACCGGGTAGGGATCAGGGTAGTTCCATGCAGGCATAGGCATAGTAGTGAAGCGCATGCCCACCTTGTCGTTGGCCAGCCAGAACTGAGGATTTGTCTCGGTTCCCCCAAATGCTGCGTTCGCCCGGAAGCTACAGTAATAAGTCCGCCCCACCACCAAGGGTTCCAGCAAACGAGCCATGATCCATTCGCGACCCTCCGTTAGGCCAATCTGCCAGTACGTGATCACTCCCGCACATGAGGCACCTTCGAAGGGCTCCTGGTAGGTAAAGAAATTCATGGGCAGCCCCCGGAAATCTCCGTATGGCAGACAGCTCCGTAAATGATCCGGGCTTCCGTTGACACTGAACCAATCGTGGATACCCATGAAGGGTGGGAGCTGATCAGAGCAACTATCCGCTTCTTCGAACCCCGGGTTGGGCACCAGGTTCTGGGCAGGAAGGGGTAAGGCGCAAGGAGCAAGGTAGAAGGCCAGCAGCGCGCGTTGCATCGCCGTCCTCCATGCCTTGCTCCTATTTCCTGTCGTGGTCATTCTTCGTCGTTCGTATCGACCGGAAGCATCGTTCCGGTCTCTTCCGCTCCTTTCAAGACCTTGTCCGTTTCGGGTGGCGGCAAGGCTCTGCTGAAAGACCGCGTATGCACGGCCCGGCGCTGCCTGGGTGGCTCAGTGGTGGCGCCTTACCTTTGCTCTGTTCTGTTTCGTTTACCTTTTAGCGAGGGTTGGTGGGACACGAGCGACCATGGCCCCTGGTGTCGCAAGCACTGGGGGCTTTTTCGTTGGCGCCTTTTGAGCGCATCATTGTAGAGAGAGAGAGAGAGAGAGAGAGAGAGAGAGAGACCGCTTCCTACGTCGCGGTGACAGACCGCTTCCTATCGCGGTGACAGGCCACTGGCCTTGTAGCGGTGACGGACCGCTTCTTTCGTTACGTGGGAATACCACCACCAAGTGCTCCAAGCCCGCCGCATTCAGCTGGCTGAGGTTCCCGTTGGGGCCTTGGGTGCTATTTGCTCCACGCCAAACCATGTTCCCACTAGCTCGCCTTGTCCACTTCCCTGTGGTGGATGGCGCGTAACAGAGCAATACGCTAACGCACCATCGAGAACAAGGTATTGGCAGAAAGGCGCAGAACCAAATGCGAAGCAAGGAACGGTGATGAACGAAGTATGGCGGGGAAGGAATTCCACACTCATCTAGCTTGACCAGGATCACCATGCATGGTTCAGTTGCATCGGTTCATGCAATTGCAGTGACGTTCATCGGCCGCATGGTCCCGTCATTCCTCGGGAGACATTGCGGAGCTTTGTTGGCCGAGCGGAAGAGGCGGAAACGCGAAGTGCGTTAGACACCGCTCAACCGACCGCAGGCCCGTTCAACCGGATCATCACATCCAAGCTGGGCGGGGCCGTTAACCTTGTCCGGTAAGCACCCATTGCCATGAAACGTGACCTTTCCTTGTTGAGCATCCTACACTACCTGTACGGGGCATTCATCTGTTTCACCGGGTTGGCGGCATTCCTCTTCATCGGCCTGGGCGTCTTCCTGAGCAGTGACTTCGTGGCCGACCAGAGCGGCGGCGATGCTGCACCCGGTTGGATCGGGGTCCTGTTCCAGACCTTCGGGTGGGTCTTCCTCTTGATCGTGGAAGGCTGGGGCCTGCTGAACCTCCTGAGCGGCTATTGGATCTCGCGTCGAAGGAACCGTGCGGCATCGCAGGTCATCGCGGCGTTGAACTGCCTGAACTTCCCCTTCGGGATGGCACTGGGCATCTACACGCTCGTCTCCCTGAGCGACGACCATGTGCGCCAGGAATACGGTGGTGAGCGGCACCGGTTCGCCTATTGACCACGCCCACTTAACGCGGCTCGATCCGCCAGAGCGTGGCGGTGCTGTCACGATCGAAGTCGCGCAGACCCACGACCAGCAAGCGTGCATCACGCCCAAGGACCTTGGTGTCCATGGTATAGTACAGCGAGTCACCGGCGCGCTTGGTGTCTCTCACATGTACCGAAGCTTCGGCGATGGAAGCGCGCACATCGCTCAGCTGGATGGACCAGGCCGCAAGCTGCTGTTCCGCCTCCGGCGTTGACTTGAGCAGGGTGCTGCGCATGCGCTGCTTGATCTTCTCCTCCGGGGTCCACGCCGCGTTGGTGAGGCGATCACCGTAGAAGAAGTAGGCTACGACCCCACCGATGATGAGGCCGGTGAGGTAGAGCTGGAGGCGGCGTTTGAGATCCAAGGTGGGTGCATGTGGTCATGTGGACATGTGGGCATGTGAACATGACGGTGTCCGCAAAGGTGATGGTTTCCGCGATGTCGTGCGGGCCTATGGTACCGGCCATCACCTGCCCCGGCGCTTGGCGCGACGCTCTGCGGCCTGTTGGTTGAGCCGTGTGCGGGAAGTGGTGAGGATGCGATGGAAAAGCGGGATCAGTGCTTGCGTTCGGCGTACCAATTCCTTGTCGTGCGGATAGTGGGCCTTCACATGGCACAGTGCCAACCTGAAGTCGGTCTCCTCCAACTCCTTGTGCGCCATCTTCATCTTATGCGCGAAATCAGCCAGGCTCTCCGCGCTCTGTGCTTCGCGGGTGTGCGAGCCCACGGATGTGCCACTTCGCAGGATCTGATCGGCGAACACACTGTTCGTTCGGAGCAACACTTCAGCGTAATCCATCACGTGACTCGCCAAGCCGAACGTTTCTTCGACCACCGCATTGCGCTTCCTCGCAAGTCCACCGTACTCCTGCACCGGTTCCGATACCCCGCTGTACATCCCAGCGAGGCACGCCTCGAACCAGGCCGCACCGTCAAAGGTCCCGTCATCCATGGCGATCACATTTCATCCAAAGTACGACCACCCAGAAGGTATTTCATGTCCACATGGGCACAACCTGTCCCGCCCCAGCGGGATGTCCACATGGGCACATGTGAGCTAGAACGCTGCCAGCAGGATATCCAGGTCCTTGTAAGGCAACTTGAAGGCCTCGCCGAGGATGGGGCTGGTCAGCGAGCCGTTGTAGAGATAGACGCCGTGGCGCAGGCCGAGGTCGGTCTTGATGAGGTCTTCGAAGCCGCCCACCTCGCCCATGGATCCGAAGAGCGGCCCGAAGATGTTGCTCAGGGCGGTGCTTGCGGTACGCGGTACGCGGCTGGCCACGTTGGGCACACAGTAATGGACGACGCCGTAACGTTTGTACACGGGATCGGTGTGCGTGGTCACCTCGCTGGTCTCGAAGCTGCCTCCGCGATCGATGCTCACGTCCACGATCACGCTGCCGTTCTTCATCTCCTTCACCATCTCCTCGGTCACCACCATGGGGGTGCGGCCGCGTTCGGGACGCAGTGCTCCGATGGCGACGTCGGCGTTGCGGAGGGCTTTGCGCAGTTCGATCGGCTGGATGACGCTCGTCCACACGCGCTGGCCCAGGTCGTTCTGCAGGCGGCGCAGCCGGTAGATGCTCTTGTCGAAGACCTTCACGCTGGCACCCAGGCCGAGGGCGGCGCGCGTGGCGAACTCGCCAACGGTGCCCGCACCGATCACGACCACTTCCGACGGTTCCACACCGCTGATGCCGCCGAGCATGAGGCCCTGCCCCCCCTTGTCCGCACTGAGGTATTCGCTGGCCACCTGGATGGAGGTGTTCCCGGCGATCTCGCCCATGGCGCGCACGATGGGGTAGATCCCTTCGCGGTCCTTGATGAAGTCCCAGGCCACGGCGGTCATGCGCTTCTCCATCATGCGCTTCAGGGTGTCCTTGGGCTGCACGGTGAGCTGCAGGGCGGAGACGAGGATCTGCTTGTGGCGCAGCAGCTCGATCTCGGCATGCGTGGGTGGCGCCACCTTCAGGATGAGGTCGGCCTTGAAGACCTGGTCCGGGCTGTCCACCACCATGGCGCCGGCCTCGCTGTAGTCGCTGTCCTGGAACTGGGCGGGGGTTCCCGCGCCCCGCTCGATCACCACTTCATGACCGCGGCCTACGAGCACCGCGACGGCGGAGGGCGTGAGGGGCACACGATGTTCCTGGAAGGTGATCTCCTTCGGGATGCCGATGAAGAGGCTCTTCTTGCGGCGACCCACCTCCATCAGCTGTTCCTGCGGGGCCATGGCCACCTCGCGGGCCAGTTGTTTCAGCAATTCGCTCGTGGGGCTCATGGGCATGCCGGGTGGTGGGACGGCAGAGGCGGAAAGATACGGAGGCGGGGGAGAGTGGAGATCCGAGTGGCGAGTGGCGAGTGGGCGAGTGGCGAGTCTGGTGACAACTGGATGCACCGGTCTGGCCGCTTGCGACCAGCCTACTGGAAACTCTTCCTCAAAGTGATCGTCCGTAGGCCATTGCCCGCAACGGTGATCCGCAGTTGCAGCGCATCCTCGGGCATCCTGTCCGCCGCGAGCTCCGGCCATTCGATGAAGCAGTAGTGACCGCTGTCCAGGTACTCATCGAAGCCGATGCCATCGAGCTCCTCGGCTGCCTTCAAGCGGTACAGATCGAAGTGATAGAGCGGGTCGCCAGTATCAGTACGATACTCGTTGACGATGGCGAAGCTGGGGCTACTGGTCTGATCCGCAACGCCGAGCGCCTTGCAGAAGGCCTTGATCAAAGTGGTCTTGCCAGCGCCGAGGTCACCCACTAGTGCGAAGACCCGCGCTTCCGCATGGCTTTGCAGTATGAAGCGGGCGACCTCTTCGGCTTCGGTGGGCTTGCGGAGCGTGATGGTGGCGAGCACGAGGCAAAGAAAGAGCATGTGGTCATGTGGACATGTGGGCATGTGGACATGAAATGCCATGTACCAGCATGCTCATCGGTCAGGAAGCACCAGCTGCATCTGATGCGTACGCCATGTGGATATGAATACCTGGCTCCAGAATGGTCTTCAGTGCGCATGCACCACCAACTTCATCAGCGCTTATAGATGCGGGTGTTGAATGCAAAGGGACCGGAGGATCAACCATCACGGATAGGAATATGTAATGCTCCGCTCAAAACGCCCATTCCGAAATACAACCGTCTCCAGCAACCGTCCATCAGGCATCCACACATGCTCATTCCTGCTGCAATTACCAGTTGAGGCGCAGGATGCTCGCAAGAGACACTCCCCAGACCGCTGGATCCTTGATCGGCACAATGGACCCTCGCGCAATGCAGCCTCTCTGAAGCGCACATACCACGGTGTCCTGTCGTATACCCAATGATCAACAACGGTCTCCCCTCCTGAAAGAAAGACACTTGAGTCGCCCAAGAAGTGAATGGTATACTCGGAGCGCTGATCGTCCTCTAGCCAGCAGTTGACCACTTTCATCTCGGTGGAATCCGTGCTCCAAGAAATGCTATCAACGGCATAGGGCACGGACTCCGTACCGAAGTATGACAACGCAAAAAGCGAATCACCCGAGTATCGAAAATCCTGCCTATTGGTCACTAATCCATCGTTCGCCAGGATCCGTTTGCTCAACAAGTGACCTCGAAGCATTCGATACTCCCACACTTCCCTCAGATGGGCAGCACTTAAATCGATTGTCAATTGCCCGGAAGCGACTAACGCTGCGTACTCATGAGCGGAGCGTCGATATATATCCAAGAACTGCTCTCCTTGCTGAAGGGTGAGTGCCGTATCCCATATCGGATCCAATGAACCATCCGGAATAATGACCCACATCGAATCAGCCGAAGTTTGAATAACTAAGGCTTCGTCACCGTAATAGGCCCGCATCGACCCTAGTTCCGGCACTGAGCTTGGAACCACTTCATGGCATTGTAATACCTCGATCAACGTATCACCATTTGACCTCGTAAATGACCTCAACACCCGCCCCCCGTCAGAGTACGCCATGAAGTACGCCATGGTATCGGCATCCCGATAAGCCCTTTCGAGATAGATGACTTGCCCCATGCTATCCCGATGCACACTCTCTATCACCAAAGCTTGGGAACTGATGCACCCTGCGAAACCCAACATTGCAATGAGGTTGGCCACGGTCCGACCTGCGGTCATCCGCAGTATGCGAGTTGAATCCCTCAAAAATTCTATCTCATCCATAAGATCGGAAAACAGCACGGCACCTGCCACCCCTTCAGATCCCCCATGAGCACATGTGCACATGAGCACATGTTCACATGGTCACATGCGCACTCTACCTCGGTTTCAGCACCGCCCAGGGCACCAGCATCTCCTCCAACGAGATACCCCCGTGCTGGAAGGTGTGCCGGTAGTAGGTAACGAAGTGGTTGTAGTTGTTGGGGTACACGAAGAAGCGATCGCTCTTGGCGAAGATGTACACCGTGCTCACGTTGGCGCGTGGCAGGAAGGCCTTGGCCGGATCCTTCACCACGAGCACATCGCGGTCCTCGTAGGTGAGGTTGCGCCCGTGCTTGTAGCGGAGGTTCGTGTTC
>JACJZG010000025.1 GCA_020635715.1 Flavobacteriales bacterium | reverse complement strand
GACACGCTCTACGGAGTTGATGCGCCCACCCTGCTCTCCGACCTCTGGGACCACCGCGACTCGCTGCAGCTGCACCCGATCCTCGACAGCATCTACGCCGATTGGGACTTCACCAGCGATGATCCCATCAGCCAGCGCTACAAAGCCTACTACCGTTCGATGGATGAGTACCACGTGAACCACACGCTGCTCGAATCCTTCCTGTACCATAACGCCGACAAGACCCTGGACCGCGATTACGGCGCCTACCTCAACGGCGACTTCAAGCTGGGGCGGTACCGCGGCGCCGATGGCCTGGCGATGCACTGGTACGCGCGCAACCTGCGCATCCTCCGCAACATCCAGGATCTGCACCTGAAGCCTACTGACCGCCTCGTGGTGATCTTCGGCGCCGGGCACATGGGCGTGCTCAAGCACCTCATAGAGTGCACACCGGAATTCCAGTTGGTGAAGTTCGGGGATCTGTGAAGGAGGGATGGGTGTTAACCTTGGTCTCACCAACACCTGTTGACAGGCATCATTGACCTTATCGCATGAACCCATCGCGCCACGTATCCGTTCCCCTGTTCATCGTCGCGCTGATGATCGGATGTGGAGCTCAGGAGCGGTCGGAAGTATCGCCGTTCCATCACTACCTGACCGAGGCCCATGCGCGCGGCCAGTTCAACGGCGTTGCCTTGGTGTACGACAGCGGTCGCGTGGTGTACGAGGGGGCCTTCGGCATCGGCAGCACCGACCCGGTGGATAGCCTCACCATCGACCGCATCTTCCGGCTCGGGTCGGTGACCAAGCAGTTCACGGCGATGGCCATCTTGCAACTGCAGGAAGCCGAAGCGCTCCGATACGACCAGAACCTGCGCCACTTCATCCCCGAGCTGCCCTACGAAGGCATCACCATCCGGCACCTGCTCAACCACACCTCCGGCGTGCCCGACTTCTTCTGGCCGATGATGGAACAATGGAAGCCGGAGCTGAAGGAGGATGACCCCGACCGCTTCATCCAGGGCAATAAGGATGTCATCCGTTTCCTGGTCGACAAGGAACTGCCCGTGGTCTTCGCGCCCGGTGAGCGCTGGGAGTACAGCAACACCGGCTACAACCTGCTGGCCACCATTGTGGAACGCGCATCGGGCATGTCCTACCCGGAATACATGCGTGAACGGGTCTTCGGACCTGCCGGAATGAAGCACACCAGTGTGTACCGTTATATCGTCGGCCCCGATCCTGCGATGCCTGATCGGGTGTTTGGATTCCGGAACGCTTGGAACGGGCAGGAGCGCATCTCGACCGACGTCCACTTCATGAACCCGACCTACGGCGAAGGCGGCATCTATTCCACGGTGCACGACCTGTTGCGATGGGATCATGCGCTGAACAACGGGCAATTGGTGCGGCAGGCTACCCTGCACGAAGCCTTCGAACCGACCATCCTGACCGACGGGGATACCATTCCATATGGGTTCGGCTGGATGCTTGGCACCACGCCCACCGGGAAACAGCGGGTGTCACACTCCGGGGGCTGGGCCGGGTTCTCCACCTACATCTACCGCGCGATCGACGAGGACCGGTGCCTCGTCGTGCTCACCAATAACAGCTCCAGCTACCTACCGCAGATCTCCGACGGTCTGGTGGACATCCTGTACGGCAAGGCGCCGGGCATTCCCCCGCTTGCCATCGGCGAGGTGATGGGGAAGGCCGTGGCGGACAGCGGTGGCACGTACGCCGTAGCACGTTACGACCAGTTGAAAGCGACCGACCCGAAAGCCTACCGTTTCTGGGAACAGGATCTGAACGTGCTCGGCTATGCCCTCTTGGAAGCGGGGCGTACGGAAGATGCCGCTGCGATCCTGGAGTTGAACGCGCGGGAATATCCAGCCTCTGCGAACGTTTACGACAGCTACGGCGATGCGCTGCTGGCGAAAGGCGATACGGCCGGCGCCATACTGAACTTCACGAAGGCCCATGAGCTCAACAGCGCCTTCTGGATGGCGAGGGAGAAGGCTGAAACGCTCCGAGGTAAGAAAGTGCGGTAGGCGAAGTTCGAGGAGCTTTGACTTGAAGAGCGGGCACACGGATCACAGGACCTGTCCAGCCAGAGCGGGAGCCGCGGCACCAAGAGCTGAAGGAGAAGATCGCGGGGATCGAGGTGAAGGCGCCGAAAACGCAGAGGTGAAGACGAGAACACACGGATCACAGAAACCGCGTGAGCGGTGGAGATGGTTCAATTCAGAACCAATCCACCAATCGAGCCAGACCACCTGTACCGGCCATGACTAGGAACCAACAGACCAACATGAGCCCCGATCCTGCCATGAGCGACCATCGGATCTCATCGCTACGCCAGTTGAACAACAAGAGGGACGAGAATGCCAGAACGAGGTATGGATAGATCCGGTGTTCCAGTTTGTTACTATCAACCTCCACCCAACTGCGAACACGCGATGACTTCTTTCTATACTGAAGTGGATCCTTCAACAAGGGTGTCCGCTGCAACTCAATTGTGTCACCAGCCCCGATAAAATCTCCGACTGAAGAGAGCTGCAAGGTCGTCCCATCTGAAAGCCGCAACAGCGTGGCATTGATGGTCGTTGAGCGGTGGTGACCATAGTCCCACCTATCATGGGGAGAACCAACACGCTCCTGATAACCGCGCTCATCAATCACAGCGAGGCTAACGTTTCTTACCGGAAGGGAGTGATCGACAACGACGGTCCCACTAAACAGTGTGATCAGCGCATACAGCCAACGAGTACTGCCTCTGAACACTATAAAAGGTTTCGTTCCTCAATACCCCCCACCCCCTCCTTGCCCACGCTCGATCGGATGCCAGGTGGTCTTCACCTCCTGCGTGTCGAGGATCATATAGGGCGATTGCGCATCGTCATTGCTCCAGTCCTTCACCTTCGGATACACCACACGCTTGAGGTTGCAGGTGGCCTCGCTGTCGAGCATCGTGCGTTCCTCCTTGGTCGCATCGGCCACCACCATGGCGTTGATGTCCATGTGCGCCACGAGCGGCTTCAGCAATTCGTTGCGGAAACCGGTGATCAGGTTCACCACGCCGCCGGGGAGGTCGCTTGTGGCGAGCACCTCGGTGAAGGAGACCGCAGGCAGCGGCATGCTCTCGCTGGCTACCACCACGCAGGTGTTGCCACCGGTGATCACAGGTGCGATCATGCTCACAAGACCCAGCAGGCCACTGCCGGCCGGGGCCATCACGCCTACCACACCGGTAGGTTCGTACACGCTGAAGTTGAAGTGCGAGCTGTTCGTCGGGTTCACGCTACTGAAGACCGCTTGGTACTTGTCGCACCACCCGGCGTAATGCAGCCAGCGGTCGATGGCGAGCGCCACCTCCGCCTCGGCCTGTGCCTTGGTGGAGCCGTGTTGCATCAGCTCCTGCACGAATTGCGCGCTGCGGCCCTCCAGCATCTCGCCGATGCGGTAGAGGATCTGCCCGCGGTTGAAGGCGCTGCGGCCCGACCATCCGCCCACCGCACCGCGCGCAGCAACGACGGCATCGCGCACATCCTTCCGACTGCCGCGGCACACATTGGCGAGCACCTTGCCGTCGGCATCCTTCGGCTGGTAGTAGCGGCCGCTCTCGGTGCGCGGGAACTTGCCGCCGATGAAGATCTTGTAGGTCTTCATCACGGGCAGGCGCTCCACCTTCGCCGTTGCGGCATTGGCGGATGCGTCGGCCATCCTGGTAGAGCCGTTGCTGCCATGGCCGTTCAGTTCGGCCTTCACACGTGCTGGTTTGCTCAGGGTCTTGCTCATGATCGCTGTTCCGAAGCCAAAGCTAAGGTACCCGCTCCCAAGGCCAAGCCCTTAGGCCTATCGATCCACGACGAAGCGTGCACTGTTCCTTCCTCCGCTGCCATCCAGCACCAGCAGGTACACCCCGCGCTCCAGCTCGGCGACATCGATGGGTCCACGCACGCCACCGGTCTTCACCACGCTACCAGTGCTATTGAGGATCATGTACGACCCACGCCCGGTCGTATCGAAGTAGAGCCGGTCAGCGGTCGGGTTGGGGTAAAGGGTGCCGTCGCCCCGCATCACCTCGGCCACGCTTGTGCTCACATCCGGACTGTAACGCCACACCTCATCGAGGATCGGCGACTGTCCATTGCCACCAACGATGTATGCGCTGTTCGCCACGGTGAACGACACACCGTTCCTGCGGACCGGGAGCGGAAAGGATGCCACGGGAACCCATGTATTGTTCACGGCATCGTAACGGTTGAAGTCGTTCCAGTTCTCCACGAAGTCGACGCCGCCGCCCACGTATCCCTGGTCATTGATGGTGAAGGCGAAGGCGGTCCGACGGTTGTTGGTGCCGAGGTTCGCGCGCTGCAGCCAGGTGTTGGTGAGCGGATCGTAGGCATAGAAGTCGCGGTAGCGGATGCCGCTGCTCTCGCCCGTGCCGATGTAGCCCAGACCACCACTGGCGAAGCCCACGGCCTGGCGGCGTGCGTTGCCCGGGAGGTTGGCCCGTTGCGTCCACGCATCGGTGGTGGGGTCGTAGGCCCAGAAGTCGTTGTACCAGATGGCGTTCGCCGCGCCTGTACCGAAGTAGCCGATGCCGTCGATGCTGAAGGCCACACCGGAATTGCGCGGGTTCGCGGGGAGCGATGCCTTCTGCTGCCAGGTGTCCGTCTCGGGGTAATAGGCCCAGAGGTCGTTGTAGTCGATGTCGTTCACGTTATCCCAGCCGCACATCACGTAACCCGTGTCGCCGATGGCGAAGGCGCTGGCGTATTGGCGTGCGCCACCAGGCAGCGAAGCCTTCTGCGTCCACACCGCGGTGGCCGCATCGTACTCCCAGAGCGCATCGGTGTTGCTGCTGCCGTTGAAGCCGGTGCACACATAGCCCTTGCCACCGATGCTGAAGGCTGCTTGCGCATAACGCTGACCACCGGGATGGTCATCGAGCTGGGTCCAGGTGCCTTGGGCGAAGAGGTTAACGGAGAGGAACGATACGAGAGCGAGTGTCGAATGGCGCATGATCGGGCTTTGGGCGCAGTAAACGGAACTGCGAAGAAAGTTCGATCGGTGCCCAACTGCGTCCTATTGCTCCGCCCGCACGATGCTGAAGTTGAACATCGGGTTCTGGAACTTGTCATAGAGCCGCACCCAGATCGGCAGCAACTGCTCCGTGCCGCGCGCGTTCGTGATGTCGCCCAGGTCGATCATCTCGGCATCGGCCCAGCCGAAGGAACCGAGCAAGTTGCGGACCTCGGCCTTCGCGTCGGCATCGTTGCCGCAGAGGAAGAGGTGGTGCGTGCCCGGCAACATCCGCGGCGCGACCATCAGGAAGCAGGTCAGTGTGTTCAAGCCCTTCACCACGCGCAGCTGCGGGAAGGCACGCTGCAGCTGCTCGCCCAACGAATCGGTGTTGCATACCGAGAGGCTCGGCGGGAAGCCTTTTGAAAAGTCGAGCGGGTTGGAGATGTCGAGCATCGGCTTGTTGCCAAGGTTCTGCTCGCCGGCCAGCTTCAAAGCCTCCAATGCGCCGAAGCCGCTGGTGGCATTCACGATCATCTGTCCGTGCGCAGCAGCCTCCGTGAAGGTGCCGAGCTTCACCTTGGGGTGCGCTGCCATCCAGTCCTTCAGGGCGGGGCGACCGCTTTTGTCCTTGGCCTCCCGGGCCATGCTCTGCTGCACATCGCGCGTGCCGAGCATCACGTCGTGGCCCAGGCTTTCCAGCTTCTCGGCGATGACCTGTCCGACCACGCCGGTACCGAATACTCCGATCTTCATGGCTGTGCTGTTAGGTTGTGTTCCTTTGACACTGCAAAGGTGACCGGTCGCTATCCTATCGACAAGTACTGTCACGGACGATAGTACCACCCCTGGACGCCGGTTTCAGGTAATGGAGCGAGCCACAGAACGAACGCGAATTATCAACAACATGATCATCGACGGCGACGAGTACCGCATCCGCATGAACGGGCAGGTCTACCACTGCGCGCTGGACGTGACCATGGAGCTGGTGGGCGGCAAGTGGAAGACCATCGTGCTCTGGTACCTGCGCAAGGACAAGAAGCGCTTCAGCGAGCTGCGCAAGCTCATCCCCGGCATCACCGAGAAGATGCTGAGCATGCAACTGCGGCAGCTGGAGAAGGACGGTTTCATCAGCCGCACGGTGCACGCCGAAGTGCCGCCGCGCGTGGAGTACGCGCTCACCGCGCACGGGAAGACACTGCTGCCCCTGCTCGAGGAGATCGCGAAATGGGGCCGCCTGATGGGAAAGAAGTTCGGGGCGGTGGAAAAGGTGGAAAGGCCCGCGAAGAAGACGTCCACGTCCCGCAGCAGCGGGAAGGCGAAGCGCAAGTCCGCCGTGGCGTAGCGCATCCGACCCTACCTTGGCGGGAACGAACACGATCCCATGTCACGACACGTCACCGGCATCGGCGGCTTCTTCTTCCGCTCGGACGACCACAAGGCGCTGGCCAAGTGGTACAACGACCACCTCGGCATAAACGACCAGGAGCACGGTTGGATCTGGCAACAGGATGCCGGGCCTACGGTCTTCTCGCCCTTCAAGCGCGACAGCGATTACTTCGACAGCAAGCAGCAATTCATGCTGAACCTGCGCGTGCAGGACCTGGATGGCCTGCTGAAGAAGCTGGAGGCTGCCGGCGTGCGCATCGACCCCAAGCGGCAGGATGAGGACTACGGCCGATTCGCCTGGGTGTACGATCCGGAAGGGAACAAGATCGAGTTGTGGGAGCCGAAGTAAGTGCGGCTGAACTGTGGACAAATAGCACTTTTCACTGAACATTAAGCAACCTGAAAATGGGAGCATGGGATGCAAGTAGCTTCGGCAACGACACTGCCAACGATTGGGCCTACGACCTTAAGGAGTGCGATGACCTCTCTCATATACAGAGCACCCTTCAACATGTGGTTGATGCAGGTGATGACTATCTCGACGCGGACCTTGCTTCCGAAGCAATTGCTGCAGCGGAAGTATTAGCGTGGCTCAACGGGAAGCCAAGCCCGGTGGACGCATACACAGAGAAGATCGCAACCTGGGTGGCAGCGCATCCCATTCAACCGCCCGCTGAACTGATCCAACGCGCCGTGGCGGTCCTTGACCGCATTGAGGGCGAAGAGTCGGAACTCTGGGAACTTTGGGAGGGCGACCCCGACTGGACCAATGCCATCGCCGACTTAAGAAACCGACTGTCGGCTTGACCCGACAATGATCGTCAAAACATCCCTTACCATCAACGCGTCCAAGGCCGCGGTGTGGGCCGCGACCACCGACATCGCGAACCACGCCCAGCTCCTCAGCACCGTTGAGCGGATAGAGGTGGTCTCACGACCTGCGACCGGTCTCGTCGGGCTGAGGTGGAAGGAGACGCGCATGCTCTTAGGCAAGGAAGCCACCGTGGAGAAGTGGATCACGCAGGCGAAGGAGAACGAGTACTACACGACGCGAGCGGAACAGGACGGCTTCGTATTCATCACCACCAACCGTGTTTCCGGCAACGACGGCAGCGTCACGCTCACGGGCATCCATGAGACCCAGCCGCAAGGCTTCGCCGCGAATATGAAGTCGCTGCCGATGATCTTCTTCAAGGGCGTGATCAAGAAGGCGATCATGCAAGACCTGGACGATGTAAAGAAGGCAGTTGAGAGCATCGACTGGGAACCAATCGGTCGCCAGGAACTCGGCGAACTAATTGCCAATGGGCTGGCGAAAACCACAGCTGGAGACCGGTCCCTGTTCACCTGTTCCGCCATTGAACCCGCCAAATGGCGGCTGACTCCGTGGGGCGACATGGGTGGTGGCTTTTGGGCGGTTGCAGTGATGGAAGATCGAGTACTCTGGTACAACGATATTGAAGAGGGCTTCAACGTGTCGCGCTTCGAGATCCACGGCACGATCCCTTCAACAGAATACTGGTGCAACCAGAGTGAATTGTATCATGCCATTCCAGCTCTTGCCGGACAACCGCAGGGAAAATTCGGCCCACCTCAGCCCCTTTGATTGGAACATCACAGCATGCGCCCCCTCCGCTTCTCCATCAACGTCACCCTGGACGGCTGCTACGACCACACCATGGGGATCGCAGACGCCGACCTGCACCGCAACGCCATGGAGTACATCGCCGGCTGTGATGCGCTCCTCCTGGGCCGCGTGACCTATGGTATGATGGAGCAAGCTTGGCGCCTACCGCCGAGCGGGATCTGGCCCGAGTGGATGGAGCCATGGATGCATCCCTTCGCCAAGACAATGGACGCGGCGAAGAAGTACGTGGTGTCGAACACGCTGAAGGAGGTCGATTGGAATGCGGAGCTCGTGCGCAGTGATCTGGAGCAGTTCGTGAAGCGGCTGAAGCAACAGCCCGGCAGGGGCATCGGTGTGGGCGGCGTGCAATTGGCGATGGCCTTGACGGAACTCGGCCTCATCGATGAATACCAGATCGTCGTGCATCCGCGCATCGCCGGTCGCGGGCCCACCTTGTTCGCGGGGCTAACGAAGATGGTGGACCTGAAGCTCGTGGGCCGGGAGGAGTTCAGCTCAGGCGCAGTGGCGATGCGGTATGAGGTGAAGCGGTGAGCAACGAGAAGAGATGAAGTAGTGAGGAAGGCCGACCGAAAGCAATACGCGTCCTTACTACCTCACCTCTGGACCTCATCACTTACACACCATCTTCTCTCACCATCGGCTTATGGCTCCGATGGCCGGCGATCACTTCATCTTGTTGAACATGTACCGCGCGATCTTCCAGCCGTTGGCGGTACGCTGCAGCACGAAGATCTCCCGATTCTCTTCCGGCACGGTCTCGCCGGTGGCATGGATGAGCGTGCTGCCCTTGGAGGTGGTGCGCGCAAAGGCATGGTCGCCGTCCACCTCGATCTCGTCGATGAAGAACTCGATGTTCAGTTGGATCATCGAGAATACACCGGTATATGCGCCCCTCACCTGCTCCGTGCCGACCGAGGTCGGGAAGCCGGTGGGCATGAAGACGCCGTCGGTGGTGTAGAGGGGCATCACCTGCTCCACGCTTGACGCGTTGAGGGCATCGCGGTACGTGAACAGGAGTTCTTTGATCGCGGTCTGGTCGTTGGCAGTGCTCATGGTCGGGTGTGTTTCGTGGTCCGCTTGGGTTTCGTTCGTCGGAGCCTGGCAGCCCAACAACAGGGTGATCGACAACGGAAGGAGGTTGATGGGCTTCATCGACTGTGGTGGTTACAGCACAAAGGTTCACCGACCCGGTAACACCGGTCCATGGCCTCGATCAAGAAATGACCTTGATCCAGATCAAGGGATCAGCTCCCCTTGCTGGTCTTTGCCCTCAGGCGGCTGAGGAACTCTGGCGTGACACCCAGGTAGGAAGCGATGTGCACGTTGGGCACGCGTGCGGCCAGCGACGGATGCTGCTCCACGAAATGCGCGTAACGCTGTTCCGCACTCGAGGCGTTGCGGCGCAGCATGCGTTGTTGCAGTTCCACGAACTGGTCCTCGATGATCACGCGGAAGTTGCGGTCGAACTTGGGGTGCTCCGTGTAGAGGTGCAGCAGGTCGGCGTGCTCGATGCAGACCACCGTGCTCGGCTCCAAGGCCTCGATGAAAAGGCTGCTCGGCTTCTCCGCATGGAAGCTTCCGATGTCCACGATCCACTCGTTCTCCTGCGCGAACTGGAGGTTGTGCTCCACGCCCTTCGCATCCAGCTCGTACATGCGCAAACAACCTTCCACCACGAACGCGTAGGACCGGCAAACTTCGCCCTCCTGCAACAGAAAGCCGCGCTTCTTCAAGCGCCGCACGTGACTGCGTTCCTTCAGTGCTTTCCGCTCGCCGTCGTCCAAAGCCAGGTAGCGATCGAAGTGGGCGAAGAGTACGTCGTGTGGATCGCTCATCACTTCCGCAGGATCTTCTCCATGGCCCGGCTCTTGGCCGGTTCGTCTGTCAGCTTGTCGAAATAGCGGGTCATCGATCAGCGGGTCGCTTCTCCTCTACACGACAGTCTTCGCGTTACCAGTCACTTGCGGGTTTCTTGACCAGCTGCACCTTCATTTCCTCGATCAACTTTCTCACCGCCTCATCTATTTCCATGCAGACACCTTCCTCCATGCGGATGTTCGCCTTTCGGCCCATGCTGTTCAGCTCATGCCCTTTGACTAAGGTCTCAAGCGGTTGACTTGGCGTCGTACTCGTCGCGTCACCACCAAGAGCGAACCTGTATATCTGATAGCGGTATCTGTCAGTTTTGAACTCCAACACGATGGAGTAGTTCACCAAATAGGTGGATGACGCGTGGGCGATACCCATCTTGAACTCGACCGGTACGCTGAAAGATCCTTTGTCGATCAACTTCAACCGCACGATGTCCTCGTCGAATTGGGCATTCCCGTTCTTCGCGATCAACCATACGCGTGCGTTCGCGTATAGTGCCGAATCGGAATGACCGGCAGCTTCGACCACTCCTGTGTATGAGTAAAGGTTTGCCGTGGAGTCGAAAGGGATGGTGATCACGGGCTCCTTCTGGGCAGAAACCGACAAGGACAGAAGGCCAGCAAGGGCAATGGCATACAGGCGGTGTATCATGGTGCTCAAAAATAATAGTCTTACTTCCGCAAGATCGACTCCATCTTCTTCCCCTTTGCGAGCTCATCCACCAGTTTATCCAGGTAGCGGATCTTCTGCATGAGGGGATCCTCGATGTCCTCCACGCGGTAGCCGCAGATCAGGCCGGTGATCAGATGCACGTTCGGGTTCAGCTTGGGCGCCTTGGCGAAGAAGGTCTCGAAGTCCACCTTCTTGTCGAGCACCGTGGCGAGACCTTTCTCCGTGTAGCCCGTGAGCCAGTGTATCACTGTGTGCAGCTCCTCCTTCGTGCGGCCCTTCTTCTCCACTTTGGCCACGTAGTGCGGGTACACACTGGCGAAGGCCATGCGGAAGATGCGTTCGTTGTTGGCTCCGGGTTTCATTGGTTCGATGCGGAACACTGCTGCCTGTCAGCGCAAGACCAACAAACCCGTGTCAGGGTCGGCAGCGAAATACGAGACAGCCACCGCATTGGACTGGATGATGGCAAGCCATTCCTTGGTGGTATGGTTGCCCATGGCGAGGTGAATGACCTTGGGCGGAGCGCCTCGCATCATGCTCAGCTCCACGAAGTCATCATCTTGTGTGAGAATGATGTAACCATCCTTCTTGGCCAGCTCCCACAGATCCGTGTCGGCATGCGAGGATAGGTCCACTTGCTTCACATGCTTGGTTCCGGGGTATGCGGCATCGAGCCGCGCCACCAGCTTGTCCGACAAGTTCTCGTCGATCAGGAACTTCACGCGATGGCCGGCACGATGGACGTGAAACGCTCGCGATCCGCAGCGTAGGCCAGGCAGGCCCGGATGTCCTCCTCGGTCAACTCATCGAAGTCCTCCAAGATCTCGGCATGTGTCATGCCCGCGGCGAGATAGCCCAGCACATCACCCACGGTGATACGCGTGCCCCGGATGCACGGCTTGCCACTGCGCTTACCCGGCTCGATGGTGATGTTCTTGCGGTAGTCCATGACTTGCGGAAGGATGACACGAAGTTAGGCCACTCCTGATCCGACCGCAAAATTCAGATGAACGGCTCCTCCTGAACACGTCGAATTCGACGGGGTTGAAGCCCAGAGCCCGCTTACTTTCTCAGGATCCTCTCCAACTTCTTCCCCTTGGCCAGTTCATCCACCGGCTTATCCAGATACCTGATCTTCGATCAGCGGGTCCTCGATATCCTCGACCCGATAGCCGCAGATGACGCCCGTTATGAGGCCAACGTTGGGGTTGAGCTTGGGCGCCTTGGCGAAGAAGGTCTCGAAGTCGACCTATTTGCCGAGCCATTCATCCACGGCCTTGTTCGCCTCACGCTCGGTAAGCATGCGGCCCGCCTTCACGTCCTTCTTGCCCTTGTTTACGGACGCCTGCTGCTCCTTGGTGAGCTTGTATGGCTCCAAGTCGGCGGCATCAGTGCCCATGAGGCGGTAAGCCTCGCGCAGCAAGGCGCTGTCCTTCGAACGCTCAATGCGTTTGATCAGGCGCTTCTTAAGTTCCACGTCGGACATGGGCCGTAGATTGATGAGCTAAGGTAAGATCATGCCCGTACAATGCGGTAGAAGCCCGCCCGCTCACCCGGCACGAAGGCTTCGCACTTGTAACCCAGTTTGGTCAGATCCAGCCCGGCAAGCAGCGGCTCGCCAGTGCCCAACAACGTGGGTGAAACGGCCAGGTGCATCTCGTCGATCAGCTTGGCCTGCAGGTACTGGCGGATGGTGGAGGCACCGCCGCCCACACGCACGTCCCGATCACCAGCCGCATTGCGGGCGCGCTCCAGCGCCGCCTCGATGCCCTCGGTGACGAAGTGGAAGACCGTGCCGCCCTCCATGACCAGCGATGGCCGCGGGTAGTGTGTGAGCACGAAGACCGGGACATGGTACACCGGATTCGGGCCCCACCAACCTTTCCAATCCTCATTCAGCCAGGGGCCACGCACCGGACCGAACATGTTGCGGCCCATGATCCAAGCACCGATGTTCTCCATCGCCTGGGCCGCCATGTCGTTGTCCGTGCCGAGGTCGCCCTCGTCCTTGCCAAAGTGCGTGCGCTGGAAGTAGCGCGTGCGAAGCATCCAGGTGTGTAGGTCCTGGGCGCCCTTGCCGAGCGGGGCTTCCAGCGATTGGTCGGGACCGGCGCCGAAGCCGTCGAGGGAGAGGGTGTAGCTGTGGACGATGAGGCGGGGCATGGGGTGGTTGATCGTCAAAGTTGGGACTAACTTTGGGGTTCAATCACGAACGTAATGAGCGCCATCGCCCTCCGAGCTGAGATCCTTCAACTGTTGCAGAAGGAACGGAACGAGAGCATCCTCGCCACCATACGCTCCTTGCTCAAGCGCGATGAGCAGGAAGAAGGCTTCGACATCACCGACGATGAGCTCGCGGAGTTGGAGGAGATCGACCGCAGACGTAAAGTCGGGCTGGATACCTATGTCAGCTTGGACGAGGCCATGCGCATGATCCGCGCGGATCGGCGGGCATGAGCTACAAGCTGATGATCCGCCTGGCCGCACAAGCCGAAGCGGCCCGGATACACGACTGGTACGAAGCACGCAGCAAGGGCTTGGGTAGCCGCTTCGCCGATGCCTTGGAGGAGTGCTTACGAGGCATCCAACGCAACCCGAACGGTCTACAGATCCGGAAAGGCAAGTTCAGGCACGATCTGGTGGCCCGTTTCCCATACCGCGTGGTCTATACCGTGGATGGCGATACCGTGTACGTGTATCAGATACGCCACACCAGCCGCAGGCCTAGCAAGCGATTCGGGCCGTAGTGAAAGGCACGGATCACAGATCCGCGCCAGCAGGGGAACGCATCAACTCTGTGTTGATGTCCTTCTGAGGATGTCACGAACCAGATTCAGGGCAAATTCGGCATGCTCTTTTGTCAGTCCGGCATCAACAACGTGAGCCGACACGTTGCGCATTCCACGAATGTCCTTGATACCCGGAATGTCGCGTTCCTGAACAACACCAATCTTGGATGCTATGGCCAAAATCTGGTCAAAGCGATGGGGTGAAACTTGGTAGTCCGCTTCGGTGATCTTTCTGAATAGGTGGCTTTCAAGTGCTTTGAATGACTCCAGTATCGAGTGAGAGAAGAATCCCGTGTCTAGAAGCTTCCTTGCATGCTCCAACTCGATGATTTCTCGTCTCTCTGCCATCTCAACCGTTCGCCGCTTTCTTTCCCTAAGCCAAGTGCGTGATGTCAGCAGCGAGGTCAGGAAGCCAAGTATTGCGGAGATGATGCTACCCACCAACGAGACAGCATGTCCCGCGAGCGCTCCATCCTCGGAGAGGGCTTGGTAGATATTTAAGATCAGCCAGCTGATCAGAACGAGTACAGGAGTCACCAGAATAAAGCCGAAGAGAAAGACGGCTATCCAGAGTACATATCCCAGTCCTTTCCATTTACCCAATGGTGTCTCCTTAAGAAAGCTCTCTGACACGTAGAGATACAGACACAGGGAAAAGCCATAGACACAGTAGAGCAGGTAGGTCGCGAGAGAGAACTGAATCCAACCGAGATCAATCTGTACGGCAGCTAGTTCATCCTTGAAGGCACTCAAGGAGATGACCAACGTCACGAAGCCAAGTATGACTTCGTACTTCTCCCTTAAACGCTCAAGCATTGCTCACGGCTTGGCTTTTGGCGTTACTCGGCCTTGACACCGTTCTCCTTCGGTTTCGCGGACGCTGGCTGCTTCACATTGATCAAATGGGATAGCGCCTTCTGAAGTTCAGCCTCATCCTTGAGCGCTTGTGACAAGCGTTCGGATAATTCTCCTAGAACTACACGAATGCTGGTGGCTAGCTGCATACAATGCTCATCGGTACGGTCATGAACACCATCGCTGAGCGCACTGTGGAGCAAAGTCATTGGATTGTGCCCATTGATTCGTAGCACCTGTGGTAGAGCGTCTTTGACCATGTCAATCGCGCGCTTGAATTGCGTTTCCTCAATTGCTTTCATGACCTTCTCGACTTTCTCCGGTGATCCATCGACTTTCTCGAGGACCTTGAGAACCTCTGTAAGAATTCGCTTCTTCTGATTCTCAACCACCCGACGGTAGTAGATGAATGCACCGATACCAAGGCCCTGGTTCTCACAACGCCTCCCTTTGAGAAAAATCTCCCGGTCTGGACCAACTAGACTTATCAACCTAGCGGCCACAGGCGGACCAAACGTTGGCAACTCGCCGAACTTGTAGCAGGTACCAGATCCTTGAATGCTGGTCGTGGTTCCGTTGTACTCCTTGAGCTCAATTGCCAGCGAGAAGATTTTCTCCTGTGCTTGGCAATTGGCACATAGGTAAGTGACATAAACAAGCACCCAATTGTCCTTGGTCAGATAGATCGGGGCTTCGGACTTGCTCCGGAAGAAGCGCATTCCATTGCACCGGTCACTTGCGCAGTGCAACTGAATCTCTGGTGTTGCAAGCGCTGGCTTGTATTCGATGCCAGACCATTCTCTCTTCGAAAGCTCAGTTACAGTGCAGAATTGATTAGGGGACGCACTCTCCAAGAACTCCGACAGTGATGTCGGCTCTTCCGGCTCCACCAGTGGTGTTTCTTCCTTGTCAGACATGATTCTGTTTGAAAGTACTGGAAAGTTATGTTCCCAGCGGCATTCCGCGTGAGGGATAGGAGCAAGTAGCCCGCAGCGCAGCGAGGACTACTGCGGATAGCCCGACGGCGCGCGTTTGGCGCCGGCACGCCCACATGACTTAATTCAAATTCAAGTACGCCCCCAGCCCGTGCACGCCGCCTTCGCGTCCGTAGCCGCTTTCCTTGTAGCCGCCGAAGGGTGAGGTGGGATCGAACTTGTTGTAGGTGTTGGCCCAGATGACGCCCGCGCGGAGCTTGCTGGTGAGGTTGAAGATCTTGCTGCCCTTGTCCGTCCACACGCCGGCGCTGAGTCCGTAGGGGGTGTTGTTGGCCTTCTGGATCACCTCGTCCACAGTGCGGAAGGTCTGCACGGCGAGCACGGGGCCGAAGATCTCCTCCTGCGCGATGCGCGCGCTCTGCGCCACGTTGAGGAAGAGCGTGGGGCGGCACCAATAGCCCTTCGAGGGGAGGTCGCACGTTGGCTGATACATTTCCGCTCCGTCGGCCACGCCGTGCTTCAGGTAGCGGTTGATAGTTGTCAGTTGTTCGTGCGAGTTGATGGCGCCGATGTCGGTGTTCTTGTCGAGCGGATCGCCCACGACGAGCGAACGCATGCGGTGCTTGAGCTTGCGGATCACCTCGTCGTACACGCCTTCCTCCACGAAGAGGCGGCTGCCGGCGCAGCACACGTGGCCCTGGTTGAAGTAGATGCCGTTGATGATGCCTTCGACGGCCTGGTCGATGGTGGCGTCGGCGAAGATGATGTTGGCCGCCTTGCCGCCGAGCTCGAGGGTGAGTTTTTTACCACTTCCGGCAGTAGCCCGCTGGATAAGTTTTCCGACTCCGGTGCTGCCGGTGAAGGCGACCTTGTTCACATCGGGATGGTTGACCACCGCCGCGCCCGTGGCACCCGCACCGGTGACGATGTTGACGACGCCATCGGGGAGCTCGGCCTCCTGCAGCAGTTCGGCCAGCTTGAGCGCGGTGAGCGGGGTGGTCTCGGCGGGTTTCAGCACCACGGTGTTGCCGCAGGCGAGCGCAGGGGCGAGCTTCCACGCAGCCATGAGCAGCGGGAAGTTCCAGGGGATGACCTGCCCGGCGACACCGAGCGGCGATACCTGCTTGCCGGGGAAGGCGTAGTGGAGCTTGTCTGCCCAACCGGCGTAGTAGAAGAAGTGCGCGGCGGCGAGCGGCACGTCCACATCGCGGCTTTCGCGGATGGCCTTGCCGCCGTCCATGCTCTCGATGACGGCGAACTCGCGGGCCTTCTCCTGCAGCAGGCGCGCGATGCGGTAGATGTACTTGGCGCGTTCGCTCGCGGGCATCTTGCTCCACACGCTGTCGTAGGCCTTGCGCGCGGCCTTCACGGCGGCGTCCACGTCGGCCTCATTGGCCTCGGCGATGCGCGAGAGCTTCTTCTCGTTGGCGGGGTTGATGGTGTCGAAGTACTTCCCGCTCTTGGGCTTCTGCCACTTGCCGTTGATGAAGAGCTCGTATTGCCCGTTGATATTGACGTGGTCAGCGGATTCGGGGGCGGGGGCGAGTGCCCAGTCGAGGGGCTTCTTGGTCTTGGTGGCCATGGGTTGCACGCCTTAGCTGAGATCGCTCAGGCATGGCAACGAAGATAGCCAGTGCGTGGCAGTCGTTACTGTTTCACGAAGCGCTGTACGGAAACGCGGCCATCAGCGCCCACGACATGAAGCAGGTACACTCCAGTAGCCAACGATGCAATGGGCAAGCTCGCCGAGAACGCGTTCACCTTGCGCGCTGCGATAAGGCCACCGACCATGTCGTAGACGCGCACTTCGCTAAGCGCGACCGGCGCTGAAAGTTCGAGCCATTCACCATGCGGCACTGCACGCACCTGCATGTCGCCCTGAGCGTGTTCGTTCACCCCAGTGGTGATGATGGTACAGCTGGTCTCAAAATACCCCGGGAAACAATACGGTGCGCCGTTCCCCGTCATGCCGAAGTGTAGCTCCGTGTTCGTAGGCAGTCCGCTCCATACCGCGGAGTCAGGCGCTGGAAGGAACAAGGTCAAGACGTCAAAGAAACCCTCGTCGGTGGTGCATAGAATGATCATATCGTCCCCCCATTCGAGGGGTGCGTTCATACCCGGCCAGTGCAGGATGACATCCTCACCAACCACACTGCAAGAGAACTCCGGATCGACGACCAACGACATATCCATGAGCCAATAGGTGTAAACGCATCCCTCGCTCGTGGTGACCTCGGGAGCATGAAGACCTTCGGTGGTGATCGTTCCGGAGACGGTAAGGGTGTCGTTCGAGAGCACAGCGGTCACCCTTGGTGGAAGGCCCGTAACCTGAACACCGGTACCTCCACCAGGAACACGACCGGTTCGATCGTTGCGACTGGATATCCAAGCACCAGAACTGGCGCACGGTGCTCGAATCGGACAGCAGGATGGAGCAACCACCGCCTGGGCCAGTATGCCTGAGGCAAGCAGACCCGATACGAGCAGGGTCAAGGTCCGGATCGTGCGCATCGTATTCGCTATCATACGCTCAAAGATGGTGTGCCGGTCTGCCTCGGCGCAAGACCCGAATAAATACTGCGAAGAACAGGCTGGTCAGGGCACTACAGCTGCGTGCCCACACTCCACCAGTTGCCCGCGTAGTCCTTGAAGGAAGCCCGGCGGTCCGGATCGCCTTCGCGCTGTTTGGGTGCTTCCATGGACGTACACCCCAGCGCAAGGGCCTTCATGTAGGCCGCATCCACATCCGGCACGTACACATGCATCACCATCGGCACGGCAGGATACTTCTCCGTCGATTGCCCCAACATGATCACCGTGTCATCGAGCATCAGTTCGGCGTGCATGAGGCTGCCATCGGGCATGTCGTAGCGGCGGAGCTCCTGCGCGTGGAAGAGGTCCTTCATGAGCTGGATGAAATGATCCGCATCGGGAACGATGAAGTAGGGCGAGACGGAATTGTAGCCGGTGGGTTTGAACGACTTGCTCATAGGGCGAAGATCTGCCGATCGGGCTGCTATTGACCTCCCAGAATGGCAGGATCGAGTAACGACCTCCAACGGGTCGTGTTCCTCCCCGACTATCTTTGAGTAATGCCCTTGCGCTCGTTCTCTCCCCAGTTGGGCTTGGCAATGGTCGTGGCTTGGTCGGTTGTCGCCTGCAAGCACGAAGCCGGCACCGCCCCTTTGGACGCAGAGCTCTACCAGATGGCGCTGAACAGTTCCGGGAGCGTGTGGTACAAGAATTCCCCGGACCTGTTGCCGCGCAGCACGGGCTCCGGCCATAGCGAGGCCTTCCTACGCACCCGTTTCAATGACGTCGCCGCCACCGCGCTTGACTCGCTATATCGCGTAGTGGCCGATACCACCTTCCCGCCGGGGTCGCTGATCGTGAAGGAACTCTGGAGCGATGCCAACACCTTGGGCAGCTATGCCGTGCTGCTGAAGCGACCGGAGTCCGAAGCGGCCGATGCCGGAGGCTGGGTTTGGGGTTACCTGCGCGCCAACGGGGAGGTGCGCGCACCGGCCTTGGACCGCGGCGCGGCCTGCCGCACCTGCCACACCCAGGACGGGGAGATCGACGCGACGTTGATGAACTTGTACTTCCCGTAACGGGGTGGTCATTTGATCGACCGGATCGGGAGGCAGCAGTGAGGATCAGGGGGATCGCCCATCTTGCGTTGACGGTCCATGGCACAGCTGAGCCCGCAGGCTTATGTCTACCTCAGGCACCCGATGCTCTCATCGGGTGAAACGATGCTTTACCACTGCCTGCAACACCTGTGCTTCACAGGGTCATTGCTCGTGGACTTCAAGGAGGTGGCCGTCGGCGGGCGACGCAAGCGCACATTGAACCGGCTCTTCCTGACACGCGGCGACAAGCCTGAGCCGAACGATCGCTCCGGGACCTTCGCGTGGGAGCTCGTCCCGGCTGACCGGCCTTGCTCATTGGTGGACCTCCGCCTGGCGATCGAGGACCGGATCGAGGACCATGAGGCTTTCAAGTATGACCTGATGTTCCCGGACCTGAAGGAGGCGGGCCTCCTCAGCGGTCGACATACGCGCACGGCAACAGGCCGTGCGATCTGTGATCGCATCCGTGATCTTCTTTTCACCGTGGAACAGGACATCGGTCGTCCACTGGTAGGCGGTTGGGAGCGTTCGATGAAGCACGTGTTCGAATTGGGCAGTTGCATCACGCTGTTGGATGAGGGCACCCGTGACCAACTGAAGGAACGGTCGCCGCGCCCGACGGATCTGATCGCCGTCTTCTCCCTGCTCAATTACCTGGAACGTGCGACGCTCGGCCCCGGTGGGGAAGGTGGCAACATGTTCACCGGCGGTTTCGGCGGTACTGGCGGAGGCTTTGGCGGTGGCGGGGGTGGCTTCGGCGGCTTTGGTGGTGGGGGCTTCGGCGGTGGTGGCGCGGGGGGTAGTTGGTGAGATCGAACCCACCTGTTGTTCATGCCGCGGCCGAAGCGCCACTACATGGGTTCACTGCGCTAAAGAGTCTCCTTTAACGGCATGCTATGCGGATCTGTCCAAAGCCGCACGAAAGCCCCTTCCGGATCATACATCCGTGCCTGGCGTTCCGGATCGAAACGACGGTCCTTCCTTGGGTCGTTGCCCACGCCCGCCACGTACTGCCAGTTGCCCCAGTTGCTGCACGGGTCATAATCGACGAGTAGCCGCTCGAACCACCAAGCCCCCATGCGCCAGTCGAGCCCGAGGTCATGCACCAGGTAGCTCGCCACGTTCTGTCTGCCCCGGTTGCTCATCCAGCCCGTCGCCGCCAGCTCGCGCATGTTCGCATCGATGAAAGGCTGACCGGTGCGGCCATTGCACCAGGCTGCGAACCGAAGGATGTCGTTGGTGCCACGCATGGTCCCGTCTGTGATGCCGCCCGGCCGGAACAATGCAGCACCGTACCGGGCCGCCGTGAACTGGAAGAAGTCTCGCCACAAGAGCTCGAAGCCGAGCCAGTAGGTGCTGTCGTTGGCGCCGTTTTCCGTCTCGTAGCGTTTCACTTCATGCCAGACCTCGCGCGCACTGATGGCTCCGCTGGCCAACCACGGGCTCAATTTGCTGCTGTAGTCGGCGCCGAGGAGGCCGTTGCGCGTCTCCTTGTATCGAGAGAGCGCTTGGGTGTCCCAGAGGTAATGCTTCAAGCGGGCAAGCGCCGCCGTGCGCCCTCCGACCATGCGCATCGCGGCGCGCGGGTCGTCATCGATCGGTGAATAGGGCAGTTCGTCCTGTGCCAAGGGTCTTCCCTTCCATTCCTTCGGGGTCGGGATATGCTCGGGTTCCGGCGATGCCGTACGCACGGCGCCGCTGCGCTCAACCTGCCTGCGGAAGTCGGTGAACACCTGTGGCAGCTTCTCAAGGGCGAAGGGCAGATCACCGGGCAGGAAGAGCGTGTTGGGTGCGTGCAAGCGCAGATGAGCCACAGCGGCCACTTCCCTTTCCTGCTCTTGTTCCTCCCACGCGAACAACCGCTGTGCATGGATGGCGTCCGCGCTCCACAGCTTCACGAGGTGCGGCAGGACCTCTGCCGGCTCCCCCCAGCGCACATGCAACGCGCTGCCCTTCGCGGCCAGCTGGCGATGCAGGTCGGCGATCCCCTCCCGGATGAAGCGCCTCCTGAAGGGTCCGGACCGATCGAAGCCGAGCGGCGATGGGCCATGCTGTCGCGGGTCGAGGATGAGGACCGGCAACACCTCCGCATGCGCCGAAAGCGCGGCCAGCAGGGCCGGGTTATCGGCCAACCGTTGATCGTTGCGGAACCAGAGGATGGCGCGGCTCATAGTTCTTCGATCCGTTCGAGCAGTGAATCACCCTTGTCCAGCAGCTCCTGCCTGGTATGCGCGGACATGCGGTCCCATGTCCGGTAGGTCATGCCCATGCGCGCGATCATGCCACTGCGCGCGCCATCGCCCAGCAGGCGCTCGCGGTTCCGCGCCATGAAGTGCCAGTAGAGCGCGTTGAAGGGACAGGCCTTGAGACCCGTGCGGTCCTTCACATCGTAGTAGCAGGAACCGCAGTGGTGACCCATCTTGTTGATGTACGCACCGCTGCTCACATAGGGCTTGGTGCCCACGATGCCGCCGTCGGCGAACTGGCTCATCCCGCGCGTATTGGTGAGCTCCACCCATTCGATCGCATCGATGTAGATGCCGAGGTACCAGCGGTCCACCTCATCGGGGTGCGCGCCGGCGAGCAGGGCGAAGTTGCCCGTGACCATGAGCCGTTGGATGTGGTGCGCGTACGCGTTGGTCAAGCTTCCGGTGATCGCATCGCGCAGGCAGGCCATGCGGGTACGACCGGTCCAATACCACTGCGGCAGGGCGCGTCCGTGACCGAGGAAGTTGAGCTGCGCGAAACCCGGCATCCGCGCCCAGTAAACCCCGCGCATGTACTCGCGCCAGCCGATGATCTGCCGCACGAAGCCTTCCACCTGGCTGATGCTGATGCGCTCCGGGTCGGCACGCCAGCTGGCGACAGCGGCCTCGCAGATCTCCATGGGGTGCAGCATCTTCACGTTCATGCTGAAGCTGAGCCGTGCGTGATAGAGCGACCAGCTGTGCAGGCTCAACGCGTCCTGGTAGGTGCCGAAGTGCGGGAGCAGGTGTTCGCAGAAGTAATGGAGCAACCGCAGGCTCTCCTCCCGATCCAACGGCCATGGGAAGTGGCGTGCATCCACTGTGCCGATGGTGTACACCTCGGCCTTCCGCACCATCGCCTCGATACCGCGCAGGTCATGATCGAAGAGCAAGGGTGGCGGTGGCACATGTTCCTTCGGCGTGCGTTCGCGGTTGTCGTGATCGAAGTTCCATTGACCGCCCTCGGGTGCATCCCCGCGCATAAGCAGGCCGGTGCGCTCGCGCATCACACGGTAGAAGCGCTCCATCAAGTACTGCCTCTTCCCTTTGAAGAGCTCGGCGAACTCCCCGCGCTTCGCGAGGAAGTGCTCCGTGTCCGCGACTTCAACCCGACATCCGCATGCCGCGGCGACGGAGCTCAACTGCTGGTCGAGGCGCCATTCGTCCGGAAGCTGATAGGCGAACGCCCGGGCATCGGTCTGCGCAAGGATCCACTTCAGGTTGTCCGGGAAGTCCTGCTTGTTCCGCGGATCATCCAGGGTGAGGTAGAGCACGCGGTGTCCTTGTGCACGGAGCTGATCGGCGAAGCGTCGCATGGCGCCAAAGAAGCCGAGCACCTTCTGGATATGGTGCCAGGCGTAGTCCGTCTCCTGGCGCAGCTCCATCAGGACGTAGAGTACCTCGTTGTTGGGTTCATTGAACCAGCTGTGCTGCACGTTCAGCTGATCGCCCAGGATCAGCCGGACTTCACGCGTTAGGACTGGTTCCTGTTGCTGCGGCATCGTTCACTGCAGTACTTCACATCATCCCACACCTTCTCCCATTTCTTCCGCCATTGGAACGGTCGACCGCATACGGTGCAGGTCTTGCTCGGGCGATCGGCGGGTGTACGGTGGCCTGGCATCAGATCGCGCTCATCCCTCCATCCACCCCCATCACCTGGCCCGTGATCCATCCGGCCTCGCGGCTCAACAGGAACTCCGCCATGGCCGCGATCTCGTTGGCTTCCCCCACGCGCTTCAAGGGGTGCCGCTCGGCGCTCGCCGCCTCTCGCTCCGGCGTGCTCAAGAGCTTCTCGGCGAGCGGGGTCCGCGTGAGACTTGGAGCAATGCAATTCACCCTCACGTTCGGCGCGAGCTCTGCGGCCAGGGAACGGGTCAAGCCCTCCACCGCACCCTTCGCCGCCGCCACAGACGCATGAAAGGGCATACCCCGCGAAACCGCCACGGTGCTGAAGAGCACTACGCCGCTTCCGGGTGAGCGCTTCAAGCGATCCGCACACGCCTGTATGGCACTGAACGCGCCTACCACGTTCAGCTCGAAGGCCGCTCGCAAGTCCTCGGCCTTGACCGAGCGTAAGGGTTTCAGGTCGATGCTGCCGGGACAGTAGACCAAGCCGCCGAGCACATCCGGCAGTTCATCCGATGGCAGTGCATGGTCGGTCGCATCATAGGTGATGTGTGTGCCCAACCCTGGATCACGCCGACCGGCCGTGACAAGCGCCCTGCCGGATGAACGCCATCGCTCCGCCAGACTCCTGCCGATACCGCTTGATGCCCCAATGATCAGAACCGGCGCGGATGTGTCGTCCATGCGGAAGGAACGGTCGACCCCGCCAAAAGTTCAATGCCCATGACGGTCCCCTCGCATCCGCTCGTCGCAGAATGGGGTCAGCGCGGCTGATCGTACCGGATCAGCACCTGCGAAAGTTCCTTCCGGTGCAGGTCGGGCACTTCGCACTCCGCCGCGGGATGACCCACGGGGACCAGGAGGAAGGCCCTTTCATTCTCCGGTCGGTCAAGCAGACGGGCCAGGAAGTTCATGGGGCTTGGCGTGTGCGTGAGCGCGACCAGCCCGGCGTTGCGAATGGCCGCCAGCAGGAAGCCACAAGCGATGCCCACGCTCTCCTCCACGTAATAGTTCTTCCGTTTGGTGCCGTCCGGTCGCCGATCATGCACCTGCTTGAAGACGACGATCAGGCACGGTGCGATCTCCAGGAATTCCTTGTTCGCATCGGTGCCCAGCGGGGCGAGGTCCTCCAGCCATTCGGGCGGCATGCGACCACCATAGTTGGCACGCTCCTCCTCCTCGGCTGCTTCGCGGATGAGCTGCTTCAATGCCGGGTCGGTGACCACGCAGAAGGTCCAAGGCTGCTTGTGCGCACCGCTTGGTGCCGTGCTGGCCGTGCGGATCAGCTGATCGATCAGCTGCGGGGCGACCGGATCCGGGCTGAAGTGGCGCACGCTGCGGCGGCCTTCCATCAACCAGCGGAACGCCGTGGCACGCTGCAAGGCCTCAACGGGATCCAAGCGGGGCGGCGCATAGGCGATGGTACGGAACGGTGATGGATGGTCCATGGTGCGAAGGTCGTCAAGCCACCGCGCTGAGCATGGTGATGCGGTTTCCGTTGAGGGTGGAACACGGCCGATGATGACCGGCGTCCGCATGGCCTTGGGAGCGCGTACGGATCGCACCTTCGGCCGATCCGAGCAGGATGGGTCCTTCTGATGTGCTGGACCCCCTCACCCCCGCGGAAAATAGCGCTCCCGTATCTTCAGGAACGGTCGTTCTACGATAAGGGACATGAACCAGCCTACGGCGACCGAGATCACTGCGTACACCAGAAGATCGAACTCCCCGAAAGACCACCCGGTCGTATGGTCGAGCCCGTTCAATCCAACTAACACGAACATGTGCCAGAGGTAGGTGGTGTAGGATATGCCACCTATCCAGGCCAGACCGCTCAAGAGGGCTGTGAACACACCGCGCTCCTCTTTCCGTACAGGCAATACGGCCATGCCCACGGCGATGGCTCCAGCGACCCATAGTCCGGTGAAGCCGACCGTGGTGACGACCGGGTGCTCCACTTGGTGCAACAAGGCAGGTGTGAGACCCAGCAGCATGAGCGCCCATGCGAACCACGAACGACGGTGGAACGTCCGCTTGAACGAGATGGGCCGGTAGCGGTACCATGCGGCCAATAGGACACCCGCCATCATGGAATCCAACCGGAGGTGCGTGGCGAAGAGGCGGAACCGGATCCCGGCCACGGGCTCGACCAACGCGAGGATGCGCAAGGACAGGCAGCAAACGAAGACCCCGATGGCGATGAGCACCAACCACTTCCATGTAAGCCGAAGCCGCGCTAAGAGGAGTACGACCACGGCCACAACGAGGAGGAAATAGAAATGCTCCTCCACCGCCAATGACCACGTGTGCGGCCAAAGCGCCTCGTGGTAGCTCTGGAAGAAGAACAGCTCGGCCAGGTGGTTCATCAAGCCCATCTCCCATCCGGTCACGTGCATGTACACCGCAGAGACCACGATGAGCACATAGAAGGATGGATAGATCTTGAACCCACGGCGTACCAGGAAGCGCCACGGGCGGAAGGTGCCTGTGCGGCGGACCTCATCGAAGACCAGCCCGCTCACCAGGAATCCGCTGAGCACGAAGAAGAGGTCGACACCGATCCATCCCACTCGATGGAGGAGATCATTCCCGGTGTGGTGCCGACCGAGCACGAGGAGTACAGCGATCGCACGCAACACATCGAGGGAACGCCAATGCTTCGGGCCGGTGGACCGTGATGCAACTTGCTCCAGGCTCATGGCCTCAATACCACCGGCAGGGGCCTCGAACTAGTCATTGCTGAAGTAATCCGCGCTCTGGTAGTGGCCGTCGGCCTCCTTCTGCAACTGCATGAGGATGTCGTTGGCGAGGCTGCTGGCACCGAAGCGGAACCAGTGGTTGTCCAACCATTCGGGACCGAGCTCCTCCTTCACCATCATCAGGTAGTGCAGCGCCTCCTTGCTCTTGCGGATGCCGCCGGCCGGTTTCATGGCGATCATCTTCCCCGTCTTGAGGTAATGATCGCGGATGGCGTGCAACATCACCAGGGTCACCTCCATCGTAGCCGCCGGGTTGATCTTGCCCGTGCTGGTCTTGATGAAGTCGGCGCCGGCCGCGATGGCGATGTCGCTGGCCAGGCGCACCTTGTCGTAGGTGCCCAGTTCGCCGGTCTCCAGGATCACTTTCAGGCGCGCGTCGCCGCAGGCCTCCTTGATCGCGGCGATCTCGTCGAACACGAAGTCGTACTCGCCATTGTGGAACTTGCCGCGGCTGATGACCATGTCTATCTCATCCGCGCCTTCGTTCACAGCGAAACGCGTGTCATCGAGCTTCACCTTGCGCGGCGCCTGCCCGCTGGGGAAGGCCGTGGATACCGAAGCGACCTTCACGCCGCTATCGCCCAGGGCCTTCTTCGCCACCTTCACCAAGGAGGGGTAGACACAGACCGCAGCGGCCGTGGGAAGACCGGGAAGGCTGTCGTGCAGGTGCATCGCCTTGTAGCATAGCTGCTGCACCTTGTGATCGGTATCGGCCCCTTCCAACGTGGTGAGGTCGATCATGCTCAGCGCGAGCTTCATGCCCTGCACCTTCGTCTCCTTCTTGATGCTGCGCGTCTTGATGCGCGCCACGCGCTCCTCGATGCCCACCTGGTCGATGGTGGGCGTGGTGCGCGGATCGGGCGTGCGGGCGGGAGCAGTGGCGGTCTTCGTGGCCATGGCATTGGACCGGTCTTTACCCGGTGCGGACCGCAAGATACCCATCCGGCCGCGCTATGCCCGCGCAGCCCGTCCGGCCCAATAGCGGTGCACGAGCCAGGCGCCCACCACCGCCCCGATCGTGTTCGCGGTCAGGTCCACCACATCGCCGTTCCGGCCGAGACCCGGCGTCATCTGCAGGATCTCCATCAGACCACCATAGGCGAAGGAGATCGCCCCGGCGATCCATAGGATCCGCCCGTCGGTCCAGCGGTTCTCAGCCCGATCGCGCAAGCCGCGCGCCAACAGGTAGCTCAGGATGCCGAACATCAGCATGTGCACCAGCTTGTCCACGCTCAGCAGGTCGGCCCATTCCCAATGCGGCAGGTTCCTCCCCGGCGTCAGACAGAGGAACGCGATGAGGAGGGACCAGGCAAGGGCCAGACGCAAGTGGCGCGTCATCGCCGATCAGGCGCCCACCAACGCCTTGTACTGGTCAGCTGTGAGCAGGCCCTCGCCTTGGGAGGCATCGCTCATCTTCACCTTCACCATCCAACCCTTGTCGTACGGGTCGGTGTTCACTGCAGCAGGGTCATCCGCCAATGTGGCGTTCAGCTCGGTGATGGTGCCGCTCACCGGCATGAAGAGGTCGCTCACGGTCTTCACCGCTTCCACGGTTCCGAACACGGCCTCCGCCGCCAGGTCCTGCCCCACGGTGTTGATGTCGATGAAGACGATGTCGCCGAGCTCACCCTGGGCGAAGTCGGTGATGCCGATGGTGGCGGTGTCGCCTTCGATGCGGACCCATTCGTGGTCCTTGGTGTAGCGCAGGTCGGCCGGGATGTTCATGCGGGTTCGGTGCGTGTGATGAGAAGGCGAATGTACGCGGTGCGGATGATATCGTTCGCTGATGGAACGCAGGGCCGGAGCAGGGGCAGGACCGAGACTTCGCTCTGTCCCTCCTTATTGCGCCAGCGTGAAGCGCAAGCTGATCCCCGCGTTGGTGTTCGCGGACGGGAACGAGGTGGAGATCACCGGCGTGTTGATGACGCGCTCATAGAAGGCGCGAACGTTCAACCGGTCGTTGATCACGTAGTCGGCGCTGGTCTTGATGGAGATGATGTTCTGGCCGGCCGTGGGCTGGTTCTGTTGCTCCTGCACCTTGCGGATGACCGTGACGTTCTCGCGCAGGCTGAGGTCCACCCGCAGGTTCAGGTCGCTCTTGGGCGTGGTACCTCCGATGGCGAATGGGAACTTCACGTTCTTGAACCGGTAACCGCTGCCGATCACGAACTCCTTGCCGCGCACCTCGGTCACCTGGTTGTTCGTGAGGCTCAGGCTGAGGTTGCGGTCGCGGTTGTACTCGAACTTGGCCAGCAAGCTGTTCTTCAAGGTGCCGTCGAAGCCCATCAGCGGTCGCATCACCTCCTGGATCGTGACCACTGCGATCTGCTTCTCGGGCAGGAAGTTGTCCGACAGGTCGCGCACACCGGCTCCGTCGATGTACAGCAGGTTGGTCTGATAACTGCCCACGTTGAACGTGCTGCGGTAGCTGTTCTTCACCGTGAAGGTCCGGAACCACTTGTCGAATAGGGGCAGCTTGGTGAGCCCGTCGTAGGTCACGTCCCAGTTCGGCGCGGGGATCAGGCTCAACGGATCGAGCTTCACGTTATCCGCGCTCTTGCCGGTGTACGCCGCGAGGAAGGAGGCGATCACCACATCCTGCTGCGTGGGTCCGTATCCGTCCGCATATCCGGTCTCGGGATCCACGGCGGCGCCGGTCAGCTGCGCGAAACGTGCACTCACCGTCGGACGGTTCGCCAGCATGTCCTGGAACACCTGGTTCACGAAGTTCTCATCGTTCTTGGAGAAGGCCGTGCGCCAGTTGAGCATGCTCACGCTGAAGCTGCCCTGGTCGCGCGGGCTGTCGTTCACGTACCGGGCCTCTTCACGGTTGTACCGGAAGAAGCTCGTGCGGTTGTCCGCCTTCGTCCGGTTCGCCATCATCTCGATGCGCATGCCCCGGAAAGGCTCCAAGGTCAACCGCGCGTTGATGTTCTCGTTCCGCGTGTTGTTGTACGGATTGAAGATGGACGGCGTGGTGACGAGCCATCCCTGTCGGGCCGCATCGGTGGCGAAGTCGCGCACGATGTCGCCGCTCAGGTCGTGGTTCTGCTGGCCAAGGATGAAGCCGAAGCCCGGCGCCCCGAAGTTGTCCATCCCGATGATGTTCGTGCGCGGCGCATAACCGGGCAACAGGATGCCCGACGTCTGGCTGTACGTGACCGTGCCGTTGCGCAGCGTCATCAGTACGCGCGCCAGACCCTCCAGCGGATCGATCTTGAACTTCGGATCCGGCTTCGCGGTGCTATCCGCTTTCGCCCGGGTGGTCCTCGCTCCAGTCTTGCCCGAACCACCGCGGCCCCGCGCCTTGTCGTTGATCTTCTTCAGGTACTTCGACTTGTTGTACAGGTTCACGAAGTTCAACTGGCCGTTCACCGAGATGTTCTGTGAGTTCTGGATGGTGGCACCCAATGTGTCCTGGGTGAGCGGCGCCCGGTCCCACTGATAGCCTGCGGTATATCCGGTGTTCACGGTCATCCAGTCCGTGAGCGGGAACTTGTCCAACGGCAGCGTGTATGTCACCCCCACGGTGTGGTCGTACCGCGTGGGTTCCCCCCAGTTGCGGATGCTGCTCAGCACGCTGTCCTTCCACAGGGCATACTCATCGCGGCTCTTGCTGTTCACGCGCCCGGGCGTCTCGCCGATGAAGGCGAGGTTGTTCGCGTTGAAGTCGATCTTCAACGACTTGGTGAGCTCGTAGCGGAAGCCGTACTGGCTGTTCCAGTTGAAGTTCTTGTTGTAGGTGGGACGGGGAGGCAGTGTCTCGATGTCCGGGTTGGGCCGCACCAGCCTTTCGAGGTACATGCGGTCCACGCTCGTGCGCATGCTGATCTGCTTGAAGCCCAGGTTGACGTTGAAGTCCTTCACCAGCCGCAGCCACTTGGTCTTGCTCACGAAGCCGATGCCGGCAAAGGGCTCGATCGGTCGCGGCTTCGGTGCATGCACATAGGCGATCGACCCGCGGTAGGTGCGCGTGTTCTCATACGCCGTGTTCACGTCGTGGTACTCCTGGTCGCTGTAAGCGTAATTGAAGCTCAGGTTCTCCACGTCGAAGAACTGCTCCTTGCTGCCCGCCCCGCGTTCCTTGCGTACGTTGGTCAGGTTGATGCTGCGCCGCCGGGTGTAGGTGCGCGACACCTTCAACCGCTCCTTGCGTTCCTCCCGGGTCAGCGCACGCGTGGCCTCGTCGAAGGTGATGTCCGGGCTCAGCGGATCGAACTGCGGATTGCTGATCTGCTCCGAATAACCAAGGTACAGCGGCACCTTCACCTTGGACTCCTCCGGCAGGAACTTGCCCATCTCCAGGTTGGCGCTCACGTCCACACCGTACTTGGTCTCACGCTGCCGCTCGCTCACCTTCTTGTCGATGCTGCCCCAGAACGGGGTGCTGTAGTTGCCCGCCACGCTCAGATTCCCGAGGTCGGCCAGGGTGGCGTTCACCCGGGCCAGTGCCGCCCAGCCACCGCTCTGGTCGAAGTCCGTGAGGCGCAGTTCGTTCACCCACACCTCCAGGCATTTCGCCAGGCCATCATCCTGCGTCCAGGGGTTCGCCTCCTCGCCATCACGCTTGGGGTTGCGCACACCGATCATGATGGTGCGCATCTGGCTGAGGTTCGGACTTCCCTTGATGAAGATGCGGCGGTCGCCATCGTTGCCCTGATACCGCGTGTTCCGCGCCGCACCGCTCTGATCGCGCTGGATCTTCAGGTCGTTGAGCTTGGCGAACTCGATGATCACGTCGTTCTGCTCAGGCCACACATTGTACGGGTCGCGGTTGAAGAAGACCGACGGTGTCACCGGCACCTCGTACTCATAGTAGTTCTGATCGAAGTCGTTGCCCAGTCGGATGAAGACGGACGCATCACCGAACTCGATCGGGTCGTTCGGGTCGCTGCTTTCCGCGTGCACGTACATGCGCAGCTTCTTGTAGCTGCGGATGTCGAACTGCACGTTGCGGAAACCCGCGCGCGCATCCCCATCGCGCAGGTTGCACACCTTGTATTGCAGCGATTGTTCGTTCAGGTTGCGCAGGTTCGCGCTGGCCACGTCCACCTCCTTGTTGATGCCCGGGGGCAGCACGTAGTTGATCGGTGTGCGGTTGCCGTTCTCCTCGATGTTCACCGCAGCGATCTGGAAGACCGTCGGATCCGGGTCACCACCCACCACTTCTCCCGGTGTCTCCAGGCTCTGCAGGTATTTGCGCCACTCGCCGCGCACGAACTCCAGGCGCGCGAAACGCAGGGTGGCCTGCTGCTGCCAACCGTGTAGGTAGAGGCGCATGAAGCGGATGCTCCGGAAGTCCTGGATGCCGTTCACCACCGCAGAGGGCTGCCGCACAGGCACCTTGAACTGGTACCAATACACCTGTTTCGGCCCTTCCGGTGTGTTCGCCGTGGCCAGGATGCGGTCGGTGATGAAGCCCCGGCCCACCACCATCTCCTGCGGGCGCAAGGGAATGCGGTAGTGGAAATAGCTCTCGCTCTCCCCCAGGTTCTGGTCCTGGTTGATGTCCTCGGTGGTCGGCAGGGTGGTCTGCTGCGTGGGATAGTCCTCTTCCGAATCCTCATCGGTCACCGAGTTCCCCTCCGGCGCATTGAACCGCTTGTAACGCGTCAGGATGTCCGCACTGGAGTTGTCGTAGTCCGCGCCGCGGAAGAACCGGTAATCATCATTCGAGGGGTCGGCCTGTATCCGTTGCAGTGCCGTGGGATCGGTCACCGAACCCGCTACTGAGCTCAGGTAGCTGCTGAAGAAGGCCGCTTCGTTCCGATCGGGGATCTGCTGCCCGGGGCTGCCGAGGCCATCAAGCCCGACATCCTGGAACCGGTTGCTGTTCGTCTCGGTGATCGCGAACGCGTTCACCACGCTCTGGGTGGCTGGCACCACCCCCCAAGTGGTCTCGTCGTACACGGAGGATACGTCCGTCGGACTGTTCGGCAATCCGTTCTCGAAGGACTTGCGGCCGTCGCGCAGCACGTCCTCGCTGATGTTCCCCAGATCGATGTACAGCTCACCCCCCGTGCTGTTCACACTGTTCTCGTTCGTGGCCGGCTCACCCGCACTGTTGCTCGCGTTGAAGAAGGGGTCCATCAACCAGAACTGCACGGTCTCGATGTTGCTCGCCTCGAAGTCCGTGGTCGTGATCCGCCGCGTGATGCCGGCCCAATTGTCCTCCGGGTTCGGCAATCCGCCGTTGGCCGACAGGTTCGGATTGAAGTTGTACGGCCCCCGCTCATCCGGGTAATAGGTGACGTCGAGCACCGGGATGTTGGTGGGTGTGCCTGCGGCCAGCTGCCTGTTCGGGAACACCTCCTGCTCCAGGACCTCCCGCTGTCGGTGGTCGCTGCGGATCTCCTCGCTGTTCGCGATGTTCTCCGGAGTGAGGTTGTTGTTCCGGAAGAAAAGCGGATCGATCACGTACCACGACAGTTGTGCCCTGCGGTACCCCGAACCGAGGTCCCCGACCAGATCACCCTCGGGGAACAGGTTGGGCAGGCCCTGCGGCACCGCACTGTGGAACCACAGGCTCTGGGTGCGCAGGTCGATCACGCTCACGCTGCCCTCGAAGTCATCGATGTAGCTCGTGCCCGCATTGCCGATCGCCCGACTGTGGCCCGGGATCAGGTAGGCACCCTCCAGGCTCGCGTTCACGTTGCTCTCCTGCTTGGTGGCATAGAAGGGCAGCTTGTCCACCATGTCCGTGATCCATTGCGACTTGGTCTGCCAGTTCGCATCCACGCCCACCATCGTGTTCCGGATCGGCTCCTCCCCCACGTTCACCTTCTGCGTCAGTGGCCGCTCATACAAGTTCATCACGGTGGCGCCCAGAACGAGGTCCTTGTTCACCTTGTAATCGAAGCGCGCACCGGCCAGGGTCTTGGTCTGTATGCTGAAGAGCGAGTTGCTCTCCAACGATACGTTCACCGGCGTTCCGCTCTCCAGGATCCCCTGGTTCAGGATGCGCACCCGGCCCAGGTTGTAGTCCACCGTGTAGTCCTGGTTCTCCACCAGGCGCACGCCACCGGCCGTGACCACCACCGATCCCTGCGGGATGTTCACCGCGTTGAGCGAGATCACATCGCTGCTCGCGCTGCGGTAGCTGCCCTTCAGCTTGAAACGGTTCAGCTCCGGGATGTTCTGCGCAGCGGTCTTCGTGCTGTCATAGAGCTGCTGGTATACGATGGTGCGCTTGATCTCGGGTGGCACCCCCACCAGTTGCGCGTCCAGGTAACTGCCGAAGGGCTCCACGGTGGTGAAGTAGATGCGGCCCGTCTGCGACTGTATGGTCCCGCCCGTGGTGGCCGCACCGTCGATGAAGTCGAACCAACCGTCGGGGTTGGGCGCGTTGTTCGGATCCAGGCGGTCCATCGCCAGGGCCTGGATCAAGGGGATCTGATCGAGCGGCGCACGGGGGATGTAGTTCACATCCACGCCGGTGGTCGGATTGTTGTACAACAGGTCCAACCTGAAGTTCTCCCGGTTCACCTGGAAGGCACCAAGCGAATAGATGTTCTTCATCATCAGGTCCCACAGCGGGATGCGCGGGTTGGTGATGGTCGCCTTCAACAACCGGAGCACCAAGGCCTCCGTGCCCTGCGGACCCACCTGGGTACCCGTGCCGGGGGTGGGCGTGGTTCCATCATCCGTGCCGATCGTCCCGTCCTGCGAGAACTGCCCCACCTGATAGGTCTGCCCATCCAATGTGTACTGGTAGGCCACGGCCAGCACCTCGTCATTGTTCAGTGACTGGTTCAACGAGATGAAGCCCAGGCGCTGGTTCACCGTGTATTCGCTCGCCGTGAGCAACCGGGCACTTTCCACCTTCTCATAGTGGCGTGCAGCGATCAGGCCCAGTGCCTGCAGCGATTGGCTGGAGTTCACGAAGCCGGTGATGCCCGCATCCTGGCTCACCGTCTGGTACAATGAGTTGGCACTGTTGTCGGCCACCGTGGAGTTCGGCCGGTCGGTCACCAGACCGGGCGGAAGGTCCGCACTGAAGTGACCAGCGGCGATGGCGGGCGCGCTGCCATCCTCGCCAAGGTCCGTGAAGGCAACGAAGTTGCGCGTCTGCTGGAAGTCCTGCCGGGTGTTGGTCACCCATACTTCGATGCGCTGGATCATCACCCCGCTGTTCACCGTGGGCAGCGTGCGCAGCGCCTGATCGTACCGGTCCCGGAAGTAGTGGCTGAGGAAGTAGTGCTTGTTCGCTTCGTACTCATCCGCCTTCAGGTCGAAGGTGGTGGTCTGGGCCCCGCCCTGCGTCTGCACGTTCCGGCGCTGCCCCTTCTCCTGGCTGAAGATGGCCGTGGCCGTGAGCCGCCCGAACCGCAGCTCGGTCTTCAGGCCGAAGAGGCTCTGGCTGCCCTGGATCAACGTGCCGCGCAAGGGCAGGCTCACGTTCCCGGCCTCGATCTTCTGGATGATCTCATCCTCGTAACCGGTGTAGTCGAGCTTCACCTGGTTCTCGAAGTCGAAGGTGGCCTGCGTGTTGTAGTTGGTGTTGATCTTCAGCTTCTCCCCGATGTTGCCCACCAGGTTCAGCTGGATCCGCTGGTCGAAGTTGAAGGTGGTGATCCGCCGCTGGTTGATCGGGATCCGCGGATTCTCGGTCTTGCTGATGTTCACCCCGAAGATCACCTCGGCCGAACCACGTGGCTTGATGTCGATCGTGTTACCGCCGAAGATCCGGTCGAAGGCCTCGCCCTTCACCTTGATCGTCGGGATGAGGCTCTTCTGGGCGCTCTCACTGTCCTGCTCCACGCGGTCCAGCCAGTAGTTCTCCATGCTGCGCTCCATGTCGTAGTTGAGGTATTCCTCCAACGACATGCTCATGGGGGGCCGATAGTCGAAGGCCCCGCCTACTGAACTGCGCATGATGTACTGGCCCGTCTCCGGGTCGTACTCCACATCGTTCTGGATGTTGTCCGGATCGCCCAGGTTGATGCTTCCACTGCTCTGCGCCCCGGGCGTGAGCGGATCGGTGATCGGGAACTGAAGGTTCACCGGCGAATCCACCGGGAGCTGGAACACCTCCAGCACGAGGTCCACCGCCTGCCCGTCCGTGACCATGAACGCCAGAGCCACCAGCATCAACGACCGCAGCCACGTGCGGCAGAAGAACGGTATGATGGTGAAGCGTTGCATCGCGACGAAGGCCTGGCCGTCAGAGGTTCTTAAGTGTAAGTCGGATCAGGTCTTCCAGTGCCGGTCCTTCGCCACCATGTTCCTGGATCACCGCGTTCATCGCGCGTTCCGCCTTCAGGCGGTCCAGGCCCAGTGAGGTCAGTGCCGATAACGCCTCGGTCCGCAGGGTATTGCCCCCGCCCACGACTGTCGCCCTACCCGGCATGGGCACAGCGGCCAGCTTGCCCTGGAGCTCGGCGATGATCCGCTGCGCCAGCTTGGGGCCGATCCCCTTGATCCCCTTCAGCATCGATTCATCGCCCACCAGGATGGCCGTGTGCACATCCTGCGCGCTACGGGCACCCATGATGGCCATCCCGATGGTGGCGCTCACGCCCTGCACTTCGATGAGCCGGCGGAAGAGCTGCCTGTCCTCGCGGTCCGCGAAACCGAACAGCCGGTGCTCGCTTTGGCCCGAACGCACATCCACGGATACCGCGTAATGAACGAACAAACGAACGGCACCGCTCGTTGGTAGAGCGGCCAGCACCGTGGCGGGCGCATGGACCAGATAGCCCACACCACCGCACTCGATGACCACATGGTCCGCGCCACTGTGCAAAAGCGTTCCGTTCAGGCTATCGATCATCCTGTCCCCCGAGGTGGGTAGCTTCAATAAGATCCAGGGTACAGTTCGGCGATGCGCGGCGGATAAGGTCCAACAAGGAGGCGCGAAAATAAACGGATCAAGGGTTCCCCGGACCGTTCCGGCGTAGCTAGCTTCAACCGCCCGGCCACGCAGGCCATAAAGCCTTGGATCCTATGCGAAAACAACGATTGGTGGTATTCTCCGGAGCCGGTGTGAGCGCCGAGAGCGGCCTGCGCACCTTCCGCGATGCGGACGGGCTTTGGGAACAATACCCGATCGAGGAGGTGGCCACCCCCGAGGCCTGGCAGCGCGATCCACGCAAGGTGCTCCACTTCTACGACCTGCGCCGGGCGCAGGTACTGGCGGCGCTGCCCAATGCCGCACACCGGGCCATCGCGGATCTGGAAGAATGGTTCGAAGTGGATGTGGTGACCCAGAACATCGACGACCTGCACGAACGCGCCGGCAGCAGCAGGGTCATGCACCTTCACGGGGAGATCACGCTCGCCCGCAGCACCGTCGACCCCACCTTTGTCACACCCGTGAACGGCCCATCCCTGCGCTGGGGCGACCGCTGCCCATTGGGATCCCAACTACGTCCCCACATCGTGTGGTTCGGCGAACCGGTCCCCATGATCGAAGCGGCGGCCGAACGGATCGCCAAGGCCGATCTGCTTGTGGTGGTGGGGACCTCCTTGCAGGTGTATCCCGCGGCAGGACTGGTCCACTACCTGCACCCCGCGGCGGCATTGCACCTGGTGGACCCGATGGACCCACCCTCCGGAATGGCGCGTGCCCGGCACTGGAAACAGAAAGCCAGCGCCGGAATGCCGGCACTGGCTTCCCATCTGATCAGCGCGCTCAGCGACCGCTGACCACGAAACGCTGGGTGACCAGGCCGCGGCCTTGATGGTCCAAGGTGGCGAAGTAGAGTCCCGGCGCCAGGCCCTCGGTGGAAAGACGTGCGATCGGTTGGCCGCTGCGCACCGGTGTGGTACGGATCCGCTGGCCGACCGCGTTGTGGATCACCAAAGCCGTGGCTCCGCTCAAGGAGGGCATTTCCACATCGAATTGCACATCGGCTCCTTTGGACGGGTTCGGGAACACGTTGAGTCGGGCCAATGCCACGTTATCCCCGATGCCTACGGCAGTGACCCGGAACTCAAGATCCACCCATACACTGTCATCGCGGTTGTCCACGTCGAACCAGATGTATCGATAGGAGCTCGTGCCGGTCAACCCCTGTGGTTTGTGGTATCCGGAGAAGTTGTTCACCTCTTCACCCCCGTTCATGGAGAGGGAGTGGATGGCCAAGCAGTTCCAGACGGGTAATGCGCCCGCGTCGATCGCGTCGTAACATACACCCCAACAGTAATAGTTCTGGGTGCCGGATTGAACGTCCAATTCGATGCGGCGCATGTTCACCACTTTCGACTCCGAACCATTCAACGTAGTGGAAAGATGCACATATTCATAATCACTCGTGGATACCCCATCATGGATGATGGTGGTGCCACTTGGGATGTTCACGCCGTTCTCATCCGTAAAGGTCAGCAACTGGGCGTTCACCTGGAACGTGATCGCAGGGAGGAACAAGGAAAGCGCGTAACGTATCTTCATGTTTGTAGGCCGTTCAGGAAGCCGTTCAGGCCTCCCTACAAATGTAAGGCCTGGAGGTCATACGAACGTCCAAGGGCCGTTTTATCCATTGCCCAGCTTCGACAGATAGGATCCCAAGCTCTGACGCACAAACCTGACACTCCACCTCGCCTCCCGTCTACATTTGGCCAACACGTACCTAGAACACCCTGCGATCCTTACGAACCAAAACCCGCTGTTGATGAAGAAGAATCTACTCCTGGTCGCCGCCCTCGTTTCGGCGTCGTCCTTTGTGCAAGCCCAATGCCCCGATGGCGAAACCGAAGTTACGGTGAACGTTGTCCTTGACCGATGGGCCTCCGAAGCCTCCTGGTCACTCACGGGCCCGGGCGGCTCACCAGTCTACGCCAGTGGGGGCGGATATGAAGATGAAGCAACGAATGGAGAATATCCGTTGGACCCGGTGACGGTGTGCATCCCGACCGGAACCCAGTTCGTCTTCAACGCAGAGGATTCCTATGGTGATGGTTGGTGCTGCGCCTACGGCGACGGTGGTTACACCATCGTTGTAGACGGGGTGGAGGTTGCTTCTGGTGGTGCGTTCGCCACCGCACAGTCTTCCCAGGTCTTCCTAGGGACCGACATGGCGGTTGACGCCGTAACCATGGAAGCTGTATACCGGAACGCAGACGTGACCATCACCGGCACCGTTGTCAACGGTGGGGTGACCGCGATCGACGGATTCACGCTGTCCTACACCATTGATGGTGGTGCACCAGTGAGCGTGCCTGTGGCGGCGAACGTGGCACCGGGCGAATCCTATGATTTCACCCACCCCGTCCCTTGGAGTGCCAGCCTGGGCGCCCACTTGCTCGATGTGATCGTGAGTGACGTGCCAGAAGACGGCGTTCCGGGGAACAACAACCTGGAGCACGACCTGGGCATTTCCGACGAGTACACCGAGCGGACTACCATCATCGAGCAATTCACCAGCTCGACCTGCCCTCCTTGCGCTACCTTGAACACGACTTTCGCTCCCACGCTGACCAACCTCAACACCAACCAGCCGGGCAGCAACATCGCAGCGATCAAGTATCACATGAACTGGCCCGCTCCGGGCAACGACCCGAGCTACAACCCGGATGGGAACACCCGTAAGTCATACTACAATGTCACTGGCATCCCGGACCTCTTCCAGGACGGCAAGCCGATGAACAGCGTTGCAGCTGGCACGATCCAGACGCTCGGTAGCCGTGATGCCTTCGTGGATATGAACCTCTCCTACTGGACCAACGGCAACACCATCAACGTGACGGTTGATGTGACCCCGCTGTGGCAATACTCCGGAACCCACAAGGTGCACATCGGCCTCGTTGAGAACGAATACACCTACAACGGCAACACCACGACCCAGCATGAGTTCCACTATGTGCAACGGAAAATGCTGCCGAACGGCCAGGGCAACACCCTCGCAGCATTCGTGGAGGACCAGACCCAGACCGTGAACCGCCAGTACACCATGACCTTCGGTGGCCCTGCCCAGGGGAACTACAACTTCTGGGAAGGTGGTCCTCAGGACGTCACGGTGGTGGCCTTCGTGCAGAACGTCTCGACCAAGGAGATCCTGCAAGCCGCTTTGGCGCCTGTGCAGGTGGGCATGAATGAGAACGAGGCCGGCCAGGACCTCCGCATCTTCCCGAACCCGACCAACGGCGAACTGAACCTGATGTTCGACGCCTCGATGGGCTCCGGCAATGCGACGATCGAAGTGTTCAACACCCTGGGCGAGCGCGTTTACGGCATCAACCGCCCGCTCAACGGCGGCGCCCAGCGCGAAGTGCTCGACCTAAGCAACTTGAACAACGGCGTCTACTTCGTACACATCACGGCGGACGGCTTCCGCGCCAGCCGCACGGTGAATCTGACCAAGTAAGCCCAGCGGGGATCAGGAAGGTCGGCGTTCCGGTACGATGTTCGCATCTTCGGGCGCCGACCTTCCATTTCCAACCAACAAGACCATGAAGACCCTCCTCAGTTCGTTGATCGTCCTGGCATTCCCCGTCAGCCTCGCCGCCCAGATCCACCTTCCTTCCGTCACCCTCCGTTCCCTCGATGGCAAGACGGTGGACACGAAGACCTGGAGCAACGACGGCAAGCCCATCATCGTGAACTTCTGGGCCACCTGGTGCGCCCCCTGCAAGCGCGAGTTGAGCACCATCGCCGATCAGTATGACCGTTGGCGGTCGGAGACCGGCGTGAAGCTCATCGCCGTTTCCATCGATGATGCGCGCAGCACCGCTCGTGTGGCCCCGTACGTGAACGGCCAGGACTGGGATTACGAGGTGTACCTCGACCCGAACGGCGATCTGAAACGGGCGCTCAACGTGAACAACGTTCCGCATACCTTCCTGCTCAACGGAAAGGGGGAGGTCGTTTATCAGCATAACAACTACGAACCCGGGGACGAGAAGGAGCTGTACCAGAAGGTGCGCGAGCTCGTCGGTAAGAAGTGATCCGCCCCCGTATGGCCAACCACCCACCAACCAGGGGCCACGCCATCCTGGCCTTCGTGCTCTTCACGACCGCCCTTCAAGCCCAGCAGGGCGGCGGCATCCATGGGAACTTCAGCACGGATGCCCAGTACTACAACGTGGATAGCGCCATCGGTGCCGTGGTG
>JACJZG010000024.1 GCA_020635715.1 Flavobacteriales bacterium | reverse complement strand
GCTTTCGCCTTCACGAAGAGCTCATCCTCACTCATCCTGCGCAAGGTGTTCGCGCTGTTCAGGATGCCGCCTCCACGTGCCGCGATCTCCTGGTAGGTGAGGCCCTTGATCTTGTGAACGAACTCCTCCTCACGGGAAGCCGCATGCACGGTATGGGTATGCGGGTCGCACCAGCCCGGGAGTACGTAGCGTCCACGGGCATCGATCACCCGATGGCCTTCCATGGAGTCAGCCAATGCGCTCATGGGACCGAGGTCGCTGATCCGTCCATCCTCGATCAGGAGCCAGGCATCGGCGACGTGGGGCAGCTCGCCCATCGACCGGCCCGGAACGCTGCGCAGCCCTTTCGGTCGCACGCCGACGAGGGCCTTGGCGTTGATGATGAGCAGCCGTTCCATTACCGGCAAAGAAAGACGATCACTGCGGACGGTGGTCAGATGGAGGCAGGGTGTACACCACTAGTCCGGCATCCGGGTAGGTGGTCCGTTCCAGTTCGATCCCGCTGCGGGCAAGGCCGGAGTCGAGGGCTTGCAGCTCATCGGAGCCCTCATGCATGACGAAGAAAGGCCGATCCCCTGTCCGCAGCAAATCATGGATCCTCTGTTCATCGCCAAGGATGGTGGTGTCCCAGAGGATCCGCTGCGGGATGCGGGCATAGAGCTGATGGCGGAAGTCGCGATCCGAGTAGAAGTGGCTCGCACCATCGAGCACACCGCGCATCCGGATGTCGTCCCAGGCCATGGCTTCAGGAGGAATGGTGAAGGTGCGTGAGTTGATGGGAGAGGGAGGTCTTGTGGTATGGTGCGCGTTCAGCAGAAATAGGAGCGGCGGCACCAGCAAGGCGATCCGCACTGCACGGGGCCGGCCTTGCGTCACCAGATGGATCCCGTTCAGTGTGGCGATCATGCCGAGCGTGATCGATGGGGAGAGGAGCCGGTCATCGAGAAGGCTGAAGAAGGTGACGAGCGAGAGCGCCCATATCCCCACGAAATGCACGCACACGGCCAGCACCAGGAGCCCTTGCGCCGTGGCGATCCGTTCGGTCCATGGACCCGTCCTGGTCCAAAAAGGAAGAACGATGCAAGTGACCACGCCAGCCAGGACGACGAACGAAGGCCAGACGGGTCCACTGATCCGGAGCAATTCGTCAGTGAGGAAGTTCAGGGGGCGCAGCAGCGTGTCATTGAGGTCCAGTGCCCTCAACAGGTGCGAATGGCTGATGGTGCCGTATTGGAACAGGTTCCGTCCGAACCACAATATGCTCGGTGCGGAACAAGCGGCGATCGCCAGCACGGAACGTGATCTTCGTCCATGGTGTGATCTCAGAACAGGGATGACGAACCAGGCCAGGTTGAAGGCCCCGATGATCTTCAGGGAGCTTGCCATGAAAGCGAAGGCCGCAGCCCAGTACCAGAGGCTTCGCTTATCCGTGCGACAGGATCGGATCATGCACGCACCCACCATGAGGGTGCTGGCGATGAAGAGCGGTTCCGTCCAATAGTGCGCGAACAGGATGGGGTAGGTGGAGAACACCGAGACCACGAGGTAGCCGGTGATCCGGGGGAAAGGAGGCCATCCGAGGCTGCGGAAAAGGAAGACCAGGGCGCTGAACAAAGCCACGATCGTTACCGCGTGGGCAACGGCGGCGGCCAGGAAGGGCTCCTTGAACACCAGTAGGAAAGGCAGGAGGTATAGGGAATAGCCGGGCGGAAAGTCGGTGAACGGCTCCAAAACGGGAAGGAGCGAATGCGACGGCCAGTTCGAGAAGACGAAGAAGCGGCCATGCTCCATCAGGTTCTGTGCGGCCACCACGAAATTCACCGAGTCCGGGGAGAGCTCGATCCCGCTTCGCAAGGGCGAGATCGCCGTGATCACGCCCAGCAGCACGACCAGCGCTTCGATCCACGACATCATCCGGTGCTCGACCGATGATCTTCCTCCATCCACAGCAGGTGGGCGCAGCATGGTCGTCGAAGGTAGGTGGACCTCCGTGGTACGCACGGTCCGCAGCCCACCCGCACCGCCGATCCGACTTTCGTACTTTGCCGAACGACCAGCAGGGATGCCCGGGAATACGATCGGACAGTTGTTCCGCCTGACCACCTTCGGGGAGAGCCATGGTGCAGGCATCGGTGGGGTCGTCGACGGCTGTCCAGCGGGACTTCGTATCGACCTTGAAGCCATCCAAAACGAGTTGGACCGCAGGCGACCGGGTAGCACGACACTGGGGACCGCACGCAGGGAGGATGATCGTTTGGAGATCCTGAGCGGCGTCTTCGATGGGATCACGTTGGGAACGCCGATCGCCTTCGCGATCCGCAATACCGATGCACGGAGCACCGATTACGATGCCCTGAAGGAGGTCTACCGGCCCGGTCATGCGGACAAGACCTGGGAGGCGAAGTACGGTATCCGTGACCATCGCGGTGGCGGTCGAAGCAGCGCGCGGGAGACCGCGGCCCGGGTGGTCGGTGGTGCCATCGCCCGCCAGGTGCTCAACGGGTCCGGTGTACGGGTGCACGCGCATGTGAGCCAGGTCGGGTCGATCAGGTCCAGCTGTCCGCTCGTGGAACTCGACTTCACTTCGACATGGTCGAATCCGGTGCGTACAGCCGACCCGGCATTGGTGGGACCGATGGCGGAGTTGATCGAGGAAGTGCGAGCGGATGGTGATTCGATCGGTGGTCGCATCACCTGCCTGATCACCGGTGCTCCCGCGGGCTTGGGGGAACCTGTCTTCGACAAGCTGCACGCCGACCTGGGCAAGGCCATGCTCAGCATCAACGCGGTGAAGGGCTTCGCGATCGGCAATGGCTTCGACAGCATCGCCCTGCGCGGATCGGAGAACAACGACCCGATCACCCCGGTCGGGAACAGAACGAATCGGGCGGGAGGCATCCAGGGCGGCATCAGTAATGGCGAGGACATCGTCTTCGATGTCGCCTTCAAACCGGTGAGCACCATCGCCAAAGCACAGGACACCGTTGATCGCGCGGGCAACACCGTGGTACTGGAGGCGGCCGGCCGGCATGACCCGTGCGTGGTGCCGCGTGCTGTGCCCATCGTGGAAGCCATGACCTGTCTGGTCCTTGTCGATCATATGATTCGCCAACGGACCGCTCGGCTATGAGGGTGTTCCGACCATCCCTGCCCGTGCGCATCCTGTTGGGTCTGGGGCTTGGCGTGGGCTGGGCCGTCTTGTCGAGTACGCTGGGGTGGAGCCGTTTCACGATGGACTGGATCGCCCCCTTCGGCGACATCTTCATCAACCTGCTCAAGTTGATCGCGGTCCCGCTCGTGCTGTTCAGCATCATCAGTGGGGTGAGTGGGCTGAATGACATCACGCGGCTCGGTCGCATGGGCCTTGGCATGCTGGCCCTTTACCTGGCCACCACCGTTGTCGCGGTCAGCGTCGGACTGCTGTTGGTGAATACGATCGCACCCGGCACCTGGTCCGATGACGACCAGCGGCTGGAGAACCGGGTGGCTTATGAACTATGGGTGAAGGACACGCCTGGCGTGGAGCAGGCCAAGGATGGTCGCTGTTTCAGCTGCGATCCTGGCAACGAAGCCGTGGTGGCCAGGGTGCTCAAGCGTCGGCAGCAAGCACCGGATGCCATGGCCGAGGCCCAAAGGGAACGAGCGACCGGTGTGGCCGCCCAAGGACCGCTCCAATTCCTCGTGGAGATGGTGCCGAGCAACATCTTCCTGAGCTTCAGCCGGGCATTGATGCTGCAGGTCATCGTCTTCGCGTTGTTCTTCGGCGTGGTGCTCCTGCTGATCCCGAGGGACCGGGTGGCGCCGGTCATCCAGCTCGTCAATGGGCTGAACGAGGTCTTCATGAAGATGGTGGACGTGGTGATGCTCGCCGCACCCTGGTTCGTCTTCGCGCTCATGGCGGGCGTGGTCTCGCGCATCGCGGGTGATGACCCCGCCGCGGTGCTCGAGTTGTTCCGTTCCCTGGCCGGCTACATGATCACCGTGGGCTTGGGCCTGGCCATCGTCGCATTCGGCATATACCCGGTCGTGCTCAGCCTGGTGCTCCGCCGCAACGTTTACCGGCGCTTCTTCAAGGCCATCTCCCCGGCCCAGTTGCTCGCCTTCAGCACCAGCAGCAGCGCGGCGACCCTTCCGGTGACCATGGAATGCCTCGAGGAGCGCGTGGGTGTGAGCCGGAGCACGGCGGGATTCGTCCTGCCCATCGGTGCCACGGTGAACATGGATGGTACCAGCCTCTACCAAGCGGTGGCCGTCGTCTTCCTGGCTCAATTCCACCTTGTCGACCTCACCTTCATGCAGCAACTGAGCATTGTAGGCACGGCCACCCTTGCGAGCATCGGTGCGGCCGCCGTTCCCAGCGCAGGGCTGATCACCCTGCTGGTGGTGCTCACCTCATTGGGCCTGGACCCCGCGTGGATCGCCATCATCCTGCCGGTGGACCGTGTGCTTGACATGTGTCGTACCGTGGTGAACGTCACCGGCGACGCCACCTGCTGCAGCCTGGTGGCCCATGCACAAGGCGAGGAGTTGTTCACCAAGGAACTGTGAACGATCCCCGGAGACCTTCACGGGGCCTCGGGCGCGTTGCGGAACGATCTTTGTGACCTCGAGCGGATTAGAACCACCGTTCGCGAGAACATCGCCCCCGCCCATGGCCAAGTGGACCAAACGCATCCTGATCAGTCTCGGTGTCCTCATCGTGCTCCTGCTGGGAGCCGCCATCCTCATCCCCATCCTCTTCAAGGACCGGATCGAGGCGGCGGTGAAGGACGAGGTGAACAAGAACCTCAACGCGGTGGTGGATTGGGGAGAGTGGGACCTTACCATCCTCAAGAACTTCCCCAACCTCACCGTGGAGGTGGGGAATGTGAAGGTGAGCAACGTGGCGCCCTTCGAGGGCATCGACCTGGCGCGGATCGGCACCTTCACCGCCACCGTGGACATCAAGAGCCTCTTCCGCGACCGGATCGACATCAAGCGCATCGGCCTGGTGCGGCCTCACATCCATGTGAAGGTCCTGGAGGACGGACGTGCGAACTGGGACATCGCCAAGGCGGACAGCATGGCGACCGAAGAAGCGGCGGCGGAATCGGCCAGCGCCTTCAACATCGGGCTTCGCGAATACTGGATCGAGGATGGGTCCCTGATCTACGATGACGCATCCCTCGGTTATTACATGGACCTGCTCGGCTTGGATCACCGCGGGAATGGTGACTTCACGCAGGACCTCTTCGTGCTGAATACCACCACACACGCGGATACGGCCAACGTGGTATTTGGTGGTGTGAAGTACCTCAAGAACGTGAAGGCGGACGTCAAGGCCGATCTCGAGATGGACATGCCGAACATGAAGTTCACCTTCAAGGAGAACGAGGCGGCCATCAACCAGTTGGTACTCGGGCTCGATGGCTGGCTGGCCATGCCGGGTGATGACATGGACATGGACCTCACTTGGAACACGAAGAAGACGGACTTCGGCACCCTGCTCTCCTTGGTGCCCGCGGAGTTCGCCACCGACCTCACCGGCGTTGAGATGAGCGGCAAGGCCGGTTTCAGCGGCTTCGTTAAAGGTCGGATGAACGACAACACCACGCCGGCCTTCGGGTTGGATGTGGATGTGGAGAATGGTCGCTTCAAGTATCCCGATCTGCCCAGCAGCGTGGAGGACATCCATGTGGACCTGAACATCAACTGTCCTCAGGGCAATGACATGGACAAGATGGTGGTCGACCTGAAGCGCTTCGCCTTGAAGATGGCGGGCAATCCCGTGGAAGCGCGCATGCATCTTGCACACCCCATGACCGATCCCGATGTGGATGCCGAGTTGAAGGCCAACCTGGACCTGGCCAGCGTGAAGACGGTGGTCCCGATGGAGGAGGACCTCAAGGGCAGCTTCACCGCCGATGTGCGCATGAAGGGCCGGATGAGCGACGTGGAGAACGGCCATTACGACAAGTTCCAGGCCGATGGCCGCATGATCCTGCTGGGCATGGACTACAGGAGCGACTCCCTGCCGCCGGTCGGCATCAAGAGCCTCTACTTCGACTTCAGCCCGCGCTACCTGGCGCTCACGAGCTTCGACGGCAACGTGGGCAGCAGCGATATCCAGGCGAAGGGACGCATGGACAACTACCTCCAGTGGTGGCTCAAGGACAGCACCCTGGTGGGCAGCTTCGACCTCACCGCGAACAGGTTCGACCTGAACGAGCTGATGGGCGGCTCATCCACCACCGCGGATAGCGCTGGCACGGCCGACACGACCGCGATGAACGTGATCGAGGTGCCGGGCAACATCGACTTCCGCATGGGCATGGCCGTGGGCGAGGTGATCTATGACGACATCCACCTCACGAACGCGAAGGGTGGCCTGCACGTGCACGACAAGCGCGTGGACCTCAAGGATGTCTTCTTCAACCTCTTCGGTGGCAGTGTGACCATGGCGGGCGGATATGACGCGCGGGACATCAAAAGGCCGAACATCGACTTCCGCTATGATGTGAAGGAACTGGACATCGAGGAAACGGTGAAGTACATGGAAACGGTGCAGAAGATGGCGCCGATCGCCAAGACCTGCAAGGGGCGCTTCAGTACGAACCTGACGATGACCGCCGACCTGGACCAGCACATGGAACCCGACATGAACTCATTGAACGGGCGCGGCACCTTCCGGACGAAGAGTGTGCGGGTGGACGGGTTCCAGCCGTTGGTCGATGTCGCCAAGGCCTTGAAACTGCAGGGTATCGAGAACACCACCTTGAACGATGTGGTCTTCAATTACAAGTTCGAGGATGGCAAGATGATCACGGAACCCTTCGATGTGAAGATCGACCGGATCAAGGCCAACGTGGGAGGCAGCACGGCCTTTGCCGATCAGGCGATCGACTACGACATGAAGGCCAAGGTGCCGAGCGACATGTTCGGTGCCGGTGCGGCCACGGCCGTGGCGGGGCTGCTGGGCCGTGCCAACAGTGCCATCGGTTCCAACTTCCAGGTACCTGCCGAACTCGACCTCACCGCGAGGATCACTGGCACCATCGACAAGCCGATCGTGAAGCCCGTGTTCGCAGGTGGCACCACAAGCCTGAAGGAGACGGTCGTCACGGAGGTGAAGGAGGAGGTGAATGAACGCATCGACAAGGCGAAGGAGGAGGCCATCGCACGCGCCAGGGAGGAAGCGGCAAGGCTCGTCGCCGATGCGCAGAAGCGTGCGGACGAATTAAAGGCGAAGGCGCGTGAGGAGGCCGCGAAGATCAAGGCGGATGGATACAAGGCGGCTGATGATGCGGTCGCCAAGGTGACCAACCCCGTGGCCAAGGCCGCAGCCCAGGTGGCGGCGAAGAAGGCGAAGGAGGAAGCCGACAAGAAGGAGCAGCAAGCCGTGGCGGAAGCGGATAAGCGTGCCGATGCGATGGTGGAGGCCGCCCGCAAACAAGGCGATGCTTTGATCGCCAAGGCGGAGTCCACGGATACGACGGTGAAGTAGCAACGGCTTGATGAACGTGTTAGTGACCAGATCGAACGAAGACGGACCCGGGCGCACGAACCAGCTGGGAATGGTCAGGGCCATAGCCACCATGGGTCGGATGGCGTCGACCCTGTTGCTGATCCTGGGTGCGCTCGGCGCTTCAGCCCAGGATGAGGACCAGGCGGATGATCCTTGCGGCAAGCCAACGGACAAGAAGATCGTGAAGCTGCTCGATGATGCGGGCAAGGCGAAGGATGCCATGGAGCGGCACCAGAAGTTGAAGTCCGCGCTGGAACTGGATGGCGCGTGTGCCGAGTGCCTCTTCCAGCTCGGGCTCTCGGCTTACCGGATCGGTCGGGAAGGTGGGAAGGGCTATGGCGCATCCATCAAGTACTTCGAACAGCTGCAGGCGAAGTGCCCTCAGTACCACAGCGATGTGCCCTACCACCTTGGGGTGATGCATTATGCCCAGGATGAGTTCGCGGCGGCGGCGAAGTCGTTCAAGGCCTTCCGTGACTTCCCGAGCGATGATCCCACCAAGCTCAGCAAGGACTACGATAAGAAGTACCAGGACGTGGAGGCGCTGATGCCGGAGCTTCAGTTCTACATGGACTTCTACCGGAACGATGTGCCGCTCGACCCCACGCTCGTGCGCAACGTGAGCACGCCGGCGAAGGAGTACCTGCCGATGCTGTCACCGGACAACGAACTGATGTTCTTCACCCGGGTGAGCCAGGTGCGCGCGAAGGGCGACATCGTCTCGCGAGAGGTGGAGGAACTGACCGAGGCCCGCCGGCCGGACATCCGTTCGGACTTCGACGGTGGTCGCGTACTGCCCGATCCGTTCAACCAGGGCGACAGCTACGGTGGCCTCACCATCAGCGTGAACAACCAGGAGATGTTCGTCACGGTCTGTGGTCCGCCCGACGCGAAGGGCTACCGCAACTGCGACATCCACCGCTCGCATTACGAGACGAAGTTCGATCTGGACAAGGGTGGGCAGACCTTCGAATGGGCCGGGCTGGAGAACCTCGGTCCGAACATCAACACCCCCGACGGGTGGGAGAGCCAGCCCACGCTGAGCGCCGACGGCAACACGCTCTACTTCGCCACCGTCCGGCCGAACACCGACGGCATCGACATCTTCGAGAGCCGGCGCGACGGCAAGGGGGAGTGGTCGCCGGCCCGACCGGTCAAGGGCATCAACACCGCCGGGGACGAGAAGGCACCCTTCATGCACAGCGACAGCCGCACGCTCTACTTCGCCGCCAAGCCGCCGTCGGATGAGAGCGGCCGCGTGGACCTGTCGCGTGGGCATCGGGGCATCGGCGGCTACGACATCTTCTTCAGCAAGCTGGGCGACGATGGTACCTGGTCCAAGCCAAAGAACCTGGGCCATCCCTTCAACACCGACCAGGACGAACACGGATTGATCGTAAGTGCGGACGGAAGGACCGCCTACTTCGCCAGTGCACGTTACAAAGGGGCGGGCGACCTGGACATCTTCGGTTTCGACCTGCCGAAGGATGCGCGACCCGACGACATCATGGTGGTAAAGGGTGAGGTGCGCGACGAGAAGGGCGCACTGGTGAAGGACGCCACCGTGGAGATCGAGTACATGGATACGCGGAAGGTCGAGGTGATCAACGTGGACAACAGCACGGGTCGCTATGCCACGGTGGTGAAGCTGAAGCCCGGCAGCGATGTGATCATGACCGTGAAGAAGAAGGACCACGTCTTCGACAGCCGCAGCTTCTCCGCGGAGGATACGGTCAGGGCCGGTGTGGCCAAGGTGGACATGCAGGTGCAGAAGATCGAGGTGGGCAGGAGCTATCGCGTCAACGACATCAAGTACGCCACGAACTCAGCCGCGATCACGCGGTCGTCGGAGTACATCCTGGATGAGCTGATCGATTTCCTCAAGGAGAATCCCACGGTCCGCATACGGATCGAGGGGCATACCGACAGCCGGGGGAATACGGCGGATAACAAGCGGTTGAGCGAGGACCGGGCCAGCACGGTGCGCAATTACCTGCAGGACCATGGTATCGCCGCGGCCCGGCTCACCCACCAGGGCTTCGGGCCGGAGAAGCCCCTGGCCACCAACGACACCGAGGAAGGGCGGGCGAAGAACCGCCGCACGGAGTTCGTGATCGTGGCGCGCTAGTCGAGGTGGATGTCCTCGTCGCGGTGCTGCATGAGGCGGTTCTCGTTCACCTTCATGCGCAGGTTCAGGAATTCCACCAGCACGCTGAAGCCCATGGCGAAGTAGATGAACGCCTTGTTCACGTGCTCGCCGAAGCCCTCCATGATCAGTGCGGCGCCGATCATCACCAGGAAGGCCAGGGCCAGCACCTTCACGGTCGCGTGCTTGTTCACGAAGTCGGCGATGGGGCCACTGGCGAAGAGCATCAGGAGCACCGCGATGATCACGGCCAGGGACATGATCAGCAGTTGATTGCTCATGCCCACGGCCGTGATCACGCTGTCCAGGCTGAACACGATATCGATCACGATGATCTGCAGCACGACGCTCATCAGGCTCGAAGCCTTGCGTTGCGGCCCTTCCTGCTCATGCTTGTGCTCCACCTTGGCGTGTATCTCCACCGTGGCCTTCCAGATCAGGAACAGCCCGCCCACGATCAGCACCAGGTCACGACCGCTCACAGGATGATCCCACAGGTTGAATAGCGGGTCCTCCAGGCCCATGATGAAACTGATGCTGAACAACAGGGCCAGACGGGTGATCATGGCCAGCCCGAGCCCGAGCCGCTGTGCCTTCCGTTGGTTCTTCTTCCCTTCCAGTTCACCGCTCAGGATGCTGATGACGATGATGTTGTCGATGCCCAGCACGATCTCCAGGGCGGTGAGCGTGAGCAGGGCGATGAGCCCTTCGCTGGTCAGGAGGACCGAAGGGTTCAGGGTTGAGAAGTCCATGGGTGCGGTGAGGCTTCGGGTGCGAAGCTACTTCCCTTCGCCGGACCGATCGGGAACACCCGCCGCACCCGCACGCGCCACGATGATCGTTTCATTGCGGTTCACGGGGTTCAGCCAGTGTATCACCCGGTCCAGCAGCCCCGGCTCCACACGATCGATCACCCGCAAAGGCCCCATCGCGGCGCTCACCCTGCGGGCGCGATCGGCAAGATCCTCCTCGCCGACGAAGAGCACGATGTTCGGTCGAGTGCTGTCCGGATATGCGGCGAGGCGCGCTGCCAGGTCCGCCGTTGGGTCGGTCCACGGCTCCACGCTCATGTTCCAGTGGCCGCTGTAGTAGATCGGTGGCAGGGGAGCGGTCTGCCTGTAGCTGTCCTCAAGCAGCACACCGCGCACATCCGGTTCCTGGCGCAACAGGGCCATCGACTCCACGCGGCTGCGCTTGCTGTAGCTCACACAGAGCAGCACCAGCACGATCGAATTGACCACCAACACGAAGCCCATGACGCCTCGCCAGAGCCCGCGATGACGCTGCCACCAGCCGCTGTGTGATCGGAACGCCTCCCACGAGGTATATCCGATGATGAAGAAGAGCGGAACGATGGGAAGCAGGAAGCGCTCCTGTTTGTTCGGGAAATAGGAATGGATGGCAAGGAAGAGGAATACCGGCAGCCACAGCACCAGTGGGGTGGTGCGCCGGAAGTAGCCGAAGAACACCGCCACGCTGAGGAAGGGTATGTAGATGCCGAGCAACAGCAGCAGGTAGTTGTACCAGGGCTGATCGAAGTAGGTGGTGGTGTTCGCCATGTTGTACACCACGTATTCGGTGATCTCGGCGAAGGGCACGCCCCAGAGGAACAGGTCCACTGCGGACTGGATCACCGCGATGGGGATGATCACACCGAAGCCATAGGCCAGGGCGTTCTTCCAGCGTTGTTGCAGCAGGAAGGCGAGGCCAGGCCCGGCCGCGAAGAAGATCGTTTGGAAGCGAACGTTGATGGCCAGCCCGATCCAGACGCCGGCCAGCAGCACGTCACGGAGGCCGGGCCCTGCCGGGTCGCGCACCAGCCGCAGGCAGCCCAGCATCAGGAAGGGGATGCATGCCACTTCCACCAGGTTACGGACACTGAGGAAAGGCATGAAGTAGAACAGCGCCAGGAAGAGCCCGGTGTGCCATGCGGTGCGTTCATCCGACAGGCGCAGCGCGATGCGATAGCCGGCGCGCACCACCACGAGGCTCCACAACGCGTGCAGCATTCGCACCACCACCATCTGCACCTTCGGGTCCACCAGGTGGATGGCCTTCAAGCCCAGGAAGAGCAGGTAGTGCAGGCCGACGTAGAAGAAGCTATGCCCGCTGGGCCGGGGCTCACCGCTCTGGTTCCAGGGAAGCCAGGCGCTGTAGGCCGGGGCATCCACCCAGCTCGCCGCCGGTTCAATGATCAGGAAATGGTCGTCATGCGCGAAATAGCCTCCGCTGAAGAAGGCGGCCACGATGCGGGGTATGAGCGCGATCACGGTGAGCGCGAGCAGCGGATCACGCGGAAGCTTCCCTTCAAGCCAGGCCATGGCGCGAAACTACGCGCACGGGTCCGCTCGGGTCGGTCTACATTTGGATCGATGGGCCATTCCGCGCGCGCCTTCTTCTGGTTCACCGCCGGTGTCTTCCTGGTGGTCCTACTGCCCCGGCTGGCACAGGATGGCATGTTCATGGACGGTGAACTGTACGCCGCCGTGGCGCATAACGAGGCGCTCGGTTACGGCACTTTCTGGCAACCCCGCTTCAGTGCGGTGGGTCTGGCGGGAATGACCACTTTCCACGAGCACCCGCCGCTGTTCTTCGGGCTGCTCGCCACGTGGTTCAAGGTGTTCGGCAGTGGCTTCTGGGTCGAGCGCCTCTTTGCGCTGTGCATGGCCATGCTCGTGGCGTGGTGCATCATGGGCATCTGGCGGTCCTTGCTGCCTTTCGAGCCCGGTAGACGTACGGCCTGGTGGCCGGTATTGTTGTGGATCATCATCCCTACGGTCTTCTGGAGCATCCACAACAACATGATGGAGAACACCATGGCGGTCTTCACCACGGCGGCGGTGTGGTGCGTGATCCAAGCGTGGGGGCGCGGGCGCTCCTGGATCGTTGTCTCCGGTGTCCTCGTCCTGCTGGCCGCCCTCACCAAGGGCCTGCCCGGTCTGTTCCCCTTGGCCGCGCCGCTCCTGTTCGGTCTGGTGTTGGACCGGGGTCGGATCAAGCGCGGTATCCTCGATGCCCTCCTCATGTCCGCCATCGTCGTTGGTGGGCTCGCGCTCCTGTGGTACCTGCCGGAGTCCAACGCCAACCTGCGCCCTTATGTGGAGAAGCGGCTCTTGCATCGCATCGCCGAGGTGCCCACCGTGGACCATCGCTTCGCCTCGCTGGAAATGCTCGCCACCAACCTGCTCGGTCCGCTGGCGCTTGCGGCCCTGGTGTGGTGGATCGGCGGCGGAAGGGCCGTGCCCGGCGATCCCGACCGCCGGCGCCGGAGCCTTGCCCTCCTGCTCGTTGGCCTGGCCGGTGTGCTCCCCCTCATGCTCACCATGGTGCAGAAGTCATTCTACATGGGTGCGGCGTTGCCCATCATGGCGCTGGCAGTGGCCCTCCCCGTTCATGGGCATGTGGCGGCCTTGGTCGATCGTGTGGCCTTCAAGCCATTGATCCTGCGGGTGATCCGTGGCGCGGGCATCGTGCTGGTCATGGGCGCGCTCATGGGCGCGATCCTGCTCTTCGGAACACCGGGGCGTGATGCCGAACTGCTCAGCGATGTCCACCGGATCGGGCAGGTGGTTCCGCCGGGCACCAAGGTGGGACTGCCCAACTCCATGTGGGATGACTGGTCGCTGCAGACCTATCTGATGCGCTATCATTCCATCTCACTGGATGCGGCCGTGGCGCAACATCCGTGGTACATCACCGGCAGGGATGAAGCCCCGCCGTTGCCGGAAGCCTACCACGCCCTCGACATCGGACTGCAGCGGACCGCCTTGTGGGCCCTGGGAGATGCGCGTTAAGCGTGGGTGAACGGATCTGGACGCGCCCGGGCTCACCTACTTTTGCACCTCTTCAACTTCCCATGAACATCGTCGTCCTCTCACGGGACACCAAGTTGTACTCCACCAAACGGTTGGTGGAGGCCATCGAAGCACGTGGACACAGTGCGCGCGTGGTGAACCACGTGAAGTGCGACATCCTGATCGAGAAGAAGAACCCGCAGGTGATCTATGGCGGTCAGCCACTGACCGATGTGGACGCCATCATACCGCGGATCGGGGCCAGCGTCACCTTCTACGGCACGGCCGTGGTGCGCCAGTTCGAGATGATGAAGGTATTCACCACCACCGAGAGCCAGGCCCTGGTGCGCAGCCGCGACAAGTTGCGCAGCATGCAGATCCTCACGCGCAGCGGGGTGGGCATCCCGAAGACGGTGTTCACGAACTACAGCAAGGATGTGGGCAGCATCGTGGACAACGTGGGCGGTGCACCCTGCATCATCAAACTGCTCGAAGGCACCCAGGGCCTGGGCGTGGTCCTCGCCGAAACGAAGAAAGCGGCCGTGGCGGTCTGTGAATCGTTCAACAGCCTCAAGGCGCGCGTGATCGTGCAGGAGTTCATCAAGGAGAGCAAGGGGATCGACATCCGGGCCTTCGTGGTGGACGGTCGGGTGGTAGGAGCCATGAAGCGCACGGGCAAGGAAGGTGAATTCCGCAGCAACCTGCACCGGGGCGGCACCGCCGAACTCATCCAGCTCACCCACGAAGAGGAGGTAACCGCCATCAAGGCCGCCAAGGCCCTGGGCCTGCACGTGGCCGGTGTGGACATGCTCCAGAGCGATCGTGGGCCGCTGGTGATCGAGGTGAACAGCTCTCCGGGCCTCGAAGGGATCGAAGGCGCCACCGGTCACGACATCGCCGGCGAGATCGTGAAGTTCATCGAGCGGAACGTGTGAGCCATACCGGCTCAGGGCACCACGAACTTCAAGCGACCCAGCCGCGGGTGCGAGGCGATGTAGACGCCTGATGGCAGCGGCACCTGGACCACATTGCCAGAGATCCGCGTCCGTTGCACTTCACGACCGTCGGCATCGTGGAACATGACCATGCCGTTGGGGATGCCCTCCATTTCCGGGATCCGGATCGTTCGTGAGCCGGGGTCGAAGGACCAGGTCATCGGCCGTGCGTTGCTGGTCGGCATAGCGGTGCTGATGTCCGATTCGTAGCAGCCCATATCCACGGTGCCACCCTGGATCCGCGGGTTACCGGCGAGGTCGAGCACGGATCCGGTAGGCACCAGGTCGTTGTTACCCGAGTTGATGGCCGGCGAGGTGGACACCGGGCGGTAGTCATGCACCGTGGCATCGAAGTTCGTCGGCGTGCCGGAGTACGGGGCATTGAATTGTGGGTCGAGGTCGACGATGCCACTACCGTTGGAATGGCCACCTTGAACGATGGAACTGGTGATGACCACGTTGGTACTGACCTGCCTGCCGCTGTAGGCCGAGTTCCCGAATAGGATGCTGTTCTGGATCACATGCTGGGTGTCGAGGAACTTGATGATCTCATCCTGGAGCGAACCCGTGTGCAGGTTGAAATTATGGGCCACCGTGCAATTGATCATGGAGAACTGGTCACCCGGTGCCGAGGCATTGACGTAAAGTACGTTGTTGCTGGAGCCGTTCACCGTGTTGCCGATGATGTACGAGTCGAGCATGTTCGCTTCGTTGAAGTCATCGATGGAAAGGATGCTGAATTCCGACGTGTTGTTCGTGAAGACACTGCGCTCGACCAGCAGTGTATCATAACCGATGTTGTTGAATAGGCATGCGCCCCGTCTGGCCGTATTGTTGGTGAACCGGCAGTCGCGGATGATGAGCACACTGGTCGGACCACCATTGTTGTTCCCGTTCAGGATGGCCCCTCCATCGCCGCCCGTGCCTGCGCTGTTGTTGATGAGGTCGCAGTTCTCGAGAGTGATCTTCGCAGCACCGAGGTAAATGCCGCCGCCATACGTGCTGGCATAGTTGTTCACCAGGGTGCAGTTGCGGACCGTGAGGCGTCCTGCCAACGTATTGGTCACGCGCATGCCACCACCATTGTAGCTGCCGCCGGCGTTGCCGTTCATGATGCGGAATCCGTCCAGGACCGTTGGTATGGTCAGTTGGCTCGCCGTCACCACGGTGTACGAATTGTCCGAGCTGGTCCCTGGTTCACCGATATCACCATTGAGCACGGTGGGATGGGCCGCGATATCGCGTTCCTCCAACGCCGACTCCGTCCCGGCGAAGCCACCGTACATGTTCACGCCATTCCGGATCTGGAAGGAGATGGTCCTGCTCGTTCCCATGGTCGGACGGTATTGCCCGGCGGCCACCCAGATCTCGTCCCCGGGTATCACCACGCCAAGCGCTTCCTGAAGGTCGGTGAATGCGTTGGTCCAGCTTAGACCGGTGTTGTTCCCGGTGGCGGCCGCGTTTACATGATACCGGGTCGCATGGCCGGATAGCGGTATGGCGATGACGAACAACCAGATCGGGATGGAACGCAGCATATACAGGTGTTCTAGGTTGGGATGGGCCTGTGGGAGACCAGCTTCCACCCGGATGCGGGCACCAAAATACCGGTTCAGTCCTGACCAGGGATACCGGGTCTAGCCAAGCACGTTCTTCCGGCTCACGTCCACAACGAACCTTCCCCGCAGGAACTTCCTTCCCAGCAGGACCTGATACTTCATGTCGCTCCGGTCGAAGAGGGTGGCCTGGGTGCGTACGATGTGCCCGTTCAACTTCACCTGGGTGCTGATCAGGTAGCGCCGGCTGGTCTCCCCATTGCTGCTCTTCACGGTCACCCGCTTGAAGCTCCGGAAGACCTTTGTCTTGCGCACCCCGCCCATCTGGAAGGTCACCACCAATTGCTTCACGCCGTCCCTGGTGCGCTGCCGTAAGCGCTGGTAATGCACGGCGCTCCGGTAGGCTCCCGTGTCGATCTTGGCCTCCACCCGCGCCACACCAAGACCGGGAAGGGCGATGTGCTCCAGCCGTCCGATGATGATCAGCGCTTTCGCCATGACCGCAAAGGTGCCTGAAAGGCGGTGTCCACAGACGGGCCGGCCCCCGGCTTTCCAACAGCCCGGGGTGCGCTGTGGGGTGACTTTTCGGAAAAGGCGCGATCTTTGCAGCACTTCAGAACCGACCATGAACAAGTTCCTTTCCCTGCTGGCATCGACAGCGCTCGTCATCGCCTGCAACACCGCCACTATCCCCGCCAACGCTCAGGAGAAGAGCGGGCAACCCACCGTGAAGAACTACGGCGAGACCATCTCTGCGGATGGTGCCATCTCCACGGCTGAACTCGTGAAGGCCATGGCCGAGAAGGATGAATTGGCCACCAAGGTGGAAGGAGAGGTGATCACCAGCTGCGCCATGAAGGGCTGCTGGATGGACATGAAACTGGCCGACGGCAGCACGATGAAGGTGCGGTTCAAGGACTATGGGTTCTTCGTACCCACCAAGGGGCTCGAAGGCAAACACGCCGTGATCCAGGGTACCGCGACACGTGAAGTGGTCGATGTGGCCACGTTGAAGCACTACGCTGAGGATGCGGGCAAGAGCAAGGAGGAGATCGAGAGGATCACCGAACCGCGTACCGACATGATGTTCCTGGCCGATGGGGTGTTGATCACCTTCTAAGCCATATCAAAGAAGATCGTGAAGCCCGGGCCACAGGTCCGGGCTTCTTCGTTACCCTGCCCCCGATCGCCTGTTGACACCAGCCCGGACCGATCGCGATGCGCCCTTTCCGGAGCCTGTACTTTTGGCCCTTCGACCCATGTCCATGTCCACGATCGCCCTCGCCGTGCACGGTGGTGCCGGCACCATTTCCAAGGAACAGATGACCCCCGAACGGGAGAAGGCCTACCGCGCGGCCTTGGAGAACGCGTTGCGGCATGGTCATGAGGTGTTGAAGGAGGGGGGCGCCGCGTTGGACGCGGTGGAAGCGGCCGTCCGCGTCCTGGAGGATTCACCCTTGTTCAATGCGGGCCGCGGTTCCGTGTTCAACGCGGACGGGCAGCACGAGATGGACGCCAGCCTGATGAACGGCGCGGACCTGCGCGCGGGGGCGGTGGCCGGTGTGCAGAACGTGAAGAACCCGATCGGCCTGGCGCGCCGCGTGATGGACCACAGCGATCATGTCCTCATCAGCGGGCTGGGCGCCTTCGAGTTCGCGCACAAGCAACGCATGGAGCTGGAGGACGACCAGTACTTCTTCGACCAGTTCCGCTACGACCAATGGAAAGAGGTGGCCGGAACCGATCAGGTGCAGCTGGATCACAGCGACAAGGAGCGCAAATTCGGCACGGTGGGCGCCGTGGCGCTCGATGCGCAGGGCCATCTGGCCGCCGCCACCAGCACGGGCGGCATGACGAACAAGAAGTGGCAGCGCATCGGGGACAGCCCCATCATCGGCGCGGGTACCTACGCGAACGATGAGACGTGCGCGGTGAGCTGCACCGGCCATGGCGAGAGCTTCATCCGCGCCGTGGCCGCGCACGACGTGCATGCGCTGATGGCCTACAAAGGGCTCTCGCTCGAGGAGGCCGTGCGCGTGGTGGTGCATGAGAAGCTGCCCGCGCTCGACGGCGATGGCGGCCTCATCGCGATCGACCGCGCGGGCCACATCGTGCTTGACTTCAACTGTCCAGGTATGTACCGCGGCCATGTCGGCGGTGATGGCGTGTTCCACACGGCCATCTTCCGCTGACCCCCTCCGGTCACTTCGTGGACTTCCGGGGCCTGCGCTGTGAGGCTTTGCGCGGATTGATGAAAGGCAGATGGATCTGCTGTTCATCGGGGTATTCGTTGTCCTCGCCCAGGATGAAGCCGAACGGACGGAGTGAGGGAATGGAGTCGCACACGATCTTCAACATGCCTGTGATGGGGATGGCCAGCACCATGCCCACCACGCCCCACAACAGACCGAACCCGATCAGCGAAGCGATGCTCGCGAGCGGGTTCACGCTCACGCTGCTGCCCACGATCTTCGGTGTGATGAAGTTGTTCTCCAGGAACTGCGTGATCAGGCATACGGCCAGGGCCCCCAGCGCGTACATCACCGAATCCTTCGTCACCAGGGCGATCACGATGGGGATCAAGCTGCCTACCAGCACCCCGACGTAGGGGATCACATTGAGGAAGCCTATGAGGAAACCGAGCAATATCGCGTACTTCAAGCCGACGATCAGGAAGCCGATGCTGCTCAGCACACCGAGGATCAGGATCACCAACAGCACGCCACGCAGGTACTTGCGCGACAGCTTGGATACGTTCACCATGATGTCCAATACCAGACCGTCCCTTGTCCTTCCCAGCTGCTCGAAAAAGGTCCGGAACTTCTCCCGCAACAGGAGGAGCAGGAACACGATGATGGGGATGGGGACGATGGAGGACAGCACGGCACCGGTCCCGGAGAACAGTTTCATCACGATGTTCCCACCCGAACTGGCCAGATCCGCCACACGGGCGTTCAGCCACTTCAACTGATCGCGCTGGCTGATGTGGGCCCTATCCTCGATCATTTGCTGCAGCGCGCGACCCTTCGTGCTGAAGGCCTCCTGCAGCGCCGGCAGATCATCGGCGAACTGGGTCACCTGCCAGCCGGCGAGCACGAAGGTCCCGAGCACCAGCACGAGCATCACCACGGTCGCCACCAGCGCACCAGCCCACGCGGGCAGCCCCAGCTGTTCCACCTTGCGCGCCATCGGGAGCAGCAGGAAAGCCAGTAGGCCGCTCACCACGAACAAGAGGATGAGCGGTTTGCCGAAATAGAGCGCGACCACCGTGAGGACGATGGCCAGCAGGATGTTCACATAGCGGCGCAGGCCATCATTGGTCTCCATGGTGGTCGATAAGGGTGTTCGGTGCGTTCAGGCGTTGCCGTCCCGGAAGCGATCCTTTACGCGCTCCCAAGATCGCTTCAATTCGGTGACCAGGTGTTCCAGCTTCTCGGGGGTGGCGAAACGCTCCAGCAGCATTGGAGCGATGGCGCTCACGATCCAGCCGATCACCCTTCCCTTCACGGTCTTGCTTCGCGCACCCATGGCCAGGCCGATCGCGCTTCCCACCGCGCCGTTCTCCACGCGCAGCAACTGCGACAGGGAGCGCAACGGTTTCCAGGCGCGCAGCATGTCGCCGAAGGCATCCCCGGCCATGCCGCGTCGGAACGCCGGTTCGCGCACCAGGTCCCAATATTCGAGCAAGGCATCCTGATGGTGGTCGCGAATGCCTCTCAACCGTTCGCGCTCCAGGCGCACTTCGGCCAGGCTCTGGAATCGGTCAGTCCTTCTCATAGGCTGCATTGATGATGGATAGGGTGATGCGGTCGCGCAGCATGTGCCGCCAGATGAAATAGAACACGACGGTGAGCAGCAGGTAGATCCCGGCCACGGCAAGGAAGCCCAATGCCAAGTCACCTATCACGCGCCCGAGCCAAATGGCCAACGCCACGCTGCTCATGACGAGCACCGCCGCGATGAACAGTGCGGAGACCACGGCCACGAGGAGCGTTCCGCTCAGCTTGCCGAGCTTCTCACTGCTGTAGAGGATGCCGTAATTCTTCTGCGCCTCCAGCCATCCCTTACCATCTTCCACCACCGCGTCCAGGAACACACCCAGATCGGGGTTCTCCTCGCCGGGACGGGTGAAGCGTGCGTAACGTTCCTCTTGTTGCTCGTCCTTCATGGCCCTTTGGCTCGCGTGATCAGTTCGCACTGTGCCGCACGTTGTCCGCGGCCTTCCGTGCTTTGGAACTCACGTTCTCGGCGCTGTCCTCCACATCGCGGCTCAGGCGTTCCTTCAGGTCCTTGCCCTCTTCCATGAGGAAGCGGATGAAATCGCTCACCTCGTCCTTCGTCATGGACGCGGTGTCGGACGCCTTGCCTTTGGCCTTGCTCCATTCCGCATGCGCCTTGTCGATCACTTCGTTCAGGTCATCTTTTGCCGAACTCATCCGCTTGCGGATGCGTGAACGGGTCTTCTTGCCGGAGTCGGGTGCGAACAGGATGCCGAGGGTGGCACCTACGGCTACGCCGGCCAGCAGGCCCAGCAATCCATTGGTCTTTGCGTTGCTCATTGGTCAGTTGGTTTGGTCGGGCGGCCGGCCCATCCGGTCGCTCGTCCAGGCTACCACCAAGATACGGACCGGAACGGGGCCACGGCGGGTGGTTGATCAGGACACTGCGCCAGGCCTAGGATCGCGCACCTTTCTGTTCCATCTCGGAATGGGCGTTAACTGGGGCGTAGGCTGCCCGATCGTGTGGAGGCAGGTCACGGCTGGTCTACCGGAGCCACTTCCGTTCCATCACGAAGGTGCCGAAGGGGAGGATCGAAGCGAGTCCAAGACCCACCACCCGTTCCAGGTCCCATTTCAGCTTCGTGAACAGCGGCACGGCCGTGACCCAATACCCGATGAACAGGACGCCATGTGCCCAACCCACCACCTTCACCCCCCACGGCCAGTTGGCCAGGTATTTCAAGGGCATGGCCACGAAGAGGAGGATGAGGAAGCTCCATCCTTCGGCGATGGCCCAGGTGCGGAATCGGCGGATGATCGGGTCGGTCATGGGCGCGAAGATCGCGCTCACGGGGCCACCACCACCTGCCTCCTTGTCTTCCGGTCGATCGTCCGTTGCCGGAAGAAGCGGAACACGATCGGGAACACCAGCAGGATGAAGATCGTGGCGGTGATCAGGCCGCCGATGATCACGATGGCCAGGGGCTTCTGGCTCTCGCTGCCGATGCCGGTGCTCATGGCCGCGGGCAGCAGGCCGAGGCTCGCCATCAGGGCGGTCATCACCACGGGACGGATGCGCTTGCGCACGCCACTGATGATGGCCTCATCCAGCGGTTGGCGGTGGTGCAGGTTGTCGTTGAACTCCTGCACCAGGATCACGCCGTTCTGCACACAGATGCCGAAGAGGGCGATGAAGCCCACGCCGGCGCTGATGCCGAAGTTCATGCCCGTGACGTGCAGTGCGAGGATCCCGCCGATCAGGGCGAAGGGCACGTTCACCAGCACGAGGCCCGCATTGCCGCTGTCGCCCAGGGCGATGAAGAGGATCACGAAGATGGCCGCGAGGCTGATGGGCACCACCTGGCCAAGGCGCTTGCTGGCGCGCACCTGGTTCTCGAATTCGCCGGTCCAGGTGACGCTGTAGCCATCGGGCAGGTCCACGGCCGCCTTCACGCGCTGCTGCGCCTCGGCGATGGTGCTGCCCAGGTCGCGGTCGCGCACGGTGAACTTCACGCCGATGAAGCGCTCGTTGTTGTCGCGGTAGATGAATGCCGGACCGGTGGTGGTGCTGATCGTGGCGATCTCCCCCAACGCCACGCGCGCGCCGCCCAACGTGGGTACCAGTATTGCCCGGATGTCGTCCACATCCTTGCGGTGGTCGTACGGGAAGCGAAGGCGGATCGGGAATTTGCGCTCGCCTTCGTACATCATGTTCGCGGTCTTCCCGCCGATGGCCATCTCGATCACGGCCTGCGCATCGGCGGTGCTCACCCCGTAGAGCGCCATGCGCGTATCGCTGAGCTGGATCTGCACCTCGGGCTGCCCGACGTTGCGCAGGATGCCCGGGTCCTTGATGCCTTGCACATCCTGTATCGCTGAGAGCACCTGGGTGGCCAGCGTGTCCAGCACGTCGAGTTCCGGGCCGAAGATCTTCACGGCATTGTTGGCGTTCATGCCGGCCACGGCCTCGGCCACGTTGTCGATGATCGGCTGCGAGTAGTTGTAGTTGATGCCTTGGAACTGCTTCAACTCCTTGTCCATCTCATCGATCAGGCCATCCTTGGTGAGGCCCTTCCGCCACTCCTTCAGCGGTTTCAGGTTCACCTGCATCTGCACGTAGTAGAAGCCGCTGGGGTCGGTGCCGTCGTTGCTGCGACCGGTCTGGCTCAATACGCCATTCACTTCGGGGAAGGCGCCGAGCTTCTCGCGCAGCGTACGCACCATCTTCACGGTCTCCGGCAGGCTCATGCTCATGGGCATCTTCGCCTCCACCCACAGCGCGCCCTCGTTCAGCTCTGGCAGGAACTCCGTGCCCATCCACTTCAGGCTGAAGAGCGAGAGCGCCAGCACGGCCAGGGCGCTGAGGAAGGCGATGCGCGGACGTTTCCACGCCCACTGGAACCCCTTGAACACGTACTTGTCGAAGAAGCGCGCGAGGAAGCTGTGCTTCTCCTTCACGTCCTTCTTCAGCGACGCGGCGCAGAGCACGGGCACCAGCGTAAGGGTGAAGATGAGCGCGCCGAGCAATGCGAAACCCAAGGTCCACGCCAGCGGTGCGAACATCTTGCCTTCCACCTTCTCGAAGCTGAAGATGGGTACCAGCGCGGTGATGATGATGAGCTTGCTGAAGAATACGGCCACCCCGGTGCGGCTGGCGGTGCGGCGGATGAGGCCGAGCTTGCTCATGCGGTTGAACTTCTCCATGCCCACGCGGTGCGCCAGGCCATCGAGCGCCACGAAGAGACCTTCCACCATCACCACGGCACCGTCTATGATGATGCCGAAGTCGATGGCACCGAGCGATAGCAGGTTCGCGCTCATGCCTTTCATGCGCAGGCAGAGGAAGGCGAAGAGCAACGCCAGCGGGATGATGATGCTGACGATGAGCGTGGTGCGCCAGTCGGCCATGAAGAGGAACACGATGGCCGTGACCAGGATGATGCCCTCCACGAGGTTGTGCATCACTGTCTCGGTGCAATAGTCCATCAGGCGGTCGCGGTCGTAGAAGGTCACCATCCGCACATCCTTCGGCAGCACGTTGTCGTTGATCTCGCTGATGTTGGCCTTCACGCGGGCCAGCACCTCGCTGGGGTTCTCGCCCTTGCGCATCACGATGATGCCCTCCACGACATCGTCATTCGCATCGAGGCCCACCTGGCCCACGCGCGGCAGGTTGCCTTCGCGCACGGTCGCCACGTTCTTCACGAGGATGGGCACGCCATCCACCGCTTCGATGATGATGTTCTCGATGTCGGCCTGGCTGTTGAGCAGGCCCATGCCGCGTACCACGAAGGCCTGTCCGTTCCGCTCGATCACGTCGCCACCCACGTTGATGTTGCTGCGTGTCACGGCCTGGTAGACCTCCAAGGGGGTGAGGTCGTACTGGATCATGCGGCCCGGATCGGCCTCGATCTCGTAGATCCGGTCGCGCCCGCCGAAAGCGACCACATCGGCCACGCCCGGCACCTGGCGAAGGCGGCGGTCGATCACCCAGTTCTGGAGCGTGAGGAGTTCACGCGAATCCTTCGTCGGGCTCTGCAGGGTGTAGCGGAAGATCTCGCCCGTGGGTCCGTAGGGCGGCTGCACATCGGGTTCGGCGCCCTCCGGCAGGTCCACGCCGTTCAGCTGGTTGTTCACCTGCTGCCTGGCGAAGAAGTCCTCCACATCATCCTCGAAGATGATCTTGATCACGCTGAGGCCGAACATGCTGATGGAGCGCACGTTGGTCTTGCGCTGCACGCTGTTCATGGCCACCTCGATGGGCACGGTGACGAAGCGTTCCACCTCCTGCGCGCTGCGGCCGGGCCATTGCGATACGATGATGATCTGCGTGTTCGTGACGTCCGGGAACGCCTCGATGGGCGTGTTGCGGAAACCCACGACGCCCGCGATCACCACGGCCGTCACCCAGAAGAAGGTGAAGAACCGGTTCTTCAGCGAGAAGGTGATGATGGCGCGGATGAAGCTCATCGGTCGTTCAGCGCATCGTAGATGAAGAGCTGTCCCTTGCTGATGATGACCTCGCCTGAAGCGAGGCCCTCGGTGATCCAAGTGCTGCTACCGGTGGTGCGCAGCGTGCGCACCTGCCGCGTGGCGATGTTCCTGCGATCCTGGTACACCATCACGTATTGCTTGCCATTGTCGCTGATGATGGCGCTGCCGGGGATGGCCGGCAACCGCTGGTCCTCCTCGAAGGTGAGGCGCACGCGCGCGATCATCTCAGGCTTGAGCAGGGTCTCCGGGTTCTGCAGCTTCACGCGTACGCGCATGGTGCGGGTGCGCGGGTCGAGGATGTTGAAGATCTTGTCCACCGTGCCCGGGAAGACGCGGTCGCGGTAGCTGAGCGTGGTGATCTCGGCGGGCAGGCCTTCCTTCACGCGCGCGATGTCGCTCTCGTACACCTCGGCGAGGACCCATACCTCATCGAGCTCGGCGATGGAGAAGATGCGCTCGTTCTGGTTCGCGGGAAGCACCACGTCCCTGTTCACCCTGCGATCGATGAGGTAGCCGCTGATGGGGGCCTTCACCTCGTACACCGATCCGTCACGGAAATGATAGATGCTGAAGACCTCTTCCACGCGGCGCAGCTGGGCCTCTGCTTTGGCCAGGTCCTGCTGGGCCAGCACCAGCTCGCGCTCACTGATGAGCTTGGTGGCGAAGAGGTCCTGCTGCACCTGCAGGTTCTTCTGGGCCACCCGCACGTCGCTCCGTGCATCGATGAGCTCGCTCTCGAACTGGGCCACCTCGCTGCTCCGGATGATGGCGAGGGTCTGCCCCTTGGTCACCCGGTCGCCGAGCTCCGCTTCCACGCTGAGGACCTGACCGCCTACGATCGCATAGATGTCGGCCATGCGGTCGGCGGCGGCGGCGATGCGCCCGTTCAGTTCGATGAGGTTCTCCACGGGCCGCACGCGCACGGTATCCAGCGTGATGCGCCCGAGCATCGAATCGCTGAGCACGAAAGCGTTGGTATCGGTCGGCGGCGGCTCGGTCGGTCCGCATGAGACGACCAGGAGCGGAAGGACCAAGGCGGGTGCGAGGACACGAGCGCACGAGCGGGATGCGCTTCGTAGGCCCGCTTTCACCGGTGCGCCCCCGCACCGCCCTGCGGTCCGATACTCAGCGGACGAAGAGCCGCTGCCCGGAGACGAATTCGAGTTCTTCATAGGCTTGCTGCAGATCGGCCTTGAGGGAGTTGATCGCGATGATGCCGCTGGTGTACGCCTCGAACAGGTCGGTGAACTCCAGGAGGCTGATGTTGCTCTTCAAGTAGTTCGCCACGAGGCTCTCGCTGAGCTGATCGAGCTGCTCATCGAGACCGCGCGAGGCGCTGGTGTAGTGCTGCTGCAGAACGCGCAGGTCAGCCAATGAACGCATGACCTCCTGGCGAACGGACTGTCGCGCCAGCTCGGCCTGGCTGCGCGCTTGCTTCTGTTCGGCTTGCGCGCGCCTGATACCCGCCTGGTTGCGATCGAACAGCGGTACGGCGATGCCGATGTTCAAGCCGTTGTAATTCGGCAGGTAGTTGCTGTTCCTGTCGTATGTGTAGCCCAGTGCGAGATCGGGATAGGCCATGCGACGCTCCAGGCGCAATTGCTCCTCGCTGGCCTGCACGCCGGCTTCCGCCGCACGCAGGCGCGGTCGGTTGGCCTCGGCGAGCGCCATCAGCGATACGCTGTCCTGTGGCAATGGCCGCAAGGGCACCACCTCAGCAGCCAGCGGGCTCGCCACCACGACACGCTCCTCCATGAGCAGCGTGCGGAGTTCCTGTTGTATCCCATTCACCTCCATGAGCAGGCGGGCGCGCTCATCATCCAGCTGGAAGTAGGCGGTGCGCAGGCGAGTCGCTTCCTTCAACGACACGTTGCCCTTCTCGAACTGCGTACCGTAGGCATCGACCACGCCCTTCAGCAGATCGAGCTGCGAACCGATGGCGGCGATGGCACACGACAGGTAGAACTGCCGGTAGAGGTTGCTGTGCAATGCGAAGCGCAGGGCTGCGGCCAACTCGGCGTATTCGGCCTCGGCAAGCCGCACACGGCTGGTGGCGGCACGCACCGCGAGGCTTCGCTGACCTGCGATCCGGAAGAGCTTCTCAGCGGTCACGGCCATCTGCCCGTTGGGCTGCGCGACATCGAGAACCCGTCCCGTGCTCGGACGGATGCTCCATTCGGTGGCCAGCGTCGGGTTCTGGAAGAGCCTGGCCTGAACGCGCTCTGCCTCCGCCATGTCCACCTGATAACGTTGGGCGAGCAGGGCCAGCGAGCGCTGGATCAGCAGGCTATCGGCCTGGGCGATGCCGATGCGCAACGTATCCTGCCCATCGGCCAAAAGGCACATGGTGAATGCGAGGAGGACCAAGAGCATCCGCATGCGCCGCGAAAGGATATCCGCAGGCTTAAGGAATCCTTTCGGTTCCCCTTAAAAGAAGCTTAGGCCACCGGCAGGATCACCTCGAAACGATGCATGCCGTCCACGAACTCGTAATGGACCATTCCTCCGGCATCCTCGGCCACTTGCCGGACGATGGAAAGGCCCAAGCCGTTCCCCTTGATGCGCCGCGGGTCATCGCCCCGGAAGAAGGGCTCGAACAGACGGCGCTCCGGCAGGGCAGGGCCACCCCGGTTCGCGAAGACCAAACGCAGTTTGCCGGCCACCGGCTTCAGCCGGATCCCCAGATGGCCATCGGTCGAATAGGTGGCGGCATTCACCATCAGGTTGCGCAGGGCGGTGCGCAGCAGGAGCTCGTTCATGCTCACCGAGAGCTGGCCTTGCTCAACGAAGCCCTCGGCGAGATCGACATCCACACGCAATGCCGGGTAGTTGGCGCGCACTTCCTCCAGAACGGTGAAGAGCACCTCGTCCACGCGCACCAGGCTGCGTTCCGCCGGGAGGTGCGATTGCAGGCGCTGCAGGAGCAGCAACGACTCCACGAGCGAGGCCTGCTGGGCGATGTCGCCCTGCAATACGCGCAGCTCCTCCAACTGGGCGGGGCTCCCCGGCGCATGGGCCATGGCGCGTTCCACCTGCGCATTCATCCGGGCGAGGGGCGTTCGCAGCTCATGGCTCGCGTTGTTCACGAACGCCTTCTGCAGGTCGAATGCCTCGCGTAGGCGGTCGAGCATGCGATTGTAGCTCCCGGCGAGTCGCCCGATCTCGTCACGGCCGTCACGAACCGGCAGTCGTTGATCGAGCCGGTCCACATCGATCCCGCTGATCGCCGCGTTCAGGCGCTCGATCGGCTGGAATGCCAGGCCGGTGTAGAAGTAGCCCGCGCCGAAGATGAAGAGCGAGCCGAGCGCCAGCGATATCCAAAGGGTGCGTGTGAGGTTGCGTACCTCTTGGCGGCCATACCGGTCATACGCCGAGGCGAGCACCACCAGGTCCCTCCCACCCTGCTTCACGTGAACGCCCACCACCTCATCGCCGTCATCGTCGCGATACGCCAAGGCCTCACCATCACGCACACGTCGCAGCCCCTCATGCGAATACGGAATCACCTCATTATCCAGGCTCGCGTAGAGAAGTCGGTCGTTCGCATCGAACACCAGCACCTTCTCATCATAGAGCTGGTGGATGGAATGCTCCCCGAGCAGTTCCAGACGCTCCCGGTCGGCCTCACGCACCTCGCCGAGCAGGCCCGCGATGCGCAGCGCGTGGTCCTGCAGGCGCTCGTAGAACTCCTCCTGGCGCGAGGCTTCCTGCGCGCTGCGGATGTAGGCGAGCGTGCCCGCCAGGAGAAGCAGGGAGAGCCCCACGAATACGAGGGATAGCCGCAACTTGATGCTCATGCGGTTCCAGCATCGATGTAATAGCCGAAGCCGTGGCGAGTACGGATCAGCTTGGTGGCGAAGCCCTTGTCCACCTTGCTCCGCAGGAAGCTGATGTACACCTCGATGGTGTTGCTGCTCACGCCCAGGCTGCCATCCCATACCTGCTCGGCCAGTTCATCCTTGCTGAAGATGCGGCCCGGATGCCGGCATAGCAGTTCGAGCAGCGCGAACTCCTTGGGTGAGAGCTCGATCACGCGGCCTTCCCGTTCCACCTGCTTGCGCCGCAGATCCATGCGGAGGTCGCCCGCACGCAGTTCCTCCACCGCCAGCGGATTGGTCTCGGCGCGCTTCAGGAACACGCGCATCTTGGCGTGCAGCTCCTGCCAGTGCACGGGCTTAACCAAATAATCATCGGCACCGCGAGCGAATGCGCTCATCTTATCGTCGATGTCGCTGAAGGCGGTGATAACGATCACGGGCGTATTGCTGTCCAGACGCCTGATCCGATCGCATACCGTGTAACCGTCCTGTTTGGGAAGGCTAAGGTCGAGCAGCACCAGGTCGAAGCGCCCCTCGGCGAAGGCGCGGATGGCCATCTCACCGTCGTACACCTGGAGGCATTCCATGCCCGCTGCCTGCAGATGCTCCGCGATGGAGCGAGAGAGGCGCGGGTCGTCCTCGACGAGCAGGATGCGCGGCATGGCGCGAAGATCGGGATCGGTTCAGCGCACCGGCACCTTCACTGCCGCGAACTGCCGTTGCTTCACACTGTAGCAGTAGCCTTTGCTGATGATGTGCACGCGCATGCCCTCGATGCTGAAGGGCTCACCTTCCTCCACGTCGGCGAAGTCGCTGTAGGTGAGCTCGTGGCCATCGAAGATCATCACCTGGCCGCTGCCGATGGTCTCGAGCATGTCGCCGTCCGTGATCACCACGCCGGTGTCCTCACCCAGGCCGATACCGATGGCCGAGGGGTTCGCGGCGACCGCCTGCGTCAGGCGGCTGAACCGGCCACGCTCCACGAAGTGGCTATCGATGATCACATCGTGGATCAGCGCCGCACCGGTGGTCATCTTCACCCCGCCCTTGATCAGGCCGCTGCTGCTGTGCCCCTGGTAGATCATGGTACTGCTCATGCACATGGCACCTGCGCTGGTGCCGGCGATGGTGAAGCCGGGCTCCTCCATGTACCGCCGCTTCATCAGTTCCAGGAAGGCCGTTCCACCGAAGATGGTGGTGAGCCGCAGCTGGTTGCCGCCGCTCATCATCACGGCATTGCACTTGGCCAGCCGCTTGATCATGTCGGGCTTCACATCCTTCCGGTCGCGGATCTCCAGCACGTCCAGGTCCTTCACTCCGAGTTTGCCGAACGCGTCGGTGTAATTGGTCGCCACCTCCTCCGGGATGCTGCTGGCGGAAGTGATCAGGGCGATCCGGGCGCTCGGGCCTCCCGCCTCATCCACCACGCGCCGCAGGATGCCATCCTCAATGAAACTGTTATGGTCGAAGACCTTCGTATGATGGCCGCCTTCCGGTTCCTGGCCTTTGTCCTCCGCACCGCCTACAGCGATCAGCTTGCCCTTGGGTGTCATTCCATGCGTTTAGCCCCGCCCCCCGGGTCACCGCCAGCTCCATTCGGACGCCCGCGACCGACCCACCAAGTGCTAAAGTAGCAGGTGTGTGAAGTTCGCGTGGGCCAGGTCTGAAGTTTTGATGAACAACGGCCTGTCCCTATCTTCCCCACGGTGACGGGCATCTACCCGGCCCACCGGAACTTACCATCCGCCCATAACCATGCGCATCCTCGAACTCAAGGCCATGCGTGGCCCCAACTACTGGTCTGTCAAACGGCACAACCTCATCGTCATGCGCCTCGATATCGAGGACCTCGAGGAGAAGCCGACCGACAAGATCCCCGGATTCTACGAGCGCATCCAGGCCTTGCTGCCCAGCATGTACAGCCACCGCTGCAGCGAGGAGCACGAAGGAGGCTTCTGGGAACGGGTGAAGCGCGGGACATGGATGGGCCATGTGATCGAGCACATCGCCCTGGAGATCCAGACCCTCGCCGGCATGGACACGGGCTTCGGGCGCACGCGCAGCACCCGCGACAGCGGCGTCTACAACGTTGTCTTCAGCTATGTCGAGGAGCCGGTCGGCCTTTTTGCGGCCAAGGCGGCGGTGCGGATCGCGCAGGCCCTGATCGATGGCACGCCCTACGACCTTGAGGCCGACATCCAGCAGATGCGTGAGCTGCGCGAGGACAGCCGGCTCGGCCCCAGCACCGGCAGCATCGTGCAGGAGGCCGTGTCACGCGGCATTCCATACTTGCGCCTCAACGGGCAGAGCCTTGTACAGCTTGGCCACGGCGTGCACCAGAAGCGGATCCGCGCCACCATCACCAGCAAGACCAGCAACATCGGCGTGGAGATCGCCTGCGACAAGGAGGAGACCAAGCAGCTGCTGGAGAGCTATGAGATCCCCGTGCCGAAAGGACGCGTGGTACGCACGGAGGAAGGCTTGAAGGATGCGTTGGAAGTGGTCGGTTATCCCTGCGTGATCAAGCCCATCGGTGGCAACCACGGTCGCGGTGCCACGATCGGCATCAAGACCTGGGAGGAAGCCGTGGCCGGCCTCGCCAAGGCGAAGGAGATCAGCCGCAGTGTGATCGTGGAGCGCTACATCACCGGACTGGACCATCGCTTGTTGGTGATCAACCACCGCTTCGTGGCGGCGGCCAAGCGCACGCCCGCCTGCGTGGTGGGGGATGGTACGCATACCATCGCGCAGCTGGTGGAAGAGGTGAACAAGGACCCGCGCCGTGGTTTCGGACATGAGAAGGTGCTCACCCGCATCGACATCGACGACCACACCGAGAAGTTGCTCGCCCGCCAGAACTACACCGCCGACACCGTTCCGAAGAAGGACGAGGTTGTCTACCTGAAGGCCACGGCCAACCTCAGCACCGGCGGCACCGCGGATGATGTCACCGAGATCGTGCATCCCTTCAACATCTTCCTCGCCGAGCGCGTCAGCCGCATCATCGACCTGGACATCTGCGGCATCGACATCATGACCGACGACATCACCCAGCCGCTGAAGGAGAGCGGTGGAGCGGTCTTGGAGGTGAACGCGGCGCCTGGCTTCCGCATGCACCTGGATCCCACCGGTGGCCTAGGCCGCAACGTCGCCGAACCCGTGGTGGACATGCTCTTCCCGCCGGGCGCGCCGAGCCGCATCCCCATCGTCGCCATCACCGGCACGAACGGAAAGACCACCACCACACGCCTCACCGCGCACATCATGCGTACTGTGGGCTACAAGGTGGGCATGACCTGCAGCGACGGCGTCTACATCATGAACCGCATGCTGATGAAGGGCGATTGCACCGGACCGGCCAGCGCGCAGTTCGTGCTGAAGGATCCGCTGGTGGACATGGCCGTGCTGGAAACGGCGCGCGGCGGCCTCGTGCGCAGCGGTCTCGGCTTCGAGCATTGCGATGTCGCCATTGTCACCAACGTGGCGGCGGACCATCTCGGCTTGAAGGACATCCACACGCTGGAGGAACTCGCTCATGTGAAGAGCACCGTGCCGCGCAGCGTGCGCCAGGACGGTTACGCCATCCTCAATGCCGACGACGAGCTGGTGATGGCCATGCGCAAGCAGTGTACGAGCAAGATCGCCCTCTTCAGCCTCGACGAGAACAACCGCCTGATCCGCCAGCATTGCAAGCTTGGTGGCCTGGCGGCGATCTACGAGAACGGCTTCATCACCATCAGCAAAGGCGAGTGGAAGTTGCGCATCGAGAAGGCTGTGAACGTGCCGCTGACCTACGGTGGCAAGGCGGTATTCAACATCCAGAACGTGCTACCGGCGGTGCTTGCGGCCTTCGTGCGTGGCGTGAAGATCGAAGAGCTGCGCGAGGGGCTGATGACCTTCGTGCCGAGCGCCACACAGACGCCGGGTCGTATGAACCTATTCCAGTTCCGGAACTTCCAGGTGATGGTGGACTACGCCCACAACCCGCACGGCTTCGAGGCCTTGGGCAAGTTCCTGAGCAAGGTGCCGGACAGTCCGAAGATCGGCGTGATCGCCGGGGTGGGCGACCGCCGGGACGAGGACACCGTGAACCTCGGCCGCCTCAGCGCGCAGATGTTCGATGAGATCATCATCCGCCAGGACCGCAACCTGCGCGGCAAGAGCGACGACGAGATCATCGCGCTCATGGTGAAGGGCATCCAGGAGGTGGACCCGAACAAGAAGTACATCATCATCAAGAAGGAGGACGAGGCTATCCGTCACGCCATCGGCAAGGCGCCCAAGGGCAGCTTCGTCACCCTCTGCAGCGATGTGGTACCCGACGCGCTTGCCCTCGTACTGAAGTTGAAGGAGGAGGACGAGAAGGTGGACTTCAACAAGGAGGACATCCCGAACCGGAACAAGGAGTTGGTGGGGTGAGCACATGGCCGCAGGGTCCCACCAAATGCGTGGAGACCCTGGGGCTTAGTATGAGGGAACTCGCCTAAGAATAGTAGGTCCTGGCGTTGTTTACAAATCGTGGATCAAACTTTCCCGTGCCCGTTCTCGGGCAAAGAGCTTGTCTCGGGCGAATAGAATTCGTTTAGAGGGTACTCGTCTGCGGGGTCGTGGTAATAAAGTTGACCGTAAACGTCTAGGTATCCATCTATTTCCAAGAACAAGTCGATGAAGGCGCGGTGCCTGAACTTCATGCAGTCTAAGATTGAAGCGCAGTCGCTGGCAGCAACATGGCCTAATGTGCCAGCCGCGCTTGTAACCTGAATGGCATTTGGATCAAACTTGTTCTTAGGCTCAGGAATCAACTTGATTTCCTCGTAAACGATGCACTCTTCGAGTGCCTTTCGATTACGAGGGATATGAACACCTGCCAATTCAAATGAAACAGATTGGTTGAATGTGTGAAGCTCGGCATTTGCCTTTTGGTAGTCAATAGCGCTTGTGCTCCAGAGCCAGTCTTTCTTAACGATGTAGAGGTTCTTGATCTTCGACACGAACACATTGTTCAAAGGCTCGGGAATATCAATCCCAAGCCCGATGAGTTGCTCATGTACCTGGCGAACGACCGAGGCATCATGAATGTGAATGAACTCGATGACTTCACGAGGATGGGCCGTGTCTGGCCCGGGAACGGAAATTCCAGTGGTGGTCTGGGTCATCTTGTTGAGATAGTGCCGCAAAGATTGATCTCTTTAAGCCCCCGCAGGATGTCCCCCCGCTGCTGCGGATTTTAGCCCCAGCAGGGTGTCCCCTCAACCTAAGCCATTGCAGGGTGTCTCCTAAACCTACGCAGTGGTCTGCCGTCTTCGGCTACCCTAAGCCACAAAGCCAAATTCAGCCTCCCCTAAGGATCAGCCCCGCCAGCCGCTCGCGTGCCAGCTGTAGGGTGGCGTCATCCATGCGGCCCATGACGCCTTCTATCCAAGCCAAGGGCACCACATGCGCATGCCCCATGCGAATGATGCCGGGGAACCCAAGCCGTGCGTTCTTGTAGGAAGGGTGGTCTTGATCAATGCGGATGTCCAAGCCTGAGACTTCAAGCCCAAGGCTTCCGCTGATACCCAGAACCAGCCAATCGCCGTAAGGCGGAAAGCACGCGACCAACAAAGCTGGCCTCGGCTTCTGTTTTCCATCGGCCTGTGGCAGTGCTACGCGCACCACGTCACCGGCCTTCATTTCCCGTACTGCGGGTTGTGCTCCAGCAGCGTGATACCGCTGATGTCAGGCTCATTGCTCCCGTATGAGCGAGCAAGGCCCGAGGCAGCAAGCTTGGTCCAGAACTCGTGGTCCTCCTCCCTGCCGCTGCGTGCATCAAGCTTCGCATGGATGGCGGCGCGCTCCTCCTCGGTAAGCGCATTGGTACCACCGGAGCCAAGCAACTTCTTCAAGCCGAGCAGCGCCTTCAACAGGCCCTGGTCATCCAGCTTGCCGATCCATGCGATCAGTTCGTTCCTGAGACTCTCGGTGCTCATTGTCCCTCAAAGATAGAAGGTCCTTACACGGGAGAATTTACATTCTTGGCATTTCGTCCACGCAGGTTGTTCCCGAAAAAACCGCGCAGCGGTCTGCCTACTTCGGCACCCCTGCGCCATGCAAGCCGACTATTCCTTCCATCGCCTTGCTCGAACCCTTCTAAGGAAAGTTCCTTCGCTGCGATCTTTGAGCGTCAATGAAGTACATGTACAGCCTCTTGCTTCCCATGCTGCTTGGCTCTTTCGCTCAGGCGCAAGTGCCAGGGGCGTTCAGCTTGCAAATACCTGAGACCCGTACCATCCACTTGAACCGTTCCGTGTTGCCGCCGGTATACGACTACCAGCGCTTGGGCGTCTTTTGCAAGCTCGATGTGCAGCTGGAGAAGCATCTTCCGCTGCCTGTTCGCTTCAGGCTTGGTGATCCGTTGCTGGTGGATGCTTGGGAGGGAAAGGGACCATTGCAGCCCCACGCGACGTTGCGGCACTGACCCATGGCCTGGGACTGAGCGTAGCCTGCGGCTACGCTCCACCGCTTTGGGTCAATGTAGCCTTCGGCTACACAACGAGCATCCAGGAGTCGGTCAGCCTGCGGCCAGTCCTGAAAAGAAGAAACCTCGCCAGAGCAATGCTCCAGCGAGGCTTCCAAGTGACTGCGATCAGTGCTTCACGAAGGGCGCACGGGCGATCCGGTCCCCGTGGCGATCACGGATCATCGCGGTGTACATGCCGTTATTCAGCGCGCTCACATCGAGCGGTCCCATCAGGCGTTGTTCCAGTACGATCCGACCGGTGGCATCCAGCAGGGTCACCGCGTACGCGTCGTAGCCGTCCAAACGGATGTTCAGCACATCGCTGGTCGGATTCGGGTACATGCGCAACGCGCGTTGGGCATGACCTTCATCGAGGCCGACCACATTGGCCGTCACCCGGATGTTGTCGATGGCCCACCACCAATCCCAGGTGGCGAAGTAGTTGAAGCGCACCTGGGCCACGGCAGAACCTCCGGCACCTGCTGTGATGTCGAAGCTCTCCTGTACCGGTGGATTGGGATAGCCCACATTGTCCTCCCACTGCGCCACCTCCGTCCATGTGGTTCCGTTGTACACCTCCACCGTGGCGATGCTGCCAGTGAAGTCGCGGAACTGGTGGTCGAAGGTGAGTGTGAGCATGCCACCACCGCTGGCATCGAAGGGCGGCGATACGAGGAAGGCATCCACGGTGTTCGAGGTCGTGCCCGTGCAGGCATCGCTATCGATGAACACGAAGTACTCATCGAAGTTGCCGCCGTTCGGTACCGTGTCGGTGTAATCCTGGTTGAAGGTCACCGAGTCGATGGCATCCGGCGCGAAGACCCAGTCACAATCGCTGATCGGGCCGGCCTCGGTGGTGAAACCGGTGGTGAACATGCCACCGGTGAAGGTCTCCTCCAACAGGACCGTCTGCGCCTGCGTCGTACCGCACAGTACCAAGGAGGAGAGTACAATGGAAAGGGTAGAGGGTTTATTCATGATCAAGGGCTGTTTGGTTGGTGACGTACGAAGTGAAGGTATGGAATGCCTGGGCCGCATGGCTCACTGGATCAGTCTATCAGCAGTGCCATGTGGATGGCAGCACCGATCCACCGGATCACCCCGAACTTTGTCGCATGCGTCCCGCACTCATCCTCTCGATCCTCGTGCTCGCCATGAACAGTGCTGCCCAGGAACTCCGTCCGGTGGTTTACTCCGATGGAGATCAGAAGCTCAACGGACTTGTCACCGCCAACAGCGATGTGCGCCCCGGCGTGCTCATCCTTCCGGCCTGGATGGGGATCGATGAGGAGGCACGGGCTGCCGCGAAAGCACTCGCCGGGGAGGGCTACCTCGTCTTCATCGCCGATATCTACGGTGAGGGGCAGCTACCCCAGGACTTTGCGGCGGCACGCCAGGCCTCTTCACACTACAAGTCGGACTTCCAGGCCTACCAGCGCCGCATCGCACTGGCTTTGGAGCAGTTGAAGGCGGCGGGTGCTGATCCAGATCGGATCGCGGTGATCGGCTATTGCTTCGGCGGGACAGGTGCGTTGGAGGCGGCGCGTGCCCAGCTCCCGGTGAAGGGCGTGGTGAGCATCCACGGTGGACTGGGCAAGGGCGAACGACCGAATGGCCCGATCAGCACCAGCGTGCTCATCCAGCACCCCCAGGCCGACCAAAGCGTGAGCACTGCGGACATGGCGAGCATCACCGAAGAGTTGAATGCCGCCCAAGCCGACTGGCAGATGATCACCTATGCCCATTGTGCGCACACCTTCACCAATCCCGCGAGCAAGGACTACAACAAGCGCATGGCGGATCGCGCCTGGCAACACCTGCTGATCTTCCTGAAGGAGATCCTGTAGTCCATCTCAAGGCGCCTTCACGATCAGCGCCTACGCAGTGCGGGTGGTGCCTGTCATGGGGAAGTAGTTCCACGTTCTATCACCAGGCCCGCTTATCCGTTCCGCTGGCATCGCCCGGTGGACGCGGCGTTCATGCAGCGCTGTGCGGCTGGAACGACCTTTGCCCGTGGATCGGCATGAGCACCGATGAACATTTCAACGAGCCGGGAGGCCTGCCTGAGCCGCTCGAGGATCACAAACCGACGGATATGCCGGCCACGCGGGGGATATTCTTCGCGGTGGTGATCGTAGGGCTGATAGGTCTTGTGGCCTTGGTGGTCTTTGAGCTCTTTTGGTGAGGCGTTCTGCCAAAGGATCCAGACCATCGACCGGACCACCGCTGCGCAGGAAGGTCGACGCCGCTGTGCCTTCAGGTGGGATACTTCGGTGAACGTCCATCACCCGGGCCCAAAAGAAAAGCCCCGGAGACCGGGGCTTTTCAGACGTTCTTGTCGGCTTACTTCGCTCCGGCCGGTTCGGTGACGAGCTGGCGCTTTTCCGTGATGCGCGCGCTCTTGCCGCGACGCTCGCGCAGGTAGAAGATGCGTGCGCGACGCACGCGACCCACCTTGTTCACATCGATCTTATCGATGAACGGGGAAGCCACCGGGAAGATCCGCTCCACGCCGATGTTGTTGCTGATCTTCCGCACGGTGAAGGTGGCGGTGCTGCCGCTGCCCTTGCGCTGGATGACCACACCCTGGTACTGCTGCACGCGCTCTTTGTTACCCTCCACGATCTTGTAGTGCACCGTGATGGTGTCCCCAGCTTTGAAATCGGGGAGTTGTTTCACCGGGGAGATCTCTTTCTCGAGCTGCTTGATGCGGTCCATGACCTTTTGGTTTTGAGGGAGTTCCCAGCGCCTACGACAGGTCGGAGGATTCGGATCCCGTGGATTTGGGGCCGCAATATTACGGAATTTCAGCGATCCTGGTCCTCCAACAACCCGGGACGTCGTTGCCGGGTGCGCTCCACCGCCTGTTCCTGGCGCCAAGCGTCGATCTGGGCCTGATGGCCGCTCAGCAGCACATCGGGCACCTTCCACCCGTTGTACACCGCAGGGCGGGTGTAATCAGGCGGGGCCACCAGCCCGTCCTGGTAGCTGTCGCTCAAGGCCGAGCTCTCATCACCCAGAACCCCGGGCAACAGGCGTATCACCGCATCGCTCAACACGGCCGCCGCCAGTTCACCGCCGCTCAGGACATAGTCCCCAATGCTCACCTCGCGGGTGATCAGGTGCTGGCGTACCCGCTCATCAACGCCCTTGTAATGGCCGCAAAGGAGGATCAGATCGCCCTTGAGGCTCAGCTCGTTGGCGAGCGGTTGGTCAAGCATTTGTCCATCCGGGCAGAGGTAGATCACTTCTCCATAGGTCCGTTCGGACATCAAGCTTTCCAGGGCGCGGTGGATGGGTTCCACCGTCATGACCATGCCCGCACCACCACCAAAAGGGTAATCGTCCAGCCGGCGGTGCTTGTCCGTGCTCCAGGCGCGCAGGTCATGCACATGCACTTGGGCAAGGCCCTTCTTCTGCGCTCGTTGCAGGATGCTTTCGTTGAACCAGCTGTCCAGGAGCTTGGGCACGGCGCTGAGGATATCGATGCGGACCACGGCGCGAAGGTCGGAAAAGCCGCACCATCACGGTCATGGAGCTCGATCCAGGATCCTTTCGATCGGCTCCTTCGTAAGAAAAGATACCTTCGGCATGTTCCTTGCCAACGACCCATCCATGACCATGAAGCCATTCATCACCGCGGTCTCCTTCCTGGCGGCCTTTTCCCTTCAGGCCCAGAAACATGTGTATGAGGACCTCCTGGTGCTCTACGTGGATGAGAAGTACGAGAAGTGCATGGAGAAGGCTCTTTCGTACACCGAGAACGACGACACGAAGAAGGATGCACTGCCTTTCCTGTATGTGAGCATGTGCAACTACGAGATGTCCAAGCTCGAGAAGTACGCCGTGGACTACCCGAAGGCGGGACGCGATGCCTTGAAATGGGCGGAGAAGTACCGTAAGAAGGACAAGGAGAAGGAGTTCTTCGGAAATTACGAGGATTACTGGTCCAGCTTGAACACCATGGCAGCGGAGACGGGTGAGAACCTGATCGACGACCCCAAGGGCTTGAGCAAGGCAAAGGCCAACTTCGATGCGATGACGGGCTACTACCCGGAGAACCCCGGTCCTTGGATGATGCTCGCGATCGTGCAGTACAAGAGCAACCTGGCCAAGGAGGGCGACCTGAGCATGGCGGGCTTTGACAAGGCCATTGCGGAGGCGGGTGACATCAAGTCGCTGCCGAAGGACCAGCAGAAGTTGCTGAAGAACGCTCTGATCCGTTACGCGGACTTCATGGTATCCAAGGGCGATCGCACCAAGGCACGTAAGTACGCCGAGATCGGCAAGGAGGCCTTCATGGAGGAGCCGGACTTCAAAGGAATGTGGGACTCCCTGTAGGGCTGAGTTGCGGAGGGGCGAGAGGTTGTTCTGCGCTACGGCTCATTGGAGTGCGAATAGGCGTAGGCAGTCGCCGGCAGGCAGTTGGCCAGAGCGAATGGTGAGGCACGAACCGGGTCGCGACCAGTGCTCTTCCGCCTTCGTCCTTCTGCCTTCGTCCTTCTGCCTTTGTCCTTCTACCTTTTTCCTTCTGCCTTTGTCCTTCCTATCGCCTTCGACCCCACCAATGGTCATACCGAGCGGCGGGGGAGATGCCGCGCGGGCTTCCAGCCTTTCAAGAGGAGCATGACCAGCGCTGGCAACAACAACAGTTCGGCTACGAATGCAAAGGCGAGCGTGAGTGTGATCAGCACCCCCATGTAGTACACGCTGGCGAAGTCCGAGAAGATGAGCGTGACGAAGCCGGACAGCAACATCAGGCCGGTGACGGTCACGGCTTTGCCGGTGCGCAGGTAAGTGCGTTTGAGCGCGTAGGCGGGTGAATGGCCTTGTGCCAGATGGTGGCGCAGGGCGGCCAGCATGTGTATGGTGTCGTCCTCGGCGATACCGAAGGCGATGCTGAAGATGATGGCCGTGCTCACCTTCAGGTCCACCCCGAAGAAGCCCATGACGCCAGCGATGAAGACGAGCGGTACCAGGTTCGGCAACAGGGCCACCAGCACCATGCGCTTGTCCCGGAAGAACCAAAGCATGATCAACGCGGTGAGGGCGATGGCCAGTCCCATGCCCCGGATGAGCTGGGTGCTCAACGTGGCGTTGTTCCGGTCGATCAGGTAAGCCATGCCCGTAAGCGCCATGTGCAGGTCGTCCCCCGCGTTCGCATCGATCACGTGCTGCAGTGCGGTGTTCTTCTGCTGGTGGTAGTAGCCGCCCTCGTCCACCATGCGGCCGGTCATCCGGGCCGACCGACCATCGGAGCTCACGATACCGCCGAGCAGGCTTCCGCCGACCAGCCGCATACGCCGGGCCATCCGTGCACATTCCGCACTGTCCGTGGGCAACCGGTAGTACGCGGGATCACCGCCGTTGAACGCCTTGTTCAAGCTGTACATCAAGGTCACCGGCGAAACGAGGGCATCCACCCCGTAGACCGTATCGGCATGCTGTTGCACCCGCTCGATCCGCTGCAACATATCAAGGTCCCAGATCGACCGGTCTTCGCCGCTCACGGTGATCTCCAGCTCGAAGGGTCGAACCCCGCCAAAGGTCTCCTCGAACCACACGAAGCCCTGCTTCATCGGGTCGTTCGCAGGCAGGTCTTCGAGCAATTGGTTGTTCACCCGGATGCGGGTGGCGCCATAGCCCGTCACCAGCACGATGATGACGGTGCCGGCCAGGATCCAGCGGCGCCTGCTGATGGTCCATTTGAAGAGGGCGGGAAGCCGCGCGTCCCACGGCGAATCGGGCAGCCCGTTGGGAAGCAATTTGCGCGGATCGATGAGCACGAGCAGAGCCGGCAGCAGGCAGAAGGCGAGCAGGAAGGTGACGATGACCCCCAGTGCGGTGTACAGGCCGAACTCCTGCAACGGAGGGATGTTCGCGGTGCCGAGCGTGGCGAAGCCGATGGCGCTGGTGATGGCCGTGAGCAGCGTGGGCAGGCCCACCTCCGCATAGGCGCTGGCGATGGCACGGTTGTTCGGCAGGCCGGCGCGCAGCTCGTCCAGGTAGCACTCGAGGTAGTGCACCACATCGCTCATGCCCACGATGAAGAGGATCGTCGGGAGCAGCATGGTGAGGATGCTGATGGGCTTGCCCAGGGCGGTCATGAAGCCGATCTGCCAGAGGATGGCCAGGCCGACCACACCGATGGGCACCAGCACCCCGTAAGGCGTGCGGAAGGCGAACCAGAGGAAAACGGCGAGCAGGGCGATGGATGCGGAGAGGAAGAAGATCATCTCGCGCACCATCGTATTGATGTAATGGTCCTGCCCCACGATGCGCCCCACGATGCGCGTGTCCGCCATGTCACAGGCCTGTAGCGTGGAGCGGACCTGCATGAGCAGGGTGTCGCACTTCGCTTTGGACAGGTTCGGTTCCGCGTTGAGGATCACGAGCATCGCGCGCCCATCATCGGAGAAGAAGTGGTCCTTTATCCGCGGATCGCGCCAGATGCGCGCGGAGTCGATCGCGAGGAGCTCGTCATCGTTATAGCGGAGGTAGGGCGTCTCGAAGGCACCGACGGGGGTGATCACGGGTTCGGTAAGGCGGGTGGGGGAAACCACCTTGGTCACCCGCGGAATACGCGCAAGCCGCGCGGCCAGGCTGTCCACGCGGGTCAGCAGCTCCCTGTCGAAGACCCCTTCCTCCCGTTCGATCCCGAAGAGCAGGAAGTCGTTGTCGTGCCCGAACCGTTCGCGGAAGGCGAGGTAGCGATCGAGCTCCGGATCGTCGTTGGGGAAGAACTTCTCGAAGTCGTAATCCACCCGCACGTTCCTGAGCGCGGACGCGGCGCCGAGGCTGACCAGGGCGATCACGACCAGCAATATCCGCGCGTTGCGGCGCGTGAGCAGTCGTTCGATGCGGTCGGCGGTGGTGTCCATCAACAAGCTGCGGTCGATCGCGGTGCGCAAAGGTGGGCAAGGCGGCCACATGCTGCCGCTACTTTTGGTGCGTGGGAATGCGAATGACGATGCGGGTGGCGCTGATGCCACTTGTGCTGCTGACGATGACATCGGTGCGTGCGGGGCGCCTGGAAAAGGCGTTCAAGGCGCTGGAGGTGCACGACTATTTCAAGGCCCGGGAGCTCTTCCGGAAGGAAGTGAAGAAGCACCCCGCCGCAGCCTGGTATGGGCTTAGCGTGATCACGGGCCGTGCGGACAATCCGTTCTACGAACTGGACTCGGCCTACCAGTTCATCGTCCGGGCTGACCTGGCCTTCACCGCCGCGCCGGACAAGGAACGGGTGGCGATCGGTGCGTTGGGGGTGAGCCACACGAGCATCATGGCGCAGCGCGACCACGTGTACGAGCGGGCCTGGGAGATCGCGCGCGGGCAGAACACGGTGATCGCCTACCAGCGCTACCTGGACCGCTATCCGTCCGGTCCGCGTGCCGAGGAGGTGCGCGCAGCGATGCACCACCTGGCCTTCCAGGAAGCGCGCACCCTGAACACTGCCGCAGCCTATGCCTCGTTTGTCGAACGCTACCCATCGTCGCGCGAGGTGTACGAAGCCCGGACCAGACTGAACGACGCGCTCTACGCGGAAGCCACGGCCGCGCAGGACATCGCATCGTACAAGGCCTTCATCGCGGCGCACCCGGATAACCCGAACGTGCGCAAGGCGGAGGATGCCATCTACCGGCTCAGCACACCGGGCCGTACCATCGCACAATACAAGGCTTTCATCGCCGCCTATCCGGACAACCATCGCGTACCTGATGCGTGGCGCAGCCTGTACGAGACCTACACCAAGGATCTCAGTGTCGGCACCATCACGCGTTTCGTTGCCGAGTTCCCGGATTATCCCTTCATGGATGAGCTGGTGGATGACTACCGCATGGCCAGTGTGGAACTGCTCCCGTTCCGCCGCGATGGCAAGTGGGGCTTCATCGATACCGAAGGCACCGAGCGGATCAAAGCGCAGTACGATTGGGTGGAGGGCTTCCTGCATGGCCAGGCCCTGGTGGGGCTCGGTGATCGGGTGGGCACCATCAACCGGTCCGGGCGCGCGGTGGTTCCGGTGGAATACGACGAGGTGCGTGAGTTCGCCGAAGGGACCGCGGTGGTGGAGCGGTCGGGAAGGGTCGGGGCCGTGGACCGCAACGGCGAACTGGTGGTCCCCATGGTCTTCACGGACCTGGGCGACCTTTCCGAAGGACTCTCCTACGCGGAGGACCATGGCAAGTACGGCTATGTGAACGCCCGTGGTCAGATGATGATCAGCCCGATGTACGACGTGGCGGCCAACTTCCACCAAGGACTTGCGGTGGTCGGCGTGGATGGTCGATCGGGTGTCATCGGTCGGTCGGGACAACTGGTGGTGCCGTTGGAATATGAATGGATCGAAGGCTTCGAACGCGGCTTGTCCCGCGTGCGTCGGAACGGGCGCATGGGCATGATCGGCCCGCAGGGTACCATCCTGCTGGAAGCCAAGTACGACCATGTGGGTGATCTGCACGATGGACTGGCGCTTGTGGTGGAAGGGAGCCGCTGCGGCTATGTGGACACCACCGGTCGATTCGTGATCCCGAAGGATTACGAAGCCGCTCAGGATGTGGCGGCCTGGGGCGACTTCGGTCAGGGGCGTGCCGAGGTCCAGTCCGCCGGAAAGCGTGGGATCATCAACACGCGCAATGAACGCATCGTTCCGTTCCAATACGCCGACATCGGAGGCACGCGAGGTCCCCTGTTCCCGGTGAAGAAGAAGAACAAGTGGGGCTTTGTTGACCTGCGCGGCGCCTCCGTGGTGGAGCCCCGTTACGACCAGGTATGGGATTATGTGGACGGGGTGGCCCGGGTGGAGAACGGTGGTCTCTTCGGAGCACTTGACAGCACGGGGAAGGAGATCATCCCATTGGTGAACGCCGAGCTTGCCGATGCGCAGTACGGGCTTCTGGTGGGGGGAGCGGATCGCCTCGGGGTCTATGACGTGACGGGGAAGCTGGTGATCCCCGCGGAGCACGAAGAGGTCGTGGTGATCAATGCGGCGATCGTGAAGGTGATGAACGGGGATCGCAGCGCCTACCGCCGCACGAACGACGGTGGCTACATCTGGAAGGAAGCCGGCTTCAGCACCGGAACGATGTCAGCGGAGTAGGGTCACGTGGCCGATGAACTGTTCGTTCCGAACGCCTTCCGGACCGAGTGCGCGGTAATGAAGCTTCCACACGTAGACGCCATCCTGCGACATCACCCCGGCATACGAGCCGTCCCAACCTTCGTACCGATCCGTGGTGGTGAAGATGCGCTCACCCCAGCGATCGAAGATGTCGAGCAGGTAGGTGTCCACCGGTCCGTCCACCACGGGTAGGAAGGTGTCGTTGATGCCGTCGTTGTTGGGTGTGAAGGCGTTCGGGACATGGACGGCAGTGGCGCAGTCACCCGCTTCGATCACCCAGCTCTCCACGGCATCAATGCACATGCCAGTGGCGTGAACGGTGTAGGTGCCGGGTGCGTCCGCCACCACACGATCCCCCACAGTGCCGTCGCTCCAAGTGAAATGGGCACCCGGTATCGCCGCCGCTTGGATCAAGCCGAAGGCACCGGTGCAGATCTCCGCATCGCCGCTCAATTCCACCTGCGTCACCATCGGTGCGAACGCCACATACACCGCGTCGGATGCCGTGCAGCCGAGACTGTCAATGGTCACAGTGTAGAGCCCACTGGTCTGTACCGCCAGGTCCGGCCCCAGGGCGCCCGTGCTCCAGCTCACCTGTGCTCCCGCGGCATGCAGCACGATCACTTCACCAACACAAGCTGCCTGGTCGGGACCAAGGTCCGGGGTGGGGACTTGGATCGCAGTGATCGTGACGGCGTCCTGGGCCACACAACCCGCGATCGTCACGGTCACCGTGTAGCTGCCCTGCTCCTCCACGGTTATGGTGGGAGTGGTCGCTCCGGTGCTCCACGCATAGGTCGCGCCGTTCACCGGTGCTCCGATCACGGTGCTCGATCCCACGCAGATGCTGCGGTCGGGTCCCAGGTGGAAGGCCGATGGATCGAACAGATCGACCACGATGCTGTCGCGCTGGGTGCAGCTGTTCCTTGAAGCATCGACCCAATAAGTACCGGCAGCGCTGATGACACGGACAGGGGAGGTGCTGCCATCGTCCCAGAGGAAGTCCGTGTCGGGCTGCTCCACGTTCAGTGTGAGTGTGGCACCAGCGCAGAGCGTGGTGTCCGCTCCAAGGTCGATGACAGGTGCATCCAGGAAACTCACAGCGACCATATCGCTGGACGAACAACCTCCCACGCTCACGGTGACACCGACCGTACCCGGTGCGTTCAGGCTCAGGGTGGAGGCAGTGCTCCCATTGCTCCAACTATACGTTCCTCCAGGTGTGCCTGCATCGAAGGTGATGCTCTCGCCGGGGCAGATCGCCAGGTCCGGACCAAGGTCGACGGAGGGAAGTGGGGTTACGGTGATCGCGATCTCGTCCGAGGTGGCACAACCGTTCACGGTGGCTTGCACCGAATAGGTGCCGCTGTTCGTTATCGTGCGGATGGCCGTGGTGCTTCCGTCCTCCCACAGGTAGCTGGCACCCGGAATGCTGGCATCAACGGTGACGCTCTCTCCATCACAGATGGTGGCATCGGGTCCGAGGTTCAAGCTGCCCACCGCCACCACGTTCACCATGATCGTATCGCGGACCTCGCATCCGCTCGGTGTCACGAAGCTCAGTGTGTAGGTGCCGGCCGCGTTGACCAGCAGCGTGGGGGATACGAGCGATCCGTTCCATGTGCTCGTGCCCGCAGGCAGGTCGGCGCCAAGCAGGACTTCATCGCCCGGGCACAGTGTCAGGTCGGGGCCGAGGGAGTAGGAGAAGGAACCGAAGGCGACCGTCACGTCGTCCGTGGCGGTGCAATTCCCCAAGGTCACCGCCACCTCGTAGAGGCCATCCGCATCGACGGCCAGCGTGGGTGTAGTGGCACCCGTGCTCCAGGCATAGGTGGCGCCCGGCCATGTCGCATCCAGTGTCGTGCTTGTTTCCCCGGAACAGAACACCTGATCCGGTCCAAGGTCGACGACGGGCATGGTGTTCACCGTGATGGTGGCCTGATCGGTCACGCTGCATTGCCCCACGAAGACCTCCACGCTGTAGGTGCCGGATGTGGTCACGTCGATGGTCGGGGTCGTGGCACCGGTGCTCCAGAGGTAGGTGGCGCCGGCCGTGGTGGCATCGAGGGTGACCTGTTCACCGTCGCAGATCGTGGCGTCCGGACCGATGTCGACGGCGGTCGCTGAGAGCACCGTGACGTTGATCGC
>JACJZG010000023.1 GCA_020635715.1 Flavobacteriales bacterium | reverse complement strand
GGTAGACGATGGCCAGGTGACACATCTGACCTTCGGAAGTTCCACCTATCGAAAGGTGCCGTGGTGGAATGATCCCCAATGGCATCAGTTGGCCTTGGTCATTTCGACGTTGATCGTGTTGGTGTGGTTCATGTCATGGCTCATCACCGGTCTGGTGCGTATAGCAACGAAACGTGCGCACGGGTCGGGTTGGCGCTACCGTTCGACAATTTTGGCAAATGGGATCGCCATTCTCCTGTTCGTGGTCTTTCTGTTCATCACCTCGCGCACCACCATGCTTGGCAAAGAGGTTCCCCTGATGTTGGTTGCTGCGCTGACCGCGTCCTTGCTTGCCGCACTCCTCTTTCCATTCTCCCTATGGAGCTATGCAAGGTTCTTGGCGCTACCGGATGTAAGCCGACGAGTTAAATGGAGTTGGGGGATACTGGTGCTGGCGATCGCCTTGGATATCGCCATTCTGGCGGCATATCACCTGGTCGGCTATGACTTCATATAAGGCCGCGTCCATCAAGGCGGTGACTCTTTCAGTGTTATCGATCATCATACCGCATATGAGCAACGGCCAGGGCGACGCAATGACCTATTTCGTTGGGTCCTGGCAGTTGTCCATTTGGAGCGACTCGGATACCATCCGCGAACCTGATGCGAAGGGTAAGTGGGAGGTTTCGGATGGCCGCGTCGGCGCCTTTGCGCTTGTCGGTCGTGTCTTGTCGTTGGATGAGAACAAGGCGTTGACCCGCGAGTTCATTACTTATGATCCCTTGACCAAGCAATACGATCGGACCATTGCTGGCAGAGATTCCACGCTCTATCGATTTGTAACGGACGGGTTCACAGGTGACAGCCTGATCTGGGTCGGCAAGGCTCTGCGTCAAACGGGTGAGACTCCCATGAAGGAGGTCATTCATCGAGTCGGTCCAATGGTTTTTGGAGCTGTTTTCTATGTCAAGGATGGCGCGGCCTGGATCCTGGTCACTTGGGAGCGATTAACGCGCTTGGAATAGGTCTCTGGTCCCTGAAGGTTCAGCTGCAACGCCGCGTTCAGTTCGTCCGTTATTTACCTCACTCACCCGGGTGGCATTCTGAACTTCGTTCACCCAACCACGTGGCGCGAATGACTGAACCAACTTGGGCGAGAACGACCCCTACTTCCACTTGCGGATCGTTATCCAGGTCCAAACGCGAGTACCTTACGGAATGTGAGCCAACGCAACACCACCTGCGCTCTGCATTCACTGGCCTTCTTTGTTCAGGGGCGATCGCGCTTGTGTTCATGAACACGTTGTCCGCACAAGCTGTGGTCGGCCAACTGGCGGGTCCAGGAAACGGAGGTCCGTACGATGCTGTGGCAACACAGGATGGAGGTCAGACCCTTTGCGGGATCTTCAGTGGTACCATGGATCTCGACCCGGGGCCCGGTAGCACCATGGTCAGCTGCCCTGGCAGTACTGCTGCGTGGGTGGCCAAGTACGATGCTGCTGGTATCTTCTCTTGGGGTTTCGCCTTGGGCAACGTCGGGCAGGTATCAGCACGTGGCCTGGTCGAGGACGAGAACGGATATCTGCATGTGGTCGGATACTTCGATGGTTCTGTGGACCTTGACCCGGATGCAGGACAAATGATCGTGACCAGCGCTGGGGATTGGGATATCTGGTACTTGGTCTTGGATGCCAATGGGTCTTTCATACGCGGAGGGCGCATCGGAGGAACGGATCAGCAATACCCCACGGACATAGGCAAGGATGGGAACGGTAGCATCTGGTTATCCGGAGTGCTGAATGGACCGGCGGACATGGACCCAGGACCGGGTACGTCCTTTTTGAGTGGTTCCGAGGATAACGATGCATTCATCGCACGATACGATCTTGAGGGGACACTTGCCTGGGCCTATCCGATCCCAGGAGTACCCTACCTCGCCCCGGATTCCACCACGGGCGATGTATACGTGACCACCGGGAGCCAGACGGATTGGATGACCACCCAAGACCTTGATCCGGGTACAGGCCTCCTACCGCCTCTGACCGAAGGTGAACCATCGGCGGACTATATGGCCCTTCTGAAGTTGGATATGAACGGCGAACTAGTTTGGGCAAGCATCCAGCGGGGTCATGCCGATCTGAATGCATGGGACAATAAAGGACTGGCCATCGAAGTGGACCAACAGGGTAACGTATACTGGGCCGGCTCATTCATTAATGACTTCAACGCCTACCCAGGTAATGACCTGACACTTGATGCTCCGGGAACCAGTTCTGATGGTTTCTTGGTCAAGTACAGCAGCACGGGCTCCCTGATCTGGGAGAAGCGATTCGGGGCCGCGAACGCGTTCGATCATTGTTCCGAGATCCTTATCGGAGAGAATGGCATGGTCTGGGTAGCCGGCAGTTTTCAAGGGTCGGCCGAAGTGAACTCCGGCGGCCCATCCGTCCAGATCACGAGTTCAGGTGGATACGACATCTTCCTGGTGGCATTCGATCCCAGCGGCGAACTTGTCTGGTATGGCTCCGTCGGTGGCGAGGCAGACGATGGAACTCCCAATCTTACAGCTGGGCCAAATGGCATGCGCCTTTCGGGGTTCTTCAATAGCACTGCGGACCTGGACCCAACGACAGGGACCTCTACCCTCACCGCACAGGCCACGGACCCTTTCCTGGTAACCTTCTATCCCGTACTAACGACCGGGGTGGGTCCGGGAGAACGACCGGCCCAACTTCACGTGTATCCTATCCCTTGTACAGACGTGTTGTATGTCGAAGGGGCCCCTTTGAATTGTCTCTTACAGCTTGTGAACTCGGTTGGTGGTCAAGTAGCAGCCGGTGTGTCGGATGCACCCTTGTACCTGCATGGCGTCGTACCGGGCTACTATGTACTTCGATCCATCCAAGGAAATACGATCGTATCGACCCCTGTGCTGGTGGATGAATGAGGTGGGAGGCTGGATACAGCGTTCAGTATGGCGCTGGACCGTCTTGAAATCCCCGTTGGTCCTATTCAATCTTCACCATCGCTTATGACCGCTAGTTGCGAATATGGTGACCGAGTGATCCTATGCATTCGAAGCTCCTTGCCGCGTTTCCGGTGAACTCCTTCGAACACAGAAGCCTTTGTCGTAGAATTGGCCTATCTGAAAAAGATGCGCCACCAGACCATAGGTCCCCGCAAAGCTCTCAATAAGGCCTTTCTCAAGCAGAAGCCCGAACGCAAGAATATCGAAGGCTTCAAAGCCGCGCTCATCGGCATGCTTGACCATGCCAAGCCGGGTGAGAGCGAGGAGTACCACAAGAACCTCGTCAGCCAGTTCCTGAAGGAGAGCGGCTTTGCGCCAGCCCACTACATCAACACCAAGGGCCGCAACGACCTGGTGATCCATACCGGCAAGGACGCCGAAAGCCCCGTGGGCGTGATCATCGAGGCCAAGCGACCGGGCAACGGAGCCGAGATGCCCAAAGCGGACGACCTGCGGTGCAAGGCGCTGAACGAACTGCTGCTCTACTACTTGCGTGAGCGCATCGGATCGCAGAACATCGCGCTGAAGCACCTGGTGATCACCGACCTGCACCAGTGGTACCTCTTCGATGCGGCCACCTGGGAGAAGCCCGTGGCACAGGACAAGGCGCTGGTGAAACGCTTCCAGGACTTCGAGGCCGGCCGTCTCGCGGGAAGGCAGACCGACTTCTTCTATAAAGAGGTGGCCGCGCCCTTCTTCGATTCATTGGACGTCGAGCTGCCTGTGGTGTACTTCACCATGGACAGCTACAGCAAGATCCTGCGCAATGCCGACAGGAAGGACGATGCCCCACTGATCGCGCTGCACAAGCTGTTGAGCCCGCAGCACCTGCTGAAACTGCCCTTCGCCAACGACAGCAACAGCTTGGACAGGGAGTTCTATGCCGAACTCCTGCACCTGATCGGCCTGGAGGAAGTGAAGGAGAAAGGCAAGTGGCTCATCGGCCGCAAGCCACCGGAGCGGCGCGACCGGGCCTCCTTGCTGGAGGCCGCCATCATCCAGTTGGACAGTCTGGACAAGCTGGAGCGCGTGGAGCGCCTGCACAGCTATGGGGACACGCGCGATGAGCAGCTCTTCCATGTGGCCCTGGAGCTCTGCATCACCTGGGTGAACCGGGTGCTCTTCCTGAAGCTGCTGGAAGCACAGGTGGTGACCTACCACGGCGGCAGCAAGGCGCACACCTTCCTGCACAGCGGGCGCGTGCGCAACTACGACGACCTCAACAGCCTCTTCTTCCAAGTGCTGGCCCGCAAGCCGCAGGAGCGCAGCACGGGTATGGCGGAGCGCTTCGGCAAGGTGCCCTACCTCAACAGCTCCCTCTTCGAGCCCACCGAGCTGGAGCACCGCACGCTTTTCATCAGCAATCTGGAGGACGAGCGGCCCCTGCCCCTGCACAAGGCCACGGTGCTCAAGAACGACCAGTTGAAGCGCCTGAGCGGCACGCTCCCCGCGCTGGACTACCTCTTCCGCTTCCTCGATGCGTACGACTTCACGAGCGAAGGCGGTGAGGAGGTGCAGGAGGAGAACAAGCGCCTGATCAACGCCAGCGTGCTCGGCCTGATCTTCGAGAAGATCAACGGCTACAAGGACGGCAGCTTCTTCACGCCCGGCTTCATCACCATGTACATGTGCCGCGAGGCCCTGCGCCCCGCCGTGCTGCGCCGCTTCAACACCGCATTCGAGGCAGAGGGCGCCAAGGCTTGTGCCGACTTCGACGAACTGCGCGACCGCATCGAGAGCGGACGCGAAGCACGCGCCGCGGCCAATGCCCTCATCAATGGGTTGCGCATCTGCGACCCCGCCGTGGGCAGTGGCCACTTCCTGGTGAGCGCCCTCAACGAGCTCATCGCCATCAAGAGCGAACTGGGTATCCTCTCGCACCGCAACGGCGACCGGGTGCGCCACCAGCGCATCGCCGTGGAGAACGATGAACTGGTGGTGTATGACGAGGAGGAAGGCAGCTTGTTCGAGTACCGCGTGGGGCCGGATGGCCGCGCCAGTGCCGAACGCCAGCAGCTGCAGGAAACGCTCTTCCACGAGAAGCAGACCCTCATAGAGCAATGCCTCTTCGGGGTGGACATCAACCCCAACTCGGTGAAGATCTGCCGCCTGCGGCTGTGGATCGAACTGCTCAAGCACACCTATTACCTGCCGGGCACCCAGGAGCTGGAAACGCTGCCCAACATCGACATCAACATCAAGTGCGGCAACAGCCTCATCCACCGATTCGCACTGGACGCCGACCTGGCACCGGCCCTGCGCAAGAGCAAGTGGAACATGGACAGCTACCGGCTGGCCGTGCAGACCTACCGCCACGCCGAGGACAAGGCCCAGAAGCGGGAGATGGAACGCTTGATCGACACCATCAAGGGCGACTTCCAAGTGGGCATCAGCCAGGACAGCAAGGCCGTGCGCGACCTGAACAAGGCCAAGAACGAATACTACCTGGCCTACGAGAAGGAACAGCTCTTCGATGCCGAGGGCAAGCCCCGCCTTACGCGCAAGCAGCTGGAGCACCGGCGAAAATTGGAGGCGAAGATCAACAGCCTTACCCAGGTGGTGGAGGACCTGAAGAACAACGTGCTCTTCACGAACGCCTTCGAGTGGCGCTTCGAGTTCCCCGAAGTGCTGGATGACGAGGGCCGCTTCACCGGCTTCGATGTGGTCATCGGGAATCCGCCGTACATCCGGCAGGAAGCCTTCAAGGCGATCAAACCCTACCTGAAGGACCACTACCGCACCTTCGCGGGCACCGCCGACCTCTTCACCTACTTCATCGAATTCGGTCTGGCGCTGTTGAGCCCACATGGCCAGTTCGCCTTCATCGTCCCCAACAAGTGGATGCGCGCGGGCTATGGCAAAGCCTTGCGCGTGCATTTGGGTGAAATGGCCGTGCAGCGCATCACCGACTTCGGTGATCTGCCCGTATTCGAGGAAGCCACTACCTACCCCTGCGTGTTGCACGTGACCAAAGCAGCGGGCGGCCATGGTTTCCCGGCGGCCACCTTGAACAAACTACCGGGTGAGCGCAGCCTGGATGACTTGATCGCCGAAGCCGAAGTGCAGGTGCAACCCGCCAGCTTGAACGCGGAGGGTTGGGCCTTGGTGGATGCCCGGAAGCAGGCCCTGCTGGACAAATTGCGCGCGGCGGGCAAGCCCTTGGGTGAATACGTGGGTGGCAAGATCTTCTACGGCATCAAGACGGGTTTGAACGAGGCCTTCGTGATCGATGCCGCAACGCGCGAGCGGCTCATTGCCGAGGACGCGCGCAGCGCGAAGGTGATCAAACCCTTCTTGGCCGGCAAGGACATCAAGCGCTACGAGCGGCCAGTAAGCAACAAGTACTTGATCTTCACACGGAGGGGGATCGATATCGACCAATACCCAGCGATCAAGAAACACCTGGAGCAATTCCGGGAGCAACTTGAACCGCGCCCGCTCGGTAATGTGGACAAGAGCTGGCCGGGACGCAAGGCAGGCAATTATCAGTGGTACGAGATCCAAGATACCATAGATTATTGGCAATCACTGGAGCGACCGAAGATCCTCTATCAAGAGATCGCGATGTCCCATGCCTTCGCGTATGACGAAGCTGGGCTCTATGTGAACAACAAGCTCTTCATGCTCGTGGATGTTCCCATGGAACTGCTCGCGTACTTGAATAGCAGCGTGGTCTGGTTCCTGCTTTGGCAAACCACCACTCGCTTGCGTGGAGATGCGCTGGCGATGCAAACACCATACATCTTGAACCTGCCGGTTCATTCCGGGGTCATGGAGAACGAAGCCCTTTGCAAGAAAGCAAGCGAAGTGCTTGATGCGAGGTCCTCCGATCCGGCTAGCGATGCATCCCCACTCGAACGCGAGATCGACGCACTCGTGTACGGCCTCTATGATCTGACGGCGGAGGAGATAGCCCTTGTGGAAGCGGCGGTGGGGCGGGGTTGAAAGTCGCACAAGAGTCTTCAACATGGCCTGTTCGTAAATGCGCAGATCCGGCTGCTGCGGTGGCGGTTGTACGCCATGAAATTTGGGAGTAGGAACCAAGATGTCGCGCAACATCATAACACGGACCCTCAGCTGGCTCACCGGATATTCCGGTGAAGGCCCACTGTTGCGCATTGTGGGACCCACTTCGCGTGGCGTGCGGGTACGGATGCATGACAAGCACGGCAAGCCGTATTACCTATGGCTTACTCCTGACGGCTTTTCCCTTACTCCCCACGGCAAGCCCACGAAGTCGCGGAACAAAGCGGGATCGACCGGCGACATGGAGGCTGTGCCCGGCGACATCCACGCCAGGTCGCCTGACATGGCCGGAAAGTCGGACGACATGGCGCCTGAGGCGGACGACATGATGGCTATGTCGAACGACATAGCGCGTAAGTCAGGCGACATGACGGCCAAGTCGCACGACATGATCGCTTTGTCGGACGACGCAAGGTGTATGTCGAGCGACATGCTGGAAAAGACCGGCGACACAAGGGAAGAGTCGGGCGACTTTAGCGAGAAGACGGACGACATTTCCGGTAAGTCGCGTGACCTTTCGATCAGGTGGTGGAGCTGCTTTTCCTGGTTGTCGGCTTTGTGGTGCCTGTTGTGGCGCAGGTTGGACCACTGGTTCTATGTGCGGATCGGGATCACCAATGCCGATATGAGCAGGTACTTCGAGGAAGCCGACTTCGATGACCTCTTCGAAGTGGTGTATTCGGAGGTGGCCGACCCACGCTTCTCCCGTTACCACCAGGAAGTGGATCGGTTGGAGCGCATCATCGATGGTCTGATCGCTTATGAGGTCTGGTTGGAGCGCTACAGCCGTGACAGGCGGTTGCAGCTCGCCTTCTTCCTGGCCTACCTCCAGCGGCTGCTCCGGCCGCTCCGCCGACCAGCCCACCAGGCGCAGGCTTGGACGGTCGCGCTGGCGCGCGGCATCGGTTCCGGCCCGCTCTTCCAGCGCCCGCCCCCCGTTCCCTTCTGCTAACGGCACCCGCACCGCGCAGCAAGCTGCCCGTGTGTTCGTGGCACCACGTTGATCGTCGGTGGTGTCCGGTAGTGCCGCGCTTGCCGCTCCCCCCGGACCGGTAAGCAGGACCGTGCAATGCTGCAGTATGTAGTGCACGGGCCCACAGCCGATCATCCATTCAACCGAAGAACCGGTGTCTGCGCATGGTCGCAGTCACCACATCACTTCACGACCTTGAGCAAGCTCATAAAAGGCATCGCACGTCTGAATGCGGTGCAATTGGTGACACGTTCACTATTCATCGAGGAACGCCTGAACAACAACGCGGCGTTCCCCACACTTTCGCCCACCCTCGCGGAGATCGCCACCGCACGGGAGGCCCTTGAACAGGCGATAACGGATGCAGCCGACGGCGGGCGCACCGCCACGGCCAAGCGCGAACAGCGCAGGCGTGACCTCAAGCTCGCCCTGGATGCACTGGCCGGCGACGTGATCAGCCAGTCCGCTGATGATCCGGAGCTGATCCTGAGCGCGGGTTTCTTCGTGCGCAAGAACAGCCAGTCCTCCGCAGCCCTTCCCGCCCCGCTGAAGTTGCGTGCGCGCATCAGCGAACAGGTGGGCGAGGCGCTGCTTGATTGGGGTACCACGCGCGGCGCCGCCATCTATGTGGTGGAGCACAACGGGGTATCTCCAGATGACGAAAGCGCTTGGAAGCAGGTGGCGGAGACCACGCGCATCCGGCAGATCGTAGGCGGTCTTGCCAGTGCCAAAGAGCATTGGTTCCGCGTGCGTGCCGTTGGTACCACGGGCCGGAGCCCGTGGAGCGATGTGGCGCGCACCCTGGTGCGCTAAGCGAGCCGTTGCCAAGCCTACCTCGCGGTAGTGAACCGTGACATGAACAGCCCCCTGCCGAACGGTGGGGGGCTGTGCTATTCTAAGCACGTATGGCGGGGCCCGACCCACGCCCCCCTCTCAGCAGCGACCAGCTCACTGACTGGCGCCGAACGCTGACAAGTGGGCCATCAGGATCCCAACCATCTTTCATCAAAGGAAGATGACCGATCACGCGCTTCGTTCTATTTGTATCATCTGCACCACATGATGACGCGCTTAAAAGCAACAGCGATGGCCATTCTGCTGATGGCATTCGTGGCCTTGCCAGCGCTTTGTCGTATGGACTGTAGGTCATCCGGTCGGATAAGCTTGTCATGGGGTTCCATTGGTGCGTGTTGCCAACATGAGGCACCCAACGAAATACCGGGTGTTAGGACCACATGCTGTGTCATCACGGAAGTACACTACGAACGGACCGATCACGTGAGGTCGGGGCGCTCGAGTTTGCCCGGTCTGGTGGCCGTTACCATTCAACGACCCTGCGTTGCGCAAGCACTCGTTGAGCGACCTGTGCGTATGCTGCGTACACGGTCGAAACCACCTCTTCCGTTGGACCGTGCGGTGGACTTCAGGCGTCTGCTCATCTAGTTCGGTGGTGAATTGGTCTCTCCGTGCAGCGCCTTGCTGCCGGTCCATCGCATTGCATTCAACCCGACCATGAGAAGCGTTCTCCTTTCCATATCCACGATAAGCAGCCTGTGCACGGTCACCTTGCGTGCCCAGAACGACCTGCCAATACCACCCTTGATCTCCGGCTCCAACATCGACCTTCAGCTACAGGAGGGCTCCTGGGAGTTCCATCCCGGTGAACTGATCGAGACCTATGGGTACAATGGTGATCTGTTGGGGCCTACCATCGTCTTGGACCAGGGACAAGAGGTGACATTGAACGTGACGAACACCATGCCCGACCTGACGACCACGCATTGGCATGGCCTGCATGTTGCGCCTGAGCATGACGGTGGCCCACACTCCTTGATCATGCCCGGCACCACATGGAGTCCCTCGTTCACCGTGCTCGATAAGGCGTCCACCTACTGGTATCACCCCCACGCGCACGGCCTAACCGACTACCAGGTGACCAAAGGCGCTGCGGGCATGATCATCGTCCGCGATGCGGAGGAAGCTGCCCTGGACCTGCCGCGAACGTATGGCGTCGACGACATCCCGTTGATCCTGCAGACCAAGCCCATCGTGGACGGCCAGATCATGCTCCATACGGGACTGGACACCGTGGTGGTGACGAATGGGGTGAGGGAGGCGCAGGTCACGCTTCCTGCGCAGATCGTTCGTTTACGTTGCCTGAACGGGTCGAACGAACGGACCTTCCTGCTCGGCTTCAGCAATGGCATGGTCTTCCGGACGATCGCCACGGACGGGGGTCTGCTGGCTGCGCCCGTACCGCTCACGCGGCAGTTCCTCACCAATGGCGAGCGCGCGGAGGTGCTGCTCGACCTCGGGGGCATGGAGGGCCAGGTCTTCGAGTTGATGAGCTATGGAAGCGAACTACCCAATGGGACCATGGGCTCGGCTGATGTGAGCATGATGGGCGCCACGCCTGATGCGTACTACGAGAACGGCCTGAACGGTTCCGATTTCAGGGTGCTGCGCATCACCGTTGGGCCTCCGACAGCGGCACCGGTCACCACCATCCCCGCGGCCCTGGCCCTTGTGGAACCTTATGAGGAGGCGGATGCCACTGTAACGCGACAATTCGTGTTCACACCTGAGGTGATGGGGCCTGTGGGCATGGTCGAAGGGCCGATCATGATAAACGGTGCGCTCTTCGAGATGGATGTGATCAATGAGACCGTCCTGCTGGGCTCGACCGAGATATGGACGATCACGAACAACACCGCTGTTGGACACCCCTTCCACATCCACGACATCCAGTTCCATGTGCTTGACCGCAATGGACAACCGGTTCCTCCACAGGAGCAAGGCCGGAAGGACGTGGTCTTCGTGCCCGCCAACGGCACCGTGAGGGTGATCACGCGTTTCGATGACTTCGCCGATCCCGATGTGCCCTACATGTACCATTGCCACATCCTCATGCACGAGGATGAGGGCATGATGGGTCAGTTCCTGGTGGTGGACCCGAACGCCATTGGTGAGCCTTCCGGTGCCGGGAACACCCTTTACATAGCACCGAACCCCAGCTCAGATGGCTCCGTGCTGTTCCGCGCGGCGGGAGCCGAGGGCGCGGCCGAGTGGGTGGTGCTCGACGCGACCGGTCGCACGGTCGCACGGTCGACCACCTTCCTAACGGCGCCCGGCACCACGATCGACCTCTCTTTCCTTGCGAACGGAGCATACACGCTACGACTGCATCCGCGCTCAGGGCTGGCGCGCACCTACCAGGCCCGCTTCATACTTCAACACTGAACCAACAAGCCCACGCCGGGCCAAGGCGCAACCTCATGAGAACGATCACTATTCTTTCAACAGCCCTGCTCCTTGCCATCGGAGCGAATGCGCAGACCACTGCGCTCGACTTCACCGCCGCCGACTGCGACGGCATGCAACATCAGCTGTTCGCAGACCTTGACGCCGGCAATGCCGTGATCATCGATCTGGTGATGATGGGCTGCTCGCCGTGCGTGGTGGCAAGCCATGCCATCACGGACGACGTGATCCCGAACACGAATGATCCTGACAGGGTCAGGTTCTACAGCATCGGGTACACCAACTCGATCACCTGTGCGCAAATGAACAGTTGGAAGAACACCAACGCGTTCACGCACATGGTCTTCGCAGGCATGAGCGCTCAGACCACCTATTACGGCGGCATGGGCATGCCCACGATCATCGTGCTCGGCGGTGGCAGCGAACATGGCGTATTCTACAATGAGCAGGGGTATGGTGCCTCGGACAACCCGGCGCTGGTCGCTGCGATCAACGATGCACTTGCCGGGGTGAACGGGATCAGCGAACGACATTCCACGGCCTTCACCGTTTCACCGGACCCTGCCGACGATCGGATCTTCGTAAGCGGCAACGGTTGGTCACGGGCACGGGTGCTCGATATGGAGGGTCGTGTGGTGATGAGCACATCCGTTGTCGCGGGGGCCATCGACATTGGCGCATTGCGCAGCGGTGCCTATCTCTTGGAGCTGACAAGCACCGAGGGCGCAATGGGAAGCAGCCGCTTCGTAAAGCGCTAGACTTGTAAGTGCGGTTCCGGATCCGCATGATCGACCGGACGAACGAACACCTTGATACCCCCCCACATGAAAAGGACGATGACACTAGTGGCCGTATGCGGCATATTCCAAGCGGCCGGCGCGCAATCCGGTTGCGTTGATCGCTATCTGACCGATGCGCTCACCTACACGAACATCGTGACCAGCTCCGATCAGGTGAGCCAGCCACGGGACCTTGACTTCAAGCCGTACACCAACGAGCTGTGGGTGATGAACCGCGGGGGGAGCAATGGTGGCAGCATGGTGATCGTCCGGAATGCCGGGATGCCCGATCAGGTGAGCGAGTACAGGAAGGACTCGCACAGTGGTCACTTCATGGTCCAGGCCTGCGCCATGGCCTTCTCCGACAACGGCGAGTGGGCCGCAGTGAGTGAGGTGCAGAACACCGCATCCGCCTCTTCCACCTTCATGGGGCCGGCACTTTGGTCCGGCGATCCCGGGAACTTCGCAACGGTGTTCCAGAACAATTGGGTGACCGGTTATCCTTTGGGCAGCCATCTGGACATGCTCCATCAGAGCCCCTACGCCATGGGCATAGCATCGGACTCGCTGAAAGTGTACTGGGTGATGGACGGTCACAACGGCAACATCTGCCGCTATGATTTCGTGGCGGACCACGGATCCGGATATGATGACCACAGTGCAGGCAAGATCTGGCGGTACACGGACGTTACTGTCTCCCGTGTGCCGAACATCCCCAGCCACATGGTGCTGGACCGTGTGGACCACTGGCTCTACTACATCGATGGTGGGACCAAGCAGATCAAGCGGCTCAATACGATGTCCGGCGATGTAACGGGGAATCTCTCCGTGCCATCAACGTCGAACGAGCCGCTCTCGAGCTACAAGAAAGTGGAGAATGCAACGGTGGAGATCGTGGACACCTGGACCGAAGGACAGCCGTGTGGCATGGACTACGTGGATGGCCGTTTGATCGTGAGCGACAATACCACCGGTGACATCCGGATCTACGACGTGACCGGTACACCTGCTCTGCTTGGTACGGTAGCCACGGGTCAAGCGGGCATCATGGGTGTGAAGGTGGGACCGGACGGGAGGATCTGGTTTGCGCACTACACCGGGAACAAAGTGGTCCGGATCGATCCCGTTGACATGACGGACGACGCTGCTATCAGGGCGATCACGGCCCCGGCGACGATCGCGAGTCGACCGGACTTCTACTCCACGGCCTTCGACCTCTGCTCCGCGAGCATCGTACCCGAAGTGGAATTGGCCAACGCAGGGAACAACGACCTGACCTCGGTCGACATCCTGTACGCGGTTGATGGCGGTCCTGCGGTCCCGTTCTCATGGTCCGGAATGCTTGCTCCCGGGTCCACAACGAACGTGACCCTGCCATCCAGCTCGATCGATCCGGGCAGTCATGAGCTTGCTGTGTGGACGACCATGCCCAATGGCACTTTGGATATGGGCCCGCTCAACAACGAGATACGGGGAGCCTTCCGTTCACTAAGCCCCGCGCAGGGTCTCCCATTTAATGAGGGGTTCGAGGGCACCCAGTTCCCTCCGCAGGACTGGCAGTACGTGCATTTCAATCCAAACCTGTTCATGCAACGGGTCACGAACGCCAGTGGCATGGGCTGGAGCTCGGCCTGCCTGAAGATGGACAATTACTCCGGGGAGATGAACGTGACGGGTCAGAAGGACCACATGATGCTGCCGACCCTTGACCTTAGCAGCGCGCCTGTTGGAACTGAGCTGGCCTTTCATGTGGCGTACCGTCAGTACAACAGCAGCAGTACCGATGCGCTGCGTGTGAAGGCGAGCACGGATTGCGGGAGCACCTGGAACACCCTTTACAGCAAACAAGGCAATACGCTTTCCACGGGCACACCGCTCACTTCCGCGTTCACCCCAGCTGCAACGCAATGGCGAGCGGAACAGGTGGATCTGGCTACGGTCCTTGGTGAATCGGAAGTGATCCTCCTGTTCGAGGCGGAGAGCAACTGGGGCAACAACCTGTACATCGATGATGTACAGGTTGGGATGGCTGTAGGGATCGCCGAGCGAACCGGGGCGGAACTGGCTCTATTCCCGAACCCCAGCGCGGGCCACGTTCGGATAAGGACAGCCGGTCTCGGTGGTCAATTGGCAGCCGAACTGCTCACCACCACGGGCGAGCGAGCCCGCAACTTCGTGCTCACCGGGGCCGAGGACGTGTTGGATCTGGGAGGTCTCGCATCGGGCACCTATCTGTTGACCGTGCGCGGAGCACACCAGGTGATCACCCGGCCCATCATTCTATTGCAGGAGTAATGTCCTACTGTGACGCTTTGCTCTCCAATTTCATCCTTCTTCACCCCGATGCGCGGTAGACTTGAAGCGGGTCGGTCGGCACGGGGTCGCAGGCCGGGTGGACTCCGACCGCTGCTGGCGGTCCTCGTCACCTGGGCGGTGGTGGTCGCATCAGCTTCGGCCCAAACGATCAGTGGGGTCGTGAGCGATGGTGGCGATGGGCTATCGGGGGTACGCGTGACCTTGTACAATGCGGACCTCTTCGTGTTCGCCGAAACGCGCTCCGCATCGGATGGCAGCTACTCGATCGTCGCCCCTGCCGTGGGGTTATATTCCATGGGCTTCGCGATGCGCGGGATGCGTTATACGGACACCACCTTCGCGATCTCCGGGAGTACGGTGATCGATCGTGTTCTTGGGCCCGAGACCGATCCCGGCCAATGGCAGGTGATCATGAACGCGCCCGAACCCCTGGGTGGCACCGACCTCGCCGTGCTCCTACGGGACGACCGCATCTTCTACTGTCATACCACGGTCGATCCGTTCTACTACGACCCGGCCATGAATAACGTGGTGGCCTGCCCGGGAGCCGCGTCGATCCAAGGCTGCGTTGGGCCGGTGCCTGTGCCTTCTGGCCGCGTGGTCTTCTTCGGGGGAACTAACCAGGAGGTCTATGGCCCGGGCACGCGCCTGGTGAAATCGTTCGACCCGGTGGCCGGTCAATGGCAGGCCATGGGCCTTATGCTCGACTACCGGTGGTACCCCACCACGATCAAATTGCCGGACGAAAGGGTGTTGATCGCTGGCGGCGGGAACCAGAACAACCCCCAACGCACCAGGAGCAGCGAGGTGTACGATCCAGCGACCGGTACAAGTCAATGGACGGATTCACTTGCCCTGGGGAACGAGGTGTCGCCCATAGTCGTTCTTCACGATGGCCGTGTGCTCATGACCCATCGTCCGCCACAGCTCTTCGATCCTTCCACGAACCAGTGGGAGTTGACAGGGGACTTTGTGCAAGGCCCGCGCATGCCGAACGGGGACCATGCCGACCATCAGCTCATCTTGATGCCGGACGTCGAGGTGGTAGCCATCGGCTATATGAGCTTCTCGCCCCCGGCGTACGGCAGGCTTGTGGAGGTGTACGACCCGACCCTGGGAACATGGAGTCTACGAGAACCGCATGATCCCGTGCGGTCCAGGCCGAACCTGGTGCTCCTTCCCGATGAGCGGATCCTGGTCACGGGTGGCAGGAAGGAGGATCCGGCCGATCCACAGTTCGTCAATACCTGGGGGTACATGCGCCTGGCCGAACTGTACGAGCCGGCAACGGATACCTGGCGGCGTGTAGCGGATATGAACTGGGCGCGGGAATACCACAGCGTACCGCTGCTTGTACCGGATGGGCGCGTGATCATGGCCGGTGGCGAAGGCGCGCCGGGCAACGAGCCTCCGTTCAGTGTGATCGAAGCGTACAGTCCACCCTACCTGTTCCGTGGTCCACGGCCCGCTATTATCGGACCGGTCAGCGGCGCCATGCGAACTGGGACCTCGATCACCTTCACTGTGGCCTATGCGGACAGCATCACGAGCGTCGTGCTCCTTTCGCGCGGTGCCGTCACTCATTTCATGCACAGTGATGCGAACAGAGCATTGCGTCTTCCGTTCGCCCAAAGCGGTATGCAGATCACGGCCCAGTTGCCCGCGGACAGCGTGCTGCTCATGAGCGGCGATTATATGCTCTTCGCCATGGTGGATGACATCCCGTCGATCGCAGCTTCAGTGTCCATTGGGCAGGATATCACCACGGGTTTGGGAGCCGACCGCCAGAACGTCCTAGGGCTATCACTGCACCCGAACCCCGTGGCTGCTGGCCAGGTGATCACCGCGATCCGTTCCGCCATAGGCGAGGATGCGACCTTGAGGGTATTCGATGCCGTGGGTAGACAACTCCTCACACGCCAGTGGTCGTCCGGGAGCAGCGCACTACCGATCCAACTACCCGCGCAGCTACCAACCGGCACCTACCTCGTACACGTATACACGGAGCGAGGGGCGGTATCCAGACCGTTCGTCCTGTTGGCTCCCTGAGCACCGTTCTTCGCGGTCCGGATCCTCGGCCCAATAGAATGGTGAATACGCAAGGTGATCCCGGACCCAAGACTGCGTGGCGGAAGGCTTCTGCGACCCAGCGGGCCTCATAACGGCCGCTCTGGCGCGGACCGTGCTGAGTGGAAATGACCAATTCGACACGATCATGAAACATGCTCACTACACGAGGTTCCTACTGACACTGGGCCTATCCTTCCTCATCATGTACGGCGTCATGTTCTTGAACATCTACGAGGCAGGACATATCCATCTGAGCCTGACACGCACGTACATGGCGCTGCTCATGGTGGCACCCATGGCGTGGTTGATGCTCGGCATGATGGGGCAGATGTACCCCGATCACGGGCGGAACCGCGTGATCGCCGCGAGCGCCGCATTCGTCTTCGTCCTGGCACTCGTCGGTCTACGTTCCCAGGTACCCATCGGCGACGAACAATACATGAAAGCGATGATCCCGCATCACTCCTCGGCCATTCTCACCAGCCGCAACGCGAGCATCACAGACCCACGGGTCAGGGACCTGGCCGATCGTATCATCAAGGCACAACTGAAGGAGATAGCTGAGATGGATTCGCTCTTGGAGCGCCTCGGTGCGGAACAGTGAGATCACCACCGTTGCTTACCTCGACCCCGTGGCCGAATGTGGCCGCCTGATCCGATGTTGGGGGTGTGGCCGCCCGACCGTTGATCGCAGTAATGCCCTTCGAACGAGGCCTCGACACACGCCTGATCACGGGAGCAAGACACCGTGTCAAGTTCATACCACCTTTCACCACAGATCCATGCGAATGGTCGCCGCCGCCCGGGGCGGATGTAGCATGCTAGGAATTCCCCGAATAGTGTAAGCAGCCCGGATCCTTGGGCGTTTGCTTTGTGACCGTGCCGCTGTTGCGCGGCGTGATCCGCTGAACACACACGTAGTAGGAACGCATCCATCCGCATACCTGATCCATGACCGCCGAAACCGTCCACGTTCGCAAAGCCAGCGGGGAACTCGTGCCATTCGACGAGATGCGTTTGCGATCCGCACTGGAGCGGAGCGGTGCGGGCGCGGAACTGACCGAGGTGGTCACCCGTACGGTGTTGGAGGAACTGGTGGGGGGCATGAGCACCAAGACCATCTACCGGAAGGCCTTCGCGCAACTTCGTGCTCGCTCAAAGCGTGTGGCCGGCCGCTACAAGTTGAAGCAGGCCATCGTGGAGCTGGGGCCGACGGGATTCCCCTTCGAGCGGTTCGTGGGCGAGCTGCTGAAACACCAAGGATACAAGGTGCAGGTGGGCGTCATCGTGCAGGGCCATTGCGTGTCGCACGAGGTGGACGTGGTGGCGGAGAAGGACGACCGGCACCACATGGTCGAGTGCAAGTTCCACGGCGATCCCGCGCGGAGATGCCACGTACAGGTGCCGCTCTACGTTCGCTCGCGCTTCGTGGACGTGGAACGGCTGTGGAAGGAGCGGCCCGGTCATGACAACAAGTTCCACCAGGGCTGGGTGGTCACCAACACACGATTCACCAGCGATGCCATCGCTTACGGCACCTGCATGGGCATGGAGCTGGTGAGCTGGGACCATCCGCGCCATGGCAGCCTCCGGGAGCGCATCGATGCCAGCGGCCTGCACCCCATCACATGCCTCAGCACCTTGAAGCGAAGCGAGAAGGAGAGGCTGCTCAATAATGGGGTCGTGTTGTGCACAACACTTCTCAAGAACGCCTCGCTTCTGGAGGCCGCAGGTGTGCAGGGCAACCGCGTTGGGAGGATCCTGGCCGAGGCGAAGGAATTGACAGCGAACACCGAACCATGACCAAGGAGATCATCACCAACTGGAACGTGATCACTGGAGGCCCTTGCACCGGAAAGACCACCTTGGTGCAGGAGCTCGCCAGTCGCGGGTATGCCACCACCATCGAGCACGCCCGCCATTACATCGATACGATGAAAGCACGTGGCCGGACCGTGGAGGAGATACGCGCGAACGCTGAGAAGTTCCAGCTCGGCGTGCTGGACATGCAGATCGAGGAGGAATCCAGGCTCGATCCGGAGCAGAGCGTCTTCCTTGATCGCGCCCTGCCTGATGCCATGGCGTACTACCGCTTCCTTGGCCTGCCCTACGACGAACGCCTCGAGGATCAGTGCAACAGGTATTGCTACCGCACGGTCTTCATCCTCGACCGCCTGCCCCTGATCCAGGACTACGCGCGCCGGGAGGATGAAGAGGAGCAGATCCGGATCCACCAGCTGATCATCGAGGTGTACCGGTCCTATCCGTGCCCGATCGTGATGGTGCCGGTCTTGCCGGTGCCGGAACGGGTTGATTTCGTACTGGACCATATCGCAGCACGATGACGGAGCATCAACACCATCAGCACGGATCGGAGCACGCCGATCATTCGGGACACCAGCATCACGCAGGCCATGGTGCAGAGGCGGGTCAGAAGCCGGCATCACCACGATCGCACCGGGATCATGACGGGGGGCATGCCCATGACCACACCGCCCACGGCCCGGCGATGATCGCCGAGTACCGTCGGCGCTTCTGGGTCAGCGTAGCGCTCACGGTGCCGGTGCTGCTGCTTTCGCATACCATCCAGGAGCTGCTGGGCTTCTCCCTCGCCTTCTCGGGGGACCGCTGGCTCGTCTTCGCGCTCTCCTCCATCATCTTCTTCTTTGGAGGCTGGCCCTTCCTGGTGGGAGCGGTGCGCGAGCTCAAGGCCCGCGCGCCTGGAATGATGACGCTCATCGCCGTGGCCATCACGGCGGCCTATGCGTACAGCAGCGCGGTGGTCTTCGGCCTGCAGGGCATGGATTTCTTCTGGGAGCTGGCCACGCTCATCGACATCATGCTCGTGGGCCACTGGATCGAGATGCGCTCGGTGCTGGGCGCGTCCAATGCATTGGAGAAGCTCGTGGCCCTCATGCCGGCGGAGGCCCACCTGGTGCAGGGCGATCGGATCACCGACGTGAAGCTCTCCGACCTGAAGAAGGACGACATCGTGCTGCTGAAGCCGGGCGAGAAGGTGCCCGCCGATGGGCGCGTGGTGGAGGGCGAGGGCCACGTGGATGAAAGCATGCTCACCGGCGAATCGAAGCCCGTGCGGAAGAGCGTGGACGACCGCGTGGTCGGCGGATCGATCAATGGCAGCGGATCGCTGAAGGTGCGGGTGGAGCACGCGGGCGAGGAGACCTACCTCAACAAGGTGATCGACCTGGTGCGCGAAGCGCAAAAGGCGAAGTCGCGCACGCAGCACCTCGCCGACCGCGCTGCCGCCTGGCTCACCTATGTGGCGCTTGGCGCCGGCGCTCTCACGCTCATCGCATGGCTGATCGCCGGGGCCACGGCGGATTTCGCGCTGGAACGCATGGTCACCGTCATGGTGATCTCGTGCCCGCACGCCTTGGGGCTGGCCGTTCCGCTCGTCGTCGCCATCTCCACGGCCATGGCCGCACGCAACGGACTGCTGATCCGCGACCGCACGGCCTTCGAGAGTGCGCGGAAGGTCACGGCGATCGTCTTCGACAAGACCGGCACGCTCACCACGGGCAGCTTCGAGGTCACACGCGTGAAGGTCTTCGGCGCTGGTGTTGATGAGAAGGAAATGCTGCGGCTGGCAGGCGCATTGGAGCAGCGCTCCGAGCATCCCATCGCGAAGGGCATCATGCAGCAGCTGCAGAAAGAAGGCATCCAGGTGCCCGCCACCACGGATTTCGCCGCGATCACCGGCAAAGGTGTGCGGGCCATCGTGGAAGGACGCGAGGTGCAGGTGCTGAGCCCAGGCGCCGTGCGGGAGCTCGGTCTGTCCATGCCCGAGGGCGCGCTCACCGATGCGGCCGAGACGGTCGTCTTCGTGGTGGTCGATGGGAAGGCGGCCGGCCTGATCGCACTGAGCGATCCCATCCGCGAGAGCTCCGCTGCTGCGATCAAGCGATTCCGGGAGCACGGCATCAAGACGTACATGGCCACCGGCGACAACAGCGCTGTGGCCCGCTCGGTCAGCGACAAACTCGGACTGGACGGCTACCATGCCGAGATGCTTCCGCACCGGAAGGTGGAGATCATCAAGGAGCTGCAGGGAAGGGGCGAATTCGTGGCCATGGCCGGCGATGGCGTGAACGATGCACCAGGACTGGCGCAGGCTGATGTGGGCATTGCCGTGGGCTCGGGCACCGACGTGGCGGCCGAGACGGCGGACATCATCCTGGTGCGCAGCGACCCGCAGGACATCCTGCAGTTGTTGCTTTTCGGCCGTGCCACCTATCGCAAGATGGTGCAGAACCTCTTCTGGGCCACGGGCTACAACGTGGTGGCCATCCCCCTGGCCGCCGGTGTGCTCTATTCGGCGGGCATCATGATCGGCCCGGCCGTGGGCGCCATGCTCATGAGCCTGAGCACGGTGATCGTGGCGATCAATGCGGGGCTGCTTAGGCGGAGTTTGGCATCATGAACGATCGATGGGAATACAAGTAAGAACCTCTTGCGACCACCTCCTGCGCCAGAACGGCCTTACCTTGCAGCTAGCATGAGAGCTGCGATCGCGATCGCCATTTCAACGTTGATGCTGGTGAGCACGACCAGCTACCGACTGAGCACGCACCACTGCGGCGGCAAGCTGGTGAGTTGGTCGCTCGTGGGCGATGCGGAACCGTGCGCCCATGCGACTGCGAAATGCGGTCCCTTACAAATGGTCGATCCGATACGGGGCTGTTGCTCGGATGAGGCCCACATCGTTGAAGGCCTTTCCATGCAGGTGGTTCCGGCTGCAGTCCTCACTGGACCAGCTTTCGTTGCTCCTCTTCTCGCCACGTTCATTCCGGCCCCAGCGGCTCCGGAGCTCTCCGGCCACCGAAGTGCGGGCCCGGCTCACGGCAAGGCGCCACCCTTGCGCGGCTGGGAGATCCACATCCGGGAGCGGTCCATCCTGATCTAGGCGTTGTTCCTGCGGAACGCTGCGGCGGCCTTGACTTGCTGCTGGCGTGACCGCCGTTGTGTGCTTCACATCGGACAACACCATGATCAACAAACTCATCACATTCTTCCTCCACAACCGGCTGGTGACCCTGCTGCTGCTGGGCGTGCTGGTGGGTTGGGGCGTGATCACCGCGCCCTTCGGCTGGCAGGCGGACCCCCTGCCCTCTGACCCCGTGCCGGTGGATGCGATCCCCGACATCGGCGAGAACCAGCAGATCGTCTTTTCCAACTGGCAAGGGCGTTCCCCGCAGGACATCGAGGACCAGGTGACCTACCCGCTCACCACCGCGCTGCTGGGCATCCCCGGCGTGAAGTCGATCCGGAGCACCTCGATGTTCGGCTTCTCGAGCATCTATGTCCTGTTCGACGAGGACGTGGAGTTCTACTGGTCGCGTTCACGGATCCTGGAGAAGATCAACGCGCTGCCTTCAGGGTTGCTACCCGAAGGCGTTCAACCCGCGCTCGGGCCGGATGCCACGGCGCTCGGGCAGGTGTACTGGTACACCCTGGAGGGCCGCGATCCCGATGGCCGGGTCACCGGAGGCTGGGACCTGGACGAGCTCCGCAGCGTTCAGGACTTCCAGGTGAAGTACGCGCTGAACGGGGTGGAGGGGGTGAGCGAAGTGGCCTCCATCGGAGGCATGGTGCGGGAGTACCAGGTGGACGTGGACCCCGAGGCGCTGAAGGCCTTCGGCATCGGCATCCACCAGGTGATGCAGGCCGTGCGCAACAGCAACCGCGACGCGGGTGCAAAGACCATTGAGGTGAACCAGGTGGAATACCTCGTGCGCGGCCTGGGCTACATCCGATCCGTGGAGGACCTGGAGCAGAGCGTGGTGGCCGTGCACGACAATGTGCCTTTGCGGATCAAGGACGTGGCACGCGTAACGCTCGGCCCTGCCACGCGCCGCGGGTTGCTGGACAAGGGCGGCGCAGAGGTGAGCGGCGGCGTGGTGATAGCGCGCTACGGTGCCAATCCCCTCGCCACCATTCATGCGGTGAAGGCGAAGATCGCCGAGATCGCACCCGGTCTGCCCAGTAAAGTGCTCGACGACGGCACACGGAGCCAACTCACCATCGTTCCCTTTTACGACCGTACGCAGCTGATCCACGAGACGCTGGGCACGCTGGAGGAGGCGCTGTCGCTGGAGGTCCTCATCACCATCATCGTCATCCTGGTGATGGTGGCCGAGCTGCGCAGCTCGCTGGTGATCGCATCGCTGCTACCATTGGCCGTGCTCATGGTCTTCATCGCCATGCGCTACTTCCACGTGGACGCTAACATCGTGGCGCTCTCAGGGATCGTGATCGCCATCGGCACCATGGTGGACCTCGGCATCATCCTCTCGGAGAACGTGATCCGCCACATGCAGGAGCAGGGCGGATCGAAGGACCTGCGCCGTACGATCCAGGAGGCCGCGATCGAGGTGGCGCCCGCGATCGTCACCGCGGTGTCCACCACCATCATCAGCTTCATCCCCGTCTTCACCCTGGAGGCCGCGGAAGGGAAGCTCTTCAGGCCACTGGCCTTCACGAAGACCTTCGCCCTTACGGCCTCGGTGCTGGTGGCGCTCTTCCTTCTGCCCACCTTCATCCACATGGTCTTCGGCATCGATGTGCGCAAGCGCTGGGTGCGACGCGTGCTACGCGGCATCATGCTCTTCGGTGGTTTGTTCATGTTGTGGCATGGCGCGGTATGGGCCGGAGTCACGCTGCTGCTGCTGTTGACCGCCAACGTGATCGTGGATCGTTTCGGCGAACGTGATGCCCGCTTGCGTCAGCTTCCGCTGGTGGTGGTGGTGCTGACCGTGGTGTGGCTTCTGGCCATGCTTTGGCGGCCACTTGGGGTAGAGCGCTCATTGGTGTTGAACGTGCTGCTTGTGGGCCTGGCCGTCGGTGCCATCCTCCTCTTCCTCTGGTCTCTTCAACGCCATTATTCCCGTATCCTGGGCTGGTGCCTGCGGCACAAAGCGCTCTTCCTTTCCATCCCGTCGGTGATCGTCGTCCTCGGCCTTCTGATCTGGGTGGGCTCCGCCAGACTCATGTCCCCATTGAGCGGTGCGGCGCATGCGGTCGGCTGGGACATCACCAGCACCGGCCCCTGGCGTGGTCTTGCGAATGCCTTCCCCGGCGTGGGGCGTGAGTTCATGCCGGCACTGGATGAAGGCAGCTTCCTGCTGATGCCCACCTCCATGCCGCACGCCGGTGTGGAGCAGAACCACCGCGTGGTGCAGCAGCTCGACATGCGCGTGATGGCGATCCCCGAGGTCGAGCTGGTGGTGGGCAAGATGGGTCGGGCCGAGACCGCGCTGGACCCCGCGCCCATCAGCATGTACGAGAACATCATCAACTACCGGCCGGAGTACGAAGTGGACGAGAAGGGCCACCGCATCACCTACCGTACGGACCGGCAGGGGCGTTTCATCCTCGCCGATGGCGATACCATCTCGCAGGAGGACGCGCTTGTTGCCGGCTTCGATCGCGCACGGCTCGTGCCGTACCAGCGCGGCCGCTATTTCCGCAACTGGCGGCCGCACATCCGCCGCACCGATGACATCTGGACGGAAGTGGTCGCCGCCACTTCACTGCCTGGCGTAACCTCTGCCCCCAAGCTGCAGCCCATCGAAACGCGGCTGGTGATGCTTCAGACCGGCATGCGCGCGCCCATGGGTATCAAAGTCTTCGGCCCAGACCTGCCGACGATCGAGCGCTTCGGGCGTGAACTGGAGGGCGTGCTCAAGGAGGTGCCCTCGGTGAAGGCCGAGGCCGTCTTCGCCGACCGCATCGTGGGCAAGCCCTACCTGCACCTGCGCTGGGACCGCGAGGCCATCGCGCGCTACGGCCTCACCATCGAGGATCTGCAGCGAACCATGGAAACGGCCGTGGGCGGCATGGCCATCACCACCACGGTGGAGGGCCGCGAACGCTACCCGGTGCGCGTGCGCTATCCACGCGAGCTGCGCGATGACCCCGAGCGGTTGCGTCGCGTACTGGTGCCGACGCCCACCGGCGTGCAGGTGCCGCTGGGCGAGCTGGCCGAGGTGGAATATGAACGCGGACCGCAGATGATCCGCAGCGAGGATACCTTCCTCGTGGGCTATGTGCTCTTCGACAAGCGCAAGGGCGAAGCGGAGGTGGATGTGGTGCTCGATGCGCAACGCGCCATCCAGCAGCGGATCGACGAGGGGACGATTCGCGTCCCGGCGGGCGTGAGTTTCCGCTTCTCCGGCAGCTATGAGAATTCGCTGCGCGCCGAGAAGCGCCTCTCCGTCGTGGTGCCACTGGTGCTGCTGGCCATCTTCCTGATCCTCTACTTCCAGTTCCGCGCGGTGCCCACCTCGCTCATGGTCTTCAGTGGGGTGGCCGTGGCTTTCTCTGGCGGCTTCCTGCTGATCTGGCTATATGGCCATGACTGGTTCATGAACTTCTCCTTCTTCGGCATGGACATGCGCGACCTCTTCCAGATCCACCCCGTGAACCTGAGCGTGGCCGTGTGGGTGGGCTTCATCGCGCTCTTCGGCGTGGCCACGGACGATGGCGTGCTCATGGCCACCTATCTGGACGACCAGTTCAAGAAGGGCTCGCCCACCACTGTGGCCGCCGTGCGCAAAGCCGTGGTGGCGGCAGGGCTCAAGCGCGTGCGGCCGGCCATGATGACCACGGCCACCACGCTCATCGCGCTGCTTCCGGTGCTCACCTCCACCGGGCGTGGCTCGGACATCATGGTCCCCATGGCCATCCCCTCCTTCGGTGGCATGGTCGTGGCGAGCATCACCATTTTCGTCGTGCCTGTGCTGTACTGCGCGCGCATGGAGCGGCGGCTCAAGCGATCCAGCACATGAGGACAGCCTTGCTCATCATCATGTTGGGTGCGACCGTTGTGTTGCAGGGGCAGTCGCTGGACGAGCATTTGCAGCGCGCCGTGGAGTTCAACCCGGGCGTGCAGGCGCGCTACGCCGAGTTCGAGGCGGCGCTCACGCGATCGGCCCAAGTGCGCGGCCTTCCCGATCCCACGCTCACGATCGGCTATTTCATCAGTCCGGTGGAGACACGTGTGGGTCCGCAACGTGCGCGTTTCTCCCTCGCGCAGATGTTCCCCTGGTTCGGCACGCTGGGCGCGCAGTCCGAAGCGGCGGACCGGCTGGCCGAGGCGCGATACCAAGCATTCCTCGAGGCGCGCAACGAGATGCTCTACAAGGTGCGCGCGGCCTACTATCCGCTGCACGAGCTGGACCGCGCGCTGGAGCTTGAACGCGAGGACCTTGCCATCCTGAACAGCCATCGCGAACTGGCGCTGGCGCGGTTCGAGAGCGGCAAGGGGCGCATGGTGGATGTGCTGCGCACCGACCTGATGATCAACGAGGAGGAGGTGGACATCGCCTTGTTGGAAGAACGCCGCAAGCCGCTGCGGGTGGCATTCGCCCGCGCTGTGGGTTACACGGATGATGTAGCGGTGAACACGCGCGATAGCCTTGGCGTGGTGGACATGTCCCTGCTCAGGCCGGCGGACAGTCTGGCGCTGGACCCGCGGCTGCGTGAACTGGACCTACGCGTGGATGCCGCATTGGCGCAGGCCGATGCCGCACGGCGGATGGGCCTGCCTCGGATGGGTCTCGGCATCGACTATGTGGTGGTGGATGAACGCACAGACATGGACATGCCCGGCAACGGACGCGATGTGATCATGCCCATGTTCACGGTGAGCCTGCCGATCTACCGCAGCAAGTACCGCAGCGCGGTGGAAGAGGCCGATGCCATGCAACGCAGCTACACCGCGTTGCGCACCCAACGTGAGAACGACCTCGTGGCGACCTATGAATCCGGACGGTATGATGCCTATAAGGCCGCGCGCATGGTGCAACTGATGGACGCGCAGATCGAGATCTCAGAGCGGATACTGGACCTGTTGCTGGCCGCCTACACAGGCAACGGCAGCGACTTCGAGGAAGTGCTGCGCATACAACAGCAGGTCCTGCGCCACCGCCTCCTGCGGCTCTCCGCGTTGCGCGAGCACCACATCGCCATCGCAAGGATCGACCTTCTCACCGCGAAACAACCGTGAACCAACAACATAGACGACCAACAAACCACATGACCATGAGAACGCAACACTTGACCACTGCTTTCATCGCCTTCTCCCTTTTCGCATTCACCGCGTGCAGCGGGGGTGAGGCACCACAAGAGCAGACGACCACCGACACCGAACGAACAACTGCTCCGCAGGCGATCGAGGCCCATGAGCACCACGAACACGCGCACTACCAGTGCCCCATGAAGTGCGAGGACGACAAGACCTACGAAGAACCCGGTACATGTCCCGTCTGTGGAATGGAACTCGCGGAAGTCAAAGAGTAACAATGACCTCGCGACATGCGTGTACCTGACATCATCCTCCGCTATCGCGCACTGCTGCTCGTGAGCGGTTCGCTCATGCTGGGCTTGCTCCTCGGCTGGCTCATGTTCCGCGGCCCTGATGCTGCTCAGCAGAACGCCGCGCACACTGTTCAGAACACGATATGGACCTGCTCCATGCATCCACAGATACGGCTGAACGAACCCGGCCAATGTCCCATCTGCGGGATGGACCTGATCCCGGTGGGCAGCGCGGGCGAGGCAACGATGGATCCCATGGCTGTGCATCTGGGCGAGGAGGCCATGGCACTGGCCAATGTGCGCACCATGGTGGTGGGCGGCGGTTTGGTGGAAGGCAACTTGCGCCTCACCGGCCGTGTGCAGGCCGATGAACGCCGCACTTATACTCAGAGCGCGCATGTCGCGGGTCGCGTGGAGGAGTTGCTCGTGGACTACACCGGTGAGCGTGTCGCGCGCGGCCGACCGTTGGCGCTTCTGTACGCCCCGGAACTCACCACGGCGCAGGAGGAACTATTACAGGCATATCGGATCCGTGAAGAGCAACCCGCACTGTACGCCGCCGCACGCGCCAAACTGCGCAACTGGAAGCTGAGCGACGCGCAGATCGATGCGGTCGCGGCTTCCGGTGTGGCTGATGGGCAGGTGTCGATCCACGCGGACGTGGGCGGAGTGGTACTGGAGAAGAAAGCCGCGTTCGGTGACTACCTGCAACGCGGTCAGGCGATCTACCGCATCGCCGATCTCTCCACGGTCTGGGTCCTATTCGATGTGTACGAAAGCGACCTCGGGCATGTCCGTGCGGGGACGGCACTGTCCTTCACCGTCCGCTCCCTTGCTGGGCGCAACTTCAAGGGACGCGTCACCTTCGTGGATCCCGTGGTGGATCCCAAGGCTCGCGTGGCACGTGCCCGTGTGGAAGTGGTGAACCCGGATGGGGCGTTGCGTCCGGGCATGTTCGCCACTGGCACTTTGCAGATGGAGCGCGGTATCGACGATGGAGGTATCGTGGTACCGAAGTCGGCGATCCTGTGGACCGGCGAGCGCTCCGTGGTGTACGTGAAGGACAGCGCCGCCACACATGGCCTCTTCCGCATGCGGGAGGTGACCCTGGGACCCTCTCTCGGTGAACGGCAGGTGGTCGCTTCCGGACTTCAGGCTGGAGAAGAGGTGGTTGTGAACGGCACCTTCACGGTGGATGCTGCGGCCCAACTCGGTGGTGCGCCCAGCATGATGTCTCCTGAAGGCGGACCGGCACCAACGGGACACCAGCACGGCGGCGCGGCGGGCTCCGCACCGACCGACGCGTCCTCGCATGCGGCGCACGACGGAAAGGATATCAGCCTGCAGGTCTTCGGCAATTGTGAGATGTGCAAGGTCCGGATCGAGAAAGCAGCGCTGGCCGTTACCGGTGTGCACAGCGCGAAATGGGATGTGGATCGGAAAGAGCTTTCGGCGCACATCGACCCGGATGCAACTGACCTGCGCACGGTGTCTAAAGCCATCGCCAAGGTCGGTCACGATACGGAACTGGACATAGCAAACAGCGCAGCGTACGCCAAGCTCCCAGCGTGCTGCACGTATCGGGACGACTGAACGTCCGGTGCGATCAGCGGCCGGAAAAGGCGAGATCGGACTTCACGATAACCCTTGCTCGGATCGGCGCTGAACCACCGTTCGGTCTCACCGGAGGGACGATCCTTGCATTCTTGATGATCAACATCAGTTGTCGTTGGCGCGTTTCGAGAAGGAATGAGTCGAGTGTAGCCGGGCCGATCCTGGAGCTCAACGCCAGCCCAAGGCCCCACCGCAAAGCCACCAGGTCCTACCGAAGCCCATGTCGCGAAGCACTTGCGCTGCCTGCGCACTGCGCCCACCGCCCTTCGCGCACACCGTGATGATGCGCTCGCGGCGCGACCAGGTGCGCGCGCGCTCCAGCAATTCAGCGATGGGGATATTGATGGCCTGCGGCAGGTGACCGGTCTCGAACTCCTCCGGGCTCCGCACATCCACCACGCGCACCCCAGGCCTGATTAGCATGGTCTTGAGGTCCTCAGGCTCCAGGCACTTACGTTCGCTCGGCATTCGCAGCCACAACACCACGCCGCTCATGACGGTTACTGCTCCGATGGCGGTGATGGAAGTCGTGATGCCGAATCGATCAGCGATGAGGCCGGTGAGCAGGGCTCCGATGGCATAACCCAGGTCGCGCCACAAACGGAACACGCCTACGGCCTCGCTGCGTTGTTGCGGGTGCGTGTGCGCTGCGATCACTGCGAGGAAGGTTGGGTAGACCAGAGCGGTGCCCAGGCCGAGCGCAGCGCTCAGAGCGATGTACGCACCCTGCGCATGCGCGAGCGGCAGACCGAGGATCGCGAGCCCTTGCAGCACCATGCCGATGATCAGCAATGACCGCCGGTTGACGTGATCAGCGAGCTTGCCGGTGAAGAGCTGGCCGATGCCCCATACTGCCGGATACACGGCAGCGATGAGGCCGATGCGCTCCTGGCCAAGCCCTTCATTCAGCAGTAGCACGGGTAACAGTCCCCATAGCATGCCATCGTTCAGGTTGTTCACCAGACCGGCCTGCGTGATGCTGCCCAAGGTGCGGTGGGTCAGACTGGTCTCGACGAACACGTGCTTCAATTTCGGTATGGCGCTCGTTGCGCCTTCCGCTGCAACATGGTGTGCGGTATCCTTCACCCAAAGCAACGTGAGCAACAGACCGGTCACCGCGATGGCGATGCCCACCTGGAATGGAACGGGACGCGGCCCGTAGTGTGCGGCGAGGTAGCCTGTGAGGAAGGCCATCAGGCCGACCGCGATGTATCCAGCGAACTCGTTCAGACCCATCGCAAGGCCACGGTCCTTCTCGCCCACGAGGTCCATCTTCATGACCACCGTGCTGCTCCACGCGAAGCCTTGGTGGATGCCCAGCAGGATGTTCGATGCAACGATCCAAGACCAGTCATTGGCGTAAATGAGCATGAAGGGCACGGGCAACGCGAGCGACCAGCCGGTAACAAGAAGCGCCTTGCGGCCGAAGCGCGCGGCGAGCCGCCCGGTGGCGTAGTTCGCCGTCGCTTTGCTCACTCCGAAAGCCATGATGAACGACATGGCCGCCACATGCGAGGCAATGCCGAACTCGAGTTCAGCGAGCATAGGCAGCACGGTCCGCTCGATGCCCACCATGCCACCCACGAAGGCGTTGACGATCACCAGCAGGGTGAACTGCTTCCAGTTGGCGCTGAGGCCGAGCGTGGTGCTTTTCGGCTTCACTGCGCTGACTGCTGCATCACGTACCACATCTCGGCCGCTATCTGTAAGCAGCGTTCATCATAGCGCGCAGCTTCTTCGGGCGTGCCATCGGCTTCCTTGGGATCGCGGTAAGGCAGGCTGATGCGGTCCAAGGCGCCGAACACGATCGGGCAGTTCTTGTCGGCTTCCGAGCAGGTCATCACGGCGCAGAAGTCCCGCTGCGGGTTGGCAGGATCGTCGTAGCGCTTGCTCCAGCACGGCTCGGTCGCGCGTTCTTTCGAAATGGCCACGGTGCAGCGCGGGTTCTTGTCCTCCGGAACGGCGACATAATAGCCGGCGCGGCGCAGCGCTTCAATGGCGCGTGGGTTGAAGGCCGTGGCCTCAGTGCCGCCGCTGAAAGTGCGCACGTGGTCGAGCCCGGAGGCGCAGGCCGCCGTGGCCGCCCACACCTGGCTGAGGATGCTGCGCCGGCTGTTGTGGGTGCAGATGAAGGTGAGGTCGGCGGTGGCGGATGGATCGCGCCGCTCGCGGATGAAGGCGGCGATAAGGTCGAGGCTCTCCTTGCGCTCGGCGGGGATGGCCGCCATGGCTGGGATCACGTGTTGGTCCACGTACTGCTGGATCTCAGGGTGGATGCGGTGGGGCATGGCAGGCGGCGGGCTGAGGAGGGAGAGTGCGAGGGCGAGGGGGATCATGGCGCGTTGGTCTTCGGGGTCACACGAACAACCAGATGATGTTGATGGCGCAGAACTTGGGGTCGAAGCCGAAGATGAGCTGGAGGACGATCACCGAGCTGGTGATGATGATCGCTTTGCGGTGTTTCCGGACGATGGTGTGCATTGCTTCCGTAGTGATCATCGTGCGCGTTCAGCAGCAACCCGAACCGAGGTCGCAACCAGGCAGAGCGTGAACGCCTTCGGGGTTCTCCGTCTGGTCGTGCCGGCCATGACCCTGTTTGTCACTCCGGGCTGCGCCCATGTTCTCCCCACAACAGTCCTCGCTGCTCTTGCGGGCGAACACCGTGATGCTGAAGATGCCCGTGCCGCTGGCCTTGAACGCGGTTAGTTCCTCGGCGTTCAGGTAGTTCGAGAGGATATCGTCCGGCACCACGATGGGCTTTCGTTTCTGCACAGTGATCTCCTCGAAGCCCAGGTCGCGGATGATGCCGAGGTACTCGTTCTCCTGCAGCGCGCCGCTCACGCAGCCCGCGTACATCTCGGCCGCGCCTTGGATGGCGGCAGGCAGTTCGCCCACCAGCACCACATCGCTGATGCTGAAATGGCCGCCGGGCTTCAGCACGCGCTGCACTTCCGCAAGTGCCTGGCGTTTGTCGGGTACCAGGTTCAGCACGCAATTGCTCACTACCACATCCACCATGCAGGCACTGAGCGGCAGCGCCTCGATATCGCCCTGGCGGAACTCCACATTCTGGTAGCCGAGCTTCGCGGCGTTCTGCTTGGCCTTCGCGATCATCTCCGGGGTGAAGTCCACGCCGATCACGCGGCCGTCCTCGCCCGCCTCATGGCGCGCCACGAAGCAATCGTTGCCCGCGCCGCTGCCCAGGTCGAGCACGGTATCGCCGGGCTTGATCCCCGCGAACTGGGTGGGCAGGCCGCAGCCGAGGCCGAGGTCGGCTTCGGGGTTGTAGCCCTCCACCTGCGTGTAGTCATCGGTCATGATGTTGTACACCTCGGTACTGCATCCGCCGGCGCCGCAGCAGCTGCTGGCATTGGTGTCCTTGTCCTGTTGGGCGATCTCCGCGTATTTGGCGCGAACGAGGTCTTTGGTTTCTTGAGCGGTTTTCATCCGGGTAGGTGTTGGGGCGCGTCATGACGCGCCCTTACGTGGCTGGCTGGGGCGCATCATGGCGCTTTGGAGGCGCATCATGATGCGCCCGTACTAGCAGCAGTTATCGCTCACGCTCGTGAGCAGTTTGTTCAGGTCCTTCTTCAGGGCGTTCCAGCCCTTGGGGTCGATGCAATAGCAGACGCTGGTTCCCTCGATGGTGCCCTGGATGAGGCCGGCGTCCTTCAACTCGCGCAGGTGCTGGCTGATGGTAGCCTGGGCCAGGCCGATCTCATCCACCAGGGTGCTGTTCACGCAGACCCCGCGCTTCACGAGGTATTGCAGGATGGCGATGCGCGCCGGGTGCCCCAGCACCTTGGCCAGGCCGGCGATGCGGTTCTGCTCGGCGGTGAAGAGGTCGGCCTTAACGAGTCCCATATCGATCTATTGATCGCAATATTACGATGTTACGGTACATCGCAATATTCCGATGTTGACCCAGGATAGGGATCCTGGTATCACCGGACCACTGGTCTCACTTCGCGATCGCCTTGCCAGCCCCTGCCCAGGCGTTGATGCCTCCTTGGAGATCCACCACCTCGTTGAATCCTTGTTCGATCAGGAATTCACGGGCTTCAGCACTACGCCGACCCGATGCACAATATACGAGCACCGGTCTCGTCTTGTCCAGCTGGTCGACCGTCGCCTGCAACCGACCGCCGTTCCAATCCAAATTGGTGGCGCCGGCAAGATGCCCTCCCGCATATTCACCGGGCGTACGGGCGTCCACCAACTGGACATCCGGTTCATTCAACCGCGCCTCGAAGCTCGCCGGATCCAAGCTCGTGCGCTGCTGGGAGGAGGTCCCACAGGCCATGAACGCGAGTGGGAAGGATAGGACGAAGTGGCGGATGTTGATCATGTTCTTGCGGTTCACGGTCGTTAACGTTGGCGGCCCCGGGGGGCCTACTTCACCTCGTCGAAACTGACTTCCTCGGTGGTGGCTGAGGCTCTCACTGACGGTGCTGCACATGCGCCAAGCAGCGGACAGCCCATGTTGAGAACGCCCTGCATCGCGAACAAGGCGCCTATCGCATAGGCGAAACCACTGCCGCTGCGCCAACCCTCAATGAGGAAGGCTGCGCCGAGCCCCAGACGGAGCACGCGCAGCCAATTCCATCGTACCAGGAGCGATCCGCTCATTTCAACGCCTGCACGTTCTGCCACGGACCTCCGTTGTACGCGTCGAAACCGGCGTTCTTCAGCATATCGGCTGCCATGCCGGAGCGCGCACCGCTGCGGCAGCAGGTGATCACGGCCTTGTTCTTATCGATCTTGGCCAGCTGCCCCTGCAGACGGTCGAGGGGGATGTTCACGGCGCCTTTCACATGACCACTTCGGAACTCGTCCGGTGTGCGCACGTCGATGATCTGGGCACCTTCGTTGATCTTCTGGCCGAGGTCCACTTTAGGGCCACCGAGGCCGAACAGGGTCTTGAACATGGTCTGAACTTGTTTGTGATACAAAGGTCCGACTTGAACACTCCGCCGTCAGTGACCCCGATCACCAAGCGGGTGCATGGCCGCTCAGAACGCGTAGTTGACCACCAGCTCGGTGTGGAACATGTCCACCTTGTTCATGGCTTGGCGGGTGGTGTAAACTGCGTCGGACGCAGGCAACTTCGCAACGTTCAGGAACTGGATGGCCAGCCCCTTCCAATCGCCCTTGAACTGGTATTGTGCGTTCAACCCGAACTGCATGTACGAAGGGAAGACGTACTTGTTCAGGACCGCGTCGGTCACCGCTGGCAACCAGTACCGCCCGACATCGCCTTGGATGCGCCAGCCCGTCCTCGTTTTCCAGATCAGGTTCACCGTGGCGGCATGCACATCGCCAAGACCCTCATTGCGCTCCCGCGGCAGGAAGGTGTAGAAGGGGTCACGACCCCATTCGCGCGGCATCAGGTAGCGGCCGTCAGCGGTGATGCGCGTATAGTTCAGCTGCCAGCGGAAGCGACCCAGGCTCATGCGCACACGACCGCTGTATGCCATGGATGCATCGCTCTGGAAGTAGGCCAGGCTATCGACCTTATTACCGCCGCTACTCACCCTGTCCTGCCGGATCGCCATGGCGCCCACCATCCATCGGTCATCACGCGTGCCGCGTTCAACTTGCAGCATCGCGGTGTTGCTGATATTGGCGGTGAGCATCTCCCATGCCATGAAGGTGAGCTTGCGCGGCCCGCTCCATTGCGCGCCGGCCATCGCCACGCCTGCCGAGGTGGTGTTCCCGGCATAGCGGCTCGGCCTTCCATTTACACCGACGCCAACGGGGTAGAGCCCGAAGCTCTTCTCCGTACTGTACCAACCCGCCGTTGACCGGGGTGAGAAGCCATACAGCAATCCGCCTTCGAGCTTCAAGCCATGCTTCGTGCGGTGCACGCTCCATAGTCCTTCCGCCAATGAAGGCTGCATGCGGCCATCCTGCGGATTGATGAAGGGTGTATTGATCTCCTGGCGGCCCAGGACCACGAGGGTGCGTTCACTTCGCGACCGGTGGTTCAACTGGAAGAGCTGCAGGTAAGCGAGCTGGTTGTCCTTGCGCGGTGCCGTGACGTCGAAGAGGCCGATCTCGTAGCGGTTGGGCTGCCCGGTGATCGGGTCCGGAGCAGTCAGGTCGGAACTGCCGAGGTCGAACGCATAACCGCCGCTCATCCGGAACTGCAAGCCCTTCCAACGCTGTGATGCGAACCCCAGGCTGCCGCCGAAGGCCTGTGCATGGTAGTCGGCCGGAGCGCCATTGTTCAACGTGCCCATGACGAAGAGACGGAAGCGTCCTTCAAGCGTGCCCTTGCGGATCACATCATGCAGCGCTGCGCCTTGCCGCAGGCTATCGCTGTGGGGCAGGTCCTGATCCGTGTTCTGCGCGCTCGCTGCTGCCGTGAGCAGAGCCAGCAAAGGGAATAGCAGTTTGCGCACGATCGATCAGAGGCCCGCCTTGATGTAGCTCCAGCCGTCCTCCTGGCGCTCCACGATGTGGATGATGCCCGCATTCACAAAGCCGGCGGAAGGCAGCACCTGCGCTCGATCCAGCTTGCGCTCCTTGATCGTGTTCTCGCAAGCGAGGAAATGAATGTCCTTGTCGCTGAATTCCCTCACCTTTTCGGCAACGATGCTGCGGTCGGCCATGAGCATGTCCATGCCCGGGCCGTGGCAAACGACCTCGAGCTCCATCTCCGGTGCGGCCTCCTTCATGTTACGCAGCTGCCGCATCAGGCCCTTGTGAACGAGCGTATCGCCACTGGTGAGCTGCATGACGATGCGGTGGTGGCGTCCACCCGACTGAGCCTTCGCGGTATACGTGATCCCCAGCAGCAGGGCGAACAGGAAGAGAAGCTTCTTCATGCTGCAAAGGTCCGGCCCTGAGCCCATGCGTTCAGTGATATGGATCACCGGAAGGCACTACCTGCCAAGGAAGGCGCTGTACATCCACACCAGCTTCTCCTGCGCGCGGATGTAGTCGCTCATGAGCGCGTTGGTGCCTTCGTCGTTGGCATCGGCGCTAAGCGTCAGCAGCTCGCGCTGCATGGCGATCACGGTACTGAAGGAGGTGAGGATGTCCTTCACTGCGGCGATGCCATCGCTCACCTGTTTGCTCTCCTTGATGGTCGAGACCTTCCGGTATTCGGAATAGTTGTGCGCAGGTGCTGCACCAAGGGTGAGGATGCGCTCGGCCACCTCGTCGATCTTCAGCAACAGGTCATTGTACAGCTCCTCGAACTTCAGATGGAGCTCGAAGAACTTCTCGCCCTTGATATTCCAGTGATAACCGCGCGTGTTCTGGTAGAAGACGGAATAGTTGGCCAGCAGCACATTCAGTTTCTCCGCCAGTTTCGCAGCCTTCTTCCCATCCAGTCCGATCGTGTTCGTCTTCATGATCACCAAGGTAGTTTCAACGGAACTCGTAGTCGTAGCCTTCCAGCTGGCTCAGCAGGTCCTGCGGCGCGTCGGTGGCGGTGATACGACCCTCGACCTTGGGCGCCACGGGACTGAACTTCCCGAAGTACTCGCGCAGGATCGTATGCATGGTGATGCCCGCGCGTCGTGGGTTCCGCACGTGCTCCATGCGGCAGAGCACATGATCGGGATCGCCCTCGCGCTCGCATGCGGCGATGGTGTAGTAGCGGTCCATCTCGATCGGCCTGCCCTTCACCTTGATCCAGTTCACGCGCTTCCCCATGTCGTTGTGCATGGTGAAGTTGGCGGTCATGCCCTGGAAGCGCACCACCCAACCGCCGAAGCGCTTGGCGGGTTCCTTGGCGAACACATTATGCAGCTCCTTCTCCAGCCAGTCCCATATCTGGCGGCCGGTGGCCTCGCCGTACTTGGCATCGCTGTCCACCGGGATCATGCTCCAGAGATGGTCATTGGTGATCGGCGTCGGGGTCTTGCCGTCGGCAACGATCGGCGGGCAGAAACGGAAGCCGTTGCTGATGGCGATGTCCGGCTTCAGCTTCCACATGATCGCATCGGTCACCAGGTTGTCCATCGGGTTCTCGATCACGTAGTAGCGCACGAGGGTGTTCTTCGTGCTACCCACCACCTTGCCCAACTGCTCCTTGTACGGTGCGCTCACATCATCAACGAGCGCGAGCATGCCCTTGTCCGCCGGGTACTTCTCCGGATCCACATCGAGCAGCTCGTAGTGGCTGTCCTTCACCTTGCCGTCCTCGACAACGACATCCAGCCTCGCAACGAACGAACCGAAGGAGCCCGGTTCCACCACCTTGCTGTGCTTGGCGTCGATGGGCTTGCGTACACGCTCGTGCGTGTCTGCTCCGAGGATCAGGTCCGCGCCATCCACTTCCGGTTTGTTGGCGAGATCGACCTGTTGCGCCAGGCCCATGTGCGTGACGAGGAAGACCATGGCGCACTGCTCGTATTCGCGCAGGTGGCGGATGTAGCGCGCCACGTTCTGCTCGGGCTTGGTGAACTTGATGCCGCAGCTGTACGCGGGGGATTGGCGCTTGGGCGTGAGCGGATCGTTGTAGCCGATGAAGCCGATCTTCACGCCGGCCACGTTCGTGGTCCAATAGGGCGGGAAGATGAGCTCGCCGGCCAGCTCCTCGTTCGGGTCGCGCATGGGGCCGCAGAATTCCGCCAGCTTCTCATGCCACATGTTGGCGCAGATCTTCGAGGCCTGGTAGCCGCCCAGGTCCTTCAGCATGTTCTCCTTGCCATAGACCACCTCCCAGTTGCCGGGCAGGATCAAGTCGTAGCCCACGCGGTTCATCAGGGGCACGATCGCACGACCCTCGCTCATGGCCGCCACACCGCCACCCTGGAAGCAGTCACCGCCGTCGATCACGATGGTGTTCGCGGGATCCTCCGCTCGCAACGTGTCGATCATCGTCTTCAACACCCCGTAGCCGCCACGCTTCTTGTACACGGCCTTGCCGTTCTCCATGAAGAACTCGTCGTGCGTGTGCAACTGCGAATGGATGTCGCTCGTGTAGAGCAGGGTGAACTTCTGCGCCTTGCCCTGTTGAACAGTACGTGCCCCGGTCAACTCCTCCCTGCGCGCGCCTTCACTGAAGGCACCCAAGGCCACGGTCGGTCCAAGGGTGATGCCGGCACCGAGTGCACCGAGTGAACGGAGCGCCTGGCGGCGGCCCATGCCTTTGTCATCATGCGCGCCACAGGTGCAGCCGGGGGGGTGAGGGATCTCGCTCATGGTTTCTTATGGAAGGCAGCTATCGGTCCGAAGGGGCCGTATTTGTGCTGCTTTTCGGTGAAGGTATCCGAATAGGGTCCGAAGGGATGATCGAACGGTTTCTTGCTGATGTCGGGCCAGTCACCGGTGAGGTCCTTCACCGGTCGTGGCTGCGAGTTCACGAAGGCGGCCACGTCCCAGGCATCCTCATCGGTCAACTGGGGATGATCGTATGCCGCGCCTTGGGGCATGTTGGCCTTCACATAGCCCGCGAAGCGACTGAGGCGATAGAGGCCCGCACCCTGGTTGTAGCTGTGTTCGCCCCAAAGCGGCGGGTACTGGTAGGTGACGCCATCTGTGCTCAACATGCCTTCGCCCTGAGGCCCGTGACAGCTCACGCACTTCGTGTTGAAGACCGCATGGCCGCGCGTGGGGTCTGCGGCACGGTCCAGGAAGGCGAGCTTCTCGATGCCCGTGCCTTTCGGGATGCTGTCCTTGGCGACACCGGTGCCCAGCCATTCCATGTACGCCACGATCGCGCGCATCTCCTTGCTCATGCTATCCAGCGCTTGGCCGTTGAGACTTCGTTCCATGCAATCATTCACGCGTTTCTCCACGCTCTCCAGCTTCCCGCTGCGCGAGCGCACCTTCGGATAGGTGCTCCATACCGCACCGTAGTTGTTGCCCCAGGGCTTGGTGCCCGCATCCAGGTGGCAGTTCTGGCAGTTCAGTCCGTTGGTCAGGTGGGCCACGCTGCCGTTCGGGCCCAGGTAGGCCGCCGTGCGCGCGATGAGTTCACGACCATACCGGATGCGAGCTTCTAATTCATCATCGAGATAGACCAGACGCGCGGTGTCCGCGCCACTCCACAGGCCATCACTCGTATAGATGGCGATCTGCGGCAACGGCTCAACGATAGGAGGAGCCGGTGCGAAGAGGCCAGCAGGCACGAAGAACTGTCCAAGGGCAAGCGCAAGAAGCACCCAGGTGGCGCGGATGCTCCAGCGCATGTTCGCCCTTACCGGAAGGTCGCCATGCTCGCGCAATACCCTGAAGGCATCGTCGATCACGTGCAGGACGACCAGCACGAGCACGACGGCGACAAGAACGACGATCCCGGGCAGCATGGCTCAGTGCGGGAGTTGCTCGCGGAAGCGGCCATACACCCAGGTGCCGGCCACCGCGCTCAGGAAGGTCACCAGGATCACGCCATATCCCGCACCGATCTGCGCGAAGAGCGGACCCGGGCACGCGCCCGTGATGGCCCAGCCCAGGCCGAACAGCAGCCCGCCGTAGATCTGCCCCTTGTTGAAGGTCTTGTTCGGGATGTGGATCTCCTCCCCGTAGATGGTGCGCGCCTTCAGCCGCTTGATCAGCAGCACGGAGATGGCGCCGACCACCACGGCCGTGCCGATGACGCCGTACATGTGAAAGCTCTCGAAGCGGAACATCTCCTGGATCCGGAACCAGCTCACGATCTCGGCCTTCACGAAGACGATGCCGAACAGGATGCCCCAGGCACTGTACTTCAGGTTGTACCACCAGGGGTGCTTCAGTTCGCTCTCGTTCACGCACATGGCGTCGAGCTCCCGTGCGGTCAGGTCGGCCGTGGCGGCCGGGGTCTGCTGGAAGGTGTGCTGCATGGCGTTCAAAGGGTGAGGAGGTGGGGCAGGATGAACCAGGTCATGACGATGCCCCCGATCATGAAACTGATGGTGGCCACCAGACTGGGCCATTGCAGGCTGCTGAGGCCCATGATCGCATGGCCACTGGTGCAGCCTCCGGCGTAGCGCGTGCCGAAGCCGACCATGAAACCACCGACGACGAAGAAGATCAGTCCACGCAGGGTGAACAGTTGCTCCCAACTGAACAGCTCGCTGGGAAGCAGGCGGCTGTTGTCGGTGATGCCCTTGGAGGCCAGGTACTCGGCCGTGGGCTCCGCCAGTTCCACCGGAGCACCGGTCATCAGGAAGTGCCCTGCGATGAAGGCGCCTGCGATGATGCCCCCGACGAAGAACAGGTTCCAGGCCTCCTTGCGCCAGTCGTAGCTGAAGAACTTGATGTTGGCGGGCATGCAGGCCGCGCACAGGTGGCGCAGCGAACTGCTGATGCCGAAGGTCTTGTTGCCCACGAGCAGCAGGTAGGGCACGGTGAGCCCGATCAGGGCGCCGGCCACGTACCAGGGCCAGGGTTGTTTGATGAGTTCAAGCATGTCAGGATCTATTTTTCTTTCGTTGGGCGATCAGATCAAGTTGTTTGCGGGCCTTGGTAATGGCCGCTTGTAGTTGTTTCACATCCGGCAGCAGCAGTTTGTATTCACCGGCGAGCACGCTGTTGGTGATGCCGTCCAGCGCATAACGCGCCACCGCCTCGTCTTTCCGGGTGCAGAGGATCAGCCCTACGGGCGGGTTCTCGCCGCTGTTGGTCCAGTGCGATCGGGCATAGTTCAGGTAGAGGTTCATCTGACCCGCGTCCGCATGGGTGAAGCGCCCGACCTTCAAGTCGATGATCACCAGGCAACGCAGCCTCCGGTGGAAGAAGAGCAGGTCCACGCGGTACCAAGCGTGACCCACCCGTAGTCGCCGCTGGCGGCCGATGAATGCGAAGTCTCCGCCCAGTTCCAACAGGAAATGCTCCATGTGCCGGATCAGCACGTCTTCGAGATCGCCTTCGGTGAATCGATCAGGAAGGTCGGCGAATTCCAGCAGGAAGGGGTCCTGGAACGCGTCCGCTGCACCGTGCTCTTCGCCTTGTTGAGGTACCGATCCCGCTTGGAGCATCGCCAGCTTGTTGCGCGATCGGGCCGTGCGCTCATAGAACCGTGTGGAGATCTGGCGGTCCAGTTGCCGCACGCTCCACCCGCCGCGCAGGGCTTCGGTGGAATAGAACGTGCGCGCATCGATATCCTCCACGCTCAACAGTTGAACGTAGTGCGACCATGGCAGCGGGAAGGCCTCGCTCAGCGCCTCGAAGTAGCCGAGGTTCTGGTGCTTTTCGGATCGTGCAGACACTGTCTGCAATTTCATGTTCGCGCTACGGCTCTTTGCTGGCAAGGCTTTCAATCGGTCCCCGGATTTTGCAGACACTGTCTGCAAAATGTTCGGATACGCCAGGTAGAAGCCGCGCATCAGGAAGAGGTTACGCTTCCCGAAACCCCTCCCAAAGCGCGCTGTAAGGTCCTTTGCCAAACGCTCCATCAATTCGGCGCCGTAATCCGCGCGATGCTCCCCGGATTGTTCGTGCTCTACGATACGGCGGCCCACTTCCCAATAGGTGGCGGTCATCACCACGTTGGTGGCGCGCACGGCCGTGCGGCGTGCATCTTCCAACAGCGCCACCATGCCCTTCAGCACAGGACCGTAGGTCGCAACGGTGCCGCGCATCTTCCTGCGCGACATCGTTCTGGACGCACGTTCTGACTTCGCCACGCGATCGTGTGGTTACTTCTTCAACGTGCTCGGGCACACGTGATCGGTCACCTTCACATCGGTCTTCTTGATCGCATTGAAGCCGCCGCGCACTTCCACCAGGTTGTGATAGCCACGTGCTTTCAACAGGCTGGTCGCGATCATGCTGCGGTATCCACCCGCGCAATGCACGTAGTTCGTCTCCTCTTTGCTGAAGGCGGCCAGGTTCTGGTTGATGAATTGCAGGGAGGCATGCCAGGCACCGTCCACATGCTCAGCCTCGTACTCGCCGTCCTTGCGCACATCCACCACGCGAAGCTTGCCGGCGTGGAAGCGCTTCGCGAATTCCTCCGCATCGATGCGCTCGATCAGGTCCACGTCTTTGCCGCTGGCCTTCCAGGCGGCGATGCCGCCCTTCAAGTATCCGAGCACGTTGTCGTAGCCCACGCGGGCGAGGCGGGTCACCACTTCATCCTCCATGCCCTCGTCGGTCACGAGCAGCAGCGGATGCTTCACATCGGGTATCATGGCCCCCACCCAGGGTGCGAAATCGCCTTTGATGCCGATGTTGATGCTGCGCGGGATGAAGCCGTCCTTGAAGTCTTCGGCGCCGCGGGTGTCCAGAACGAGCGCGCCTTCGGTCTCGGCCACCAATTCGAACTGGTCGGGGGTCAGCGCACGCATGCCGCGCTCCTTCACCGTGTCCACGCTCTCGATCACGCCCTTGTTCATGGCCACGTTCTGCGGGAAGTACGCGGGAGGCGGAAGGAGACCATCGGTCACCTCCTGGATGAACTGCTCCTTGCTGGCGGCCTTCAGCGCGTAGTTCGTGCGCTTCTGATTGCCGAGCGTGTCTGAGGTCTCCTTGCTCATGTTCTTGCCGCATGCGCTGCCCGCGCCGTGCGCAGGGTACACGATCACCTCATCGGGCAGGGTCATGATCTTGTTGTGCAGGCTGTCGTACAGGTAGCCCGCGAGGTCTTCCTGCGTGATGGAACCGGCCTTCTGCGCCAGGTCCGGGCGACCGACATCGCCGATGAAGAGCGTGTCGCCGGTGTAGATGCTGTGCGGCTTGCCGTTCTCGTCAATGAGCAGGTAGGTGGTGCTTTCCATGGTGTGGCCGGGCGTGTGCAGCACCTTGATGGTGAGCTTGCCGACCTTCAGTTCCTCGCCGTCGGTGGCGATGTGCGCGTCGAAGGAGGGCTTGGCGGTGGGGCCGTACACGATGGTGGCACCGGTCTTCCGCGCCAGGTCCACGTGGCCGCTCACGAAGTCGGCGTGGAAGTGGGTCTCCAGCACGTACTTGATCTTCGCGTCGCTGCGTCCGGCACGTTCCAGGTAGGGCGCGGTCTCGCGCAGGGGATCGATGATGGCGGCCTCGCCGTTGCTCTCGATGTAGTAGGCGCCCTGCGCCAGGCAGCCGGTGTAGATCTGTTCGATGGTCATGGTGGTGTGGTCGTTTTCAGGTTGATCGGGCGTGCCTCGGGGCCCGGCTCAGGCCAGGTTCGACAGTTCGCGTCCGATGATGTAGATGCCCATGACGAGCACGAACCAGCCAAAGGCCGGTTTGAGCTTCTCGTTGGGGATGCGTTTGCTCAGGATGCTGCCCGCGATGATGCCGCCCACGGCGATCACCGAGAAGACCAGCAGGAAGTTCCAGTCGATGACCTCGTGCCCCTTGAGGTCGCCGGTGAAGCCGATCAGCGACTTGGCGGCGATGATGATCAGCGAGGTGCCCACCGCCTGTTTCATGGGCAGCCTGGCCAGCAGCACCAAGGCGGGGATGATGAGGAAGCCACCGCCCGCACCCACCAGTCCGGTGATGGTGCCCACCACGATGCCCTCCGCAAGGATCAGCGGATAGTTGAAGCGCACCTGCTCCGTGGCCGTCTCGACCGCTTTGGGCTTGCCTTTGCGGATCATGCTGTACGCGGCGGCCACCATGAGGAGCGCGAAGAAGATGAGCATGCCCAAAGCCTTGCTCACCGCCACCTCATCCACGTTGAAGAGCGGGTCCGGCAGGGCGGGCACGAGCCATGCACGTGTGGCGTACACCGCGAGGATGCTAGGGATGCCGAACACGAGCGCCGTGCGCCAGTGGATATTGCCCATGCGCATGTGGCTGAAGGAGCCGATCAAGCTGGTGAGCCCCACGATGAAGAGCGAGTAGGCCGTGGCTAGCACCGCATCCACGCTGAAGAGATAGACCAGGATCGGCACGGTGAGGATGCTGCCACCGCCGCCGATGAGTCCGAGGGAGAGACCCATGGTCAGGGCCCCGATGTATCCGATGATCTCCATGCTCAGAGCCGTTCGCAGCAGGTTTCGAGGTCCTTGATGATCTTCAGGAAACCCGGTTGCTCCAGGTGATAGAAGCTGTACTTGCCTTCTCGTTCCACGCCCAACAAACCCTTGTCGCGCATCAAGGTGAGGTGCTGGCTCAGGATGGCCTGCTCGATGCCGAGCGCGTTCATCAGATCGCTCACGCACATCCGCCGGCGTCCACCGAGGAGGTCCAGGATGGCCAGTCGCTGCGGGTGCGCGGCCACCTTTAGCATCTCGCTGGCACGCACCAACTTCTCCGCTCCTATCCGTTCGTCAAGGGTGATGACCGACATGTCCCGTGGGTTGATGGGACAAATGTATAGCCACAACGCTATATGTCTATGTGAGCCAGGTCACCAAGCCATGACAACGGTCAGTGGTCATGCCTGATTTCCATCAGGCCCACGCTCAATGGCACGCGGTGACCTGCGTGGCGACCTGCGGTACGGCCGGGCTGAGGTAGGGCACGCCAAGGTTCGCACCGCGCAGGATCATGAGCACACCCATGGTGCAGACCAGCGCGGGGGCAAGGCGCCTCATGCGCGGGCGCAGGCGGCTGAGCATCGCAGCACCGGACAGCCGGAACAGCACCATCGCCGGCACCGTGCCCATGGCGAAGGCGGCCATGAAGGCAGCCGAGTTCAGAACGGTCCCCTGCGCGGCTGCGCCTAGCAGGGCGGCATAGACGAGTCCACAGGGCAGTGCCCCGTTCAACATGCCGGTGAAGAAGATGGCCTCAGGAGCCGTGCGTCCAAGTTGGCGGCCGAGCGCACCGCGCAACCTTCCGATGGCCATGCTCCACTGACCCGTGGGTGCCCAACGCTCAAGCAGACCAGGGATCAGCACCGACAGGATCAGTGCGATGCCCGCCGCGATGCTCGTCACCTGCTGCAAGCCGACCAGCCGCATGCCGGCACCGAACACCCCGATGGTCATTCCAAGCAGCACGTAGGTGAAGAGCCGACCACCGTTGAGCAACAAGCTGCTGCCAAGCCGGGTCAAGAACGCGTTGTTCGGTGAGGGCACCGCCAATGCGATGGGGCCGCACATCCCGACACAATGTGCACTGCCGGCCACGCCCAGTAGGAATGCGGTGGCGAGCAGCTCGGTCATGGCACGAACACCTTCTCCTCTGTGAAGAGTTCTTCTCCCCGCGCTGTCCAGGTGAGGGCGGCATTGTACCGGCCCGGCAGAAGTTCCACCTCATTGAGCACCAGCTCCACACGATCCGTCCGGAAGGGGATCGAACGGTCCGCCATCGGTGCGTTCGGCCGGATGAGCTGCAGGTTCCCCGTGAGGTGTTCGCCTTCCATTTCATGCGGGAATCGCAGCACCACACGCCCACGCTCGAAGGTCATCGCCACTGGCGCGGAGAGCTTCTGCGCCCTGACCATGCCATCGATCCGTTGCTGGAAACGCAGCTCCTCCGCGTAATAATCCTCGGTCACCAGCGGCTCCGGATTCTGCGAAGCTTTCACAAGGAACCAACCCATCATCACCGCGAATGCGGTGAGCGCCAATGCGATGCCTTTTCCCCAGTTCATGCGTTGTTCATTCCGTTCATTCGTTCCGCTTACCTGTCATGGGGCCCACGAAGGAGGTCCTCACCTTCTCGAGGAGCTTGTCCCCGCTGTACACACCGATCACAAGCTTGGTCTTCACCCCTTCCAGCTGCTCCTTGGGCAGCACGATGAAGAGTTCGCTCTGCACGAGTTCACCGGCCTTTGGCTCCAGTGGTTTGCCGACCAGTTCGATCTCCCCTTCCATGTCCAGCAGCTCCAGGCGCAACGGCAGGTCGCGATGCGTCTTGTTCACCGTCTTGATCGCATAGAGGTTGCTGATCCGTCCATCCGGGCGCTGCTGGTAAAGGACCCCGGGTGTCCTCAGGATGGTGCTATCCACGTCGGTGCGTAGCAGGATCAGGGTGAGCAGAACGCCAACGATCGCTGTCAGCACCCCGGTGTAGGCCTTCATCCGGGCCGAGAAGACGAAGGGTCGCTTCTCGGCGATGCCGGCCTCGCTGTCGTACCTGATCAGTCCGGTGGGCAGGCCAACGCCTTCCATCATATGGTCGCACGCATCGATGCACGCCGTGCAGTTCACACATTCCAATTGAGTCCCGTTCCGGATGTCGATCCCGGTGGGGCACACATGCACACAGGCCTTGCAGTCGATGCAATCCCCCTTCCCGGCATCACTCCTCACCTCCCCCTTGCGGAAGAGTCCGCGCGCCTCACCACGAACATGGTCGTAGGCGATCACGATGCTCTTGCGGTCGAGCAGCACGCCCTGAAGTCTACCGTACGGGCAAACGGTGGTGCAGGCCTGCTCGCGGAAGAACGCGAAGTTGGCGTAGAAGACGGTGCTGAAGATGAGCAGGGCGATGAGCCCGCCGGCATGCTGTGACGCCGGTTCGCGAATGATACGGAGCAGCTCATCGCTTCCGATGATATAGGCGAGGAAGGTGTTGCCGACCAGGAAGCTGATGGCGAAGAACAGGACATGCTTCGTCATCTTCTTGATCAACTTGTCATTGGTCAGCGGCCCCTTGTTCAGCGCCTGCTGCTGCTTCCAATCGCCCTCGATCGCATACTCGATCCGGCGGAACACCTGTTCCATGAACACCGTCTGTGGGCAGGCCCATCCGCAGAACAATCGTCCGAAGGCGACCGTGAACAGGGCCACGAAGACGATGAAAGCGATGAAGCCCATCACAAAGATCAGGAAGTCCTGGGGCCAGAAGGTCTGCCCGAAGAACACGAAGCGGCGCTCGAGGATGTTGATCATGAGCACCGGCTCCCCGCCGATCCGCAGGAACGGTCCGACGAACAAGAGGGTCAGAAGCGCATAGCCCACCCATTGCCGCCAGCGCGTGAACTTGCCGCTCGGCTTCTTCGGATAGACCCAGACGCGCTTGCCCTCCTTGTCCACCGTGGCGATGGCATCCCGGAAACTCTCGTCGCGCTTGATATGGGCAGGTTGTGGAGCCATGCTTGTACGATGTGATGATCCCTCGCTCCCCGGTGAACCTACTAACTATCCGGACAGCGCCCGGGTATCAGCCGGGCAAATGTCCTTGGCGCTTGTATGTGCTGGACTGATGTTCGTCAGCATTCCCAATGGATATCGATCAGTCGGGTGACCATTGTCACTTTGGAGCACGAATGGAAAAAGGGATGGTGATACCGCCCCTATTCCCCGTTGTGATGGGCAAGCTCAGCGCATCGCCACCCGCTGCGGTTCCTGCCCGCCCAGAGCGGTACTATCGGCAGGTGTGGCCGTGCTATCGGATGGAGCTTCCTTCCACATCTCACCCTGTGGCGCCTTCTGCGTCGGAGAACCCTTTCCTTCCAGGCTGATGATGTAACAAGCCAGCGAACGGATCTCGACGGGTTGAAGCTGGGACTTCCAGCTGATCATGCCCTTCTCAGGTACGCCGTACTTGATGGTCTTGAAGACGTTCTTCACGCCGCCGCCATGAAGCCAGTAGGCGTCGGTGAGGTTCGGTCCCACACTCGTCTCGGAACCGGCTCCATCCGGACC
>JACJZG010000022.1 GCA_020635715.1 Flavobacteriales bacterium | reverse complement strand
GACCATGCGGGAAGCGGCTGGCACGAGGGGCCTTCCGAGGTCCCGTGCCGCGTGGATCCGATCCATGGTGCGCATCATGCGGACAAAAGTAGGTCGTAAGGCAACGGTGGCGCCAATCCCGTCCAAAGAAGCGGTTCCGTCTGGAAGTTGACCGCCTTGGCTGGAAGGTGGAAGAGGCCGCCTTGAACAGGCGACCTCTTCCTTGTCCGCTGGTCGTTCCTTACCAGTTCACGACCGCGCGCTGTATATGGCTCACACGGCTCCCTTATGGCTGGATCACCAATCGTTCGATGTAGGTCTTGTCTCCAGCGGTGATGTTCACCATGTACATGCCACCGGCTAGACCGCCATGGAGTTCGAGGTTCGTATTCACGAAACCATCGGATACCGCGATGGTGTGTGCCATCACCCGCTTGCCGGTGAGGTCGAAGAGGTCCACGCTCAAGGTGCGCACATCGGCTTCCAAGCTGCGTAGGCTCAAGAAGAGCTGGTCTCCGCGGTTCGGGTTCGGGTATAGGACCAAGCGTTGCTCGCCCTGATGGTTGTCACCAGAAATCGCGTTCGTGTCCTCGATCAACGCGTTAGTACCTCCATCCATTCCCGCGCAGGGGTTGATGGTCACGAGGCACACCTTTCCCCAGTCCTCGTTATCGGCACAGGCGGTGGCCTGGCTTGTAGTTGCCGGACCGAAGCACCAGGTGGCACCGCCATCGAGGCTTACTCGCACGTCGACATCGTAGGTCTTACCGCACTCCAGCGGTGTGCCGTTGGTCCAGTTCAGCACCATTCGAGCACTGGTCTGGGGCGGGCGCACGATACAGATGCCTTCTCCAGGGATCCGGAAACGGAACTGGTAACGGACCATGCTGCTGGCCACCACCGGGATCGGTTGGGGTGGGTTCGCATAGATGCGGTTGGCCGGTCGGCTGTAGCCGCCGAAGTCCCGGCTAACGCCACAGCTAAAGTCGTCGATGTTGGTTGGATCATCCTGGAGCTTCACCCGTGGACAAGCGGCCAGGGCGGCGTCGATGCGGAAACGACAGGCAGGGCCGAAGGGCAGGTTGCTGCCGGCCACCCGGCCGCGCACGCGCACGTTCAGGAGCAGGTCATCCGGCAGGTGCGGGGTACTGGCCGTATTGAACCATCCATTCACCTTGAAGTGGCAGGCACGTGTCGCACCGCTGCCGGTACCATCGCTGGTGGCGTGACTGCGGAAGCGACGGAAGCTATATGTGCCATTGGGGTCGAAGAACCAGAACTCATAACCACTGGTGGTATTGGACACTCCGTATTGGGCGGTCACGGCGGTGTTGGCGTGGCAGACGACGAACTTGTTGTCGATCCAATCGAGCTTGTCACAGCTGCTCCAGATGAGTTGATCATCGCCGATGGGCAGGCAGAAGCCGCCTCCGGCGGCGATCTGGCTGATGCCGTCGTTCATATTGCCGTTGTTGTCGATGATCCGTCGTCCTTCGGCACCCGCTTCGCGCAGGATGTATCCAAGCAGACCATCGCCGGCATTATCCGTCACACGCAGTTGATAGCAACCGTCGGACAGACAGAGGTCCAAGGTGCCAATGCCATCCGCTGGTATCGGGTTGTTGCCGCTGAGGATGATGGCGAAGCCGGTCGCATCCAGTACCTCGTAGGTGACGGCGTTCGCGATACCGCTGCCGCTTTGGAACTCGAGGGTGTAATTGGTACAGTCGCCGATCGGAGTGCCCTGGCAAACGCAACTTCCGTTGATCACATCGCCGGTGGTATTGACGTCGCCATCATCACAGCTATCGCCGATGCGACCTGCAAGGGCTGGGCAGGTATCGCTGTTATCCGCCACGTAACCGCTGGGTTGGTCGCAGGTGTATCCGGCGATGCTGCTGTTGGGATCTCCGTAGCCATCCCCGTCGGCGTCTGCGTACCAGGTGGTAGGTACATCGGTCACGCCGCAACCGCACATGCCGGGTTCGGTCTTGTTGGGGTCGTTGGGGCAGCCGTCGGTGCAGTCAGGTGTCAGGTCATCATCCGTATCGGTTTCATCGTAAAGCACGAGTACGGTTGAAGAGGCCGGAGTTACGCATGGACTGGTGGCTGAGACGGTATAGACATAGGAGCCGGCTGACAAAGTGCTTGGTGAGAAGATCGCACTATGGCCGCCAGGCAATGTGGGTGACCATGTACCAGTAGTCTCTGGGGAGCCAGCCAAAAGGGCGAACAGCGAAAATGCGGTCGCATTCGAACAAAACGTCGTTGTGGTTCCCGTCCCGGCGTTCGGCGGTGCTTGTTCAAACACGGAGATGGTTGCACTGGCGCTTCCTATGCAAGGTGATTGCGCGCTCACGGTGTACGTATAGTCTCCGGGCGTTTGGGTGACGGCGTTGTAATTCGGACCGCTAGGACTCCAGCTGCCCGAGCTCTGTGGCGTTCCACCCAATGCACCGAACATGTCATTGGTCGCGCTACTGGCGCATACGAACATGCTGTTGCTCATACCTGCGTTCGGAACGGGTTGTTCGGAAATCGCAACAGTAGCAGAGGCTGAAGGACATACGGTACTGTTGATGCGGTATGTGTAGATGCCAGGCTCCATGGTAACTGCATTGTACACATTTCCGGTGACCGTACTTGGTCCTGACCAAGTGCCGCCGGCCTGGGCCGACCCACCCAAGACACCGAGCATATCCGTATTCGTGTTGGTTTCACATACGAGAAACGAGGTACTTGTACCCGCTATCGGCGGAGCAGTCACATTGAAGGTCCAGGTTGTGCATGAAGCGGTCGGAAATGAAGCGCCGAATCGCGGAACGACGCGCCATGCGTATGGCCCAGGGGCCAGGGTACCGGCGTTGAACGAAGTGGCTGTTTGAGCCGAGCTGACCAAGGTGGTCGCCGTTGTGCCTGCGTTCAAGTACACATCATAGCTGGAAGCGCTCGGCGCGGTCGGCCAGCTAAGTGTTGTGGGAGTGGTGTTGCATACGCTTGCTTCGTTCATTGGGGACGTGGGGCTTGTAATGCAGGCAAGCGCGCATTCGACCATCCAGTTTACGGTTCCTCCGATACCCGAACCGTGTTTCTTAAGCAACAAGCGGACCTGTTGCCCTGCTGTAAGGTTGAATGCCGCGCTGTTAGTTGCGTTGGCGGCAACATCGAAGAGGCAGCCCCAACCGATCGGGGTGCATGCATCCGTTCGTCCCATGAAGGAGACCGTACTGGACATGGCATTGGTCGCCGTAATGCGGTAAACCCCCGTGGATGGCACCGTGAAGGTTCGCACCACTTCCGTTCCTTGCAGTGCGGTTGCGCTGGTTGTGCAATCAAATAGATCACCCCATTCGCCTGTTCCTGCGCTCATGGTGGTGACGTTGGTTACTCCGCAATCGGCAATTGCCGTGGCGTTGGTACAAGGGGCATTGCTCGCCGTGGTTACGCAGATGGCGAATTGAGGGGTCGTGGGTATCGTGCTACCGTAGTGGTAGACGCGCACATAGTAGGTCTGACCTATGGCTGTGGCGAATGTCACGCTCTCTTCACCGCCTTCGACGAAGCCATCGGCGCATGCGATATTGGTCCCGTTGCAGGCCCCGCTTCGGACATCGATCACCGCGTCAAAAGAGACATCGCCGACGACCCTTATCGTATGGCCGGTATTCGTGGCAACGAACCTGTACCACACGTCAAGTGCTCCAGGGGCGGTGAAACCACCGCAGTTGATCGCGGCCAGTGAACTCGAGGCGCCTGCCACTGTACCTTGGGTTACAGCACAGTTCACGCTGGGTGTTAACAGTGTCGCATTCGGACAGTTGTCATTTGTTGTTACGAAGGCTTGGATGTTGATCGTGTAATCATGGATCTCGCCGTACTGCAGGTTGTTGCAGGAGAACAGAGATGGGTTGTCAAGCGGGACGGATTCGGGTTGCCAGAAGAGTCGTGCGCGCAATCGCCGCTGTCCAACACTTGCCGTACTGGGAATGATGAGTGTACCGGTCATTGAGGAGTTTCCGATTGTGGACTGTCCGCAGTATTCGTTGGCATCGATGAAGTCGCCGTCATTGTTGAGATCGATGAACCAAAGCACTACTTTCCTATCGTACAGTGTTCCTGTTCCAGAAGTAACGGTATAGGGATAGGAGCCGCCTTGTTGCACATTGATGACCGATGAGGTGTAGTTCGCAATGCCGGTACCCCCGGTGCAGCCTGTACCACTCTGGGAGTAGCTTGCGATGCTGATCCCATCGATATAAGCTTGCTCCGAACAACCGTTGGTGTAGAGGCTGGTTATGCAGTACTCAGGGGATCGGCAGAGTGAAATGGTCCGATTGACGTTGGCGGTACCGCAGGACGGGTTCGTATTCACGTGTGTGTAATACGTGTTGGCGGAAGGAGCTGTGAACACGATCGGTGGTGTCCCAACTGCTACGACAGTTCCAGTTGACGAACCAACGCGGACCGTGATATAGTCGGTGCTGTTCGTGCTAACCACACGATAGACCTTACCTGAGACAAGACCCGTCCATGTATTGTAATCTCCGGCCCAAACGTCGGAGGCGGAATTGGTACATGCACCAGCAGCGGGAGCTGAACCACCACTGTACGGACTGGTATTGATGCACTGCGCGTATGTGGCCGCTCGGCACACAAGGACAAAAGCGAGCAACAAGATCATCGATCGTGATCCATCTTTTCGGGTCGGGGATTTGAAGAGGTCGCGCATGTTCAGGGGTGTTGTTATTGTGATCGAGCAGAGTGACACGGTTGAGTTGGCAAAGTGATCCCGGTAAATGACCTCGAGCAATACTGGAAAACCATGAAACATCCCTCGCGCACTGCTCTCATGGGCATAATGAAAAGGGCTGGCCGTGGTCACGGCCAGCCCCCATTCAGTTCTTTCAGTTCCGATCAGGGCTTCACGAAACGAGTGGTCGCCAGTCGTGAACCGTGCGCATCATATGCATTGAGCATGAACACGCCTGGAGCAATTCCGTGCAAGTCGAGCACGGGGCTATTGGAGAGCATCACGGTCCCTACCAGCGCACCGGTGCTTTGTCGGAGATCCAACCGTTGGGTGCCGATGGGGGCGGTCAGGATCCGTAGTTGCTCCGTTCCCATGGCCAGGGTGATGGCCGCCTGTTGTTCGCTTCCTTCTTGTTGCGCTATGCCGACGTTGAGATAGGTGTAAGGTTCACTCGTGCTGCTGCACCCTGTATCGGACCATGTGTTCGTCACGGTGTAGGTCCCGTTCTCCACGGGCGTCCAATTGTCTGCTGTTGCACCGGGTATGGCTACGCCGTTCAAATACCATTGCTGTTGATCGTACACCACAACGTTGTATAGCGTTCCGGCGAATTCCTGGATCACCGGTGGATCCGGTGCCGACCACGCCGTCACCACCACGGTATCCCGGTCGGTGCAACTCATATCGTTGGTGATGGCCACACGGTAGCTACCTCCGTTGATGGCGTTGATCGTTTGGGTGCTTCCAATCGAGGTATTGCCAAGGTTCCATTGATACATGCTTCCGGCGTATCCGGCATCCAGTACCACGGTATCTCCTGCGCAAAGTCCGAAGTCAGGGCCCAGGTCCGCGAACGTGTGATCTGTTGGGTCGGTGGTGAGTTTGAGCGCCAACATGTTCTGCGCACCGGCCCTGCCATACAGCAGCATGCGCCCATTCTCGAGCAGAAGTCCACCGCGAACACCCATATCGGCCACCACTTGCGGCACCACAAGAACGCCGTTGTTACCGAATGCAGGATCGGGCAGACCTTGCGCATCGCGCTTCACCACATAGCTCTGCTGGTTGTTCCAGTTGCCCGTCTGATAGGATGAGCCGTCCTCGGCAACGACAAGACCGAAAGCGAATTCCGAACCCGGACCAGGGGCTATGGTGCTCACGCCGTCGGTGCCATAGGTCGTGTCCAAGACACCGGTTGGAAGCACCCGCATGGTGGCGAACTGGTAGCCCAGTGTTTGAACCGTGGCACCGATCAGCACACTTTCATCAGGAAGCAGCACTGCACGGTGCTGGGGGATCCCTTCGTATGCGGCAGGGCCTACGAAGGCAATTCCATTGTTCCCGTAGCTGGTCACGAGGTTCCCATCGATGTCGAAGCGCACGAGCATTACCTGGCGGGGTTGCCCGAAGACCGGGGCAGCGCTGGCGATCATCAGTACGTTGCTGTCGGGTAATAGCAGTGCCCCATGCACGTTCGGCTGATAAGGTCCGCCGCCCAAGTTTGTCCACGTTTTCCCATCACCACTGTAGCTGGGATCCAAGGATCCATCTTCCAGGAAGCGCATGAGGCCAACTCCGTAGGCGCCACCGTTGATGTTGGTGCTGGAACTACCCACGGCATAGAAACGACCACCGTTCAAGGGTATCACAGCACTATGGATACTGCTGCTCACCGCATCAAAGCGATCGGCGCGCCAGCCGGTCCCGTTGAGGGTGAGGTCAGGGGTTCCGTCGGCATTGAAGCGATAGACGCCACCGATCTGCTGGCTCAGGGAGTTGTCCGGTGCGTTCTGCCCACAAGCCAGGATCCTTCCATCAGGCAACACCGCCATGTCGCGCAGCAGGCTGCGTTGATCGAAGATGTGCCCGATCACGCCGCCGTTCCCGAAGTCGGCGTCGAGCTTGCCGCACGCAGTATCCAATTTCATCAAGGCGATGTGGTTGCAGTTGCAGCTGCTATCGTAACCCCAGCCACCGAGCAGGACCTTGCCGTCGGGGGTGAAGGCATGCTCCATGGCCACGTCCTCGCCGCTTAAAATATTTACGGACATGCCGCCATTGACGCCGAAGGTGGGTGCTGCTTGCAGGACTTGTGCGAACGTGCTCTCAACTTGGAATAACACGCAAGCGGAGGTGAGGACGAACGAGGCGTATCTTTTCAGCATGGGTCGGGATCGTGTTGGTGTTGAATGCAAACCTCTCTGCCGTGCATGGGTGCTGCAATACTGGTAAACCATGATATTAGAGGTGCTACCGCCGCACCACCCGAGCGCTTCCCACCTGCACGCCCTGCGCATCCAGCCCCAGCAATGTGTAGGTGCCTGCGGCTATGCCCGCAAGGTCCATCTCTGCCCGTGCGGCATCACCCTGAATTCGTTCCGAACGCAAAGTGCGGCCGTGCATGTCCACGAGGCGCAGCTCAGCGATGCCGGCCTTGCCAAGGGCCGCCCAGCGAACCTCGATCGGGCCATCGGTGGGGTTGGGCATCACGTTCAGTTCGGTGGAGCCGTTGGTGCAAGACGCCAAGGGTACTACCGCCAGCACCTCCTCGCGGCCATCGAGGTCCACCTGCCGTAGGCGGTAGTAAACGACCGATGCGAACAAGGGCCGCTCATCGCGCCAAGCGTACTCGGTCACTTGCTGGCTGTTGCCTGTGCTGTTCACATGGCCAACGCGTTCCCAGGTCTCGGCATCGGTGCTGCGCTCAATGGCGAAATAGGCGTTGCTGCTCTCGCTCCCCGTGGCCCAGGTGAGCAGGGGAGTGCCCTTGTCGCAGGCGGCTTCCATCCACAGCATCTCCACGGGCAGGGGTACGTTGTTGTGTGTACCCTGTCCATCAAGGTAGCCGGGCATATAGCGCCAGGGGCCGAAGACCTGCCCGGTGATCGCGGTTGCCCTGTTGTAGCGTATACGGGCCCGGATCTTGTTCGTACAGATGGGCGTGGCGATCAGCAGTTTATCGACCAGGTTCTTCACCTCGGTGCCGGTGGTGGCCGTGAGGGTGTTGCCCGTCTGCTGCGCGGTGTAGGCGGTGCTGTTGGTGATGCGCCCGCCTGCGCTGCTGAAGGCCTGCCCTTGGTAGCGCGTTTCCCACACCATGCGCACGCGATCGCGCCCCAGGAAGGGCGTGGCATAGAGCCCCGTGCCGAACTGGCTGTTGGGGATGTTACTGGCGTTGATGGGTGCGGTGAGGTTGGTGTTGTAGAGGCGGAGGTTGTTGCGGCGGCCGGTGGCTTTGTTGCCGTGGTAGAGGAAAGCGCGGCCTTCATTGGCCTGGCCATTGTCGAAGTCAGAAGCGCCCGCGATCACATCGCTATAGCCATCGCCGTTCACATCGCCAGCGCTCGAAACGCTCCATCCGAAGTATGCCAATGGCTGGTTAGCTTCTGACGTCCATGAAGCAGACGTGCTTAGGCCGGTGGAACTGCCGTGATAGACAAATGCTCGGCCTTCATTGGTCTGGCCATTGTCGAAGTCGGGCGCTCCCACGATCACGTCACTGTATCCATCGCCGTTCACGTCGCCCGCACTGTGTACTGACCAGCCGAAATAGGCGTACGCCTGGTCGCTCTCGGCGGTCCAGTTCGGAGTGGCGCTGAGGCCGCTGGCACTGCCATGGTACACGTAGGCGCGGCCTTCATTGGCCTGGCCATTGTCGAAAGCATATGCCCCTACGATCACATCGCTGTAGCCATCGCCGTTCACATCACCAGCGCTGGAGACGCTACTGCCGAACGAGGCGCCTGCCTGGTCGCTCTCGGCGGTCCAGTTCGGAGTGGCGCTGAGGCCGCTGGCGCTGCCATGGTACACGAAGGTGCGGCCTTCATCGGCCTGGCCATTGTCGAAGTCACGAGCACCCACGATCACATCGCTGTAGCCATCGCCGTTCACATCGCCTGCGCTGGCTACGCTGGAGCCGAAGTAGGCGACGACTTGATCGCTCTCAGCTGTCCAGATCGGAGTGGCGCTGAGGCCGCTGGCGCTGCCATGATACACGAAGGCGCGGCCTTCATCGGTCTGGCCGTTGTCGAAGTTGATCGCTCCCACGATCACATCGCTGTAGCCATCGCCATTCACATCGCCCGCGCTGGAAACGCGATATCCGTACGACGCGTACGCCTGGTCGCTCTCGGCGGTCCAGTTCGGGGTGGCGCTGAGGCCGGTGGCGCTACCATGGAACACATAGGCTCGGCCTTCATTAATTTCGCCGTTGTCGAAGTTGACCGCTCCCACGATCACGTCACTGTATCCATCGCCGTTCACGTCGCCTGCGCTAGCTGTGCTCCATCCGAAACTGGCGCCCGCCTGATTGCTCTCTACGGTCCAGCTTGCGGAGGAGTTGAGGCCGGTTGCGCTACCATAGTATGCATTGACGCGGCCTTCATCGATTTGGCCGTTGTCGTATAGACGCGCTCCCACGATCACATCGCTGTATCCATCACCATTCACATCGCCAGCGCTGGCGACACTAAAGCCGAAGGCGGCGCCACTTTGGTTGCTCTCCGCCGTCCAGGCCGCTGCCAAGCCGAGACCTTCCGCCGCGCCGAGGTAAACTGAGGCATTGCCCTCCTGCGCCTGCCCGCCGGTGTAGCCCGGCGCACCGATGATGAAGTCGCTGTAGCCGTCGCCGTTCACATCGCCCGCGCTGGCCACGCTGCTGCCGAAACCCGCCACGGCGTTGGTGCCGTCGGAGATCCAGAACGGCACGTTGCGCACCCCGCTGGCTGAGCCGAGCCAGAGCTGCACACGCCCGGCGGCATTGATGGTCTGGTCGAAGTCGGGCGCGCCCACCAGGATATCCGCGTAGCCATCGCCGTTGACGTCGCCGGCGCAGGCCACCGCTTCGCCGAAATGGGCGCTGGTCTGCTCGCCTTCGCGCATCCAGGCGTGTGTGGCGGCCAATCCTGCAGCACTTCCTTGGTACACGAAGGCGGCACCTTCGGCCACCAGCCCGTTGTTGTATTGGTAGGCGCCCACGATCACGTCGCTGTAACCGTCGCCGTTCACATCGCCCGCCGTGGCCACGCAATAGCCGAACCAGGCATCGGCCAGGTCGATCTCCTCGGTCCAGTTGGGTGCGGCGGACAGCCCCGCGCCCGATCCGTGGAAGACGAGCGCACGGCCCTCGTTCGTTTGGCCGTTGTCCCAGTTGTGTACCCCGATGATCACATCGCTGAAGCCATCGCCGTTCACATCGCCCGCCCCGGCCACGCTGCGGCCCAGGCGCGCGCTCGTCTGATTGCTCTCGTAGGTCCAACTGGGCACGGCGGGCAGACCGCTGGCGGTGCCGTGGAACACGTAAGCCCGGCCTTCGTTGGTCTGCCCATTGCTAAGGTCATAGGCACCCGCGATCACATCACTGTAGCCATCGTTGTTCACATCGCCCGCACAGGCCACCGAGAAACCCAGCCGTGCCAGCGACACATCGCTCTCGAAAGTCCATGCCGGTGTGGCTGGAAGGCCGGCAATCGAACCATGGAACACGTAGATGCGACCCTCGTTGCTCTGCCCGTTGGCAAAGCCGCTGGCGCCGATGACGACATCGCTGAAGCCATCGCCATTCACATCGCCGGCCGTGGCGACGGAAATGCCCAGCTGTGCGCTGGCGAGATCGCTCTCGAAGGTCCAGTTCGCGGTGGCGCTTGGTCCGGTCGCCGAGCCGTGGAAGAGGTAGGCCCGGCCCTCGTTCGTCTGGCCGTTGTCGAAGTCCGGCGCGCCGATGATCACCTCGCTGTAGCCATCGCCGTTCACATCGCCGGCGCTGCCCACGCTCGTGCCGAAATGGGCGGAGGCCTGGTCGCTCTCGGCGCTCCAATCCGGGATGGCGGGCTCGGGGCCGCCGTAGTAGACATAGGCGCGGCCTTCATTGGTTTCGCCGTTGTCGTAGTTCGGAGCGCCTACGATCACATCGTCGTAGCCATCACCGTTCACGTCGCCGGCGCTGGCAACGGAATTCCCGAAACGAGCATCGTCCTGGTTGCTCTCGGCGGCCCAGGTTGGGGCGACGCTAAGTCCGCTAGAGCTGCCTGAGAATACAAGGGCCTGGCCTTCGTTCGTTTGACCATTGTCCCATCCAATAGCGCCGATGATCACATCACCGAATCCGTCACCATTGATATCCCCAGCGCTCGAGACGCTGGAGCCATATCCTGCATCGACCTGATCACTCTCGGTCATCCAATTCGGAGTGCTGCTGAGTCCGGTTGGGCTTCCGTGGAACACGAATGCTCGACCTTCGTTCGCTTGGCCATTATCGAACGAGAGAGCACCGATCACGACGTCGCCGTATCCGTCGCCATTCACATCCCCTGCAGATGCTACACTGTTGCCGAAACAGGCTGTAGCCTGATCGCTTTCAGCGATCCAGTTGGGAGTTGAACTCAAGCCGCTTGCGCTTCCAAGGAACAAGAATGCCCGACCCTCATTGAGTTGACCGTTGTCATAGGAGATCGACCCGATGATCACATCATCATAACCATCGCCATTGACGTCGCCTGCAGAGTCGACAGAGAAACCGAATCGAGCCTGAGTCTGGTTGCTTTCGGAGGTCCAATTGGCCAGCACAGAAAGGCCCGTTGCACCGCCGTGAAATACATAAGCCCGACCCTCCTCCGTCTCGCCAAAACTCTCAAGGTGCGCCCCGATGATCACGTCGTCGTAGCCGTCACCGTTCACATCGCCTGCTCCACGCACGGAACCACCGAATGATCCACCGGGAGGGAATCCATTCATGATCCAATTCGCTGTGAGGTTTGGGCCCGATGGACTTCCATGGAACACCATGGCTCGGCCAGAGGTAAAGAAGTTTGTAAACCAGGACATTGTGCCGTTTGGGCTTACCCAGGTCGGCTTTCCCGCTCCTATGATCACATCGTCGTATCCGTCCCCATTGACATCCCCTGCTTTGCCCACGGAGGTGCCGCACATGTAACCGACCTGATCGCCTACATATGACCATCCAACGGAGTTGCTTAGACCGGATGGTGAACCGAAATACAGATAGACACAACCTGCGCTCAACTGTCCGTTATCGTAGAATGGGGTCCCCACAATGACATCGGCGTATCCATCCCCGTTAACATCGCCCGCACTTGAAACGCAATACGCAAACGCGGCGGAGGCTTGATCACTCTCCGCCGTCCACGCCGCCGTGGTGCTCAGCGGGTCCACGGTGATGGGGTAGGTTGCATCGGCATCATTCACCGCAAGCACGATCGCATCGCCCATGAGGGTGGCGGTAGCTTCCAGGGTGTCGCCATGGGCATCCCATACATGCAGGTCCTTGTACCAGAGGGTGGGGGTGTAGCTGGTACCGTTCGTGGCAGGCGTGCAGAAGGCGATGGCATTGCCGCCCTTGTCGGCAGCGTTCAGGGTGCCGTGGTAGTCCAGTAGCAGCTCCAAGGGGCCTTCACCGGCGGGCCGTTCGCGCACGATGAAGTTCTGGCGCATGCCCTCCTCGGTGTTCAGGTATTCCACGGTGAAGGCCCCATGGTCCGCGAGCAGGTGCGCGTCCTGGGCGGTGATGGAAGCGCTATCGGTGGGCAGGTACCATTGCTCCATGCGACCGATGCGGTCCAGGGTGAGCGAAACGCTCCAGAGGCTGTCGGCCACGCGCGGTTTCAGGCTGAAGCCATCGGCGCGGTAGGTGATGCGGAGGTCCTGCTTGCGGTTGGGGCTCTGATAGGCACCGGCCTCCTCCTGCCAGCGGATGTGGTACTCGCTGGCGGCGATGTCCTTGGTGATAGCTGCATACCAGTCGTCGGGCACGGCGGCTTCCGGTGCGGTGGGCAGCTGGCCCATGGCGGGCGCATCGGGCTGGAAGGGACCGCCGATGGGCACCAAGGGCTGTGTGCGGCGCTCGGCGAGTTGCTGGATGCTGGAAGCGCCTGGGGCTGAGCGACTACTGCTTTGTTCCGCAATCGTTGCGGGCCATGCCATGAGCAGGGCTAATACGCTGGCGATGAGCGCTGATCGACCGTGCAGGCGGCGGGTTGTGGGCCTTGGTAGCCGCATCTCCTTGGGGATACCCAAAGCACGGAGGCTTCCGGCAGGCAGGCAATCATGGTAAACCATGATTATCCGGATGTGCCAAGGAACTTTCGTCACCCCACCACCGGGCACTCCACGCTCACCGTGGTGCCCTTGCCCGGCGCGCTGTCGATCTGCACCTGCGCGCCCAATGCCGCCGCTCGCGAACGGATGTTGGTCAAGCCCACGCCGCTGGAGGTCGCGTTGGTATCGAAGCCGGTGCCGTTGTCGCCGACCAGTACGCTCAGCCGACCTGGGGCATGTGTCACGGCGATGGATAGTTCCGTGGCCTCGGCATGCTTCAGCACATTGCTCACCGCTTCCTGGATGATGCGGTAAACGGCGATCTCCACGCCACGCTCCAGCGGCTTCTCCAGCCCGAAGGTGTTCAGCTCCACCTGCAGGCGGCCGTTGATGTGGATGGTGTCGCGCAGGTCCTTCAGCGCCTTCTCCAGGCCGAATCGGTTGAGGGTGGCGGCGGCCATGTCGTGGCTGATGCGGCGCAGCTCGCCGGCTGCGTTGTCCAGCAGGCCCGTGACCTTGCGGTATTGTGTGCTCTGCTCGCTCTTCACATCGGCCACCTGTTCCTCCAACTCGCCCAGCTGGTGCTTGATGGTGCCGAGCAAGTGGCCCACATGGTCATGGAGTTCCTTGCTCACGCGTTCACGTTCCTGCTCCTGGCCCTCGAGCATGGCGTTGATGCTCTTCATCTCCTGCTGGCTCAGCAGCTGATCGACCTGTTCATCGTGTAGCTCTTTCTCCTTTTTCGCCAGGCGCTGCTTGTTGCGCATGGAACGATAGAGGAGGAGGGCGATGAGGGCGAGGGCTGAAGCCAGCGCCAAGGCGAGCAGGGTCCGGTTGCGCTGTTGCTGAACTTCCTTCTGCGCCTGAGCTCGTTCCGATCGCACTTGTGATAGGGTGATCGCCGCACGCGTACTATCCATGCGTGCGGCTTCCTGCATGCGATAGCGAAGCACATCCAGCCGGCCATCGCGCATGTTCAAGGTGTCCTTCAGTTCGCTCCAATAGGTGGTCATCTGAACCGCGTCGACCAGCCTGTTCTGCTCGAGATAGATATCGCGCAGGGTGGCAGCGGCTTCCACCATGGAGCCTTCATCGCCGGTCATGCGGGCGAGGCCGTGGTAACCGTATGCCCGGGCCGTGTCCAGGGCGGCCTTGAGCCGCTTTTCGGCCATGGCAGCATGCCCCAAGGCATATTGGGACTTGCCGGCAAGGATCATGCAGGTGCACCAGGCCGATTCATCCCCGGTGCGGTCGGCGACCTCGATGCAACTCAATGCGGCGTTGAGCGCTCCCTGATGATCGCCGCGCGCACTGCGCAAGCGGATGAGCGGCGTAAGCAGGTCGATCTTCGCCCAATCGTCCGAGGCTGGGGCCAGCAGCTCAAGTGTGTTCATGTAGCCGGCTTCCGCTGCGGCGCTGTCGCCGAGCAGCAGGGCCTTTCGGGCGCGATGGGCATGCACAAGGATGCGCAGGTCGATGATGGTGGTGTCGCACGCAGCCAGAACCGGATCCGCGGACGTGAAGCGGCCTTGGTCCATGAGCAATGATGCGATATGACGGCGGATGGATCCCTCACCAAAGGGGTCTGCGGGCTCATATTGAAGGCAGCTAGCGAGAGCCATTTCATAGTGACGCATAGCCAATCCTTGCTCACCGACCGATTCGTACAGCACGCCGATGGCCTCGATGTTGGAAGCGGTGGAATATCCCAGACCCTCCATGAGCGTCCAGGACGTCTGGAAGTAACGCAGGGCCTCCGGGAAGTTCCGCCTGAACTTCATCTGGTAGCCCATCCGGTACTGGTAGGAGGCGTTCAAGAAGTCATGATGGCGCTGCAAGGTCCTGGTGGTGGCGGGGCTGAGGCACCTGAGGAGCCTTTCCACCTGCGGCAGGTAGCGCATGGCTTTGACCGAGACCATCCACTCTTGGGACAACAGGTGGTACCGCATCAGCTGGTCCTCAGAGCATTCTTCCGGGTCGAGAAGCGCGATGACCGAATCCCTGTTGAGGTGGCCCCATTGCGCATGGGCGCTAGGCAGGAGGCAAAGGCATGCCAGCCATCCGGCGACAAAGGATCGGAAGTGGTAAGGAGTGGGCATGCGAAGGCCTCCTGCGTGGATCCAATATCGGTATTGGGCCGTCACCCCACTACCGGGCACTCCACGCTCACCGTAGTGCCCTTCCCCGGCGTGCTGTCGATCTGCACCTGTGCGCCCAGTGCCGCCGCACGCGAGCGGATGTTGGTCAAGCCCACGCCGCTGGAGGTCGCGGTGGTATCGAAGCCGGTGCCGTTGTCGCCGACCAGTACGCTCAGCCGACCTGGGGCATGTGTCACGGCGATGGATAGCTCCGAGGCCTCGGCATGCTTCAGCACATTGCTCACCGCTTCCTGGACGATGCGGTAAACGGCGATCTCCACGCCACGCTCCAGCGGCTTCTCCAGCCCGAAGGTGTTCAGCTCCACCTGCAGGCGGCCGTTGATGTGGATGGTGTCGCGCAGGTCCTTCAGCGCCTTCTCCAGGCCGAATCGGTTGAGGGTGGCGGCGGCCATGTCGTGGCTGATGCGGCGCAGTTCACCGGCGGCATTGTCCAGCAGGCCGGTGACCTTGCGGTATTGTGTGCTCTGCTCGCTCTTCACATCGGCCACTTGTTCCTCTAATTCGCCGAGCTGGTGCTTGATGGTGCCAAGTAGGTGGCCAACGTGGTCGTGCAATTCCTTGCTCACGCGTTCACGTTCCTTCTCCTGGCCATCGAGCATGGCGTTGATGCTCTTCATCTCCTGCTGGCTGAGGAGCTGATCGACCTGTTCATCGTGCAGTTCCTTCTCCTTTCTGGCAAGGCGCTGGCGGTTGCGCATGGAGCGGTAGAGGAGGAGGGCGATCAGGGCGAGCAGTGCGGTGGTTACGATGAAGGCGTTGCGTTGGGTGGATTTGCGGCGGTCCTGCTCGGCGGCGAAGGCGAGGGCCTGGTCCTGCTCGGCGATGCGGCGTTTCTTCTCCGCAGTTTCAAAACGCACCTGCGCGCCAGCCACGCCGGAATTATAGCGTGATCGTGCCAGACTATCGGCGAGTTGACAATACCTGTTCAGCAGATCACGTGACGCAGTTGCATCACCTAAGGCCGCAAGGAAGTCCGAGGCTTTCCGGGTGGCTTCGGCTTTGAGGCCCAAGGAACGCGATCGCGCAATGGCAAGCATTGTCTGTTCCACCGCGTCTTCACGCCGCCCAGATTCCCATAGCGCAGTGGCCCTGTACAGATGTGTCCGAGCCATACCTGCTGTATCGTGCAGGGCTGTATAGAGATCCAAGACGCGGTCCAGTTCCAGCAGGGCTTTATCATGCAGGCCTTCATCGCTATACATGCTGGCCATGTTCCCGAGGAGGTCGGCCCTGTATTGCGGCTCCAAACGACCGGTTTTCATGGTGTCCAGCACCGACCGATACAGCAGAATGGCAGAGTCAGCACCAGCGGTGAACGAGAGAGCAGCGCCGATGTTGAGCAGACATGTGGTCAACAGCCCTGGGTCTCCCTGCAACTTGGCCACCGCAAATGCGGCATTGTAAAGTCGAAGCGCATCCTCATCTTTCTCCTGCTGGTAGTACAAGTTGCCCATGGCGATGAGCGACCGACATTCATTCGCATCATCATGCTCCTTTCTTGCCTGTTCCAAGGCGATCTCCAGGCACTGCTGGGCTTCGTGTAGCTCGTCCGTATCCAGATGGATCTCGCATGCGGTCACTTGCATGTTGAGGGCTTCATGGGACAGACCGGCCTTTCGTGCAGCGATCACGGCTGCATGAGCAGAACCCAGTGCCTCATTTAGCAGGCCCAACTTGACCAGGGTCTTGGCGATCTGGTAGTCGATCAGGTAGCGGATATACGCTTCATCGCTCGGGATCGCCCTCTTCAGACTATCCAGTTTCTGGTACGCCTCACGTTCCCGTTCCGTATGCCGGAACCAACGTGCCAACATCAGTTGGTGGGCCAAGGCCATCCGGGGCGCACTTCGTCCAAGTCGTTCCAAGCTGTCGAGGAAGACTTCCATTTGAGGAGCCGAACCATGATCCAGCAGACGTGTGGATCGTTCGTGCAGGTAGCGTAGGTCCGCATCCTGCGCAGCGCACGGTACCGCAACCAGCAACAGGCCGGCCAACAAGGGCAGCAACGGTTTGTACAGGAATTGCAGGTGTAGGGACTGAACGGAACGGATGCTTACCGTTGGACTTGCCCCATCAAGGGGCATCACTGTTCTGGCACACGACCATTGCGGGTGCGCTTCCGATCCCGCGCTACCACCGCATTCTGAACCACGACCAAGCCCGTGAAGGAGGTGCTTATCGGATGAGCCGGGAAATGTTCGACGCCGGTCTCATATGTATCTGCCTCCATGTTGCTGGAGGAACCTTCGGTGTAGAAACCGATGAAGTAACGAGCAGGTCCGTCATCCAGCGGGTCGATCTCATGGCCGAGATATTTGGAATCAGCAGGACGTTCAACTTTTACGCTGATCTTCCCATCTGTTGCGGGCAGGATCACTGTGACTTTGAATGACATGGCTTGAATGTGGTATTGGTTGGTCTTCACTCGCCCCATCCCCGTTCCATGGCGTATTTCACCAGGCCGGCGATGTTGCGGCAGTCGAGTTTATGGAAAATGTTCCTCCGGTGCGTCTCCACAGTTGCCACGCTGAGGAAGAGGGTGTCGGCGATCTCCTGGGTGGTGCGTTCCTTCAGGATCAACTTCACCACCTGCACCTCGCGTTTGGTAAGTACCCCGTAGGTCAGCTCCCCGTTCCGGTCCGTATGCCTGTCCACCTTGGAAGCAAGGTCTCGGAGCTCCTGGGCGATGTACTGGCCGCCTTCCGCCACCGTGAGCAGGGCCTGGATCAACTCGTTCTTACCGGTCGACTTCAGGAGGTAACCACCAACACCGCCATCGAGCAGCTCCAGTACGAACTCCTTGTGTCCATACATACTGAGGACGACCACACGGGTCTCCGGACTCACCTTGCGTATCCGTTTGCTCGCCTCGATGCCGTCCATGTGCGGCATGTTGATGTCCATGAGCACCAGGTCAGGCTTCAGGTCGGTGGCCAGCTGCAACGCGTCCTTCCCATTGTGGGCTTTACCAACAATGGCCACCTCGGGCATGCGCTCCAGCAGGCTTTCGATCCCGTCGAGAAAGATGGTCTGGTCGTCAACGAGCAGCAGGGTGTAGGGCGGTTGATCCATGGACGACAAAAATGCCGGGAGCGGTAGTGAATCTACAATACGGGTAAACCATGAGAATTCAGGAGCGGGATCGACCGGTCACAGCCACCGTTTCCGCCGGAACCAGGCGAGCATCACCACCGCCAGGATCGCCATGGCGCCCATCACCAGGAAGTAACCGTAGTGCCACTCCAGCTCGGGCATGTGCTTGAAGTTCATGCCGTAGATCCCCACGATGAAGGTGAGCGGGATGAAGATGGTGCTGATCACCGTGAGCAGTTTCATCACCTGGCCCATGCGCATGTTCTGCATGGCATGGTAGGTGTTCTCCAAGCTGGTGAGGATCTCGCGGTCGGTGTTGATCGTCTCGGCGATGTACACCGTATGGTCCTGCAGGTCGTTGATGTAGCGCCGTGTGCTCTTGTCGATCAGCTGGCTCTGCAGGGTGTTCAAGCGTCCTGCGAGTTCGCGCGTCGGGGTCACATATCGGTTCACGCCGATCAGGAGGCTGCGGAGTTCCTGGATGGTGAGCAGGTCCTCGTTGCCGGGCTTCAGCATCACCTTGCGTTCGAGCGCTTCGATTCGCTGCCCGAGCGCCTCAACGATGAGGAAGTAGTTGTCCACGATCACATCGAGGAGGGCATAGACGAGGTAATCCGTACCCGCACGACGCACGCGGCCCATGCCCTGGCGGAGGCGTTCGCGCACGGGCTCGAGCACATCCCCAGGCCGTTCCTGGAAGGAGATCACCAGTCCCTGACGCAGGACGAAGCAGATCTGCTCGGTATGGATGCCGCCCGTCTCCTCGTCCAGGCTGAGCATCTTGGCCACGATGAAGAGCGTGTCCTGGTACTCCTCCATCTTCGGTCGGTGGTCCGTGTTCAATACGTCCTCCATCAGCAATGGATGCAGCTCGTAGCGTTCACCCACAGACAGCATGGTGCCGTCGTTGTTCAAGCCGTCGATGTCGATCCACACTTTCTCACAGCCCTCGGAGAGTGCACTGAACTCGTCTATGGTGGCGAGACGGCGCTCATGCACATGGTCCGGTCCATATTCGAATAGCCGGATGTTGGTGTTGGCCCCATGGCTGTCATCCACTCCAACGAAGGACCCCGGTGGCAGACCTGCTTTTCCGGAACGGTGACGGACTTTCTTCATGGTCGGTGTTCGTTTCGTGAAGCACTTCGGCCTTCCTTATCCATGGTCGTCGATGGCCGGGGGGATGAACGGGTTGTGCTGGACGAGGTGTCTGATGGGCAGGGCCACACCGATGTGCTCCTCCTTGAACCGCTTCAGTATCCTTTCGTTCAGTTCGTAGCGCATCACACGCGCCGTCACGGGATCCGGTGCCCACACGTACGCCCGGATGAGCAGGCTGCCATCCTTGATGTCGATCACACGCACGGCCACTTCCGGTTCTCCAGCGGCACGTTCCTCGGGACTTCGCTTGTCGAACTGGGATGGATGGGCCTTCGCCTCCTCCTGCATGATGCGCTTCACCGCATCGATGTCCGCATCGATCGCCACCGGGATCTCCACGAACTGGCAGGTGGCCTCCTCGCGGATGCTGCTGTTGACGATGCGTTCCTCACCGATGATCGAATTGGGGATCACCACACGGCGGTTCTCGAAGGTGAGGATGGTGGTATGCCGTAGGTTGATGTCCTCCACGGTGCCGAAGAGGCCCTGCTGACCGACCTGGATCACATCACCGACCCGGAAGGGTTTGAAGGCCACGATGAAGATCCCGCTGATGATGTCGCTGAAGGCCTTCTGTGCGGCGAAACCGAGGATGGCGACAAGCAGGCCGGCCCCGGCGAAGAGCGTGAACGCGAAGGACCGGAGCGATGGAATACTGTAGATCACCGCGAAGAAGGCTGCCACGACCACCACGGTGCGCACGGCGTTGCGCAGGAAGCGGTATTGCGTGAACTCGTCCCGTCCCTTGGCTTTCCGGCGTGCATATCCACGCTTCAGGATCAGCCGCATGATCCGCTCCACGAGCCACGCCGCAGCGATGATGGCGATGATCTTGAGCAGGATCAGGAGGTCCATGCCCAATACGCGGAGGAAAGTCGTGATGGTTCCGGTCTCCTGGACCGTCTCGGCCGTGGTCGGCATTTCGTAGGGTACCGGTGCCTGTGCGCAACGGTGAGCCACAAAGTTCCCTGCACACGGCGGCACAAGTGATCACCGGTCCGCCGAGTTGTGAAGGGAATGCTGTCAGCGATCCGTGACCATCCGCAGATCCGGATGCATGACGGAACCGTCTGCGATCGTCGTTGCCGGTGATCCCGCCTGGAACAGCTGCATGTCCCTGCCCGTGAGCGTCAGCCTGCCATTGCTCAAGTGCAGCAGTGATCCCTCGCGCAGGCCGATGACCTTCAACTGTGGATTGACGGCCAGGAACTCGGCGATGCGTTGGTCGCGGCTCTCCCCACCGTGACCGGGGATGATGGCTTCCGTATAGTGCGGGTTGATCTGGAAGGGGATCAGGTGCATGGCTTTCAGCGAGGGTGGTTCCGCGATCGGCATGTCGTTCGTGGTCATGATGGTGGGACAGGCCACGTTGCTTCCGGCGCTCCATCCGAGGTAGGGCATGCCGTCGCGTACACGGTTCGTGATCGCTTTCATCAGTCCGGTCCGGTACAGGGCGCGCAGCAGCAGGAAGGAGTTGCCGCCTCCAACGGCCACGGCATCACAACCGTCCAGCGCCTTTGCCGGATCCTTCTCCAAGTGCAGACCGATGGTCTCGCAACCCATCTCTTCGAAGATGGGTCTTACACGTTCCATGTAGGTCTCCAGCATGTCATCGGTCGCTGCGAAGGGCACGAAGGCCAGGCGCTTCCGGCCTTGCAGGAAGGCGGACACATGCGGCCGCGGCCATTGGAAGAAGGGTTCGCCGGGCAGGGTGGAGTTGGACAGGAGCAGCAGTTCCATGGTCATTCGATCACATTACCGTGGATGGTCAGCACGTAGGGAGCCGCCGAACCCTCCACTTCGAGGTTGATGGTGCGTTCCAAGGGTCCGGGGCGCGTACGGCCTGTATAGTGTAGGATGAAGGTCCCTTCATTTCCGATCGCGATCGCATCCTTCGGGACCTCGATGGAAACACAATCACACGAAGTTATCCCGTTCAGTATGCGAAGCGCCTCGGACCCCTCATTCCTTACAGGTATCTCGAAGCTTCGTGGTTCACCGCGTCGCACGGTACCCATGTCGAAGTCCATGGCCAGGGTGATGGGGATCGTTGCCTCCTCCACGTGGATGCGTTCCACTTCGATCCGGCGTTCACGCGCAGCTTCGGGGCTGTATACCGATCGCTTCAGGTCGTTGATGTCATCGCTCACACCGGCCACCGCGCGCTCCTCACCGAAGGGGAGTACACGCAGACGGAGCACCCCGCCGTTGGTCGCCGTGCTGTCCATGTATGTCTTGAGCCCTCCGTTCTCCACGTCGTAAAGGTGGTTACGCAGGCTCTCGATCCGGCGTCGGCTCAGGTGCTGGTTGTAGTCGTTCAACGCCAGGGGGCTGGCATGACCACGCACATCCAGGGTGATCCGTTCACCCTGCTCCAACGCGGGGATCAGCGCCTGGACGAGTTCATCCAATTTCCTTCTTCCGCGTTCGGCCTCGTCCTGGATGAATGCATCGATCGCCGCTGGGTCATCGTTCTCTTGCCGATATACCGGAAAGAGCCTGCGGTACGCTTCGTACGTGGCACCATAGGTCTGCCGCGTGCTGTTGAGCCGGGTGCGTGGCTCGGGTTCATCGTTGTGGAAGTAGAGTTTCAGCGGGAATTCGCCCTGCAGGCGAGCGAGTATTGACCGCGGGTCCTGTTCCACCGGTGAGATGGTATCGCTTGCGGCCAGCAGGACCGTATCCGGCTCGGGAGCGGTCGCCATTCCATGGAAGCTGTAGATGTCGTTGCAACAGGTCTCGCCTTTCGCCGCGAAGGATCCCTTGCGGTTGCTGGTCAACCAGCCCTTACCGGTGACCCCGTCGAACACGGGATACAGGTCGTTGGCGGGAGAATTCAGGGCCAATACGTTCTGCAACCCATGTGGATCATCCGGCCAGCCGATGCGGAAGACATCATAGCCACCCAGTCCGGCGTGGAAGTCGCTGCTGAACCACAGCGCACGGGTCGCGGGATCGAATGAAGGGGACACCTCGTTCCCCGGCGTGTTCACCTGCGGTCCTGCATTACGAATGTTGGAGACCCCATCGATCTTGAGTTCGCCGTACCAGATGTCCATGCCGCCTTCACCCCCCTGCGCGGCGAAGAAGAGCACTGGTCGGTCATCGATCGAGGTGGCCCACGGCTGGGTCGCATCGGGATGGGCTTCGAGACCGGTCAACAGCTGAGTGGGACTGTTCGAGGTGCGCATCGCGATGTGCTTGGTCCCGTCCACATCGACGCGTGTGAAGTACATGCGCTCACCATCCCGGGTCCACATGAGATTGGCGTTGGAATGGCCCATGGCATCCGGCGGTGTGGACCCGGATATCGGTTCCTCCCAACCCTGCGGCGTTGGACGGCTGCTGAAGATCCCGATGCGATAGGCGGTCGTGTCCTGCACCTCGCCATCGTCGTTCAAGGCACCACGCAGACTCGAGAACCATAGCACGCTGTCCGGACCGGTGCGCGCACCGAATTCGCTGTCATTGGTGTTCACGGGTGCTGGCAGATGTTCCACTTGGAACGTTCCGTCGGATCCGGCTGCGGCGAGGTCACATCCCGCGATGGCGTTCCGCGCACGGATCGCGATGACCGAACCCTTGTCCTTTTCTTTCTGAAGCACTTTGTTCCACGTGGTGCGCGCATCATCGTATCGCCCATCGCACAACTGCATCTCTCCGAGCCAGCGCAGCGCTTCAGGATGTGAGCGTCCGGCATCCTTCTGGTACACGCGGGCGTAGAGTTCGATCGCCAATGGGTACTGGTTGCTCAGGCGCGCGGCCTCGGCCTGCTTCCATTGCAAGCTCATGCGGCCCGGTTCGAGCGCGAGCGCGCCCGCATAGAAGCGTGATGCTCCATAGTATTCCTCCTTCGCGAATGCCGCATCGCCCCAAGCGGTCCATTGCTCCACGGATTGGGCGTGAAGCGTGATCCCGGTACCCGATCCGATGAGAAGCAGTAGATATCGTACAAGCCTTTTCATCAGATCTGCGCCGGACACGCTTTGAAGTGGACCGGAATGGCGGGTCGTTTCCGCAGGATACGGATCGCGGTCAGTTCGATCGCGCCACGGTTGCGGCTTGCTGGAACAAGGTCGCTGGTATTGATGTCGTAGCTCAGGCCAAAGGTCCAATCGTCATGCTCCAGTCCGGCGTAGAGATAACCGGCATCCGCTGCGCGGTAGTGGGCACCAAAGAGCACGGCACGTTTCAAGCTATAACGATCAAGCATGATGTAGCGCAGGTTGGATCCGATGTCGAACTCCTGGAATTCGCCCTGGGACATGAACTGGAGCATGGGCACCAGGTCAAGTTGGGCGGCCACGGGGAAGTTGAAGATGACATGACCGCTCGCACGTCGGTCCAAGGTGGTGCTCGGCCCGCTCAAGAAGCGGATCTCCGGGGTGGTCAGGTTGAAGAGCCCGAGGCCTGCTTGCAAGCTCGTCCGGTCATCCACCTTGTACCGGTACGCGATGCCCACATGTACGTCCGGATGGGTGGATGAGCTTCGTGCGAACTGCTCGCCGGAGCCGAGGTCCGGGTCGTAGTAGTAGCCGTTGTACTGGTTGTCGTAGGTGAGGGCGGAGGGGTCGAGCGATAGGGCGGTGAATCCGAATTGGAGACCGCCAGTGAGCGCATGCGCGTCATTCCTACCGAAGTGGCTTGTCCAACTCGCGCCGAGGCTCAGGTGCGTCTGGTCCAGGTGGCTGTCCCCGGCCTTGTCGTTGAACAGCCAGGCACCGAGCCCCAGACCCTTCACGCCGGCTGCATCGGCTGCATCGCCACCAAAGGCGAAGGTCCGGTATGGGATGGTCACGGCGCGCCACTGCTGCCGGAAGATCCCGTTGAACCGATAGTCACCGTCGAACGCACCGATCAAGCCCGGCCCCGACGCCAGTGGCGTGTTGAAGAACTGGGAGAAGTGGATGTCCTGAGCCGATACGGATGTTCCCCTCAATGCCAACCCGACAGCGAGCATGGCACCTAGGATGAGGCGATGCCGAAAGGTCCTCATCGCACCACGGTCACATTACCCTTCGTGAAGTACTGCTGCCCATCCACGCAATACGCGGTGAGGTGATACACGAAGACCGCGGGATCGACCGGTCGCCCTTCGTAGGTGCCGTCCCAGCCACGCGACATTTCCGTGGTCTCGAATACGAGTTCGCCCCAACGATCGAAGACCTTGAAGTCGAGGGTCGCGATGTTACGGCCACGCACGAAGAGCACATCGTTCTGCCCATCGCCGTTCGGTGTGAAGGTGTTCGGAACGAAGATGTCGGGTTCATCACACACGAGTTCGCGCACTTCCACGAGCACGCTGGCATCCTTGGCACAGATGCCATCGCTCACCCTTACCGTGAACAAGGTCGTGGAGTTGATGATGGCAATGGGCGAATCACTTGTCGGGTCATCCAGCGGTTGTTGTGGAGACCACGAATAGGAGAGGTCGGTGGGATAGGCGTGGAGTTGAACGTTGCCTCCGGAAACGAGCACGAGCGGGTTGGCGGTGGCTTGAATGCTCGAGGCGGTGAGCGGCGATACCGCCTGTTGAGCCGAACCGTTCCAAGTGCAGCCTGAAGGAGCCGTTACGGTGACGAAATAGGTCGTTGTGGTGGGCGCGTTGGTCCAGATCCGGAAGCTTCCCTGTCCCTGGGTGATGTATTCGTCCGGTGACCAGAGGAAGGTCGATCCCGCGTCCGCACCGAACAGGTTGATCGCGCCGGTGTCGCCTGCGCATATGGCTTCCACCGGATCCAGCCCGATCCCGCCGTTGGATACATCGATGTACACACTGTCCAACGCCTGGCATGTGCCGCTGGTCCCGCGCACGTGGTACCACGCGTCCATCACCACTTCAACGCTCGCGGTGCTGTCCGATGGTGTGGCGTTGAGCATATCCACGAACAAGTTGCTGCTCGACCATTGGAACGTGTTCACACCGCCCGAGCCGGATGCGACGAGTAGGGCTTGTGCGTTCGGGCCACAGACCGTACGATCCACACCCGCATCGATCAGCAGGTCGCGCACCACGACCGTTTGCTGCAATACGGAGCTACAGGTGCCATTGCCAATGGTGAGGGTGTACGTGGTCGAGGTGGTCGGACTTGCGATCGGGTTGGCCACACTTGCATTGTTCAAGCCCGTCGTCGGCGACCAGGCGTAGGTGATCCCCGGACCAACGATGGGCAATAGGCCGATCTGTGCACTACCACCTGCACAAAGGAGCGTGTCAGGAAGGTCCTCTGCGTCGGCGCCAAGCACCACCACCTGGCGGTAGGTGGTATCGCTCTGGTTGCATGCGTCGGGGTTGGAGGCGACCAGGCGGACGGTGTATACCCCGGGCGTGTCGTAAACATGTCCAGGGCTGGTCTGGGTGCTGGTGGTGTTATCACCAAAGGACCATTCGAAGCTGCTTGCCCCGAAGCTCCTGTTGGTGAAGGTCACCGGTGCTGGCAGGCAGTCCACGGTGCTGTTGAAGTCGGCCACCACCACGGGCAGGTCCATGTCGAACTTGAAGACCGCATTGTTGCACAGGCCGCTGTTGTTCGTGGGACTTACCGCACCGGGCAGGGGGCGTATGGGGATGTCCGAATTACCACCGCAGCCCGCGCATACGCTCTGGTAAACGCGCCCACGACGATCGAATCGGCTCGTTCCACCGTCCACATGCTCCGCGCTGATGCCACCACCGAAGTAGGTGGCGTAGAAGAGGGCGCTCAGATCGATGTCGAGCACCGCGAGGTAGAAGTCGTTGCCGTCCGTGGTGGATTGGAAGGCATCGGCGGTCACTGGCAAACCGGTGGTGCTCAGCAGGCCACCTTGAATGGAACTTCCCCAACCGCTCACGTAGATCTTGTTGCAATGATCCACGAGGAAGGCGGTGGGGGAGATGTCCGGATGACCATCGCCCTGCCCGAAGCGCGTACTGATCTCGATGGTGGTCAGCGCGGGATCCAGCTTCGCGACGAACTGCCCGGCGTTGGGTATGGAGTACGCGGCATTCACGATGAACATGTCCGCGGGTGCCTGGGTCTGGCCGAACAGGTAGATGTCGCCGTTCTGGTCGAGGTCGGCGAAGTAGCACTGATCGTAGGTCGAACTTCCGAAGTAGGTGCACGCGATCACAGAGGTCCCGTCCGTGGCTACCTCGGCCACGAAGCCGTCCGCGGTGCCGCCTTGGAAGGTCTGCTGGAAGGCATTCGCGCTTACCGGCAGGTCGAGGCTGCGAGTTCCTCCGGCGATATAGAGGCCTCCTGTACCGTTCAGCTCAATGTTGTACACGGCATCGGCTTGGGATCCGCCCAGATAAGAGCACCACTGCAGGGTGGTGAGGGCGGCATCGAACTTCATGAGGATCCCATCCTGCGCGCCACCGCCGTAGGTGGGCTGCAGCGTGGAAGAGGTGGTGGGGAAGTCCGCACTGGCCGTACTGCTGGCTACGTACACGTTGTCGTTCGCATCAAGCAGCACTTCGCCCCGGATCTCATCCGCGTAGTTGAACTTGAGACCGGCGGCGGTGTTCATGCCATCATTGTTGGTGCCACCGATGAAGGTGCTGGCCAGCAGGTCGCTCCCATCCGCGCTCAAACGAGCAACGATGATGTCCGTTCCGTTCGGGTAGTTCGCACCCAGTCCATTGCTCAGGTTCAACGCCGGACCGCCATTGAAGCTGACATCGAAGGCGCCGGGGGTCGTTGGGAAGTTGGGCGAACTCGTGGTGCCGTAAACGAAGAGCTCGTCGTTGTCGTTCACGATCAGGCTGTGCGGTAGCTCATCGCTGCTGCCTCCGAGGAAAGTGCTCCAGACCAGGAAGGTACCCGTGGTATCGTACTTCGTGAGGGCGATGTCGATCCCATCGTTCAGTCCATCACCACCGGCATGCGTGGTCTGGTAGGCCCCCAGGGTGGTGGGATAGCCCTGCCCGAAGGCCGAACTGCCGCTGTACAGGAATCCATCCCGATCGAAGGTGGCCGTGTATCCGAAGTTGTTGGCGAAGGACCCCGAGTAGGTGCTGAAGATCAGGGTCGGGTCGATCACCAAGGGCATCGACCGGTCGTACGTGCCCACGGCGAATCCGAATCCATCGCCCTTGCGCAGGTAGCTGCATTCCACGGGGGTGCGCAAGCCATCCTTCTCCTGATACGCGATGGGGATGTGCTCGGTGAGCGCACCGAGCGCGGTGTACAAGGTGAGCTGGTCGGTCGCGAATAGTACACTGTCCAGACCGTCATAGTGGAAGGTGATCGAGGCTGGGTCCGCGGCGGGGGCGCAGATCAGATCATACTTCACGCCATTTTCCAGGGCCCGCACCCGCAGGTCTATGCCCTTGAGCACGTCGTGTTGCACCACTGCGCTGAACGCATGACAGTTCCTTCCCCACCGGGCGGGGTCCTTCCCCAGGATGTAATTGTAGGCACCTCGCTGCACCCCGATCGCTTCGGTCCGGACAGGACCAGTGACACCCGCCAGTCGCATGCGGAAGGCGTGATGGGCGACCTGCTCAGGTGCGTGCTCCAGGCCAACGTGTGCATGGGCCACCGCCTCCATGGCGGCTGCATCAAAGCGGTCAATGAGGATGGCGCCCCCTTCAAGCCAGATGGTCGCCTGGCTGGTCTCAGCTCGATGCGTGACCGAATGAGGCCATTGCCCCCTGTTCTCCAGCCACTGTGTGGAACGCTGGGCCTTGGCCTGCGCGGAGAACAGGATCAATAGAACTGGAAGCCATCCCATCCGCGACCATCGCATGGTCACGAAAGTACCTCATTGATCGCCAAGGACCGATCGCGGCCGACCACCATTCGAGGTGGCCTGACCGGCAGGCTCAGCGGGTCTTCTCGAAGGCCTGCTGTTCGTCCTTCACCGTAACACGGAACTCCACGCGCCGGTTCTGGCTTCGCCCTTCCTCGGTCTTGTTGCTCGCGATGGGCTGGTTCTTGCCATGGCCGATGGCAACGAGACGCTCGCCACCAACACCGTTCTCCTCCAGATAATGAGTCACGCTCTGAGCGCGCTGCTGCGAAAGTTCGACGTTGTACGCGCGGCTGCCGATGTCATCGGTATGCGCCTCGATCACGAGCTGGAGCTCCGGATGTTGCCGGAGAAGGCCGAGGATCTGTTCAAGAACCGGTTCCGATCCTTCGCCCAGTTCGGCGCTCTTGAATTCGAAGTGGATGGCGTTCGTACGGAGCTTGGTGCGGTTGAGGTCACGCACCGAGGCGAGATCGAGCGCGCTCAGGTCCATCAGCTTCTCGATCTGCAGCATATGGACCTCTGCGTCGATGAACTGGAGCTCCTTCACCTTCTTGTACACCTCGTACAGTTCCTCCACGTTCTTCGCCTCTCCTACGGAGTAGGTGTAAACTCCCCGTTCCGGATCGAAGCGTTCCACCACACGATAGAACTTCTTGATCTCGTTGAACTTCGGATCATCCAGGCTCACACGTTCCCGCGAAGCAAAGAGTTCCACGGCGAAGGCGACATCGCCGTTCTCGTCAGTCATCAGACCGAGCTGGTCGAAGGGCAGCTCCTGGAACTCGAAGGAATGGGTGATGCCTACCGCATCCTGGTAGGCCACCACGGCAATGTCCTCGTGGTCACGGAAGCGGTCGATAACGATCAATTCACGGGTGCTGCATTTGTTCTTGATCACACCCTCCGCATCCGGAGCGGAGAGTATATCCAGGCGCACGAGGTAGTTGCCCGGTGTCTTGAACGTATGTTGGATGCGGTCCCCGCGGCTGAACGAGCCATCACCGAGGTCCCAATGGTATTGTGCGGCCTGGAAGCCGGGCAGATCGCTCAGCAGGGCGTCCAGAGCGAGCGGGCGCCCGGTACGGACCGTGTCCGGCGCGCTGATCCACGCTTGTTGCACGTTCATCACCTCCAGGTCGTGGCTCTTCAGGGTGTGGAACACGGCTCCGGACTTGCGGTCCACGAGCAGTGACCTGACCGTGTAGGTGCCCGGCCGTTCATAACAATGTTCGGCCAGGGTGCCTTTCACGCGTGTGCCATCACCGAGGTCCCAATAATGGTCCAGGGGCAGGCTTGCGGTGGCGGCGTGCGGTTGGGAGCGGAAGGCGAAACAATAATTGTTCGGCTGCTGCGGGGTGCAGTCGCGGAACTTCGGCACGGTGCGTTCGAACGCATGGATCCGGTCGGTACCTGTTCGGTCGCTGCTGAAGAAGCCGGTGCGTCCATCCTTGCGGAAGCTGATGCCGATATCGTTCCCGGTGGAATTGATCGGTCCGGGAAGCGCGATGGGGTCGCTCCAAGTGGTCTTGTCGGTCGTGGCTCGATAGAGGTCGAGCTTGCCCAGGCCACCGGTCCTATCACTCGCGAAGTAGAGCGCCCCGTCCGGTCCGAACGAAGGGAAAGCCTCGTTGGCCGGGCCGTTGATGCGCGGGCCCAAGCTCTCCGGTGCGCTCCAGCCTTCTCCGGTACGATGGCTGATGTACAGGTCCATGCCTCCCTCACCACCTTCGAGATCACCAGCGAACACCAGCGATCGTCCATCCGGGGCGAAGGCCGGGTGCATGATGGAATATTTGGCGGAGTTATGCTGAAAGGGCATAGGAGCGGACCAGGCCCCGCCTTCCAGATGGGAGAAGAACAGACCGAGCTGTGCCTTCGACCCACGCAGGTTGGAGAGTTTCTTGGGAAGGACGATGTTCCGGGTGTAGCAGATGGTGCTGCCACCTTCGGTGAAGCTGGCGGGTCCCTCGTTCACCGGCGTGGTGATATTGGCGCTGAAGAGCACCGCGGGTCCGAAACGATCGCCTTGGAACGGTGCCCAGAAGAGGTCGGCGAGGGGCTTGCCGGTCTCGGCGTCCTTGAAGGTGATGGTGGCGGCGGTCTCACGGATCGAGCAGAACACGATGCCCGAGTCGGTCACGACAGGGGCGTAATCCTCCGCCAACGGGCCGAGGTCCACCAGGCGGACCTCATGGATCTCCTGCGCCTGTACCATGGACAAGGTGGACCAGGCGAGGGCACATGCGATATGGAGGTTCCGCTTCATCAGAAGTAGCGCGGGTCCTTCACGCGGATGCGGAAACCGAATTCGTACTGGAGCATCACCTCATGGGAGCCTTGGTGTGCGGTGCGCAGGCGGGACAGACCCAGGTCGTAAGCATAGCCGACGCGCCATTGTGGTGTGGGAAGCACTTCGACCGTCGCGACCATGGCGTCACCGGTGCGGTAGGATGCGCCAAGCCACAGGCGGTCCTTCAGGATGAGGTTCGAGCTCAGATCGGCCTGGACACCGCTCGAACGCCGGTATCGAATGAGTGCGCTCGGCTTCAATTTGATCTCTCGGGTGAGTTCGACCAGGTAGCCGCCGGTAAGCATCGGCTGAAGATCGGCACGTGCTTGTGACAAGCTGAACCCTTCGCTGCCAGCGGGGTAGCGGTGGAGCATGAGGAAGGGGGAGGAGAGGCCCACGAACCAGGTCTTGGTGTGGTAGTACATGCCTCCACTGAAGTTGGGCCGCACGGCACTGCGCTGATCCGCAGAGAAGGCGATGTCGTTCGCCTGTTGGATGGCCACTTGTGTCCATGCACTGCGCAGGAAGGTGAGGCCGGCCCCCACGCCGAAGGCGAGCTTTCCCTTGCGGAATCGGATGCGATAGGCATGGTTCGTGAACACACCGGTCTCCTGACTTACGCCGATGCGGTCGTTGTATACGAGAAGTCCGGCGCCAAGTTTCCTTCTGCCCAATGGTGAGTGGATACTGACCATCTGGGTCACGGGCGCACCATCGAATCCCACCCACTGGTGGCGGTAGGTCAGGTTGGCGGCCAAGGCATCCCGGCTACCCGCATAGGCCGGGTTGATCACAAGGCCATTGAACAGGTATTGGCTGGTCAATGGCGTATGCTGCCCCGCCGAGAGCAGGGCGTGGAGCACGAATGCCAGGGATATGATGCGCAGCGGGTACCTCATCGTTTGATCACGATGTAGCCGTTGTACGAACCTGCATCGCTCAGGTTCAGGGTGTAGAAATAGGTATCGTCAGGCAGGCTGACCCCGTTGCGTGCACTTCCATCCCATGAATTGTCATAGGAGTCGTGGCCGTAGACCTCCTGGCCCCACCGGTTGAAGACGTGGAAGCCACTACCAGGGTAGTTGCCCATTCCGGTGATGACGAACATGTCGTTCACCCCGTCAGCGTTCGGGGAGAAGCCCGCGGGGATGAAGAAGTCCTTCACATCGATGCGGAGCGTGTCGCTTCCGGCCGGGCACTCTCCGAGGGTGGCGTTCACCAACAACAGGTTCGTGCCTGTGCTCAGGGAGGTGACCATGGTGCCGGGTGCCTGCGGTTCCGAGATGCTGCCGGATCCACTTAGTACGGACCAGTGGACCGAGACCCCTGCAGGAACCATGGCTTCGACAAGGGAGCTGTTGACCGCTTCGAGCACCTGGTCGGGTCCAGCATCCACGGTCAGCCCGATGGCTGGATCGTGGAATGTGATGATGGCCTCGTCCGATGCGCTGCAGCCGTTCTCGGTGACGGTCCATGTCAGCGTATGAACACCGGGTCCGGTGACCAGGATGGTGGTGGATTGATCGCGGGCGTCAGGATCGAACATCGTTGTCCGCCGACCAGCTTCCGGATCCTGTCGCCAGTATCGCTTCCATTTCCACTTCGTACCCGCATATGGCACCGACATCCGGACCAGCATGCGCATTCGGGGTCAGGGTCACTGGTGATCAGTCGATCCTCGGTCCGAGCACCACGCCCTTCACCGATGGTGTAGGTGATCATGCTTGGTCCGTTCGCGATGGCCGGGTCGAAAGGAACTGCTGGTTCACCCCGACACCGGACCAGCTGCCTCCTTGGGTGGTGGCCAGTTCACATGGAGAGGTCGATCGGGGCATCCGTCGAGCACATCAGGTCGGGAATTGTCCAACTCGCAGATAGCGTGTGGTTGATGGTGAGTTCGAGCACCTCGGTGGAGCAATCTGTCGAGACGGTGTACGTACCGCTCTCAGTGTAGGTGGTATTGTTGATGGTCCACAGATAGCTGTCACATGCGGTGATCGTTTCAGTGTTCATCGAACTCGGCGTGATCGTCAGGTGGAGCGTATCGGTGTTGCAGCCCAGAGTTGACGGTGTAGGTCCCGCTGCTGGTGTAAGTGGGTCCCGTTCCAGTCGAAGCTTCCGCAGGTGCTCTCGGTGATGGCGCTACCGGTGATCGATGTGATGCGTTAGGTGGAGCGTATCGGTGTTGCAGCCCGAGTTGAAGGTGTAAGTCCCGCTGCTGGTGTAAGTGGTCCCGTTCCAGTCGAAGCTTCCGCAGGCGGTCTCGGTGATGGCACTACCGGTGATCGGCGTGATCGTCAGGTGGAGCGTATCGGTGTTGCAACCCGAGTTGAAGGTGTAAGTCCCGCTGCTGGTGTAAGTGGTCCCGTTCCAGTCGAAGCTTCCGCAGGCGGTCTCGGTGATGGCACTACCGGTGATCGGCGTGATCGTCAGGTGGAGCGTATCGGTGTTGCAACCCGTGTTGAAGGTGTAGGTCCCGCTGTTGGTGTAGGTCGTCCTGTTCCAGTCGAAGCTGCCGCAGGCGCTCGGCGATGGCACTACCGGTGCTCGGTGTGATGCGTCAGGTGGAGCGTATCGGTGTTGCAGCCTGTGCTGAAGGTGTAGGTGCCGCTGCTGGTGTAAGGGTCCCGTTCCAGTCAAGCTTCCGCAGGCGGTCTCGGTGATGGCACTACCGGTGATCGGCGTGATCGTCAGGTGGAGCGTATCGGTGTTGCAACCCGAGTTGAAGGTGTAGGTCCCGCTGTTGGTGTAGGTCGTCCCGTTCCAGTCGAAGCTGCCGCAGGCGGTCTCGGTGATGGCACTACCGGTGATCGGCGTGAACGTCAGGTGGAGCGTATCGGTGTTGCAACCCGAGTTGAAGGTGTAGGTCCCGCTGATGGTGTAGGTCGTCCCGTTCCAGTCGAAGCTGCCGCAGGCGCTCTCGGCGATGGCACTACCGGTGCTCGGTGTGATCGTCAGGTGGAGCGTATCGGTGTTGCAGCCTGTGCTGAAGGTGTAGGTGCCGCTGCTGGTGTAAGTGGTCCCGTTCCAGTCGAAGCTTCCGCATGCGCTCTGGGTGATGGCTGTACCGGTGCTCGGTGTGATCGTCAGATGGAGCGTATCGGTGTTGCAACCCGAGTTGAAGGTGTAAGTCCCGCTACTGGTATAGGTTGTCCCATTCCAGTCGAAGCTGCCGCAGGCGCTCTCGGCGATGGCACTACCGGTGCTCGGTGTGATCGTCAGGTGGAGCGTATCGGTGTTGCAACCCGAGTTGAAGGTGTAGGTCCCGCTGCTGGTGTAGGTGGTCCCGTTCCAGTCGAAGCTGCCGCAGGCGCTCTCGGTGATGGCACTACCGGTAGTGGCTACGATGGTCAGAATGAGCTTCTCCGTATGGCAACCATTGATGAAGCTGTAGATCCCACCGCTCGTATAGGTCATGCCGTTGACTGTCCAAACGAAGCTGTCGCATGTGGTTGCGATCGTCGTGGTCTCGGTATGATCGACAATTGTCAGTTCGAGCGTCTCGGTATGGCAACCGCTCACGCTGGTGTAGGTGCCGCTACTGGTGTAGGTCTGACCATCCACGCTCCAGGTGTAGCTATCACAAACCGAAGCGTTGGTCGTGTTGCTGGTGCTCGGCGTGATGGTCAGGATGAGGGTCTCGGTGTGGCATCCGCTCACGCTGGTATAGGTGCCGCTGCTGGTGTAGATCTGTCCATCCACGGCCCAGGTGTAGCTGTCACAAGCCGAAGCGTTGGTCGTGTTGCTGGTACTCGGCGTGATGGTCAGGACAAGTGTCTCGGTATGGCAACCGCTCACGCTGGTGTAGGTGCCGCTACTGGTGTAGGTCTGACCATCCACGCTCCAGGTGTAGCTATCACAAACCGAAGCGTTGGTCGTGTTGCTGGTGCTCGGCGTGATGGTCAGGATGAGGGTCTCGGTGTGGCATCCGCTCACGCTGGTATAGGTGCCGCTGCTGGTGTAGATCTGTCCATCCACGGCCCAGGTGTAGCTGTCACAAGCCGAAGCGTTGGTCGTGTTGCTGGTACTCGGCGTGATGGTCAGGACAAGTGTCTCGGTATGGCAACCGCTCACGCTGGTGTAGGTGCCGCTGCTGATGTAGATCTGTCCATCCACGCTCCAGGTATAGCTGTCGCAGGCCGTCTCCGTGGTCGTGTTGCTGGTGCTCGGCGTAATGGTCAAGAGGAGCGTCTCGGTATGGCAACCGCTCACGCTGGTGTAGGTGCCGCTACTGGTGTAGGTCTGTGCATCCACGCTCCAGGTGTAGCTATCACAAGCGGAAGCGTTGGTGGTATTGTCGCTGCTCGGCGTGATGGTCAGGATGAGCGTCTCGGTATGGCAACCGCTCACGCTGGTGTAGGTGCCGCTGCTGGTGTAGGTCTGTCCATCCACGCTCCAGGTGTAGCTATCACAAGCGGAAGCGTTGGTGGTATTGTCGCTGCTCGGCGTGATGGTCAGGATGAGGGTCTCGGTGTGGCATCCGCTCACGCTGGTGTAGGTGCCGCTGCTGGTGTAGGTCTGGCCATCCACGGCCCAGGTGTAATTGTCGCAGGCCGTCTCTGTCGTCGTGTTGCTGGTGCTCGGCGTGATGGGCAGGATGAGCGTCTCGGTATGGCAACCGCTCACGCTGGTGTAGGTGCCGCTACTGGTGTAGGTCTGACCATCCACGCTCCAGATGTAGCTGTCACAAGCCGAAGCGTTGGTCGTGTTGCTGGTGCTTGGCGTGATGGTCAGGACAAGCGTCTCAGTGTGGCATCCGCTCACACTGGTGAAGGTGCCGCTGCTGGTATAGATCTGTCCATCCACAGCCCAGGTGAAACTGTCGCAGGCCGAAGCGTTGGTGGTTGTGGACGTCGCAGGGATCTCATTGACCACCACGATGGAGCTGTGGTCGGCACAGCCAGGACCACCTGCTACGGTAAAGGTGTAGTTCCTGGTGCATCCGTGGCCGGATCGTACGTGCTTGTGTGAGGCTGGTTTGCTGGGTCCGACCATGTCCCGCTTAACGATGGGTTGCCGTTGACCACAAGTGGCGCGGGTGCAGCATCCGAGCATAGCTCGAGTGATCCACCGGTTCCGGCCCACGGTGCCTGGGTGATGGTCACGTTCGTGCTGGTGCTGAACGCGGGACAGCCTCCCTGTGCTGGCAGCGAATAGGTCACGAGGAAGGAGGTGCCAGTACTCGATGATGTGGTGGCACCTGGTGTTATGATACCTGTGCTGGGATCAAGTGCGAGTTGCGGGTCGGCACTGAATATTCCTCCTGTCGTTCCCGTGATGGACGGTGATTGTTGCCCGGTGTTGTCGCAGAATGGTCCGGCATAGCTGATCGTCGCCGATGGAGCGGCGCTCACCGTGATGGATGCCGTCGTCTGGAAAAGGCCGCAAGCACCCGTGGCCGGGATCGTATAGGTCACGAGATGATCACCTGGAAGGCTGGCGGAGAGGTCAACGTTCCCGGTGGAGGGGTCGATCGCAAGTCCAGCGGTCGCGCTGTAGGTTCCTCCTGGGGTTCCTGTGTGCGTCACTGTGGCGCTGCTTCCGCTGTTGCAGTATGGCGAACCATCGTAGGAAATGGTCGCAGCTGGTGATGCAATCACATTGATCGTGAACCAGACATGGCTGGTGCATGATTCAGTGAAGACATAGTCCAACGTGTGGAGCCCAGGTGTGGCCAGACTTGGGTCGAAGGCGCCGGTCGAAGGGTTGATCGTGCCGGACTGGTTCGCGTCGCTGAACACGCCGCCGGAAGGCGAGGCGATCGTGGGCATGATGATCCCGGATCCCTGGCACACTTCGGTAAGGCCATAAGCCAGGTCCACGGCGGTCGGTATCACGCTCACATTGAACACGCAGCTCGAGCTGTTCGATCCGTCGGTCGCAGTGTAGGTGATCGGTGTGGTGCTGCCAATAGGGAAGGAACTTCCGCTGGCGGGTCCGACCCGGGATAGCGAAGCGCTGCAGTTGTCCGTTGCCGTTGGTTCGAACCAGTTCGCGATGGCGGTGCATGCACCGGGCGACGCCACGATGGTGATGTCCAATGGGCAGCTGTTCAATTGTGGCGGGAGGTTGTCCACCACGGTCACGGTGAAGGAGCAGCTGGCGGTGAGGCCAGCGGCGTCGGTCACGGTGTGGGTCACGGTCGTCGTTCCGATGGGGAAGGAGCTTCCGCTTGCGGGGCCTGCGGTACGGACCGTCGTGGCACCTGTGCAGTTATCCGAACCCACCGGGGTCGGGTAGTTCACCACAGCACCGCAGGAACCGGCATCAACGTTCATGCTGATGTTGGGCGGGCATGAGATCACTGGCGGGATGTTATCCACCACGGTAACGGTGAAGGAGCAGCTCGCGGTGAGTCCGGCGGCATCGGTCACGGTGTGGGTCACGGTCGTGGTTCCGATGGGAAAGGTGCTTCCGCTTGCGGGGCCTGCAGTACGGACCGTCGTCGCACCCGTGCAGTTATCCGAGCCCACCGGGGTCACATAGTTCACGACAGCACCGCAGGAGCCGGCATCAACGTTCATGCTGATGTTGGCCGGGCAGCTGATCGTTGGCCGTATGGTATCAACCACCGTGATCGTATATGAGCAGGAGGATGAGTTGCCGGAGTGGTCAGTTACGGTCCAGGCCATAACGTGTCCACCGGGAGGAAGCAACGCTCCACTGGCCTGACCGCTTGTCTGAACTGGTTGGATCAGCGGAAGGCAATCCACTTCCAAGATCCAGTTGAAATTGGTCGTTCCAGGTGCGTCATCCCAACCTGGCGCGTTGCCGGTGTTCATATAGGCGTAGTCTGCACCGCCTATGTCATCCGGTTGGCTATTTGACCAATGTGTGAATCCGACAGGATCACCATTGGTCCACGTGAACGTTCCTTCCACTGCAGCATCGTTCAGTCCGATCCAGAACGGCGCATACCACCCAAGATCTGAGAGTATAATACCGTTCAGCCAATCCTCTTCAGCTGCTGAGTTCAAACTGACAAGATGGCCGTTCGGAATGCTGTTCGCATTCGCCCTGGCCGACGCCCATCCCGTTGAATTCCATGATCGGAAGTATGTATGACCTTGATAGGTTCCGATGTAGGTGTACTGTGGTAGGCTTGGTGCCACGCAACCGTTACAGTTGTCAGTTACGGTTGGTTCTGTGTGGTTCACGGTGATCTCGCACCCATTGAGGAGCGGAACGGTCCTATTCGCCGGGCATACGATCGAGGGCGCTTGGGCATCTTGAACTATGATAGAGTAGGAGCACAGCAGGATATCCTCGGCGCCGGATTCGTGTACATAAGCCACGGTGTACGTGTCAATGTCGAGTTCGATGCTCGAGCTGGATGTCACTTCAGTCCAACCTGTGGCATCAAAGGCGACCAGGGGGAACAAAGCAGGCTCGCCAGCTTTCAAGTAGATATGTTCGGCAAGACCGTTGCCCCAACAGTTGTCCGCATAGTTCAGTGGGTCGATCGTGTGCTGTGCTGTGCATCCAGCTGACGAGGTGAAGAGGGTGATGTCGGATGGACAGATCAGTACAGGCCGGATGGTATCCAGCGCGAGGATCGTGGCTGTGCATTGAGCTGAGCTATTACCGGCTCCATCCACCGCTTTTATGGTGACAGTTGTGTTCTCAACGAAGGTGAGCAGCGTGCCGGCAGCTGGAGATTGCACCATGGTCGGCGTTGCGGAACAGTTGTCGATGGCGCTGAACAGGCTGGTGAAGTCAGGTACAATGATCTTGCATGAGCCGTCCGCATACACGGTCGCCAGAGGTTCCACGGCTGGACATGTCAGAACAGGTGCGGTCGTATCCTCCGGTGTGAGCATGGCTACAGGGCTATATCCTGTTCCGCACCCAGGCTGAGACAATTCCACCCTGAATTGGACCGGGCCTGTCAGGTTCGTCCATCCCTGGCTGTTCGAGGTATTGGCAATAGGGCTCCAGTTCGTGCCGCCATCCACTGAGCGCCACCAACGCACGATCGTTCCCGCGAATCCGGAGATGGAAAGGGTGCCGCTTGCCGGAGTCGGACATACGCTGCCGGCCCCACTGAACACCCCTCCGTTCGGGGTCGGTGTTACGCTTACGGTGGCCGTGGACGAGCCGGATCCAACGCACACACCCGTTGGGGTCACGGTGTATTGATAGGCCCCTGGTGCCATGGTTGCTGGATCGTACATGCCGGCCACCACCGGGCTTGGCCCGCTCCACGTGCCGCCTGCCTGCGGCGAACCTCCGAGAGCGGAGTAAAGACTGACCGCTGGTGACCCCGAGCAAACATTCAATGTTCCATCCACCCCGGCGTTCGGAGCGGCCTGGACCGTCATGGACGCAGTGGTTGAAGAGGCACACGAACTCGAACCAATGGTATAGGTGACTGGTATCGATCCGGAAAGCCCTGCCGGGTTGAATGTTGAACCGGTAACCCCCGGTCCTGACCACGTGCCTGTCAGGTCATTGCCATAGCTGTAGTAGACCCCATCCACATCGAAAGCGACACTGCCGGTTAGAGGCCGTGTGAGTCGTATGTATCGCGCTGCCGAGGAGAGTTGAAGGTCGGTGTACGTCGGACTCGTCGACGTGGTCGTGATCGACCCATTGCTGTTGGATGGGGGGGTGGCAGAGCTTCCCGAAGTGATCAGGGCGGTCGCCGTTCCGCCGGCTGATCGCCAGAGCACACTGATCGTGGCGCCTGCAGGTATCGTGGTGCCAAGGTCCAGCGTCACATATCCGCCTGCCGTACCGAAGTTCGCGTAACTACCGGTCACCATGCCCAGAGCCCCTGCCGGGCTTGATACATTGCTGGAGTTGCTTACCGCAGAAGCACTTCCGCTGGCAGCCGGACTCAATAAGCTGGACAGGTCGAAGCTGGAGGCATTCGAACACATCGGGGAAGGAGGAGTCCAGGAGGATGGATCAGCGGTCCCGATAATGCCAAGCTCCCCACGGAACACGTGACCGTTCACTGATGAAGCACTCGACAAGGCCACCCCGGACACACTGATGTTCGATTTGAACCGGCCTCCTACGACGAAATGTCCGGAGGCGTCAGCACAAATGGTCGTTCCCCATGTATCCTGGCTGCTTGTGATCCGCTCGAACCGGGCAATGGTGCCGCCAGGTCGGAAGGTCGCAACATAGGATTGCACCTTGCCATTGGTCGAGGTGATGGTGGACCCACCGATGGTCAGGTCATCCTTGAAGTTCCCGACCACTTGGACGGCCCCGCCTTTGGTTAGTGTCACGGAGGTTCCACCTATGCTATGGTTCGAGCCTGTGGTGGTCCCAGTGGTCAACCACTGGAACTGTCCGTTCAATGGATTGATGCGCGAGAGGTAGAAGAAGTCATGGGTTCCGGTGGTGGAATTGCCCAGCCCGGGGAACACGGTGGGCGAATGCGAGATGCCGGTGATGTAGAGCGCACCGCAACCTACGGCCAATGAGGCGGCTCCACGATTGGAACCATCGTTCTCGTTCAGCGCCCTGTTCCAGCCGAACCCACCTGTGGCTGAGAACGCGGTGATGCGCGGATCCCATTGGAAGGAGGAAGTGGCGTTGCCGATCGAGGATCCCGTTGTTCCATACCAGGTACAGCCAGTGTTACCCGCGCGGTAGGATACATAAACCCGGTCGTTATCAGCTGTTACTGATGTTGGCTCCTCGTCCTCCCCACTCCCGCCCGAAACAAGCCATTGACCGACACCGCTCAAGTCGTAACACACCAAGGCAAGGTTGTTCTTGTTGGAGAGTGCGGCGGACATGGAACCAAAGCCGGTGGAGATGGCTCCTTTGACCGTGCCGAAGAGGTAGGCCTTGGTACCACCGATCGTTACACCGACCGGGTTGTCATCAGAACCTCCACCGAAGCGAGCGCGCCAGCGAAGAAGGCCATCCGGGGTATAGGAGGCGATGAACCAATCCTTGTTTCCAGAGGAGCTTACGGATCCACTGCCGACAAGGGAGTTACCGTGAAGGTCGATCGTGCCCTCGAACCAGCCGCACATGTACACGTTCCCTGCGGCATCCAGGGCGATCGAGGTCGCCGAGCTATTGCCCAGACCGCTCGGAGTGAAGGCCCAGACCTGGTTCCCAGAAGGGTCAAGTTTGGATAAGTAGGCATCTTGGTTGCCCAAGACCGCACCCAAGACACCTCCGATCAAGCCACTTCCTTTGGTGTATCCGCACACGTAGGAACTGCCATTATCGTCATCCAAGGCCACATCGACCACCTCCATGTCACCACTGCCACCATAGGCATGTCCCCATGTCCAGGTATAACCCTGAGCATGGACCTGGCACGGAAAGCTGGCCCACAGAACGATGGCCGTCATCGCAGCCATCCATTCGCGTCCACCGGTAATTCGTCGAAGGGTTGATATCATTAGTAGGCGCGAGACGCTGATCCAGCGCAACAGCCCTTCTACGCGGTCAGTGGTGAATTGTTCCGTGATGGGTATGTGTCAGGTCACCAGTAGGCGTTACCGATCGGCTCAAAGCGCATTGCTTTGTGTACCACCTGATGACACCGACCGAAGAGGAACACCAGCTGATCATGGCCGCCAAGGCGGAGCCAGCACGGTTCGCGCCCCTGTATGAGCGCTATTTCGGCGACATCTATCGCTTTCTGCTGCGCCGTGCACAGGACCCGGACCTGACCGCCGATCTCACTCAGCAGTCGTTCCTGAAGGCCATGCTGGGCCTGGCGAGGTACGAACCCCGGGGCCTCCCGTTCCGGGCCTGGCTGTACCGGATCGCGCTCAACGAGGTCCGCATGCACTGGCGGAAGAAGAAGGAGGTGCTCATCGATCTGAGCTACCGCGAGGTCCAAGGCCTTTCCGAGGAGATGGGGCTGGAGATGGATGAGCACGAGATGCAACGGCTGGCCGCGGCCATGAGCCGCTTGGATGTCGAGAAGGCCCGGCTCATCGAACTACGTTACATGGATGGTCTTTCCTTTGCCGAACTGGGCCAGGTCCTGGGGATCGGCGAGGAAGCCGCCAAGATGCGCACGCACCGGGTGCTCGGTCGGTTGCGCGAACAACTTGTCCCACGCCGATGAAACGTCGCTACCGCATAACGCCCGAAGGCGGTCAACAGCCGACCGATGCGGAGATCGCACGCTATCGCGACCCGAAGCGGCTCCTGTACAATTACACCCGCGCGGTCCAGCGGCCACAGAAGCCGCTCTACCGCGATCCGAAGGCTTTCCTCATCCTCCTGCTGATCGTCCTGTTGGCATACCTCATCAGCGAGGAGCGCCGGAAGCCGGATGCACCGGCACCGGTGCCCGCGGAGGAGACACTGCCAGCGCCTTCGGACGGTTGATCCTGGGACGAGGCTCCGCCTCCTGCTTCGTCTGAGCCCGTCGGTTCTTCCATCTTTGTAGGATAACCGATCAGCATGCGTCATCTCCTTCTTCTTCTCACCCTCCTTGCCCGGACCGTCAGTGCTCACGAAGGCATGTGGGTCCCGACCCTGCTCAAGAGCATCGAGGGGGACATGCGGACCGCCGGCCTGCACATCACCGCCGAGGACATCTACAGCATCAATCATGGAAGCATCAAGGATGCGATCGTGCACTTCGGCGGTGGCTGTACAGCGGAGGTCATCAGTGAGGAGGGCCTTCTCCTCACCAACCACCATTGCGGGTTCAGCGTGATCCAGGAGCACAGCAGCTTGGAGAACGACTACCTGAAGAACGGTTTCTGGGCCATGGACAAGGCTTCGGAGCTGCGGAACCCGGGACTCACCGCCACCTTCATCATCCGCATGGAGGATGTGAGCGAACGCGTTCTCAGCGAGCTGGCGTCCCAGCAGGACCTCACGGAGGTCCAGCGTCGTGAGGTGGTGATGCGGGTCGGGGAGGCCATCGCGAAGGAGGCGGTCGAAGGGACCCATTACCAGGCCGTGGTTCGCCCGTTCAACTATGGGAACGCGTACTTCCTCATCGTCACCGAGACTTTTCGTGATGTCCGGTTGGTCGGCGCTCCGCCCAGCAGCATCGGCAAGTTCGGCGGCGACACGGACAACTGGATGTGGCCAAGGCACAACGCCGACTTCAGCATCTTCCGCATCTATGCCGGTCCGGACAACAAGCCGGCGGATCCATCGGAGTCCAACGTACCCTTCGTTCCACGGCATTCTCTCCCGGTCAACATCGGCGGGGTGGAGGAGGGTGACTTCGCCATGATCTTCGGCTTCCCGGGCAGTACCCAGCGCTACCTGAGCTCTTATGCGGTGGACTATGTGTTGAACACCGCCGATCCGCTCCGGATCAAGATGAGGTCCGCCAGCCTCGCGGTGATCGACGCCGCTATGCGCAACAGCGACAAGACCCGGATCCAGTACGCGGACAAGCAGGCCGGGATCAGCAACGCGTACAAGAAGTGGATCGGCGAGGTGCGCGGCTTGAAGGAACTGCGGACACTTGATCACAAGCGTGAACAGGAGCAGGTGTATACGGACATGGCCATGAAGCGGGATCGGCTCGACCTCCAGGCTGTGCTGCCCGAATTGAAGAGCCTGTACGAAGCCTATGTCCCGCTTGCCGTGTCCCGGGACCTCTTTGTGGAAATGGTGTACTACGGTCCGGAGGTGCTGCGCTTCGCCGATGGCTTCCGTGAGCTGGTGGAGGACCAGGCGAAGCTCGAGGCTGATGGCAAGTTCCGAACGAAGGCGGATGAGCGTGCAGGCAACATCCACGGCTTCTTCAAGGATTACGACGCCTCCGTTGACGAGCAGGTGTTCAAGGCCCTGCTTCCCATCTACCGGGCGAACGTCCCGGTCGCCAATCAGCCAGCCGCACTGCGTGAGATCGATACGCGGTTCAAGGGCGACAGCGATGCATGGGTGCGGGACCTGTATGCCCGGAGCATCTTCACGGATGAGGCGCGACTGAAGAAGGCGTTGATGCTGCCTTCGAAGAAGTTCGCGAAGCTCGCTGCTGTTGATCCGGCCTACAGAACGGCCCGATCCTTCTTCCGGAGCTTCCTCGAACAGGTCCGGCCTGAACATGCCGTGTTGAGCGATCGGATCGAAGCGGCCATGCGCACGTACGTGAAGGGAATGATGGAACTCGAGCCCGAGCGGACCTTCTGGCCCGACGCCAACAGCACCCTGCGCCTTTCTTATGGCAAGGTGGAGGGTAGTGAGCCGCGGGATGCCGTGGTATATGAGCCCTTCACCACACTGGATGGCGTCGTGGACAAGTACGTGCCCGGCGATGTCGAGTTCGATGTGCCCGAACGCCTGCTCGCACTGCACGCCGCGAAGGATTACGGCCAGTATGGCGTGAACGGGGTCATGCCGGTGTGTTTCACCTCCTCGCTGCACACCACCGGGGGCAATAGCGGCAGCCCGGTCCTCAACGGGCGTGGCCAGCTCATCGGCCTCAACTTCGACCGGACCTGGGAGAGCACCATGAGCGACATCCAGTTCGATCCGGAGAAGTGCAGGAACATTTGTGTGGATGTGCGTTACATCCTCTTCATCATCGACAAGTTCGCGGGTGCGAAGCACCTTGTCGACGAGATGAAGCTGGTGCAGCGCGAGGCGGACCCGATGCCGGGGATCATCGAACTACCGATCCACCGATGAGCGCGGGTTGGGACATCAGGGAAGGCAAGCTCTGCCGCAGCTTCACCTTCAAGGACTTCAGCGAAGCCTTTGCGTTCATGACCCGTGTGGCCATGATCGCGGAGAAGCAGAACCACCATCCCGAGTGGTCCAACGTTTACAACACCGTTCATATCGCGTTGAGCACCCATGATGCGGGTGGCGCGGTCACGGAGAAGGATCAAAGGCTGGCAGCGGCCATCGATCGGCTCTCGGTCAACGCAGCAACGTGATCGACCCGCGCACGTCCTTCGGCTTCTGGTAGGGCAGGCGATAACCGGCGCGGTAGGAATACACCCCGGGGGGTACCGGTGATCCACCGATGGTGCCATCCCAGGTCTTGTAGGGATCCACGGAGGCGAAGATGAGCGTGCCGAACCGGTCGAATATGTCCATGTGGAAGTCCTCGGGTTCGCAGTCGCCCTTCCAGCTCCACACGTCGTTGAGCGCGTCGCCGTTCGGGGTGAAGCTGTTCGGGAGCCACACGCTGCAGTTCAATGCACAATCGGCCAGCTCGATCTCTTGTTCAACCACCACCATGCCACAGCTCAAGGTCACTTCCATGGTGACCGTGATGGTGCCGGCTTCGGAGAAGGCGACAAGCGGATCAAGGGCGGAACTCGGGGGAGCGGCTCCGTTGAAGGACCACATTGCACCGACCACGGCGGAATCGGCCAACAGGGTGAATTGCACAGGCTCCTGCACGCATTCCGCATCATGGATGAAGTCGGCCTCACATGCACATTCCACGTTCTCGATCACCACGGATACCTCATCGCTGCAGCCCAGCGCATTCGAGGCAGTGATCATGTAGGTGCCTGCTTCATGAACGGCATCCGGATCCGAGACATCCATCCCGGCCAGTGTGTACGCGACATCGTTCCCGTCCACTTCCACCAAGGCGGTCAGATCGATGGACTGCCAGGGGCACAGGGAATAGCTCTGGTCCGGACCGAGCGAAGGCAGGGGCAGTAGGTCAAGTACGAAGTAGGCCGTATCCGCACAGCCGTTCAGGTCCATGGCGATGAGACGATAATCGCCAGCCACCTGGAGCGCGCTGGGATCGGCCACGCTGCCACCGTTCAGGGTCCAGGTGGTGTTGAGCCCGACCGTGTTGAACAGACCGGTCGCATCGGATGCATCTCCGCTACAGATGATGCCTGCCTGGTCCGGCCCGAGGTCCGGCGGATCGTTCACCACGATGGTGATGGAGGCCGTTGCACTGCAACCAGCCGTACTGGTGGCAAGTACATCATAGGTTCCGGCCGTGAAGACCGATCCTGGATCCTGCACTGGTACGCCGGATAAGCTCCATTGCACGCTGGCCGTACCGCTGCTGATCAGAGCGGTCAGATCAACATCCTCGCCCGCGCAAATGGCGATCTCCTGGTCCGCGCCGAGCACAGGTAATGGTTCCAGGAGAAGTTCGACAAGGGCGGTATCCTGGCAACCGGAAGCATCGGTCACGATGGCCTCGTAGATCCCGGCTTCGCTCACCGTGGTCGGGTCCGGGACCACAGTTCCGTTGAGGCTCCAGGTCGTCGTGCCGAGATCAGGCAGATGCAGTGAGAGGTCAGTGGGGGCCCCCGCACAGGTGCTTGTGGTCACATCCGGTCCAAGATCGGGCGCCGTTGTGGGGGCATAGGACACGAATGCGGTGTCCGTGCAACCCGCCCCGGAGGAGGCCACCACTTGATAGATGCCCGCCAGGGTTACTGCGGAAGGGTCCACAACAGGGATCCCCTGAAGACTCCATTCGATCGAAGCTCCGGCAGCGGGCAAGAGCACGGCAAGATCGACCGTCTGGTTGGAGCATCCGGCGATGACTTGATCCGGACCGAGTTGTGGCGCGGATCCAAGAGATAGTTCCACCAGCGCTTCATCAGAACATCCATCTGCCGTTGTCGCAACGATGGAGTACGTGCCAGCTTGGCTCGCCGAGGCGGGTGAAAGGAATGGTAGGCCGCCAAAGCTCCATGTGGTGGTGTAACCGGTCGTTGCGAAAAGACCGGAAAGGTCGAAGGTTCCACCCGGACAGATGCTCACCGCTTGATCCGGCCCGATGTCGGGTGCCGGGAGTGTGGAGAGGAAGACCAGCGCGGTATCACCACATCCGGTCCCCACGTTGCTGACCAACTGGTAGGTGCCATCCGCGCTCACCGAAGCAGCGGCGCCGTTGCTGATCGGCGTACCATTGAACCAGAACGCACCCGTGCCCGGCGCGATGCTGAATAGCGTTGTGAGGTCCACCGGTCCTTCATTGGCACATTGCGCCATGGTGATGTCCGCTCCCAAGGCTGATTGAGGCACTTCGATCACATCGAAGGTGGCCGGGTACCAACAACCTTCCCAGGGGTCATACGCATTCACGTAGTAAGAACCCGCTGGCGCAGCTGTTGGGTCGATCGGCATCCCTGACCATGATCCAAAGGAGTACTCGTACCAGTTGTTGAAGTTGTTATAGTATGCTTCGATATCAACGGTCCCGCCAGTGCACACTGTTTCGTTACCGTTCGGGATCCAACCCATGCAGGTCGGAGGTGAATTGAAGCCGAAGGAGAATCCACCGGAACCGCTGCCATCGAACCAACCGGGTGTCCATGTACCCCCTGGGCCGGTGCCTCCGTTCGCGCAGGCGGTATCCTGAACGGAAATGGTCCACACCCCGTCCGCGAATTCATTGTTGAACACGCTGAAGGGGCCGCCCTGAGGACTGTACACTCCGGAGAACGGGGCACTGGCCGTGGTGATGTTGCTGCCCACGGACATGAAGGTCGTGTTCGTGTAGTTCTGGCCTCCAGCGCCGTTGAAAGCGGAGAGGAGCAACGTCGTCCCCTCTGGAGAGGTCAGGGAGATGCTCAATGTCTGCGGATGGTCCGAGGTGATGTTGATCGTCAGGGACTCAATGAACGACCCCCATCCCCACCAATCGAACTGGAGCGTTCCAACACCGCTCACCGTTGTCGTGAAATTGCTTGTCTGGCAGGGCGGGATCGGGCCGCTCGTGAACGGGAAGTTCTGGGCACCGGCGCTCACCATACCCCCCACGGTCAATGCGGACCAGGCGAAGCATCGGGCGATGTGGGGCAGTTTCATACGGCGAGGTGGTGGTGCTCGTACAAAGGAATGACGCCCATGCCGCGATGCGGTTGCTTTACCAATGCCTGAGGCCCAGCAGGGAAGGCGTGACCGGCAAGGCTTGAACGAAGAAAGCCGCCCTTTCAGGCGGCTTTACCAATGATGCGTTGATCGAGGATCAGATCTACGACGTTGGCCGTGATGCGTAGGGTCGTTTCCTTAGGTTCGGTCTAGAATTGAGAACCTTGTATCATTCGCGCACCCATTTGCCCGAACCGATCAAGCGCGCTTTCCCATCAATCACTCGGTAATGGTATAGCCCGCTGGGCCAGGTCATGG
>JACJZG010000021.1 GCA_020635715.1 Flavobacteriales bacterium | reverse complement strand
CTTCTCCATCCAACTGGTGCTTTCACCCTTGCGCTGTGCGAGGCTCTCGATCTGGTCCTTGGCAATACGGCCGACCCCGAAGTATTTGGACCGGGGATGCGCGAAGTACCATCCGCTCACGGCGGCGGCTGGGCTCATCGCCAGCCCTTCGGTGAGGGTGATGCCGGTGTGCTTCGTGGCGTCAAGTAGGCGGAAGAGCTCGGGCTTCTCGGTGTGGTCGGGGCAGGCAGGGTAGCCCGGCGCCGGCCGGATGCCCTGGTACGCCTCCTTGATCAGCTGCTCGTTGGTGAAGGGCGAAGCTTCGTAGCCCCACAACTCCTCGCGGACGACCTCGTGGAGTTTCTCTGCGAAAGCTTCGGCCAGTCGGTCGGCGAGGGCCTTCAGGAGAATGGCGCTGTAATCATCGTGAGCGGCCTCGAAACGCTTCACGCGCTCATCCACGCCGTGACCCGCGCTCACGGCGAAGCCGCCGAGGAAGTCGGGCGTGCCGGCCGGGGCGATGAAGTCGGCCAGGGCGAGGTAGGGCACGCCGGGCGCTTTCTTGCTCTGCTGGCGGAGGGTGTGCACGCGGCCGACCACCTTGGTGCGGGCGGGATCGCCGTAGAGGGCGATATCGTCGTGATCGACCGTGTTCGCGGGCCAGATGCCTGCTACCCCATGCGCCTGGATCCACTGCTCCTTCACGATGCGGTCCAGCATGTTCTGGGCATCGGCATAAAGCTGCGTGGCCTGTTTGCCCACGACCTCGTCCTCCAGGATGCGCGGGAACTTGCCCGCCAGCTCCCAGGCCATGAAGAAGGGCGTCCAGTCGATGTAGGGCACCAGCTCGGCCAGCGGGTAGTTGCGGTAGGTGAAGATGCCGGTACTCTTCGGCACCACGGGTGGTTCGGCCTGCCAGTCGATCGCGAACTTCTTCTCGCGCGCCTCGGCCAGCGGCACGTACTCCTTTTCGCGCTGACTGCCTTCGTATTGCGTGCGCACCTTGGCGTATTCCTCCTTCACCTCGCCCTCGAAGCGCACGCGTTCATTGTCGCTGAGCAAGTTGCTCACTACCGGCACGCTGCGGCTGGCGTCGATCACATGCACCACGGGCTTGCTGTAGTGCGGCGCGATCTTCACGGCGGTGTGTACACGACTGGTCGTCGCGCCACCGATCAGTAGCGGGGTCTCGAAGCCCTCGCGTTCCATCTCCTTGGCCACATGCACCATCTCATCGAGCGATGGCGTGATCAGGCCGCTCAGGCCGATGATGTCCACCTTCATCTCGCGGGCGGTCTTCAGGATGGTGGCGCTCTGCACCATCACGCCGAGGTCGATCACCTGCCAGCCGTTGCACGCGAGGATCACGCCCACGATGTTCTTGCCGATGTCGTGCACGTCGCCCTTCACGGTGGCGAGCAGCACCTTCTTCGCGTCGGCCTTCAAACTGCCGGATGACCTGCGCGGCCTTCTTCTCCTCCATGAAGGGCTCGAGGTAGGCCACGGCGCGCTTCATCACGCGGGCGCTCTTCACCACCTGCGGCAGGAACATCTTGCCGCTGCCGAAGAGGTCGCCCACCACGTTCATGCCGGCCATCAGCGGACCTTCGATCACGAGCACGGGGTCCACGTACTGCACGCGGGCCTCTCTTCGGTGTCGGCATCGATGAACTCGGTGATGCCGTGCACCAGCGCGTGCTTCAGGCGCTCCTCCACGTTGCCTTCGCGCCAGGCGGCTTGCGCGGCCACGGCTTCTGCGGAAGGCTTGCGCCTTTGAACTGCTCCGCGAAGGCGACCATGCGCTCGGTGGCATCGGGGCGACGCGCCAGCAGCACATCCTCCACGTGCTCCAGCAGGTCAGCCGTTCGGCTGATGTCGTCGTACACACCGATCTGCCCCGCGTTCACGATGCCCATGTCGAGCCCCGCTTTGATCGCGTGGTAGAGGAAGGCCGTGTGGATGGCCTCGCGCACGGGCTCGTTGCCGCGGAAGCTGAAGCTCACGTTGCTCACGCCGCCGCTGGTGAGCGCGCCGGGCAGGTTCTGCTTGATCCAGCGCACGGCCTCGATGAAGTCGATGGCGTAGCGGTCGTGCTCGGCCATGCCGGTGGCCACGGTGAGGATGTTCGCGTCGATGATGATGTCGTGCGGCGCGAAGCCGGCCTTTTCCGTGAGCAGGCGATACACCCGCTCTGCGATGGCGATGCGGCGCTCGTAGGTGTCGGCCTGGCCCTGCTCGTCGAAGCACATCACCACGGTGGCGGCACCGAGGCGACGGATGATCTTCGCCTGCCGCAGGAACTCCGCCTCCCCTTCCTTCAGGCTGATGCTATTGGCGATGCCCTTGCCTTGCAGGCATTTCAGGCCCGCTTCCACCACGGCGAACTTGCTGCTGTCCACCATCACCGGCACGCGCGCGATGTCGGGCTCGGCGGCGATGAGGTTGAGGAACTTGCGCATGGCCTCCACGCCATCGATCATGCCCTCGTCGAGGTTCACGTCGATCACCTGCGCGCCGTTCTCCACCTGCTGGCGGGCCACGGACACGGCCTCATCGTAGTTGCCGTTCTTGATCAGCTTGCGGAAGGCCGCGCTGCCCGTGACGTTGGTGCGCTCGCCGATGTTGACGAAGTTGGAACCCGGGAAGATGCGGAGGGGTTCGAGGCCGGAGTAGGTGGGGGTGGACATATCAGCCTCTATGTGCTTTGAACTTCTCATACTCACGTTCGATCCTCTTCAAGTCACCGGTGGACATCTCTCCAGTTGGCATTCGTCTCAAGCTCTCCTCGTAGAGTCCAATCAAAATCTGCCGTTGGTCCGGATGTGCTTTCCAATAGTTCGGCTCGGTATTGATCGCGAATAGAGCATTGAGAAGATCACCGGGGTAGTAGTCTGTTTCGATGAACGGGTTCTTCCTCAATTGATCCAATGCAATGGGCACGAGATGCTCTAATGCGGCATTCTGGCCGATGAGGAACCGCAGATCACCGACTTCCAAGTCCTTGATCGGTGATCGGTGGAGTCTGTAGAAGCGAAGCACGGTACCGGACGAGTCATCAGCGGAGGGAATCGGATCCGTCCAAGTCCAGCCTTCGAGCTCACTGATGCTCTTGTCGTGCGCGCCCTTCTTCATGTGACGATCACTTCAGGTCAGAACCGAAATTGCGTGAGCGATTGCAGCGGAAAGCCCGCAAGCGAGGAGGAACGACGAGTGCGGAGTACAGCGGAAAGCGCGACCCGAGGCGCATTTGGCCGAGGGGCACGCCCAAAACACCTACCCGATGATCGTCCCTTGTGGTTAAGTGATCTTCGATGGTCATGGCGATCCGTGATTGCTGATTCCTAATTGCTGATTGACGCAGGCAGTGGCAATCAGCAATTAGCAATCAGGAATTGAGTTCAATTGGGTTCAGCACACGAGGTTGATGTTTCCTGGCCTCAGCCGCTAATGCCGCGATATGCTCCGGCGTCGTGCCGCAACACCCGCCCACCACGTTCACCCAGCCGTTGGCCATGAACTCGCCCACGAGCTTGGCGGTGACCTCGGGCGTTTCGCGGTACTCGCCCATCTGGTCGGGCAGGCCGGCGTTGGGGTAGATGCTGACGCGGCAGGTGCTCTGCTCGGCGATCACTTCGAGGTACGGACGCATCTGCGCCGCGCCCAGCGCGCAGTTGAGGCCCATGCTGAAGAGCGGCACGTGCGCCATGCTGATGAGGAAGGCCTTCGATGGTCTGGCCGCTGAGGGTGCGCCCGCTGGCATCGGTGATGGTGACGCTGCACATGAGCGGCACGCGCGTGTTGCGCGCTTCGAACACCTCGTCGATGGCGTAGAAGGCGGCCTTGGCGTTGAGCGTGTCGAAGATGGTCTCCACCAGCAGGATGTCGGCGCCGGCATCGAGCAGGGCTTCCACCTGTTCCTTGTAGGCGGCGACGAGCTGATCGAAGGTGACGGCGCGGTAGCCGGGGTCGTTCACATCGGGACTGAGCGATGCGGTCTTGTTCATCGGCCCGATGGCGCCGGCCACGAAGCGCGGCTTGCTCGGGTCCATGGCGGTGTACTTCGCGCAGGCCTCCTTCGCCAGCCGCGCACCGAGGCGAGGTTCATCTCGCGCGCGAGGTGGCTGCATTCGTGCTCGGCCTGCGCGATGCTGGTGGCGGAGAAGGTGTTCGTCTCCACGATGTCGGCGCCGGCCGCGAGGTATTGCTCGTGGATGGTGCGGATGGCATCGGGCGCGAGAGCGAGAGCAGTTCGTTGTTGCCCTTCAGCAGGATCTTGTGGTCCTCCATGCCTTTCGGATGGAAGTCCTCCTCCTGCAGGCCGAGCCGCTGGATCATGGTGCCCATGGCGCCGTCGAGGATGAGGATGCGTTGGGCGGCGATGCGTTCGATGTCTGTCATCAGTGCTGGTATGTGCGTTCTTTCCGGTCGCTTCGTGCGGAGAGGGAGGTTAGGGAGGTGAGGGAGGTGATCCCTGCATTACATCCCTTACCTCCGTCACCTTCTTCACCACCAGAAAGACAAAAGCCCCACCCGATGGACCGGATGAGGCTTCAATGTTCCCTTGCGGGCACTGCTTCCTGATCGCGGCTCATCTTTCCCCGGACCGTTCCGGAGCTGGATTTAGCACCTACCCGATGGTTGCCCACCGGACGGTTGCCAAGGCTTCGCAGGGCCAGTCCCTCCGCCTTTCTGGATAAGCGATGGAAAGAACGCGGCGCGAAGATAAGCATGGTGGCGCGCACTTCAAGTTGCCCGATCCTGGGTGGTTGATGATGACATACCACCTACACCTCGTACATCAACACCGCGATCTCGTTCTTGATCCGCTCAAAATCGGTATCGGCAGTGAGCAGGGGGATCTCCTGGGTCAAGGCTGTGGCGGCCACGATGGCATCGGGGATCTTCAAGCGGTAGGTCTTGCGCAAGCGGATGGCCTCTTCCATGATCCGGGCATCCAGTTCGATCATCGGCCACTCGTTCACGAAGGAGGTCACCTGCTTGGTTTCCGCTCGTCCCATGCCGGGCTTGCTGAGCAATTCCATGTACGTGATGAAGGATATCACCACCCGCTGACCTGAAATTGCATCGGCAGCAGACCTGTCCCCACGAAGGAGATAGAGGGCCACGTTCGTGTCCAGGACCAGGCTTTCACCACTCATCCCGCCACTTGCGCTGGAGTGCAACGGGGTCTTCGTCGAGCTTCAGGACACCCACGTACTTATACACATCCACGGGCTTCCGCGCCTTGGTCCGCTGCGCACGCAGCTTCCGCAACTGCATCTGGATGCGCTGCTTGGACATGCCCCGTTTGATGACCACTACCATATCACGAAGATACAACAGTTGCGTGTGGACCCGCGCTACTTCAGATGCTTCTCCAACCACTCGAAGACAACGGTGTGCCATTGCATGGAGTTCTGCGGCTTCAGCACCCAGTGGTTCTCGTCGGGGAAGCGGAGGTACTTGCTCTCGATGCCACGCGCCTGGCAGGCCGTGAACGATCCGATGCCCTGTTCCAGCGGCACGCGGAAGTCCTTGTCGCCATGCACCACCAGCATGGGCACGCGCCAATCCTTCGCGTGGAGCATGGGGTTGAAGATGTAGTACTCCGCAGGCCGGGTGAACACGTCGGTGCCGTTCTCCCAGTTCGTGAACCAGAGCTCTTCCGTTGCGTAACCCATCATGCGCGTGTCGAAGATGCCGCAATGCGATACCAGACAGCTGAACGGCTCGCTCCAGTTCCCAGCGATCCAATTCACCATGTAACCGCCGTAGCTGGCGCCAAGGGCCGCAACACGTCCGCCATCCAGGTATGGGTAGTTCTCCAAGGCGAAGGCGAGTCCCTTCTGCAGGTCCTCCAGCGGACGATCACCCCAGTGCTGGTTGATCGCATCGGTGAAGGCCTGGCCGTAACCGGTGCTCCCGTGGAAGTCGATCATCACCACGGCATAGCCCTGGCCGGCGTAGGTCTGCGGGTTCCAACGGTAGCTCCAGAAGTCGCCGAAGCTGCCTTGCGGACCGCCGTGGATGAGGAAAGCCACGGGGTACTTCTTCCCTTCCGTGTAGTTCGCGGGCTTGAGGACATACCCATGCACGGTCTCGTTGTTCCAGCCATTGAAGCTGAATTGCTCAAAGGCGCCGAAGGCTTTCTCCTTCAGGTCTGGCGTTCACGTTCGTGAGCGTGGTGGCGCCATCATCGATGCGCTTGGCCTTGGCCTTCGACATGTACAATTGTGCCGGACCGCTCAGTCCGCTCTTCTGGAACACGAAGCCCTTGGGTGTTTCGGCGAAGGCGTCCATGTGCCCATCGGTGCTCAGCAGGTTGACAGCGTTCGTCTTCGTGTCGATACGGAAGAGGCGGTGCTTGCCGATGTCGTCGGCGGTGACGAGCAGGCTCCTGCCATCGCGGCTCCAGGCGAGGCTTGCCGGACTGCGGTCCCAGGTGGACGCCACATCGGACACCGAACCCGTGGCCAGGTCCATCACCTTCAGCTCGAAGCGGTCGGCCTCATAGCCCGGGCGAGCCATGGCCTTGTACGCGAGCTTGGTGCCATCGGGCGAGATCACCGGTGCCGCATCCCACGCGGGGTTGTTGGCCGTGAGGTTCTTGGCTTCGCCACCTGAAACCGGTACGCTGAAGAGGTCGAAGTTGGTGCTCCAGGGTTCGGTCGTTCCTGCAACGCGTGCGCTGAAGTACACCGTGCGTCCGTCCCTGGCCATGGTGAAGTCCTCCGATCCACCCCAGGGCTTGCTCGGGATATCGCCATCGAAGCCGTCTGTGAGTGCAACGGGAGCACCGGTGGCATTGGACAAGGGCAGGTAGAAGAGGTGGTTGCGGGTGCCGTCCTTCCATGTATCCCAGTGGCGCAGGAAGAGCTTGTCGTGGAGCTGGCCACTGCTCTTCTCCGCTTGTTTCGCCTTCAGGCGTTCGGCCGTGCACGCGATCTCGTTGCCCTTGCAGTCAGGGAAGACCGCGATCGCCACGACCAATCCGGAACCGTCGGGTGCCACACGGTAGGTCTCCACATCCAACAACAGATCGGTGACCTGTTTGGCCTTCATGCCTTGTGCATCGGCCTTCCACACCTGCGTGGTGCCGCTGCCGCCACGTGCACTGAGGAAGTAGAACGCCGTGCCGTCCGCACTCCACTGCACGTCATGCGCACCGCCTTCGCTCACGGGCACTTTCACCTCGGGTTTCTCGGGCGCGGTGAGGTCCTTCAACCAGAGGCTGCTTACGCCGCGGTTGTTCTCCATGTCGGTGGCGCGCACGTTGAAGAGCGCTTTGGTCCCGGCCGGATCCACCGCAAGCCCGCTGATGCGGTCGAGCATCAGCATGTCCTGGTAGGTGAAGGGGGGCTTCTGCTGGGCGAGGGTGGAGGACGCCAGCAGCAGCGCACTGGCGATGAAGAGTGTACGATGGTGGATCATGATGCGAGCAGGATGGGACGCAATGAACGAAGTTCGGCGCTTGGGGCCATCTCAACGTCCAAGGAACGATCTCTCACTCCTTGATACTTGGATCTTGTGACTTGTTCAGCCCTGAGCGCCAGCGAACTCCTTCACGAAGCCGACGATGCGCTTACGGAAGAGCAGGAAGAGCAGCACGTAGGGCACCGCCATCAGGTAGAGGATGCCCAGGTTCAGTCCCTTGCCGATGGACTGTTCGCCACCGAAGATGTTGCCCGAGCCCTCACCGCTTTCCACCACGGCTTTGCACATGGCACAACCCTGGGCCGGCAGCACCTCGGGCAGCAGGATCACCGCTGCCAGGAGAAGGATGTAGACCGCGTATCGGCGCATGGGATGGTGAAGGTAGCCGGATGATCGATCCGGGACGATGATCGCTGGACAAAGTTGCACATCCGCCCGGTATATCCGGAAGCCGGATCGACGAGACCGGTCAATAGTAGGGGCTGATGAGCAGGTAGACCAGCACGCCGGTCACGCTTACATAGAACCACACCGGCCAGAGGCGTTTGGCCAGCTTGCGGTGTGCGGGGTATTGCGCGGAGAACGCACGGTAGGCGGTGGTGAGGATGAAGGGCAGGGAACCACCAGCCAGCAGGATGTGCGAGAACAGGATGACGTAGTAGACCACCTTGATCGCTCCGGTGCCGCCGAAGGGGGTGTCGCCAGCGAACAGGTGATGCAGGATGTAGGAAACGAGGAAGAGCACCGACAGCACCATGGCCGCGAGCATGGTGTTCTTGTGCGCCTTCCACTTACCGGCCTTTGCGGTGAGAAGGCCGCGCAGCAGCAACAGGCTCACCAGGCTGTTCAAGACCGCATTGACCTTCGCGAACACATGGATGTCCCAGGTTCCCGAGGTGGGCACCTGAACGCGGTTCAACAGCACCACCGCCAGAAAGACCACGCTGGAGAGGATCCAGATCCAGCGCTTGGCCGGCTGTTCAGCAAGGGTGATGGTCCGCGCAGGATAGGCTTCGCGTGTGTTCATCGGTCCGCAGCCTCACGGGCCTCCTTCGCTTTGATGCGTTCCTCCTTCAACAGCATCTTCAGGTCGGCCGCAAGCGCGTTCATGCCGGAAGCTTCGGTGCCGTCATAGTAGCCGCGGATATGCTTCTGCTTGTCCACGAGGACGAAACGGCCATCATGCACGAATTGTTCGGCGCTGGTGCTATCCTCGAGCGCGCTGAGCAGGTAGCCCGTGTTGCCCATGCGATAGATATCCTTTGCGTTCCCAGTAAGGAACTTCCATCGCACGGGATCAGCCTCGAGCTTCTTCGCATAGTCATCAAGCACGGCGGGGGTGTCGTGCTCCGGATCCACGGTATGGCTCAGAAAGACCACGTCCTTGAAGGCATCGTCGTTCAGCTTCAGTTGCAGCTGCTGCATGTTCACGCTCATGCGTGGGCAGATCGTGCCGCAGCGCGTGAAGAAGAAGTCGGCGACGATGATCTTCCCTTCCACATCCTTGTCCGTGAAGGGTTGTCCGTAGCGGTCGATGAAGCTGAAGGGTGGGATCTCCGCATAGATCGTGTCGACCACGTCCTTGCCATCACGCTGCACCAACACGGGCTCTTTCGGTCCGTAATAGGGCAGGTAGTTGAAGGTGTGCTTCACCAGCCCGACCAATGGCGAGAAGAAGATGAAGAGGGCAAGGACGAAGGCGCCGATGCCTCCGAGGATCAACCACTTGGTCCGTTCGCTGCTCGGTGCTGGCGATCCGCTCACAGGAAGCGCAACCAGAGCTGGTGCACGTAGTTCGATTCGAAGATCGCGATGAACACCAGGTAGAGGATGAAGAGCGCGTAGGGCAACAGGATGATGGCGCGGATGTTCCGGCGCTCATCGCCCAGGTGCATGAAGGTCATGACGATGTAGGTCGCCTTTACGAGGGTCAATACCACATAGGTCCACTTGATCGAGTTCCACGCCGAGAGGGGGAACCATTCCTTCCAATAGGCACCAAGGGTCACTTCGATGGCGGTGACAACGGCCAGGAAGAGGGTCACCATCCAGATCTTGCGGCGGATCTTGCGACCGGCCTCCTCACTATGGTGTGCGTCGAGGCTGTATTCGATGATGTCGTCGCGTTCCATTTCAAACCGCCGTAGCCCGGCGAAGGCGTTTGATCAGAGGAGGTAGAAGAAGGTGAACACGAATACCCAGACCAGATCCACGAAGTGCCAGTAGAGCCCGGCCTTCTCAACCATCTCATAATGGCCACGGCGGTGGAAGACACCCTGGATCACCATGATGAGGACGATGATGTTGATCACCACCCCGCTGAAGACGTGGAATCCGTGGAAGCCGGTGATGAAGAAGAAGAAGTTGGCGTACTGGGGCGGCCCGTACTCGTTCTCCGTCATGTTCGCGCCGTTCACATAGTTGGCGCGTTCGTTCCAGAGCTTCAATGATGCGGCATGATCGAGGTGGTGCGCACCGTCCGCCTCCTGCAGGTAATGACCGGGCTTGGCTGCAACGAGGTGGAAGCCGGGGGCATTGGCCGGGTCGTGCGTGTCATGGGTGTCATTGTGCACCCAGTACTTCTCACCCTGCGGGGTGGTGATGTAACCACCGCCGCCGTGGATGAAGTGGCTCCATTCCCAGGCCTGGCTGCCCACGAAGAAGGCGCCACCGAGCACGGTGAGGAAGAGCCACTTGATCACACCCTTCTTGTCCATGCGGTGGCCGGCCTCCACCGCCAGTACCATCGTCACAGAACTGAAGATCAGGATGGCCGTCATCAAGGCCACGTAGATCAGCGGATAGCTGCCGGTAAGGCCCGGCAGGGCGCGGAACACCTCTTCGCCGATGGGCCACACCTCGGTGGTGCTGTGCCGGACGAATCCATACGCGGTCAACAGCCCGGAGAACGTCAGCGCGTCCGAGACCAGGAAGAACCACATCATCATCTTCCCGTAGCTGATGCTGAACGGGGAGCGGCCGCCGCCCCAGAGGACGTCGTTGCTCAGTGCCTTGCTAGCGTCTCCTGCCATGGTAGGGTTTGCGGCCGCAATGTTAATGAACAAAGACCAAGAACGAAAGGAGATAGACCCATAGCACACCGAGGAAATGCCAGTAGGTCACTCCGCTCCAAAGTCCGGCGTGGTCCGCCGGGGAATAGCGCTTGCGAAGGGCCATCACCAACATGACCAACAAGCTTACCAGCCCGAAGAAAAGGTGTGCCAGGTGGGCGCCCGTGAGCGCGTAGAAGAAGGAACTGGAGGTGTTCTTCTGCTCATCCAGGTCGGCGTTCAACGGCTTGACATGGGCATGGTCGTCAGGCAGGTAGAACTGGCCATCCTCCAGCACCAAGGGCTTCCCTTGAAAGCGGATCGTGTAATCCACACCATATACGCCTTTGTTGTCCAAGACCTTGCTTACCAGGAAGTTACCCTTGATCGTGAGTTCCTTCCATCCATTGAACTGGTTCCAAGTGAACACCAGGCCGAGGAGCAGGGTGGCAGCGAGAAGTACGGGAATGGAGCCCGTCTTTCCTGACCGTGCGGCGCGTACCGCCAGATAGGCCGGAACGCTGCTGGCGATGATCGCTGCCGTGCTGATCCAGAAGGGCTGTGGAACGGCGATGTCCACCCAGTAACCGCCGCTCATGCTCACCACATAAGCGCTGGTGAGGCCTGCGAAGAACATCACGATGGCCACGATGATCATCCAAGTGATCATCCGGCGCACCCGGATGGCCCGCGCCTGAAGTTCTTCCGGGGTGAAGGGTTCCACGCTCATAGCAGGTCCAGCACGTAAGCTACCTGCACCACTGGCAGGTAGATGAAGCTGGCGAACATCAGTTTACGGGCATCGCGTGTATCCTGGGAAAGGAAGAGGCGCACGGCGGGCACCACCATCACCAGGCCGCCCAGGATGGCTGCAGCCAGGGCGAAGGGTCCCACGAAGCCGAAGACCCAGGGAAGCATGCCCACGGGGATCACGAAGAGCGTGTACAGCAGAATGGTGGCAGCGGCCGAGCGATCGGGTGTGCGTCCACCGGGCAGCAGCCGGAAACCGGCACGGGCGTAATCCTCGTCCAATACCCAGGCGATGGCCCAGAAGTGCGGGAACTGCCACATGAACTGCATGGCGAAGAGCAGGCCGGCGCCGAGGTCAAAGTGGCCGGTGGCCGCCACATAGCCCAGCATCGGCGGGAAGGCCCCCGGGAATGCCCCCACGAACACGGCCCAGGAGCTGAGCTTCTTCAGCGGGGTGTAGAGGGCCACGTACATGAAGAGGGAGAGGAAGCCGAGGATGCCCGTGAGCGGACCGAACTGCATCCAGAGCATCAAGGTGGCCATTGCTGCAGCCAGGAAGGCGGCCGTCACAGCTTCGGGAACGCTGAGGGTCCCTTTCACGAGGGGACGGGAGGCGGTGCGCTTCATCAGGCCATCCTCGCGCACCTCCAGCACCTGGTTCAAGGCATTGGAGGCGCCGGTGAGCAAGGTGCCCGCGACGCACAAGCCCAGGATGGCGGACCAGGAGAAGCCACCTGTCGGGATCCCGAAGAGGTAGCCCAGTGCGGCGCTGAAGACCACCAAGGAGGCCAGGCGTAGTTTGAAGAGCACCGCCACGCTTCGCAGCTTGGCCGCGAAGGAAGTGGTAACGATCGAACTGGTCGGTTGCACGTGGACTGCCGGGGAAGGCGCGGCAAAAGTACCTAACCCGGGGGAACAGCGGATGGGGCTATGGCAATACGTAGCGGACCACCTGCTCCGGGTGCCGGTCGCGGAAGTGGCAGGCGAGTCCAAGTCGGAGATAGTGGGTGTTGTCCGCAGGGCCCCAGGCGGGAATGAGCTGTCGGAAGGTGTAGGCCACCTCCAGGCGCATGGCCGAACGGGGGTCGATGGTCCAACCGGCCCGCGCTTCCACCTGGGTCACGGTGCTCTGTGCGTACCGTCCCATCTCGAAGTCGTAGTCCTGCAGGCCACCCCGTGGGTTCGGCGGGCGTTCCCTTTCGGGGCGGAAGATGTTGTTGCCGAAGCTGTACGTGCTGTCGTTGCCCATCCAGGCCATGCTGCCGCGCAGGGTGAACACCCAGCGGTCCCGCTGCAGGTCGCCATGGGCCAGCACCTCCTGCACGTTGCTGCCATACGGGTGGGCCAGTGGTTGTCCCATGTGGGCATAGTTCTGCCGCGTATCGCTGTGGGTGTAGATGAATGGGCGGATGTAGTTCCATTCGCCCCGCAGGTGCAGCCCCTCCACGCCGAAGGCCCGGTGCGCGTTCACGCCCAGCTGCAGCGCCTGCTTGTTGGCGTACCAGCCGTAGCCGTTGCGCACCTGTTCCACCAGGAATTCGTCCAGCATCGCCTGGGCGTAGAAAAGCACGTACTTACCCGCCTTCACGTTCATGGCGAAGCCGAGCAGGGCGTTGTCCGGCGACCCGATCCGGAACTCGGTGGGCCGGAAGAAGAGCACTGGATTGAGGTAGTTCACGTCGAACCCACGCGGGTAGGGATCGTCGCCGGAGGACCACACGATCGCCTCGAAGAGGGCCACGTTCAGACGGTCGAGCGCGTTCCAGGAGAGGTAGTGCATGCTGGTGAACTTCTTCCGGAAATTGGTCCAATCCCCACCGGCGCCACGTATGTCGTTCATCATGGCGAAGAGGTTCACGTACTTGATCCGCCAGACATCAGTGGTGATCCGCAGGTAGGGGTAACTGTTCGCCTCATCGGATAGGAAGAGCGAACGGTGGCCCTCCCCGAAGAAGTGTTTGCCCCGGCCCACCGTGATGTTGATGTACTTGTGCGCATCCCAGCTCAGGTGTGCGTTCCAGTCGTAGTGGGTGTAGAGCGTGCTGTCGCCGTAGGCATATCCTTCGCCGGCGGTCACCTGCGTCGCGTAGGTCAGGGAATCGAGGTAGTACGGAAGACGATCGCCCCAGGTCTGTGCGTCAACATGCAATTGCAGCTTGCTGCCGAGATCAGCATCGGTCCAGAAGCCGGCACCGCCGCGGTAGCGTACTCCGTTATGGCTGCCGGTCTCGTACCCGCCTGTCAGGTCCACGAGCGGACCCCAACGGAACCGTCGGCCGTTCATCCGCCCGGCCCAGGTGTCCAGCTTGGCCCAGGCGGCTTTGGGCAGCAGGCTGTCGGCTTTGACCGCTCCGCGTAGATCGCGTGTGGAGTATGGTCGAATGGCGGTATGCACCCCGGAGCCGGTCCTCTGCAGGCCGGCCGCGTAGGGCAGTTCCACCTCGCGGCTCACCGGTGCCCACCCGGTCTGTGCCGCTACGAAGTAGGGGAACAACGCCGAACACGGAACGAGCCACCAACGCTTCATGGTCAGGCGCGCTTTGGCCATACGAAGGGCAGCGTGGCCAGGACGAAGGCGCTCGTCCCGAGCACCATCAGTCCGATGTTGGGGTGCCACGCGCGGGTGACCAGGCTCAGCGCGATGATGGCCAACGCGTAGAGGTAGAGCAGGCCGGTGGTCTTGCGGTGCCCGAGCCCCAGGTCCATGAGGCGGTGGTGGATGTGGTTGCGGTCCGCGGCGAAGGGGGAGATGCCCCGCGACATCCGGTACACGAAGATCCGCAGGGTGTCCACCAGTGGGTAGGCGATCACGGCCATGGCGAAGATGGGCGTGGGGATCTGCTTCAGGTAGGTGGGCAGCCGCGAGGTGTCGTGGTCCACCACCTTCATGGCCAGGACCGAGAGGATGGCGCCGATGATGAGCGAGCCGCTGTCGCCCATGAAGATGCGGGCGGGGTGCCAGTTGAAGAAGAGGAAGCCCACCAAGGCACCGGCCAGCACGAAGGCCAGCAGGGAGAGCGCGATATCACCGGCCAGGTAGAGCCACATGCCGTAGGTGATGGAGGCGATGAGGCCGATCCCGCCGGCCAGTCCATCCACGCCATCGATCAGGTTGAAGGCGTTCACCAGCACCACGTACACGAAGAAGGAGAGGCCGATGCTCACATATTCAGGCAGCTCGTAGATGCCGAAGAGACCATGCATGTCGCTGATGCGGATGCCGGCCATCATCACGATGATGTAGCCCACCACCATATGGCCCACGAGCTTCTTCACCGGCGAGAAGCCGATGATGTCATCCTTCACCCCGATGAAGAAGAGGAGCACCATGGCTGCGATCACGAACTTGAAGTCCTTGTATGCATCGCCCATGGCGTAGTACATCATCATGTGCTCGCGTGCATCGTCGCCCAGCGCGGCCGCCTTCGGGAACCAGAGCGCGTAGCTGAAGATGATGGCGGCGAAGATGATGATGCCACCGATGGTGGGCACACTGCGGTGGTGCACCTTGCGCTCCTCCGATGGCTCATCCACCAGGTGCTTCATACGCGCCACCTTGATGAGGGACGGCATGGTGAAGAGCACCACGAAGAAGGCCGTGATGCCACCGAGCAGGAGGATGTATCCGTGTTCCTTCACGTGGTAGCGGCCGTCAAATGTCGTAATACCGGTTGAAGATGGCCGTGCGGAAGCCGAAGTAAAGGAAGCTGCTCTGGGCCTCGTCCGGGGCGTTGGTAAGGCCGCGACGCTGGAAGCCGATGTACGCACGCAGGTTCGTCTGCGGGTTGAAGAGGTAATTGGCGTTCAGGTCCAGATGAATAAGGTCGCGGACCACGGGCCCCAATGGTCCGGGTATGGGCCTGTCCGTTCGGTCCAGGCTTCCGCCCACGTTCTCGTCCTCGGAGGGGTTGCGGTGGAGGGTCGCGGCGACGGCCTTCACCTGCCCGCCGAAACGGCCGAACTGCACATCGGCGATCCCGACCAGTTCCGTGAAGTAGGTGCCGAGCGGGTGTGCGAGCGGGAGGCCGGCGTGTTCGTAGGCCAGTTCGGTGGGGTCGTGCGCGTACATGAAGGGTGTGGCCGCGTTGTACTCCACCTGCAGATCCACCCCGTGCACCAGCACATCGAACCAGCGCACGCCGGCCTGGTAGGCGTACCGCTCACCGCTCGCGTCGTCCGCTGCGAACTGCCCATACACATAGCCTCTGTCCGTGAGCCTCACGCGCAGGTCGATGCCCACCACGCTCTTCTCGCGTCCGCCGAAGCCACGCACGAGGGTGTTCACCCCGATGATGGGGTTCAGTTCGAGTGCGTCGAAAGGCTTAACCCCGGTGCTGTCGATGTCCTCGAACAAGGTGCTCTCGAACAGGGCGAGCTGCACGCGGCCGAGGTCCACGCTCAGGTGGTTGAAGCGACCGCGCCGCCAGTAGAAGAGCGACTCGCTGGACTGGCCGGTCGGCAGGCGGTCGGGGGTGTTCACCCCGCTCTCCAACTTGCTCAACCAGGTGCTGTACTGCACCCGCTTGTTGGTGGTGAGCGCACTGAACTTCAGGTAGGGTGCGTTCACCGCGTGGTCGCTCAGCAATACCGACCGATAGCCGTGACCAACGAAGTGCTTGCCGTGGCCGAACTGCACGTTCAACCAGGACAGGGGGGTGTAGGAGACATTGCCCTGCGACCAGCCGTAGTCGAGCACGCGCTGCCGGGCGATCTTGACGCGGCCCTGGCCGGAGATGGTGCCGATGTCCCGCGCCGCCGTGAAGATGTATTGTGGGGCGATGGACTGGTGTTCCTGCACGAAGGTCTGGAAGGAGATCTTCCGGCCCAGATCACCCGTGAACCAGGCGCCGCGCACGTTGGCGAAGTAGCGGTTGGTGTCCGCGTAGGCGGTGCGGTCGGCGAACTCGTAGCCGTACTCGAGCTGGAAGAGCAGGTCGGCGGTGAGCTTGAAGTCCTCACCCTTCACTTCGAGCAGGTGGTCCTTGAAGATGCGTTCCGTGATCCAGTAGTAGTACTTGGTGGAGTCGATCTGATGGCCTAGGGCACCGGTGAGGTCGGCGCGACTTTGCAGGATGGGCTTCAGGCCGGTATGGGTGCGTGCCGTGAGGCTGGCGGCATTGCGCTCCACGCCCCGGTTGAAGTCGCGTTGCAGCGGGACGTCGTTCTGCTGACCCCGGGCGAAAAGGGTGGTCCCCGCCAGCGTACACAGCACCACCAACCTGCCGGAGAAGGGCCACATGACCCGCCGAAAGTACGTGACCGCCGCTTCCCAACACGAACGCCCGACCAATGGCCGGGCGTCCAACGCTTTCGGGAATGTTCAGACCTTGGCCAGTTCGCTCTTCGCGAATTCGGCGTAAACGCTGGTGATGCCTTCGCGCAGGCCGATCCGGTGCCTCCAGCCCATGTTGTGGAGGCGGCTCACGTCCATCAGCTTGCGCGGCGTGCCATCCGGCTTCTCGGTGTTCCACTTGATCACGCCGGTGTAGCCCACCACCTCCTGGATCAGCTCGGCGAGCTCCTTGATCGTGAGGTCCTCGCCGGTGCCGATGTTCACGAACATCTCCTCGTCGTAGTGCTGCATCAGGTGGAAGCAGGCGTCGGCCAGGTCGTCCACGTGCAGGAATTCGCGGCGCGGGCTGCCGCTGCCCCATACCTCCACGCTTGGCGCCCCGGTCACCTTGGCGGTGTGGAACTTGCGGATGAGCGCGGGCAGCACGTGGCTGTTGTTGAGGTCGTAGTTGTCGTTCGGCCCGTACAGGTTCGTGGGCATCGCGCTGATGAAGTTGCTGCCGTATTGGCGGCGGTAGCTCTCCGCCAGCTTGATCCCCGCGATCTTGGCGATGGCGTAAGGCTCGTTGGTCTGTTCCAGGAAACCGCTCAGGAGGCTCTCCTCCTTCAAGGGTTGCGGGGCCATTTTCGGGTAGATGCACGAGGAGCCGAGGAAGAGCAGCTTCTTCACGCCGTTCTCATGGGCGGAGTGGATCACGTTGCTCTCGATCATCAGGTTCTCGTACAGGAACTGTGCGCGGTACACGTTGTTGGCGTGGATGCCGCCCACCTTCGCAGCGGCCAGCACCACATGGACGGGCTTCTCCTGTGCGAAGAAGTCGCGCACGGCCTGCTGCTCCTTCAGGTCGAGCTCTTTGCTCGTACGCGTCACGATGTTCGTGAATCCGTCCTTCTGCAGGCGGCGCACGATGGCCGAGCCCACCATGCCGCGGTGCCCTGCGATGTAGATCTTGTCTTTGGGATCCATGTTGTCAGTTGTCTGTTGTCGGTCCCCCGGTCACACCTGCTCGCGCGCCAAATGCCGCGCCGGACAACTGATAACGGACAACCGACAACTGTGCCTCACTCTTGCTCATGCAGGATCTTATGGCCGCCCTTCTTCAGGTATACGTCACGTTTGAAGAGCTCCAGGTCGCTTTGCACCATCTCGTTCACCAGGGCCTTCAGGTCGTATTTGTGTTTCCAGCCGAGCACGCGCTTGGCCTTGCTGGGGTCGCCTTCCAAGTGGTCCACTTCCGCCGGGCGGTAGTAGCGCTTGTCGATGGCCACCAGGGTCTTGCCGGTCTTCTTGTCAATGCCCTTCTCCTTCTCGCCCTTGCCTTTCCACTCGAGCTTGATGCCCACTTCGGCGAAGGCCAGGTCGATGAAGTGGCGCACCGTGTAGGTCTTTCCGGTGGCCAATACGAAGTCATCGGGTTTCTTGGCCTGCAGCATCAGCCACATGCCTTCCACGTAATCCTTGGCATGGCCCCAGTCCCGTTTGGCGTCCAGGTTGCCGAGGTAGAGGGTGCTTTGCAGGCCCAGTTTGATCTTGGCCACGGCACGCGTGATCTTGCGCGTCACGAAGGTCTCCCCGCGCAACGGGCTTTCGTGGTTGAAGAGGATGCCGTTGCAGGCGAAGATGTTGTAGCTCTCGCGATAGTTCTTGGTGATCCAGAAGCCGTAGAGCTTGGCCACACCGTAGGGGCTCTTCGGGTAGAAGGGCGTTTCCTCGTTCTGCGCACGGGGCAGCACGCCGCCGTAAAGTTCGGAGGTGGAAGCCTGGTAGAACTTGGTCTTCTTCTCCAGGCCGAGGATGCGGATGGCCTCCAGGAAGCGCAGCGTACCGATACCGTCGGCGTTGGCCGTGTACTCGGGCATCTCGAAGCTCACCGCCACATGGCTCATCGCGGCGAGGTTGTAGATCTCGTCCGGCTGGATCTCCTTCACCAGACGCAGGCAGTTGACGCTGTCCGTGAGGTCGCCGTAATGCAGGTGGAAGGGGCGACCCTTCTCGTGCATGTCGTGGTAGAGGTGGTCGATGCGGTCGGTGTTGAACAGCGAGCTGCGGCGCTTCACGCCATGCACCTCATAGCCCTTGTTCAGGAGCAGTTCGCTCAGGTACGCGCCGTCCTGGCCGGTAACGCCGGTGATGAGCGCCACCTTGCGCTTCGTCTTTCCGGGGGCCTTGGAGGCCTTGGGCTTCCTTGCATCCGCCTGGCGGGGCTTCACCGGGGTGTGCTTGCGTGGGCTGCTCGTGCTCTTCTTCGTCATCTTTTTCATTGTACGATGAACCAGTTGTTGACCGGCTCGTGCTTGTTGTAGCGCATGGGCGCCTGGGTGGTGAGGTCGATCAGGTGGCGGCCCGCTTCCGTGCAGATGATCTGTCCAGCGGCGGTGTCCCATTCCATGGTGGGGGCATGCCGTGGGTACACATCGGCAGCGCCTTCGGCCAGCAGCCCGAACTTCAGGGCACTTCCGGTGAAGGCGAAGGCTACCTCGCCATGCGCGGCCCGTTGTTCCGCGATATAGGCCTCGGTCTCCGCCCCGCGGTGCGACCGGCTGGCCAGGATGGTATAGGCCCGGTCGGTACGGGCGAGCGGCAGGCGGGTGCTCATGGCGGCCCGTTCATACGTGGGTACCGGAGCTTGGGTTGCCGCGTGCTGTTGCCGGTAGGCGCCACCACCCTCCCAGGCGTAGTAGAGCACGTCATCCACCGGTCCGTACACCACGCCGGCGATGGGGCTGGCATTGCCTTGTGGCCGCGGGTCGTTGGTGTCGGCCTGCATCAGCGCGATGCACACCGCGAACTCGCCATTGCGGCGGATGAACTCCTTGGTGCCGTCGAGCGGGTCCACCAGCCAGTAGTGGGACCAGGCCTGACGCTCGGCGGCTGGTATCGTACGCCCCTCCTCGCTCATCACCGGTAGCCCGGTCCCGTCGAGGATCCGCTTGATGGCGGCGTGGGCCTCGCGGTCGGCGCGGGTGAGCGGCGAGTTGTCCGCCTTCACATCCACCTCGATGGCCGTCCCATAAACCTCCATGATGGCCTGGCCACCGGCGAATGCGGCGCGTACGGCGGCATCCAGCAGCGCCAATGCGTTGGTCTCGCTCATGAACGCCGGCAAAGGTAACCGCGCCGAAGAGGCCGGTCGGGTCCGTGGCGGGAGGCTATGCACGGAGCGCGGTGAACGGATCGTCGGACACGAAAAAGCCCTGTCGCCAAAGGCGCACAGGGCTTTCATTTCGTTGGATGCGCTCAGGCCTTGCCCATGATCTTGAACATGCCCGTGCCACAGGTGGGGCAGGTGCCCTTCATGGCCTTGCGGCCGTTGGCCATGATGTTCTCCTTGGGGTCCTTCATGTTACGCTTCGCCTTGCACTTCACGCAATACGCTTCAACGGCTGCTGCCATGGGTTCTGGGTGTTTTGGGTTGAACGAGTGAACAAGGTAGGCGCCAGGGAAGTGGATCCGCGAGGTGGGGCGAGCGGAGGTTTTCAACGATCGTACATGGTCAACCCGCTTCAAGGGCACCCCAACGACCCGTTCAGCGCGTTCCCTCGGGATCTGTTCTGCCGGCCGGGATGGGCCTCGAAGCGCCGTTCGTCCCTGTTGCGTGCCGGACCTGAACGGGGACGGGAGGGTCGCGACGGTGGTGGCGCTCGCCAACCATGGGACCAGGGGTTCCGGGAGCGTAGGTCCCGTGAGCGCGGCTGTGGTCGCGGGCTTGCACGCTGAGGCCCATCGAACGCACTGGTGCGGCGCGGCATCGCAGCTTCATTGAACGCGCGAACGCCCTACTGCCGCGCGCTTCCGCCGTTGTTGACCGATCGTGAAAAGAAAAGGCTTGCAAGGTGTCCTTTTTGTTCCCTCCCGCGCCTGTCGCGGGGATCCGGCCGATGTTGAAAAGTATGAAAAGCACACGCCCTCACGAGCGCTCTGCGGGACCACTTTTGTAACCCGACGACGGCGTTGTCACCGCGACCTGGTTCGTGTGCCAACGACGCCTTCGGAACCCTGAGAATACTGGAACATGCGTTGCAGGAGGCGGCCCTCCTTCAGGACTTCGTCTCCCCCGAAAAAGACCCTACGATGAGCACTCCGAGCAAGAACGAACAGATGAACCTTGATGCCGAACTCCGCAACGACACCGACGCGGCGAACGAACCGCTCCTCAAGGACAACAAGGACCGCTTCGTCATCTTCCCCATCCAGCACCACGACATCTGGAACTTCTACAAGAAGCACGAGGCCAGCTTCTGGACCGCCGAGGAGATCGACCTGCACGCCGACCTCACCGATTGGAACGACAAGCTGAACGACGACGAGCGCTACTTCATCAAGCATGTGCTCGCCTTCTTCGCCGCCAGCGACGGCATCGTGAACGAGAACCTCGCGGAGAACTTCCTGCACGAGGTGCAATACCCCGAGGCACGCTTCTTCTATGGCTTCCAGATCGCCATGGAGAACATCCACAGCGAGACCTACAGTCTGTTGATCGACACCTATATCAAGGACCCGATCGAGAAGGACAAGTTGTTGCACGCCATTGAAACGGTGGACTGCGTGAAGAAGAAGGCGGACTGGGCCCTGCGCTGGATCAGCAAGGGCAGCTTCGCGGAGCGCCTCATCGCCTTCGCAGCCGTGGAGGGCATCTTCTTCAGCGGCAGCTTCTGCAGCATCTTCTGGTTGAAGAAGCGCGGCCTCATGCCGGGCCTCACCTTCAGCAACGAGCTCATCAGCCGCGACGAGGGCCTGCACTGCGACTTCGCCTGCCTGCTCTACACCAAGCACCTGCTGAACAAGGTGAGCAAGAAGACGGTGGAATCGATCATCCGTGATGCGGTGGAGATCGAGAAGGAGTTCGTGACCGATGCGCTGCCGGTGAACCTGATCGGCATGAACGCGAAGCTCATGCAGCAGTACATCGAGTTCGTGGCCGACCGCCTGCTCGTGGAACTGGGCAACGAGAAGATCTACAACGCCATGAACCCCTTCGACTTCATGGAGATGATCAGCCTGCAGGGCAAGACCAACTTCTTCGAGAAGCGCGTGGGCGAATACCAGAAGGCCGGTGTGTTGAACAAGGACAAGGACCAGAGCAAGTTCACGCTGGACGCTGATTTTTAGTTCGCAGTCGGCAGTTGGCAGTCAGCAGTCCGCGACTCCGCGACCCTCCAGCTGCCGACTGCCAACTGCCATCTGCCTGCTGATCCAACAACTCACATCGAACAGTTGAAGAAGACCCGGAAAGTGATCACGGGAAGGGCGGAGGAGGGGGCCATCTTACGGTCCAGGAGATCGACGGAATAAACAACACGGAGGCAGGCGGGAGCCGGGCATCCATAAAACCAGGAACAAGGAACATGTACGTCATCAAGCGCGACGGACGCCGGGAGGCGGTGAAATTCGACAAGATCACCGCCCGTGTGAAGAAGCTGTGTTACGAGCTGGACCCGATGGTGGATGCCACCATGGTCACCGTGAAGGTGATCGATGGCATCTTCGATGGGGTGACCACCACCGAGCTCGACAACCTCACCGCCGAGGTGGCCGCCACCATGACGGTGAAGCACCCGGACTACGCGCAGCTCGCGAGCCGCATCGCCGTCAGCAACCTGCACAAGAACACGAAGAAGTCCTTCAGCGAGACCATGAAGGACCTCTACGAGTACCTCGATCCGAAGACCGGTGCCCGTGCCGCGCTGATCGCCGATGACGTCCATGCCATCATCCAGAAGAACGCCGACGTCCTGGACAGCGCGATCATCTACGACCGCGACTTCAACTACGACTTCTTCGGCTTCAAGACCCTCGAGCGCAGCTACCTCCTGCGCCTGCATGGCAAGGTGGTCGAGCGCCCGCAGCACATGCTCATGCGCGTGGCCGTGGGCATCCACAAGGGCGACATCGACAACGCCATCCGCACCTACAACGACCTCAGCGAAGGCTGGTACACCCACGCCACGCCCACGCTCTTCAACGCCGGCACGCCCAAGCCGCAGATGAGCAGCTGCTTCCTGCTGCAGCTGAAGGAGGACAGCATCACCGGCATCTACGACACGCTGAAGCAGTGTGCGCAGATCAGCCAGAGCGCCGGCGGCATCGGCCTCAGCGTGCACAACCTGCGCGCCAAGGGCAGCTACATCAAGGGCACCAACGGCACCAGCAACGGCATCGTGCCCATGCTGCGCGTCTTCAACGACACCGCGCGTTACGTGGACCAGGGTGGTGGCAAGCGCAAAGGCAGCTTCGCCGTGTACCTGGAGCCCTGGCACGCCGACATCTTCGACTTCCTGGAGCTGAAGAAGAACCACGGCAAGGAGGAGATGCGTGCGCGCGACCTCTTCTACGCCATGTGGATGCCCGACCTCTTCATGAAGCGCGTGGAGCAGGGCGGCGAGTGGACCTTGATGTGCCCGAACGAGTGCCCCGGCCTGGCCGACACCTTCGGTGAGAAGTTCGAGGAGCTCTACGAGAAGTACGAGCGCGAGGGCAAGGGCCGCCAGACCATCAAGGCGCAGGACCTCTGGTTCAAGATCCTCGAGAGCCAGATCGAGACCGGCACGCCCTACATGCTCTTCAAGGACGCCGCCAACGGCAAGAGCAACCAGCAGAACCTGGGCACCATCAAGAGCAGCAACCTCTGCACGGAGATCATCGAGTACACCGCGCCCGATGAGGTGGCCGTGTGCAACCTGGGCTCCATCGCGCTGCCCAAGTTCGTGGAGAAGGGCAAGTTCGACCACGACAAGCTCTTCGAGGTGACCTACCAGCTGGCGAAGAACCTCAACCGGGTGATCGACCAGAACTACTACCCGATCCCCGAGGCGCGTCGCAGCAACATGCGCCACCGCCCCATCGGCATCGGCGTGCAGGGCCTGGCGGACGCCTTCATCCTCATGCGCCATCCGTTCGATAGCGTGGAGGCGAAAGTGCTGAACCGCGAGATCTTCGAGACCATCTACTACGCGGCCCTCACCGCCAGCAAGGACCTGGCGAAGGAGGAAGGCCCCTACGAGACCTACGAGGGCAGCCCCATGAGCCAGGGCAAGTTGCAGTTCGACATGTGGGGCGTTACGCCGAGCGACCGCTGGGAGTGGGACGTGCTGCGCGAGGAGGTGAAGCAGCATGGTGTGCGCAACAGCCTGCTGCTGGCGCCGATGCCCACCGCGAGCACCGCACAGATCCTCGGCAACAACGAGTGCTTCGAGCCGTACACGAGCAACATCTACACGCGCCGCGTGCTGAGCGGTGAGTTCGTGGTGGTGAACAAGTACCTGCTGCGCGACCTGGTGAAGCTGGGCCTCTGGGGCGAGGAGCTGAAGAACAAGATCGTGGCCGCCAACGGCAGCATCCAGCACATCCCGGAGATCCCGCAGAACCTGAAGGACCTCTACAAGACGGCCTGGGAGATCAGCCAGAAGGTCATCATCGACATGGCGGCCGACCGCGGTGCCTACATCTGCCAGAGCCAGAGCCTCAACATCTTCATGGAGAACGCCAACTTCGGCAAGCTCACCAGCATGCACTTTTATGCGTGGAAGGCGGGCCTGAAGACCGGCATGTACTACCTGCGCACCAAGGCCGCTACCGACGCCATCAAGTTCACGGTGGACAAGGCGAAGCTGGCCGAGCCTGCTGCTGCGAAAGTGGCTGCCGGGGAGCGCGTCAAGGAGGTGGCTGTGGCCACCGCCGAGGAAGCGCAGGCGCAGATCAGCTGCTCACTGGATGACCCGGAGGGTTGTGAGATGTGTTCGGGGTAGGAGTAGCCCGAACCAATGGAAACCAAGCGCAGGGCTCACGGAAGTGGGCCCTGTCAGTTTACCGCGGAGTCTGCCGATCATTCTCCTTGGACTCGACGTACACCACATACCTGAATCCAAGCGTGGAGTGAGCCCTGTCCGGTGCAACAAATACCTTGGCGTTCGTTCCAGCCGTATTCACACCAAAGCGATCAGAGAAGCGCTCGTCGAACCAGTTCGCTCCCCTAACCATCCGGCCATCTGGATCATTCAGCCGATCCCAGTATCGTTCGATCGTTGACAGAATTCTGATGTCCTCTTCCTCGAACGTCGCGAGTTGCACCTGTCGCAGCTCGAAGACTGCCTTCCAACTGGAGTAGCTGTCCTTGAGCCATTCCGAGACGTTGCCGCCCAAGTAGCTGATCCCAGTGGGGCTCTTCTGCATTGTCACCAGAGGGTTCCGCCCCTTCTTTTCGATGAGATCGATGTTGCACTTGGTCGGGTGGAATGCACCATCCATGACCAGGACACCATCGAATTTGGCGTCCTGGTTCAGCACATCGAATAGGCCATTCCTGCGCCGTGACATGTACCTGATGCTGTGCGACAAGCTGTCCGTCCGTTCCACGAATTGCGGTATGAGATGGAGGTCGGTGATCCAATCAGTATCCGTCCAATGGGTGTAGTTCTTCCCGAAAGTTCGAGGGCGCTCGTTCTCCATTTCAGAAGCAGCCACCATGTCCCATTGCATCTCGTTCGGTAGATCGTACCGGATCCTCAGATCCAACCCTTTCCGATCCATCAATTGTTGACCCAACATCGTTCGCCAATGCAGGTAAGCCAGGGCTTGCCAATAGGTAACTCCTACCACCGGATGGTCGTCGTATCGGGGATGCCAGAAGTATCCCTCTGTCATCGGCTCGTTGAGGGACCATGTGAAGTCGTTGACCCAGATGAGAGTATCGGGATAGATGTTCAGCGTGCGGTATCCTGATGGTTCGCCGCTGGATGCGAATACATAATTGAGCTTTCGCGTGTCGACCTCGTTCCTTCTGTAGAAGAACTCGCCCTCGGGGATGAACATCATCTGCAGAACTTCCTTGCGTTCTGGTCTCTGCCATTCAATGGGCGCGCTCCAGTTCAGCTTCACCTCGCCGGTACTTGTTCGGCTCCCGAATGATTCGAAACCAGCATCGTATAGGGTGCGACGTGCGATCGAATCGCGGACCCACTCCACGAAGTACCGGTACTCCTGATTCGTCACTTCGTACTTCCTGAAATAGAAGGGACGCAAGTAGTCATTGATGGGAAGCACAGCATCACTTGCTATGCGCAGTTGTAGTTGACCGGGTTCAACTTTCAGGTCTGCGGTATCGAAATAGGATCGGAGCGAGGTGGGCAGGATCAGTCGCTCCAATGAACTCGTTCTCAAATAGAATTTCTCCCAGCCATACGTTCGGTCCAAGACAAAGCGGGGTGAACCGTTGTCGTCATGTTGAACCAGTGAATCGTACGCCACGTAGCTCTCATAAGGCTTGAAGAGTAAACAATCATTCAGCTTGAGATCAGGAAGAGCGACAAAACTCTGGATAGCCTTGACCACCTCCGGGTCGAGCGAACTAAAGGTCGTATCATCCGGGGGGCGTGTCGTTCTAAGGTGGCGACTATGGACTTGATGCTTCAAATAAGAGTTCGTCACTTGAACCACTCGTGTCTCCTTGGAGAGAACGGTATCCTGGGCTTGTAAATTCAAGGCCTGTAGAAGCCAGATCATTCCAACGGCTAACTGCTTCATTGTATGCTGTATCGGAGGTCGATAACTCCGACGACCATGGCATGTTTGCATGGACAGTATGGGTCGGAGCGGCATACTAGGGAGGGACAACTGAGTGCATCCCGAAGATAGGTTGCGATCGCAGGCGGATGGCGCCACAGCGCTTTGTCAGCTGCTACGCGCAGAACCGACCATCATCAGCACTACCGCTTACTCCACCCACGTCCCCAAAGGGATCTCGCCGCTCTCCTGTTTCGCGATGAACGTATCCATGTTCATCCGGCTGATGCTCCGCACCTTCTCCTGCAAGGGTTCGGGGCAGTCCTGGTGCCAGGCGTAGAGCGCGTTGGTCCGCAGCCAGGCCGGCCGGGCCACCACACCACCGTAGCGGTTGAGGAGAGCCAGCTCGTTGCCCGCGCCATCCACTTCATCGAAGGTGAAGCCCATGTCGATCAGCCGTCCGGCGTCACCTTGCAGGTGCCCTCCATCCATGGCGCTCAAGCTGAAGAGTTCCCCATCCTCTTGGTTGTGGTTCTCCGGGTCGGCGGTCCGGTAGTCGGTGCGGAAGGCGTCCAGGCCGCCAGGGTATTTGGTCGCGACGGCTTCCTTCAGGATGATGAGGTTCGAGAGGTGGATCCAGACCGGCATGAGGTGAAGGTAACGGCGAAGCGCATTGGTCGGTGTCAGGACAGGTGAGCGTCCCATGCGTGTAACTTGCTGCTGCCTTCATGGGAACCATGCCAAGCACCGAGACATCGATCGCCCGCATCACCCGCACGGCCTCGCACGTGGTGGAGACGCGCTTCAAGCCCGGTGCCATGGTCGGGGAGGCCGGCTTGCGGGAGAACATCCGGGAGCGGCGCTCGCTCTGCGGGGAGGTGCCGCACGTGATGCTCGCCGTGGTGCCGGAGGGCACCGCCTTCAGTGCCGACATCATGCGCACCGATGCCTTCCATTACGACGGCCCACGCGCCGATCTGCGCGCCATCGCCGTGGTGGCCGACGGGCCCATGACCCAGATGATCATGAAACTGTACTTCGGCTGTTTCCCGCAGGTGAGCCGGACCCGCTTGTTCACCCGGGAGAGCGAGGCACGTGACTGGCTCCGATCGCAGCTGCTGGAGTCCGGCTTCGCCGAGAATTGAGCGGTCCAGCTGCGCTTCCAGTCCGTTCGCCATCTCACCGGAATAGCCGACATTCGCTTCCATGCTGAGGACGGTTGTCCTGTTCTTCATCCTGTTCACCCATACGGTGGACATCAGCGCACAAGGTGGTATCCGGGCCATCTTCTGGGAGTACAACGTGGCGGGCAAGGATATCCTCTTGCTGGGCCTTGGCCTGGGCTATGACCACGACATGAACGAGCGGCTGTCCATGGGCGTGGACCTCCGTGCGCTGGTCGATCGCAAAGCCTCGTGGGCGCTCAGCTATCACAGCGCCTATCATTTCTCCGACAACGATGCCGGCTCATTCTATCTGGGGCCGCAGGTGAGCATGTTGAACCTTGCGGCGAACGAAGGCGACCGGATGATCCTCCCCATCGGTCTGCGGGCCGGGGTGCGGGGTGGTTTGGAGCGCTTCTATGCCGACCTCTTCGGGTCTGTAAGTCTGGCCCCCGGTGCCTCGAACGTGGCCTACGGCGAGTCCAACGGTTACAAGCTCTCCAATATCTTCTATCAGCTAGGCCTGCACCTCGGATGGGGTTGGGACCGAAGGCGGTGACGAGCCTCGTCGATCACCGTTCGTCCTTATCCTGAGTGCTGCGGTCTGCCGGCTTCGGCAAGCCGGTGATCAGGGTGTCTCCCGAGGCCGTCGTTGTCACCTTGCAAGCCACCATGGTTCCGCCCGGGCAGGTGTTCCAGCGCACCATGTCGTCGTCGATGTCCCGGCCGAAGCCGACGGGGCCGAGCGCGGCGCTGTGTGGTGCCACGAACAAGGCGCAGGTCTTCTGCACCAGCTTGAAATGCAGGGGATCCAGTGAGTTGTTCATCCTGGTCGGGTCGTACCGCTCGGCCATTGGTCGCGCGCACGAGGTCAGCAACAGGAGGAGGATCAGTGGGCGGAAGCGGGGCGGATGCATGTGATCGGACTTCCATCCGATAGTCGCCGATCCACGGGAAACGTTACTGTGAACGTGCCACGCTCGTCATCTGGCGGGTCAGTGCACCGCTATCCGTGCGAATCGGAGCACGCCATCCTTGCCGTCGACACGGAGCAGATAGCTGCCGGCGGGCAGGCCGCTCATGTCAAGGTTGGCCATGGTTCCTGCCACGGAACTTCGCATGACCGATCGCCCTGTGGCATCCATTAGTTGCAACGTCGCGCCACGGGAGGGCAGCTTGGCTATGGTCAGTGGACCATCCGTCGGTACGGGGAAGACCTGGAGTTCGGCAAGGCCTTCGGTCGCTTCCGGCAGGCCGGTGCTGTTCGGGTAGGTGGTCGCGTCCGCAGGAATGGTGAAGTGACCGCTCTGGGGGCCGGTGTTCCCTCCGGGCACGGTGCCCCGGTAGGTAGGACCGATCACGTAGGGATAGGCGGGCAACAGGCTCTCCGTGAGCGTGACGAAGTAGGCGTAGGAGCCTTCCGGGTATTCGGGCGTTACACAGAAGCGGCCGTTGTGCTCGTCCAAGTCGCCGGATCCCGCCACGTAGGCATAGTCCTCCAGGAAGGCGCCCAGCGGGTACTGTCCACCGATCGCGGGGCCATATTGCCCGGCTGGAAGCGCGCTACCGTCCGGCCGGGTGGTCCGGTCGGTGATCGCACGAAGTTGATAGCTGCTGCGCATGCGACCGAGGCCGCCGGTACCATCCGTGTTGGTGTAGCCGAAGGCCCCATAGATCGGGTAGCCATCGAAGGCGAAGCCGATCAGATCGCTGTGGTGTTCATCATCCGTGTGCGCATAGAGGCAATTGGGGCTCACGTGGTGGTGGTACTCCCCGTTCGGCGCGGGGTGGCCCAGGCAGGCATCGAAGCTCGATCCCTCGAAGATGTAGGCATCCCTGTTCCAGATGCCCTGGTTGTTGTAGCTCATGCCATCCTTCGCGTTGAAGATGCTCACCCCATTGCGCCAGACCCCGATATGGCCGAGCGGCGTGTTCACCGGGGTGCCGCTGTTCTCCACCGCTTCGCGCGGGATGCGGAAGCAGAAGTCCTGGTTCGCCGGGGTGTTCGGGTTACCCGCCCACGGACCGATGTCATAGCCGGGAATGCAGGTGCACCGCACGTACACGTCCGCATCGGTGTAAGCCACCTGCTGCACGTTGGTGAGGTTGCCATTGTATCCCGTCTCTCCCCCGGGGTTGATGATCCAGCTGGTGATGACGGCGTCCTGGGACAAGACCATCATGGGTAGGGCCAGGCAAAGGGGGAGGAGATGAGGTCTCATGCGTGATCAGACCGTGGGAAGAGTCAAAGGTTTGATCGGGGTCCTGCGGCGCCATCAGAGGAGTTCTTCACGGGCCAGTTCAAGGCAGTTGCATCCCAGGGACTCGTCCACGAAATGGCTCAGGTAATGCATGTCGGGTCTTGCGCGCTGTCGTCCCGCGCGTTCAACAAGGGCGGCGATCGCAATGGCCACCACAGCCAGCCCAGCGAGGGGATGGCCCCAGGGCGCATCACCGGCCATTTGTTGGGCCATGCCCAGCGTGAGGCCGGTCAACGCCAGCAGGACCAACGCAAGGTAGCCCCCTGCGAAGAGCATCCAGATCGTTGGGTTCGGTCCGATCTGGCAGCGCACCATGGTCTTCCCGTCAGCCAGGGTTTCGAAGGAGATGTCCATCTGGGGCGTCCACGCAGCGGCTTCGCGTTGCGGGAAGGTCAGGACGAGGTGGTCGAGGGTGGACCGGAGCAGCAGGCCACGCGGGTTGTTGCTGCCCAGCCGATCGCGGATCAGACGGGTGATCTCCGCGCTGCTCGATACCGTGGAGAACCGGTAACGCGGTCGGAAGCCGGGTAGCTCCATGGGTGGAAACTACCCGGCTTCCCGGGTGCCGCGGCTGATGGTGATCAGTTCCGGCTGGAATATGGGGACTTAGTTGAGCTTGAAAGCGATGGGAAGCGTCATTTTGGAGTCCACCTCCTTTCCACCGGCGCGAGCGGCTTTCCACGCGGGCATGGCCTTCACCACGCGAAGGGCCTCGGCATCGATGTCGGCACGCACTCCGCGTTTGACCGCGATATCGGTCAGTTCACCGGTGCTCTTCACCACGAAGGCCAGGTAGACCGTTCCTTCAGCACCATCCGCCCGGGCCGCTGCCGGGTATTCGACGTGTTCGCCGAGGTACTTGACCAAGGCGTCCATGCCACCCGGGAACTCGGCGGGTGTGTCGGTGCCGGTGAATACGGTCGCTGGTTCCACGCGACGCGGTCCGGGAGCGGGCTGCCAGGCGATCAGGCCGAAGGCGAGCATCAGGGCGGGAACGAGGAGCAGCAGTTTGGCCCGCGTGGCCCGTGGGGGACGGTTGTTCTGTAACATGATCAGTCGTTGTTTGAGGTTCGTGGATGAGAACGTGGTCATTAGCGTGTTCGATCGGGTGCCCATCGCATTCGCGAGCAGCAGGGCCGGGTAATCGGGATGATGCCGCCGCGCGGATCGATCGGCGATGAGCTCGTGGACCAGGCGCAGCTCATGCAGCGCGCGGTGAACGAGCGGGTTGCTCCAGGCCAGCGCACGGACAAGCTCGAAAAGGAGGACATCCATACTGTGGTGTTCCCGCACATGGACCTCTTCATGGGCGATGATCGCCGCACGATCGAGCGGGTGCAGGGTCTCGGGTGGTCGGATCCGGCCCAGAAAGGAGGCGGCACCATTGCCCGGGCCTTGGATCGATCGCCACGCGCGCTGGATGCGCAGGCCAAGCATGGCCACGAGAAGGACCGTGACGGTGCCATGGATGATCATGAAGGTGCCTGGCCAGGAGAAGGCGGAAGCGGGGTCGGTGGTAGACCCGACGATGACGGTGGGGAGTTCAATGGTGTAGAGCGGAGCGGATCCGCTGTTCGGCAGGAGGGGTAGAAGAACGGCGATGACAGGACTGAGCAACAGCCAGGCCCGGCGTGCCTGGAAGCCGGTCTCCCGGCGGAGCACGAGGAGGTACGCGCAGAAGAGGCTGCCGAACACCAGGTTGGCCTTGAGGTAGTAGGTCAGCGCTTCCATCTCAACGATCTTTTTTGGTCCGCTTGATCAGCTTCAGCAATTCATCGAGTTCCTTCGCGTCCAGCTGCTCGCGTTCCAGGAAGAAGGACAGCAGAGCCTTGGGTGAACTGCCGAAGTAGTCCTTCACCAGCTTGCGCACCGATCGGTCCCCATAAGTGGCCTTCGACACCCGCGGGTGGTAGCGGTGGCTGCGACCGAAGGCCTCGTGCTCCACGAATCCCTTCTCCTCCAGGATGCGCACGATCGTGCTCACGGTGGTCACGGCGGGGCGTGGAGCGGGCATGGCCGCCAGGATGTCCTTCACGAAGGAGGGCCCCAATTTCCACAGCACCTGCATTACCTGCTCCTCGGCCTTGGTCAATCGTTCCATATCACAAGTATAACTAAATAATTAGTCGAATAACGAAATGATTAGTTGTAAAGGTCGGATCGGGGACGGGAAGGGTGGTCCTGGACCGGGGAACGGCATGGAGCGGCTCGAACTTCGCACCGCGATCCGATGTGTGCCCGTCCCGTCCTCCTTCCGCTGTGCCTGTCGCTTTCCCAGATCCTGAGCGCCCAGGTGGTCAACATCGAGGGTCGGCGATTCATGAACGACACGGTTCCCTGGGCGGGCATCGTGGACTTGCGTTTCAACATCACGGAGAACACACAGCGGAGCATGGCGTTCGGTCTTGCTGGAGCGGTGCAGCATGTGCGGGGCAGGCATCGTTACTTCCTGGTCAACGACGTGGCCACGAGCCGCGTGGAGAGCAACGCCTTCCTGAACACCGGGTTCCAGCACCTGCGCTACGGCTATGCGTGGCTCGAGCGGTGGACGGGTGAGGCCTTCATACAGACCCAGTACAACAAGCCCTTGAGGCTCGACCTGCGCACCACATGGGGTGCAGGCCCACGGCTCCGCGTGGTGAACGAAGAGGATCTGCGCGTACACCTGGGCACCACCGTGATGCTGGAATACGAGCGTGTCACCTCCGGACCATCCTTCGTGCACGGTCGCAGCAGCAGTTACGCGGCGGCCACCCTGCGTTTCAATGCATTGGTGAGCTTGACCACGGTGGCTTATTACCAGCCCAAGTTGTTCGATGCCTCCGATCATCGGATCGCGCTCGAGGCCGGGTTGATGCTCGCGCTTTCCAGCCGCTATACGGTGGAGAGCCGGCTGAACCTGTTGCGGGATACCGGGCAACCCGAAGGGGTTCCTGGTTTCACGTACACCTGGAACAATCGCTTCGGGATCCGATTTTGAGCCGATCCCGATCTGGGTGGAAGAGGCGCGGGGGGCCCCACCCCACCCGGGGCGGCCCCCGCCTCTCTCCCTCCTTCCTATTGCACGATCACCTTGCCGGTAAGGACCTCTGTGCCCGACGTGATGCGGTAGAGGTAAAGACCCGCCGTGGTCCCGGTCGCGTCCCAATCGATCCGGTGCTGGATGCCCTCTGGCAGTGTGCCCAGGTCACGGCTCGTGAGGAGCGCCCCGTTCAGCGCGCGTAGTTCGAAGGTCACATGCTGGTCCGGTGCGGTCGGGGTGAAGGCGAAGACGGTGGCGCCGCTCGTTGGGTTCGGGAACACATCCACGAGGATGGGCTCCACGTGCAGCGATTTCGCTGTGCCGAGCACCGGGGCTTCATCCTGTACGGGTTCGGGCGCCATGCCGCTGCCGTCCGGACAGAGGAGGTAGCCGCTGTTCACGGTGCCCCCGGCATAGCCCAGGTTGATGGCGGTCAGCGCATCGTTCAGCGCTTCGCGGGTGTAGGAATTCCCGCAGTTCCCGATCTTCTCATCCGCAGCATCGATCACCTGTTGCACGGTCCATCCTGCGAAGAGGCCGCTGGCCACGACCATGTCCTTCAGCAGGGTCGAGGATGGGCTGTACGCGTTGTCGTATTCGTCGAAGCGCACGCTGAGCTTCAAGGCCACAAGCTGTCCCGCGAACGTGTTGCCGTAGTTCGTGGGGTTCTGCATCGTGCCGAAGGGCAGACGCGCGATGGCACCGTAGGAAGGCAGGAAGGCTGCGACCGCGCTGGAAGAGGTGAGGCGCATCCTGCGGTTGCCACAACCGATGGTGAGGTAGTTCGGAGCGGGGAAGGCTGCGGCGAAGTTGTTCATCAGGAATCCAGCCGCGTTGTTCCATGCCGGTGTAGCGCCCCACACTTCCTGTGTCTCGGTGCGCGTTCCCATGCAGTCGTTGCTCGTGGGCAGGTCGATGGTGGTGCTGCACGTCGCCGTGCATCCGCGCGAGTCCGTGATCACCACCGTGTAGGTTCCGGAAGTGCTCACGTTGGCGGAGGCGGAATTGCTGGTGGGCGAAGTATTCCAGTTGTAGGAATAGGGCCCAAGGCCACCCCAGGCGATCGCGCTCACCGTACCTGCGCCGGGGTTCGCGTTGCACACGACGTTGGGTGTGCTGTACGCCCGAACGAAGACGCTGGAAGACGTGGAGCTGCACCCCGGCAAGGAGACCTGGACCGAATAGTAGCCGGTCAAGGTCGCTTCGTAGGTGCTGGAATTCGCACCGTTGATGGGCGAGCCATTCCGATACCAGATGTAGAAATAGCCCGTTCCAGCGGTGGCGTTCAGTGTGACACTTCCACCGTAGCAGAACGCGGTGGGCCCGTTCGTGGTGATGCTCGCAACCGGACCGGTACCCACGCTCACGTTGATCGGCGCGGAGGTAGCGGTGCATGTTCCCGAGGTCACGGTCACGGTGAAGGCCCCGTTCAGGTAGGCGGTATAGGCGTAGCTCGTGGCGCCGGAGATCGCGATGCCGTTATAGCGCCACTGATAGGTGGCACCCGCGGACTGTTGTGTCATGAGGATCACGTTGCCTCCGGAGCAGAACGAGGTGGGGCCGAGCGCGGTGACGGTCGGAGTGGTGCCCGAACTGGAAGCGCTGACCGTGACCGCCGCACTGGTGCCTGAACAGCCGCCGTTCGTAACGGTAACGGTGTAGCTGCCGCTCAAGGTCGCCGTGTAGGAACTGCCTGTCGCGCCACTGATGGCTGATCCATTGCGGCGCCAGACATAGCTGTTGCCGCTGGCACTTGCCGTGGTCAGGACCACGCTACCACCATTGCAGAAGCTGGTGGTGCTTTGTGGGGTGATCACAGGAGTGGTCCCGTTCCCGACCGATACGGTGATCACGCTGGAGGTCGCGGAGCAACCGTTGTTGGTCACCGTGCGGGTGTAGCTGCCCGCCAGGGTGGCCGTGTACGAACTGCTTGTCGCGCCACTGATCACGCTGCCGTTCCGGGTCCAGGAATAGCTGTAACCCGCTCCAGTATTACCGGACAAGGTCACGCTGCCCCCGGAACAGAAGGTGGTCGGACCATTGGCCGTGATCGAGGCCACGGGCGTGCTGCCGACCTGGATGTTCACCGCTGCCGAGGTGGCGGTGCACGACCCGTTCGAAACGGTGACCGTCACGGCCCCGTCCATGTATGCGGTGTACGCATAGCTCGTGGCGCCGCTGATCACGTTGCCGTTCAAGCGCCATTGGTAGGTGTTGCCACTCGCCTGCTGGGTCACGAGGATGACGTTGCCGCCGGTGCAGAAGCTCGTTGGTCCGTAGGCGGTGATCACCGGTGTGACGCCGGATCCGGAAACGTTCACCGTGATCGCACTGCTGGTGCCGGAGCATGATCCGTTGGTCACCACCACGGTATAGCTACCTGCCTGCGTCGCGGTGTAAGAGTTCGAGGTCGCACCGCTGATGGTGGTGCCGTTCCGCCGCCACACATAGCTGTTCCCGCTGGCCGTGGTGGCAGCGAGCACCACACTTCCCCCACTGCAGAAGCTCGTGGGACCTTGAGCGGTGATGGTGGGCGTACCAGCCGTGGATACCGTTACGGTAACTGCATTGCTCGTACCAGAGCAGGATCCATTGGTCACCACCACGGTGTAGCTACCTGCGAGCGTCGCGGTGTACGAGCTCGAGGTCGCACCGCTGATGGTGGTGCCGTTCCGCCGCCACACATAGCTGTTCCCGCTGGCCGTGGTGGCAGCGAGCACCACACTTCCCCCACTGCAGAAGCTCGTGGGACCTTGAGCGGTGATGGTGGGAGCACTTCCACTGGAAACGGTTACGGTGATGCTGTTCGACGTGCTTGAGCAGCCGCCATTGTTCACCGTGCGCGTGTAGGTGCCCGCAAGCGTGGCGGAGTACGAGCTGCTGGTGGCCCCATTGATCAGGCTGCCGTTCCGCGACCAGCTGTACGTGTAGCCGCTTCCGGTGTTCCCACTCAGCGTCACGCTTCCACCTGCGCAGAAGGAGGTGGATCCACTGGCCGCAATGGTGTTGGCTGCCTGGCTGCCGACATTGATCGCTACGGCGGCGGAGGTGGCGGAACAGCTGCCATTACTCACCACCACCGTGTGGGCTCCGTTCCAGAACGCGGTGTAGGCATAGCTCGTGGCGCCCGGCAAGGCGGAACCATCAAGGTACCACTGGTAGCTGTAGCCGGAGGACTGCTGGGTGGTGAGGATCACGTTCCCACCGGAGCAGAGGTCCGTGGAGCCTTGTGGTGTGATCACAGGTGTCCCCATGCTGCCCGAGGCGCTCACGCTGATCGCATTGCTCGTGGCGGTGCAGACGCCGTTGGTCACGGTGACGGTGTAGCTCCCGGTCTGCGTGGCCGTGTATGAACTGTTGGTCGCGCCATTGATGCTGTTGCCGTTCAAACGCCACTGGTAGCTGTTGCCCGAAGCGGTGTTGGTGGAGAGCACCACGCTGCCCCCGTTGCAGAAGCTGGTCGCACCCTGTGCGGTCGCGGTGGGCACGGTTCCTCCTGATACGTTCACGGTCAACGCGGAGGAGGTGGTGGCGCAGGAACCGATGCTGACGGTCACGGTATAGGAGCCGGCCAGCGTTGCGGTGTAGGAGCTGCTTGTTGCGCCACTGATCGTAGTGCCGTTGCGCTTCCATCCGTAGGTATACCCTGTACCGGTGTTCGCGTTCAAGAGGACACTTCCACCCGTGCAGAAGGTGGTGCTGCCCGCTGCGGTAAGGGTGGCGGTAGGCGCGCTGGTAAGGGAAATGACCACGGCCGATGAGCTTGTGGAACAGCCACTGTAGGTGACCGTCACCGTGTAGCTGCCGGCTAGGGTGGCCGTATAGGAACTGCTGGTGGCACCACTGATCACAGCGTTGTCGCGCCGCCAGACATAGGACAGGCCGGTTCCGGTGTTCGCGTTCAGAACGACACTGCCTCCGGTGCAGAAGGTCGTGGGCCCGGCGGCGCTGATGCTGGCGGCCGGAGTGATGCTCGTACCCACGCACTGGCAATTCGCATTGTACACATCGTTGATGGTGCAGGGGTTGTTGTCGTTGCACGAGCTGCCCACCGTGGCCGAACCACCGACCACACCAAGGCAATCCGCGGCACCTGCCCCGGAGGAAACGGCCATGGCTCCCAACGACATGTTGTAATAGCTGCCACTGGCACTGATCTCGAGCATCACGGCGCGCACCATGTACTGACGACCGGCCACGAAGGGCACGGTGCCACTGTTCCAGCTTGTTCCGCTCACCATCGAGGAGGTGAGGCGCGTGGTGACTCCGTTGTTCACATCCACCTGATAGATGTGGTAGCCCATGGCGCCTTCCGGGTTCGCTGTCCAGGAGAAGGCCGCATAGCCACCGGAGTTGGAGACCACCAGGTTCGATGGCGGCGCCACCATCTTCAAGCGCAGCGAAGGGTCGCCCATGAGGTTCATGTGCGTGCGCCCGATGCTCGACTGCCAGCCTTCGGTGAGCGGCAGGTACAGGCCGGTATTGTTCATGCTGGCCGCCACGCTGTACCCGATGTTCTCCCCAAGGCCCATGTGATGGAAGTACCACGAAGGGATGCCGGCCCAGCAATTGGTCAGGCCGTCACCACGCGCGATCACCGCACGCAGGAAGTTGTTCCGGCTGTCGAAGTCGTAGAAGAAGCTGCCGAGGGCCATGTTGAACACACCGCCCATCGTAACAGAGCTGGCGAGCTCCTGTGTGGTGACACCGCCATCGGTGCCGTTGTATGTGCTCACACCATTGTCCACCGCGATGAGGCCGCCGCCGTAGTGCGCGGTCCACAGGTAGCTCTGTCCGTTGATGTAGTTGCGGAAGTTCAGCACCGGCGCAGCGGGTTCAGGGCTGATCTGGCCCACCAATGCCGAAGCGCGCCATCCACTGGCGGCCACGGGGTTCCCGAGCCATTGCAGGTTGTCCACCAGCACCGCGCGCGGGTTGGGCACCCATCCCTTCACCTTGTAGTTGTGCGCCTTGTTCAGGTAGTTGCGCATCAGCTGCACCTCGCTGGTGCCGAAAGCAGGCAGGTCGTACATGTCCACCCGGCCCACCTGTAACTCAACGCTTGAGGGCAGGTCGCTCTGGTCGAACTTGCCATCGCCAGGCGTGTTCCATGTCCGTTGCTGCGAGGTGATCGTGGTGTTCACCGTGTTGTCGGTCCAGGTGCCGTTCACGTCCGCGTAGTAGGCATCGGTCGGCCGCGCACCGCGGGTGTCCTCGTGTCCGTCCGGTGTGATGTTGCCGGAGTAGGGCACAGGCACGTGACCAATGATGTACAGCGCCTTCACGTTGGCGGGATCGCTGTTGTAGTGGCCTTGTACGATGCTCTTGATGCTGGTGACCGAAGCCGTGCGCGAGACATCGCTCCGGATCACACCCCAGCCGTCCGCGCGCAGATCGTTGGTCAACTGGGTGAGCTCGGTGGCCAGGGAGGAGGTGAGCGTATTGTCGACGAGCAGGATGATCTTCCCCCGATAATCCACCACGGGCACCTGGACGCCGGTATTGATGTACCCGATGCCGGTGACCCCGGCCGAGATGCGCACGACCTTGTATTCGTAGTTCGTCCCTGTCGAAACGCTATTGTCCGTCCAGCTCGTCGCCGTGGAGGAGGGCGTGGCCACGGCGGAACCCCATGACGTCGCGGTCTTCAACTTGCGGTAGATGGTCAATGAAGTGGTGCTCGAAATGGGCGCCCAGGACAAAGTGATCGCCGGAGTTGATTGCACCGTGGCGGTCACCCTCACCGCAGCCCTTTCCGAAACGGATTGGGCGGACAGCACCAGGGCGGTGAACAGGAAAAGAGGCAACGTGAGGGAGCGGAGCATGCTCGATCGTGGGTTCAATTCGTTGTAAGTATCAGACGATCAATTGGTTATGCTCCCAAGGGGCTTGAGAACGGCGTTGGCCGGCCTTGTTCATCGGAGGCGGATAGGAAAACAAGGTGGTCGCTGTTGGCAAGGTCCTGTTCATAACCGGTCCAAAGCTATGAAGATGGGGCCGGACGAACACGCTAGGAATTCGGTGAAGAACAGGACTTTCCGCCGCCCCGGACCGCCTCAATGACCGGTTGGTCAGGCACCAACCCGGGTCTGGGACCAACGGGCTCCCGTTCGTCGGAATAACCGTTGATTCTACGAATACGATCAGAAGTCCGACCGACGGGCTTCCAACATCGACGACCGTGGTGAGGACCTTCGACGATCCAAGGCGATGGCCAACACTGGTGGCTTCAAGCAGGGGCCCAGATGCGCGGGATCAAGGCGCGTTGAGCGTCGATGGTGAGATGCAACGGATCGCGCCAGAAGCTGCGATCGACGGGGAACAGCCCGGGCTGGTCCAGGTCGATCACCGGGGCCATTGCCCGCAGACGTTCAAGGTAGGCGTTACGCGCGTCGCTGAGACCTGCTTCGCGCATGATACGCTGCAGGTCCGGGTGTGTCGGGTATTCCACGAAGACCAATCGGGCTCCCTCGGCGCGGCAGCGGTCGGCGATGTGGCGCAGGGTGCTGAACGCGGTGGTGTCCATCTCCCAGGCTTGTGCCGCCGCGCGTTCCGCATCAAGAACGGCCTGCCATTGGTCATCGCCGGGTACGTCATAGGCGATGGCATCGGGGAAGAGCAGGGAATACAGGTTCAAGCCGGCCGCTTCGATCACACGCCGGTTGTACACGTAGGCCCATGGCCGTGCCAGCAGGGAGGCGGGTTCGGCGTAGATGTCGAAATGCTGGCTCGCGTGCAGCCCGCGGAAGGAGACCTGCACCATCACATGGCGCAGGTCCGCAAGGCTGTCCGCGAAGCGGAAGAGATGGTCCATGGTGACGTAGTTGCCACCGGGCACCCCCAGGTTGTAATACCGGTCGCCCGTCAACTGCTGCAGGCTGTCCAGGTCGAAATAGGAGAGCCGGCTGTCGCCCAGCATGATATCGGGCGACGGTGTGCGGCGGTAATCCACCAGTTTCCACATCATGTTGCTGAACGGCATGGTGCGCCCGCTGTGATAGAGGTTCTTCTCCTTCAGGGCGCGCGGCACCGGTCCACCGGTGTGGTACAGGCTGTACGGGTCGATCCAGGCCACCAGAGCGAAGAGCGCCACGATCGGAAGCGCGAGCTTGGTGCATTGGAGGAGGAAACGGCGGACCATCAGAACTGGAAGTAGATGAACTCGCCGCCGCCCGATGGAGCGCACACGATGATGGCGATGATGAGGGAGTAATAGAGGAGATAGCGCAGGGGCTTGGTGCCACGTCCATCCATCTGGAGGCCATACTGCCTCTCGCGACCGATCCACTCCAGGATCAGCACCGTGCCGACGCCGAAGAGCGAGATCGACAGGGTGAGCATGCTCGACACCTCGGGGGCCTGGAAGAGGGATCCGGAGCACATCTTCCCGATGACGGTGAAGGCCTGGTCCAGATCGCGGGCGCGGAAGAAGATCCACGCGAAGCAGGCCATGGCGAAGGTCACAAGCACCTGCATCGCTTCCTTGATGGTGGGCAGCCAGCGACCATGCGCCACGGTGCCGCTCATGGTGCGGTGGCGGTCCATGAGCACCAGCGGGAGGAAGAAGAGCGCGTTCAGGGCGCCCCAGAAGATGAAGGTCCAGTTGGCACCGTGCCAGAAGCCGCTCACCATGAAGATGATCATGGTGTTGCGCACCACGAAGGCCTTGTTGCCCCGGCTGCCCCCGAGCGGGATGTAGAGGTAATCGCGGAACCAGGTGCTGAGGCTGATGTGCCAGCGGCGCCAGAATTCGGCGATGTCGCGCGAGAAGTAGGGGAACGCGAAGTTGCGCATCAGGTCGAAGCCGAAGAGGCGCGCGGTACCGATGGCGATATCGCTGTAGCCGCTGAAGTCGCCGTAGATCTGGAAGGCGAAGAGCACCGTGGCCAGTACCATCGTACTTCCGGACTGGCTGGCGGGATCAGCGTAGAGCGCATTGACGAGCTGCGCGCAATTGTCAGCGACGACGATCTTCTTGAAGAGGCCCCAGAGGATCTGCCGCAGGCCATCACGCGCCTTGGCGATGTCGAAGACGCGTTGTGTGGCGAACTGGGGAAGCAGGTTCGTGGCCCGTTCGATGGGGCCAGCGACGAGCTGGGGGAAGAAGAGCACGAACGCACCGAACTCCAGGGGGTCGTGCGAAGCCTTCAGCTGGCGACGGTACACATCGATCGTATAACTGAGGCTCTGGAAGGTGTAGAAGCTGATGCCCACTGGCAGAACGATGCGCAGTGTGTCGATCCCGAGCGGGCGGCCCATGAAGGTGAACGCATCGTTGAAGCTGGTGATGAAGAAGTCCGTGTACTTGAAGAAGGCGAGCAGGCCGAGGTTCGTCACCACGCTGATCACCAGCAACCGCTTGCGTTGGCGTTGATCCGCGGTGCCATCGAGCAGACGGCCCAGGACATAGTCGAGCCCGGTGCTGAAGTAGACCAGGAAGAGGTAACGCCAGTCCCACCAACCGTAGAACACGGTGCTTGCCAGCAGGATGAACGCGTTGCGCGCACGCAGGCCGCGGAACGCACACCAGTAGAGCACGAATACGATCGGAAGGAAGACCGCGAAGTCGATCGAGTTGAAAAGCATCCGGCAGTGCGCTCGCGAAAGGCCTTCTACGTGCCTTGCATCCGCGGAGTTCGGTCGATGCGGTGGTCGGCGATGCGGCCAAAGCTATCGGCAGTGCCGTGCGCGACGACATGGCGGCGCGGGCCGTAATCCATGCGTATCTGTTGATGGGCTCGTTGTCATGCTTGGGCGGTCATCCCGCGCGTTCCTCTCAAGCCCGATCGAAGCCGGATCCCACCGGACCATGGATAACTCATAGGCAACCCTTGGGCGTGCGTTCGTATTACCGTTGCTGACCGGTGGAAGTCCCGGTCCGGCCCACCACCATGTTCAGCACAACGACGAGCGTCGTCCGCCCAAGTATTGCCCGATGAGGACCATCGGGACCCGCATCGAGACCCCCACGGCGACCATTGAGCTGGTGGAGCCCCGGCTCGTTGAACAACGTTTCCATCGGGATGCAGAATTCAATGGGAAGGAGTTCGAGCGCAACCGCAAGGCGCGTTGGCGGCTCACGCAGCGCGAAGCACATGCACTACTCATCATCCTTGATGCCGGATCGGAGGTGCATCCACCCGCGATGAATGACGACCATTTCCGGGCGGACAGTGAGGTCAGGATGATCCTCGCACTGGCGATCGTGGCACCGAGCGTGGCCCTGAACACCGCCACCAAGTTCTACTTCCGCTACCATGCCCAGGCATTCGAGGCCCGGGTGTTCGAAGAAGAGGAGGAAGCGCGTACCTGGTTGATCGGGATGCTCGAACGCACCTGATCAACAGCTGCCACGATCTATTTGAACGCGGGGATCCCGGTCACCTCCGCACCCGTTATCAGCAGGTGGATGTCGTGCGTGCCTTCGTAGGTCACCACGCTCTCGAGGTTCATCATGTGGCGCATGATGGGGTACTCGTTGGTGATGCCCATGCCGCCGAGGATCTGCCGTGCTTCGCGGGCCACGGTGAGCGCGAGCGCCACGTTGTTCCGTTTGGCCATGCTGATCTGCTGCGTAGTGGCGCGGCCTTCACTGCGCAACACACCCAGGCGCCAGGTGAGCAGCTGCGCCTTGGTGATCTCGGTGATCATCTCGGCGAGCTTCTTCTGCGTGAGCTGGAAGCCACCGATCGGCTTGCCGAACTGGATCCGTTCCTTGCTGTACCGCAACGCGGTGTCGTAGCACTCCATGGCCACGCCGAGCGTGCCCCAGGCGATGCCATAACGCGCACTGTCCAGGCAGCCCATGGGCGCGCCCAGGCCGCTCTTGTTCGGCAGCAGGTTGCCCTTCGGCACCTTCACATTGTCGAACACCAGTTCACCGGTCGGGCTGGCGCGCAGGGATAGCTTGCCGTGCGTGGTGGGTGTTGTGAAGCCTTCCATGCCGCGCTCAACGATGAGGCCATGGATCCGGCCTTCGGTGTTCTCGGCCTTCGCCCAGACGACCGCCAGGTCAGCGAACGGTGCATTGCTGATCCACATCTTCGCGCCGTTCAGCAGGTAATGGTCGCCCATGTCCTTGAAGGTGGTGACCATGCCGCCGGGGTTGCTGCCGAAGTCGGGTTCGGTAAGGCCGAAGCAGCCGATCTTCTTTCCCTGCACCATGTCCGGCAGCCACTTCTTCTTCTGCTCTTCGCTGCCGTACTTCCAAATGGGGTACATGGCCAGGGAGCCCTGCACGCTGCACAGGCTGCGCAGGCCGCTGTCGCAGCGCTCGATCTCCTGCATGATCAGGCCGTAGCTGATCTGGTCCAGGCCGGGTCCGCCGTACTCCTCGGGTACGAAGGGGCCGAAGGCGCCGATCTCGGCAAGCCCCGGGATGATGTCCTTGCTGAACTCCGCCTTTTCGAAGCGCTCCTCGATGATCGGTTTAAGGTGCTTGCTCACATGCTGCCGGGCGGTCTCGCGGATCAACTTCTGTTCCTCGGTGAGCAGTTCGTCCACGAGGTAATGATCGTGGGCCTGGAAAAGGTCGGTCGCGGTCTTCTTGGTGGAGGAGGCGGTGGCAGTGCTCATGTTCGGCGGCTCGTGGCCTGGTGATCGTGGTGTGGAAAGCCCTCGTGGGGGTTCTATCCCATCGGGGGTGCAAAGGTAGCAAGGTGTTCCAGCGGCCGGGCCAGGACTACTTTCGCGCTCCCATGGGGACCCCTCTGCCCGCGAGTGACAGTTTGCGTTCCACCGACCTGCTGAGCGCCGAGTGGGTCACCTTCCTCCTGCTGCTCCTGCTGACGTTGATGGCGGTGATCCAGTTCGGTTCGCCGCGCAAGTGGCGTTCGCTGGGTCGGTCCATGTTCAGCATGCGGTTGGGCAGGCAGGCGTTGCGGGAGGAGATGGACCTGCAGGACCGTTCCTTCCTGGGGCTCCTCTTCATCGGTGGCGCCTTACTGGCGCTCTTCGCCTGGCAGGCGCTCGTACTGCACGGGTGGACCGGGACGTATGCGACGCTGCTCGGTCTGGTGCTGGTGGTGGTCCTGGGTCACTACATGCTGCTGCGCCTGCTGGGGGCCATGCTTCGGATCGATGCCGGGATGCAGGAGTACATCTACACGGGGTTCCTGCTCTTCATCCTGGCGGGGCCGGTGCTGCTGCCCTTGGTGGTTGGTATCGCCTACCGGCCGGAATGGCGCAGCGGCACGGTGGCGGTGGGGGTCGTCCTGCTGGGCCTGCTGCTGGTGTACCGATGGCTGCGCGGGGTTTGGATCGGGCTGGGGGAGGGCGTCCCTCTCCGCTACATTATTCTATACTTTTGCGCCGCCGAATTAATGCCTGTCCTACTGGCCGTGCATGCGTGGCGCGGTCCATCCACCGAATAGTCCCACTTCCCAAGCTGATCGGCCTTGAAGATCAAGACCATCCTCGTATCGCAGCCGGCTCCCACGGATGAGAAGTCGCCATACCACGAGTTGGCGAAGAAGTATGGCTTGCGGATCGATTTCCGCCCGTTCATCAAGGTGGAGTCCGTACCGGCGCAGGACTTCCGTCAGGAGCGCATCAACATCCTGGACCACACGGCCATCGTGCTCACCAGCCGCAACGCGGTGGACCATTTCTTCCGGATGTGCAAGGAGCTGCGCCTCACCGTGCCGGAGTCGATGAAGTACTTCTGCGTGAGCGAGAGCGTGGCCTATTATGTGCAGAAGTACATCGTCTACCGCAAGCGGAAGGTCTTCATCGGCAAGCAGACCTTCTTCGACCTGATGGACGTGATCAAGAAGCACAAGGACGAGAAGTACCTGGTGCCCTGTAGCGACATCCAGAAGGGCGAGATCCCCGACCTGCTGGACAAGGCCAACGTGAACTACACCAACGCGGTGTTCTACCGCACAGTGGCCAGCGACCTCAGCGACCTGAAGGACCTGAAGTACGACATGCTCGTCTTCTTCAGTCCGGGCGGCATCGAGAGCCTGAAGAAGAACTTTCCGAAGTTCAAGCAGAACGGCGTGTTCATCGCGGCCTTCGGGCCCACCACGGCCAAAGCGGTGCGCGACAACGGCTACCGGCTGGACCTTGAGGCGCCCCTGCCCGAGGCACCCAGCATGACCGGCGCCATGGAGCTCTTCATCAAGCGGGAGGCCAAGAAGAAGTGACCCGCACGCGTCACCAGGCCAACCGTTCATCGTCGTTCACCCGCCCTTGACCCATGGAGCGGCCTACCTTCAGCAAACACGAGCGCTTGACCGGGCGCCTGCGCATCACCGAAGTGGTGGAGAAGGGCAGGACCGTGCAGGAGTCGCCGATCAAGCTCGTGGGCAGGATCATGGAACTACCGACCACCGCTCCGGCCCAGGTGGCCTTCGCCATACCGAAGCGCTACATGAAGCTGGCCGTGCACCGCAACCGCATGCGCCGTTTGATGCGCGAAGCGTACCGGTTGCACAAAGCGGCGAGTTACGGTCGGTTGCGGGAGGAAGGGAGGCAGTGCGCCTGGCTCTTCATCTACCAGGGGCGCCAGCCGCTCACGCTCGCCGAAACGCGCGAAAGACTATCACGCCTGTTGCACCGTTGGATGGAGAAGCATGGGTAAGCTGCTGGCACTACCGCTCATCGGCCTGGTACACCTCTACCGGTACCTGTTGTCGCCCTTGTTGCCGGGTGCGTGCCGCTACACGCCCAGTTGTTCGCAGTACGGCCTGGAGGCACTTCGCACCCATGGTGCCTTCCGCGGCGGTTACCTCACCCTCAAGCGCATCCTATCTTGTCATCCCTGGGGCGGTCAAGGTCACGACCCCGTCCCCCAAGCACCGAAGAAACATGGATAAGCAGAAGAAGGCCCCGAAGTGGAAGCTCTGGTTGATGGGAGCCGCCATCGTCAGTGGTGGTGCGTTCACCATCTCTGCGGCCGACAGCTACTTCGAGATCAGCAAGAACCTGGAGATCTTCACCGAACTCTACAAGGAGCTGAACATCTACTACGTCGATGACACGCAGCCCGGCAAGTTGATGAAGACGGGGATCGACGCGATGTTGAACTCGCTGGACCCCTACACCCAGTACATCCCGGAGAGCGACATGGAGGATTACCGCTTCATGACCACCGGGCAGTACGGCGGCATCGGTGCGTTGATCAAGCGCTCCAACGATCGCGTGTACGTGAGCGATCCTTACGAGGGTTACCCGGCGATGAAGGCCGGCATCTGGGCCGGTGATGAGATCGTGGAAGTGGATGGCCGGAAGATCGCAGGCATGGAGACCGACGAGGTGAGCAAGTTGCTGAAGGGCCAGGCAGGCAGCACCGTCAAGGTGATCACCCAGCGGCAGGGCCTGGAGCCGGTCACGCACACCCTTACCCGCGAGGAGATCAAGATCCCCGATGTGCCTTACAAGGGGATGGTCGATCCAGCGAACAAGGTGGGCTACATCAAGCTGAACAGCTTCACCCAGACCGCTGCCCAGGAAGTGCGTGCGGCCACGAAAGAATTGAAGGACCAGGGGGCCACGAAGATGATCCTGGACCTGCGCGGCAACGGCGGTGGCCTGTTGCGTGAGGCCGTGAACATCGTGAACCTGTACGTGCCGAAGAACGAATTGGTGGTGGAAACGCGCGGCAAGATCCCCGAATGGGACAAGACCTACAAGACCTTGAGCGAACCGCTCGACGCCGAGATCCCGTTGGTGGTGCTGGTCGATGGACAGAGCGCCAGCGCCAGCGAGATCGTGTCCGGCGCCCTGCAGGACCTGGACCGGGCGGTGATCGTGGGGGAGCGCACCTTTGGCAAGGGGCTCGTGCAGCAGACGCGTGACCTCTATTACAACAGCAAGTTGAAAGTGACCGTGGCCAAGTACTACATCCCCAGCGGCCGTTGCATCCAGAAGCTGGACTATTCGCACCGCGACAGCCTGGGCAAGGTGGAGGAGGTGAAGGCCGAGGCCATCGCCGAGTTCAAGACGCGCAATGGTCGTCCGGTGTTCGACGGCCGCGGCATCCTCCCGGACGTTGAGGTCATGGATCCGGAGCTCGCCAAGGTGGTGGGAGGTCTTTACGCCAAGGACCTCTTCTTCGAGTTCGCCACGCGTTACCGCCTCGCGCATGCGGAGATCGGGCCTGCTGAAGAGTTCCGCGTGAGCGATGCGCTCTACCGGGAGTTCGTGGACTTCGTAAAGGACAAGAGCTTCGAGTACGATACCGAGACGCTGGAGGCCTTCAAGAAGTTGGAGGAGGCTGCGAAGAAGGAACGCTACTACGACCATGCGAAGGCACAGATGGAAGCGCTGCATGCCGAGCTGGCTCCGGACCGCATGGAGGAGCTGACCCGTTTCCGCACGGACATCGAGGAGGTGTTGCGCAACGAGATCGTGGGGCGGTACTACTTCCAGACCGGTCGTGCCAAGGCGGCGCTGGCCACCGACCCTTCCGTGCGCTCGGCCGTGGACCTGCTCAACGGGCCTGAATACGCCAGGGTGCTCACGACGATCAAACCGGGCAAATAGGCCGGATGACCTCCGTGACATCGGACCTGACGCGGGGTCGCGATGCCTTTCGAACGGTGCACCTCCTTGCACTGGTGCTGTGCGCCGTCATGCTCCCCTGGAGCAAGGCCTTCCTCAGCATGGCCCAGCTGCTGTTGATCGCCAACTGGCTGGTGGAGGGCGTTGTGCGCAGGGATCTCAAGGGTCGGTTCCAACGCGCGTTCACGGAGGCACCATCCCTGGTCTTCATCAGCTTCTTCCTGTTGCACGTCCTCGGCCTGCTCTGGACCACGGACCTGGGCTGGGGTACGGACCTGGTGCGTATCCTGTTGCCGGTACTGGCCTTCGGTGCGGTGTTGGGTGCATCGCCCCGGTTGGACCGGAGCGCGTTCCGAGCCGTGTTGCTGTTCGGTGCCTGGAGCGTCGTGGTGAGCACCTGGGCCTGCCTTGTCGCGCGCGACGGCTTCACCGGCGAATACCGTTCCCTCTCGATCTTCGTGAGCCACATCCGGCTCACCTTGCTCCTTTGCCTGGCGATCGTGGTGTTCGCGTTGGACCGTGGCGGTCCGCGCTGGTTCCGCCACGCAGGCCACGGTGCCGCGCTGTGGTCCTTGTTCTTCATCGACCGCCTGGGCAGCATCCAGGGCTACCTGATCCTCCTGGTGATCGCGGCGGTGTATCTGTGGCGATGGACGAAAGTTCGCGGTGGACCGATCCGGTCCATCACACGCGTGTTGATCGTGGCCGCGCCGGTGGTGGTCCTGCTCCTGCTGTGGAGCGGCATGCATGCGCGTTACCGGCTGCCGGACCCCGCCATCATCCCGAAGTTCGAACACACCGCAGGTGGCGAGCAGTATCTGCATGACATCAATGACCCGCAGATGGAGAACGGTCACCATGTCTGGATCTATGTGGCACCCCGGGAACTGCAGCGCAGCTGGGACCGCAGGAGCGAGCGTTCCTACCAGGCGAATGACGACAAGGGCCATCCGATCTGGAGCACCTTGGTGCGCTACCTGGCATCGAAGGGCATGCGGAAGGACAGCGTTGCCATGGCGGAGCTCACGGATGCGGACATCTCGGCCATCGAGCACGGGGCGACCAATGCGCATCCCGATCGGTGGGGCGGGTTGAGCGCGCGCTTTGATGAGGTGGCCTTCGAACTGCAACAGTACCGGACGAAAGGAGCGGTGGATGGGCATTCCGTGACGATGCGCCTCGAGTACCTGCGAGCGGGGTGGAACATCGCACGGGCCGAGCGCTGGTCCGGTGTGGGCACCGGTGATACCGAGCGGGCGTTCCAGCGGGAATATGAGCGCATGGGGTCGGAACTCTCCGCGCCCTGGCGTCATCGCGCGCACAATGAGTACCTCACCCTGTGGATCAGCTTCGGGGTGATCGGCCTCTGTTGGAGCCTCTTCGCCTGGTGGTTCCCGGCCTGGCGACTTGGAGCCTGGCGTAGCCCCCTCTTCATCGCATGGGCCATCATCTTCGGCATCTCCTGCCTCACGGATGACACCATCGAGACCCAGGTGGGCGCCACCTTCTTCGCATTCTACTACACCTTGCTGGTGTTCGCCGCGCCTAAGGAAGTGGGCGTCCCCGCAACAGGGCCATCACCCGCTCGGGCCTGATGCGCGCTATGCAGTCACAGGGCTTGCCTGCTCCGCAGCGGAGGCAATCGGGATCCGCGATCAAGGCATGGG
>JACJZG010000020.1 GCA_020635715.1 Flavobacteriales bacterium | reverse complement strand
GCGTGATGCCATGGGGCATGTGGAGGAACTCGCGATCGATCCGCGACAACTCACCCTTGCGGTGGCTGTCGATCCGGCGCCATAGACGAAGCCCCGGTCGGAAGGCCGGGGCTTGCATCTTTTCGGTATTGGGTCAGAGCAGGGTCGTCGGGCACACGTATTCCGTCACCCTCACCCCGGTCTTCTTGATCCCATTGAAACCGGTCTCGACGTCCACGAAGTCATCCCAGCCTCGAGCCTTCAGGATGCTGGCGGCGATCATGCTGCGGTAGCCGCCCGCACAATGCAGGATGAAGGGCTTGTCCTTCGGGAATTCAGCCAGGTGCTCGTTGATCCGGTTCAAGGGTACGTTCACCGCTCCCTCGACATGCTCGCTGTCGAACTCGCTCTTCTTGCGCACATCGAAGACGAGCGGCTTGGTGGCGAAGCGCTTCGCGAACTCCTCAGCGGTGATCCGGTTCACGCTGTCCATTTGCTTGCCGGCGGCTTTCCACGCTTCGAAACCACCCGCGAGGTAGCCGATGGTGTTGTCGTAGCCCACGCGACTCAGCCGGATGATGCTCTCCTCTTCCTTGCCGGGCTCGGTCACCAGCAGGATCGCCTGCTTGATGTCGGTGATCATCTCACCCACCCACATGGCGAAGTTGCTGTCCAGCCCGATGTTGATGCTGTTGGGAATGAAGCCTTGCGCGAAGACCGACGCGGGCCGGGTATCCAGGACCAGCGGGCGCTCCTCGTTCGCCACCACCTCGAACTGGTCCGGCGTCAGGGCACGCCTGCCGCGCTCCATCACCGTGTCCAAGGACTCGTAGCCCTTGATGTTCATCAGCACGTTCTTCGGGAAGTAACCGGGGGGCGGTGTTAAGCCGGTGAGAAGCGCTTTCTTGAACTCCTCCTTCGTCAACTTGGGGTCGAGGGCGTAGTTCGTGCGTTTCTGGTTGCCAAGCGTGTCCGTGGTCTCCTTGCTCATCATCTTGCCGCAGGCGCTGCCGGCACCGTGGTTCGGGTATACGATGAGGTCATCTGCCAGCGGCATGATCTTGTTCCGCAGTGAATCGTAGAGATATCCGGCCAGCTTGTCCTCCGTGAGGTCGGCGATCACATGCTGTGCCAGGTCGGGGCGGCCCACGTCGCCGATGAAGAGCGTGTCGCCGGTGATGATGCCGTGCTCCTTCCCGTTCTCATCGATGAGCAGATAGGTGGTGCTTTCCATGGTGTGACCCGGCGTATGGATCACCTTCACCTTCGCCTGGCCAACGTTGAACACCTCGCCGTCGGTGGCCACATGCGCTTCGAAGCCGGGCTTCGCGGTGGGGCCGTACACGATGGTGGCCCCGGTCTTCTTCGCCAGGTCGAGGTGGCCGCTCACGAAGTCGGCATGGAAGTGGGTCTCGAAGACGTACTTGATCCTCGCCTTGTCCGCTGTGGCGCGGTCGATGTAGGGCTGTACCTCACGCAGCGGATCGAAGATGGCCGCTTCACCGTTGCTTTCCAGGTAGTACGCCGCATGGGCGATGCACCCGGTGTAGATCTGTTTGATGGTCATGGCTTGTTCGGATTCTGGACCTGTCACGGTCGGTTATCGAGACAAAGGTCCCTGCATGGTTTTCGCCTTTCTGTGATGTACGTCAGCTTTCCGGGTTTGTGTGACCATCATCACCACCGAAAGCAACGAAGGCTCCCGCAGGAGCCTTCGCCATGGTTCGGGGATGGCCGCTCAGGCGGTCTCCAGTTCCTTCTTCGCCAGGTAGAAGTCGATGAGCTCGATGCCCTTCTCATTCAACCGCGCGTCGAGGTCCTTCAGGGTCTTGGGCGGAGGCACGATCACCTTCGCTCCCTTCTTCCAGTTCAAGGGCATGGCGCATCCGTTGGCATCGGCCGTCTGCATGGCCTCCAGCACACGCTTGATCTCGTCCATGTTCCGCCCCACGTTCAGCGGGTAGTACATGACGAGGCGGATGATGCCCTTCGGATCGATGAAGAAGACGGCGCGCACCGCTGCGGTGTTGCTGGTGTTCTCGTGCAGCATGCCGTAGAGCTTCGCCACTTTCATGTCGATGTCGGCGATGATGGGGAAGTCCATGTACACGCCCGTTTTCTCGCGGACGGCCTGCACCCACGCGACGTGGCTGTGGATGCTGTCGATGCTCTCGCCGATGAGCTTGGTGTTGTGCTTCGCGAACCATTCCTTCTCCTGTGCGAAGCCGCTCAGTTCGGTTGTGCATACCGGTGTGAAATCGGCGGGGTGGGAGAAGAGGATGGCCCAGCTGCCCTTGATGTACTCGCTGAACTTCAGCGGTCCTTGCGTTGTTATCGCCTCGAAATCGGGAGCCTGGTCACCGATGCGGGGCATGTGAATGGTGTTTTCCATGGATCGTTCTATTGGCTGCAAAGGAACGCACCGTCACACCCTCGGGTGGTGACGAAGGTCACCCTCGCCGTTAGTGCAGAACGCGCCGGGTGAGCAGCAAGTGCTCGTCATGTACTTCGATGAGGTAGGGTCCCGGCGCCAGATCGCGCATGTCCACGGTCCATCGATGTTCCCCCGCGCCAACGCCAGCTGCGATGTGGCGGACGACGCGTCCGGTGCTGTCGAGCAATCGCACGAGCGCTTTGCTGTTGCCCGGAAGTGTGGCCTCGATGTTCAGCATTTGTCCATTCGCAGTGACGCGCAAGGCTCCTTCCTTCCTGTCGACCTCGCTCACCGCCGTTGTGGGGTCCACCAGCAGCACCCGATACACCTTGTTAGTGGCCGAGCTCTGGGTGCCCGTATTGATGAAGAAGATGTTCGCGGCGGAGCTTTCGATGCCGCCCACGATGTGGCCGAGTACCACGGTATCCCCGGCGAACGCGTCCTGAAGCAGGATACCGGAACTCGTTTGTTCGGTGGCCGGCCAGGGGATGAATTCGGCGCTGGCACCCAGCAATGCCGGCATCTGTCCGATCGCGCTTTCCGTCATCTGCCCGGCCCCGTCGCGTTCAACCAGGCTGATCGTGTTCACGAAGGGTACATTGGTATCATCCTGCACGCCACCACCTGCAGCGGGCTGGTACCGACCGATCCCCCCGAAGAAGATGGAACGCATCGTCTGGGTTGTGCCTTCGTACAGGCAGGCATGCGCCGTATGGTACTGGTTGAACAGCTGCTCGAAGGAATTGTTGACGGTCACGTCCGTTCCAAGGATGTCCACGGTGTTCAACCAGGGCAGGTCCGCATCGTAACGGAACACGCCGCTGAATGCGGTAAGCCCTTCCTCACCGTTCGGGAAGATCTGCGGCAGCAGGTTATAGTCGCGGCGGTGGAGGTTCACGGTGTCAACGAGGGTCCAGTAGTCATCGATGGATAGGTCCACGCCATCATCGAGGATCATGAAGCGACGGATCGCGTTCGTGTATTCCTGCACGAAGCCGGGACCGAAGTCGGGCCCCATCGGGTTGTACCGTCCCATGAAGCGCTGACCACCCACGAGGTTGAAGTGGTCACCCACCTTGCGCAACTGGCCACCGGTGACCGCCATACGCGGATCCGTGATCTGGCGGAAGAAGGGTGTGATCGAGGTTCCGTTGCGGATCGCATTCATCACTCCGGGCAGATCGATCGCCGTGAGAAAGGCGTGGGTGACATGGTCGGCGTTGGTGGGGGAGTAGCCGTAGCCACCGATGCAGTACAACGTGCTTCCCTGCTGATCGAATTCCATGTTCGTGCTCTGCAGCTGTTCGAGCATGTTCTGTGGCAACGCACCCAGCGCGGCTGACCAGACCTGCCAGGTCGAAGGGTCGACCACATAGGCGTTCACGTTGTTGCCCGAGGCGAGGAAGGTGACCGGTGGCTGCCGGCGATGAAGACCATCGGTCCTCCCGCCGATCAGCAGCCATTGGCCATCATGAGTGCCCCAGGCGAAGGATTGCAGACCGGGCATGCCGGCTGGCGTGATCTCCTCCAGCGCGAGGACACGACCGGCGAAGGGTTGAGCATTTGCGATCCCGGTCGCGGTGATCGTGGCCGAGAGTAGAAGTGTTCTGATGTTCATGATCTTTCTTTCAGCCTTGTGCCTGGCCGCGCAGGATGAAGTTCCAGTACAACCGCGGCAGCACCTGCTTCTTCAGTTGATACATGCTCCAGCGCTCCTTGCTCTGGTCTATGGGGAAGGTCTCCTGCGGAACGTTGTTGTAATCGAACTCGGCGAGCACCAGCTTTCCGTAGCCTGTCACCAGCGGACAGGAGGTGTACCCGTTGTAGTCGACGTGCGGCTTCTCACCCGCCATCGCATCGAGTATGTTCGCCACCACGGTCGGCGTCTGCTTACGAATGGCCGCGCCGGTCTTGGAGGTCGGCAGTCCGGCCGCATCACCGATGCTCCAGACGTTCCTGTAGCGCACATGCTGCAGGCTGTGCTTGTCCACATCTACCCATCCGGCGGAGCTGGCCAACGGACTTGTCTTGATGAAGTCGGGTGCGCTTTGCGGTGGCGTCACATGGATCATGTCATACTCCACCCACTGCTGCTCATCCTTGTTCTTCTCACCGATACCGACGAAGCGCGCGCGTTTGTTCGGACCGTCGATCTCCTCCAGCTTCCACATGAAGTTGAGCTTGATGCCCCCGCGCTCCACGACCTTCAATAGGGTCTTCTCGTACTTCGGAACGGAGAACAGTTTCCCTGCGCCGCTCCAGTACTGGATGTCCATGTCCTTCAGCACTCCCTCGCGCCGCCAGTGGTCCGCGGCGAGGTACATGATCTTGTGCGGCGCACCCCCGCACTTCACCGGCGTGTGCGGGTTGTGGAAGATGGCCCTGCCCTTGCGCAGCCCCTTGATCAGCTCCCAGGTATAGGGTGCGTGCTGGAAGCTGTAGTTGGAGGTGACACCGTTCTTGCCGATCGCCTCCGGCAGTCCCTTCACGGCGTTCCAATCCAGTTGGATGCCCGGACAGACAAGCAACTGATCGTAGCCGATCACGCTGCCATCCTCCAAGGTCACCATGTCCGCCTCCGGTTGGAAACTCGCCACCCGAGCCTTGATCCAGGTCGCGCCCTTCGGGATGAAGTCCGCCTCGTTGCGTTCGGTGTCCTTGATGTTGAACGCACCGCCGCCCACGAGGGTCCACGCAGGTTGGTAATAGTGCTTCTCCGATGGTTCGATGATGGCGACACGTGTGCCTGGAGCTTTCCGAAGCAGCAGGGCAGCGGCCGAAAGACCCGCGTTGCCGCCGCCGATGACCACGAATTGGTGATGCTGTGTCATGTGGGAGCGAATGGTGCCACGAACCTACCCGGATGCTTCTGTCCGCTCCGTGATGTTCCTCACCATGTTCCCTGCCGGGATGTGCGATCTTTGAGGACCAACCGAACGGTCGTGAAAGCGAACATGGGTTCAGCGGATGCGCCTTGTGCGGTTCATCATTGCCATTGTGGTGGGTGTCCTGTACTACCAGGGTGATGCGGTACCCTCGGTGCCATGTGCTCATCTCGCCGGTGTCTTCGTCCTCACTGGCCTCTTCAGCTTTTGCCCACTTGTACACGCTCTTCGGCTGGAGCACCTGCAAACGTGGGCGGATCGATCTACTGACCGGCCTGGGTCTTGCGGTGGGTGCCGTCGCCAGGTTATTTCTACTAGCTGCATTTCGGCTGTACCACCGGTTGTGCTGCATCACCAACAGCCCGGTGAACAGTTCCATCTATGGTGCGCGTTCATGGGCGTCTGCTCTTCAATTCCTTCAAGCAGCGCAAGGAGGATGTGAGAGGAACGGGAGGGGTGAGGCGCATAGGTGACCGACAGCCTGGCAGGGATCGCGCCCGGCCCGGAATTTGGTCTATAGGATCCCGAACGAACAATGCACGAACATGAGCTTCCAGGAGATCATCGCCGGGGATAAGCCGGTACTTGTGGACTTCTTCGCCGAATGGTGCGGACCCTGCAAGATGATGCCGCCCATCCTCGCTGAGTTCAAGGGCTCGGTGGGAGACCGCGCGTCGGTGATCAAGGTCGATGTGGACAAGAACCCCGCCGCCGCGCAGGCGTACCAAGTGCGCGGTGTGCCCACCTTGATGATCTTCAAGAACGGGAAGGTGGTCTGGCGTCGTTCCGGCGTCATGAGCGCCTCACAGTTGGAAGAGGCCATCGCGCCGCATCTTTGACCCACTGATCCATACGACCATGCGCTGGATGACCCTTCTGACCACCCTGCTGTTCGGGACCCTGTTCAACCTCGTCCATGCCCAATCCGGGAATACGGTGGATGTGGCGACCCTTCAGGCGGAACTGGCCAAGGGTGGGGTACAGCTCGTGGATGTGCGCACTCCGCAGGAATGGAGCAACGGGCACATCCAGGGAGCGCTGCACATCGATTGGTTCAGTGATGACTTCAAGGAACGGATCGGCGAACTGGACAAGGCGCGGCCCGTGCGCTTGTATTGTGCAGCAGGCGGCCGCAGTGAGGATGCGCGGATCATGCTGCGCGAAATGGGGTTCAAGGAGGTGAGGGACCTCGATGGCGGTATGAGCGCCTGGAAGAAGGCGGGCGCTCCCGTGCAGAAGTGAGCGGCTCCGATCAGGCGGTCGGGTGTACCTCCACCATGCCCCGCCCAAGGGAGACCATGCCGCGCACCTTCAACTGCTGAAGCAACCGCGTGATCACTTCACGTGGTGAGCTCAGTTCATCAGCGATCTGCTGGTGCGTGAGGTGCAGGATGTGCTCGCCAGAGGCCTGGGACCGTTTGATCAGATAGTTCCAAAGCTGTTCGTCCAGTCGGCGGAAGGCCACCACCTCGAATGCCTCCAGCAGTTCCTGGAAACGCTGCGCCTGGACCTCGTTCACATACTTGCGCCATTCCGGATGCTCCATCCACTCATCCACGTAACGCACCGGAATGAGCAGCAGGTCGGCATCCTCCTCCACCATGGCCTGCACAGCGCTCACCCGTTTGGATACGCAGCAGGTGAGCGAGGAGGCGCAGGACTCCCCGGCAAGGATGTGGTACAGGTAACGTTCATGGCCCTCGCCGTCCTGGGCAAGGATGCGCAGGCTGCCGCGTTCCACGATCGGGATGTGCGTGATGGTGTCACCCACGCGCATGAGCTCTGTGCCGGCCGGAACGTGCTTGCGCACCCCCACCTGTTCCACCGCGCGTTTCAACTCGGGGTCAACGAACATGCGGGCAAGTTACCGCGATCCGTCGATCGCCTTTCCAGCGGGTGAGCGGGCGGCCGTGCGATCGTACTTGAAGAACAGGTTCGCCCAGATGATCTTGCTCAAGGCGTAGAAATAGGGGGCGCCCACCAACAGGGTGGCCAGGATGGCGATCACCAGACCGGTGGGAGAGAGGTCCGGGAAAAGGACACTGCACGCCACCCATACCGTTACCATGGCAGCGACCCCGATGGCATAGGACACGTACATCGCACCGTAATAGAACCCGGGCTCGATGTTGAAGCGCCGGCCACAATGCCCGCAGTGGTCATGCACATCCCCCGTATGCTTCAGGTCATACGGATGCGACACGAAGAAGTCACCGGCATGACATGAGGGGCATTTGAAGCCCAGGATGCTGTAAAGCATGGTATCCTTCCAAGCCATGTCGCGAAGTTCGGGTCCCGATCCGGCCCCGTTGGTGAGGATCCTCACCCGACTGGCCGGCAGGCGGTACCTCCCCGGCGGGCTATGCGGACTGACGATCGTCAGATCACGCGGTCCGGGCACCCGGTACGTTTGCCTCGATGCCCGTGGAACCCATGTCGTCGGTCTCTACACCACTGACCAGCGTTGGTGAGCTTGTTCGTGAGCTGCTGCGCGAGCCCTGTCCCGAGCTCTTCGGTCGCATCATGGCCCGGTATGACACGGCCAGCCTGGACCTCCTGCCCTACCTGAAGTGGGATCCATCGAACTACACGCGGAATTGTGTCGTCCGGAACGCGCGTTTCGAGCTGCTGGTCATCTGCTTCGAACCCGGCCAACGGACCAGCATCCACGACTATGACAGCGAAACGGCATGGATCCGTGTGCTGGGCGGCGAATTGGTGACCGAGCGCTTCGAGCTGGTCGACGACGGGGCCCTGCGCCTCAGGAAAGCCTCGCGCTTTTCCACCGGTGAGTTGATGGCACTGTCACGGAGCAGTTCCATCCACCGGTTCCAGAACCAGGGGAGCACCAGGGCCTTCACGCTAAACCTGTATGCACCGCCCATGCGGAAATGGCGCGTGTTCGACGAGCGCACCGGTGCCGACCAGGTGCGCCCGGCGGGTCCTACCGGCTGAGGGATGCAGGCAGCCAGCTACCTTGGTCGCATGTCGAACTCCTCGCCCGAACCTTTCGGCCCGGCGGATGTCGCACGTATCTGCGAAATGCTCTTCACCACGGCGGCTGAGGGTTTGGTGGTGGTGGACACGCGTGGCACCATCCTCATGCACAACCCCCGCCTGGCCGCCATGTTCGGCTATGCCGACAAGGAGCTGATCGACCATCGCATCGAGTCGCTGGTGCCGGAACAGCTGCGCAGCCGCCATGTCCAGCATCGCGCCGCCTATGACCGGAAACCGGTGAGGCGCTCCATGGGGATAGGCCTGGACCTCCGCGGCAGGCGCAAGGATGGGACCGAATTCCCGGTGGAGATCAGCCTCAACCAGTTCGAACTCGACGGTCATTCCTATGTGATGGGCCTGGTCACGGACATCACCCTGCGGCACGAAGTGGAGGTGGAGCTGCAACGCTCCAAGCAGGAACTGGAGGTGCGTGTGGACGAACGGACCCAGCAGCTCCGCGAAGCCGAACGCGGGCTCCGGGAGGCGCTCGATAAGGAGCGGGAGCTCCACGCGCTCAAGAGCCGCTTCGTCGCCATGGCGAGCCATGAGTTCAGGACGCCGTTGAGCACCATCATGAGCAGCGTGGACCTCATCAGCAGGTACACCGGGAGCACCGCGGATGAACGCGTGAACAAACATGTGGCCCGGATACGCGTCAAGGTGCGCGAGATGACCGCAATGCTCAACGAGTTCCTTTCCCTGGAGCGGATCGAGCAAGGACAGGTGGAGGTGCAAACCGCTCCAGCGGACCTGGTGCACCAGTGCATTGAACTGATCGAGGAGCTGCGGGCCTTGACGCGCACGGGACAGACCATCACGTATGATCACGATGGCCTGGAGCGCAACATCACCCTGGACCTCCAGATGCTCAGCAACATCATCACCAACCTGGTGACCAACGCGGTGAAATACAGCCCGGAGGACAAGCCGATCCACTTGCACACCACCATCCAGGACGGTCGCGTACGCATCACCGTTACGGATCAAGGCATCGGTATCCCGGAAGAGGACCAGGTGCACCTCTTCGAGCGCTTCTTCCGCGGCAGCAACGCGGTCACCATCCAGGGCACGGGCCTTGGCCTGAACCTGGTCAAACGTTACCTCGATCTGATGCACGGTTCCATTTCATTCACCAGCGTGCCAGGAGCCACCACCTTCAAGGTCGAACTACCCCAACACCTCTCCCCATGAAGACCATCCTGTTGATCGAGGACGATGCCGATATGCGAGAGAACACCGCCGAGATCCTCGAGCTTGCCCATTACCGCGTGATCAAGGCGGAGAACGGCAGGAAAGGGGTGGAAGCCGCCCGCAAGGAGGTCCCCGACCTGGTGCTCTGCGACATCATGATGCCCGAACTGGATGGCTACGGTGTGCTCCACATGCTCGGTCGTGATCCCGTAACGGCGGAGGTGCCCTTTGTGTTCCTCAGCGCCAAGGCGGAACGCGGCGATGTCCGGAAGGGCATGGAACTGGGCGCGGACGACTACCTGACGAAGCCCTTCGAGGAAAGCGAACTCCTCAATGCGATCGAAGGGCGCTTGAAACGCAGTGATCTCTTCCGAAAAGGCTTTGACAAGGGCTTCGAGGGCTTCACCCGGTTCATTGATCAAGCCCGGTCATTGGACCCCCTGAAGGACCTGGCCAAGGAACGCCGCACCCGCGAGTTCCGGAAGAAGGAGGTGCTCTTCCACGAAGGCGATGAACTCCGGCAGCTGCCATACGTGGTGAAGGGCAAGCTGCGCACCTTCAAGATCAACCACGACGGCAAGGAGCTGGTGACCGGCCTGCATGCCAGCGGCGACCTCGTCGGATACATGGGCCTGTTCGAGAACGGGCGGGCGGTGGAAACGGCCGAGGCGCTGGAGGATACCGAAGTGGCGTTGGTCCCGCGGGAGGATCTGCTTTCCCTGCTCTACAAGGACCGCGACGTGAGCATCCGCTTCATCAAGATGCTCGCGGGCAACGCACGGGAGTTGGAGGAACACCTGCTCCAGCTGGCCTACTCCAGCGTGCGCCAGCGCGTGGCACAGGCCCTGTTGCGCGTTCATGAGCGCTTCGGCAACGATCAGGAAGCCGACCTGGGGCTGCACATGAGCCGAGAGGACCTGGCCACCATCGTAGGGACCGCCACCGAATCCCTGATACGTTGCCTCACCGAGTTGAAGGAGGATAAGTTGATCGACACGCAGGGCCGCAGCATCCGGATCAAGAACAAGGCACGCCTGGAACAGCTGGCGCGGGGCTGAGCGGCCACCACCGCCTGCCTGGCGAAGCGGGATCCAGGCGGCCTGGAACACCCGGTGGTCGGGGCATGCGACGTGAGGAACACCGGCTTGCGGCACCTCACGGTCCGACTTCCCGTGTACTGAACAGTACCTTGTGCGAAAGTGCGGACCATGCGCGACCTGGCTCGGGAACACCGCCTTCTACCTTCGGCTCGGCCGTACGTGCACCCGCGCACTGCCCTGTCTTTGGCGATGATCCGCGTTGTTCCATTCCTGGCCATGACCCTCCTGGCCCACACCCTCCGCGCACAGCCACCCAACAGTGACTGCGCCAGCGCGCAACGCATCTGTGCGCATACGGACGTGCTGGGCAACAATACCGGCGGCACCGCCGTGCCCGGGTTCTGCGGAACACCTTCCACCACCTGGTACACCTTCGTCACCAATTCCGTGGGCGGACCCGTCACCGTCTCGGTGCTCATCGGTGATTGCCTGGACCTGCCCGATCATGATGATGAACTGAACGTGGTGGTACTGAGCGGCGATGGGAGCTGTTCGTTGATGGACTTCAACGCCGTTTCATCCTGCGAGGAGAGCGATATCGACTTCTCTGTGACCACCACTCAGGGCCTGGACCCGAACACCACCTACTGGATCGTCGTGGCAGGCGCCATGAACAATGGGACCTTGTTCCCCGCGCAATGCGAGTTCAGGCTGGCCATCACCGGCCCCGGCGTCGATGTCATCGGTGTGGACATGAGCGCCGGGACGGACCGGACCATCGGCTTTGGAGAAGGGACCCAGCTCGATGGCTACAGTGTCGGTACCATCGATTGGTCGCCCACCGCAGGCCTGAGCGGGAACGGGATACCGGACCCCATCGCCAGCCCTTCGGCCACCACGATCTACACCATGACCAGTGAGATCGACGGGTGCACCTATACCGATGAGGTCGTCGTGGAAGTGGTCCGACGCATTGAACCACCGAACACCTTCACCCCGAACAACGACGGCAAGAACGATACCTGGGAGATCCCCGGTATGAACGACTATCCCGGAGCGGAAGTGCTGATCCATGACCGCTGGGGACAGGTGGTGTTCCGGAGCAATGGCTACCGCGATCCATGGGATGGCACCCACAACGGCCGGGCGCTCACCGTGGGGACCTACTACTACCACATCCAGTTGAACCAGCTCGAAGGGCGCTCGCCGCCGTACACGGGCTTCGTCACCATCATTCGATGAAGTATCCGGTGGCGCTGTCACTCCTGTTGGTCGCTTCGGGCGTTCGTGCACAGCAGCTGGCGCAGTATTCCCAATACGTGTTCAACCAGTTCAGCGTGAATCCGGCCGTGGCGGGAAGCAAGGACTGCCTGGACATGCGCCTCGGTTATCGGCAGCAATGGGTGGGCTACGAGGGAGCCCCGACGACGGGTTGGGTGAGCCTCCACGGAGCGTTGCGCGCCAAGGGGAAGCCGTTCCAAGCCAACAAGCACGGCGTGGGCGCCTTCATCGAGGCGGACGAGGCCGGCAATTTCGGATATACCGGATTCCTGCTGGCCTACGCCTACCACATCCAGATGAGCAGGAACTTCTACCTGTCCATGGGGCTCTTCGCCGGGGTGCGGCAGGTGAAGTTGTCCGTCGGTGAGGTGACGCTCGCCGATTACGATGACCCCGCGCTGACCTCACAGGCCGCCGCGCTGGTCTATCCGGAGATCACACCGGGCATCTGGTGCTACAGCAAGACCGCTTGGGCCGGACTGTCGATCCACGAGGTGCTGGCGAACCGCCTGGGCGATATCGGGACCGATCAGTCACGCTTCGGCAGGCACATCATGTTCAGCGCGGGCTACCGCTACCGCATCGGACGCAAGACCGCGTTCGTGCCGAGCGGATTGGCGAAGTTCGCCGGTGGTGCACCCATCGCCATGGACATCAATGGCATGGTGGAATGGAACCGCCTCCACGGCATCGGCATCGGCTACCGCAATGGGGATGCCCTGGTGGCCATGATGAAGGTCGGCTTCCTGAAGTACTTCCAGCTCGGGTACAGTTACGACATCACCACGTCGCGCCTGCGCACGGCGAGCTCCAATACCCATGAGGTCATCCTCGCGATCACCCCGTGTCGTGCCGATGATGGCGCCAAGCGCATGATCAGTTGTCCAGCGTTCGACTAGAAGCAAGACCCCGTGAACAGAACCTACGCACTGCTTCCGAAGCTCCTGACCTTCCTCCTTCTCACCTGCGCGGCCACTGCCATGGCGCAGACCCGCTACTGGGTCGGAGGTGATGGTCGCTGGGAGGATGTCTCCCACTGGAGCACCACGCAGAATGGTACCGGGGGTGCATCCGTGCCGCGTGCCGATGACGACGTGGTGATGGCGACGACCGCCGATCTGCACATCGCGGTGGAGGCTCGCGCGGAATGCCGCTCGCTGCTGGTGAACGCCGGTGCGGCCGCGGTGCGCTTCGAGGGACATGCACGTTCCGAACTGGCGGTGGCCGGCGAGCTTTCCGCCACGGGCGAAGTGCGCTGGGATGGGGGCATGGCCGTGCGGCTCACGGTCCATCGACAGGGCGTGAACATCGATCCGCGCGGCGCAAGCATCGCCGGCGACCTGATCCTCGACGGAAGTGGATCCTGGTCGGTGATCAGCGACCTGCGCGTGGATGGTGCCCTGCGCCTGCGGCAGGGGACGCTCATCGCCAATGCCGCGCGCATCAGCGCGCACCGTGTCGTGGAGGAGGCGCCTGCTCGCGGATCGATCATCGCCGGTCGATCGGTGTGGTCCCTTCAGGAGGCCCCGACCGGAGATGTGCTGCGCGAACTGCTCGCTCCTTCGGCGGTGCTGGAGGTGAACGGCGTGGTGCAACACGCCTCCGATGCGTTGGTCGGTGGTGATCGCGATATCAACGTTTGTGGCACCGATCCGGGTCAGACGCCATTCACGGTCAACGCGCAGGTGGTGACCAATTACAACGGCTTCGGGGTGCGTTGTCGCGGTCAATGCAACGCCACGGTCACGGTCACGGTCACGGGAGGAAGCGGCAACTTCCAATACGCTTGGTTGAACGGCGGGCCGACCACGGCCACGTGGACCACGGCATGCGGCGGACCACAGCTCGTGGTTGTGACCGACGTGGGTCAGGGTATCAGCTGCCCTGTTCAAGTGAACGTGACCGAGCCCGCGCCGATCGGCGTGATCTTCTTCGGCCAGGGAACGCCTCCCACCTGCGCCGATGTGTGCAATGGAACGCGCACGGCCCTGGCGATCGGTGGGGTGTCGCCATCCACCTACAATTGGAACAATGGAGCGGGATCGAACTCCTCCTTCAACCAGCTCTGTGCAGGCCTCAACACCCTTCAGATCCGGGATGCCAACCTGTGCACCTTCGACACCACGTTCTTCTTCAATGTGCAACCGATCATTCCCAACCTCAGCTTCACGGATGCCGGCTGCTTTGGGGAATGTGATGGCACCGCTTCCGTGACACCCACCGGCGGCACCGGGGGGCTCACCATCACATGGACACCACCTCCGGCGGCCCAGGGATCACCGAGCGTCAGCGGACTGTGCGCTGGGAACTACAACGTGCGCATCGCGGATGCGAACGGGTGCGATACCACGGTCGCCTTCGTCATAGCGCAGCCCCCGGCTATCGACCTCGCCATCCAGTCTACACCCGCTTCCTGTTCCTCCGCCTGCGACGGAAGCGCGACCATCACCCCCTCCGGCACCGTGGGCCCGTACACCTTCGCCTGGAACCCGGCCCCCGGAACGGGACAGGGTTCGGGCAATGCGGGAGGCTTGTGCGCTGGTGTGTACACGGTGCTCATCACCGATGTGCCTTCCGGCTGCGACACGCTGGTGTCCATCACCATCGATGCGCCGCCACCCTTCGACGTGCAGGGTGATGTCACCAACGCCTCCTGCTCGAACACCTGCGATGGCGGTGTCGTATTGACGGTCTCCGGCGGATCACCAGGCTATACCTACCTCTGGTCTCCCGTCCCGCCATCCGGCCAGGGCACCCCGTCGGTCTCAGGGCTCTGTCCGGGGGACTGGCTCGTCATGATCACCGACGTTGCGGGCTGTGATACAGCGATCACCTTCACCGTTAACGCGCCTCCTCCCTTGCTGGCCTCCGTGGATGCCACGGATGCCTCCTGTGCCGGATCCTGCGATGGGGAAGCCACCGTTTCCGTTAGCGGAGGCACTCCGAACTACACCTTCGTGTGGACACCTGCACCCGCTGGTGGCCAGGGGACCGCCACGGCCACCGGCTTGTGCGCCGGTCCATACTCCTTGTTGGTGACCGACGACAACGGATGTGATACCACGCTCACCTTCCTCATCAACGAACCTCCGCCGATCACCGCCACATCAAGCCAGACGAACGTGACCTGCGGAAGCCTGTGCGACGGCACCGCTACGGTCGTCGCTTCGGGTGGGAATGGAGGCTTCTCCTACACATGGACGCCGGAACCCACTTCAGGACAAGGGACTCCTGCTGCAACAGGCTTCTGTGCCGGGTCCGTTTCCGTGCTCATCACCGATGTGAACGGATGCACGCTCACCGTGGACTTCGTCATCGAGGAAGCGGTCCCCCTGTTGCTCTCCTTGCAGGTGCTGCCTGCCAGTTGTCCGGGCGCGTGCGATGGCGAGGCCGGTGTGATCGTGACCGGTGGCACGCCGGACTATACCTATGTCTGGTCTCCCGAACCCGGCGCAGGGCAGGGGACCAGTGCCGGCACCTTGTTGTGCCCCCAGGCATACAGCCTGACGGTGACCGATGCCGTGGGATGTGACAGCACCATCGCGTTCACCATCACGGCACCACCGCCGATCGCGCCGAACGCCGTGCAGACCGATATGACCTGCGCGGGTGACTGCGATGGGCGGATCACCTTGGCGCCCACCGGCGGGAATGGAACCTTCGCCTACTCCTGGTCGCCCGCTCCACCCGTGGGGCAGGGAACGTCGGAAGCCTCGGGCCTCTGCGGCGGCGACTGGACCGTTACCATCACGTCGGGGGCATGTGATACCACCGTGACATTCACGATCACAGAGCCATTGCCCATTACCGCTGCTATCACGACGACCGATACCAGCTGCCCCGGTACCTGTGATGGTACCGCCTCGGTGATCGCTTCCGGAGGCACCGGGACCCTCGCCTACGCATGGGGGCCGGGTGTCGTTGTTGGGCAAGGCACGACCCAGGCGACCGACCTATGCGCAGGGATCCATCAGTTGGTCATCACGGATGCGGCGGGTTGTGATACGACCATCGTCTTCACCATTCTGGAACCCGTGCCCATGACGGCCCTGCAGAACAAGACCAATGTCACCTGCGGGAATTTGTGCGATGGGGCTGCCAGCGTGATCGTCAGCGGTGGCGCACCGGACTATAGCTACCTGTGGACGCCTGAACCGGCAACGGGTCAGGGCACTGCGAGCGCGACCGGATTCTGCGCGGGGGCGGTCACCGTCCTGATCACGGATGCGAACGGCTGCTCGATCACCGTGCCCTTCAACATTGAACCGGCGGCACCGATCCTGCTGTCCCTTCAGCTTACGCCCACCTCCTGCCCGAACACCTGTGATGGGGAGGCGGGCGTGATCGCAACTGGCGGCGTCTCCCCTTATTCCTATGCTTGGTCGCCGGAGCCGGGCAGCGGTCAGGGGACCGATGAGGTCTCCGGGTTGTGCGCGCAAGCCTATACGCTCACCGTGACCGATGATGTGGGCTGCGATACGACGATCGCCTTCACCATCATGTCGCCGGATCCCATCGTGCCGAACGCGACGCAGAGCGATGTGACCTGCGCGGGCGATTGTGATGGCACCATCACCCTTGCGCCCACCGGTGGCGATGGGAATTACGCATTCAACTGGACGCCCCCGCCGCCCGTCGGACAGGGTACGGGAAGTGTTTCAGGCCTCTGTGCCGGGGATTGGTCCGTGACGATCACTTCCGGTTCCTGCGATACCACCATCACCTTCACCATCGCCGAACCACCGGCCATCACCGTGGTCCTGGTCACCGAGGATGCGTCGTGCGCTGGGGAATGCGATGGTACGGCGAACGCGTCGGCGAGCGGCGGCACGGGTGCGCTGGGCTATGTATGGACGCCGGCCCCCGCCCTTGGCCAGGGAAGCCCCGATGCCAGCGGCCTCTGTCCGGGGTCCTATACCTTGACCATTACGGATGCAGCCGGGTGCGACACGACCATCGCGTTCGTGATCAACGATCCGGCCCCGATCACCGCCACGGTCGTGGCTTTGCCGGAGACCTGCGCTGGCCTCTGCACGGGATCGGCGACGATCACCGCCAGTGGTGGAACGGGCACCATCCTGTACGACTGGCAGCCACCCCCTGGCGGAGGGCAGGGCACGCCATCAGCGACCGGATTGTGCGCGGGGACGACGTACGCAGTGACACTTTCCGATGCCAACGGGTGTGATACCACGCTCAACATCACCATCGACCCCAGCGCCGTGATCGTTCCGAACAGCAGCAGCACGCCAGTGACCTGCAATGGATCATGCGATGGGACCGCCACGGTGGGACCGACCGGTGGTGCCGAACCATACACCTACATCTGGTCACCACCCCCACCCATCGGACAGGGCACGCCCACCGCTTCAGGCCTCTGTGCTGGAACGGTGCAGGTGACCATCACGGACATTGCGGGATGCAGCATCGTCGCCGAAGTACTGATCACCGAACCGCCACCCATCATCGCCGATGTGACCATCACGGATCCATTGTGCGCGGGGATATGCGATGGTTCCATCGTACTGGCCACCTCCGGAGGCTCGGCGAGCTATACCTACCTCTGGTCGCCGCAGCCGCCGGCCGGTCAAGGCACCGCATCCATCTCAGGCCTATGCGCCGGCACCTGGAACGTGCTGATCACGGACAATGCAGGTTGTGCTCAACAAGCCAGCTACACCACGACCGAACCGGCGCCATTGACCCTTTCCGTGGTGGCCACGCCCAGTCAATGTCAGGTCTGTGTGGGCACTGCGACGGCCATCTTTGGTGGCGGCACCGGCGTGCTCGCTGTCCAGTGGACCAACGCACAAGGTGCCGTGGTCGGCTCCGGGGACGCGCTGACCGACCTCTGCGCCGGGCTCTATACCGTGACCGTGAGGGATGAGAACGGATGTTCCATCCAACGCCTCGTGCCCATCACCGATACCGATGGGGAGGACCTGACGGTGATCAACGGTACCACGAGCTGCCCGAACGTTTGTGATGGGAGTGTCTCGGTGGCGTTCAACTGTTCGGACCCGGCATGCACCATTGCATGGAATGACGCTGGCGGCAATACGCTTGCCACGGACGTCAATTCGATCAGCGGCCTGTGCCCCGGGGAGTATTATGTGAGCGTTTCCAATGCCTCTGGATGCGTCTCCATCGATACCGCGCTGGTGGTCGCGCCGGTGGTGCTGTCGGTGAACACCAGCTCAGCCCGGTGTCCTGTGCCGGAGCATGTGATGGTACCGCCACCGTCGGCATCGTGAGCGGCACGCCTGCCTACACCTTCTCCTGGGACCCCGCCAGCGCCGGTCAGGGATCGCCGAACGCCACCGGCCTTTGCGCCGGCGTGCAACAGGTGACCATCGGCGATGGCAATGGTTGTGAGACCACGGTGGAAGTGCTCATCACCGAGCCGCCTCCGCTCACCCTCTTCAACTCCATCGTCCTCGGCACCTCCTGTGCCGGAGCCTGCAACGGGAACATCACGCTCGTCGTCAGCGGTGGCTCCGGCAACTACAACTTCGCCTGGAGCCCCGCTCCCGCCAGTGGCCAGGGTTCCTCCGCAGCCTTCGGGTTCTGTGCCGGTAATGTCGACGTAACGATCACCGATGACAACGGCTGCTCGTTGCAGCGGACCTTCACGGTCACCGAACCCGCGCCACTCGCTGTGACCGCCAGTACCACACAAAGCACCTGTCCGCTATGCGATGGGACCGCGACGGCAACCGTGGTCGGAGGGACCGGTTCCTACGCGTACAGTTGGATGCTCGGCGCTACCGTGGTGAGCACCGATCAAGTGGCCACCGGCCTGTGCGGCGGCATCTATGCGCTCACCGTCACGGATGACTTCGGCTGCAGCCAGCAGACGCTTGTCCAAGTGTCCGACAGTGATGCCGAGGTATTGCAGGTGGTCAACGGACAGACCCTTTGCGCCAATGGGTGTGACGCTCAGGTGGCGGTGAACTTCTCCTGCAGTGTGGATCCATGTACGGTCCAATGGACGGACGCGGATGGCAACGTGCTCGGCCAGGATCCTGTGCTGGTCGGTCTGTGCGTGGGAACCTATACCGTCCAGGTCACGAATGGGTCCGGATGCGTGAGCATCGCGGAGGCGGTGGTCGGCACGAGCACAGCGATCGTGCCCAACCTCAGCAGCACCCCGGTGTCATGCCCCGGTGCCTGCGATGGTACCGCGACGGTCGGTCCGGTGGGTGGTGTTGAACCATATACCTACACATGGTCTCCCGAGCCCGGCGCAGGACAGGGTTCCCCGCAGGTCACGGGACTTTGTGCCGGTGTGTACGAGGTGCTCATCGCCGATGCTTCGGGATGCGATACCACCGTACAGGTCCTTATCAGCGAACCCCTGCCCATCTCAGCATCGGCCGTGGTCTCAGCGGTCACATGCTTTGGTTCCTGTGATGGGAGTGTGATCGTGACAGCGGCCGGTGGGACCGGCGCATTGACCTATTCCTGGGCGCCCATCCCTCCGAACGGGCAGGGAAGTAATGGTGCCTTCAACCTTTGTGCAGGCAGCTACGCGCTCACCATCACCGATGCGAACGGGTGCGCCGCGACATTCACCTACGAGGTCCTAGGACCCGATGAGCTCGTTCTCACCATTGGCACCACCTCGAGTGAGTGCGGCCTGTGCAATGGCGAAGCCGTTGTCTCGGTGAGCGGCGGTCAGGATCCGTACCTGTTCTTATGGACCTCGGGCGCCGCGATCCTGGGAACGAACGACACCTTGAGCAGCATCTGCAGTGGATTCTACTCGGTGCAGGTGACCGATGCTGCCGGCTGTACCGTTGATGCGCTCGTTCCGGTTCAGGACCTCAATGGCGAAGTGCTCGCCACCACCGCCGATACCACCACCTGCCCCGGTGTGTGCGATGGAAGCGCGGAGGTCCAGTTCAATTGCGGAACGCCGCTGTGTTCTATCGCCTGGTACGATGCGAGCGGCAACGACCTCGGATCGCCGACCGAGCAGATCAGCGGATTGTGCGGTGGCACCTACCTGGTCGCTGTCACGAACGGCATTGGCTGCCTCAGCATCGATACCGCCATCGTGGCCGAACCGGACCCCATCATCGCGAACCTGAGCACCTCTCCCGTGTCCTGCGCTGGCCTGTGCGACGGTACCGACCACGGTGGGCCCCACCGGTGGACTGCCGCCTTATACGATCGAATGGGACCCGCTGCCGACCAACGGCCAGGGCAACCCCTCGGCGGAAGGCCTGTGTGCGGGTACCGCGCAGGTCACCATCACCGATGCTGCAGGTTGTTCCATTGTCGTTCCCTTCCTCATCCTCGGTCCGGATCCGTTGGTCGTCACCTCCGACGTCACGCCGATCACCTGCAATGCGGCTTGTGATGGGGTCATCCAACTCACCGCGCAAGGTGGAACGGGTGCCTACACGTACGTCTGGGATCCGGTTCCTCCGAATGGACAAGGCAATGATGTGGCCACCGGTCTGTGCGCGGATACATGGACCTGTGCGGTGAGCGATGCGAACGGCTGTGTGACCACCGTGACCGTGGAACTCGTGGATCCCCCGGTGCTTGAAGCGGCCTTGACGACGACCGACAACGCCTGCTTCGCCGAGTGCGAGGGGACCGCTACGCTGGTGATCACGGGCGGCGTTGAACCGTACGATCGGCTGGGCCGTCGGACTGGCGCCACGCTTCGCACTGGACACCAACATTGAGCTGCTCTGTGCCGGTGCCTGTGATGTGCGGATAACGGACGCCAACAGCTGCTCCGTGGACCTGCCGTTCACGATGCGGGGTACTGATCGGTCAGCCTGGTCTTCCCTGGCGAGACCTGCAATGGGCCTTGTGATGGGACCGCCAGCGTAAGAACCCTTCCGGGCGGTGCAGGCTCCTTCACCTATCTATGGCAGCCGGATGCCTCGGCCAGGGGATGTCGGTCACCGGCCTGTGCGCGGGCGATATGAGCGTGACCATTACCGACGGGCTGGGCTGTGACACCCTCGTGCCCTTCACCCGTGCTGCCGTTCAGTGCCCATCGTGGACAATGCCCTGGTGACGGACCTGCTGTGTGCAACAGCGTCTGTGACGGAGCCATTGTCAGCGCACCGCCACCGGTGGCATCGGAACGCTCACCTATTCCTGGTCACCGCGGAACACAGGCCGGTGGCGAGTTCAGCCACCGACCTGTGCGCTGGTGGTTCCGTAAATCCTCCCGTCGCGGATGCCGTGGGTTGTGACAGTACCTTCAACTACGTCGTTCAAGACCACCGGTCCTGGGTTCATCGTGAACACGTTGACCGATGCGAGCTGTGCCGATGCGGCCCGATGGGTCGATAGCCGACCGCGTTCGGTGGCGTGCCGTCCACCTTCTCCTGGAATCGGTGAACGGCTTCACCGCGATGCGGAGGACCTTGCTGACCTGGTGCCGGGCGCTACGACCTGACCTCTGTCCGATGTCAACGGTTGTACGATCGACACGGTGATGCGGTGGGGCTGATGTGACGATCATTTGCTGATGCGGGCCAGGATCGGCAGGTCTGCCTCAGCACATCACCACTGGATGGATCAGCCAGCACCAGCGCGATCACCTGGTCTTGGCGCGATCCGGACGGCCTCCAGAGATCGGAACAGCGCCGTCATCGGCTGCCTGTCCTACCAGCGGGTGATCGCCTCTTCCACCTCGTCGTTTCCGATGGACCGTGTTCTTCCACCGACGGTGGTGCTGGTCACTTCGCTCGCCCTGCCGATCGCGGACGCCGGCGTGGATCAGACCATCTTCATCAATGAGACCGCGACCCTCGGTGGTTCCCCTTCCGGCCCGCCGGGAGCCGTCTTCAGCTGGGCCCCTGACAGCCTGTTGAACGATGCCTCCATCGCTGCACCGATCGCGGATCCGTCGGTCACCACCTGGTTCACCCTTACCGTCGTGGCCCCGAACGGGTGTGTGGATACCGACTCCGTCCTTGTTTCCGTGGTGCCGACCGTGGTGATCCCGAACGGATTCACCCCGAACGCGGATGGAAGCAACGATACCTGGCAGATCGACCTGATCGAGCTCTTCCCCGAGTGTGAGGTGGAGGTGTACAACCGATGGGGCGAGCTGCTGTTCCGGAGCGTGGGCTACAAACAACCCTGGGATGGCCGCTACAAGGATGGGCTCGTGCCCGTGGGGACATACTACTACGTCATCGAGCTGAACGACGAACGATTCCCGGAGCCGTACACCGGCCCGCTCACCATCATCCGCTGATCGAAGACCCATGCGCCATCCATTCCTCCTCAGTCTGGTCGCCTTGGTGTTGAACGCCAGTGGCCAGCAGTTGCCGCAGCTGACGCAGTACCAGTTCAACGATTACGTATTCAACCCGGCGGTGGCCGGCAGCCGGCCTTTTTTCGAACTGCGGAGCGGCCATCGCTACCAGTGGGTGGGGATCCAGGATGCGCCACGCACCTTCACCTTCAGCGGCACCACGCCGATCGGCGAGAAGATGGGCGTGGGTGGCTACCTCTTCACGGACATCGTTGGACCCACGCGTCGAACAGGCTTCCAGCTCTCCTACGCCTATCACCTGCGGTTGACGGAGGATGTGAAGCTGTCCCTATCCGTATCCGCCGGCCTCTTGCAGTTCCTGATCGACGGGTCGAAGATCCAATTCCACGACCCCAACGATCCCGTGATGGATGACCAGTTGCGCGGCGATCTCCTGCCCGATGCCAAGTTCGGCTTCTACCTCTATGGTGAGCGGTTCTGGTTCGGCGCCACCGCACCCCAGTTGTTGCAGAACAAGGTGTATTTCCTGGATGAGACCAAGGAGACCTTGAGCCGCATGGAGGATCACTACTATGCGATGGGTGGTTATCGCTTCCCCGTGGGCGAGGATTGGCGGATCGAGCCCTCCGTACTGGTGAAATACACGAGCCCTGTGCCGGCCAAGGTCGACCTCAATGCCATTGTGCGTTACAAGAACACCTTCTGGCTCGGAGCCGGCTACCGGACGAACGATGCCTACACGGCCATGGTCGGTTATTGGCTGAAGCAGACCTTCCAGTTCGGCTATTCGTACGATATCATCACGAGCAACCTGCGCAACTACAGCACCGGCACCCATGAGGTGATGCTCGCGATCACCCTGGGTCGGGATCCCACACCCGTGGTACAGCCTTAACGGCCCGATCCGGGTGGACCTCGCCGGTATCGACCAGATGAGATATTGGTCGACGAAATCACCATGACCGTCGACAGTTGGTGCGGAAGGCGAGACCGAATTGACTCTGGCCCGTCCTAACCGCATAACTTGCACGTCCCTCTTACCAGGGCTTTGTTATTCTGGCCGTGATCCATTCATTTTCCAGCAGACCACGATCAGGGTGGGCTTTGGGCCTGCTCCTCGCCCTTGCGATGGCCGGCACGGGTTTCGCGGTAGTCAAATGTTGACACTGACCAAACAGCGTGGACGTTGATCGGTGTCGGCATGACTGCGTTCGGTGGGCCGGATCGACCTTCGAACAGGGTGGAACGCGACCGCCACCGGTGTGCCCCTCGCAGGTGGTCGAACGCCGGACCCGCTACGGTGCTGCGGTTCGTGGAATGGGATCGGCGGATGATGCCGGGGATAGGCTGAAGGTGTTCCAAGGCACGAGCGCCACGGGAAGCCCGTTCTGGTCGGCGACCATCGATGACTGGCTGGATGCGGGGTGTCCTCCTCCCTCGTCGGGCTGCCTCACCCTGAAGTGGGGAGGTCGATGGCTCCGGCAATGATGCAGGCTGGAAAGCCGCGGTCCTCCACCGCCATACAGCCGGGGAGAACGCCGCAGCGGAGTGTGCCGATGCTCGCGGCGCCCTTCGACATGGTCGATTCCTGGGTGGTTATCCGGGCTTGGTGGGTCCTGGACCGGTCAAGTGGTGCGTGCGATGGCACCTGACCCTGCATCGGACCCGTACGGCTTGCACCGCGTGCTCTGGCTTCCTGTGCCGCGCGCTCTGCGAACCTGTTCGTGCAGCTTCCCAGAACGCGAGCGCAGGGGAACGAACGGCGTCACCTCACCTGTGCTCCACAAGGCCCGTCACCGTCTGTTCACCCGCGTTGGGCGGCAGCCCTGGTCGGCAGCACCTGGACCGATCCGGATGGCGAGCCGACCGATGCCTTGTTCGACCATGGTGGACGCGGGTGTACACCTATACCGTCCCCTGTGATCGCAGCCCTGCGTGGACCCACGGCGACCGTCACGGTCACGGTCAGCCAGCCCCTCGGCCGGAACGGCGCCTCCATTTCGGGTGTGCAACAATCAGCCCGCCTTCGACCTCTTACACGCCTGGGCGGCGGCAGATGGAGGTGGCGCCCTGGACAGGACGCCGGTGGTGGCGCCGTGACTTCCGACCTTCCTCCGGGACATCGACGCCGGGGGTTTACCACGGTCCTGGGCACCACACCATGTGCGAACGCCTCAGCCACGGTAACGGTGACCGTGGTGAGATGCTCCCAATGCCGGTACAGGTGCCACCTTCACTGTTGTAGCACATCAGCTTTACTGATCGAGGCTGGGCGGCACCCCAGGCCATGGACCTGGACCGGGCCGGTTCTTACGGTCCCAATTTCGTCCAGGGACCCGTGTGGCCGGTACAGCCACCTATACGGTCGCAGGCACCGCCCGCTGCGGCAGCCACCGCCGGATTTAATCGTTGGTGGTGAGGCCGCGCCCGTGCAGGCACCAATGCACCACATGCTTTGCTACGGACGCCAGCTTCGCCCTTTTCGGGCTCTTGGGCGGTTCACCCAACTTGGCAGTGGTAGCTGGACCGCTCCCGGGAGGTACCTTCTCCGGGACCTTCATCCCTGGCACGAGAGTGCCCGGTGTTTACACCTACACCGTGGCTGGCGTTCCGCCATGCGCCACAACGCCTCCGCCACCGTGACCGTGGCCGTGACACCGCCCTAATGCCGGGACCAACGCCACGGTGACGCGATGCTCCAATGCACGGCCTTCAACCTCTTCGGCCTGCTCGGCGGTTCACCTTCGCCTGGTGGCACCTGGACCGGTACGGTCCTCTCCCAACAACAGAACTTTCACCCCTGGAACTAAGCCCTGCTGGGCGTATACCTACCGTGAACTGGCCTCGCTGTGCGCCAATGCCACAGCGGTCGTCACTGTGAACATCGATGCGGCACCGGGCGCCGGGACCAGCAGAGTACCACGGTTTTGCGCATCAGCTGCTCCGTTCCATTGTTCGGACTGCTCGGTGGTAGCCCCAACGCGGGAGGAACCTGGACCCGCCAGGCGGCGGGATCGCCCTAACGGGACCTTCACCGGGCACCTCGGTCGCCGGCACGTACACGTCTGCCGCAGGCACCTCGCCATGTGCGAACGCCACTCCACCGTCTCCGTCGGCGTGGTGCAACCGCCGGACCCCGGCGGCAACGGACGCCCTCTGGTCTGTACGAACGGCCGACGGTGAACCTCTTCAGCAGCCTCTCTGGTTCCCCGAACGCCGGTGGCACCTGGACCAAGCCAGACAGGCAGAGCCATAGCGGTACGCTGAACCCAGCGGCAGGTTCTCTGCCGGCACCTACACCTACGGTGGTGGAACCTCACCATGCACCGCCTTGTCAGAGCACCGCACAAGTGGTGAAGGTGCAACGCCCGAAGACGGGCAAGGCAACGGTTCGATACGCTGGTGTGCAGCACGATGGCGCCCGCTTCAACTCTTCACCGTGTTGGGCGGAAGCCGAGCGGGAAGTGGATCTGGCTCACCGGCGAATGCTCCTTCTCGGGCACCTTCACCTGGGACCCACCCCGCGGGCGTGTACAAATTACGTCGTGAACGGAACGGCTCCTTGCGCGAATGACACCGCGTTCGTTACGGTCGTGGTGAACCAGGCGCCGAACGCCGGGACCAATGGGACCACCGGGTATGCCAGCGACCAGGCATCCTTCCAGTTGATCGCCCGCCTGGGCGGATCGCCCCAATGACGGGTGGGGTCTGGACCAGCCCGAGCGGACAGCCCGTTCCACGGGTGCTTATGTGCCAGGGACCTCCACGGGCGCCTATACCTGCTTACCGTCGCGGGGTTGGGCCCCTGCCCATCAGCCACCGCCGTCGTTTCTGTGACAGAGCGCCGGAAGCCGGTCGCGGGCACCAACGCACACTACCCTGTTGCGGCACGGACGCACCTGTGAACCTCTTCACCGTTGGGCGGAACACCTGATGCAGGCGGAACATGGACCGTTCCGGCGGCGGACCCGGCTTCGGCGTCTTCACCCGGGCACTGGTGCGCCTGGTGTGTACACCTATACGGTGACAGGAACGCCGCCCTGCACGAACGCCTCGGCAACGGTGGCCATCACCGTGAACCAGGCACCGGATGCAGGTACCGATGCCACCATCACCGTGTGTTCCGATGCCGGGGATGTGGACCTCTTCGCCGAACTCGGTGGTACTCCCACCGCCGGTGGTACTTGGACCGATGATGACGCGACCGGCCAGTTGACGGCGGGTGTCTTCCCCCCGCGGCATGGCGCCGGGCGATTACGACTTCACCTGCCGTTCCGGCGCAGCCAATACGACGCTGACGAAGCCACCGTGCGTGCTGACCATCGTGGCCGCCCTGGACGGCGCGAGTGCAGACGGTTCACTGACGGTGTGCGGGTCGAAATACGCTGGTGGATCTCTTCTCCGGGCTCGGAGGTGCGCCTTTCAACCCGGTGGTACATGGGTCGAACTTTCCGGGTACAGAACGCGGTCACTGGCCAGTTCTTCAGCGCGCACCGCAGGCCCTTGGTACCCTGCCTTCCGTTACGACTGACGGCTCCGCCTCCTGCGCCGCCAGACAATGCGATGGTGAGCGTGACCGTGATACGCACCGCGAACCTGGCAGGGTGAATGCCGAACGCTGCGCCGTGTAATAGCAGCTCCATCAACCTGTTCATCCTTTTGAGGAACGCGGAATCCTGAGCTGGTACCTGGAGGTCCTAGCAGCAGACATATAACACCTACGAACAACCCTGGCGTGTTCACCTACACGCTCGTCGGCAATCACCGTGCCCGAATGCAAGCGCTACTGTAACGGTGACTGAGGTTGCGCTCCGGTCGCTGGCACCAGCGCAACGACTCACGTCTGCTGAGCAGTGATGGGCCCTTCAATATGACGCTCCGCCTCGGCAGTAACCGCAACCAGGACTGGACCTTTGCGGGTGATGCATCTGAACATCTTCGTTCCAGGCGTGGATGTGCCGGCGTGTACATCTATACCGTCGCGGGCAGTGGGCCATGTAGTCCGGCAGCAGCTCGTTGACCTTCGTGAACGTGAACCAGGCCGTGGATGCAGGTGGAAACGGTGATACCACAGTCTGCAGCAACAGCCGTCCTTCCTGCTCTTCGACCTGTTGAATGGCAGCGACAGGCGGAACCTGGACACGTCCGGACCTGGCCGGAACCACAGCAGGCTTTACCAGCCGCCGATACGACAACCGGTGATTACACCGGTGACCGGTCTTTCCCCCTGTCCTCGGATATCGCGATCGTCACCGTGACGGAGGCGCGGCCCCGCGAACGCGGGGACCAACAACGGCACGACGCTCTGTGCCGGTGGACCAGAAGCGTCAACCTGATGGCGTATTGGGGTGACCCAGACCCGGTGGCACCTGGTCGGGACCGGCGCCTGCCACTGAGCTTTAATGGCCTGTTCATCCCCGGGCAGACCGCACCGGGCACGTACACCTACCGGGCGGGTCTGCCACCATGCATAAGCCTGCGACCGCGCAAGCCACGGTGACGTGCCGACAGACCACCAACGCAGGTTCCAGCCGGACCATCACGGTCTGCGACAATGCCACGGGCTTCGCTATGGTGGACAGCTTGGGTGGAACGCCTTCGTTGATGAACGGTACATGGAAGGTCATGGTCGTCCACAGCCATCGTGTCAGGCTTCTTCAACCCTTCCAACGTGGCGCCCGGCACCTACATCTACGTACACGGTCACGGGTCAGGCACCATGCCCGAACGCTACAAGTGCGTTGACGATCGTCGTGAATCCGCGTGCGAACGCCGGAGTGTCCACCTCCATGGTGTGGTGCGAACCAGGGGTTCTGTTCCCATGCTTCGCTGCTGGGACCGACCGCGCAGGTCGGTGGTACGTGGACCTACCAGCCACGGCGCATCCCGCAGCGGCGTGTTCCAGCCAGGGTCGATGCGGCTGGTGTTTATGTATACCGCGTCGAGGCCCGCAGGGGAATGTGCGGCCGTTACCGCCACCATGGCGATGACCGTGAACCAACCGCCAACGCCGGCTAATGGCCCGGAGTCATCATGCGACAATGACCCGGCCTTCCGCTGCTGAACGTGTTGAACGGATGCGCCGCAGACCTTCGGCACCTGGGTGGACCCGAAGCTGGATCGCACCAGGGCATCTACATTCCGGGACAAGTGAGCCCGGTGTGTATACCTACACGGTTCAGGTACGGCTCCATGCGCCAGCGCTCAGGCGCAGGTGAACGTGATCCAGAACCATCAACCCGGCGCAGGGAACAGCAGGGTGCGGACGTTATGCTTAGCAACGCCCAGCCATTCTCGCTCTTCACCGTTCTGACCAGTACGCCGGAGCAAACGGGCACTTGGTTCAGCCCTACCGGAGTGCAAGTGGGTGGCTGTTCACACAGGTCGGCAGCGCCGGTGTGTACAAATACCCATCGCCGGTCTGAGCCCTTGCGAGGTCGGACTCCGCGACAGCTACCATCATCGTGAACACCGCGCCGAACGCGGGCATCACAGCTCAGCCGTGCAGATCTGCTCCGACGGGCCTCAGGTGGCCCTGATGCGACCTGCCTCGATGGAACACCGAACACCGGCGGAAGCTGGACATTCGGCGAGCCTGGAGCATTCGCAGTTCTTCGATGCGGCGGAGGATCCGGGCAGAACTTACCTGTACACCGTGGCCGGCCTGGCACCTGCGTCAACGCAACGGCCCAGAGTGCAGGCTGACAGTGCCCAGGCCGAATGTGCGGGAACGAACGGCAACCTCGCGGCTTGTGTTGGTGATGATGCGTCCGGCTGGCTGCTGGACTTGGTGATGGCACACCGAACGCAGGCGGTATACCTGGGTGACGATGATGGAACGGGGCAGCTCACCGGTGGGTGCTGGATGCCATGAACCTTGCGCCGGGCACCTGTCATGCTTTCACCTACACGGTTGCTGGAACAGGCCCTGTCCGCAGCCACTGCCGTTGTCACGTTGAACCTTGCCGATGCGCTCGGCGCTGGCGAGATGCCTCTGTGACCATCTGCCAGAACCAACTGCTCGTCTCTTCTCTTCCCTGGGTGGTACCCCTGGCCCGGAGACGCATGGACCGACGTGAATGGATGTGGCGGATTGATCGATTGGGCGTTCAGGCAGCTCGCCGCCCTAACACCACTTGTGCAGACTCGGTATATGATCCAGGAACTTCCAGCTGTGCAAGCGACACCGCCTTTAGTTAGCGTAACGGTGCAGGAAGGACCTTTTGCCGGGTGCGATGGAGCACGGGACCTTCTGCCTGACGGATGCACCCAGCCAGCTCTTCGGTAGTTTGAGTTGCGATCCGGACGGGAACGGGACCTGGCTCAACCCTTCCGGCCTTGCACACAACGGCACCTTCCAACCAGCCACCGATGAGCCGGGCGTTTACAAGTATATCGTTCCGGGTGTGGGCTCCTGCGCAGCGGATACCGCACTTGGTGACGGTGGTTGTGCGCACACCTCGAACGCAGGGCGATGATGCCCCTTGGGCATTTGTTCCAATGACGCCCCAGTGGACCTGTTCCCCTGCTCCGGACCGAATGCGCAGACCGGCGGTACATGGACCATCTTCCCCAGTCCGTGGTCGTGTCCGGGATGTACAACCCGGCGGTCGATACCCCTGGGTTCGTATTATGTGTGCACCGTGTTCCAGGTCAGGCTCCCTGCGCCGCAGATCGACGATACGTCGCGGTGACCAGGCCAGTGGCCCTATGCGGGCGATGACCGAACGATGCCATCTGCTCAAGTTTCGCCTCGTTCAACATGCTCGGCGAACTGGAGGACTTCCACAACAAGGGGGCACCTGGTATGACGAGGACGGCGATGCGCACGTACCGACCTATGATCCGGAGAGCGAGGAAGGTGGTGTGTTCAGCTATGTTATCGTAGGCACCGCGCCCTGTGTGAACGATACCGCGCGATTGACGATCAATAGAAGCTTGGCACCGTTCGCTGGAACGAGTGCCACCGTGGCGGCTTGCGCCACCCAGACCGAGGTTGACCTGTGCGCGGCGCTTGGCAGTGGAGCAGGAGTGGGCGGGACCTGGTCGGACATCAATGGTACCGGTGCCTTGAACGGTTGCATCTTCGATCCATCTGCCGTGGGGAATGGCACCTACGCGTTCCAGTACCAGATCACCGGAACACCTCCATGTGCCAATGCTTCGGCCACGATCACGGTGAACGTTGGGTCAGGTGCGGATGCCGGTGACGACAACACCCTGACCATCTGTGGTGCCGAGACGCGTTTCTCCCTGTTCGAGGCCTTGGATGGCACCCCGGATCAAGGGGGTGCATGGTCGGACCTGAACGGCACGGGAGCGATCGTGGAGGACAGCCTGTTGAACGCGACCCTGTTGCCGCCTGGCGGCCAGAACGCCTTCGTATACACCATCGAGGATCCCGGTTGCGGATCCGTGCAGGCGACCCTGCTCATCTCAACGGTCGATTACCCCGATCCGGGTTCCGCCCCGCAGCCCCTGGTGATCTGTGCGAGCGATCCGGTCATGGATCTGGCCGGCCTGCTCGGGGGCGATCCGGATGAAGGTGGGACCTGGAGCGGCCCAGGCGGACCCTTCGATGGCATGCTCGATCCGGCCACGAGGCCGAGCGGGAACTATGCGTACACGGTGACAGGCAACGCCTATTGTCCGGACTCCAGCGCGGTCTTCCAGATCACCATCAACCAACGTCCGGATCCCGGCTTGCAGGGAGAGGTGGTCGTTTGCGATACGTTGACCGCCTTCCCGCTCTTCCCGGTGTTGAACGGAACCCCGGATGTTGGTGGGACCTGGCTCGATCAGAGTGGAACGGGCGCGCTCACCGGTGGCGACCTCAACACCACGCAGCTGCCTCCAGCCGATTATGACTTCATCTATACCGTGCAGGTGGCCGGCTGTGCCCCGGCATCAAGTGTCGTGAAGGTGAAGGTGGTGAGCAACCCGGAGGCTGTGGAAGTGACCACGATCTGCAATGAGGTCGATCGTACCTATACCGTCACGTTCAACATCGTTGGCGGGGACCCGATGTCCTACGTGGTGTCGGGTGATCCGGGCACCGTCTCCGCCACTTCGCCCCATGTGTTCACCAGCGACCCGGTGGTGGTTAGCAGTCCGTTCGCGGCCACCATCACGGATGCTTATGGCTGTGCCGAATTCCACGTATCGGCCTCGAGCCCATGCTCCTTCGATACCGAGGTCTTCATCCCACGATCGTTCTCCCCGAACGAGGATGGTGTGAACGATCGGTTCATCATTCCCGGGATCGAAGGCTTCCCGAACAATACCGTGAAGATCTTCAACCGATGGGGTGCGAAGGTCTTTGATGGTGCGGGTTACGACAACCAGAGCGTAGTCTGGGACGGTTCATCACCGGATGCACTGATCTCGGGCCCGGCTCCGGCAGGCACCTATTTCTATGTCCTCGAGCTGGGAACGGGCGCTGAGCCGTTCACCGGCTATATCCAGCTCATCCGATGAGAAGGTCGATCCAGCTTCTGGCCTTCCTGGTGGGTACCGCGGCTTTCGCTCCGGGCGCGTTCGCACAGCAGGATCCGTTGTTCAGCCAGTACATGTTCAACACGCTGGCGTTCAACCCGGGTTATGCGGGTAGCGCTGATGTGTTCACGGTGATGGCGCTCTCCCGTCATCAATGGGTGGGATTCGATGGTGCGCCCACCACGCAGACCTTCCTGGCGCATACCCCGTTGAAGAACGAGAGCATCGCACTTGGCCTCTCCGCCATCAACGACCGGATCGGTCCCGCACGCCAGACCTCCGCCTATGCGGACTTCGCCTATCGCATCCGCACGGGCACCGATACGCGTCTGGCATTCGGCTTGAAGGGTGGGGTGAACATGTACCAGGCTGATCTTGCCTCGCTCACACGGGTGGTGGAGAACGACCCCGCCAACGTGAACATCCAGAGCCGCATGCTGCCCAACTTCGGCTTCGGCCTGTTCTGGCATGCGCCCCGCTATTACGTGGGCCTGTCCGCACCGAAGCTCATGGAGAACGACCTGAACGATGTGAGCGGCGGCACGGTGACCCCGGCGAAGGAGGCGAGGCACTACTTCCTCATGGCGGGTTATGTGATGGACATCTCCAAGGACATCAAGTTCAAGCCATCCTTCCTGTTCCGCACCGTCGAAGGTGCTCCCTTCTCCCTCGACCTCAACGCGAATTTCCTGCTGCGCGAGCGCATCTGGTTCGGTGCCATGTATCGCCTGGGCAACTCCTTCGGGGTGATGGGCCAGTACCAGATCAACGACCAGCTGCGCGCCGGCTATGCCTTCGATCTGACCACCACGGCGATCGGCGCCTATAACGCAGGCACTCATGAGGTGATGCTCAGTTACGACTTCCGCTTCCTGCGCGGACGCACCATTTCACCCCGTTACTTCTGATGTTGCGCGCGCTGATCCTGTGGACCCTTTCGCTCCTGCTGGTGCTTCCCGCATCGGCCCAGGGGAATGCCGACCCTTACATCAAGGAGGCTGATCACTACTTCGAGCAGATGGCCTACGCGCGGGCCATCGAGGGTTACCGGACGGCCACGGAGCTCGGCGCGGTGAACGAACATGTGACCAAGCGCCTGGCGGAGTGCTACATGCGCACCGGGCAGAGCGACCAGGCGGAGAAGTGGTACGCCATGGTGGTGAAGTTCCTGAACCGCGAACCCCAGGAGATGTACCACTACGCCGAGGCCCTGAAGAGCAACGGCAATTACGTGGAGGCGGAGGAGTGGATGGATCGTTACCTCGCGGCCACGGCGACCGAGGGCAGCCCGCTGCGCAGCAACATCAATGGCTTCGCCCGGAACTTCATGGCCACGCCGGACCGCTTCATCGTGCGCCCCACCGGGATCAATACATCGTACTCCGACTTCGGCACCGCATGGCTCGGCAACGATCGCGTGATCTTCTCCTCGGCCCGCAACGTGACCACCGGGATCGAACGCCGCGCCGCCTGGAACGATCAACCCTTCCTTGATCTGTTCGTCGCGGATGTGACGCCGAACGGTGATCTGGCCAATGCGAGGCCGCTGGAGGGTTCGGTGAACACCAAGTTGCACGAGGGTCCTGCCACGGCCAGTGCCAGTGGTGATGTGATCTGGTTCACCCGGAACAACTATTACGGCGGCCGTTCGCAGCGGAGCTCAGGGGGTATCTCGCGACTGGCCATCTACAAGGCCTATGCCCAGGACGGCAGCTGGGGCCGCGTGGAACAGTTCCTCTACAACAACTCGGAGATCAGTGTGGGCCACCCGGCCCTGTCCAAGGACGGCAAGCGTCTCTTCTTTGTGAGCGACATGCCCGGCGGCTACGGCGGTACGGACATCTACATGTGCATGGATCAAGGCGGTCAATGGGGCGAACCGGTCAACCTCGGCTCCATCATCAACACGCCCCACAACGAGGCCTTCCCCTTCCTTGGCGCGGATGGCACCCTCTACTTCTCCAGCAACGGACACCCCGGGCTCGGAGGCATGGACATCCTCGCTGCCAAATACCTCGGGCTGGATGAATTCGCCCCGCCCATGAACCTGGGGGCGCCCGTCAATGGCACACGGGACGACTTCGCCTTCATCATCGATCAGGCGGGACGCCGCGGCTTCTTCTCGAGCAACCGGGAGGGCGGCGCGGGTGATGATGACATCTACGCGTTCGAGATGCTCGCACCGCTGGAGCAGAGCTTCCTGGTGACCGGCACCGTCATTGACGACGATACCGGCTCGCCTTTGTTCGACCTGGAGGTGAAGCTTCTGGACAAGAAAGGGGTGGTGCTGGCCACGACCATGACGGATTCCCGCGGGGAGTACACCTTCCCGGTGGAGAAGAACAAGGAATATCAGGTGAAGGCGGAAATGAAGGGGCGCTACCCGGGCATCCAGCATGTGAGCACGGACAGGATCGAGATGCAACAGATCCTCTCGCGCGACATCCACCTGGTGGCGAGCGCGGGCATCTGGTTGCGAGGCACCATCCGGCACAAGGAGGTGCCCGGCTTCGTGGAAGGGGTCACCGTCACGGTCGTGAACCTGAGCAGCTTCTTCTCTGAATCGTTCCAGACCGGGGAGGGTGGCGACTTCAGCATACGCATGCAGAGCAATGAGGAGTTCGAGGTGCTTCTGGAGAAGTCCGGCTATTACAGCATGAGCATTCCGGTAAGCACGATCGGCATGCGCGAGGGTATCATCGACCTGAACGAGGTGCGCGACCTGTCCTTTGAGCCCATGCTCATCGGAAGTCCGGTCTCCTTGAAGTACGTGCGCTGGGCCCGGAACGACACGAAGCTGGATCCCGTTGCGCGTACCGAGCTGGATGGTCTTGCCGAACGAATGAACGTGAACCCGGGCATCAAGGTGGAGATCGGGGTGCACAGCGATTCGCGTGAAGGTGATGGAGCCGCGAAACTGGACCAACGACGCGCCGATGCGATCGCCGAATACCTGGTGGGAAAGGGTGTGGCCCGGGACCGCCTTGTCGCGAAAGGCTACGGGATCTCCAAGCTGAAGAACCATTGTGCCCCGGGCGTCACCTGCTCGGAGGAAGAGCACGCCGCCAACCGCCGCGTGGAATACACGGTGCTCTCGGTCACCCCGCCGTAGCGAAAGGCAGGGCTTCGAAACGATAACCGGCCCGGCTGAAGTGCTCCAGGACATGGGGCAATGCACCGCGCAGGGTGGCCGCCGCCTTCAGGCTGTCATGGAAGACGATGATGGAGCCCGGCCGTGCATGTGTGATCACGCGACGGGCGCACGTTGCGGCGTCCACGCCGGGGTGGTAGTCGCCGCTGAGGATATCCCATAGCACGATCCGGAACGAGTTCCGCAGGGCCTTCGACTGGCCGCGGGTGAGGCTGCCATAGGGTGGCCGGAACACGGACCGACTGGTGAGCTCCGAGGAACGGGCCACGTTCTCGAGATAAGTCGCGGTCTCGGTCCGCTTCCCGCGCAAATGGTCCCAGGTATGGTCGCCCACACCATGCCCTTCCGCCCTGATGCGCGCCAGGATCGCCGGGTTCTCCGCACAGTTCCGGCCGATGCAGAAGAAGGTGGCCTTCGCTCCCGCACGTGCAAGTTCATCCAGTACCCAGGGGGTCACTTCGGGTATCGGCCCATCATCGAACGTCAGGTGCAGCACCTGTTCCTCCGTGGGCACGCGCCATGTGTAATGGGGCAGGAGCCACTGCACGATGCGTGGGACCCTCGCCGGTACCATGGTTCAGAAGCGCATGCGCTGGCTCCCACGCCGGCCCGAGCTCAACTCCATCAACTTGCCCTGGTACTGCTCCTCCATCGCATCGAAGCGCTCTTTCAGGCCCTCGCCGAAGGTGCTGTCCGAACGCATCGCCTCCGTGGCCAGACGTCCCATCACCGCGTGGGTCAGCGCCATGTCATCCCCCAGCCGCTCGGCGAACCGGCGGTCGAGGCTCAGGAAGTGCGTCATGTTCTCTTCCATGATGGTGAAAAGACGATCGGAGATGGCGTTGGCCTTGGCGGTATCGCCGATGTCATAGTAGGCTTCCACCGTGGGGAGCATGATGCGGGTGAAGGGTACGTTGCGCTCCGGCATCATCTCCACGGAAAGGTCCAGGATCTTCCGCGCCTCCTCATCACGCCCTTCCTGGATCAGGGCTTCCGCCAAACTGCTCAGCTGCAGGCGCAGGTTGGTGGTCATGCGCAGGATGTTCTCATCCAGGTAGATGGGCCCCTCCGTGTCCATGTTACCCCACTTGAACTTGTTCATCACGTTGGCATACATGATGTCCGTGGCCACGCGGCCGTTCATGTTCGGGTTGCGGTTGGGCGTCTTCACCGGCACCAGGCGGTAGGTGAGGCCTTCGAGCTGGAAGTGGTCCTGGAGGTTGATGTAACTGTCAGGGCCGGTGGTGACCGCGAAGTACACCGGACGCTGCCAGTTGTTGTTGGCCAGCATGTCCAGCAGGAGCAGGTTGTTCTTCAGCAGCACCTGGCGGTCGATCTTCCACTCCACACGGGGCACCCAGCCGGAATCGCCGGCCTGTAGGGTACCGGAGCCGAACACATCCGCGCTGTCCGCCTTCAGGCTGAACATGTCCGTGGGGAACCAGGCATCCTTCACACCGCGCTGGAAGAGCACCTGCATGTTGCGGTCGTTGGTCACGAAGTCCATCATCTCCTTCAGATCGCGGTAGGTCTTGCTCTGGGGGATCAGCGCCACCACATCACGCGTTCCCTGGCGGTACTTGCCGGGATCCATCATGATGGGCACGGGCTCGCTCTCATAGGCCTTGCGGCGCATCTGGTCGGCGTACCAATCGGTGTTGAGCAGGCTGAGGTTCACCACGCGAACGTCCGTGCGGATGCCTTCCACCTCCTGCGCGTACCAGAGCGGGAAGGTGTCGTTGTCACCGTTGGTGAAGAGGATGGCGTTGGGCGCGCAGCTCTCCAGGTAGTCCGAGGCGAGGTCGCGCGCGGGCATGCGCGTGCTGCGATCATGATCATCCCAGCCATCGGCCACCAACACCACGGGGACCACCATGCCCAGCGCGGTGGCCAGAGTGGCCTGCACCACGCTGTTCTTCATCACCCGCCCAAGCAGGTGGAAGAGGAACAGGGCGGCACCACCGAGCACGGCCATGTAGAGGATGGTGTACGACATGGAGTGGTCGCCATCCCATTCCACCACGTACTTCAGCACGCCCAGTCCGGCGGCGGCACCCACGGCCATGCCCAGTTCCTTCTGCGTGATGGACCGGGCGGCATCGTACAAGGCGAGCACGCCAAGACCGATCCACACGGCGAAGGCATAGAACGAACCCACGTAGGCGTAATCCCGCTCCCGCGGCTGGAAGGGATACTGATTGAGGTAGATGACGATGGCGATGCCGGTGAAGAAGAAGAGCATGAGCGTGATCGCCCAGTCCTTGGGATGCCGCACGAGCTGGTAAATGAAGCCGATCATGCCCAGGAGGAGCGGCAGCAGATAGAAGCGGTTGTAGCCTTTGTTCTCCGTCATGCTGGAGGGGAGGAACTCCTGCGAGCCGAGCCGTTGCTCGTCGATCGCATCCACTCCGCTCAGCCAGTTGCCCTCCAGAATGTTGCCATGGCCCTGCACATCGTTCTGCCGGCCGGCGAAGTTCCAGAGGAAGTAGCGCCAGTACATCCAATCCAGCTGGTAGCTGAAGAAGAAGCGCATGTTCTCCGTGAAGGTCGGCTTGTGGATCACGGTGGGCTTGCCTTCCCGGTCGGTGGAACGCATGGGACGCCCCTTGAAATCGCTCCATTCCTTGTACGCTTCCACATGGCTTCGCTGCGAACTGTACATCCGCGGAAAGAGCATGGTGAACTCCGGTTCATAGACCACTTCGGTGCCCTTGCGCGGGTCGGTGATGACATAGGCGTGATCGATGGTGTGGCCCGGGTTCTCCTCCACGAAGTGTTCAGCGCTCCAACCGTCGTACTCGTTCTTCACGAGGCGTCCGTTCTTCTCGATGCGGTACACCGCGCTATACACCGGCGTGCCATCCTTGCGCTCCGCCGCGTAAGGGCTGTCCCAGAACTGGCCGATCAGCAGCGGGCGGTCCCCGTATTGCTCGCGATTCAGGTAGCTCACCAGGTTGAAGACGTTCTCCGGGTTGTTCTCGTCGATCGGCGGGTTCGCGAGGCTGCGGATGACCGTCATGGCGTACGTGCTGTATCCGATCAGGATCACGGTCACGCCCAGGATCACGGTGTTCGCGATCACGCGACCGGTGCGCTGCGTCCAGCGGAGGCCAAGCACGATCAAGGTGGCCAGCAGGAGGAAGTAGAAGAGGTTGCCGGTGTTGAAGGGTAGGCCGAGGTCGTTCACGAAGAGCAGCTCGAACTTGCCCGCCACCTTGGCCACCCCCGGGATGATCACGCTTTGGATGGTGCCGAGGATGATCGCGCTGATGACGAAGGCCGTGAGGATGCCCTTCGGTGTGGTCTCGTACCGCTTGAAGTAGTAGACCATGGCGATCGGTGGGATGCACAAGAGCGCCAGCAGCTGCACCCCTATGCCCAGGCCGAGGAGATAGCAGATGAGGATGAGCCAGCGGGTGCTGTGCGCTTCATGCGCCACGTTCTCCCATTTGAGAATAGCCCAGAAAGTGATCGCCGTGAACAGTGAGGACATCGAATACACCTCGGCTTCCACCGCGCTGAACCAGAAGGTATCGCTCCAGGTGTAGGCAAGGGCGCCAACGACACCGCTTCCGAGCACGGCCAGGATGCCACCCATCCCCGGTTCATCCCCATTGCGGGTGAGCACCTTGTGGGCCATGTGCGTGATGGTCCAGAAGAGGAAAAGGATGGTGAAGGCGCTGCACAGGGCGCTGAGCATGTTGATGGCCACCGGCACGTTCTCCGGACTTACGAAGGCACTGGCCACACGGCCGATCATCATGAACAAGGGTGCGCCCGGAGGATGGCCCACCTCCAGCTTGTTCGCCGTGGCCAGGAATTCCCCACAGTCCCAGAAGCTGGCCGTGGGTTCGATGGTGGTGACGTAGGTCCAGGCGGCCACTAGGAACACCAGCCAGCCTGTGATGACGTTCAGCTTCTTATAGTCCATGCGAAGGGTTCGGGGAATTCGGTAACGGCCACACGTTCAGCGGGAAGGAGGCGCGTACGGCGGCGAAAATACCGAAAGTCCCGGCCGGGTCGCGGCCCAATTATGTGGGCATCGTCCGATCGCTTACTTTTGCGCCGCTTTGGTGCCAGCCAAAGCGGTATTGACCGATGGTGTAACTGGCAACACGTCTGATTTTGGTTCAGAAGAGTCCAGGTTCGAGCCCTGGTCGGTCAACAAAAGCCCCGCGAAAGCGGGGTTTTTTGTTGACCGACGCATCAGGTGCGTGAGCACCTGGCAGCGCCAAAGGCGCTGGGCGCGAAGCCGGTCCCGCACCAATGTGAACAAGTAGGAATGCCGCGGTAAGTTCCACCCCCAGCACGTGGGGACGGTGGGAAGCGATGGCTTCCGGTCTGGTTTCAGTACGCCACCTTGTCCTCCTTGGCTTTCCAGGCTTCGAAGATGGCTTTTGCCTCGTCACGCAGCACGTGCTCCGTGCGTATCCGGCGGTCAGCGTAGGGCAGGGGTAGTTCGTCGTAGATGAGCTGGTCGTCGAAACCGGCGTCGGCGGCGTCGCCACGCGTGCCGGCAAATACGATGCGATCGGGGCGGGCCCAATAGATCGCGCCCAGGCACATGGGGCAGGGTTCACAGCTGGTGTACAGCACACAACCATCCAATTGGAAGGAACCGAGCTGCCGGCACGCTTCGCGTATGGCCACCACCTCGGCATGCGCCGTGGGGTCGTTCGAACTGGTGACCCGGTTGTTGCCGCGTCCGATGATGACGCCGTTCTTCACGATGACGCAGCCGAAGGGGCCGCCGTCACCGCGCTCCATGCCCTCTCGGGCAAGCGCGATGGCAGCACGGATGTAGTCGAGATCAGAGGCCTGTTGCATGAGTAGGTGGGGAAGATAGAGCAGCCGCACCGATCTACGTTCATTGCTTTCGCGCACTGATGCGCACGGGCGTCTTCATCTATCTTTCGAGACCACCAAACCAACCTGTTACATGCTTGGAGCCCCCCCCGCGCAACGCTTTGCTTTCAAGGGCAAAGGCGGCGATCTATTTGTCGTCCTGATCGTGAACATGCTGCTCACCTTCATCACACTGGGCCTTTACTACCCGTGGGCGAAGGCACGCAAGCTCAGCTGGTATTACGAGCACACGGAGTTGGACGGCCATCCCTTCCACTTCCACGGCACTGGTTCCGAGATGTTCCGTGGTTTCATAAAGGCCATCGCCCTGCTTCTCCTCATTTACGGCACTTACATCGTCGGGGTGTTGACGAAGGAGGTCACCATCGTTCTTGTCGGCATCCTGGTGATGTTCGTTGGCCTGCTGGCCTTCATCCCATTGGTCATCCATGGTTCCCTGCGCTATCGGTCCAGCCGGAGCAGCTGGCGTGGCATCCATTTCGGGTATCGTGGCCAATTGAGGGAGCTCTATCGCATCTGTCTGCGCGACGGCCTGCTCACCCTGATCACCCTGGGCATCTACGCGAGCTGGTTCACGATCAATGTGCGCCGGTACACGCTCTCCCATATGCGATACGGAAGCTCCTCCTATGCTTACAAGGGAGATGGTACCGAGTACTTCCTGCTGAACCTCAAAGGCTACTTCCTCACGCTTTTCACGCTCGGCATCTACGCCTTCTGGTGGCAGCGCGATCTCTTCAATTACTACGTGAACAACCTGGTCTGGAATTTCCAGGATGGTAAGCGGATCGACTTCAAGAGCACCGCGACCGGCGGAGGTTTCTTCGGGCTCATGGTCGTCAATCTGCTCATCATCATCTTCACGCTCGGTATCGGCTTCGCCTGGGTCGAGGTGCGTACGATGCGTTACGTCATGGAGAACATCCGGATGGAGGGCGATGCCGACCTGAACGCCGTGGTGCAGACCGAACAGGAGCATAAGAACGCCATGGCGGATGACCTGGGGGACCTGATGGACATCGGTGTGTTCTTCTGAGGTGGAGCGCGAGATACCAGCGGTATTCTACGACGGCGTCACCAGCAAGCCGCAGGAGGCCACGGTGCGTGTGAGCGATCTGAATTCGCTTGAGGTGGTGCTTCCCGACGGAGCCAGGTTCCAATGGCCGCTGGAGCACAAGGGCATGGAATGGGAGCGGAGCAGCAGCATGCTGCGCTTATCCTTCGGTGACCATCCGCGCCGGGTCCTCCTCATCCGGGATGAGCTCTTCATCAAGAGCTTCGTTCTGCGGATGCGCTACACAGGTCGACAGGGCGGCTACGATCGCATCCTTTCTTTCGCGAGAAGTGGTCCGGTGGCCTTTTTCCTCGGTGTGGTGGCTCTTCTCGTGTGCGCCTACCTCTGGGTACTCCCCTGGGCGGCCGAGCGCCTGGTCCTGTTGGTGCCCACATCACTGGACGAGCGGATCGGGGAGGCCGCATACCAGCAAATGGCCTTCGCGTTGAAGGAGGATCAAGGAAAAACCGTGGCCCTCCAGGCGTTCGGAGATGCGATGGAGCTCAGCCCGAGCTTCGAGCCGAGGTACCATGTGGTGGAGGATGCGCAGGTGAACGCTTTCGCACTACCGGGTGGCCATATCGTGGTCTTCACCGGTATACTGGAGAAGATGTCTTCTGCCGGGGAGCTGGCGGCCCTGCTGGCGCACGAGGCCACGCACGTGGAGAAGCGGCATAGCACGCGGATGATGGCCCGCAGCATGGCAGGCTATCTCTTCCTCTCCCTGCTGATCGGTGATGTGAACGCCGTCGTGACCTTGGTGGCGGAGAATGCCAATGCCTTGCGCAACCTCGATTACGGCCGCGGGTTGGAGAGCGAGGCGGATGGTGTTGGTCAGGAAGTGCTGTTCGCCAATGACCTGGATCCCATGGCCATGGTGCGGCTGCTCGAGCTCCTGGAGCGCGAGGCGACCGATGTGCCGGAGGTGCTCGCCTTCCTGAGCAGCCATCCGCTGACGGAGGATCGCATCACAGCGGCCCGGGAACGCGCAGGGTCGTTAGGTGTTCCGCAAAGGCCCAACGAACGTCTGGGGGTCCTGTTCGAGCAACTGCATCCGACAACAGATCAACCAACGGATGAGATGCCCAGTTCGGACAACTGATCGGCATCCAATCTGCTCGGCGCATCGATCATCGTATCCCGGCCAGAATTGTTCTTCGGGAAGGCGATGAACTCGCGGATGTCGCTGCGGCCACCGAAGAGCGCCACCCAGCGATCGAAGCCGAAGGCGGCACCACCATGTGGCGGGGCGCCATATTCGAAGGCATCGAGCAGGAAGCCGAATTTGTAGCGCGCGTCCTCATCCGTGAAGCCCAACACGCGGAACATCGCCTCCTGCATCGCCCGATCATGGATGCGGATGCTGCCACCACCGATCTCCGTCCCGTTGATCACGAGGTCATACGCGTTCGCCTTCACGGCTCCGGGATCCTGCTCCAACAGGTGCGCATGTTCGGGGATCGGTGAGGTGAAGGGGTGATGCATCGCGTGCCAGCGGCCGGATTGCGCATCCTTCTCGAGCAGCGGGAAGTCCAGCACCCAGAGGGGTTCGAACCGCCACGGATCCCTCAGCCCGAGCTGGTCCCCGAGGTGCAGGCGCAGTTCGTTCAACTGTTTGCGGGTCTTCTCCGCCGGGCCGGCCATGATGCAGGCAAGGTCGCCGGTCTTCATTTCGAAGCGTTCGGCCCATTGCGCGAGGACCTCCGGACCGTAGAACTTGTCCACCGTGCTCTTCAGGCCTTCCTCCGTCCACTTCAGGAATACGATGCCCGTGGCGCCGATCTGCGGACGCTTCACGAACTCGATGAGCGCATCGGTCTGTTTCCGGCTCCACCCTGCGCAACCTTCGGCGTTGATGCCCACGACAAGCTCCGCATCATCGAAGACCTTGAAACCACTGCCCTGTGCGAGGTCGTTCAGTTCCATGAACTTCATGCCGAAACGAAGGTCCGGCTTGTCGCAGCCGTAGTCCCGCATGGCGTCATCATAGCTCATGCGCGGGAAGGGCGCATCGAAGTCACGATCCAGGATCGCTTTGAACAGGTGCTTCGCCAGGCCTTCGAAGGTCTTCAGGATGTCCTCGCGTTCCACGAAGGCCATCTCGCAGTCGATCTGCGTGAACTCCGGCTGGCGGTCGGCGCGCAGGTCCTCGTCGCGGAAGCACTTCACGATCTGGAAGTAGCGGTCGAAACCGGCGACCATGAGGAGTTGCTTGAAGGTCTGTGGGCTTTGTGGGAGGGCATAGAACTCGCCCTGGTTCATACGGCTCGGCACCACGAAGTCCCGTGCTCCTTCGGGGGTGCTCTTGATCAGCACCGGCGTCTCCACCTCCAGGAAATGCTGTTCGCTCAGGTAGTTCCGCACCGCCATGGCCATGCGATGCCGCAGTTCGAAGTGGCTCCGAACGGTGGGACGTCGCAGGTCGAGGTAGCGGTACCTCATCCGCAGTTCATCGCCGCCATCCGTCTCGTCCTCGATGGTAAAGGGCGGCACTTTGGCGTCGTTCAGGATGTTCAGTTCCTGGACGACGATCTCCACCTCACCAGTGGGGATGTTCTTGTTCTTGCTCTCGCGCTCCGTCACCAGGCCGCTGACCTGAACCACGAACTCGCGACCAAGGGTGCGTGCCTGCGCCACCAGCGCCTGCTTCACCTCATCGCCGGGATGGAAGGCCAGCTGCGTGATGCCGTAACGGTCGCGGAGGTCAACGAAGGTCATGCCACCGAGGTCGCGGGTGCGTTGCACCCAGCCGGCCAGGGTCACGGTTCTTCCAACGTCGGTGAGGCGGAGTTCGCCACAGGTGTGCGTGCGGTACATGATCAAAGGTTCGGCCTTCGCGGCGGGCCGATGCGTACTTGGGCGCGAAAGTACCGGGATCAGGCGTACGCACTTACTGGACAACGAAGGTCAACGCCCTCCGGATGATGTCCCCATCCGTTTCCTGAACACTGAACGTCCACCGCTCCGTTCCAGCCACGGGCCTGATCCGGATCACCTTGTCGAAGGCGAAGGACCCCGTCCCGATCGGCAGGCTGTCCTGCACCACTTCGGCCGCGTTGTCATATTTCGAGAGCACCTTGAAGGTGTTCAGGCCGTCATCACCCTTGTTGATCCGCACGCCCACCAGGAGAGTGTCGTTCACCGCCACCGTATCGCTCAGGTAGGTGTAGCCATCCTCACTGGCGAATTCGATCGTGGGGTTCACCGAGGGCTGAGCATCCTCCCGGTTGCAACTGGCTGCGCCCAGGGCGATCCCAACGGTCAGCACCATCGCGGTCCGGAGGAAGGACACAACTCGCATGCCGGCCAAAGTTAGCGGACAGGCTGGGAGCATGCCCCCGCCACACCATCAACCGTTCAGCACACGCAGGCAGCATGGGGCAAGGCAAAGGCCGTCTTGCATGAAACCCTTGCGCCATGCGTGTCCTTTTCCTGGTGTTGATGACGGCTGCCTTCCTTCCAGGCCGGGCCTGCTCCTGCTTTGGGCCGGACACCTTCTGCGGCGTGTTGAACCCGCCGTATGCTCAGCCGGAATGGTGGCTTCCAGATGCCGTTGTGCTTGCGGTGCCGGTGCTCCATGAGCACTATGGCATGGACGTGGCTATCCTGCAGGTCTTCCAAGGTCTGGTGAACGCCGATACCGTGCGTGTGTGGGGCGACAACGGTGCGCTCTGTCGGCTCTACACCAGTTGGGCTCTTGGTGATACCATCATCCTCGGCCTGCACCAATGTGACCTGGCAGGGAACAGCATCCAGAACCCGGAGTATCCGCCGGACCTGGAGCGGCCAGCGCATTACATGATCAGTGCATGCGGCGTGTACATGCTTGACGTCGCCGGTGGCCAGGTGATCGGACCGATCGCTGCTCCCATGCTGCAGACGATGTCCTTGGAGGGATTCGCCCAGCTCATCGGCCAATGTGCGCTCGCCAATGGCGTGGACCAGTTCCCGGTGGTCGATCCTCTGGTCGTGCGGGTCCAGGATGGTGCCTTGCTCCTGGAGTGGAACGGGGCCGAGCCTCCTTCCGAGTGGCTGCTGCTGGATGCCAGTGGGCGGACCGTGCGGCAGGAGCGGTGGACCGGCCATGCGACCGGCGTCGGCGACCTTCCACGCGGTCTTTACCTGATCATTTTGGATGGCCGGTCGGGTCGAATGACGCGACGGGTGGTCATTGGCTGATGTGAGGTCGGGAGCGGATGAGCCTGGTGGTCATGCCGCGCCTTGGTCTGTTGTTGATCGGGTGACAGGGACGGGAAAGGAGGCTATTCCGCACCTTCACGCCACGATACATCAACATGGTCCCAAAGGTCAACTCCCCGTTCACGCGATTCGCCAAACGTGTCTCGCTTGTCACCGGCAAGCCCCTCACCTTCATTCTGGCCATGGTGGTGATCATCACCTGGGCCGTTACCGGTCCGCTGTTCCATTACAGCGACACGTGGCAGTTGGTGATCAATACCGGCACCACCATCATCACCTTCCTCATGGTCTTCCTCATCCAGAACACGCAGAACCGCGACACCGAGGCGCTCCAGATCAAACTGGATGAGCTGATCAGGGTGCAGAGTGAGGCGAGCAATGCCCTGCTCGATCTGGAGGAGATGGACGATAAGGAACTGTCGCGCGTGCGCCAACTCTACCTCGAGCTCGCGCGCATCGAGCGGGAGAAGCCACCGCCTGCCTGAGGCCGCTCTGTGGAGGCGCTTCCTATCTTGTTCGCATGGGGGAAGCGTGGAACGCCGTTGAGTTGATCGAGGAGAAGCTTGGGTCATGGACGAAAGCGCTCGTCCAGATGATGCCGAATCTGGTGCTTGCCGCCCTCATTGTTGTGGCGGGAGCGCTGCTGGCACGCTTCGCCCGCTGGCTCTGCTGGCGCCTCCTTCGCCACGCCGTACCGAGCCGTACCCTCCTCCGGCTCATCGGCAACAGCACCTACCTCCTGGTCATCATGGTGGCCTTGTTCGGCGCCCTCACCGTGCTGCATCTGGACAAGACCGTGACCTCCATACTGGCAGGTGCGGGCATCATCGGCCTGGCACTGGGCTTCGCCTTCCAGGACATCGCGGCGAACTTCATCTCCGGCATCCTCATGGCCGTACAACGCCCGGTACGCGTGGGTGAATTGATACGGACAGGGGATCATTTCGGAACGGTGGAGCGGATCGACCTGCGGACCACCGAGTTGAAGAACCAGCAGGGGATCCAGGTGATCATCCCGAACAAGGACGTGTTCCAGAACGCCCTGATGAACTATACGCGCAACGGCATCCGCCGTATCGACCTGCAGGTGGGCATCAGCTACGGCGAGGACCTGGAACGTGTTGAGGGCTTGACCACTGCGGCCGTAAAGGCCGTGGATGGGGTGTTGGCGGACAAGCCCGTTGAGCACTATTACATCGAGTTCGGCGACAGTAGCATCAACTACGAGGTGCGCTTCTGGATCGAGGCTATAAGCCAGGATCACTACAACAGGTTGCGCAGCCTCGCCATCAAGGCCATCAAGTCGGTCTACAACAAGGAGGGCATCACCATACCGTTCCCTATCCGCACACTCGACTTCGGGATCAAGGGTGGCGAGAAGTTGGACGCGATGTTGAGGACCGCTGGGAACGCGTCTTCCAAGAGCGAATGACCAGCACGCTTCGTCAATTCACGGCATTCTTTCCGGCGGAGCGGCCTGTAACTGCTTCCGTAGTTCTTCGGTCAGGTTCTTTCGCGTGATGCCGTGCGGTTCGAGCGCAGGCCAGGGATCTTCCCCTCCCGCAAGCAACGCGAACAACGCATCCTTCCCCGCGCTCGCAAGGATCCGTTCGCAGAGCAATGCGCCCACGGCATACGGGACGCTGGTATGCTCATTGATATAGAACGGCACAGTGGTCTTCGCGAAGTCGCTGAGGTCAATGGTGTCGTGGGCTGCGAGCCAGCGTGCGAGGTTCGCACGATGCCATGAATAGTCATGCTCGCTGCTCCCGCCCAGCAAGGTGGCCAGCCCTTCTTCCAGGAAGCCCGGGGTCGTGTTACCAAAGGCCTTGCTGCAATAGAGATGCACGATCTCATGCGTGTAGATGTCCTTGTCGTTCCCGCAGAACACGTTGTCGACATCATCCGCGCGACCTCCCGTGGGGAACACGTGCATCAGCGGATGGACCTGGTATCCTTTCAGCCGGAACAGGTCGGTGGGGTCGGCGCAGGAATAGTACGTGATGGGGAAAGGCTCCACGCCGAAGAAGCGTGAGAGGCGTTCAATGTCAGCACGTTGCTCGTCGGCTTGGTCGGGAGAGAATACGTGCTGAGGCGAAATGACGTAACGCGTCAACCCGACTTGCCGGGTCTTCCAGCCGCGCGATCGATGTTCGATGGGCGATGCGAGCCGGACACCATCGCTCGTACGTCTCGCAAGGAAGTCGAATACATAGCGGACATCCGACGCCACGCCTTGGCTGTTCAAGCGCGCCCAACGGACGGTCAGGAGCCGCTCATCTGCCACTTCGGTCGGGCCGATCCGCAATAGCGTGGGAGGGTATTTCGGGTCGCCGACGGAGTCGAACTCCGCATAGAACAGCTCTTGATCGATGTTCCCGAAGCGCGCAAGGCTCGCCGTGTCCCAGTAGTCATTTCCCGCCTCGCGATCGAGCTTCTTCGCGCAGAAGCGGCGCAGGCAGGCAATGGCCTCCGCGTTGAACGCATCCAGTGTATCCACACCAGGCCAGATGGAGAGCTGCATTGGCCAAGTGACACTGTCCTGCGCTAACGCGGCAGGGGGCTCGGCAACGGTTCCCCGTTGCGGTGCGCTTGCACAGGCAAGCAATGCGAGTGTGAGCGAGATGTGCATGAATAGCACATTCCACAATTGCATGCGGTATCTCATGTGGGCGCAAAGCAAGTACAGCGTCCCTCCAACTCCTGCGTTCGATGACCTCGAAGCGGGGCTAAAGTTCACCCGTGCCGAGCTGTAGTACCCTTGCCTACTTCGCCCGCATCTTGTTCCCCTTCGCTTCGTGTGTGAGCTCGCACAGCCCCAGCGCTTCCATCAAGGGCGGTACGTACACACCGAAACGGCCACGCAGCCCTTTCTTCAGCCCGTACCAGCCGCCAACCGGGTTGTGCTCGCTGCGACCCCATGCCTCCACGGTACCTTCTTTCGCGGGCTTCTGCTCATCCGCGCCGCCCAGCTCCATCCAGTCGCCGTGCTTCTTCAGCATGGCGTGCAGGTCGTTGATGCACCGGATGTCGTAGAGCAGCACGGTCTTCCCGACGGTGCAAACGAGCACTTCTTTTCCGTCCTTCTCATCCACATGCATCGTGTATTCCGAAGAGCCCGGAGGGGTCTTCAGCTTCAGCGGTGAATCCTTGGTGCCGATCTTCTTTTTCAGGTCCATGTTCAGTGGAGTTGGTCGGTGATGGGTCCGTGGTTGCCGACAAGCTCCAAGTCCCGCGAGCGTGGCGGCGCAACAGGTGCACTTTCACGCAGCGACTTCTGGAAGTGCTGGAAGGCAGGCAAGGCGAGGAGCAGTTGCTGATCTTCGGCGGACGTGAACTCAGCCAGGTGCACAAAGGTGTGCTCCTGCGGATCCACGAGGACCCGGTATCGGATGCCCGCGTATCCGGCCTCGCGTAATGCCTCCATCACGCGCGCGATGTTGCGCCGATTCTGCGGATCGAATTCCGCCGATACGGTGTAGGTGACTAGGACGTGCTTCATGGCTGGGCGTGGTTGGCGATGGCCTCGGCTTCTTTCTTCAGATCGGCCGCGAACGCATCGAAGCTCGCGTCGAAGGACGGGATGTATTTCGCGTACATCGGGAACATCAAGCCGCCGATGCGCTCGGTCATCGTGAAGGTCACGGTACCGTTATCATGCGGAATGAGCGTGAAGGTGCGCAGGCCCTTGCCATCGCCCCAGGCCAGCCGCGACGCGGGCTGGAATTCCTTCACCTTCAGCTTGAAGGAGCGCTTGGCATCGAGGGTGGAACGCAGGCGGATGCGTCCTCCAGGCGCGATCTCGCCATCCATCGACGTGATGGTGCTGTTCCAGCGCGCATAGTCGCTGGCGTTGGTGAGCAAGGCCCAGATGATCGCGGGATCGGCCTTGATGCTGGTGCTCACGGAGGTCTCGCGGTGGAAGGTGGTCTTCGCGGTGGCGGCCTTGTGTTCTTGTGCGGTGCTGTGCAATCCGATCATGAGGCAAAGGGTCATTAAGAGGTGTCTCATGCCTCTTTGACGACCATGGCCGATGGAACGATAGGCTCGAGCGGAAAAAAGTCCGTGAAAGCCGTCCCGAGGCTGGTTTCAGACCTGCTCCGGGCGCCCCTCCATCACCTGCCGGTCGAATTCAAGGTGATGCAATTGCAGTTCCGCAGCCGGGGAGGTGAAGGGATCCAGCTCCTTCATCACCACCATGCGCAGGTCGAAGAGGTGCTCCTTGTCCTGTTTCGCCGCATCGCGCACCATCTGGATCTTCACGGCCTCCTCCTGCGCGTTCTGCTTGGGGTTGAAGATGCCGTTGAGCTCCGTGCACTGGTGGCAGGCGCCTTCCTTATTGATGAGCGCGCACCGCCTGTCGAAGACATCGATCATGCGGCTGCGGCCCGTGTGCAGCCAATACTTCACCATGGCTTCGGTGTTCTGCATGATCTCCGCGATCTCCTTCACCGTGAACTCATAGACCTCCTTGAGCATGAGCGCCAGCTGCTGCTCCAATGGCAGCGATCGGCTTACGCAGGTGAAGCAGAAGGCGATGTGCTCGCGGATCTCGAATCGAGCCTGCGGAGAGGTCTTGTGTATCGTCATCGCCTCGCGGAAAAAGTCAGGATCGCTCATCGCCGCCTCCTTGCAGATGTCACCTACGTTCTCCGGCCAGCGCTTCAACGCACGCAGATGGTCGCGTGCGATATTCTGGGCGATGGCGAAGAGCCAGGTCTTCACGCTGCTCTCACCCTTGAAGTTGGCGAGGCTCCGGTGCGCGCGCATCCAGGTCTCCTGCGTGATGTCCTCAGCATCCTGTCGGTTGGCGGTGATGCGCAGGATGTAGGATCGTAGCGCACCACGGGTCCGCTCGAATTCGGCCGTGAGGTCATGTTCGGAAAGAGCCATTAGCCCAAAGCTAGGGCGATACAGTTCCGCGCGGTTCCAACCGACTACAACGTCCCCCGGTTCTGCTGCCTTTGTCCGCCGAAGCCTCGGCGAAGGCGGATCAAAGGGTCCCCCTGTTCTCTTGTTCCCGCTCGATCGCCTCGAACAGCGCCTTGAAGTTGCCCTTGGCAATGCGCTTCGCGCACATTGCCGGGATCATCGTCGATCTTGCGGCATGAAGAAGCTCCTAGCCGACATCCGCGCGTGCGCTGTGTGCGCGAAGCATCTGCCGCTGGGTCCGCGACCGATCCTGGCGGCGAGCCCTAGAAGCAGGATCGTCATCATTGGGCAGGCACCGGGGCGCCTCGTGCATGGCAGCGGCATGCCGTGGGACGATAAGAGCGGCGACAATCTGCGGACCTGGCTCGGCGTGACGAAGGAGCAGTTCTACGACCCGGACTTGTTCGCGCTGATGCCGATGGGTTTTTGCTATCCCGGTAAGGGTGCAAGTGGTGATCTGCCTCCCCGCCCTGAATGCGCCCCGCTATGGCACGCGAAAGTGCTCGGTGCCTTGAAGCATGCACGGCTTACGATCCTGATCGGTCAATACGCGCACGCCTACTACCTCGGCGATCGCGCACAACCAACGCTCACGGACACGGTGAAGAGCTTCAAAGGATATCTGCCGGAACTTTTCCCGCTCGTGCATCCCTCGCCGCGTAACAACATCTGGCAGGCGAAGAACCCTTGGTTCGGTGAACGCGTGCTGCCCGAGCTGCGGCAGCGCGTCCAAGCGATCCTGACGAGTTGAGCTTACGGCCTACAGGGTCCCCCTGTTCTCCTGCACCCGCCATTGCCTCGAACAGCGCCTTGAAGTTGCCTTTGCCCTACACGACGTCAGACTAGTCATCTATGACTTCCAAATCAGAAAAGAGCAATTCACCTTGCACAACTGAAGCCGTATCAGCGTGTGCCTTCCATCGAATCTTTGTGTTTGGCTCATAGGACCCAGGAAGTATGTCGTGGTCCTTAAGTCGCATTGATAGTCCTGGCAATATGGGGTCGTAACGGGATGGTCCGTACTTCGGTATGGCCTCCACTCCACCAAAGCCAACCATTTGCACGTCTAAGACATCCCGAATTGTATTGTCGAAATAGAGTTCCTGTAGGGGCTCGCTTTCACCTCTTACACCGGTTGGAGCAGCCGCCGGCGGATCAATCTCGACAAAGACGTTTAGGTAGTGAATGACAAGGCCACCCTCGTTGACCGCACGAACTCTGAGCCATTCAGTCGTCCTGAACTCCTTCTTAGGAGGCTCCGTTCTTGGCCTAAACGGGTCTCCACTGAATCGGGTTATTCCAAGGGGGTCCTTGACTTCACGAACTTGCCGAACCAGGCTGATCTCAACATTCACCTTGGGGGTAGTCTTTCGACTCATTACATCGCGCACCTCATAGTCCTCCATCGCGACCGTCGTTCTTCCCACACGCTTGTGGTAGCGCTTGTCTGAAGCCTGATGAGCCGTCTCACCCTTTGGAATGTGCACTACATAGATTACTTGGCCGGGTGAGACTTCAAGAGCGTGGATTAGGAGCCCAGGTATTCTAGGTTGTATCCGACTTATCACAATCTGCTCCAGCCACTCAGCGGAAATAGCCCTGGAGTCGACAGGATCGATTGCTCCAGGCAGAGAATTGTCGACGGCGTCTTCTCCTACACCGTAAATGATGACTCCTCGATCCGCGTTGGCGAAGGCAGAGACGTCCTTTGAGATTTCAATTCTCTTCTTCTCCTCCTTTGACAGAGCTCCCGCAGCCTTATAGTCGAGATGTAAATCCTCCTGTACGCGTTCCGCGATCATGCCGCGAATGCGGTCTAGAGTCCATGCATCAGGCATACAAGAAAGGGCTCGACCTACAGCGTCCCCCTATTCTCCTGCTCCCGCTCGATCGCCTCGAACAGCGCCTTGAAGTTGCCCTTGCCGAAACTCTTGGCGCCCTTGCGCTGGATGATCTCGAAGAAGAGCGTGGGGCGGTCCTCCACCGGCTTGGTGAAGAGCTGCAAGAGGTAGCCCTCGTCGTCGCGGTCCACCAGGATGCCCAGCTCGGCCAGCGGAGCGAGATCCTCCTCGATCGGGCCCACGCGGTCCAGCAGGCCGTCGTAGTAAGTCGTGGGCACCTTCAGGAACTCCACGCCGCGGCTCATCAACGCGCGCACGGTCTTCACGATGTCATCAGTGGCCACCGCGATATGCTGCACGCCCGGGCCGTTGTAGAAATCCAGGTATTCCTCCACCTGGCTCTTCTTCTTGCCCTCGGCCGGCTCGTTGATCGGGAACTTGATGCGGCCGTTGCCGTTGCTCATCACCTTGCTCATCAGCGCGCTGTACTCCGTGCTGATGTCCTTGTCGTCGAAGCCCAGCACGTTCGCGAAGCCCATCACGTCCTCGTAGAACTTCACCCAGGGGTTCATCTCGTTCCAGCCCACGTTGCCCACCATGTGGTCCACGTACTTCAGGCCGGTGGGGGTGGGGTTGTAGTCGCTCTTCCACGCCCTGAAGCCCGGCAGGAAGACGCCGTGGTAGTTCTTGCGCTCGATGAAGACGTGCACCGTGTCGCCGTAGATGTGGATGCCGCTCTTCACCACCTCGCCGTCGGCGTCCTTCTCCACCGTGGGCTTCATGTAGCTCTTGGCGCCGCGCTTGGTGGTCTCCTCCCAGGCCTTGGTGGCGTCGTCCACCCACAGGGCGATCACCTTTACGCCATCGCCGTGCTTGCGCAGGTGATCGTTGATCGGGTGCTCCTGCGTGAGCGGCGTGGTGAGCACCAGGCGGATCTTGTCCTGCACCAGCACATAGCTCGTGCGGTCCTTCACGCCGGTCTCCAAGCCCGCGTAGGCGAGGCTCTGGAAGCCGAAGGCCGTCTTGTAGAAGTGCGCCGCCTGCTTGGCGTTGCCCACGTAGAATTCAATGTAGTCGGTGCCGAGGAGGGGCAGGAAGTCGGCGGCTCCTTCGACGATCTTCTTCAGGTCCGGGGTTGCGCTTTCGATGGCCATGGTCGTGCTCTTTGGTCGGTCGTATGGGATCCCGGGATCGACCCGGAACGGAGCCCCAAAGTTCGGGCTTTTCTTGGGCGTGTGCGTGACGTTGGTCAGTTGGGCGTGCCCCTCGGCCAAATGCGCCTCGGGTCGGGCTATCCGCTCCAAGTCCTCGCCGGTTGCTTCGTCGTTCCTCCTCGCAATGACCGGCTCCGGGCTTTCCGCTTCTATCCCTCACGCAGAAACGCGCATGACCGGTGCTCAGCATTACATTGCCAGAGATTGAATGACAGGTTTCATGGCACGCGTAAAGACACCATCCAAACAAACCGTTATACAGGGGTCGTTCTTCGAAGATGACTACTTGGAGAAGTCACTGGGCAACATCTCTCGCGATCCGGACTATGCGCTCACTGAGCTCGTTGCGAATGCTTGGGATGCCGGCTCTACTCGGGTTGAGATAACAGTCCCGCAGATGGAGGGGAAGGCTCTGGTCGTAGAGGATAACGGCACGGGTATGACTACCGATGAGTTCAAGCAGCGCTGGATGACGCTCGGCTACGACCGCATCAAGCATCAAGGCAAGCAGGTGGTTTTTCCTCCAGGTGTAAAAGGGAAGCGCCGAAATGCGTGGGGAAGGAACGGTGTCGGACGACATGGGATGCTCTGTTTTGCGCAGAGCTACACCGTCACGACTCGGAAGTCAGGCAAACAGTCTGAGTTTGTCGTTGAGACCTCTAGCGGTGACTCACCTTTCATTATCACCTCGGAGAACTTGAAGGCTGCGAAAGGTCACGGAACGCGTATCGTGGCGAAGGTCGAAAGGAACCTACCCGACGCTGACAGGATCCGCAGGACACTATCAGCGCGCTTCGTACACGACCCCGAGTTCGAGGTCATTGTGAATGATGTGTCACTATCACTCCAGGCGTTGCCAGGCGCCGACAATCCCGTTGTGCTGACAGTGAAAGGCTACGGCAAGGTGGAGGCGCAGCTCATTGATTCGCAGAAGAGCGCCCGGACCAAGCAGCAACAAGGGTTCACCTTTTGGGTTGAGGATCGGCTCGTCGGAGATCCATCATGGACATTGGACGCTTACGCGCCCGTGGATGCAAGAACAACGTTTGGTCGGCGTTACACCATCCTCGTCAAGTGCGATGCCTTTGCCAAGTACGTCGAGCGTGACTGGTCTGGTTTTGTGAAGGGTGATGCTCGGAATGCTCTTTTCAAGGCAGTGAACGAGTATGCTATGGAGGTTTATCAGGCCGTCGCCAAGGAGAAGATTGAAGAGACGACCAAACAAGTGTTCGTTCAGAACCTATCGAGCTTGAAGCAGCTGTCTCGCTCGGGTAGGGAGGATGTGGCCCAGTTCGTATCCGCCGTGCTGGCGAGCGAGCCAACAATCCGCCCGGAACTATTGGCTGTTGCGATTCAGGCGGTCGTCAACCTGCATCAGTCCAAGAGCGGTCAACGGCTCATTCAGAAGTTGGCCAACTTCCAGCCGGATGACATCGACACGCTTGACCGAATTCTCGAGGAGTGGTCGGTTCAAGATGCGTGGGCTGTTCTCGAAGAGATAGACCGGCGCGTGGCGGTAATCAAAGCCATTGAAGTCTTGTCGGCTCGGACGGACGTGGATGAACTCCACACGTTGCATCCGCTCGTTACAGATTCCCGATGGCTCTTCGGACCGGAGTATGACACCACTGAGTACGCGTCGAACATCAGTCTGAAGAACGCCGTGAACAAGGTGTTCCAAGTTCAAACTACACCTGCACATTACGATAGGTGGCGCAAGCGAATGGACCTGTTCCTTTTGGCGGATGCATCCATGGGATTGACCGGTATCGAGGCGTTCGATGCCGCCTCTGAGCTTGTTCGAATGGACAAGGTTCTCCTGATTGAGTTGAAGAAGGGTGGCTCGGAAATCGGACGCAAGGATGTGGCCCAAGCTGAAGGCTACATCGAGGACATCCGTGGAACGGGAGAGATTGAGGGGAGCTTCTACACGAATGCCTACATCGTTGGCGGGACAGTCGCTGCAAACACGGCTCCTCGCAAAGTGTTGCAAGACGCAAATAGTCACGAGTACGCCGCCCTGAATCCTGTGAGCTATTCGCGCTTGACGCGGACTGCGTCGAAGCGACTGTTCAAACTTCGGGAGAAACTTGAAGCGAGGTACGATACCGCCTCAAGCGGCCAGCGGTCTCGACTCATGGATGAACTCCTGAGCCAGACCGACCTGAATCTCCAGGTGGCATAGAACGGCGCCGTTGAGAGCGATTCCGCTTGACGGATAGGAGCGAGTAGCTCGCAGTCGCGAAGACTATTGCGGATAGCCGGGAGGCTATTCCTCCGGCTTCTCTCCTCCCAAGAGCCCACCGGCATCGTGCTCATCCAACTTCAGCTTGGGCTTGCTGGTCTTGATGCGTTTCTCCACCTCCTTGATGTGCTCGGCAGGCGGGATGTTCTCCGGCAAGGTGCCCCCGATGCGCTTGATGGCGTCGCGCACTTCCTTGCCCACTTCTTCGTGCGTGCGGATCGCTTGCTGTTGGTCCTGCACGGCTTCCCTGGCCAGCTTGTCGCGGGTCTGTGTCATGCGGAACTGGTTGGCCGCAAGCTCCGTGGCGTTCATGCGGTCCAGGAGGTTCTCCTTCTCGGGGATGCCCTTGCGCGACTTGATGCGGTCCCGGCCAAGCCCACCGTACAGGCCCTTGTAACCCGCGTCGTGGAATACGCCGAACATCTTGTTCTGCACGCCCGCTTGCTGCGCTGCGCCGGAAAGCGCCTTGAACTCTTCGGCCGTTTGCTTGCGCAATTCCAAGCGTTCGCGGTCGGCGGCGAGGCGTTCCGAGACCTCCTGCCGGCGGGTCTGCACCGCGAAATACTTTTGGGCGTGTGCGATCTCCGGCTTGCGCGGATCGCCATTCAGGGCGATGAGGTAACATGCGAAGCGCGAG
>JACJZG010000002.1 GCA_020635715.1 Flavobacteriales bacterium | reverse complement strand
GGGGATGATGGCAACAACAAGATCCTGCGGATCGCTGGGGACAGCTTGATCGAGTTGCATGGCAGTGAAAGACACATCCTGCGCACCTTCGGAACACCGTTGGCGCCTGAGGTCCATCGCTATGAGTTCAGTTCAGGTGTGCGCTTCGGAGTGGTTGAACCGGACCGCGAGCTGGTCTCCATGGTCGATGAAGGAGGCCAGGAACCCACGGGACTGCCCCTGCGCGGCGCCACCGCCTTCAGCATCGCCGACCTCGACCTCGATGGCATCCTCGAACTCGTGACGATCACAGCGGACGGGCATGTGGTGGCCTACCATCTACCATAGGGGACCAGGTGCGATGATCAGAAGCCGCGCCATGTCCTACGTGCCGGAGCCGGGAGTGTCGACGGAAGAAGCAGGACGATGAGTAGGACACTGCTCCGAACCGTGCTCAGGAAGGAGGTGCTGACCACCGCCCGGTTGACGGCGGTCTTCTTCATATTCCTGCTCTTCCTCTCCGAATTCGGCTTCCAGGCCAGCGCGGGTTCTGCGCATCTCCTTGAGGGGCTTGGCTTCACCCTCGTATGCTTCTCCGCGATCGTGACCGGTGCGGGGCTGCTGCGCAATGTGCTCGTACACGACAGGATGCGTCGGGCGGAAGCGATCTGGTTGTTGGGCGCCCTGGTGCTCATCATCCTCGGACCTACGGGCCTGCATCCATGGGCTGCGGAGGCGAACTGGCCCTACCTCTCCTTCCTCATGGCCTTCGCCCTGATCGAACTGAGCCGGCTGGAACTGGGACGCAACACGCGCCTCTTCAATCCCGCGTTGCTCTTCGCCGCCGGCTTCGTGTTCATGATCGCGCTTGGAACGGCCTTCCTGATGCTGCCCAACGCCGCCACACGACCGCTGCGCTTCGTGGATGCACTGTTCACCGCCACCTCCGCCGTCTGCGTCACCGGCCTCAGCACCATCGATGTATCCGCCGGCCTCACCCGCAGCGGACAGTGGCTGCTGCTCCTGCTCTTCCAGTTCGGCGGCCTGGGCATCATGACCTTCACCAGCTTCTTCGCCTTCTTCTTCAAGGGGCGTGGCTCACTCGAGGAACAACTGCGGATCCGCGACATCGCACAGACCACCCTCGGCAGCGCACGCAGCTTCGTGGTGAAGGTGATCGCCTTCTCGCTCGGGATCGAGGCACTGGGCACTGTGTTCTGCTACCTGCAACTGCCGGCCACGGCCTTCGCGGACAATGGGGAGCGGCTCTTCTTCGCGCTGTTCCACTCGGTATCGGCCTTCATGAACGCGGGCTTCAGCACATGGCCTGCGGGTCTGTACACCGATTCGTTGCGGTTCAACTACCCCTTCCAATGGACCTTGATCGTACTGATCGTGGCGGGCGGCCTCGGCTTCGGCATCATCTTCAACTTCGCCCGCTACCTGCGCTCATGGGTCGTCGAACGCATACGCTATTGGCTGCGTGGCGGTGCCTGCCAGCGTTTCCCGCGCGTGGTGACCATCAGTTCGCGCCTCGTGCTGGTCACGAGCGCGATCCTGCTCGTGGCGGGCACCTTCGCCTTTCTCGTGGGTGAATGGGACCGGACGCTTGCCGAGCACCGCACCTGGTTCGGCCGCTTCACCATCGCGTTCTTCACCAGCGCCACCTCGCGCACCGCCGGCTTCAACGTGGTGGACTGGAGCGCCGTGAGCGTTCCGGTGGTGATGGTGGTGCTGCTGCTCATGTACGTGGGCGGATCACCGGGCTCGGCGGCCGGCGGCATCAAGACCTCGACCTTCGCCATCGCCACGCTCAACATCTTCTCCACCGCACGCGGCCGTGACCGCATCGAGTTCCTGGGCCGTGAGATCAGCAGCCTCAGCGTCCGCCGCGCGTTCGCCACCATCGTCTTCTCCTTGATCACCCTCGGCCTGAGCGTGGCCGTCGTCGCATCGCTGGAACCACGGATCCCGCTGCTGCCACTGGCCTTCGAGTGCTTCAGCGCGTACAGCACCGTTGGCCAGTCCATGGGCATCACCGCACAGTTGGGCGATCCCACGCGCTATGTCATGGTGGTGATCATGTTCGTGGGCCGTGTGAGCGCGCTCACCCTGCTCGTCGGTGTGCTGCGCCAGGTCACCGTCACCAGCTACCGTTACCCGAAAGAGGACATCCAGATCAACTGAACCGTCATGAAGATCGCCGTATTCGGATTGGGGAACTTCGGCCATGCGCTGGCCGTGAAGCTCACGCGCATGGGGCACGAGGTGCTCGCCATCGACCATGACATGGCCAAGGTGGAGAGCCTGAAGAACGAGGTGAGCTACGCCGTCTGCCTCGAGAGCAACGACCCCACGGCGATGAGCGCACTGCCCTTGAACGACATGGATGTGGCGGTGGTGGCCATCGGCGAGGACCGCGGCGCCAACATCATGACCACCGCGCTCCTTGTCAACCAGAAGGTGAAGCGTGTGATCAGCCGGGCCATCGACCCCCTGCACGAGATGGTACTCTCCTCGATGGGCGTGACGGACATCGTGCACCCCGAGGAGAAGGCAGCGGAGAGCCTGGCCCGCAAGCTGAACCTGCGTCGTTTGGTGGACCAGTTCGAACTCCCCGGCGGCTTCGTGATCGCGGAGATCGTGGTACCGGACCGCTTCGTCGGCAAGCCGTTGGCGGGATCGGAAGCCTTCGTGAAGAGCCAGCTCGGTCTGGTCACCGTGTTGCGCAAGGAGACGGAGACCGGCTTCATGGGACGGCGTTCGGTGAAGCTCGGTTCATTGGGCGTGCTCGAACCCGGCTTCGCACCGGAGAAGGGTGATATCCTGGTGCTCTTCGGCACCAAGTCGGAAGTGGAACGCTTCACCGGGACGAACGACTGATCACCGTCACTGCGCCAAGTCGCCCCACCGCGGACCTTCGCACCATGGCGTCACCGACGGACATCACTTCGGAAGCGGACGTGCAGCGGTTGGTGGAGGCCTTCTACACGCGTGTTCGCCCCGATCCCGTGATCGGTCACTTCTTCACCGAACTGGACTGGGAACACCACATCCCGCGCATCACCCGCTTCTGGTGCATGGTGCTATTCGGCGATCACCGCTTCGAAGGCGATCCCATCACCGCACACAAGAAGCTGCACGCCCGGCTCCCCATGCGCGCTGACCACTTCGCACATTGGGTCGCGCTCTTCCAAGGGACCATTGATGATCTCTTCGCAGGTCCGAAGGCCGAGGAGACGAAGCAGCGTGCCCACACCATCGCCGGTGTGATGATGCACAAAGTGCTTTGATGAACGACCGGGAGTGGATGTGAGGGACGTCAATGGCACGGAGCGGCGCCCACGTTCATGCACATCCGATCATCCGCTATCGACGGGGCTTCTTCAGCGCGATCCGCTGACCGGCGCTCAAGCGGGCATCCTCGCTAAGCGCGTTGTACTTGGCCAACCTGCCCAGCTTCACACCGTAGTGCTGACTCACGTCCCACAGTGATTCACCCGCCACCGCCACATGCTCGTCCTGGCTCTTTGCCGCATTACGTTTCGGCTGGATGTAGATGCGCTGCCCGGCCTCGAGCTTCGCGTTCTTGTCCATGTCGTTCCAGCGCGCGATCATGCCGTGCGTCATCTCCAGGTCCTGGGCCAGCTTCCGGAAGTCGTCGCCCTCCTTCGCGGTCACGTACTTGATCCGTCCCTCGAAGCTCTCCACCGTACGCCCGGCGCTCCACGTGATCACATCGCTCTCGCTGCGCCGTCCCGGCTTGCGACCGCTGGGTTTGGTGGTCGTCGGCTTGTTGGTGCTTGCGCTCGAGGTCGAACGCGGCATGTACGCCACATCGATGCCCTTGTCCAGCTTGTCCAGCTCGTAACGCTCGATCAGCGCGATCAACTTGCTCGGATAGTTGGGGTCGGTCGCATAGCCCGCCTTCTTCAGTCCCTTCGCCCAGCCCTCGTAGTCCGTGGGCTTCAGCTCGAACAAGGCGGCGTATCGCGGCTTCTGCAGGAACTTGGCGTGGTCCTCATAGCTCTGCGCGGCGTCCTTGTACTTGCGGAAGCAGTCGTCCTTCTTGTCGTCGTCGTGGTAGCTGCGTCCGCCGGTCCAGTCGGGGGTGCACTTGATGCCGAAATGGTTGTTCGACTTGCGCGCGAGTTCGCTGTTGCCATTTCCGCTTTCGAGCAGGCCTTGCGCCAGGGTGATGCTCGCCGGGATGCCATGCTCACGCATCTTCTTCACGGCCACCTCCTTCCACTCCCCGATGTACTCCTCGGGCGTAAAGCGCTGGCCGGGCGGCTGACCTTGGGCACAAAGTGCGGGTGCCAGCACCAGGAAGAGCGGGAGAAGGCGGGTTTTGAACATATCAACAAGGTCCTACGGCCGGAACAGGCGGTCTCCGGGAGAATGCGAAACTACCGGGGTCCGAACGGGTTATCCACGATCATTCCACGGAGTAACGCACCGGTCATTGTGGAAATAACGTGCCAGAAGCCCGTCTTCACATCTTCGTGCCATGGCCCAGGTGCCGGAACCCACCGAATTCCACTACACGCCCGAACAGGAGGCGCGCATGGAACGGTTGAAGCTGGTCCACGGCGACTGCTACTTCACGTCGGAGGGCTATCTGGTCTACACTGCGCAGTACCACTTGAGGCGCGGCTATTGCTGCGGGAACCTTTGCCGGCATTGCCCATACGGACACAAGGCGGTGCGGAGGGCGCAGGGGTGATCGGGGGCGGTTCGCATGCACTGACCATCCCATCATCGGACCACATTCCAGGAGGATCGCCACGAAAGGGCGAACATGTTCGAGGTCATGCGGAATTGGGAAGCGCTGAACCCGTTCTAAGCCGTGCATCGTCCCCCAATGTGGAAGATGAATGGCGCAGTTGGATCCGCCAACTAGACCGATCTTCGCGCTATGTCCGTAGCCACCGCTTCCGCACTCGACCTCTTCCAGCAGACCATCCGTGAAGGCATCCCCGATGTGCTTTCGTCTGTGCGCCCGCTCGACCCGGGCGTAAGCCATGCGCCCAAGCGCAAGGACATCCTCACCGCCGAGGAGAAGAAGCTGGCTCTACGGAATGCGCTGCGCTACTTCCCGAAGAAGCACCATGCCACCCTGGCGCCGGAGTTCGCGCAGGAACTGAAGGACTTCGGCCGCATCTACATGTACCGCCTGCGTCCGGAGGGCGAGATGCGCGCGCGACCGATCGAGAATTACCCCGCGAAGTGCAGGCAGGCCGCGGCCATCATGCTCATGATCCAGAACAACCTGGACCCCGCCGTGGCGCAGCACCCGCACGAGCTGATCACCTACGGCGGCAACGGCGCGGTGTTCCAGAACTGGGCGCAGTACCGCCTGGTGATGCAATACCTCAGCGTGATGACCAACGAGCAGACGCTGGTGATGTACAGCGGCCATCCGCTCGGCCTTTTCCCCAGTCACCCCGATGCCCCGCGCGTGGTGGTCACCAACGGCATGGTAATCCCGAACTACAGCAAGCCCGACGACTGGGAGCGATTCAACGCCCTTGGTGTGACGCAGTACGGCCAGATGACCGCCGGCAGTTACATGTACATCGGTCCGCAGGGGATCGTGCACGGCACCACCATCACCGTGCTGAACGCCAAACGCATGATCGCAGCACGTTCCCCCCTCTCCCTCGGAGAGGGGTCGGGGGTGAGAGGCATTCCCCTCTTCATCACATCCGGCCTCGGCGGCATGAGCGGGGCTCAGCCCAAGGCCGGCAACATCGCGGGTGTGGTCACCATCTGCGCCGAAGTGAACGCCACCGCAGCCCACAAGCGCCATAGCCAGGGCTGGGTGGACGAGGTGATCGACGATGTGGATGCCTGCATCGATGCCGCCATCGCCTGGCAGAAGAAGGGTGAAGCCCACAGCATCGCCTACCTCGGCAACATCGTGGACCTGTGGGAGCGCCTCGCCGCACGCAAGGTGCACGTCGACCTGGGCAGCGACCAGACCAGCCTGCACAACCCATGGGCGGGCGGTTATTACCCCGTTGGACTGAGCTACGAGGAGAGCAACGCGCTCATGGTGAAGGACCCCGAGACCTTCAAGCAGCGCGTGCAGGAAACGCTGCGCCGGCACACAGCTGCGGTGAATACCCTCGCGGAACGCGGCATGTACTTCTTCGACTACGGCAACGCATTTCTCTTGGAAGCTGGACGCGCAGGTGCCGAAGTTTTCAAGATCGATCCGCATTCCTCCCCTCTTCCTCGGAGAGGGGCTGGGGGAGAGGGACATTCCTCCCCTCTCCCTCGGAGTGGGGCTCGGGGTGAGGGGCATTCCTCCCCTCTCCCTCGGAGTGGGGCTCAGGGTGAGGGGCATTCCTCCCCTCTCCCTCGGAGAGGCGCCGGGGGTGAGGGCGAATTCCGCTACCCGAGCTATGTGGAGGACATCATGGGGCCGATGTGCTTCGACCACGGCTTCGGTCCTTTCCGGTGGGTGTGCACCAGCGGCGATCCGAAGGACCTCGCCACGAGCGACCGTATCGCCGGGGATGTGCTCGAGGCCATGCTGAAGGAAGCACCTCCCGCCATCAGGCAGCAGATCGCCGACAACCTGCACTGGATCCGGAGCGCGCAGGAGAACAAGTTGGTGGTGGGCAGCCAGGCGCGCATCCTCTACGCCGATAGCGAAGGACGCATCCGCATCGCCGAGGCCTTCAACAACGCGATCAAGAGCGGCGAGATCAGCGCGCCGATCGTGCTGGGCCGCGACCACCACGATGTGAGCGGGACCGATTCGCCTTACCGGGAAACGAGCAACATCCGCGACGGATCGCGCTTCACCGCCGACATGGCCGTGCAGAACTTCGTGGGCGATGGCTTCCGCGGCGCCACCTGGATCAGTTTGCACAACGGCGGCGGCGTAGGCTGGGGCGAGGTGATCAACGGCGGCTTCGGCATGGTGCTCGATGGCAGCGCGGACAGTGATCGCCGCCTGAAGAGCATGCTGCTGTGGGACGTGAACAACGGCATCGCGCGCCGCGCCTGGGCACGCAACCCGAACGCGGTGTGGAGCATCGAGCAGGAGATGAAGCGCACGCCGCTGCTGAAGGTGACGTTGCCGAACGAGGCGGAGGACGAGCTGATCGATCAGATGATCAGGGAATGAGAAGATCAGAAAATGGCGGATAAAGCACCGTCCGACCTCGTCGAATAGGACGTTCGAGCTCGGAGCACTCGATCGGCTGATCATCTGATTATGTGATCCCCTACCCAACCCCACGCCCTCCTTTCCCGTGTAGGGAAGTGTAAGCCTGAAACAACCACACATGAAACACCTTCTCCGCTCCTTCGCCATCGCCATGCTGGCCGGTACAGGACTGAGCGCCTTCGCCCAGCCCGTGCCTCCGTACGACATCACCGTCTCCGGCTACGTGCTCGGATGCACGCCCAACAGCACGGTGAACCTCTTCACCGTACAGGGTACCCAACCTGCGGTGGACCTCGATATCCCGCTTGACGCCAACTGCGGTTTCACGGTGGACCTGCAGATGGACTCCTACCAGGGCTGGTTCCAGGTGAGCACGCCCTGCAACGGCGCGATCCAGCAATCATCGGTGAGCTACACCTTCAACGCGTTCTCGCCGGACTCCAACGAGGTGTACGTATTCATCAACTGTGGTAATACCACGGTCGACTGTGAAGGCAACGTGAACGGTCCTGCCATGCCGGGAACGCCCTGCACCTCGGCATTTGGCCTACCGGGCTTCTGGAGCGTGAACTGCGTCTGCGTTTCGAACTCCGTCGTGGACTGCGAAGGTGTCCAGGGCGGCTCCGCCCTTCCCGGTACGCCCTGCGATGATGGCGACCCCAACACCTTCGGCGATGCCTGGACCGCGAACTGCATGTGCGCCGGTGGGCCTGCCTTGCCCTGTGAAGCCTGCTTCAGCACCACCCAGGCCAGCACACCGGCCTTGGGCGACATCCCCTTCACGGCCGTCCTGTACAACTGCTCCGGCGGCGGTGTGGAACCGTACACCTTCGCTTGGTCGCTCGATGGAGGCCTCACATACGAAGCTGGCCCCGGCGATACGGCCTATGTGTTCACGGAGGGCACCCACCTGGTCTGCCTGACGATGACGAGCGCCGATGGCTGCACCAGCACGATGTGCGACAGTGTGGTGGTGGATGCGAATGGCACGATCAACCCGGCGAACACACCAACCTGCGAGGCGGCCTTCTTCGTGATGCAGGCCTACCAATGGGTGGACAGTGCGGCGAACCCCAACGGTGGTGGCGGCGAACCCATCCCGAACGAATTGTGGCTCTGGAACCTGAGCACGGGCAATGGCAACTTCCAATACCTCTGGAACTGGGGTGACGGCAGCGCATCGAGCGAAGCCTATCCCACGCATACCTACGCCGGACCCGGCACCTACACGATCTGCCTCACCATCGGTGGCCCCGGCTGCACCGACACCTACTGCCAGGATGTAACGGTGGATGGCGATGGGATCCTCGGTGGCTTCGCGGGAGAAGGCAACCGTTCCACCTTCACGGTGAACGTGATGAACCCGCTCGCGCTGGCCGTGACCGAACTTCCGACCCTGACCGGCCTGAATGCCTGGCCGAACCCCGCACAGGACGTGCTGAACATCGGGCTGGACAGCCGCATCGCGGGCAACCTCCGGATCAGCATCAACGACCTCAGTGGTCGCCTGGTGGCGGAAGGAACACGGAGCATCACCGATGGCCGTAACAACCTGACCATTCCGGTAAGCGCGTTGAGCGCCGGTTCCTACCTGATCACGATCCAGAGCGGAAGCACGTTGATGAGCCAGCGGTTCGTGAAAGTGCGCTGAGCACGAACGACCTCTTCGAAGGGCATGCATCTGTGGATGCATGCCCTTCTGCATTCCAGCTATCGCCGAACAACGTCAGACCGACGTAATTTTCCAGCATACCCAACCTGTATCGGACCTGCATCGTGTATGCCTATGGAAGCCGATACATCGACCCCATGAAGCACCTCCTCCGCAACCTTGTCCTCACATGCGCACTCGTCCAGGCATCCATCGCCCTGGCGCAACCGACCCCACCATTCAACGTTACCGTTACAGGTAGTGTGGTCGGCTGCACCCCGAACAGCATCGTTAACATCGTCACCGTCCAGGGCACACAGCCGTCGCTCGATATCGATGTGCCGGTGGATCCCGCGGATTGCAGCTTCTGGATCGACCTGAGCATGGACTCCTACCAGGGTTGGTTCATGGTGAGCACCCAGTGTGGCGGAGTGAATCAGTCGCAGAACGTGAATTACACGGTCAACGTGCTGAACCCGGATACCAACATGGTGACGGTGGTGTTCAATTGCAACAACACCATCGACTGTTTAAATGTCCCCGGTGGCAATGCACTACCCGGCACACCCTGCAACACCCCGGCGGGCAACATGGGCGTGTACGATGCACAATGCAACTGCGTCGAAACGAGCACCGCGGTCGAAGCCTGTATCAGCGTGGACCAGATCGCTCCGTTCACCGCCGTATTCTCGAGTTGCACCATCGGTGGCACGCCAGCGTACGACAACCTCTGGGACTTCAGTGATGGCGGTGCAGTACCCGGAGACAACATCAGCCACACCTACACCGGACCGGGCGTCTACACCGTCTGTTTGAACGTGACCGACCAGAACGAGGTATTCGATGCCACCTGCGAGCAGGTCTATGTGGACGCCAACGGAGGGATCAGCTTCGACCCACCGGCCGGATGCGAGGCCTGCTTCACCGTCATCCCGGTCATGAACGGCAACAACCCCGTTCCCTTCCAGGCGAATTTCATCAACTGCAGCACAGGTGCTCCTACGCTGTCCTACATCTGGACCCTTCCGAACGGCCTCAACTCAAGCCAGCAGAACCAGCAGAACTACACCTTCAATGCCCCCGGCATCTACGGCCTCTGCCTACAGATCACGGACGGCTCAGGATGCACCTCTGAGCTCTGCGACACCATCGTGGTGGACCCGAACGGCGGCATCAATACGATCCCGGCCTGGTACGACTGCATGGGTGTGCTCTGGGGGAACAGCACCGCTGGAACGCCGTGCAACCACCCAGTGACAGGCCCTGGCACTTGGAGCGCCGATTGCGATTGCGTGCCGAACTCTACGGTCTACGATTGCCTGCAGATCCCCAACGGGCCCAACCTGCCCGGCACACCCTGCCAGCAGGCCGGCTTCATCGGCACCTGGGATGCGGATTGCAACTGCGTTCCGAACAGCCCCGGCGATTGCGAAGCCGGCTTCTGGGTACTCCAGGCTTACGAGAACGGTGACACCACCGGCAACGGCACACCCATCCCGAACACGCTGTGGGTCTGGAACCTGAGCAATGGTGGCACCGGCTTCTACCAGTTCGTCTGGGACTTCGGTGACGGTAGCACCAGCACGGAGGCCTTCCCCACGCACATCTACGCGGACAGCGGCCCTTACGAGCTCTGCCTGACGATCACCGACAGCGATGGTTGCACCGACACCTATTGCGACAGCCTATCCGTGGATGAGGATGGCATCTACTCCGGCTTGATCGGCGATACGGGCAACCGCACAGCGCTCACGTTGAACGTGGTGAACCCACTGACCACCGGTATCGACGAAGAGGAGATGCTGGCGACCATCTCGCTCTGGCCCAACCCGGCTCGCGAGCTGCTGAACATCGCCTTGGACAGCCGGACCGCGGGCAGCGTGCGGTTGGAAGTGGTGGACCTGAACGGACGCATCGTCTTGGAGCGCCAGGAGCAGTTGAACCTGGGCGGCAACCGGCTCCAGCTCGGCACGGAAGACCTGCCAGCCGGCCTCTATGCCCTCCGCATCAGTCAGGGAACGAACGTGATCACGCAGCGCTTCGTGCGCGACTAAAGGCTCGATGAACGGGAGAGGTGCCGGTACTGGTCCGGTACCTTTCCTGTTCGACCCATGGTGAGCGAAGCCCTCATAGCACGGTGCCGCGAGCACGACCGCAAGGCGCAGTACGAGATGTACCGCGCCTTGTACGGTATGATGATGGGCATCTGCTCCCGCTATGAACGCGACCGCCAGGAGGCCACCGCACGCATGAACCAGGGCTTCCTCAAGATCCTCACCCAGATGGACCGGCGGCGTCCGGAGGTCCCCTTCGAGGCTTGGGCGCGGCGCATCATGATCAACACCGTGATCGACGCGTTCCGTCGCGACAAGCAACGACGCGAGCTCGAGAGCGGGGAACAACTGCAGGACCAGAGCGGTGATCCGCAATTGAACGACTTCCTCGCACACATGGAGGCCGAGGCCTTCGCCGAACTGCTGACCCGCGTACCCAACATGTCCCGCAACGTCTTCAACCTCTTCGCCGTCGACGGCTACGCGCATCACGAGATCGCGGAGATGCTCGGCATCAGCGAAGGCACCTCGAAGTGGCACGTGTCGAACGCACGGTCCATCCTGCAACGCGCATTGGGCGCACTTCACAAGAACAACCAACGAACCGTGGCATCATGAGCGCACCGAACGCCTTCGACGAGCAGGCCCGGCGCAAGCTGGCCGAACGTGAACATCCTTTCGATGAGGCCGCCTGGACCGCCATGCAGCCCGCTCTCGACGCCCAGCAGAAGGACCGTCGCAAGCGCCGACTCCTCCTGTGGATCCCCTTCCTCGTCGGGATGGGTGTCGCAACCTGGTGGTTCACGCGCGAGCAGGAGACATCGACCGTTGCATCGGTTCGACCAGAGGCGACCGACCAACAAGCGACCGTTCCAGAAGTGAAGTCCGCCTTGGAGATCGCGGAACCGCTGGTGGATGGGACCACCACGAAGACTACTGTCAGTAACGATCCGATCACGACGAACGTTCGACCTTCACCTGTGGTGCAGGAGAAGAAGGAGACATCGATCCCAGAGAAGCGCGGCACCTTTCCACACCAACAGACCTCGATCGCCAGCACGAAGTCGATGGATGAGAAGCCCGCGATCACTGCAACGGTTGTTCCGCCTCAAGGCATCAACACGGCCACTTCCGTCGCCGATCCGATCGAGCCGGTTGTCGTCGTACCCAGCTCGACCATTCCTTCCTCGGCCACGACAACGCCGGGCGAGGACCACACATCGAATGAAGATGTCGTCATCATCCATGGTGTCGAGCCGGATCTACCTGTTGTGGCCACGGAACCGACCTTGGATCACAAGCCGATAACTGAACGAGTGGATCCACCGGCCGTCGTGCCCGACAGCGCCGTTGCAGAAAGGAAGTTGCCTGCTCCGGTGATCACACGGGACACTGTGCCACTGGTTGCCGCCAACGACTCCTCGGACTACGTAGCGGATACGCCACCAGCTGTTGACTCGAACCTGACCGCCGCGATGGCCGCGCGCAAGTTGGAGGTAAGTGTTTGGGGCGGCCTCTTCCGCTCGACCACCGATTATTCCGGCGACCTCACGACCGATTGGGCCAGCCGGGTGAGCAGCGCCGGGTCCAGTGCCTTCGGGGTGGAATTGATGCACCAGGGCCGCTACTTCGGCTACGGCAGCGGACTGCACTACACCAGCTATGTGGAGCAACTGGAATCGGACCGGCTTCAGGAGGAATCGCGGCGCACCATCACGGACCATTACCTCGACCCGGTGGACACCACCATCCTCATCGTGAACGGGACGGTCTGGCTCAACGGCCAGCAGTACTACGTCACGCAGATGCTCGACACGACCATCTATGTCCTGGTGACCACCACTTCAGAAGAGGTGAGCACCTCGGTCCGGCGCAATGCCCTCACCCGGAGCAACCGTGTAAGCTACTTGGAGATCCCCCTGCTCTTCGATGCGCACCTGCGCCGCGGGAACTGGAGCTTCGGACTGCGCGGCGGCCCCATGCTCGGCATCCTGCAAGGCCGACGCGGTGCACTGCCCACGGCGAACGGCTACACCGATCTCACCGACGCGGCCTTCACGGAATTGGTGCTCGGCTGGAGCTTGCAGGGCCATGTGCGTTATCATTTCGGCGACTATTGGTCCGTGGCGATAGGTCCCGCCCTGCGTGGGCAGTTGCAGAACACGGTACAGACCACCGGTCTTGACCGCCGTTCCAGTGCGGCCGGTGCGGTGCTCTCCGTGGGCTACTTCCTGCAGTAGACCATTTCCGCATTTCGATCCGCCATCGGCGGATCCTCTGCGCCCTTGCAGCAAACAACCTTCAACAGGTCTTTCCTCTGGGCGTTCTCAGCGTACTCTGCATCTCCGCGGTGATACATGAACGGGCCTTGTGAGCGCGGAAGCCCGAACTTGGCACCATGCGCCGCGCATGGTACGTCCTTCCGTTCCTCCTTTCGGCGTGTGCGACCGACCCGATGGCCAACTTGAACGAACTGCCCGCCGTGGTGCGACCGGGCGTATTGAACGCGGTGATCGAGATCCCGGCGGGAACGGTGGAGAAGCGCCAGTACGACGAGGCCACGAACAGCTTCCCGGTCGACATGCGCAATGGTGTGCCACGACGGATCACCTTCCTGCCCTACCCAGCGAACTACGGCTTCATTCCCGGCACCCGCATGCTGAAGGAGGAAGGCGGCGATGGCGATGCGGTGGATGTCTTCGTGCTCTGCGGCACCCTGCCCAGCGGTACGGTGCTGGAGGTGGAAGCCATCGGCATCATCGAACTGCTCGATGCCGGTGAACGCGACGACAAGCTCATCGCCCTGCCGGTGGACCCAGCCCTGCGCACGGTCGAAGCGGAGGACATCCACGAACTGCCCGCTGCCGCCCGCGAGATCCTGGTGACCTGGCTACTGAACTACGATCCGGTGGATGGGGCGGAACTCATTGGGGTGAAAGGGAAAGCAGAGGCGATGGCGGCGGTGGAGCAGTGGCTGGTGCGGTGACTGAGCCCAATTCCCAGGCATGTCTGGTACTGTGCGTTTCGGAATGGCACGTACGGACGACGTGAAAGGATATCTTCGGGGGGCTTGAGCACCATGGCCCCGAACCCTCAACCTGCGCCCCCTGCGATTTGTTGCTATTGGGCTGTATCCTCCCCAATAGTGGAATAAGATCATGTCCATAGGCGAAATAAACCCAGGATCTGTCACAACCCCGTAGTTAGCTGCAAGCTCAGACAGCGGCATTGTTAATGAATAAACTGGCGATGAGAGCCAAAACATGGCGATACGTGCTTTTTGGAATCATTGGGCTAATCTTAATCATTGGCCTTAGCATTGGAGTTAGTATAATAACGTACGTACTTGTTGACAACGTCGACGAAAATATCATTTTGACTTTTTTATTTTTTTGGAGTCTTGCTGCACTTATTTATCTAATCATTATAAGGTACAGAAATAAGAAGAATCTAAAGAAAAAGGCCTATCGATACTTTGACATAGGCAAGATCATATTCTCGCAATACAAAGTTGAATTCGAAGCCCATTACACCAATTACCTGAATAATCAGACAAGGAAGATTAGACCAATAGATGCCTTGGCAGCATTTGCAGACATTCGAGGTCTATCGCTAGTCATTGACTGGAGAGGCGAAGATAATGAAGGTGAGATCGAAGAATTTATCAACTCAAAAGTTGACACACTTAGTTGGTCTAATACAATTGCACTAAGGGAGCAGTACTCAGACGGAGAAACAAGAGATGGCGAGTTCATCATTCGTCTATTCAAAGCGCTTGAGAAGGACCTGAAACAAATAAACCATCAATTGCTTTTCTTCGACCTTGGAGGCGATTCATATGTCTTCATGATTACAGATGCAGCGACATACAAGAATATCATGAAATCAAAAGACATTGATTTTCATGGAGCTGGAAAGCTCAGAATCTGAACATTTCATACTACGGTTGATATACATGCCAGTCGCTAGCATGTGCTTGTCCCAAGCCGCTCTCGTCCCGGTGACAACACCCGTTGAAGCTTGATACCTTCGTCCAGGAACAAGACCACGAAAGGCGGCCTGTAGCAAGCGCAGGCCCGTTAAGCAGCCTCGTCCTTCACCCTCGTACCTCCGCTCCCACCCCTTCGATGGCCTTGCGGATGCGGCCCATGGCCTTGTCCACCTGATCGTCGGTCAGCGTCTTCTCCTCATCCTGCAGGGTGAAGCTGAGCGCATAGCTCTTCTTGCCCGCTGCGAGCTTGTCGCCTTGGTAGACATCGAAGAGGCCCACCTCGCGCAGGAGCTTGCGTTCCGCGCCGAAGGCCACCTCACGCAGCCGCTCGAAGCGTAGGTCGCCATCGATCAGGAGGCTCAAGTCGCGGCGTACGCTCGGGAAACGGGCCACATCCGCATAAGCGGTCTTCTGCGCCTGCACCAGTTCCAGGAGGGCCTGCTCCGATAATTCCGCGAAGAAGACGGGTTGCGCCACATCGAAGGACTTGAGCGTGGCCGCCGCCACCTGCCCGATCCGTCCGATATGCCGTCCACCGACCACGATCTCGTGCGCGTGGGTGAGCAGCGGGAAATCCATCGGCGACCAAGTGATGGTGCCCTTCGCACCGCAACGCTCCAGCAGGGTCTCCACCTCGGCCTTCAGGTCGAAGAGGTCGGCCGGTGTGGCCGGGGTGCGCCAGCTTTCCACCTGCCGCTTGCCGGTGATGGCCATGGCGATCATGTCCAACTCCACCACCTTGCCGTGCGCATCGCTGTAGATCCGTCCGCGCTCCAGGAAGCGCAGGTCGCGCTGCTGGCGGTTGTTGTTGTAGGCGATGGCGCCGAGGAGGCCGTAGAGCATCGTTGGGCGCAGGATGTCGAGCTCGTTGCTCAAGGGGTTCTGCACCCGAACGAAGGCGCTGCCTTCCGCGAGCGGGAAGCCGTTGCTCTTCGCACCGCTCACCAACGAGGGTGTCATCACCTCCCGGAAACCACGTGCCACGAGTTGCGCGGTGAGGCGACCACCCAACGCGGTGCGATCGAGCGGGTCGTGCACCATGGCGGGCACCTGCGTGTGCTCCGGGATGGGCACATGGTCGTACCCATGGATGCGCAGGATCTCCTCGATCACATCGGCCGGGCGCAGCACGTCCAAGCGGTACGACGGCACCTGCACGATCACGCGATGGGCATTGCGGTCCGTAACGGTGAAGTCGAGCAGTTCCAGGATCCGCACGATGGCATCCGCAGGGATGCCCACGCCGGTCAGCCGTGCGCAGTCCGCGAAGGAGAGCTCGATGGAGCGGACGTGGTTCGTGCGATGGTCGACATCGGTGATCGGTGAAGCGATACGCGCACCAGCCACTTCCTTCAGCAGCAGGGCCGCGCGCTGCAGGGCGATGATCGTGCCGTTCGGATCCACACCGCGCTCGAAGCGGAAGGAGGCATCGGTGTTGAGTCCGTGGCGGCGGGCCGTGCGTCGGATGGTGCCCGGCTCGAAGCAGGCGCTTTCCAGGAAGACGTTCTTCGTCCCTTCCGTGACCCCGCTCTCCATGCCGCCGAAGACACCGGCGATGCAGGCCGGTCGCTCTGCATCGGCGATCACCAGGTCCTGTGCGCTCAGCTTGCGCTCGCGACCATCCAGGGTGGTGAAGGGTTCGCCCTCGGTGGCCATTCGCACCACGATCCGGCGACCGCGCAGCTTGTCGGCATCGAAGGCATGGAGCGGCTGGGCGAGATCATGCTGCACGTAGTTCGTCACGTCCACCACGTTATTGATGGGCTTCAGGCCGATGGCGTTCAGTCGCTCCTGCAACCAATTCGGCGAAGGACCCACGCGCACCTCGGTTAGCAGGAGTCCGGCGTATCGCGGGCAGGCGAAGCTGTCCTTCACCTCCACCCCGATCGGGTCGGCTTGGGCATCGGAGGCGAAGTCCGCGACGGACGGCATGTTCAGGGGCACATCCGTTCCATGCCGGTGTACGAGCACGGCCCGCAGGTCGCGCGCCACGCCCACATGCCCCATGGCATCGGTGCGGTTCGGCGTCAGGCCGATCTCCAACACCTCATCCGCCTGCAGGCCGAGGAAGTCCGCAGCACCCTTCCCCACCGGAGCGGCAGCATCAAGCACCATGATCCCCGCGTGGCCCGTCCCGAGTCCCAGCTCGTCCTCCGCGCAGATCATTCCATTGCTCTCCTGCCCCCGGATCCTGCTCTTCTTGATCACGAAGCTGGTGCCATCGGGCAGGTGGATGGTGGTGCCGATGGTCGCCACGAGCACCTTCTGGCCCGCCGCGACGTTGGGTGCACCGCATACGATCTGGTGGAGGTTCTCACCGCCGATGTCCACCTGGCACACGCTCAGACGGTCGGCATCGGGGTGCTTGGCGCATTCCTTCACCTCGCCGATCACCACCCCTTCCAGCATGCCCTTCACCGGCTCGAAGCGGGTGACGCTCTCGGTCTCCAGTCCGGTGCTGGTCAGCAGCTCGGCGGCTTCCTGCGGGGTGATATCGGTGGGGATGTACTGGCGCAGCCAGTTCCAGGAGATGCGCATGGGTGTGGGTCGAAGCCGCAAAGGAACGGCGCTTGCGGGGAATGGGGGGCGCCCCACTATTTTCGAGCCATGACAGAGCTCGAGTACGAGGAACGGCGGATCAAGAACAGCGTCGACGATATCGTCGGGCTGAAGGCCAAGGTCTATTGCGAGCTCGGTCCTGGCGAGGATGGGCTGCTTTCCCGGCAGCTGCACGCCCGTGGGGTCCGCTCGATCGCCGTGGAGGCTCCGTGGGCACAGGAGGTGAACATGAAGTGGGCGAAGGAGAAGGGCATCCGGATCTACCTGCAGGAGTTCTTCACCGGGGACCTGTCGGTGATCGAGGAGCCGGTGGATTGTTTCATCCTGACGCATTGCATCGCGCACTTCCGCTTCTCCCCGTACATCCTCATGCGCAAGCTTTTTGATGCGCTTCCCAGTGGAGGTTACATGTACCTGACAACGGTGAACGCCACCTCTTACATGCGCGCGATGGAGTTCTTGAAAGGGCGCTCCAATTCGGAACGGGTCCCTCCTGTCGAGAATCCCGTGTTCATCGAACGGGCCAAGGAGTGGAACCGCACGGGCATGCAGCAGATCTGGGACGATTGGATGCATGTGAAGGAATACACGCTGCCGGAGATCAAGGAGCTGTTCACGGAGACGGGCTTCCAGATCGTGCGTGCCCACCACCGGAACAACCATCCGGAATGGAACCGCACCTTCTGGAAAAAGAACCTGGCCATCAAGTTCCTGCCGCACCTCGCGGATGAGATCGTGGTGATCGGCCGCAAGCCTTGAACGATACCGGGTCATGGACGCGATCGCGCTGGCCATCCCCTTCTTCTTCCTGCTGATGGGTGTGGAACTGGCGTGGAGTGTGTGGTCCGGGGCGAAGGAGAAGCGCATCTACCGCTTCAACGACTTCATCTCGAACATGGGCTGCGGCATCGGCTCGCAGGTGGTGGGCGCCTTCACCAAGGCCCTGATCTTCGCCGTGTACCTCTGGGTGTACGAACACGCCCGGCTCTTCACGCTGCCCGACACGCCCCTCACCTGGATCGTCACCTTCCTGCTGATCGACCTCCTCTATTACTGGTTCCATCGCCTCAGCCACGAGGTGAACTTCCTGTGGGCCGCCCACATCGTGCATCACCAGAGCGAGGAGTACAACCTGAGCGTGGCCCTGCGCCAGAGCTGGTGGCAGGGGCTCTTCAGCTTCTGGTTCTATGTGCCGGTCGCTTTCCTCGGCGTGCATCCGGTCATCATCCTCACCGTGGGCGCCTTCGTCACGCTCTACCAGTTCTGGATCCACACACGCGCCATCGGCCGCATGGGCTTCCTGGAGCTGATCCTCAACACGCCGAGCAATCATCGCGTGCACCACGGCAGCGATCCGAAGTACATCGACCGCAACCATGCGGGTACCCTCATCATCTGGGACAAGCTATTCGGCACCTTCCAGCGCGAGGAGGAGGAACCGGTCTACGGCATCACCACCCCATTGGCCTCCTGGGACCCGGTGAAGGCCAACTTCCATTATTGGGCCGACCTCTTCCGCCTGGCGCGGTCCTGTGACCGCTGGCAGGACAAGGTGATGACCTTCCTGCATCGTCCCGGCTGGCGACCGGCGCACTTGAGCGGACCCGAGGTGCCGAAGGAGATCGACCGCACCCGCTACCGGAAGTATGACACGCAGGTACCCATTGTGGTCGTGGGTTATGTCATCGCACAATTCATCCTCCTGATCGCCGCGACCACTGGCTTCCTCTTCGGCCAGCAACACCTCACACAGGCGCAGGGCATCGGCGCGGCCGTGATCATCCTGATCTGGGTGATGACCCTCGGCCTGCTGATGGAGGGGCGACGATGGGCGGTGATCGCGGAAGCGCTTCGGATCGCGGCCCTGGTAGCGTTGCTGCTCCTCATCGGAGTACCGCTGTTCGGTGCGCTGGTCATGTGGGCGGCGGTACTAGTGGGAGTGGCCACCACCGTGCACCTGCTGCTCGTGAGCCGCGCATTGCGGTCCGTCGAAGGGGTGATCGGGTGATCGACCCTGTCCTTACTTTCGGCCGCAATGGATCCCCGCAGGAACTCGGCGCTGAACCTCGGTCTGTACGCACTGGCGACGGCCGGCACCATTATCGGTGAGATGAGCGACAGCCACGGACTGGTCTACGCGTGCAAGCCGCTGATGATGCTGGTGCTCTCCAGCTGGTTCTACTTCCGGACCCGTCGTTATGGCGATCGGTTCACCCTGCTGATCCAGGCCGGCCTCTTCTTCAGCCTCGTCGGTGATGTGGCCCTGATGTTCCAGCACCTGGACGACTTCAACTTCCTCATCGGTCTGGGCGCCTTCCTGCTGGCGCAGCTTTGCTATGCGATCGCCTTCCTGCACAATGTGGTGGAGATCGGCGCATTGCGACCGCCCTGGCTGCCCTTGCTGATCTCCAGCCTGTTGATCGCCTACGGCTACTTCTTCGCGGCGCGCCTGCTGCCTGCCGTGGAGGAAACGATCCAGATCCCGGTGGGCATCTACGCCGTAGCGATCACCTTGATGGGCGTGGGCGCCGCCTTCCGTTTCGCGCGCACCTATCTACGGAGCTTCCTGCTGGTACTGGGTGGAGCGCTCTTCTTCATCCTATCCGACAGCCTGTTGGCCGTGAACCGCTTCATCTGGCCCTTCGAAGCAGCGACCTGGTCGGTCATCCTCACCTACGCGATCGCCCAGTTCCTGATCGTGCTGGGGACCATGGCGCACGTGCTGGATCCCGACGAGATACGGCGACGTGCCGCGCTAAGCACCTAGCTGATCCGGCCCCACAATGGCTTCCCGCGCTTGCGTTCGGCCAGGGCGGTTCTTATCGGCGCATTCTTCCGGTCCTTCAGCTGAGGGTCCATATCCAGCAAGCGCGTGGCCACCTGCCTTGCCTGTTGCAGTACATGGACATCTGCCACGAGGTCGGCGATGTGCAGTTCCGGAAGGCCGCTCTGTTGCGTGCCCATCAGATCCCCCGGCCCTCGCAGGCGCAGGTCCGTCTCCGCGATCTCGAAGCCATCGTTGGTGCGCACCATGGTCTCGATACGGGCACGCGCATCGTTGCCGAGCTTGTCATCCGTCATCAGGATGCAATAGCTCTGTTCCGCGCCCCGTCCCACGCGCCCGCGCAACTGGTGCAACTGCGAAAGGCCGAAGCGCTCCGCGTTCTCGATCACCATCACGCTGGCGTTCGGTACGTCCACGCCGACCTCGATCACGGTGGTGGCCACAAGGATGTTCGTCTCCCCCTTCTTGAAGCGCGCCATCTCGTAATCCTTGGTGGCCTGGTCCATGCGCCCGTGCACCATGCTCACGGCGTATCTGGGCAGAGGGAAGCGGCGGGAGATGCTCTCGAAGCCATCGGTGAGGTCCTTCAACTCCTTGCCCATCATCTTCTCCGGGTCGCCCTCCTCGATGAGCGGGTAGACCACATAGACCTGTCGGCCTTTCACGATCTCCTCTACGAGGAAACCGAAGACCGCGTTGCGCGAACTGTCGAAGCGATGCACGGTGCGGATGGGCTTGCGTCCCGGCGGCAGCTCATCGATCACGCTCGTATCGAGGTCTCCGTACAAGGTCATCGCCAGCGTGCGAGGAATGGGCGTGGCGGTCATGACCAGCACATGCGGCGGCACCTTGCTCTTGGTCCAGAGGCGTGCGCGCTGCGCCACCCCGAAGCGGTGCTGCTCATCGATCACCACAAGCCCCAAGCGTTGGAAGACCACGCGGTCCTCGAGCAGGGCATGCGTACCCACGACGATGTGGATGGCACCTTGCGCCAACGCGGTGAGGATGCTCTTCCGTTCGGCCTGCTTGGTGTTCCCGGTGAGCAGGCGCACCTCGATCGGCAGGCCTTCCACGAAGCGGCTGATCGTGGCGAAGTGCTGCTGCGCGAGTATCTCCGTCGGTGCCATCAATGCGCTCTGGAAGCCGTTATCCAGGGCGATCAACATGCTCAACAGTCCCACCAGGGTCTTGCCACTGCCCACATCACCCTGCACCAGGCGGTTCATCTGGTGGCCACTACCCATGTCCTTGCGGATCTCCTTGACCACGCGCTTCTGTGCGCCGGTGAGCTCGAAGGGCAGGTGCTCCTGGTAGAAGCGGTTGAAGTGCTCCCCGACCGAGCCGAACACGTTCCCGCGCAGGCTCTGCTGCAACAACAGCTTCTGCTCGATCAGCTGAAGCTGGATGAAGAAGAGCTCCTCGAACTTGAGGCGATGCAGTGCGGCATCGAGCCGGGCCTGGTCCTGTGGCGCATGCACCTGCCGGATCGCCTGCTCCCGGCTCACTCCACCGAGCCAATCCACCAGCTCCATGCTCAGCACTTCCGGCAATTGGCCCTCCAGCTGCGGCAGTAACGTCTTCATCAATTTCCAGATGGCCCGGCTGCTGAGCCCCTTGGCGGTGAGCTTCTCCGTGGTGCTGTACACGGGTTGCAAGGCGGCTTCGAGCCCCTGCTCCCAGGTGGCCGCCAGTTCCATCTCCGGATGTGGGAAGTTGATCCGGCCGTTGAACCAGTTCGGCTTGCCGAAGAGGATGTACTCCTGCCCCGGCTTCAGGGAGGTCTGCAACCAGCGCGCACCCTTGAACCAGACCAGATCAACGCTTCCGGTCGTATCGGTCAACGTGGCCACCAAGCGGCGGCCCTGCTTCTCCCCGATCATGCGCAGGGGCCCGAGCACGCCGCGCAATTGGGCCTGCAGCACATCCTCGTTCAACTCCTTCACGCTGTGGAAGCGACTGCGGTCCACATAGCGGAACGGGAAGTGCTGGAGCAGGTCCTGGTAGGTGGTGATGCCCAGCTCTGAGCGCAGCAAGGCACCTCGCTGCGGGCCAACACCCTTGAGGAATTCGATGGGTGTGGCGAGCACCTCCTGCATGGCCGAAAAGTACCACGGCGGCCGGGCTACTTTCGCCACCATGCCGCTGGTGGAAGCGCGAATGAAGCAAGGCTGGTGGAATACGGACCATGCAACGGACCTGTTCAGCTGGGTCGCACTGGCCTTCATGGCCTGGTTCGCGGTGCTTTTCGCTGCGGAAAGGATCCTGAACGATGCGTCGTACTTCCTGCTGTGCATGGTGGACGGCGATGGCTTCTTCGTGAACCAGGGCCGATGGATCATGCCACTATCCCAATGGTCGGCGGTCATGGGCATCAAGGCTGGCCTCTCCATGACCACCTTGATAACCCTGTATTCCCTGGGAAGCGTGATCGTCGCCACCTCGGCATTCCTCTTCGTACGGTACGTTCTGAAGGATCAACGCGCAGGGTTGGCGGTGGTGGGCACGCAGCTGATCGGTGTGGGACATGCGGTCTTCTGCCCGGTGTTCGAGTTCTACTACGCGGCTCCGTTACTGGTGGCCTGTCTGGCCTTGTTGAAGACCGACCGTCTACGACCGCTGCCACGGAACCTGCTCTTCGCCACACTCCTGTTCCTCGTGTTGTCCGCCCATTTCCTGGCGATGATCGTCGCCGTGATGGTCCTCGTCGCGGTGGGCATCCATCGGCAGCGCAGGCTGGCACTGGTGGCCCTCACCGTCCTTTCACTACACGCCATCATCCGCGCGAACGTGCTATCCGCGTATGAGCTGCGCGCCATCAACTCGTTGTGGATCCGCCTCGATGGCCTGGGCTCGACCTGGATCTTCCGGCCCGGGCGCCTCATCGGCCATTTGGAACATGCCGTGTCGGTCTATCCGGATGTGGTGCTTCTCAGCCTGCTGTTCGCTGTGGCGGTGGTGAAGGCGCGCAGCTGGTATCCACTGGTCGTCCTTGTGGGCGGGCTCTTCGTGCTCTACGTCCTGCAGTCTTTCTACTTCCCGGATGGCACACACTCTGTCTACCGCGAGTTCGTGGACTATCCCTTCGCGGTGTGGGTGGTGATCATGCCATGGGTGCTATGGCCCCGGGAACTGGCAGGCGGTACAAGGTGGAGGCGTGTGCTGTGCGTGGCGATGGCGTTGCGCTGCCTGCTATGGGTCCTCCTTGCACCGACCTACGTGGCCCGGGTGGAATGGATGCGCGATCAGATCGCTGCAGCGCATGAACAGGGCATCCGCCGTGGCCTGGTCACCGAGCTACCCGCCTTCATCACACCATGCTGGGGCAAGGTGGAGGTGGCGCCTCTGAATGCGATGGAGGTGATGCTCTTTTCGGCTGAAGCAGGCCCTTCCCACACCGTGGCGCTGGTGCCGGCGCACGACCCATCGATGGATATGAACGCGTTCGAGATGGACTTCGAGGAGAAGCTGCGTGCCGAGAACGTGCCGCTCATCTGGACCTCCACATCACCCTACTTCGATCTGCCTCCTGAGGCCTTCCGCTACCTGCGGTGATCGAGGGGCCGGGTGGACGACTACCGCTTGATCCCCGCGTGCACCACCTCGCTGCGCAAGAGGCCAAAGCGGAACACGGACGCCGCATCCATGCGTTCGGTCATCGCATCCTCAATCACCTCGAAGCCCACTGCCCGCAAGCGGTCCACGTAATCCCGACCATAGAGCCGCACATGGTCGAACTGCCCGAAGCGCTTGATGCGTTCCTGTGGATCGGTCAAGGAAGGGTCCTCATCCGTCGCGGCCCGCTCCAGGGCGATCGGCACCATGAGGATCGCCATGCCACCCGGCGCCAGCACACGGAAGAGCTCCTTCATCGCACCGCGATCATCGGGCACATGCTCCAGCACGTGCGAGCACATGATCAGGTCGAAGGAATCGGCGGCGAACGGCATCGCGGTGATATCCAGGTCGATGGTGCCGGGCGGATAGTCGTAACCCGGGGTGAACTTGTCCCCGGCCGTGTACTTCACCGCGGGCAGGCTGGTGAGCCGTTCACTCAGGCAACGCTCCGGCGCTACGTGCAGCACACGAAGACCCGCACGCAGGACCTTGCGCTCCTTCAGGAAGAGCCAGGCCATCCGCGCACGCTCCCGTGATCCGCAGAAAGGACACAGCACATGCGGGCGTGGCGGCGAACCGGATGGCAGGTAGGCGATGGCGCCGCGGTCGCAGACGGGGCAGTGCACGGTGTCGCCGCGGAGGACCGCCTTGCGGATCAATTCTCTGAGCGGGGCAGGTAACAGAAGCTTGAACACGTCCTTCACGGGGAGGTGTGAAGGTCGGAAGATCCGATGGACCAGCCTTCAATCGATGTCGGCGTCGGTGAACCGGAAGGTGCAGATGTGACTGAAGCTTCCACGGATACCCTTGCCTTTGCTGTCAACGGCCCATTCCGCATCGCTCCGCAGGTCACGGTGCAGACTTCCACCGCCATCGACTTCCACATGCACCGAGTCGATGCCCTCAGCCGGACGGCGGTAGTCCCTTCGCCCACCGCGCATATCGTTCCATCCCACCCGCGTGATGGAGCCTGGAGCAAGTACGAGCGTGTCCCCTTCGAAGCCGTGGTAGTCGTCAGCATGGAACACCATACGCACCGTGCGTGAGCTGGCATTGTCCAACCGATGCTCCACGATGGTCTGCCCGTCGCACCCTACCAGGAGCGCGGTGATCAGAAAGCAGGGAATGGCCTTCATGAGCAAAGAGAACGAAGCTCGGACCCTGGAATTGCCTGCCTCAGATCGCCCCGATGCCCAGCAACAGGGCCGGCTCTTCCAGCAGGCTCTTCACGGTGTTCAGGAAGGCCGCGCCCGTCGCGCCGTCCACCACGCGGTGATCGCAGCTCAGGGTCACCTTCATGGTGTGGCCGATGACGATGGCACCATCCTTCACCACAGGCTTCTCCATGATGCCGCCAACGGCCAGGATGCAGGCGTCCGGCGGATTGATGATGGCGGTGAACTCATCGATACCGAACATGCCCAGGTTCGAGATGGTGAAGGTGTTGCCCTCCCAGTCCGATGGCTGCAGCTTCTTGTCCTTCGCGCGCTTCGCCAGGTCGCGCACCTCGTTGCCGATGGTGCGCAGGGGCTTGCCATCGGCGAAGCGGACAACGGGCACCAGCAGGCCTTCATCCACCGCCACGGCCACGCCGATGTGCACGTGTTCGTTGTACCGGATACGGTCGCCGAGCCAGCTGCTGTTCACCTTTGGGTGCTGCTTGAGCGCCACCGCGCAGGCTTTGATAACAAGGTCATTGAACGAGATCTTGTCCGGTGCAATCTGCTTGTTGATGGCCTCGCGCACGCTCATAGCGCGCGCCATGTCCATCTCCAGCGTGAGATAGAAGTGCGGCGCGGTGAAGAGGCTCTCGCTGAGGCGGCGTGCGATGGTCTTGCGCATCTGGCTCACCGGGACCTCTTCGTACTTCTCGATCTGTGGTGCTCCGATGTAGCCGCCACCGCTGAAGTTCTCGATGTCCTGCTTCGTCACCCGACCGTCGGGACCGCTGCCCGTCACCCGTCCGATATCGATGCCCTTCTCCTCCGCGAGCTGACGTGCCAGTGGGCTCGCCTTCACGCGGCCGTTGGTGGCTTGCGCAGGTGCGGCGGCTGTGGTGGGACCACCGAACATCGGCTTCGGCGCGGGAACGCTTCCCGAGGCAGCGGGTTTCGCCTTTTCAGGCGCAGGAGCAGGGGCAGCAGCAACGGTCTCTTGCTCCTGCTTCTGCTCCTTCCGTTCCTCCGCTTTCGGTGCGGCCTCGGCCTTGGGTGCCGATGCGGCCTCGCTGGCCAGCAAGGCGGTGATGTCCTCGCCCGCTTTACCGAGCACGGCGAGCACACTGTCCACCGGCGCGGCCTTGCCCTTCTCCACCCCGATGTGCAGCAACACACCGTCGGTGAAGCTCTCGAACTCCATGGTGGCCTTGTCGGTCTCGATCTCCGCGAGCACCTCGCCGCTCTTCACGGCATCCCCCACCTTCTTGTGCCAGGCGCTCACCACCCCTTCGGTCATGGTGTCGCTCAACTTCGGCATGCGTACGATCTCGGCCATGTCGTTGGGGCGTTCAGTCTTTCTCGAATGGGTAGTTCTTCTCGGCGTACACGTCGTTGTACAACTCGTCCTCCGTGGCCATGGGGCTCTCCTCGGCGAACTTCACCGCGGCCTCCACCTCCTTCTTCACCTCCGCATCGATGCGTTCCAGCTCGGCTTCGGTGGCCCACTTCTGCTGCAGCAACGTCGCGCGTACCCCCTCGATCGGGTCCTGCTTCTTGTAGGCCTCCACCTCCTCCTTCGTGCGGTACTTCTGGGGATCGCTCATGCTGTGCCCCTTGTAGCGATAGGTCTTGATGTCCAGCAGGTAGGGACCGTTCCCGGCGCGTGCATGCGCACAGGCCATCGCGATCGCTTCATGCACATCCTCGCAGCGCATGCCGTTCACACCGAGCCCCGGCATGTCGTAACTCTCACCGATGGTGCTGAGGTCGTGCACGTTGCTCGTGCGCTCCACGCTGGTGCCCATGGCGTAGTTGTTGTTCTCGATGATGAAGACCACCGGCAACTTCCACGTCATGGCCATGTTGAAAGTCTCGTGCAACATGCCCTGGCGGATGGCGCCATCGCCCATGAAGCAGAGGGTCACATGATCCTCGCCACGGTACTTGTCGGCGAAGGCGATGCCGGCGCCCAGGCCGATCTGCCCGCCCACGATGCCGTGGCCACCGAATAGGTTGCGCTGCTTGTCGAAGTAATGCATGCTGCCGCCCTTGCCCTTGCTCGTGCCGGTCATCTTGCCGAAGAGCTCCGCCATCACGTGCTTGCTGGGCGTACCCAGTACGAGGGGGTGCGCGTGGTCCCGGTAGCCGGTGATGAGGCGGTCCGTTGGGCGGATCGCGGTGATCATGCCCGCAAGGATGGCCTCCTGCCCGATGTAGAGGTGGCAGAAACCGCCGAACTTCTGCATGGTGTAGAGCTGGCCGGTCTTCTCCTCGAAGCGGCGCATGAGCACCATCTCCTTGAACCAGCGCAGGTAGGTCTCCTTCCCGAAGCCGGCGTCACCGCCTTTTCCGGTCTCCGCTTTCCTGGACTTGCTGCCCTTGGCGGCAGCGGCTGTCTTCGTGCTCATGAGGTGAGGGCAAATATAGCCCCCGGCCATTCCGGCCGGACCGTCACATCAGCCGTTGAGGAAGGAGGCGTCGAAGGAGAGCGGCAGCAATTGACCCGCGCTCCGCACCTCGTAGACCGGGCCGTTCGGAATGGCCATGAGCAACCGCAAGGGCGCCCGTTTCTGGCGGATCTCCTGCTCCAGCAGGGCCTGTCGACAGATCCCACAGGGGGTCACCGGCCGTTCACCGGTCACGGAGGGCACCACGATCGCCATGGTCTCGGCCACCCCGTTCGGGTCGAAGGCCATGGCGGCATGCAGGGCGGTCCGTTCCGCACAGGTACCGGCCGGGAAGGAGGCGTTCTCCTGGTTGCTCCCGGTGACCACACGACCGTCCTTCATGCGCAACGCCGCCCCCACCTGGAAGTTCGAATAGGGAGCATAGGCCCGCAGCGCTGCTTCATGGGCGGCGTTCAGCAAGACCTGGTCCGATTCGGGCAGGTCCGACGCCGAGGCATGGATCACCAGATCGAGGGGTGCACTGCGGGGATCGCCCATGGGTCGTGGTAAAGGGGGCTAAAAGTAAAGCGAGGTCCGGCGTCTTCGCATGGTCATGGGCTTCAGCGCACCCCGGTATCCGTAAGTTTGGCGGCTCCTTTCGGCCATGACCACTCCTACAACGCTCCTGGACCGCTTCGAGCCCATCTCCCTGGAGGAGATGGACGGCGTGAAGCTGCAGGACCGTGTGGACACGAAATACGTGTTCGGTGAGGACCGGCTTACCGAGGTGTTGGAGGCCATGCTCCCGCACTACCGACTGTTGGAAGTGGACGGCAAGCGGGGCACCCCGTATCGCAGCCTCTACTTCGATACGCCCGACCTGCGCGATTATTACGCGCACCACAACCGCCGGACCTTCCGCAGCAAGGTGCGCTTCCGCGAGTACATCGGCAGCGACCTCGTCTTCCTGGAGGTGAAACGGAAGACCGGCCGGGGCCGCACGGATAAGAAGCGCATGCGCGTGGAGGCCATCCCTGATCAGTTGAGCGCGGAACAACAGGCCTTCGTGGCCGGCGCCAGCCAGAGCGATGCGCCGCTGCAGGCCACCCTGTGGAACCACTTCACGCGATACACCTTCGTCAGCCGCAGCAGCCCCGAGCGGCTCACCATGGACGTAGACCTCCGGTACAGCAGCGCGGGTGAGGACCGTGCTTTGGGCGGCATCGTCATCGCGGAACTGAAGCAGGAGCGGGCCGACCGCACCTCCCCCTTCGTACGGATCATGCGCGAACGCGTCTTCCCCGCCTCGGGCATGAGCAAGTATTGCGTGGGCCTCCTGCTCCTGGGCAGGCGTGTCAAGCACAATGCGTTCAAGGCCGTGCTGCTCAAACTGGACCGGATCCGCCAGGCCGCCTAAGCCCTATCATCGCACCATGAAGATCTTCGGAATGCCGCTCATCCACGCCGACATGTGGGAGCTTCTCTTCAAGTTCAGCATCAACACGGTCGTCCTCTTCGTGCTGATCCGGTTGATCTACTACCCCATCCACCGCAAGAAGGACTACCTCTTCACCTACTTCCTCTTCAACACGCTCATCTTCTTCCTGTGCGTGCTGCTCAACAGCGTGAAACTGAGCATCGGCTTCGCCTTCGGCCTCTTCGCCATCTTCGGGGTGCTGCGCTACCGCACCGAGCAGATCAGCATCAAGGACATGACCTACCTCTTCGCCACGATCAGTGTGGCGGTGATCAATGCCCTTGCCAGCAAGAAGGTGAGCCTGGCCGAACTGCTCTTCACCGACGGCATGATCCTGCTGATGACCTATGCGCTCGAGCACGTCTGGCTCACGCGGCACGAGGCGGTGAAGTTCCTGATCTATGAGCGGATCGACCTGATCAAGCCGGAGAACAAAGTGGCTCTTTACGAGGACCTCCACCAGCGGTTGGGCGTGAAGACCTCACGCGTGGAGATCGGCAAGATCGACCTGCTGAAGGACACGGCCGAACTGAAGGTCTTCTACTTCGAGGACGAACAGGGACACGCCTCCTTTGCCCAGTCGCCGGTTGACGACGGGGACGATTAGTCCTTTTGGATGAGGGCCACCGCATGAGCGGCAACACCCTCCTCCCGACCAACGAAGCCCATCTTCTCGTTCGTGGTGGCCTTGATGCTCACCGCATCCTCCGCCACGCCCAGGATCGGGGCGATGATGGAACGCATGGCGGGAACGTGCGGCATGATCTTCGGCTTCTCCAGGATCAGCGTGAGATCCACATTGCCCACCTGCCAGCCCTTCTCCTTCAGCAGGCGCACCACCTCCTTCAAGAGCAATTTGCTGTCCGCTCCCTTCCAACGGGCATCGGTGTCCGGGAAATGCCGGCCGATATCGCCAAGACCGGCGGCGCCGAGCAGTGCATCACAAAGTGCGTGAAGAAGAACGTCGGCATCGGAATGACCAAGGGCACCGATCGGATGTGGGATGTGCACGCCACCCAGCCAGAGTTCACGTCCTTCCACCAGCTGGTGGACGTCGAATCCGAAGCCGACGCGGAACATCAATTGGACTCCGGCTTCTTCTTGGCCTTGTCGAACTTGAAGCCCAGGGTGAAGCGCAGCGTGTTGGCCAGCGGGCTCCGTTGTGTGTTCGCGATCAGGTAGCTCAGGTCGAGCGTGAAGATGCTGTACTTGACCCCGGCACCCAGCGTGAAGTACTTGCGGTTGCCCTTGGTGTAGTGCTCCCAGAAGTAACCGGTGCGGAAGGCGAACTGCTCGGCATACCAGTACTCGAAGCCACCGGCTAGATTGATCTCGCGCAATTCCTCGCGCAGGCGGCTGCCGCTCTCCACATACGGCTTGCCATTGTCGTCGTAACCCACGTTACCGGGGGCGTCAGTGAATGATCCCAGGATACCGGTCATGATCCCGACGTCGGGGTCGCGGCCGCTGGCCACTTGGTAGTTGCCGGTGACCGGATCGATGATCAACGCGCCGTTCTCATCCAGCAGGTAAACAGGCGGGGTCGGCACCAGCAGCTTGTTCACGTCCAGGTTGAACGCGATGCTGTTGTACTGGTCCAGTTCAAGCTTGATCGACGGGCCCAGGCGCAGGTTGATGGGGATGAAGTTCTGCGCGGCGGTCTCCGTATAGGACATCTTCGCCCCGATGTTGGACACGTTCACGCCGAAGGCGAAGGTGGCGTCCTTGTCCCCCATCTGCGCTTGATCGTTCATGTAGAAGAACGAAACATCCGCGGCCACCGACTGGCCCGCCTTGGAATTGGCGCCCTGCACGCTGATGCCCCCGGTGAGGTTGCTGTTGATGTAGCGGATGGCGATGCCACCGGAGAACCGGTCGCTGAACTTCTGGGCGAAGGCAAGGTCCACGGCGAACTCGGCCGGCTTGAAGTCACGGATGGTGGAACCGTTCACATCGGTGAAGAGGATGCTGCCCAGGTTGAAATAACGCAGGGAACCACCGATCGCGCCGCGCTTGTTGCTCAGTCGCTTGTATCCGGCCAGGTAGGCCAGGCTCATGTCCGGCACCAGGTTGCGCAACCACGGGCTGTAGCTCATGCTGAACTCCCCGTCGTTCTCCGCGAAGGCCAGCTTCGATGGGTTCCAGTGGATCGCGTTAGCGTCCGGCGAGATCGCCACACCGGCATCACCCATGCCACCCGCCCGTGAGTCGGGGCTGATCAGCAGGAACGGCACGGCCGTGGTGATGGTATTGAGCTGATCGTTGCACTGCTGGCCGGAAGCACGGAACTGCGGATCGCAGGGCTGCGCGAACACCGACCCCGGCAACAGGCCCACGATAGTGACGACGGTGACGGCAGAAAGGGGCCGGAGGAAGGTCATGCGCGGGTGATTCGGAAAAAGGACGGCAAATATACGCTGCCCCCCAGGGGTTTATTGTGTCACGGGCGCCTCGAAGTCCCTCGAACAGATGGCACCGGCGCCCAAAGGGTCGTCGCAACGCGGTGATGATGCTGAACCGAGGTACCTCGAGGTGTACTCAACGCAGGATCACCAGCTTCTCGAACTTCTCCGCCCGCTCCCCTTCCGGGGTGGTCACATTCAGGCGGTAGACGTACACGCCACGGCCCAGCTTGTCCCCGAAGTCGTCCAGGCCGTTCCAGGCCATTCCCTCGCTGCGGTACCCATCGCAGGCCAGCTGCCGGCTCAAGGTCTTCACCAACCTGCCGCTCACGGTGAACACCTGCACCTGGACATCCAGGTTGGTGCAGGGCCGGTTGTGCTCGAAGTAGAACTCCGTGTAGGTGGTGAACGGGTTCGGGTAGTTCAGGACATGTTCCAGCGCAAGTCCTTCCGACGAAGCCACCACGAAGTCCGTGGTCGACTCCGAAGAGTTGTTGAAGGTGTCCCAGGCCTTCAACCGGATCGTATGCGGACCCTCCGCCAGTTCGCTGAGCCGGTAGCGGACCTCACCGCTCTTGTAGGTATCCATATCGGCCTGGTATAGGTCGTTCAGCACGATGGCTTGATCCGTGTTCTCATCCACCACCGCCAGCAGGTCGTGCCCAATGCTCGACCCCACCGTGTTGATCCCGTTCTCATCGAAGAGCTTCGCGAAGATCAGCGGGTTCTCATCGGTGATGCCGCCGCTCACGAAGTTGTCATCGTTCATGTACAGGTCCACCTGCGGACCCACATCATCGGGGGCCACGTCCGTGGCGGTGCTTCCCACCAGCGGATCATTGGTGAACCCGCAGGCGTTGGTGGTCGCATTCTCCGCATAGCAGCTCACACGCCCCGTTCCCACCTGGTAGTTGATGTCGCGCGGGACCACGAAGGTGAAGGAGAAGGTCCCGCTCGTGACCGTCGCACGGCCTCGGTACATGACGTTCTTGCGAAGCTGATAGGGGAACGGATTGCCGCCATCGTTCGCCAGGGTGTACTGCTGCTGGGACTTGTCGTACACGATGGGCACCACCACACCGTTGAAGTCCTGCATCGGCTGCCCGGAACCATCGTGCACGAACCCGCTGATGCGCACCGTGGACAAGGCCTTGAGCGTGTCCACCGGGGTCCCCAGTGTGTCGGTGATGGAGGTGATGCTCAGGCTGTTCCGCGGTAAGGCCAGGCGCAGGCTCGGGTCCCCCATCAGACAGAAGTTCATGTGGTTGAACGAGTTGGGGTCGGCCGTGGCGATCGCCCGCTTCGTCTGGCGGTAAATGTCCCCGAGCCGCTCTTCACGCCCCAGTTCTTCCTCCCTGCGGAACACATGGTCATAGAACTTGCTGCCCAGGTTGAAGTTCTGCAACGAGTAAGCCAGGCGCGAGGTGGTCATTAGGCCGATACCTCCCCCGTCCGGATTGAGCAGGACGTACTCTCCGGCAGAGGTACGGCCGGGATCATCCCACCGGGTGAATTCGCAGGTCGCCGTCATGAACAAGGGGAGCCGGTCCCCGTTCGTCCAACCCAGGATGGTGGTGTTGTCCAGGAAGCGTTCGTGCGCCCAGCCTACCTCGCCGCCATGGCCGATGTAGTTCACCAGCAGCAGGCCGTTCTCAACCGCATCCTCCAGGTCGGTGGCGGCCTGCGGGTAGCGGGCTCCTCCGGGGGTGGAGATCTGCTGGTAGGCGTCCAGATACACCTTGTCCACGTTCAAGTAAGGGTGTTCGTTCACCACCCGTTGCGCCAGGGTCTCGCTCTGCCCCAGGTGGATGGTGTTCTCGAAGCTCTCGCCGTTCTGGTCATCGGATGCGAAAAGGACATGTGTGCGCCAATCGGCAAGGCCACCGTCGCCATTGGCGGAGCAACTGCTGCCTTGGAAGCTCAAGGTGCGGGTGGCATCGTACCGCAGGAGTTTGGCCACCACCTGCTGCGCCTGTTCCACAGAGCTCACGGGCAACCGACCGATACCGATATCAACCAGATCACTGGTGCGTTCACCCTCGTTCTCGTCCAGGAAGCCGTAGTAGTCGTCAGTACCGTAGGAACGCGCAGGGTCCATCACGTTCACCGTTTGATAGCTGGGGATCCAGTTCTGGTTGCTCGGGGCCAGGGAGAAGTTGTTATAGGAACCATCCCCGAACAACAACAGGTAGCGCGGCATCTCCTCCGGAGCACCCGCCCGATCGTACTGCATCCGCATGTAGCGCTTGATGGCCGTGGCATCGCGGGAGCCGCTGGAGAACTCGTTGTACACCTGCTGCGGGCTCACGATGATCACATGGAGGCCCTCGCTCATGCGCCGCTCGGCGAGCTGGCTGGCCGCCGCCTGGAACTGTGGAGGACAGATGATGGTAAGGTCCATGCCCGTGGGGGTGCCGTGCAGGTTCTGGTTCTCCACCTGCCCGATGGGTGTGGGCTCCGGGTAGTTGGCGTTGCGGAAGGAGATGAACTGCCGCAGGCTGTCCGTCGCCATGGTGAAGCGCAGGTTGCCGCCATCTACGGTGGCCTGCACCTCCCGCGGCTGGCTCGGATCGGTGATCTCCCAGATCCGATGGACGCTCTGGGCCTGTTCCAGGACGAATTCACTGATGGCACCGGGGCCTACCGACCGGAGGTCACGGAAGGATTGCTGATCGGTGAACTGACGGAGTTGCCGACGGCAGTTCAGTTCGAGGAAATCCATCCAGCCGATGGAGGTCACCGGATTGAACTTGTTGAAGGTCATGTTCACCGCGAGGCTTCCACCGCTGGGAAGGAAGCCATAGGTGCGATCGAAGTTCTGTCCGTACACGCTGGTGTAACTCTCCGGCACCCCGGGAACGCTAAAGCTGGTACTGAACTGACCGGATACGTTCAGATCGAAGCTGCTCGAATTGCCTGTCCCGATGGTACGTGCGGCGCCCACCACCCGCAGGAAAGCCGAGTCTGTCTGCACGATACCCGGAACGCTGAAGGCATAGGGATAGGACAAGGTCTGATCAAAGACCTCCCCGAACCAGGTGCGTCCGCTCTTCAGGAGGTTGACCAGGTCCCGTTCGATGAACGCACGTTCACTGTAGGTGGAGACCACCTGGGTCGGAGTGGCGGTCGACTGGGAAGCCGGCCCCACACGAACGGCCGGTTCCACATCGACCCCGATGAAGTAGCTGGCGCTGTCGCAATAGACGTTCTTGGTATGCACGAAACCCTTGCCTCCCGTTCCCCAGCGTTGGGGGCCGCTGGCGTAGAACAGCAGATGATCACCCGGGCCAAAGACCCCGTCACCTCCATCCACCACCTCGATCGCGTTGACCAGCAGGTCGGTCGCTGGAAGCGCGCTGTTCTGGAAAGGCAGCATGCCGGTATGGTTCCCGTATACATTGATCCGGTCCGAGGCCAGGTTGCCCATGTCCAAGCCGAGTTGCACCAAGGTTTGATAGGTCACCTTGTACACCCCATCAGCCGGCACGCTCATGCGGTACCAACTCCCGCTGGCCAGCTTGGAACTGGGTGGATAGCTCTTCGGGCGTCCGGCGCCACCGCGCACCAGATCCCGGTAGCTCAGCCGCGCCTCCACCAGCCGTTCCACCCTTCCGGTGGTGGTGTTCCGCTTGAAGGGTTCCACCACCACCGACGCCACGGTCTCTTTCCGCTGTACGGCGGCGTTGGTGCGGATCACCGGAGCATCACCCACCTTCTCCAGAGCGGGATAGCGCTTCAGCATCTCTTCCGGCACAGGTTCCCACACGGCATCCTCCAGAGCCACCTGAAAGGAAACGGTGCCCTGCGGCACACGGAACTCCGGTGTCCAGAGCGGGAGCCCACCCCGGTCCATATCATAGTACACCTCGCCCGACAGGGGGGCCGATGGTTCCATTTCCTTGTCACCCGTCACCGCTGGGGCCTGCCCTTTGATGGCGGTCGGGTCGGCGCTGATCGTTGGTGTGGCCCTCCAAGGAAGGACCCGCCGTTCCGGCATCTGGGCGATCACGGTCGAGGCCCCGCTGCAGGCGAGGACAAGGACCAGGGTATGAAGGCGCTTCATGAACAGTGATGAACAGGTTATCAACAGATCGGACCGAAAGTTATACCTTCGACCCTTGCGTTCTCGGACCACCCACCAACGGCAACTGTTCCAGGTTATTGCGGGGGGTGGGGGAACCGTAACAGGAACTGCTTCGTATACTTGGCGCTTGGCCGCTAGGCCTCGATGATAACGAGCATGATGGAATGGACCGTTAGGCGTGCGGCCCTTGGGTGTGCACTGGTGGTGATCGCGGCTCTGCAGGCGTCGGCCCAAGACCCTCAGTTCACGCAGTTCTACGCCAATCCCCTTTACTTGAACCCGGCGTTCGCAGGCACCGCGCGGTGCCCGCGGGTGGTGTTGAACTACCGCAACCAATGGCCCGCGCTCACAGGCACCTTCGTCACCACCAGCGCGAGCTACGACCAGCATGTCGATGGCCTGAACGGAGGCCTGGGGTTGCTGGTAACGCATGACCAGGCCGGCAAAGGCACCCTGAACACCACCACGGTGAGCGGGATCTACAGCTATCAGCAGGCCGTCTCGCGCAAATTCTCCGTGAAGGTGGGATTCCAAGCGACCTACTTCCAGAAATCGCTGGATTGGAGCAAACTCACTTTCGGCGATCAGATCGACCCCCGCCGGGGCTTCATCTATCAGACGAACGACGTACCGCGCGGTGGCAGTGTGGGCAATGCCGACTTCAGCGCCGGCGTGCTCGGCTACAGCGATGTGTTCTTCGTCGGATTCTCCGCACATCACCTCACCGAACCGAACGAATCGCTCATCGTGGGCACGAGCAAGCTGCCCATGAAGCTGACCGGTCACGCCGGTGCGGCCATCCCGATCGGCATGAAAGGGAAATATGGAGAAGCCCGCACCCGCATCTCCCCCAACGTACTATACCAGCAGCAAGCCGCGTTCCGTCAATTGAACCTCGGCTTGTACGTGGATCACGGTCCGATCACGGCCGGTGTGTGGTATCGCACGCGCGATGCCTTCATCGCACTGATCGGCTTCCAGGCGGACAAGTTCAAGTTCGGCTACAGCTACGACGTGACGACCTCGAAACTCACCACGGCCACGGCGGGTTCGCATGAGATCAGCATGCAGCTCACCTTCAACTGCAAGCCCAAGAAGCGCCGCTTCCGCGTGGTGGCGTGCCCGACCTTCTAGATCGCAAGGAACCCAGACCGAACGGAACCAGACAGAACCATGAACCATTCCAGGAACATCGCCTTGCTCACGGTGGCTGCCGCCGTGCTCAGCGGGTGCCAGTTCGAGAAGAGCGGCGCCACAGGCTGGAATTACAACGACTCCAAGAACGGCGGGTTCGAGAAGACCGAATTCGCCGACCAGGAGACGGGACCGGGCCTCATCCTCGTCGAAGGGGGCCAGTTCACCATGGGCCGGGTCACCGATGACCTGCGCCATGAGTGGGACATGATCCCGCGCACCGTCACGGTGTCCTCCTTCTATATGGACGAGGTGGAGGTGACCAACTTCTACTGGCTCGAGTACCTCTACTGGCTGGACCGCGTGTTCGCCGCCGACTATCCCGAGATCTACAAAAAGGCTCTGCCCGACACCCTGGTATGGCGCAGCAAGCTGGCCTTCAACGAACCGTATGTGGAGTACTACCTGCGCCACCCGGCTTACCGCGACTATCCCGTGGTGGGCGTGAACTGGCTGCAGGCGAACGACTATTGCGCCTGGCGTACGGACCGCGTGAACGAGATCATCCTCATCCGCGAAGGCCTCTTCGAGCACTACCCCAATCAGATCAACGAGGACCACTTCAGCACGGACGCCTACCTGGCCGGCCAGTATGAGAGCGGCAAAAAGGTCGATGGGGTGCAGGACTTCAACCCGAACAAGGACACGCGTAACATCCGCATGGAGGACGGCGTGCTGCTCCCCCGCTACCGCCTCCCGACCGAAGCCGAATGGGAATATGCCGCGTACGGACTGGTGGGCAACACGGTGGACGAACGCGTGGTGGAGCGTCGCATCTACCCCTGGAACGGCCACTGGGTGCGTTACGACAGCCGTAAGAAAGGTGGAGCGTTCTACGGTGATTTCCGCGGCAACTTCATGCGCGGCCGTGGAGATTACATGGGGGTTGCTGGCAGCCTCAACGACAACGCCGACGTGACCGCGCCGGTGTTCAGCTACTGGCCGAACGACTATGGCTTGTACAACATGGCGGGCAACGTGAGCGAATGGGTGATGGACGTGTACCGCCCGTTGAGCCCCGAGGACAAGGATGACTTCCGCCCCTTCCGTGGCAACGTGTTCAAGACGAAAGTGCTCAACAGCGACGGTGTGGTGCAGGACAAGCACGACATCGTGGTCTACGATGTGGACGGCATCAAGTACTACCTCACCGAGTTCCAGACCATCATGCAGGGCCGTGCCACGGATGAGGAGGCGGCGCTCATTGATGAGCTGCTGACCGCGATCGATCAAGCCATCGAGTTCAACAACACCCGCAAGCAGGATGCCGCCATGCAGCGCGTGCAGGACATGGTGGACAACATCAAGAGCAAGGACCTCGAGATCTGCCCGAAACTGTTGAGCGGCATCAGCGATTACCAGAGCGATCAACCGGGTGACGTGCGTGTGCGCAACGTGACCGTGGAAGAGAACATCGATCGCCGCAACTACCGCCAGAGCGACAACATCGACTTCCGCGATGGTGATGTGGAGAGCAGCATCTACTTCGAGAACCCCGATTTCGAGGGGAACGCGATGTATGACTGGGGCAAGACCAGCCTTGTGAACGACCGTAGCCGTGTGTACAAAGGTGCCAGCTGGGCGGACCGGATCTACTGGGCCAGCCCAAGCACCCGCCGCCACCTGGACGAGCGCCAGAGCACGGCCACGATCGGCTTCCGATGCGCCATGACCCGCGTGGGCAGCCCGCGTGGCCTGGGCGAGGAGAAGGACAGCAAGAAGCTCGATCAGAAGCGCTGATCACCCTCCGACCTAATTTGGACCCCCGGCCACCCGCCGGGGGTCCTTCGTTCATGGCCAGCCACACCACCATCACCGACCTGTACCGTCACTTCCTCACCTGTCGCGGCACGAGCACGGATACACGGACCATCGCACAGGACAGCCTGTTCTTCGCGCTGAAAGGCCCGAACTTCAACGCCAACACCTTCGCTGCGGAGGCCTTGGGCAAGGGAGCCCGCTTTGCCGTGGTGGATGAACCCGCCGTGGCCATGGATGACCGATTCCTGGTGGTCCAGGATGTGCTCACGGCCTTGCAGCAGCTCGCCACCCATCATCGCCGGCAGTTCGACCTGCCGGTCATCGGGATCACGGGCTCGAACGGCAAGACCACGACCAAGGAATTGATGCACGCGGTGCTCGCCGCGGATCGTTCCACATTGGCCACGAGCGGCAACCTGAACAACCACATCGGTGTCCCCCTCACCCTGTTGCGCCTCACCGCGGAACACCGCATCGCGATCATCGAGATGGGCGCGAACAAGCCGGGGGATATCGCCGAGCTCGCCACCATCGCCGAACCCACGCACGGTCTGATCACCAATATCGGCAAGGCCCATCTGGAAGGCTTCGGCAGCTACGAAGGGGTCATCAGCACGAAGAGCGAGCTCTACACGAACATCGCGGCGGCACAAGGCATCCTTTTCGTGAACATGGATGATGACCTGCTCATGCGCAAGAGCGAAGGCCAGCGGCGGGTCACTTACGGTCGCTCGAGAACAGCGGACACCCGCGGAGAGGTGAACGGATCCGGCCCCTTCCTGGAGGTCGTCTTCGCGGGAAGGGATGAACGCGCCCACCATGTGGCCACCAAGCTCATTGGAGCGTACAACCTGCCGAACGTGCTCGTGGCCGTGGCGGTGGGTCAGCACTTCGGCGTTCCGGATGATGTGATCGCAGCAGCGTTGACGTCCTATTTGCCGAGCAACAATCGGTCACAGTTCACGGATACAGGGCGGAACCAGCTCGTGCTTGATGCCTACAACGCCAACCCCACGAGCATGGCGGCGGCGCTGGAGAATTTCGCGGCCATGCAGACCGACCGACCCAAGCTGGCGCTCCTCGGCGACATGCTGGAACTCGGGGCGGAGAGCGAGGTGGAACACCGGGCCATCGTTGACCTCGTCCTCCGCTTGAAGCTTGAAGCCTGGTTCATCGGTGGTGAGTTCAGGAAGGTCACCCCCGAAGCGGTGCGCTCCGCCGCAGAACTGCATGAGCGCCTCACAACAGCACCGGTCCACGGGCGGTTGATCCTGGTGAAGGGATCACGTGGGATCAAACTGGAGACCGTGTTGCCCGCGCTCTAGGTCGCAACGGACCATTCGCCGTAATGCCTCCCGCGCGGCGCGGCCGAGGACCGGCTCAACTCAACCCTTCAGCACCCCGCGACTGATCACGATCCGCTGCACCTCGCTGGTGCCTTCGTAGATCTGGGTGATCTTGGCATCGCGCATCAGGCGTTCCACATGGTACTCCTTCACGTACCCGTAACCACCGTGTATCTGCACGGCTTCCACCGTGGTGCGCATGGCCACTTCGCTGCTGAAGACCTTCGCCATGGCGCTGGCCTGGTCGTAGTTCAGGTGCTGGTCCTTCAGCCAGGCCGCCTTCAGGCACAGCAGTCGCGCCGCTTCGATCTCCGTGGCCATGTCCGCCAGCTTGAAGGCGATGGCCTGGTGCTCACTGATGGCCTTGCCGAAGGCCTTGCGCTCCTTGCTGTAAGCCAGGGCGAGTTCGTAGGCTCCGCTGGCGATACCGAGCGCTTGTGAAGCGATCCCGATCCGGCCACCGCTCAAGGTCTTCATCGCGAAGGTGAACCCGAAGCCGTCCTCGCCGATACGGTTGGCCTTGGGCACCTTCACATCCTGGAACATGAGGGTGTGGGTATCGCTTCCGCGGATGCCGAGCTTGTCCTCCTTGGCACCCACCACGAAGCCGGGCATGCCCTTCTCCACGATGAGGCAGTTGATGCCTTTGTGGCCCTTGGCCGCATCGGTCTGGGCCATCACCAGGTAGGTGCTGGCGCTGCCGCCGTTGGTGATCCAGTTCTTGGTACCGTTCAGCAGGTAGTGGTCGCCCATGTCGATGGCCGTGGTGCGCTGACTGGTGGCATCGCTGCCCGCCTCCGGCTCGCTCAGGCAGAAGGCGCCGATCTTCTCTCCTTTCGCGAGAGGCACGAGGTACTTCTGTTTCTGCTCCTCATTGCCGAACTGTTCCAGGCCCCAGCAAACGAGAGAATTGTTCACGCTCATCACCACGCTGGTGCTCGCATCGATCTTGCTGATCTCCTCCATGGCGAGCACGTAGCTGATGGTGTCCATGCCACCGCCGCCGTACTTCGGATCCACCATCATGCCCAGGAAGCCGAGCTCACCGAGCTGCCTGATCTCCTCGGTGGGGAACTTCTGGTCCCGGTCCCGCTCGATCACGCCGGGCTTCAGCACGTTCTGGGCGAAGTCACGGGCAGCATCGCGCACTGCGATCTGTTCTTCGCTCAATTCAAAGTTCAATCCGGCGAGGGTGGCGGTGTCTTGCATGGCGGTACGTGTACCGGGCAAAAGTAGCGGATACCTTCGCCCCGATGGCTGCCCCTGACGAAGTTCATTACACCGCGATCGGCGTCATGAGCGGCAGCTCGTTGGACGGCCTGGACCTGGCGCTATGCCACTTCACGCTGCGGGGTGGTCGATGGTCGTTCACCCTCGACGATGCGCGAACGATCCCTTACGAACCGGCCTTCCAGCAGAAGCTCGTGGCTGTGATGAACGGCTCCGCATTGGAACTGGCCCGGCTGGACCGTGACCTCGGCGATCTTATCGGCCGGGCGGTGTTGGACTTCCTCCAAGGTCGCCACGTTGACCTCATCGCCTCGCACGGCCATACCGTCTTCCATCAGCCTGTCGAAGGGCTCACGGTGCAGATCGGCCATGGTGCGCGGATCGCGGCGATCACGGGTGTGCGCACGATCACCGACTTCCGGACGCTCGATGTGGCCCTGGGTGGGCAGGGCGCGCCTCTCGTCCCCCTGGGCGAACAACTGCTCTTCCCGGATCAGCGCGCCTTCCTGAACATCGGCGGGATCTGCAACATCTCCGTGCATGACGGTGCCAGGGTGCTCGGCTACGACGTCTGCATCGGCAACCAGGCCTTGAACCTGCTTGCCGAGGAAGCCGGGAAGTCCTTCGATGACGATGGTGCTCTGGCTCGTTCCGGCCAGGTGGATGCAGCACTGCTGGATCGATTGAACGCCATCCCCTTCCACCGCCAACCACCACCACGCTCCTTGGGCAGGGAATGGTTCGATGCCGGGGTGCGAGCGCTGATCACGGATGAGCTTATCACATTGAAGGACCGGTCGCGCACGGTGGTCGAGCACATCGCCATGATGGTGGCCGAGGCGATCCCCGCTGGGATCGAAGACATGCTGGTGACCGGCGGTGGTGCGCACAACGGCTTCCTGATGGAGCGCATCCAGGCACTGAACAAGGCCCATATCACCATCCCTCGGAAGCGGATCGTGGACTACAAGGAGGCCTTGATCTTCGCCTTCCTTGGCGTGCGTCGGTTGCGTGGGGAGGTGACCGCACTGGCGAGCGTGACAGGCGCGCGGCTGGAGGCGTCGGGAGGGAGTATCTTCTTGTGAACGATACTATCTTCACGCATGCCATGACGGATGGTCATCGGTGACATCGAACCATGCGAACCTATCTTCTACTAGCCGCATGCCTCATGTACCGCTCATCGTTGGGATGTTGCGGTCAAAAAAGCGTCGACATTACGTACACGGCCTTGTCCGAGACGCTGTATCGGATCGAGGTCTTTGTCACCACCTGCCTGAGCGAGCCGAGTGACCTGCAGTATATCCTTATAACGGTGGATGACGGTGAAGAGATAACGGTCCCGCGCATCGACATCCAGGACTTCCCCGCAATGGATGTCCGCCGCAGCTCTTATCGACACGAACACGACTTTTCCGAAGTGGGCTGGCATACGGTCCACGCTATGTTGGCGAACCGTGGTTCTGGCATCGTCAACATCCCGAACTCGATCGCTCAGACCTTGTGCGTCGAGACGAGCTTCATCGCCGGACCGGGCGAGCCAATGAACAATGGCATCCGGTTCAGCATGCCACCCTATTCGATCCAGGTCGTCGACAACACATGGATACACGACCCCGGAGCAACGGATGCCGATGGAGACAGCCTGCACTTCGAATGGGTCGTCCCGAACGGGAACTCCTGCCAGCCGATCATGGGCTACCAATTCCCTGCGGCCACGTTGAGCGCTTCGGTGGAACCGGTGAATGGCATTTTCACCTGGCAGTCTCCCCCTTTCAACGGTGCTTTCAACCTCACCGTGCGTGGGTCGGAGTACCGAGATGGGGAACTCATTGGCGAGGTGATCCGGGACATGACCCTCTGCGTTACCAGCGTCGGCACCAGGATGCCTGAAGGAGAGGTGATCGGAAGTCTCGAAATAACACCGAGCATCACGGAAGGCCCGATACGGATCAGCGGGTTGGGACCAGGACCACAGCACATCACGGTACTTGATCCATTGGGTCGGCTGGTATTTGATCAGTGGTCCAACGCCGCAACGTGCTCCATCGACCTCGCCTCACACCCGACTGGAACATACTTCGTGAAGGTTAAGGAAGCCGCTGAAGCCATTCGCGTGGGTCGCGCGACGAAACGATGACCGACCTGCCCACCACCCAAATGAACACCGTGCTACACCGCTTGACCATCGGTTGCTGGCTCATTGGCGCAAGCCTTTCCGAACTCCTTGGTTCCTACGGCGGTGAGATCGCTTACACACACCTCGGCGACCTGACCTATCGGATCACGCTCGACCTCTACACCCGACCGGAAGACCCTGAGGATCAACGATCGGTGATGATCGAGTTCGGCGACGGAAGCACAGGACCGGCGACGCGTATGGAGGTGGAGGACCGGGAAAGTGCTACATGCAGCTCTCGGAGAAGCCGCTACATGGCGGATCACACCTACCAAGGCCCAGGCGCCTTCGTGATCCGATATGTCGATGGTTTCTTCCCAGAAGGACTTGTCGATCTGCCGAACTCAGGTAACTTATGGCAGTGCATTTCGGCGCTCCTGGTCATCGACCCCGTCTTGGGACCGAACAATTCATTGGTCATGAGCAACAGCCACTGGAACTTCTCCCATGCCATAAACACCCTGATCCACAACCTCGGTGCCAGTGAACAGGATGGGGACGACCTTGTTTTCAGCATCGGTGTACCTCTGGGGGATCAGTGCGATGATGTCGAGGGATATTCCTTTCCACAGCCTCCCAGTGATATTCTCGTGGCTTGGACCAGTGGGGATCTCGCGTGGATATACGTGGCGAACGCGGGTACATGGTTCTTTCGGATCACCTGCGATGAGTATCGGAACGGGGCGTTGATCGGCAGTGTGGCGCGCGGGATCACGATCTGCCGCGATCCGACCACAACATACATCCCGAATGAAAGGCCGATCGGAAGCCTTTTACTCTCACCGAGCGTCACGGATGGCCTGGTCCAGCTGACAGGGATGGAGTCTGATGCGCGGCGTATCCTGGTACATGACAGCTCCGGACGAATGGTGTTGGATGAGCACCAGCCGGCCGGCTCATCGACGATCGACCTCAGCTCGTTGCCGTCGGGGCCCTATCTGATCCGGGCCGAAGCCCAGGATGGGACTGTCGGGGTGGGTCAGGTGATCAAGCGATAGACCTGTCCGTATTAACAGCCCCACGGGATAACCTTGCCCGGCCGGTTCCCAAGCCGCCCCGAGGGGCTGGTTACTTTCGCCCCACTGACCTGGAACCGTGATGCGTGAAGCCCTGCGCCGCTTCGAGGAGCGTGCCCCCGAGATCGTCTTCGAGTGGAATGATGCGCCCACCGGCGCCAAGGGCTGGGTGGTCATCAACAGCCTGCGCGGTGGTGCGGCCGGTGGCGGCACCCGCATGCGGAAAGGCCTGGACCGCCGCGAGGTGGAGAGCCTGGCGAAGACCATGGAGGTGAAGTTCAGCGTCTGCGGTCCGCCCATCGGTGGTGCCAAGAGCGGGATCGACTTTGACCCGGCTGACCCGCGTAAAGGCGAGGTACTGGACCGTTGGTACCAGGCGGTGATGCCCCTGTTGAAGAACTACTACGGCACGGGAGGCGACCTCAACGTGGACGAACTGCATGAGGTCATCCCCATCACGGAACGTTACGGGCTCCAGCATCCGCAGGAAGGGGTGGTGAACGGCCACATCGGATCGGCGGAGGACGTGAAGCGCACGGCGATCGCCCAGCTGCGCACCGGCGTGAGCAAGATCGTGGATGATACCAACTACGTTCCTGTGGCGGGGAAGTACGCCGTGGCCGACATGATCACCGGCTGGGGTGTGGCGGAGAGCGTGCGCCACTATTATGCGGTGAAGGGTGGAAGCGTGAAGGATAAACGGGTGATCGTCCAGGGCTGGGGCAATGTGGCGGCGGCGGCCGGCTACTACCTCGCACAGCAGGGCGCACGGATCGTGGGGATCATCGATCGCAACGGCGGGCTGATCGACGCGAAGGGCCTGGACGCGGAAGCGGTGAAGATGCTCTTCGTACAGAAGGAGGCGAACCAGTTGCGCACCGCCAGCCTGCTGTCGTTCAATGCGGTGAACGATGCGATCTGGGGTATCGGCGCGGAGGTCTTCCTGCCGTGTGCGGCCAGTCGCCTCGTGACCCGGGAACAGGTGGATCGCATGAGCGCTGCGGGGCTCGAAGTGATCAGCAGTGGCGCCAACGTACCCTTCGCCGACCCACAGATCTTCTACGGACCCATCGCAGAACATGCCGACGGCCAGGTGAGCGTGATCCCCGACTTCATCGCCAACTGCGGCATGGCCCGTGTGTTCGCCTATTGCATGCAGCCGGGTAACGACCTCGGCGACAAGGCCATCTTCGAGGACGTGAGCATGGTCATCCGCAAGGCCATCGAAGCGGTGCATGCACGCAACGACACTCCAAGGAACTTCACCCGCACAGCGTTCGAGATCGCGCTGGAACGGCTTACCTGACAATTAAGAGCGGCACCCCCGCGTTCCACTTTCAACCTGCACCCATGTCCCTCGAACTCTTCGCACAGATCCAGGACGCCTCCGAGGCCGCCCGCCAGATGTTGGACAGCACCGCCACCACGCCGGTGGTCCCCCAGGAGACGACCCTCTCCGTGTGGGAGCTGATCAAGATGGGCGGCTGGTACATCATGGGGCCGCTGGCCCTCATGTCGCTCACCGCAGTGTACATCATCATCGAACGCAGCATGGCCATCAACCGGGCGCTGCGCGATGAGAAGGACTTCATGGCCAAGTTGCGCGACTACATCCGCGACGGCAAGATCGACAGTGCCCGCAACCTGTGCCAGACGACCAACTCGCCGGTGGCCCGCATGTTGGAGAAGGGGATCAGCCGCATCGGCAAGCCGCTCAAGGACATCGAGGTGAGCGTGGAGAACCAGGGGAAGTTGGAGGTCTACCGCCTCGAAGCCGGCCTGCCCATTCTGGCCACCATCTCGGGCGCCGCACCCATGATCGGCTTCCTGGGAACGGTGGTGGGCATGGTGGTGACCTTCCACACGATGGAAGTGAGCGGCGCCGGGGTCGAACTGAGCCAGCTGAGCGGCGGCATGATGCAGGCCATGATCACCACGGTGGCCGGTCTCATCATCGGCATCCCCGCGTATGTGGGCTACAACCTGCTTGTGGCGCGTGTGAACAAGGTGGTGCAGAAGATGGAATCGCGCAGCATCGAGTTCATGGAGGTGCTGGAATCCCCGGCGAAGTGATCATCCACCGTGAAGCTGCGCAGCAACAATAGGATCGACGCGGGCTTCAGCCTGAGCAGCATGACCGATCTGGTCTTCCTGCTGCTGATCTTCTTCGTCATCATCAGCACCATGGTGAGCCCCACGACCATGCCCGTGGACCTGCCCGTGAGCGCCAACAAGACCAAGGAGAAGCCGCGCGTCGGAGTTCGGATCGATGCGGACGGTGCCTTCAGCGTGAACGACAAGCCCGTTGCTCCCCTGGACCTCGAAGGTGCGCTGAAGGACAAGATGGCCTTGTTCGAGGCGAAGGATCCGAGCCTGGTGATCCACGTGGATCAGCGTGTCCCCGCCGGTGTCACCGTTGGTGTGATGGACATCGCCAAGCGCAACAACTGGAAGGTCATCATCGCCACACGACCGAAGTAGCATGGGCATACGCAGCACACACCGGGTGGACGCGGGCTTCAGCCTGAGCAGCATGACCGATCTGGTCTTCCTGCTGCTCATCTTCTTCGTGATCGTGAGCACCATGGTGAGTCCGTTCGCCCTGCCGGTGGACCTGCCGAAGAATAAGACCAGTTCGAGCAAGACCCAGCCCAAGGTGGCGCTGCGGCTCATGGATGAACAGGGCGGTACGCTCAACGGCTCGCCCATCGGCATGGACGGGATCGAGGGAGCCTTGGTGGCCGAAATGGCGAAGCACACCGAGAGTGATGCCATCGTGCTCAGCGTGGCACAGGATGTGCCCACCGGACGGATGGTGGACGTGTTGAACATCGCGAAGACGCACAAATGGCGGATCGTGCTGGCCGCAGCACCCACCGCACCGGGCGAACCCACAACTCCGGCGAAATGAGCACGGCAGCGCTATACCCGCATGAACGACGGGACCGGACCACTGGTCTGATCACCACCGTCGTGGTGCATGTGCTCCTGCTCATCCTCTTCCTCTTCATCGGCCTGAAGCAATTCGATCCGCCCCTGCCGGAGGAAACAGTGGAGGTGGCGATGGCCGACTTCGGAACCACGGACGACGGCGGAGGGAACACACCCACGAAGGACCCTGGCGGTGAACAAAGCGCAGCACCCGTGGTTCCCGAGGAACATGAGGACGTGGCCACCGAGGAGAACAGCGATGTGGAGGTGGTGAAGCCCAAGCAGCCCAAGCCCGTCACCAACCCGAAACCCAAGCCTGAAAAACCCAAGGAACCGACTGTGGACAGCCGCCTTTCCGATGCCCTGAACAATTGGAACAAGCCGGGGCAACAACCGGCCGATGGGCCGGACAACAGCAAGCCGGGTGATCCCGGTGCACCCGACGGCAGGCCCGGTGGACTCGGCGCCATGCGTGGCGATGGGTGGGAGTTGCGCGGTGGTGGACGAGGTCTGGCGCGAGGTCCGGATCTGAGCGAGCGCCCGCAATTGCAGAACGCCACCTGGGTGGAGGTGAAGGTGGTGGTGGATCGCGCGGGCACCGTCCTTCGGGTTTCCGTGGCGAACACCGGAACGGCGGATGTGGCCATTCAGAACGTAGCCTTGCGAGCCGCGAAGACCTGCCGCTTCGTGCCGCTGCCGGATGGACCTCCCGAACAGGCGCACTACATCAAGCTGCGCTTCTTCCCCGGATAGCGATGGATTACACGGAAACGCTGGCGTACCTCTACGCGCAGCTTCCCATGTTCCAGCGGATCGGCAAGGCCGCGTACAAGCCTGACCTTTCACGCACCGAACAACTGATGACGCTGACGGGGCATCCCGAGCGCGGCCTGCGGTGCGTCCATGTGGCCGGCACCAATGGCAAGGGCAGCACCAGCCACCTGATCGCGAGCGTCCTGCAGGAGGCCGGATACACCGTCGGCCTGCACACCTCACCCCATCTGAAGGACTTCCGCGAACGGTTCCGCATCAATGGCGAAATGATCCCGGAAAGGGACGTGGTGCATTTCGTCGAGCGCTATCGCGAGGGCTTCGAACCCATCCAGGCCTCCTTCTTCGAATGGGGCGTGGCTCTTGCGTTCTGGTGGTTCCGTGAGCGGAAGGTGGACATCGCGGTCCTCGAGACAGGCATGGGCGGCCGGCTGGACAGTACGAACGTGGTGGTCCCGGAGGTCAGCGTGATCACCAACATCGGCTGGGACCATATGGACTTCCTTGGGAACACCTTGGAGGCCATCGCGGCGGAAAAGGCGGGCATCATCAAACCTGGCGTTCCCGTGGTGATCGGGGAAGCCGAAGGGAACATTGCCGAAGTCTTCCGGCTTGCGGCCTTGAAAGCCGGCTCACCGATCACATTCGCCGATCGAGGACCCTGGGCTCCCTACCCCAGCGGATTACCCGGCGACCACCAGGAACGGAATGCCCGGACCGCGTACGCCGCCCTGATCCAACTGCGCGCACTCGATTGGCGGGTTCCTGAAGCGGCTGTTCGAGCCGGCTTCAGGCAGGTGGTGCGGAACACGAGCCTGCTCGGCCGATGGCAGCTCCTTGCCGATGCACCGCTTACGGTGGCCGATGTGGCGCACAACGTGGATGGCATACGCACCCTGATGCGGATGGTCGAGTGCCAACCCTACGAGCGGCTGCACATCGTGCTGGGCATGGTCAATGACAAGGACATCGGTGGTGTCTTGGATAGCCTGCCCCGATCGGCCTCCTATTACTTCTGCAAGGCGGACATCCCCCGAGGCCTTGACGCAGCTGAATTGACCCGCATTGCCGCTGAACATGGACTCACGGGCAGGCACCATCCCTCGGTGCGGGAAGCGCTGGAAGCGGCGTCGCGCGCAGCCGGATTGAACGACCTGATCCTGATCACCGGAAGCGTGTTCGTGGTGGCGGAGGTTGTTTGATCCGTTCCGCTATATTTGCCGCCCCTTAGCGCCGAAAGGCGCCTGTTCTTTCAAGTTGAAGGAGGCATAGCTCAGCTGGTTCAGAGCATCTGCCTTACAAGCAGAGGGTCGCTGGTTCGAATCCGGCTGCCTCCACTCCGCGGAAGTGACGAACACGACCGCATTTGACATATTGGGACCTTAGCTCAGCTGGTTTAGAGCGCATGCTTCACACGCATGAGGTCACTGGTTCGAATCCAGTAGGTCCCACAAGCCCCGGCCATGGTCGGGGCTTTTCATATGGCGTGGTTCTATACTGCGCTCCGATGAATGGGACCGCTACTACGTGGGACACACGGAACAGCCCATCACCCATTGTCTTCAAAAGCACTTAGGCGAGCACCGAGCCTGGACAGGCCGAGCGAAGGACTGGCGGATCGTGTGTAAGGAGCAGCGGCGCAAGAACGAGTTAATAGCCTGACCATCAGATGGCATACTATACTGAAGCATGGCTGTTGGAAGGTCGAGCCGCGCCAGGCGATCTCTTCTCCACCGGGGGCTGCTCTGTAGAATGGCTGCGACGCCGCTGAATATCATTACCTTGTACGCGATCGCGGGAGCGACCGAGCCCGTGTTATATGAGTTAAAAGCCTGAGGAACAGAACATTATTTTACAGAGAGGCACTTTCCCCCATCGGCCGTTAAACAATGTCAATTTCCTGGCTATTCGCGGTAGGAATGCGAACTATGCAAGGCGCTTGGGCGTTCTTGGGGCAGCAGGACCGGCACGGCGATCGTCTTGTAGACGAACGCTTGGACCAAGTGAAGAAAGGAACGAGACAGACCCCATGCCACGAAAGAAGAAAGACCTCATCCTGAGCCAACCGGTGAAAGAAGGCTTGAAAGCCATCAAAGTCCGGTTGGACGCACGTACGATCATAACGGTAGCCAGCAAGAAGGCGCTGGAGTTCTGGCGTCAGCGCTACCCCAAACTGGAGGTGATCGGTTGATCAGCTCCGCAACGAAAGCAACATGCCACGCAAGAAACCCGCGCTCATCCTGGAACGTCCGATCAAAGCGGGAGTGAAGGAGATCAAGGTCCGTCTCGATTCCCGGACGGTCATCACCGTTTCCTCCCAGAAAGCGCTTGCCGCCTGGAAGCAGCGCTATCCAAAGCTCGAGATCATCGGCTGACGACCATGGCCCTCCATGTGCTGGAACGGTCGCAGACCCTGCCCATCACGGTGGATCATGCATGGTCGTTCTTCAGCACGCCGCGGAATCTGGCCCTGATCACCCCGCCGGGTCTGGGGCTTGTCATCCGCGAGCCTTTTGACGACCGGCCAGCGTTCAATGGTCAGTTGATCTCTTATACGGTACGTCCGTTGTTGCGGATACCGGTGCGTTGGGTCACCCGCATCGAGTCGGTTGAGGCCCCTCATCGTTTTGTGGACACCCAATTGGAAGGGCCCTATCGGCTTTGGCGCCATACGCATGAATTCGAGGCGGTCCCGGATGGAGTGCGCATGAAGGACCGGGTCGAATACGAACTACCTTTAGGTGCGCTGGGTGAGCTTGGGCATAGACTCTGGGTGAGGCGTGAACTGGACCGGATCTTCGATCACCGGACACGGACCTTGTCCAAGATACTTCGACCGGGCAGCGAACCTTCGCAACGGTCAGACGTTCACTCCTGACATGGGCACCTGGACCATCGTCGCGATCATCGCTGCTACCTTCATTCTGATGGAAGGAGTGGCGTGGGCCACGCACAAGTACGTGATGCACGGCTTCCTGTGGCATCTCCATGCCGATCACCACAAGAAGGACCACTACGGCTTCCTGGAACGCAACGACACCTTCTTCCTGATCTTCGCCGTGCCTTCCATGGCATTGTTCGCCATCGGAAGCTGGCTCGGGTTCCATACCCCCTGGTTCTGGATCGGGCTCGGCATCCTTGTCTATGGCATCGCTTACTTCCTGGTGCACGAGGTCTTCATTCATCAACGGATCAAGTGGCTTCGGAATACCCACAACGCCTACTTCCTTGGTATCCGCAAGGCGCATAAGGTGCACCACAAGCACCTGGGTAAAGAGGATGGCGAGTGCTTCGGCATGCTGTGGGTGCCGCTGAAGTACTTCCGGGAGGCACGGAAGGCGCTTGCCAATCAACGCCGCTGAATCGAACAGGTCGCTGTTCGCCCGGTCGGCAGCGCGGGCATCCTGCGGGCGGGTCTCCAGCTACCTTTGAACGGGGCCATGGGCCTTCGAACATGGGCGACCACCTCAAGCGCATCGGCAGTTACCTGGAGCACCTGGTGAGGGCGCGGACGCGACATGGGGTGCACAGTCCCTTCGTGTACGACTTGATCACGCATGTGTTGCGGCATGATGTCGATGGACCGGAATTCGCGGCGATCGAAGCGCTGCGGGAGGACCTGCTGGAAAGTGATCAGACCATCACGGTGAACGACCTTGGGGCGGGTTCACGCGTCCTCCAGCGTCCCACACGGGCGGTGTCGGAGATCGCCCGTACCGCTTTGAAGCCTGCGGCGCAGGCCCGGCTGCTGTACCGGCTGGCGCGCTATTTCCAAGCGGCCCAGGTGCTGGAGCTCGGCACCGCGTTCGGTATCACGACCCTGTACCTTGCCACGGGTGCTGAGGATGGAGCGGTCCATACCATAGAGGGCTGCCCGCAGACCCAGCGCATCGCCCGCCACCATTTCGACCACCTCGGACAGGAGAACATCCACACCGTGCTCGGCAGCTTCCGCAGCAAGCTTCCGGAGGTCCTGCGTCAGATGGGTCGTGTGGACCTCGCCTTCATAGACGGGCACCATGCCGCGGAACCGACCCTGGAGTACTTCGGGACCATCCTTCCGTTCACGCACAACGGCACCGTCCTCGTCTTCGACGACATCCATTGGAGCGCAGGCATGGAACAGGCCTGGAGAACGATCAAGGACCATCCGCGTGTGACCGTCACGGTGGACCTGTACGACCTGGGCCTCGCCTTCCTGCGCGCGGAACAGGCGAAGGAGCATTTCACCCTGCGATATTGAAGGGGATCATGAAGATCTACACACGAACCGGGGACCAAGGGCAGACCAGCTTGCTGGGCGGGCACCGCGTCCCGAAGGACACGCTTAGGATCGAGGTGTACGGCACCCTTGATGAGCTGAACAGCCACATCGGTCTGCTGCGCGATCATGCCGCGGGTCGGCGCGATGCACTGCTCGTCCCGATCCAGGAGAAGCTCTTCAGCCTGGGTTCCCGGCTGGCCAGTGGCAGCGAGGAGCAGGCGGAGAAGTTCAAGGTGCCACAGGTGACCGATGCGGACATCGCCGCGCTGGAATCGGCCATGGACGGCATGGACAAGGAGTTGCCGGAGATGCGCAACTTCATCCTGCCAGGCGGTCATCTGGCCGCATCGCAGGCGCATGTGTGCCGCACGGTATGCCGCCGGGCTGAAAGACTGCTGGTGACCCTTGCTGCTTCGGAGGAGGTCCCGACCACGGCCCTTCGCTACCTCAACCGGCTCAGCGACCTCCTATTCGTCCTGGCCCGGCACCTGGCCCATGTGGACGGAGTGGCCGATACTCCCTGGAACCCGCGCCAGTAGGGCGTTCCGGCGCGGTTGATAAGTCCGGGCGCCGGGCATGACGATCCGTCTATATTTGCGGCCAATTTCACGGACCCTAACACGGCCTATCGATGTATTGGACACTGGAACTCGCGTCGTACCTGGAGGATGCGCCCTGGCCCGCCACCAAGGACGAACTGATCGATTTCGCCATGCGTACCGGCGCACCATTGGAGGTGGTCGAGAACCTGCAAGGGATCGAGGATGATGAGGAGGTCTTCGAAACGATCGAGGACATCTGGCCGGACTACCCATCGAAGGAGGACTTCTTCTTCAACGAGGACGAATACTGAGCTCCTGACCATTCTGGGAACCCCGGTCCGAGCAACGCTCACGGCCGGGGTTCCTACTTCCTGACCGTTCCTGACGGCTTGGCAGGACCAAGCACCACGGCAAGGTCTGTGCTCGGAGCAGCCTGCTACCTTTGCCACCCCATTAAAAGGACCTGCTCGCCCCGGCCTGCCGCTCCACCCGTTGCACATGATCGGTTCATTCACCAAGGCACTCAAGAAAGTATTCGGCGACAAGGCCCAACGCGACCTCAAGGAGGTGATGCCGTTGGTGGACCAGACCAAGGCGGCCTTCGCCGAGCTGGAGGGATTGAGCAATGACGAACTCCGCGAGCGCACCACGACGCTGAAAGCACGGATCAAGGAACGGACCAAGGTCAACGACGATCGTGTGGAGGCCTTGCGTGCCGAGATCGACGGGGACCCGCAGATGGACATCCAGGAGCGGGAACAGCGCTACCAGGAGATCGACAAGCTGGAGGAGGCGAGCTTGAAGCTGATCGAGGAAGTCTTGTTGGAGATCCTGCCCGAAGCTTTCGCCGTGGTGAAGGAGACGGCCCGGCGATTCAAGGAGAACAGTGAACTGCGCGTGCGCGCCACGGACCTCGACCGCGAACTGGCCACGAAGCGTCCGGAAGCCATCCACATCGAAGGGGACCACGCCATCTGGAAGAACACGTGGAAGGCCGCCGGCATCCCCATCACTTGGGACATGGTGCATTATGACGTGCAGTTGATCGGTGGTGTGGCCCTGCACAAGGGTAAGATTGCCGAGATGAGCACCGGTGAGGGGAAGACGCTCGTAAGCACCCTTCCGGTATTCCTGAACGCCTTGCCCGGTCGCGGGGTGCATGTGGTGACGGTGAACGACTACCTGGCCAAACGGGATGCCGAGTGGATGGGGCCGCTGCACGAATTCCACGGCATGCGCGTGGACTGCATCGACAAGCACCAGCCCAACGGAGCCGAACGCCGCGATGCGTACCTGGCCGACATCACCTACGGCACCAACAACGAGTTCGGCTTTGACTACCTGCGCGACAACATGGCCCACGCACCGTCGGCCCTGGTGCAGCGCAAGCACCACTTCGCCATCGTGGATGAAGTGGACAGCGTGCTCGTGGACGACGCGCGTACGCCGCTGATCATCAGCGGTCCCACGCCGAAGGGCGAGGTGCACCAGTTCGATGAGTACAAGCCGCGGGTGGAACGCCTGTACAGCGCACAACGGCAGCTGGTGACCAAACTGCTGACCGAGGCGAAGGACAATCTGAAGGCGCTTGCCGAAGGTGGATCACCTACCAAGGAACAACTGGAGAAGGGTGGCATGGCCCTGCTGCGTGCCCATCGCGCCCTGCCGAAGAACAGTGCACTGATCAAATTCCTCAGTGAGAACGGGGTACGCGCACACCTGCAGAAGACGGAGAACTTCTACCTGCAGGACCAGGGCAAGGACATGCCCAAGGTGGATGCGGAGCTCTACTTCACCATCGACGAGAAGCAACACGGGATCGAGCTCACCGAGAAGGGCGTCGACCTGATCAGTGGGGATGTGAACGACCCGAACTTCTTCATCATGCCCGATGTGGGCGGCAGCATCGCGGACATCGAGAAGAGCGGAGCCGGTGCGGAGGAAAAGGCCAGGCGCAAGGACGAGCTGCTGCGCGACTTCGCGATCAAGAGCGAACGCATACATACGGTGAACCAGCTGATCCGCGCCTACGCGCTCTACGAGAACAACGTGGAGTACGTGGTGATGGACGGCAAGGTGAAGATCGTGGACGAGCAGACCGGTCGTATCCTGGAAGGTCGACGCTACAGCGATGGCTTGCACCAGGCGATCGAGAGCAAGGAGAAGGTGAAGGTGGAGGCGGCCACGCAGACCTACGCCACCATCACCCTGCAGAACTATTTCCGGATGTACCACAAACTGGCCGGCATGACCGGTACAGCAGAGACGGAGGCCCAGGAATTGTGGGACATCTACAAGCTGGACGTGATGGTGATCCCCACCAACCAGCCGGTGGTGCGGAAGGACAATGAGGACATGGTCTTCAAGACCAAGCGTGAGAAGTACAACGCGGTGATCGAGGAGATCGAACAGCTGCGCAACGCTGGCCGGCCGGTGCTGGTGGGCACCACGAGCGTGGAGGTGAGCGAACTGATGGGCAAGATGCTCACCATGCGCAAGGTCCCGCACAACGTGTTGAACGCGAAACAGCACCAGCGGGAGGCGGAGATCGTGGCGCAGGCGGGTCTGGCCGGCACGGTGACCATCGCCACGAACATGGCCGGTCGTGGTACCGACATCAAGCTCGGACCGGGCGTGAAGGAGGCTGGTGGCCTGGCCATCATCGGTACGGAGAAGCACGAGAGCCGCCGCGTCGATCGCCAGTTGCGCGGTCGTGCCGGTCGCCAGGGCGATCCCGGTTCCTCGCAATTCTACGTGTCGTTGGAGGACGACCTGATGCGCCTCTTCAACAGCGAGCGCATCGCCAAGTTGATGGACACCATGGGCCTGAAGGAAGGCGAGGTGATCCAACACAGCATGGTGACCCGGAGCATCGAGCGGGCGCAGAAGAAGGTGGAGGAGAACAACTTCGGGATCCGGAAGCGGCTGCTGGAGTATGACGATGTGATGAACAGCCAGCGGACGGTGATCTACAAGCGCCGCCACCACGCCCTCTTCGGTGAGCGTTTGAAGCTGGACATCCTGAACATGTTCTACGAAGTGAGCGCCGGTGTGGTGAATGAATACCACGACAGCGGGGACTTCGAGGGCTTCCAGTTGGAACTGTTCCGCCGCCTGAGCTGTGAGAGCCCGGTGGACGCCGAGGGCTTCAAGAACACGAAGCCGGAAGAGCTCACGGAGCAGGTGTACGAAGCCGCCTTGTCCAGCTACGAGCGCCATGGCAAGGTGACCGCGGACCAGGCCATGCCGGTGATCACGGATGTGTTCCTGAACCAGGGCCAGCAGTACCAGAACATCGTGGTACCGATCACGGACGGCAGCAAGACCATGCAGGTGGTCACCGATCTGGCCAAGACGTACAAGAGCCAGGGCCGTGAGCTCATCGCGAGCATCGAGCGCTACATCACGCTCGCCATCATCGACAACGAGTGGAAGGAGCACCTGCGTGAGATGGACGAACTGCGTCGCAGCGTGCAGAACGCGAGCATCGAACAGAAGGACCCCTTGCTCATCTACAAGCTGGAGAGCTTCAACCTGTTCAAGGCGATGATCGAACGTGTGAACGGTGAGGTGGTCGGTTTCCTCGCGAAGGCCGGACTGCCCACGGCGCAACCGCAGGTACGCGAGGCACAGCAGGCACCGCCTCCACAGCAGCGGGTGCAGACCAGCCGCACGGAGGTACCACAATATGCCGGTGCGCGTCCGTCAGCAGGTGCGGCTCGCCCCACCGCTGGCGCGGCCGCGCCCGGCCGGGGAGCCATGCCTCCTCCCCCGCCACGCCCGAGTGCTCCCGTCCGTGTGGAGAAGGCACCCGGCCGCAATGATCCGTGCCCCTGTGGAAGTGGCAAGAAGTACAAGCAGTGCCACGGTAAGGACGCCTAAGACCTGGCGAACCGATAACGCACTAGACAACGGTCCAGCGGACCGACCGAACAGCCGAAGGCCCCCGATCGCTCGAGGGCCTTCCTGCTTATGGTGTATGTAGTTGGGGTTCTAGAATTGGACCGGCACACGCATCTGCACGCGCACGGGGACACCTTTCTCCGCGCCTGGTGTCCAAGGCGAGGTGGACTTGATCACATCCACCACCTGCTCATCAACGGCCTTGTCCTGGCCTTCGATCACCTTCACATCGCTCAGTTCGCCGTTCTTCTCCACCACGAAGGAGGCCATTACAGGTCCTTTTACGACGGAGCCCGCAGGAAGTTTCACCCCCTCCTTGATCACGCGCACGAACGCGCGCTCGTCACCGCCCTTGAAGGCCGGCATGGTCTCGGCGCGTGTGTAGAGGATGTTCTCGAGCGGTTCCGGATCATAGACCTTCTCGGCCAGCGCACCACCCCAGGGGTCATAGCGCAGCCAGATGCCGGTCTTCCTGCCTTTCAGGTATTCGCCCTTGCTCTCCACCTTTCCGTTCGGGTGGTAGAAGACGAACGGTCCCTGCTCCAGCGTCAGTTTCTCATCAAGGAAATGCCCTTCGGCCTTGAGCTTGCCGTCCATCGTGAAGATCTTCCCGATGAACAGCTCCCCCGCTTTCCCATCGGCCTGCATGTAATAGCTCGCCTTCCCTTTGGTGGTCGGCTCAAGCACCTCGCTCAGGTAGATGCGTCCGGACTTCGGGTCGCCAGCGGTGAGAGCCGTGCTTGACAGTGTAAGGACCAGGAAGGGAACAGCAAGGAATAAGCGCACGGCGTCGGGAGGGATTTGTTCGTCCCCCTCGAACGGTGGATCGGGCGAAAAGGTTACGGATCAGCCCGCCCACCCCTCCCGATCCAAACTGCGGTACTGGATGGCCTCGGCGAGGTGTTCGGTGCGGATATCCGGGCTGCCGCTCATGTCGGCGATGGTGCGGCTCACCTTCAGGATGCGGTCGTACGCGCGGGCGCTTAGGCCGAGGCGTTCCATCGCCTTCTCCAGCAGAGCCTTGCCGGCGGCATCGATACGGCATATCTCACGCAGCTCCTTGCTGCCCATCTGGGCGTTGCAGTGGATCTTCCTCCCCTCGTAGCGGTCTTGCTGCACCTTCCGCGCGATGATGACCCGCTCACGCATATCGGCGCTCTTCTCCGCCGGGCGTTCGGCGCTCAGTTCGGTGAAAGGCACCGGCGTCACTTCAATGTGGATATCGATGCGATCGAGCAGGGGGCCGCTCACCTTGTTGAGGTACTTCTGCACCACGCCGGGAGCGCAGACGCATTGTTTATCCGGGTGATTGTAGTAGCCGCAGGGACATGGGTTCATGGCGGCCACGAGCATGAAACTGGCCGGGTACTCCACCGTGAACCTGGCCCGGCTGATGGTGACCACACGATCTTCCAGGGGCTGGCGCAACACCTCCAGCACCTGGCGTTTGAACTCGGGCAGCTCGTCCAGAAAGAGCACGCCGTTGTGTGCGAGACTGATCTCACCCGGCTGTGGGAAAGATCCACCACCCACGAGCGCGACATCACTGATGGTGTGGTGCGGCGATCGGTAGGGTCGTACGCTCAACAGGCTGTCCTCCTTCCTCAGCTTCCCGGCCACGCTGTGGATCTTCGTCGTCTCCAGCGCCTCGTCGATGTTGAGCGGCGGGAGGATCGTGGGAAGCCGCTTGGCGAGCATGGTCTTGCCCGCCCCCGGAGGCCCGATAAGGATGATGTTGTGTCCACCGGCGGCGGCGATCTCGAAAGCGCGCTTGATGTTCTCCTGCCCTTTCACGTCGGCGATGTCGACCGGATAGCTGCGGCTGCTGTTGGCGAACTCGGCTTCGATGTCCACCACGGTGGGTTGCACGGAGGGGCGCCCATGGAGGATGTCCACCACTTCGCGCAGGTGTTCCACGCCGTACACGGTGAGGCCCGTGACGATGGCGGCTTCACGGGCGTTGGCGGCGGGGAGGATGATGCCTTTGAAACCTTGCCGTTTCGCTTCCAACGCGATGGGCAATGCGCCTTTGATGGGGCGTACGCCACCGTCGAGCGAAAGTTCACCCATGACGAGGTGCGTCTCCAACAGGTCCGGAGGTGCTTGATCGGTGGCAGCGAGCAGACCGACAGCGAGCGGCAGATCGTAGGCCGTGCCCTCCTTCCGGATATCGGCCGGTGCCAGGTTGATGGTGACACCCTTGCCACGCGGGAAGTAGAGCCCGTTGTTGCGCAGTGCGGCGTCCATACGCTGCTGGCTTTCCTTCACAGCGCTATCCGGCAGGCCAACGAGGAAGAAGAACGCGCCATTCTCCACGTTCACCTCGGCGGTGACGATGGTGGCATTGATGCCGAACACGGCACTGCCGAAGACCTTGACAAGCATGTACTACCGGTTTTACTGTTCAGCGCGGCGTGGCCGAGCGAGGTCGCGTTCGATGTGATCGATGATGGCGTGGATGATCTTGATGTGCACTTCCTGGATGCGATCGGCATAGCCTTCGTGTGGCACGCGCACTTCCACCGTGCTGAGTTCGGCGAGCCTGCCGCCGCCCTTGCCGGTGAGGGCGATCACGTGCATGTGCTTCTCCCGGGCCACCTCGGCGGCACGGAGCACATTGGGGCTATTACCGCTGGTGCTGATGGCGAGCAACACATCGCCCTCGCGTCCGTGGGCCTGCACGAAGCGGGAGAAGACCTGCTCGAAGCCATGGTCATTGCCCACACAGGTAAGGTGGCTGGGGTCGCTGATGCTGAGGGCGGCGATGGGAGGCCGATCATCGCGGAACCGGCCGGTGAGTTCCTCGGCGAAGTGCATGGCGTCGCACATGCTGCCCCCGTTGCCACAGCTGATCACCTTGGCACCCTGCTTCAGGCAGTAGCTGATGAACGCGGCCGCCTGCTCCACCGCAGCGATATTGGCCGGATCGGCGAGGAAACGGCCGAGGACATCCTGGGCTTCGGTGAAATGGGAACGGATCTGGTCGACGCTCATCGCTTCAAAGATGCGTCAGATCGAGGGATCCGAGGTCAAAGGCTCGCCTGCGCCGTGAGCATCTTCATGGCATCCAGGCCACGACGCAGGAAACCGGCGTACTCCTCCTTGTCCGGCGTATAACCGACGGGGTCTGTGAGGAGCTTTCCCTCAGGGCTCAGGAGCACATAAAGCGGCTGGCTGGCACTGGCGAAGTTCTCCGCCTGCAAGGTGGCCCATTTGTTCCCATGCGTGATGATGGGCTTCTTCGCTCCGGTGGATGTTTCGTGGATGAACTGCTGATCCTTGGGCAGTTCACGCTTGTCATCCACATAAAGGGAGACCAGGACATAATCATTCTCGATGATCTCCTTCACCCCTTGCTCGGGCCACACATGCTCCTCCATCTTCCGGCAGTTCACGCAGGCCCATCCGGTGAAGTCCACCATGACCGGCTTGTTGACCGATCGGGCGTGCTCCATGGCCGTCGCCAGATCATGAAAAGCTTCGGCCTTCCGGGGCAGCACCCAGCTGTAGCCGGCGGGTGGTGCAAGGCCGCTCATCAACGCCACAGGACGGAAGGTCTGGTGTTCCTGGTCAACCCGCAGGCCGAAGGCGAGATACCCCGTGGTGATGGTGAACAGGGCGATAAAGGCCCAGCGCACCGCGGAGCGGTTCTTCACCGGGCTGTCGTGCGGGAATCGGATGAGACCGAAGAGGTAGAGCACGATGCCCAGTGCGCAAAGCACCCACACCACCATGAACAACTCGTACGGAACGATGCCCCACTGCTTCACAAGGTCCGCGTTGCTCAAGAACTTGAAGGCGAGGGCGATCTCCGCGAAACCAAGCACCACCTTCACGCTGTTGAGCCAGCTGCCACTGCGGGGCAGGGAGTTGAGCCAGCTCGGGAAGAGGGCGAAGAGCGCGAAGGGCAGGGCGAGCGCCATGCCGAAACCACCAAGGCCTGCGGTGAGCTGCCAAGCGCCACCATCGGCGGTGAGCGCACCGGCCAGCAGGGACCCGAGGATCGGGCCTGTGCAGCTGAAGGAGACCAGAGCGAGCGTGAGCGCCATGAAGAAGATGCCGATCATGCCACCGAACTTGGAGGCTTTCTGATCCATGCTGTTGACCCAGCTGCTGGGCAGGGTGATCTCAAAATAACCGAAGAAGCTGACCGCGAAGACCAGGAATATCGCGAAGAAGAAGATGTTGAGCCACGGGTTGGTACTGATCTCGTTGAAGATCTCCGGGTTCACCGAACCGAGCAGATGGAAAGGCAGGCTGAAAAGCAGGTAGATGCCCAGGATGAACCCGCCGTAGGTGAGCGCGTTCTGCAATCCCTTCTTCTTGTCCTCGCTACCCTTGGTGAAGAAACTGACCGTGAGCGGTATCATCGGGAACACGCACGGGGTGAGCAGTGCGACAAGTCCACCGATGAAGCCGAGGAAGAAGATGGACCAGAGCGACTTCGTTTCCGCCACGGTGGCTTCACCGCCTTTGATGACGGGTGCGGCGAGGTCGACATTGGCAAGCTTGAGCTCAGCCGAACCCGAGCGCGTGGCCAATCCCTGGAAACGGGTGTCGTTGGGGTCGAAGGGGATGGCACCCAGTTCGTAACGGCCACTCGTGAGCCCGGGCACGATGAAGTAGACCGTGGCCGGCGGCAGGCACATCTCATCGTTGCAGGTCATGTACTCGACGGCTCCGGTGACGGGTGCATCGGGATCGCTCACCTGGATGCGTTGCGAGAACACCGCCTCATCCTTGAACTTCTTCACGAACATCCCGAAGATCTCATCCACCCCTTCAATGATCTTCGGGCCGGTCTCCGCCGGTTCACCGACCACGGCCAGACCGGCCACGCTGTCCACGCGGATCGAAGTCGGCCAGGGGCCCATGTCCCCGTAATTGTTCATCGAATACACGGACCATCCGTGCTCGATGGCAGCGGTGACCTTGATGACCCACGCATCACCTTCCCGGACCGCGGATACCGAGAGCTTGACCGGTTCCTCGGCCTCGGCAGAAGGCGGCTGCGCGTGCGATGCACCAACAAGCAGAAAGAGCAGGATGCCGAAGAAGTACTTCATGGGATCAGGGCTTCACTTCGACCGCGGGCACGTCGATGTTGAACCGCACCACCTCGGGCGGCAGGCAGGTCTTGTCGTTGCACACCATGAACTCCACTTCACCGCGCAATGGATGCACACCAACGGCCGAGGGCTTGAAGTGTTGCACAAAGACGGGCGATCCGGAATGATAACGCACCTGCATCTCGAAGTTGGGATCGAACACCTCCTCCGGCTCCGGCTCCGCAAGCCCGCCCACGGGAGTCCACTGCGGGTCCGCATCGAAGCGGATACTGGTGGGGATGGGTCCCAAGTCATTCTCCAGCTGCGTGGCGTAGATATGCCAGCCGTCGTCGACCTGGGCGGTGAGCTCCACCACGACCTGGCCATCCGCCGCCGGCCTGGCAAGGAAGGACCAGCTCACTGGACCCGTTACCGGGCCGAGCGCCATGGACATGGAAAGCAACAGCGGGTACATGCCTAAGTGTGAAGCAAAAATAGACCCACCCGGCAGCAGGACTCCCAGCCGTTAACAAGATACTAGGACTCCTACGGGATGTCCACGCTGACCACCCGGCTTACCGGGATCGTCATACCGTACTTGAGCACGATGTTATCTGGATCGTAGGTCCAAATGGTGGTCTCCACGGCTTTGAGCCCTTCATCGTCCTGGAAAACGATGCGGCATTTCCCGTGCTCGGCGTTACCAAGCCGGGTGGCCTCCTCCATGTTCTGCAGGATGACGCTGCGTTCACGCTCGCTCAACATCAGCGGTTGACGCGGGAAACGCAACGAAGGGATCCGTTCCTTCGGAATGACCTGAACGTTGAACGCGAGCATGAGAATGAGATTGGTAGCGCCCTGAAGATAGGTGCCGTCCGACCCGGAACCAAGGATCGTTCAAAATTGAGCTCCGGCACCCCGTGGGAGAAGGTCCAAACGGAGCACCCGGGAAGCACCCATGGAGGCCTTCACTCCTTCGGCGATCCGGTGCCCGCAAAGCCAGATGATGCGATCCGCGTCAGCCAGTACGAGCACACGGTCCTTCCTGTCTCCCGGCACTTTCGCATCGATGAGGATGTCGCTGATCAACTTGCTGCCTCCGAGCCCATGCGGACGCATGCGATCACCGGGTCGCCACGGGCGCAACTCCAACGGCCACCTGACCCGGTCCGCATCCATCCAGGCCGTCCATGGACCCACGGTCGGATCGACCTCGTCAAAAGCGGTCGGCATGATCCGCAGCGGAGCATCCGGCTGCACGTCGAGGGCATGGGCGAACCGCCAGATCGCTGGCGGCGAACCCGCTGGCAGGATGACGAGTTCGTCGCGGTCAACGAGCAGTTCCACCCCATCGCCCGGGAAGCGCGTGCCGGTGCGTCGATCGTGGATCGCACGCAGGATGTCCTCCATCCGGTCCGGGTGGAAGCCCTTGCCGCGCAACAGGCGGTGGAGGACGATGAGCGGTGCTCCATCCACCACGGCACTGAGGGGGATCCTGATCACGCCCGCTGGGTCGATCCTTGCCTTCTGGATGATTGCATCGCCCGCCTCACGCGCGAGTTGGTCAAGCTCTGCGAAGAGCCCCATGTTGCGCGCGAGGTTGCGCCGCGTACCAGGTCGCCACTGCTCGAACAGCGGGAGCAGTTCGTGCCGGATGCGGTTGCGCGCATAGGAGACATCGGCGTTGCTCGCATCCTCGCGCCAAGGGATCCCGTGCTCCTTGGCGTAAGCAGCGATCGTACTGCGCTCCACCCGGATCAAGGGACGAATGAGCACCTCATTGCCCGGGCGGATGCCGCTCCATCCACCGGCCCCAAGGCCACGCATCAGTCCCAGGAAGAAGGACTCAAGCGCATCGTCCGCATGGTGTGCGAGGGCCACGCGTTCCGGTCCTGATGAAGCCAGTTCGTTGAACCATTCCAGCCGCAACGCGCGTGCGGCCATCTGGAGGCTCTCGCCATTCGCCTCCACGCGGGTCCGTACATCCACCCGACGCACGGTGCACGGGATACCCAGTTCCGCACAATGCGCCACAACGAATTCACGATCCGCATCACTCTCCGGACCACGCAGTCCATGGTCCACATGGGCAACGCGACACGGATGACCCAGGGAACGGAGCACGTGCAACAGCACCATGCTGTCGATGCCTCCGCTCACGGCCACCCACAAGGGCTGGCCCGGCAGCGCGAGTCCATGGACCCGCATCGTGCGGCGCACCTCATCGATCATCGGCGAGCGCATCGATCACGGACAACGCCTTCAACTGACATTCCTCGTACTCCTGCCGGGCATCGCACCGGGCCGTGATGGCACTTCCGGTGGTGAGGGAAAGGTCGCCGGTAGCCGCATCGAACAGGAGCGTTCGGATCACCACGTTGAAGTCCCCGGTACCGTCGGGCGCCAGGAAGCCGAGACTTCCGCTGAACATACCACGTGGGCCATCCTCCACCTCCCGGATCAGCTCCATGGCCCTGGCCTTGGGTGCACCGGTCATGCTGGCCATGGGAAAGGCGGCTCGCAGCACATCCAACGGCGTTCGCCCTTCGGCGATCGAGGCTGACACGGTGCTCACCATCTGATGCACGCGCGGGTAGGACCTCACCGCGCACAACTCCTCCACCTGCACGGTGCCGCTCGCAGCGATCCGGGACAGGTCGTGACGCATGACATCCAGCGCCATGATGTTCTCGCTCCGCTCCTTGGCGTCGGAAGCCAGATCCTCCATGTGCCGCCGGTCCGTGGCCTGGTCGAATGAACGCGGCCGGGTCCCCTTCATCGGCTGCCCGATCACCCGCCGGCCGTCGAAGGCGAGGAAGCGCTCGGGACTTGCACAGAGCACGTAGCCATCATCGGATCGGGCGAAGGCCGCGAAGGGCGCATCCGCGTGGAGCAGCAGGACACGGAAGGCCTGGAAGGGATCGAGACCGGGAACGCTGGCCACGCGCGTGGTGCAGTAGTTGATCTCATAGATATCACCGCGCTGGATGTGCGTCAACAGGTGCTGCACGTTGGCGAGGTAACGCACACGATCACAGCGCAAGGTCCATGTGATCCGTGGCATGATCCCTTCGTCCGGTGCATCCACCAGGGCCTTCTCCGCCCATTGGCGGGCATCATCCTCATCCGATGGCCGTACGTGGATCCAGGCTTCCTCGCCCTTCCATTCCAGCACGAAGCGGGGAACCGACCAGCGGCCAGGTGCCGATCGATCGTCCTTCCGGTGATGAATGGCCTCGTTCCATTCATACGGCAGGGTGGCGAAGTACCAGTCGCGCGCCCGACCCTGGTCATCGAACCCGGGTGCATCGGCAAGTTCCAGCTCCCCCACCGCGAGGACAGCGCGCTGCTGATCCGCGATGCGCAGGAAGAGGAAGTGCCGCTCCTCACGAAGCACGGACCAGTCGAAGTCCGGCCGTCGACCCAGGGCGATGGAGACGCGCATGGCGGACCAAGTTACCGGCTATGCTCCAGCACGGGCTTACGGAAGCGCATGACCAACAGGTAGACGAAGAGTAGGCCGGATACGGACACCGCCAGGCGGCCGATCAGGTCGCCATGCTGCACAAAGAAGGTCATGTCATCGTTGAGCTGCACCGTGCGCCTCAGAGCGGTGGGCACCCACCACGGGGAGGCCTGGTGGATCAGGCCGCGTCTATCGACGAAACAGGAGATGCCCGTATTGGCTGAACGCACCACGTCCCGCCGGGTCTCGATGGCCCGGATGGAGGAATAGGTCAGGTGCTGGCGGTATCCCGGGGAATCAGCCCACCACGCGTCATTAGTGATCACGGCGATCAGGTTCCCTCCGTTGCGGACGTGCGCGGCCACATGCTCACCAAAGACGGATTCGTAGCAGATGGCGGGGACCAGTCGAAGGCTGTCGCTCTCGTCCACGAGCACCTCCCGGTCATCCTGCTTGCCCAGACTGCCGGACACACCACCCAGATCGATGGAGAGATCAGCAAGTTGGCCGAGCACCCCTTCGAAAGGCATGAGCTCCACCCCTGCCACGAGCTTGGACTTGTGGTAGATCTCCAAAGGGCCCTTCGCGGGGAGGAAGAGCGCCGCATTGTACGATGTGTACCAGCGTTGTGCGCCGGGAGGAAGGCCATCCTCGCTGAACAGGGGTCGTGCTGCGGTGGGTCGTTCTTCATCCGATCCGTACAGGGTATCCGACGACATCCCGGTGAGCAGGGCTGCACGACGATGCTCCTTCTGGAAGGCGCGCAGGCGCACGGTGCTGCGGGCAGCGTCGATCCCGTTCTCCCAAAGCCCCTTGTACGCGGGACCGTCGCCGGTCATATCGATCGTGGCGGTCTCCTGCAGAGCGGTCTCGGGCATCACCACGAGCGCGGTGGAATCGGTCATCACGCTGTCCGCCAGGGCCAGCATCCGATCGAGCTGGGCCAGGGGATCCATGCCCCCGAACTTCTGGGTGTACGGGTCGATGTTCGGCTGGACCACCACCACCTCGATGGCACGCCTTCCACCTGTGGAAATGGTATCATAGCGATAGTACGAACCGATGAGCGGCACGATCAGCAGGCCGAACGCCACCGAGGCGTTGGCGATGGCGGTGCGTTGGTCACGGGTGCGGCGCACGATGGCCCGATCCAGGAACATCGTGACCAGCAGCACCCACGCGCTCCCACCGAGCATGCCGGTGAACTCGTACCACTGGATCCATGCGGGGTGTGTGCCGAAGACGTTGCCGATGGAGAACCAGGGCCATTGCAGGTCCCAGTCGTGGTGAAGGCGCTCGAAGGCCAGCCAGTAGGCGATGAAGGCCAGCGCCGAAACGTTCGCGCCGGCAATGCGGCGTGTCACGCGCTTGAGCCACCACGGCACCAGCATGAACAGAGCGTTCAGGGTCATTGGCGCGAGGCCGCTGACGAGGCGGGTGCCCAAGGGTTCGCTCACCTCGAAGAACCACCAGGAACAGGCCGCGTTCCAGATGAACACGGCGAGCAGCGCATAGGGGGTGAAGGCGCGCTTCCGTCCGGCGAGGCGCTTGTCATGCAGGCGTTCGGCGTGCAGCAAGGGCAGCCAGGCGACGAAGGCCAGGAAGGAGAAGCCACCGATGGCGGGCCAGGCGAGGGCCCAGAGCAGGCCGCTCAAGGACGCCCAGAGGATGATGTGCGCACGCCTCAATGCCATCGGGCGCCGAAGGTACTTGGCCTTCGATCAGAGCTTGTACATCTTGCCGAAGCCCTTGTTGAAGTAGCTGGCGGCATCGGTGGCGCGGTATTCGATGTCCTCGCCGTTGATCTGGGTGATCACGCGGTAGAGGTAGACCCCACGTGCCAGTCGATCACCGAACTCATCCGTTCCGTCCCAGGCGAAGTCGGTGATGTTCCGACCCACGCGCAGGGGACCGAGCTCGTGCATCTTCACCTCGCGCACCACCCGACCGGTCACGGTCATGATCTGGATCTTCATGTAGGTGGGCACCGTGCTGCCGGTGAGCGTGAAGACGAAGCGTGTGCTTGTTGTGAACGGGTTGGGATAGTTGAGGACCTCGGTGATGGTACTGCGATTGATCACCTCGAAGGAGATCTTGTAGTCATTGTCGCCGGAGGGGTTGCGGCTCAGGTCCATGGCCTGCACGGTGAGCAGGTACTTCCCGTCATCGGTGAAGCGCGGCCGGTAGAAGATGCGCGCCTCGTTCTCGGGGCCATCCGCGGGGATGAACTGCAGCACCTCATTGCCCTGCCCATCGCGGAAGAAGACGCGTTCTATCGGCCTTCCGGGTCGGGTGAGGAAGACCTTGAACTGGGCGGTGTCCGCTGGTGAATCGAGGAGCAGCACCGTATTCTCGTCATTGAGCAGGATCTCGATCTCCGGTCGGGCCGAAACGATATCGCCGTCGAGGATGTGGACCCCATCGAAGGTCACATCGAGCAATGGATTCTCGCGGTCCACGGCCACATCGAAGCGCCATTGGGCGATGTTGTTGAAATGGTGTTGTTCGGGCTGGTCATATTCACCCGTGAGCGTGTCCACCGGGTTCGCCTCCACCACCAGGGTGTTGAGCCCACCGAAGCCCCAGGTGTTGAAGCGGATCGTATCCACCTGGACGGCGCCAGCAGCCAGCGGTCCGTTCCGCCTGTACCACACCCGCTGCCGCTGGTTGTTGGCGTTGACCACCCATGCCGTCACGAGCAGGCTATCCATGTCGTGCGGACTGATGTTGTGGATGGCCACCGCCAGCGCGGCTTCCTCGCCCTGGAACGATCCTTCGAGGCTGTTGAGCAGGCCGAGCGGGGGATCAATGGCGCATTCCGGCACTGGTGCGCTTAGCAACTGCCAGCGATCCATCTGCGCCGGTCGCGGATCCGCTGCGGCCAGGTCATGGAACTTCCCGCGGATCCGCAACCGTGGATAGACCGATGCATCGGCGATCGAACCCAGGTCGAGGAACTCCTGCTGCTCATCCGGCCATTCGCCAAGGTGTACCTCCAGGCCGGTGCTCGTGATGCCGCGGACCTCGATCACCGTGCTGTCCGATGCGCTGAGCGGACGGTCGTGCCAGTACAACGCATTCCAGGCGAGCGCGGGTCCCGCCTCCATGGTGGTGATGCTGCCCCGGTCCCCGTTGCTCTGTGCAAAGGCGGTCAGGTTGATGTCCGTGGTCTGCGTGGCCGCGATGGTGTCCACGAAGGTGCCGGCGAAGCCCTTGCGCACATAGAAGATGTACGGCACACTATCCTGGAGGGTCGCGAAGGATGGCACACCGAGTCCGTTCAGTGCGGCCACGGCCGGCGTCCCGGCCATGCCATCCTGGTCCATGTAGAACCAGGTGTAGGCCAGGATGTGATAACCATCGGGAACGGTCTCGGTCAGGAATGTGGCCATGGCCGCCATCTCCTCCGGTGAGTTCTGGCGGAAGTGGAAGTAGAGACGCGGACGCTGGAAGGTGCCACATGGGGTGAAGTTCCCAAAGTCGTTGTCCGGATTGTAGACCACCGGTGGATCGACGGAGTTGTCCACGAAACGTGTTCCCCAGGCCTCATAGGTGTAAGGGTCGATCACGGCGATGTTCCACGCCGGGTTCCCCCAGCAACCGCCGAAGTCCTGGTTCACCAGGTCGAGCCGCCAGCCGATATCACCATAGGGGTTGGACGAGGTGAAGGCAGTGAGCTCATGCGGCGCACTGCTGAAGTCGAAGTCGCGTTCCGGACGGTCGTAGACGATGGAGTTGTATTCATCATCCTTGAACTGGAAGTAGTGGGCCTGTCCCCATCCGTAGCGGCCATCGATGTACTGGAAGGAGCGCTCGTACCAGTTGTACCCGTCGTTGCCGGTGCTGTCGATGCTGCAGCGCCAGAAGAAGACCGTGCTGTCCTGGGTGTTCAATGAATAGATGCTCTGCGGCTGCCAGCTCACCACGCCACCGGGCGCGGTCACACTGGCCATCTCCAGCATCGGGCTGTTGAAGCGGTCGGTGGTGTCGATCTGGAACACATAGGTGCGTTCGGCGGCGAGGGGGTCACCGGTGCTGGCGCGGAGGAAGGGTTGCGGATCCGGGATGATCGCGAAGTCGTAAGGGTAGATCGGCACAAGATCACCGGAGGTGATGAAGAGCGTGGTGGACGCCTGGTTCGATCCGTATTCCGGCGAAAGTTCCGTGATCAGGTCCGGGTCCAGGTCGACCCGCGCGGTGATCTGGTTCACACCCTGACCACCGGTGAAGGCCAGCGTGGGTACCCGGAAGGCAATAGTGTCCTGGAAGCCCATTCCGCTGATCTGGGTATTGTAGATGCCTGCTTCAGCCAGGCCCTGGTTCGAGCGTTGCAGCTGCACACCGATCGAGCCCTGGTACATGCGCCCGATGTTGCGCACCACCACCTTCACGGTAAAGGTGTCCACATCGGCCGTCACGACCTCCGGTTCGAAGAGGATGTCCTCCGCCCGAACCTCGAAGTCGGGCTCGAGCGGCGAGTTCATCACCAGCATGGGGTCGCCTTGCAGCGTGAAGGTGTGCACGGAATGGATGGTACCCCAGTTGTTCGTGTTGGCCAGCAGGTTGAAGGCCGCGTGCTGCATGTGCTTGCCGTACGGCTTGCCATAGTTCGAGCTGCCTATGCTGTTGTACAACCAGCGGCCGTAGAGGGCCAGGTCGAAGTCCACGCCAACCTGGGTGGTGGACATGAAGGTCACCGGGCCTGCCGCGGGCCGCATCACCCAATCCTCACTTGTACTGGCGCCATCGGCGTTCAGGTGTACGTTGCCGATGTAGCAGGAATTCCCGATCACGAAGGGATAACGACCGTTCCACTCGTAGTTATCCGGGTCATCGATCGTGATGTCGAAGCTCTCCGAATAGGCGTGCGCGAAGAAGTTCATCAGGGTAACGCCGTTCTCGATCAGGTTGCGCACCGAATCCGCGGCGGCGGTGCTGAAGATGGAGGAACTGCTCTTCCTGAACCGCCAGAACTGTGCACCGAACTGGGTGGTATCGCCGATCATGGGTTCCATGAACCGGAGCCGGTTGGCCAGGCTCTCCTGTTCCGCCGCATCGAACCCACCGCTCAGGTGCGCCACGTTCTTCATCCACGCCGCAGGCTCCTGGTCCTCCAGGGTGCTCACCTTGTCCAGGTAGTCGAAGACCTGTTGCTCATTGATCGCGCTCAGCCGCCCCACCGGCACCTCCACCATGCGGGGGTCGGCAGTGGGTCCGATCCCGATGGAGAAGCACTGATCGCAGGCCGGAGCACCATAGCTCGGCACAAGCATGCGTTCGTAGGCGCCGTTGACGTTGGGGCGCGCACCTTGTGGTTCGAAGAAGGTGCTGAAGGATGAGGTGGACTTGCCGATGAGGAAGAGCCCTTGCGGCGCCTGGTCCCATGAGACCATCAGGTCGCGCAGGAAGGACCGGATCGCGAGCGGATGCTTGGGCACCCCACCGCCGTACTGATCGTAGAGTTCATCCACATCGGCCAGGACCACGGGCACCGGTCGCGGCGCTTGGGTGGAGCGATAGGACGCGTAGGCCGTGGCACCGTTCCAGAGTGATCGATGGCTGACGATCACCATGGCGGAATCCAGATCGAGCGCGACAAGATCACTGAAGTAACCACTGCCGTTCACCGGTGTGAGCGACCCCACTTGGAAGACCGCGGACTCCGTGTGCAGGTAGGCCGGTGTGCGGGTACTGTCGGGGTGCGTGGGAACGGCGAGTTCGTAGTTCGCACCGACCAGCTCGGGCACCACCCGGCGCGGGACATCACCGAAGCAGTAGAGGATGGGTGTGCTGCCCGCGCCGCCGAGCTGCAGCCGCGCGGAAGGATCTGCGGGATCATGGGGGATCCACAGGTCGTAGGGTCCGTCGCCGAGGCCTTGCAGATCGCGCGGGTAGGTGACGTCCACGGCGAAGGCCACCTGGAAATCCTCGTAGTTGGGGTTGCTCTGGCCGATGGGCAGGTCGTGCACCACCCGCATCGTTACGGTGAAGAAGGACGACACCTCGTTCGCCGGCACCTGGAAGTCGCTTCGGATCACACGGTTCCCGAGGAAGGTCGTGTCCTTCCGCACCGTTTGGGCGGGGCCGCTCACGAGTTGGAGGTGGTGATCCGGAAGGGCCACCGGCCAGCGCTGTTGCCCGCCGGTGGTCACGCGCACTTGCGCATCCGGCGCATCCGGACCCGAGTAGCCGCGCGGCGTCGGCGCGAACAGGTCAGCGGACTGCACCCCATCGGTCACGATGAGACCGGGACCGCCGAAACCTTCCCCAGCGAGCATGCCACCGCTCGTGAAATGGTAGGGTTCCATCACCACACCATACCAATAGGCATCGCCGTAACCGTTGAGACCACGACCCCAGACCCAGGGCCGCACGGTATGGGAGGCGATATCCGGATCAGCATAGGCCAGCACGCGTTCCTTTTGCACGCCGGGATCCGGGTCCCAGGTGAGGAAGTAGTGGATGGTGTCGTTGATGAGACTGTAGTGCGGATTGGAATGGTAGTAGGGTGAATCGTACATCCGCTCATCGATCCAGCCGTCGTTCTTCCGGCCGATGAACTCGATGAAGTCGCCGGCGTTCAACACGCCATCCTCGCCGCCCTCGATGTAGATCGGCACCTGCTGCTCGCGACCGAAGAGCATCAGGTCCGCGGGATCCACCGAAGCGATGGGGAAGCCGGAGGCCGCCAGCGTGGCGGAGTCCAGCCGATGGAGCCCGGTGCGGTACACGTCGAAACGCCAGTACTGCCGGTCATGGTCGATCCACTCGTTGCCCACGATCTGGGCGGTAGCGGCGACCGCCTGCAACAGGACCAGGAACAGCGTTACGCGTCTCATCATGAACCGGACTTCTTGAACAGGTCGAACTTGAGGGAGAAGATGTTGGAGTAGAGCGCCACGCTGTTGTCACCCACATCGGTCAGCGCGTAGTCGAGCGAAACGCTCTTGATCTTGAGGCCGAGACCGATGTTGGGCTGCATGGAGAGCTGGTCCTTGTCGCTGATGTCGGTGACGTACTGGATGTTGCTGATGCCTGCCCGCACATACACCACGCCGGCATAACCCAGCTCGATGCCCACGCGCGGATCGGTGCTGAAGGCATCCGACTTGATCAGGGTGTTCCGTTTGCCGTCGAATGTGTTCTCCAGGTCCACGGCGGCGAGGAGGTCGAACTTGCTGCCGAACTTGAACTCCCGGGCCACACCCAGGTGCAGGCGTGGCAGGGTGACCTCGATGCTGTTGGCGGGGATATCGTTACCCGTCTGTGTGAACACATCGATGGTGCGTTGGTCGAGCGAATAGCTCCAGGCGTTGAAGGTGCTGGTGACATCGCGCGCCACGGCGCTGAAACGCCAGCGGTCCTTCTGGTACTGGGCACCGGCATCCAGGCCGAAGCCCCAGGCCTTGCCGAAGCTGCCCACGCGGCGGTAGATCACCTTCACGTTGCCGCCGATCTGCAGGCCGGGCACCTTCAACTTGCGGGCGTAGGAGATGAGGAAGGCGTGGTCGGCGGAGCTGAAGGAGGTGATGCGGTCGTAATCGATGTTGCCGCTGGGATCGATCAGGTCGATCGTATTCGGGATGTTGTCGATGCCGAAGCGGATGAAGGTGAAGCCGATGGTGCTGGCGGAATCGATGGGCTTGGCCAGGCCGATGTAGTCGTACTTGGCGATACCGGCGAAGTACTCGCTATGCATGGCCCCGATCTGCAGGTCGCCCTTCACGCCAAGCAGGCCGGCCGGGTTCCAGTAGCCGCTGGTCACGTCGTTCACCACTGCGGTGTACGCGCTACCCATGCCGAGGGCACGGGCACCCACGCCCACTGCCAGGAACTCGTTGCTGTACTTCGGTGCGTCGGACTGTCCGAGGACGCCTCCAACGGTCATGGTGCTCAGCAATGCCAGGAAGCCGACGCGCATCCCCTTGATCTTCACAGTGTTCATTCGCTAGGTGGTTGACGCAGCTTCCAACGGCGGGTGGCCTTGATCATTGCCCGAAATTATCCCAACTTCGGCCCGTTCCGCGCTGTGATCGTTCACGGCGCTGGAATGCCCGATGGCCCGCCTTCCAAGGATCCCCGACCTGCTCACCACCGCGAACCTAGCCTGCGGGGTCGCATCCATCCTGCTGGCCTCCCAAGGACAGCTAACATGGGCGTGTTGGCTGGTCTTCGCGGGTGCGCTGTTCGATGTGTTCGATGGACTGGCCGCGCGGGCCTTGGGTGGGGGAACGCCGCTGGGGGCGCAGCTGGATAGTCTGGCGGATATGGTGACGTTCGGGGTGGCGCCGGGGATGCTTGTCGGTATGTCATTCCTGCATAACTCCATTTCCCCTGACGACACCGTCGAATTTGCGTTCTACGCGATGGCTAATAAGAGCGCTCTTCACCTGGTCTCTATCCTGCTGACCGTCCTAATCATTCCCATCGCCTCAGCATGGCGTCTGGCCAAGTTCAACATCGATACACGGCAATCCACCGGATTTCTCGGTCTCGCCACCCCTGCGAATGCGATGTTTTGGGCTAGCGTGTGCTTGGTGTTCCATCCGGGCTGGCGCCTCCTTCCATACCCACAAAAGCTCGTTTCTATGGTATTGGCTGGCCCACCTATCACTCTTACAGTTTCGATCCTCCTTGCCGCTTGCATGCTCTCCTCCATCCCCCTCCCCTCCCTCAAGTTCAAGCACATGGGGTGGAAGGGCAACGAGGTCATCTATCTCTTGTTGGGGATCGGGACGGTGCTGGTGGTGCTGTACGGTGTGCTGGCTGTTCCGCTGATCCTGGTGATCTACCTATTGTCGCCGTTGTGGGGACGACTTTTCCCGAAGACTGCGTGACCCCCTGCCCGCCGCTTTTGTGGCTCACCGTCTAGCGTGTCGACCCGTTGGGTCGACGCTACAGGTTCGATCGAACGGCCGCACCACGATGCCGACCACCGGCTATTCCATTGCGCATTCGCAATTCCCTGCGACCTTTGCGTCCTCCGCGTCTCTGCGTTGAACCTGGACCCCATGAAGACCTTCCGCGCCTCCATCGATGTGATGCCCCACGACAACCTGCTGGACCCGCAAGGCAAGGCGGTGAGCGGCAGCATGCAGAACCTCGGCCTGCCCGAGATCACCGGCGTGCGCATCGGCAAGCACATCACGCTCTCCGTGGAGGCCAAGGACAAGAAGGCCGCCGAAGCCAAGGTGGACGAGGCCTGCAAGAAGTTGCTGGCCAACCAGATCATGGAGAAGTACAGCTTCTCTGTGGACGAGGTCACCAATTAGCAATCAGCCAATTCGGAATTTCTGATCGGCTAATTCCTAATTGGGGGTCTTCCGCCGCAGCTCGAAGTTCTTGCCGAGGTAGACACGCCGCACGGTCTCATCCGCAGCCAGCTCTTCAGCGGTGCCTTGTTTGAGGATCTTGCCCTCGAAGAGCAGGTAGGCCCGGTCCGTGATGCTCAGCGTTTCCTGCACGTTGTGGTCCGTGATGAGGATGCCGATGTTCTTGTCCTTCAATTTGGCGACGATGCTCTGGATGTCCTCCACGGCGATCGGATCCACACCCGCGAAGGGTTCATCGAGCAGGATGAAGCGCGGCTCGGTGGCCAGGGCGCGCGCGATCTCGGTCCGCCGCCGTTCGCCACCGCTGAGGACATCGCCCATGTTCTTCCGCACGTGCTGCAGGCTGAACTCGTTGAGCAGTTCCTCCAGTTTCGCCGCCTGCTCCGCCTTGGTCTTGCCGCTCACCTCCAGGATCGCCTTGATGTTGTCCTCCACGCTGAGCTTGCGGAACACGCTGGGCTCCTGGGGCAGGTAGCCTATACCCTTCTTCGCCCGCTTGTACATGGCGAGGTCGGTGATGTCCTCGGTGTCGAGGAAGATCCTGCCTTCGTTGGGCTTGATCAATCCCACGATCATGTAGAAGCTGGTGGTCTTCCCCGCGCCATTCGGACCAAGCAGCCCGACGATCTCGCCCTGCTTCACCTCCACGCTTACGCCATTCACCACGGTGCGGCGTTTGTACCGTTTGAAGATGTTCTCGGCGCGCAGCATCGGCGATCAGAAGTTGATGTAGAGCTTGGCGCGCAAAGCCCACGGTGCGGTGCGCGGATGATCGTTGTAGCGCAGGCGCCAGATGATGTCGAAGCGGAGCACCTTCAGCACGTTCTCGATGCCGGCGCTCGCCTCCATGAAGGGACCGTTGTAGAGCGCGTACATGCCGGGCAGGAAGAGGAGTTCGTCGCTATGCTTCTGGTCGAGGTCGCCAGCAACCGCCTTGAAGGTCGCCACCTCCCGCCATTTAAGGCGACGCAGCAGGGGGATGCGGTTGAAGAAGAGCCCTTCGAAGTGGTGTTCGGCGAACAGCTGCACGTAGCGATCGCTGATGAACTCGAAGAAGTTCATGGTGTTGAACGAGGCATCGTCCAGGTAGAAGGTCTCGTTGCCGCTGTGGATCACCAGCAGCGGATATGGCAGGGTGCCGAAGATGCGTCCGCCTTCGATGGTGGTACGCGTCCAGCCCGCGGTGCCCAACTGCCAACGCTTGTAACTGCGGGCCACCACCTTCGTGTATTCGTGGTCGCTGTTGAGCAGGCCGGGAACGCCGTAGGCCAGGTGCAGCTCGATGGTCGGGTACTTGAGGATGCCCACCGCGATCCGGTCGAACTCCCCGCTCACGTACTTCTCGCCATAGGCGAAGCGGGTGTTCAGGCTCACCTCGGCGGTGCGGATGCTGCCCACGTTGTCCAGACGTGGCAGGGGCTCGAAGGAGAGCCGCGTGTAGCGGAGGTCGCCGAGCGCCTGCAGCGTCCGGTAGCGCACCATCACCTCGCTGGTGAATCCGCTGAACCACTCCCGCTCGAGGCTGGCCTTCCACTGCTCCACATCGGTGAGCTTGGTGTTCGGGTTCCGGCGGAAGAAGCTGCCCAGGATGTTGTCGTTGCGGAAGGCGTTGGTGCTCTGGCCGAGCTGCTCCACATCGTGCTTGTAGGAGGCGCGGTAGAGCAGGCGCGGTTCCTTGCTGATGAAGCCCCGTGTGGCCAGGCCGAACTTGAACCGTTCATCGAGCAGGCCATAGGCCGAATAACCCTCGAACTCCACCCAGTTGCTGAAGCTGTTGCTCGTGCGGCCACCCAGCCGGAAGCGCAGGCCCTCCACCGGGTTGTAGCTCATCGTGGTGAAGTAGGGTCCGATCTCGATCTTCCCCTTCTCATAATAGCCCGTGGCCAGCGTGCTGATGATGTCCACATAGGTCCGGAAGCGCGGGATCGTCTTCATGGTGTCCACCATGTGGTAGATCGCGTTCTCCTTCGCCGTCAGGGGCACGTGGCGGTTCTGGTCCCAATAGTCGGCGCCGAGGCTCAACGGATCAAGCTCCACAACCACATCGTCCACACCTTCGTAGAACGCATCCTCGCGCGGTTCATTGATCAGGAAGTCGCGGTAGGTGGCCGTGCGCCGCCCGTAGAAGCCCTGCACCGCGTTCTTGTTCTTCTCGCCGGTGTCGCGGATCACGTTCAGGTCCACGACGAGTTCATCGCGCGTGAGCATCCACACCTCGTTCTGCACCTGGTCGTATTGCTGCTTCACCCAGAAGCCCTGCACGAAGTTGAGGTTGGCCCCACTGGCGATCCCCGCCTCAATGCGGTGCACGGCGTAGGTGGTGTCGCTGATCCACATCTCCCCGGTGAAGGCCAGTTCCTGCACCCGTTTCGGCGTGAAGGTGAGCTTGTAGCACCAGTTCTTGCCCACGAAGGCGCTGTCGGTGAGGTAGTAGTCGTAGTACCCACGGCCACCGTCTGCAATGGGGCTGATGAAGTTCTTCCCGAAGATCACCAGGAAGTTCTCGTAGATGTTCACGTTCTGGTACATGTCGCCCATGAAGCGTGCGATGCTTTCGTTCTCCACCCCGCTCACCTTGGTGCCGCGGATGAATTCGCGCTGCTTCTTCGGCTGCTGGCGGTAGTACACGTCGCTCAGCGTCTCCGTCATGAAGATCGGCAGGTAGGGTTTGGCGTCCGTGCTGTCGATGTTGTCGAAGATGAAGGCGAAGGGTTTGAAGATCTTCTTCTGGGTGAAGTCCTCGGTGATGTTGTTGAGGTCGAACTCGATCTTGTTGTAGGCGTGGTATTGATAGGCGGATAGCTTTTCCCGGTTGTTCACCGGCTTGTTCTTGATCACGCGGCGCAGGATCCCGAAGGCGGGGTTCTCTTCGGTGGGCTTGATCACCACCTCGGCCAGCTCGAAGCTGTTGGGCTGCAGCGCGATGTCGATCACCTGCACCTTGTCCTTCTTCACGACGAAGGAGCGCGCCACATAGCCCACGGTGGAGACGCGGATGCTGTCCGTGGCATAGTAGGTCTCGATCGCATAGCGCCCGTCCATATCCGTGCTCGCACCGATGCGGCTGTCCACGAAGGCGATGCTCGCGAAGGGGATCGGCTCGCCTGTCTTCGCATCGGTCACCAGTCCGCTGACCTTCGTGGTCTGGGCCCAGGCCAGCGGGGCCAGGGCGCTGGCGATCAGGAGGGCGAGGGAACGGAGCGCGGCCATCATCGGGTGGTTCGTTGCTGCACGGCGCGTGTCTGTGCGGCGCGTTCCATTCGCTTTACGGTGCGGGAGGAGATAAGGATGCCGAACTCGTAGAGCAGCATCAGCGGACCGGACACGATGAGCTGGCTCACCACGTCAGGCGGGGTCAGGATGGCCGAGATCACCAGGATCCCCACGAAGGCATGCTTTCGGTAGGTGCGCAGGATAGCCGGGGTGATGAGGCCGGCGCGGGTGAGGAAGAGGATGACCAGGGGCAGTTCGAAGACCAGGCCGGTCCACAAGGTCACGGAGGTGACCATGGCGATGTAGCTGTCCAGGGCCACGGTGTTCTGCACCGAGCTGCTCACCTGATAGGTGCCGAAGAACTGGATGCTGAGCGGGGCAAGCAGGAAATAGCCGAAGGCCACTCCGAAGAGGAAGAGGATGGATGCGGAGAAGACGAGGCCGCCCACGGAGCCCTTTTCCGACTCGTGCAGGCCGGGGGCGATGAAGCGCCAGACCTCCCACAACACATAGGGGAAGGCGAGGATGAAGCCACCCACGAACGAGACGATCAGGTGGGTGAAGAACTGGCCGCTCATGCTGATGTTCTGGAGCGTGAACACCAGATCGCCCACGCACATGGCATCGCCCATGCCCAGCCGGTGACCCAGGGCACACATGGCGCGGTAGGTCACAAAGGAGGCGTTCTTGGGTGCCAGGATCACCGTATCGAAGAGGAGATCCTTGGCCATGAAGCAGCCGATCATACCCACGGCAACGGCGATGGCCGCGCGCACCAAGGTCCACCGGAGCTCCTCGAGGTGCTCCAGGAAGGTCATTTCCTCACTGTTACGGGATGTGGCCAAAGCTTGGAGCCGCGTGGGCCAAAGATAGCCGCGGGTGCGGGGGGCTTTCAGGCCACGGGCCTCAGTTTTCAACGACCATGGGCTCCGGGAACCGTGGGAAACCCACGATCGTTAAGTAGACATAATAATGCTGGTCCGGGAAAGTCCCGCACCGTACATTTAAGCCTCCCAATCAATGCGGCCGATATGCTCCCGCCGCCACTGAAATGATCAACGTAGACACCACGCCTCGAGAGGCCCTCGAGCGCTTTTTCGGCTTCAGCCAGTTCAAAGGAGAACAGGAAGCCATCGTCCAGAACGTCCTCGACGGCAGGAACACCTTCGTGATCATGCCCACCGGCGGGGGCAAGAGCCTGTGCTACCAGCTCCCGGCCCTCATGAGCGAGGGCACCGCGATCGTGGTCAGCCCCCTCATCGCCCTGATGAAGAACCAGGTGGACGCCATCCGGGGCTTCAGCTCGGATGATGGGGTGGCCCACTTCCTCAACAGCTCGCTCACGCGCAACGAGACCTTGAAGGTGAAGGCCGACATCAAGGCCGGGAAGACCAAACTGCTGTACGTGGCGCCCGAGTCGCTCACCAAGAAGGAGAACGTGGAATTCCTGAGCGAGATCCACATCAGCTTCTTCGCCATCGACGAGGCCCACTGCATCAGCGAATGGGGGCATGACTTCCGACCCGAATACCGGCGGTTGCGCACCATCTTCGACGAGATCAAACGCGTGCCGGTGATCGCCCTCACGGCCACGGCCACGGACAAGGTGCAGGAGGACATCCTGAAGAACCTCGACATCCCCAACGCGGTCACGTTCAAGGCCAGCTTCAACCGTCCGAACCTGTACTATGAAGTGCGCCCGAAGCGCAACGTGAACAGGGAGATCACCAAGTTCATCAAACAGCACAGCGGACGGAGCGGGATCATCTATTGCCTCAGCCGCAAGAAGGTGGAGGAAGTGGCCCAGACGCTCAACGTGAACGGCATCAAGGCACTGCCCTACCACGCCGGCATGGATGCCGGGCAGCGCGCCGAGCACCAGGACAAGTTCCTCATGGAAGAGGTGGACGTGATCGTGGCGACCATCGCCTTCGGCATGGGGATCGACAAGCCTGACGTCCGCTTCGTCATCCACCACGACATCCCGAAGAGCCTGGAGAGCTACTACCAGGAGACCGGACGTGGCGGCCGGGATGGCGGCGAAGGCAAGTGTGTGGCCTTCTACAGTTACAAGGACATCGAGAAGCTGGAGAAGTTCCTGCAGGGCAAGCCCGTGGCGGAACAGGAGATCGGCAAGCAACTGCTGCAGGACACGGTAGGCTACGCCGAGACCAGCATGTGCCGCCGGAAATACCTGCTGCACTACTTCGGCGAAACGTTGAAGGGGGACAATTGTGGATCCTGTGACAACTGCACCAACCCGCAGGAGCTGTACGAGGCCAAGGACGACCTGGCCATGGTGCTGGACGCCGTGCTGGAAAGCAAGGAGCGCCACAAGGCCAAGTATATCTGCGACCTGCTCACCGGCACCGAGACCAGCGAGATCAAGAACTACAAGGGTGACAAGCTGGCCATCTACGGGAAGGGTGATGAGAAGGAGAGCCAGCACTGGATGGGGGTCGTGCGCCAGGGCCTGGTGCATGGCTTCCTGCACAAGGACATCGAGACCTACGGCAACCTGAGCCTGACGGAGGCCGGTAAGAAGTTCAAGAAGAAACCGGTCTCCATCAAGTTCGTAAAGGAGCGCGACTTCAGCGACGACGAGGTGGGCGATGACGATGGTCCGAGCGCCTCACGCGGTGCGGCCGACGAAAAGCTGATGGCCATGCTCAAGGACCTGCGCCAGCAGGTGGCCAAGAAGCACAAGCTACCCCCGTACGTGATCTTCCAGGACCCTTCCCTGGAGGAGATGACCATGCGCTACCCGGTGACCATGGACGACCTTACGCAGGTGAGCGGCGTCGGTCCTGGCAAGGCGACCAAGTACGGCAAACCCTTCGTGGAGCTGATCGCCAAGTACGTCGAGGAGAACGACATCGAGCGGGAGGACGAGGTCCTGGTGCGATCGGTGGTGAACAAGAGCGGCAACAAGGTCCACATCATCCAGAACATCGACAAGCGCCTGCCGCTGGATGCCATCGCGCGCGGCAAGGGCCTCACGATGGACACCTTGCTCACGGAACTGGAGAGCATCGTGACCAGCGGAACCAAGTTGGACATCAACTACCACATCAACGACATCCTGGAACCCGACTCGCAGGACGAGATCATGGACTACTTCCGGGAGAGCGAAACGGACGACCTGGAGACCGCCGTGCAGGAGTTCGACAGCGCCTACAGCGAGGAAGAGCTGCGCTTGGTGCGCTTGAAGTTCATGAGCGAAGTGGCGAACTGATGCCAGTTCGCAGTTGGCGGTCGGCAGTTATCCATCGCCTCCAGCACGCGCACTAGCACCATTCAGGAATGAGCCCCAACGACCTCACGCTCGTCGCGAAGCATGTGATGAAGCTGCTCGTTGAACGTCGGTTCGAGGAGTTGGAGGAAGCCACGGGTGGCGAAGGCTTGAGCGCTGCGGACATGGAGGGTGCGGTGGATGAGGTGGGCAGCGCACTGGTGATGCCACCTGAAAGCGTGTGGCATGACCTGCGCATCACCCCGGTACGCAACTGGCCGGGCACCTTCAACCTGCGTCTTGACCTATGGACGGCACGTGGGCGCACGTCGAACACCGTGGAACTGACCGTTCATGGCAGGGACGGCAGGCCGGTGATCGAGGTGGACGACATCATCGTGAGGTGATCTGGCGCTCCAGCTCCGTGATCGCCCCCCACACCATCATTCCTGCACCGATCACGAGGGCGTCCTCGTCGATGTCCATCTCTGCGCGGTGAAGGCCGCTCTGGGTCCCGGCCTTGGTGGGGTTCCCGGTCCCGAGCCGGAAGAAGCAGCCGGGCATCACGTGGGTGTAATAGGCGAAATCCTCCGCACCCATGCGGATGTCCATGTCCACAACGTTCGCTTCACCGATGAAGTCCACGGCTGCGGCACGTATGCGGGCGGTGAGCTCCGGGTCGTTCTTGACCACCGGCGATCCCTTCACGAGCGTGAAGTCCACCGTGGCGCCAAGGCCTTCACACGTTGCACGCACCAGGTCCGGAAGCATGCTGTGCAACTCAGATCGCCAGGCTTCATCGAAGGTGCGCATGGTGCCTTCGATCCGGACTTCATCCGGAATTATGTTGGTGGCTCCGTTGGCGATCACCTTGCCCAATGACAGCACCATGGGTTGACCGGGCTTGTTGCGACGGCTCACCACCTGCTGCAACGCGAGTATCAACTGCGCTGCGATGGGCACCGGATCGATGCACAGGTGCGGCGAACCGGCGTGACCACCACGTCCTTTCACGGTGATGTAGAGCTCATCCGCAGCCGCCATGAACGGACCGGAACGGAAGCCCAGTTTGCCGATGGGCAGTTCCGGGGTCACGTGCTGTCCGAGTATCCCGGAGGGCTTCGGATCGTTGAACACCCCTTCCTTCACCAACAGGGAAGCACCGCCGGGTTCCTTCTCCTCACCCGGCTGGAACACGAGCATCACCGTTCCGCTCCACTCCTGACGGAGCCGATGCAGCGCGAAGCCGGCGCCCAGCACCATGGCGGTGTGGGCATCATGGCCGCAGGCATGCATCACGCCGGGGTTCTGCGAGCAATAGCCCTCCTTCCCCACTTCCGTTATCGGCAATGCGTCAAGGTCCGCACGGATGGCGATACATGCGTCGCTCTTCCCTTTCTCGCCCCGCACGAAGGCGATCGCACCGGTCCCTGGGGCATCCGCGTTCAACCTTCCCACACCATCGTACACCTCGATGCCTTCGTTCCGCAACAGGTCCACCACATAACGCACGGTGTCCGTCTCATGGAAGGAGAGTTCAGGATGTTGATGGAGGTGACGCCGCCAGCCGGTCATCCCGGCTTCCAACGCGGCCACGGCGGACTTGATACGCGCGATCACTTGCCGAAGATCATCTTAAGCGCAACGAGCAGGATCACAGCGCCGAAGACCTTGCGCACGGTCTCCATGGGCAGGGCCAGCGACCATTTGCTGCCGAAGTAGGATCCGACAACGAAAGCGACGGCGATGAAGCCGACCACCTTGGGGTCGATGGCACCGGCCTTGTAATAGTTGCGCACCGCCAGGAAGACGACCGGGAACATGAGGACGGCGAGGCTGGTGCCCTGGGCTTGTTGCTGCGAATAACTGAGGAGCCAGATCAAGGCCGGCACCATGATCACGCCGCCGCCGATGCCAACGAAGCCGCTGAGGATGCCGGCGGCCAGGCCGACGAGAAGCAGGAGCACGATGGATTGAAGATCCAATGTCATCAGATATCGAGGCTTAGGGAGAAATGGAAGACCCGCGGCTGGATCACGCCGTCATCAATGCCCCAGGCCCAATCGGCGCGCACGAAGTAGCCCAGCAGGCGCGTGCGCAGTCCGAATCCGTAGGCCGCCACCACCGGTTCACGCTTGCTGTCCAGGGTGATGGTGAGCGGGTTGCGGCGGATGACCACCCGGTTGAAGCTGTTGTCCTCCGCATAAGGGTGTGCGCCGGTCCAGGCGGAACCGATGTCGCCGAAACCCACCACCTGGAAATTGTGGATGAGGTCCGAGCGGATCGGCTTGTTGATGAGGTAGCGGAAGATCGGCACACGCACCTCGGTGTTGAACACGCCGAAGCTGCTGCCATTGCGCGCGTTGTAGAAGAAGCCGCGCATGGGCACCGCCATGGATTGATAGAAGTAGTTCTGCGTGAAGTCGATGGGGATGGAGTTGTCCACTTTGGCGAATAGCCAGTTGTCCACGCCACCCAGGAAGTAGGCGATCTTCCGACTGCCGAAGGAGCTGCTGCCTGCGAGGCGCGCCACCCAGATCATCTCGCGGTGGATCTTCAGGCTGTGGCGCAGGTCCATGCCCACCACCTGCATGTCGCTCCTGTTCTCGGGCTGCTGGTAATACTCGGCGAAGAACTTCAGTTTCCAGCCGGTCCAGAGATTGAGCCCGCGCGGCAAACTGCTGTCGTAGATGTACTCCAGCTTGGCGCCAGCCATGTGGTCGTAGGTGTTCGGCTCGCGCAGGCTCAAGGGATCGATGCTCTGCACAACACGCCGGTCGTTGCGGTACATGACCGAGGCCCGAATGCTCGCCAGTTCACTGAAGGGCCAGCTCACCTGGTAGCGCACGTTGTGGGTGCTCACCTTCTCCACGCCGAAGTCGGTGATGTTCTGGTAGGCCTGCCGCTGGAAGGAGAAGCGTTTGTCCAGCCGGCGCTTCAGGTTCTCATAGGCGATCAGGTAATCGTTGTTGTTGAGGTCCAACGCAAGGCGGAAGCCACCCACGATGCGGTGGTCCTCGAACAGATCGCTGATGCCCATGCGCGTGAGACCGCTCAGACCGGGGTTCAGCGCTCCGGGCCCGATGAAGGGCTGGTAGAACTGGTTCGAGAATGAGTTGTCCAGCTGGGTCACCACCCCATCGATGGCGAAGTTCACGTTGTAGTTGCGCTGGTCGGGATAGGCGAAGGGCTTGGTGGCAGCAGAGTCCTGCGGGGTAGCCTGCGCCTGGTCGGGTCCCTGCTGACCGCCGTGCCGCCCCTGCTGCGTCGTGGCCGGTCCCTGTTCGTCGGAGAAGACGTAATTGCGCACATCGATGGCTCCATCACCGGTGGGCCGGGGATCGCGAGGCGGCACCTTCACCACGGGGCTCATGTCATCGGTCAGCGCTGTCGGGTCGGCCTCGCGTTCGCCCGGCTGCACAGGAGCCACCAGGCCGTCGCCGGCGGTACGCTCCTCACCGATCCGTCCCGCGTAGAAGTGGTAACGTCCATCGCGGTACTGGAGCTGGGTGTATCGGCCGTGCCCGGCGTTCACATCCTGTTCCAACAGGGAACGGCGCAACTCCGTGAGCCGCTTCTCCACCGTGAAGTAGCGGTAGTGGATCACCGTGTCGATATGGCTGATGGTGCTGTCGTAGCGCACGATGAAACGGTCCTGGATGCCATCCGCATCGCTCAGGTAGGTGTAGCTGGTACTGTCGTACTGGGCCGGCTGGCGCTCATCGATATCCGGCGTGGCCGACAGCCGGGTAAGGAGGTTGGAGCGCGTTTCGAGGTCGAAGAGGTAGATGTCCTTCTGACCGTTCACCAGGGCGACATCGGCGTTGGCACGAAGCGTATCGTCCTGCCGGTCGCTGCTAAAGATGATGCGCCGGCCGTCATCCACGAAGCGGGGATCCAGATCATCGAACTGGTCATCCGTGAGCTGCTCCTGACGATTGCCGATGAGGTAATAGTAGTACAGGTCGGTCCGGCCATCACGCACCGCACTGAAGACCATGTTCCTTCCATCCGGGCTGTAGGCCATGTCCAGTATCTTCTCGAGGAGGAATACGGGTCGCTCCTCGGTGCGGCCGTTCTCCAAGGTGTAGGATCGGAGGAAGAGTTCCCCTTTCCGTTCCAGGGCATAGCTGAGCACCTGGCTGTTCGGGTGCCAGGCCAGCACGGGGAAGCTGCGGTCCACGATGCGGGCCAACTTCTTCTCCCCCTTCACGATGCGCTTCACCTTCTTCGTGGCGATCTCGTAGACCCACACCTTGTACTGCCCCATCTCATTGCTCACCCAGGCGAGGTAGCGTCCGTTGGGGCTCTGTTTGAATTGACTGTAATCCCTGGAACGTTTGGTACGGATGGGCAGTTCATCCAGCGCTATATCCTTGCGGAAGCGGTCCTCCTCACCGAAGCGGCCCTTGTAATAGGCGATGCACTCCTGGGTGAGGGTCTTCAACGAGACGCCGAGCACGAAGAGGAAACCGCTCTCGGGGTTCCGGCTCACACGGGTCATGTACAGGATGTTCGGGATCACACCCTGGCCATAGACATCGGCCACATACTTCCAGATCATGTGACCGGCGTATTTCGCCTCCTCACCCTGGATCCGATTGAACTTGTCGTACCGTCCGCTCAACACGCCATCGCGGATCCTGTTGTTGAGCTCGGCATCCCAGGTGCGCGAATGGTAGGAGATGATGCCATCGGTGTACCAGTCCGGCAGGCTCATGAAGGTGGAGCTCTTGAGCATATCCCGCCAGTTGCCCCCGAACATCATCTGGTCCACGATCACATGCGCGATGCCCGAACGGATCTGTTGGTCCAGCAGGACGTGATCCCCTTCGTAGTACACGAAGATCTTGGTGCCCACGATGCGGGTGAGACCACCGATGTTCTGCTGACCGTCCACCCCGGAAATGCCGATGTTGCTCTGCCGGAAGTCGGTGAGCGAGTTGTACACGATGAACTGCAACCGCTCATCCAGGACGAAGTCGAACCGTTTCTCCAGTTCCTTCTGGTGCACGATGGCGGCTTGGGCCACGTAGCGAGCAAGATCGCGGCCCTCCTTGTAGAAGAAGACCTCCATGCCTTTGAACCGGTACTGCTGCCAGAGGAAGTCCTGGTACTGCACCCTGTTCTTCCCGTACTCCTGTTGCGAGCCGGAGTAGAACTGCGCAATGGCAGGCAGAGCAGCCATGCCCACCACGGCCAGCATGACCGCCATGCGGCGGCTCAGGAACGAACGGAAGCGTGCGGGCACGGGTTGAAGTTAGCTTTGAAGCGCCCCTGACCGAGCGCGAGGTGCGAATTTCGGGCAATTCCGACCATGCTGAACGTCGCCAAGTTCACCTTCAACCCCTTCCAGGAGAACACCTACGTGCTGCATGATGGCCATGAGGCGATCGTGGTGGATCCAGGCTGCTGGAACCGCCAGGAGCAGCGCGAACTGGAGGAATACCTGGAGCAGAACGCGCTGACGCCGGTCCGTCTTGTGCTCACACATGCGCACATCGACCATATTCTTGGCTGTGCTTGGATACACGACCGCTATGGCCTGCTGCCGGAGCTCCACCATGCGGACCTTCCCGTGTTTGCCGCCGGGGAACGCACCGCGCAGATGTACGGCCTGCCCTACGACCCCGCTCCGGAGCCCAAGGACTTCATCGCCGAAGCGTCTACGATCAGGTTGGGGAAGGAGGAGTTGAAGGTGCTCTTCGTACCCGGCCACGCGCCCGGACACATCGCCCTCTACCATGCGGCCGGTCCCTTCGTCCTAAGCGGTGATGTGCTGTTCCAGAACAGCATCGGCCGCACGGACCTTCCCGGAGGCGATACCGAGACCTTGTTGCGCAGCATCCGCGAACAGCTCTTCCCGCTCGGCGACGAGGTCGTGGTGTACAGCGGTCACGGATCGGAAACAACGATAGGCCGTGAGAAGCGGCACAATCCGTTCCTGAGATAGTTGCCAGGTATCAGGGTCAGGAGCGGGGGCAAGACGCTCCTACGCTCTTCCAAGTGCAGGAGTATCCTACTTGTGAGCTGGAATTGACCGCTAGCCTTCGAACGGTCTAATTGCACCTGCACCTGATCACGGGTGATAACCGTCCTGCTTGTAGGTCTTCATCTGCCCCTTGTGCTTGATGGGCGGCGGGCAATCGAAACCCTTGCGGGGGCGCAGGAAGAGGAAGCGCACGCTGAAGATGATGGGCCGGTAGTCACTGCTGAACCATTGCAACTTCCCGAAGCGACCATCGTCCACCGGCTGCACGCTGAACACCGGAGTCTCCAATGTGGGGATGACGAACAACTTGCCGGTGAGCTTGAAGCCATAGCCCACCTTGAAATGCACCTGTCCCCAGAGATCGGGCGGGAACGCATGGCCGTTCAACAGTGAGTCGCCGGTATGGCTGTAGTCGCTGCCAAGGCGATAGTCGGCGTTGGCGCCGAGCGAGAGCTGCACGAACTGGTAACGCCAGGTGGGGATGAACTTGTTCGCGTTGAAATGCAAGGTGAGGAGGCGCTCCGCAAAGGTCCCTTCGTTGGTCAGGTCCACTGCGCTGTCCGCGATGGCATAGCGACCGGTGATCTCTTCGCGGCCGCGCAGGTTCTTATACGCGATCCCCAGATCGAGGTAGTCCACGATCACCGGATCGCGGGTATACCAGGAGAGGCCACCTTCGAGGTAAAGGCCGATGCGACCGTTCGGATCGTAGGTGGCCACGTAGGAGGTATCGCCGCGTCGGAAGACCTCCTCTTCCTCATCATTGAAGCGCGGCAGCGTGTACGTGAGGCCGGGTGCCACATACCAGCCGATGCGGCGCGCCTGGCCATCCAGCGGGATGAGATCCGGACGTTTTCGCTCCATCAGGCGCTGGGCCGAAGCCTGACCAACCACCGCAAGGGCGCTCAACAACAAGACCAGCCGGAACATGGAAGCGAAAGTGGGACGCGGCACGGAAGGATAACGTCCCACAACACTGGAAAGTGTCAACGCGGGGGTGTGGGGATCAGCGTTTCATTTTGCCCGGATCCTGGCGGCTGTCGAAGAAGTCCGTGATGAACAAGGTGTCATCGATAACTCGATAGGTGATCTTGATCTCATCGGCGACCCAGCGTCGGTGGTGCAGTCCGATCTCCTCGAGGTGCTCCTCGAACTGTCCTGCGCCCGGATTCTTCACCAGCCACTGAACCTGTTCCCAGATCTCATCCACGCGTTCGGCGATCCGTTCATCGGTCTTTGATCCGGCCCAGAACTCGATCAGGGCCGCCAAGCTCGACCACGCCGAATCGGTGACAACGAGCTTCATGCCCGCTTCGTTCCCTTCTCCCGGTCACGAGACCTTCGCCTTGCGGCCAAGTGTGCGCTCATCTTCCGCTTCGCTTCGGTAATGGTCATCACACGCCCATTGTCGATGTCATCCTCCGAGCGGATAGCACCTTCGAGCAGACGACTCCGGATCCGAGCCTCCTTCGAGTCGTCCCTCAACAGGATCTCTATGGCTTCCAGGACATGTTTGTCCTTCCGCTTATCGAGCTTCTTCAGCTTCGTTATGAGGGCCGCTGTGGTCATGGATGGACTGACGTTGCTCAAAGATATGCGCTACGCTTGGTGCGGAGACTGAATGAGAAAGCTCGCACAAGCCGGACGCGACTGTACTAGGTGGTCACACGGCTCATACTCTCCGGTAGTCCACGGATCACCGACCAATACTCCTCCCTGACATCGTCATCTATCCGGACCGGCGAGCCTCCGGCATACAACCGATCGGCGCCATCCTTACGACAGCCGCTTATCCAGAAACGCGCACCGGTTTCAACATCGAAGTAGTTCTCCTTGAAGCCCGATCCGTTCAACGACTGGAAGGTGCGGCCCGTGTAATGGACCGAGCGACCCGACTTCGAGAAGGTCACCCGACCGATGACGGCATCCCCTTCCAAGCCTTGCGACTTGTCTTCGATATACATGATGCGGGTCTTGGGGCGCATGGGTTCTGATCTACTTCACCCCAACAACCCCAAGGCCTTCTTCTCCACCTCCGCACTCTCCCACTTCTCTTCGATCCCCGGCAGGCGCATCACCTCTTCCATGATGCGGTCGTGGCGAAGACCTTCCTCCCAGGCATCCTTGTAGGCGATATCGGTGAACTTCACCTGGCTGTAAAGCGGCAACCACTTGTCGGGGTGCCTGGCCTGCAGGTGGCCTTCGATCTTACGGCGCAGCAGGAATTGCGGGTCGGCGACGAGGTCGCGCATCTCCACGAAGTTGCGCATGCTGAGGTCCGCGATGGCATCGCCGTTGGGCTTGCGTACGGAGGCATAGCGGTGCATCACCTCGGCCCAATTGTCATCGCCATGCGCATCGAGGAGGTCGTTCAGCACCTTGCAATCCTCGTAGCCGGCGTTCATCCCTTCACCATAGAAGGGCACGATGGCGTGCGCGGCATCGCCGATCAGGGCCACCTTGCCGTTCACCTGCCAGGGCGCACAACGGATGATGACCAGATTGCTCTGCGGATTCCGCAGGTATTGGTCCACGATGTCCGGGACGATGGGCATGGCATCCGCGAAGTGCGCCTTGAAGAAGGCCGTGACCTCCGCCTCGGTGCGCACCGTATCGAATCCCGGTGAATCCTTCGTGGCGGCATGCGGCATGAAGAGCGTGCCGGTGAAGCCACCGTCCTGGTTGGCGAGGCCCATCATCATGAACCAACGGCGCGGCCAGATGTGCAGGCATTGCGGGTCCATCTTCGGCGTGCCGTCCGGGTTCGCGGGGAAGGCCACCTCCTTGTAGTCGTGCTCGATGTACTCCTGGCTATAGCTGAAGCGGCCCAGCATCATCTTGCTGCGCACCGCGCTGAACGCACCATCGCTGCCGAAGACCACATCGGCTTCCACCACCACGTGGTCACCTTCCTCACGCTGGAAATGGCAGGTGGCGGTCTGCAGGTCCACGTCCACGCAGCGGTGATCGAAGTGCACCTTCACATTCGGCAGCTTCTCCGCCTCGGTGAGCAGGCGCCGGTTGAGCTCGCCACGCGACACGGAATGGATGGCCCTATTATCGATGCTGTAGGGCACGCGGTTCAAGTTGCCTTCGCGGTCGTGCATCATGCGGGCATGCACAGGCACCGTGATCGCCTTCACGGCCTCCTCCACACCAGCCGCGCGCAGGGCCGTCCAGCCACGATGGCTCACCACGAGGTTGATGCTGCGACCCGCGTACACATCGGTCCGGCGGGGATCACCGCGCCGCTCGTACACGTTCACTTTGTGGCCGCGTTTGGCCAGGAAGATGGCGAGCAAGCTGCCCACCAAGCCACCGCCTACGATCGTGATCCTGCTCATTGCCTCTGCGTCTAAGATGCGAACGCCCCGCAAGATGGGCGACCGAAGTTCGTCAGATCCTGTCGATCATCAGCCTGCGATCGCCGCGCGCAACGCCTGCCCGAAGCGCCACACGTCCTCGAAGCTGTTGTACATGGGCACTGGGGCCATCCGCAGGACATCGGGTTCGCGCCAGTCGCAGAAGACGCCACGTGCGGTGAGACGCTCGAAGATGCCACGCCCGTCGCCACGCACAAGGATGGAGAGCTGCGCACCGCTCATCGCTGCTTCCTTCGGGGTGATGATGTTGAACATCCCAGCGTTCTCCTCCGATATGCCCTGGATGATCCAGCGCAGGTAGCCCGTGAGCTCCACACTCTTGGCCCGTAGGCGATCGATGCCGGCACGGTCGAATTGCTCGAGCGCCACCCGATGCACCGCCATGGGTAGCACGGGCGCGTTGCTCACCTGCCAGGCTTCGGCGGTGGGCATGGGCTTGAAGTCGCGCTCCATCTTGAAGCGTTCCTTCTTGTCATGTCCCCACCAGCCAGCGAAACGCGGAAGATCCGTACCAAGATGCCGCTGGTGTACGAAGGCTCCAGCCACACCACCCGGACCGCTGTTCAGGTACTTGTAGCTGCACCAGCACGCGAAGTCCGGGCCATCATCATGCAATTTCAGGTGCAGGTTCCCGGCCGCGTGGGCCAGGTCGAAGCCCGCGAAGGCGCCCACCGCGTGCGCAGCTGCTGTAATGCCTTTGATGTCGAACGCCTGACCGGTCAGGAAGTTCACCGCGCCGAAACAGACCAGGGCGAGCTCATCGCCGAGTTCGTTGATACGCCCGATGATGTCCTCGGGTCGCAGGGTATGCTCCCCCGCACGCGGCTGCACCTCCACCAGACAAGTCGCTGGGTCGAGTCCATGGAAGGCGATCTGTGAGGCGAAGGCGTAGGTATCGCTCGGGAAGGGACGCTTCTCGGTGAGGATCTTCACTCGTTTGCCTTTCGGACGATAGAAGGAGACCAGCAGGAAATGGAGGTTGCTCGTCAGCTGGTTCATCACCACCACCTCCTCCTCCTTCGCACCCACGAGCCGCGCACTGCTGGCCGTGAGCTCCTCGTGGTAGGCGTACCACGGATGCTTCGCGTGGAAATGCCCTTCCACACCGAGCCGTGCCCAGTCGTCCAGCTCCTGCTTCAGCGCATCCGCGGCAGCCTTCGGTTGAAGGCCGAGCGAATTGCCGGTGAAGTAGATCACCTCGCGGCCCTCATGCTGAGGGAGGTGGAACTCATCGCGGAAGGCCCGCAGCGGGTCAAGGGCATCAAGGTCCTGTGCGTAGGCCAGCGTGTTCACATGTGCCATGGCTACTGCTCGTCCAAGTTGGGGTTGATGATGAGCTGCCGCACGGCCAGCCCCACAGCCACACCGGCGAAGGCCGAAACCATGGTGCGGATCACGCGTTTGGAACGGGCTACGCGCGCATAACCGGTCGCATAGTACTCATCACCTTCCATCACCGGGTCGGAGATGGAACCGGGTGTGACGTGAACCCGAGGAAAGGCCATGACACCTGCAACAAGTGGCGGTACGAAGAGGCCGTTCATCTCCCAATTGAGACCGATCACCAGTCCAGCACCCGTGGCGAAGGCGCCGACCATGGGCCAGGTGGGCTTGTAGCCGTGCCGGGCATCGCGTTCACCCGCCAGGAACCAGCGCATCTGCTCCACGGTGAGGTCGTTGCCGAAGACGGTATCGTGGAAGTACCAGATGCGTTCGTGCCCCAGGCTGTCGATCACCGAGAAGACCTCCTCGGTGGGTTCGGCGCGCTCCTTCACCTTGCCGCGCTTGGTGGTCTGCAGGTAGCGCACCTCCAAGGTGCTCTGCCCGAGCACCTTCCCCTCGTGGATCTCGCCGTTCATCATCAGGATGCGGTCCTGGGCGGCGGCCACGCGCAACGACCCGATGGCCAGGAGGAGGAAGAACGCGCGCAAGGAGTGGAGCATCGGGGGTGGCCAAAGATAGCCGCCTGCGCGGTGGTGGGGAGGCTGAGGACCATCCACACGGAACCACTGATCTGGCGTGTCTCCGTCGAGAGCCGCTGGGACCATCTCCGGGTTAGCGCTGGGAAGCTTTCGTTGAGAATCAGTGCATGGCCCCCCATATTCATGAGGCCATTGAAGAAGCACAAGCCATGGCCGATAATAGCCACGACCAGTGCGGCCAACAGGTATTGTCCGCCCTGGCTGCGTGTCGTTCGATCGGTCATCTTAATCAGACCAATAACGAGCAAGGCAACGATCTGGATCAATACGGCCGCCCAGTGGGCTCCGATGAATACATCACCGAACAGGGCGTTCAAGGCGATGAAAAGAACGGAGTAGCCCAACATCAAGAGCACATTAGCCTGAAGATGTTTCTCTTTCATGTTGTCAGTTGTTGAAGTTCCCGCAGGCGCTGCAACTGCACATCGTCACGATAAAAGAGGTTCATGGTCTCGAACGGGATCGCGTTCATTGTCCTCGGATCCACGATGTGCACACAGCTGCGTTTGATCGCTCGTACATCGAAGTCGTAGGCATCGATGAATCGCATGATGATGATGCGGAACAGGTTCTCGTATTTGAGGTCCGGCGCATCGATGTCAGGCAGGCAGCACATGATCCGATGCAGAGTTTCGTGCGCCTTGTCGCTTGGCGTACCAGTACTGAAGAGCTTGACCATGTGCTCCTTCAGTCGCTCATCCTGTTCATATACGATGGTATTTCGACTGTTGTTCAGCAGATCGTCCGGGTCGATCATATGGGTGAGCGGAAAGACATCCCCGTTCAGCTTCAGCGCATATCCCATGGCCAACGCATCAGGGTTGCATGGCACCGGCACGATATCCTCCGGCGTGAACAACCTGCTCTGGTTGATGATCCCCTGACGCACCTCGGTCAACGTGATGCGGTCAGTAGCGGGATCGGAACCTTCCACTCGTCCGGCGAATTGGACCGGCTGAAAGGTGACCCCGCGCACACATCGTTGCTTCAGGGCATAGTCGATCACCGCGCCGATCTCATCATCGTTCGCCCCCTTCTCCACCGTGCAGACAAGCGTGGTGCTCAGGTTGAGGTCATTAAGGTGATCGATCGCCTTCTGTCTTGTGCGGCTCAGATCCTCTCCGCGTAAGCGCTTTAACACATCGGACTTGAACGAATCGAACTGAAGGTAGATCTCGAAGTCTGGCATGTAGCTCGCAAGCCGTTCGGCGAACACGCGATCCTTTGCGATCCGGATACCGTTGGTATTCACCATGAGGTGGCGGATCGGTCGTCGCTTGGCCGCATCTAGTATCTCGAAGAAGCGCGGGTGCACCGTAGGTTCCCCTCCGCTGATCTGCACCACGTCCGGCTCACCCTCGTTCCGAACGACGGCATCCAGCATGCTTTCGATCTCCTCCAGGGTCCTATGCTTCCCGTGCATCGGACCGCTGTTCGCGTAACATACCGGGCAGGACAGATTGCAACGGTCGGTCACTTCCACGATCGTCAGGCAGCCATGCTGTTCATGGTCCGGACAGATGCCGCAATCATAAGGGCAGCCAAAGTGTGTTCGCGTGTTGAACGACCTCGGCAGTTCACCCGGCTTGAGGTAATGTCTGCAACGTTTGTAGTAATCGATGTCAGTCGCAAGCAACACCTTTTGGGCACCGTGTTCAGGGCATCGTTTCAGCATATACACACACTCGTTCTCGAAGATGACCTTGGCGTCGATGCGCCTTAGACACGTCGGGCACAGGCTCAACGTGAAGTCGTAATAGGTGTAGGGTCTTTCAGGCATCGGATCCGATCATTCTGGTTGATCCGACCACAAGTGACCTTGGCCGAGACCAGGCCGGGAAGTAATACAAGAGGCCGAGAATACAGGCCCATTGAATGGAGGAAAGGCCCAGCGCCAGGGGCGGCAGTGGCTTGATGCACTCGGCGAACAAACGGAACACCAGATACGATATCATGAAGAGTTTGAACCGTCCACCGTTCACCAACGCCACCTTGGACTCAAGAAAGACCAGCGCCCCCCACGTGACCCCAAGCCAGGCGATCTCGTACAGGTTGGTAGGGTGCCTCGAAACGCCATCACCAAGATCAATGCCCCATGGCAGGGAGGTGGCGATACCGAATGTATTGTCTTCCAAACCACCCAACAAGCAGCCTAACCGGCCGATCATCATGCCGAGTATCAAGGGATAGGTGAACAGGTCACCACTGCTCGTACGTACCTCGACCGACCTCTTCGTCAGTTCCACACCGATCAGGCCACCCAGGAGGCCACCCACGATCGTCCGATTATTCAATGCGATCCATAGGGCACTCCAGTTCCATGCGAGGGCTTCCGGCTGTTCCATGGCACCCAGGATCCGCGAACCGAGCAATGCTCCGGCGGCAGCGCCAACAAGGATCCAGACGCGCTTGGCCTCCGTGATCTCATCGCCATCCTTGAGCCGCAGGAACTGGAAATAAGAATAGCCAAGGGCGAACGCACCGACCTCGAAGACCAAATGGAATAACTGGTGCATCTGCTGACGAAGATCGTTGGAAGGTCGAGATCCATGACGCCCCGCCCTCCGAAGTTCTGAATGGCTTGGTCAGCTTGGCTGGGTCTCCTCATTCGCCCCACCCTTCCCGGCTCCTGTGGCCCAGTATATTTGCACGCCTTCCAGGCACCCTATCCCATGCCATCCGTCACCTACCAGGAACGCCACATCGGCCCTAACAAGCAAGAGACCGACGCCATGCTCAAGGCCATCGGCGTGAGCAGCCTCGACGAACTGATCCAGCGCACCGTGCCCGGTCCCATCCGGCTCAAGAAGGCGCTCGATGTGGGCCCGGCGCTCTCCGAGATCGACTTCCTGGAACACATGCGCGAGATCGGCCGTGGCAACCTGCAGTTCCGCAGCTACATCGGCCTTGGCTATTACGGCACCGTGGTTCCCCAGCCCATCCTGCGCAACATCATGGAGAACCCCGGATGGTACACGGCCTACACGCCCTACCAAGCCGAGATCTCGCAGGGTCGCCTCGAGGCGCTGCTGAACTTCCAGACCATGGTGAGCGACCTCACGGCGCTGCCCATCGCCAACGCCTCCCTGCTGGACGAGGGCACCGCGGCCGCCGAGGCCATGCTGATGTTCGACCACGCGCGGCCTGCGAGCCAGCGCGATCGCAACCGCTTCTTCGTGGACAGCGGCCTCTTCCCGCAGAGCATCGATGTGCTGCGCGGCCGTGCGCTGCCGGTGGGTATCGAGATCGTCGTGGGCGACCCGATGACCTGGGAGCCGGATACGAACTTCTTCGGCACGATCCTGCAGTACCCGCCGCGAACGGCGAGGTGCGCGACCTGCGGGATCTGGTGACGCGCGCGAAAGCCGCTGGTGTGCGCGTGGCGGCCTGCACGGACCTGCTCGCCCTTACGATGCTGGCGCCTCCCGGTGAGTGGGGTGCGGATGTCTGCGTGGGAAGCTCGCAGCGTTTCGGCGTGCCCATGGGGTTATGGTGGCCCGCATGCCGCCTTCTTCGCCTGCACCGATGAGTGGAAGCGCTGCGATCCCCGGCCGCATCATCGGCGTGAGCCAGGACCGCCGCGGTCGTCGTGCCTTGCGCATGGCGCTGCAGACGCGCGAACAGCACATCCGCCGCGACAAGGCGACGAGCAACATCTGCACGGCCCAAGCCCTGCTGGCGGTGATGGCCGGCATGTATGCCGTACATCACGGTCCGGAAGGCCTGAAGCGCATCGCCGCGCAGGGTGCATGGCTTCGCCAAACAACTGGCCGACGCCGCCAAGGCCTTGGGATACACCGTGGTGAACGCCACCTTCTTCGACACGGTGACGCTCACCGGTGCGAAGGGCGATGCCATCAAGAAGGCCTTGGAAGCGCGCAGCGATCAACGGGCGCTACGAAGCCAACGGCGTCACCCTGAGCCTGGACGAGACCGTGCGGGAGAGTGACCTCACGGACATCGTGGCCGCATTGGCGGAAGCCATCGGCAAGCCGGCACCGTCTTCCAGCGCGAACGGGAGTCGCACGGCCATTCCTGCGGACCTGCAGCGCCGCAGCGCCTACCTCGAGCATCCGGTCTTCACACGCACCACACCGAGACGGAGCTGATGCGGCCGCATGAAGAAGCTGGAGAACCGCGACTTCTCATTGGTGCATGGCATGATACCGCTCGGATCCTGCACCATGAAGCTGAACGCGGCGTCCACCCTGTGGGCGATCACGCGGCCGGAGTGGGCTTACATCCACCCCTTCGCCCCGCTCGATCAGGTGAAGGGCTACCAGCAGGTGCTTGCGGAACTGAGCGATGCACTGGCGAAGGCGACCGGCTTCACCGCCGTGAGCCTGCAACCGAACAGCGGCGCACAAGGTGAGTATGCCGGATTGATGGTCATCCGCGCCTATCACGAAGCACGCGGCGACCACCAGCGGAAGGTGGCCTTGATCCCGAGCAGCGCGCACGGTACCAACCCTGCCAGCGCGGCCATGGTGGGCATGGAGATCGTGGTGGTGAAGGCCGATGCCGACGGTCACGTGGATGTCGACGACCTGAAGGCGAAGGCCGAACTGTACAAGGACCGCCTGAGCTGCCTGATGGTCACCTACCCGAGCACGCACGGTGTGTATGAGGAGAGCATCCGCGAGATCACCGGTGCCATCCACGCCAACGGTGGCCTGGTCTACATGGACGGTGCCAACATGAACGCACAGGTCGGCCTGACCTCGCCCGGAGAGATCGGTGCGGACGTCTGCCACTTGAACCTGCACAAGACCTTCGCCATCCCGCACGGCGGTGGTGGTCCCGGCATGGGCCCCATCTGCGTGAACGACAAGCTGAAGCCCTTCCTCCCCGGCCATGTGCTGGTGAAGACCGGCGGCGAGCAGGCCGTACATGCGGTGAGCGCCGCACCCTGGGGCAGCGCCTGATCCTGCTGATCAGCTATGGCTACATCAGGATGCTCGGCGGCGAAGGATTGACCGAGTCGACGCGTTACGCCATCCTCAACGCGAACTACCTGCGTGCGAAACTGGAGCAGCACTATCCCATCCTCTACGTGGGCGATGAAGGCATGGTGGCGCACGAGATGATCCTGGACTGCCGCGATTTCAAGCGCTCGGCGGGCGTGGACGTGAGCGACATCGCGAAACGCCTGATGGACTACGGCTTCCATGCGCCAACGGTGAGCTTCCCGGTGGCCGAAACGCTGATGGTGGAGCCCACGGAGAGCGAAAGCATGGCCGAACTGGACCGCTTCGTGGAAGCGATGGTGGGCATCCGCCAGGAGATCGCGGCGCTCGAACGCGGCGAGTCCGACAAGGCGGACAACCTGCTGAAGAACGCACCGCATACGAGCGAGGAGGTCTGCGGCAATGATTGGACGCATCCTTACACACGCGAGCAAGCCGCCTTCCCAGTGGCGGTGAACCGCGACTGGAAATACTGGCCCGGCGTCAGCCGCGTGGACAACGCGTACGGCGACCGCAACCTCATCTGCACCTGTCCTCCGATCGAGGAATACGCGACCGTGGAAGCATGAGGATCAGTGTTACGGCGCTTGCGCTCAGCGCGACTTGGATGATGGCGACCTCGGCGTTCGCGCAACCGCGCGCCGATGCCTGCTTCTTCGCCAACGACTTCGAGGGGGACGATGCCTTCAATGGTTGGGACCTCGGCCCACAGGTTGAACGTCGTACGCCGGAAGGCGAAGGGCTCGGCGAGTTCGTGTCGGCCTGGACCGTTGGGAATGCCGGAGATGCCAATGCGGAGGGCTACTTCGCTGTGACGGACAGCCCGATAGGCAACCGGTTCGCCATGGCCAATGATGCCGCCGCTCCCTGCAACTGCGACATGGGCGATGTGGCGCTCACCTCACCCTCGATCGACCTGACCGGTCGGACCGGGGTCGCGCTGGAGTGCCGGGTCTTCCATGAAGGGCTCTTCGCCTCCGGACCGGCGGTGATCGAGTACAGCACGGTCGCCGGGGAATGGATGGATCTGGATACGCTCGAAGCCGTTGCCGGTCAATGGCAGCACCTCCGCCTGGACCTGTCAGGTGCGGATGGCGCCGCAGACTTCCGGATCCGGTTCCGGTGGAGCGATGGAGGCGCCTGGGCCGGTGGCTTCGCCGTGGACGACATCTGCCTGCGCGAACGCCTGATGCACGATCTGGTGGTGTCCCACGCCCAGGTCGGCGCACAAAGGGCCTCGGTCTATGAGACCGGCGACCAGCGCCTGTATTACAGCCAGCTTCCGATCTCGCAGGCCGCTCCGGTCACCGTGGCCGCGATGGTCAGGAACGGCGGGACGGCAAGCCTGCACCAGGTCCAACTTTCGGCCGGGATCACCTTGAACGGCAACACCTACGGCCCGTTCACAGCGGAGCCGATAGCCGAGCTGATGGCCGGTGAGGAGCGAGAGGTATCCATCGCAACTGGCTGGCAGCCCGACGCACCGGGCATCGCCGAGATCAATTTCGTTGGTGGTGCGGAAGAACAGGACGATGCCCCGGAGGATGATATGGCCTCGGGCAACGTACGCTTCACCGGACCGGGTTGGGACGGTGGCTACCGGGTGATGGCCTGCGACAATGGCTCGCCCACGGCTTCCTTCGGGGGCACGGGCAGCCGCATCATCCTGAACCGGATGGAGGTGGTGAACAGCGGCGACCAAGCCGCCGGCGTATCCGTGACCTACGGATCGGGGACCGAATTGGGTGCCTTGGTGCGCGCGGTGTTGATGGACGCCAACTTCAACACGGTGGACACCTCGGCGCGTCGGACCCTGGAGGAAGCGGATATGGACATGATCCAGAACGGCCTGCCGGTCTTCGAGGCCTTCACCAATACCCCGGTGCTCGTCCCCGGCGACTACCACGTAGGCATCCAGCAGCTGGCCCAGGAAGAGGTCCGCGCGGTGCAGGTCCTGGTCGGTGGGGAAGCGACCCCGAACCGTTCAGTGGTCCTGGAGGGCGCCACCTTCATCCTTTCGGACCTTGCCACCACACCCCTTATCCGGTTGCATCTTGAAGCGGTACCGGTGACCGTGATGGAACACGGGTCCCCTGGTGTCGGTTTGCGGCTCTACCCCAACCCTGCTTCCGACGTGGTCCGAATGGCACTAGCGGATGATGCGATCGTGAACAGTTGGTCCCTGCTCGACCTGGCTGGCAGAACCATCCGCGCGGACGGGTCGGTTCCTCGATCGGGAACGAGCGCGCCTGAAGTGGATCTGGCTGGTGTTCCATCGGGTGTTTATCAGGTTCTGGTAAGATCGCGGAAGGGTGTGCAGGTGGCCACCTTGGTGATCGTGCGCTGAAGCAGGTCGGCATCCATGTTCCTATAGCGGTCGCCCTCCTTGCGACCCGTAAGGAACACTCCGCCCCTTGGGAGGACGCTCACGATACGGAGCGGCGTGTAACTTGGTGCCCGTCCAAACGGTCAAACCAACATGAATACACACCTAACCCTGTTCGGTCTTTTCGCCGGCATGTCCGCGATGGTGGCTTCCGCGCAGCAGGAAAGCCAGCTGGATCGCCAATTGGCCACGTCATCCATCTGCATGAGCCTGCCCGGCCATGACACACCGTTGAACGGGGAGGAGCGCGGCGGCGGCTCGGTCGTTTGGTCGGAGGATTTCGCCAATGGACTGGCGGGGAACAACCCTTCAGGCCCGTGGACGACGGATGGCCCGAACGGGGACATCTGGCGGGTCAACTCCAATGGCCCCCGCGGTGCCTATACGCTTGCCACCGAGAGGATCAGCTCCTCCACCTGGTCGAACGGCTTCGCCAAGTTCGCATCTGACTCGGCCAACTCCAACTGGTCCAGCGGAACGCCGGTGGCCCTCCCGAACTTCACGGATTGGGAAGGGAGCCTGGTCTCTCCAGTGATCGACCTGAGCGCGACACCCTATGTACAACTGGTCTTCTCGCAGCGGTCCAGGTGGTGCTGCGGTGACTCTCCGTTCAAGTTGGAGATCAGCTCCGACGGTGGTCAGTCATGGGCGACCAGCTTCCTGACGAACGAAGGTCTGCCGATCAATCAAGGGGCGCCGGGAACGAATACCACCTCCGCCACCACGGAGACCCGACGATTCAACATCGCGAGCGCCATTGCCGAAGATCCTTCGAACGTCCGGTTCCGTTTCCGGCATGACAGTGAGGCCGGAACCTCCCATTACTACTGGCAGATCGATGATATCAGCATTGAGAACCTCCCCGATTACGAGTTGCAGATGAACTATGCCTATGTCTCGTCCACTGGCGCGGGCGAGGAATATGGACGCATGCCTGTGGCACAATTGCCCTCGGTCATGAACATCGGCGCCGAAGTGTACAATTACGGCGGATCGGTGCAATCGAACGTGAGCGTACAATGCGTGATCACCACACAGGCGGGCACCGAGGTTCTGTCGCATACCACCCCGCTCGGCGACCTCATCTCGGGGGCTTCGGCCATCAGTGATGACAACATCAACCTGCCTTTCCTGGAGATCGGCCGGTACAATTCCACTTTCTCGGTGAACAGTGATTTCATCGACCAGGATGGTGTGCCGGCGGACAACTCCAAGGTCCGGAACTTCGAGGTCACATTGAACGAGTACTCCTTGGATGCACTGGGCAACTATCCAGCCGGACAGGAAGTACGCCAGCAGCTGGGTACCGCTTCGTTCACCGACAACGCGACGATGAACCTCATGACCATGTACAAGATCCTCACCGGTGGTTATGCCTATAGCGCCACGATCATCCTGGGCACCAACACCCGGGCCGGCGAGGCGGCGACCGTCGAGGTCTTCCTGCTGGATACCGCTGATGTGCTGAACATCGCCTCCAGCACCGTCGATCTTCCCATCGATGGGGTGACCTCGGATGTTGTGAGCATCACCCAGCAACATGTGAGCGCCGGGCGGATAACGGTCCCATTGATCCAGCCGGTGTGGCTGAGCCCCGGCGCGTACTACCTCTGCGCCCGGATCAGCGGATCGGGCACCAGCGCCACCAACGACCCCGAGGTGTACATCGCAGATGACAACACCGTGCCGCAGCCCGGGATCAGCACCATGATCTGGCTGCCCGTCGACTTCAATAGTGATGGCACTGAAGGACGGCACGTATACGGCAATGGGAATGCAGCGGCCATCCGCCTGAACATCACCCCGGCGGTCGGCATCGAAGAGGACCTCGCCGGCAAAGGCGTGTCCATGTACCCCAACCCGACCAACGGCATGCTGAACATCGTGAGCGATGCTACCGGTCTGATGAACGTGGAAGTGATCGACCTGTTGGGAGCCGTGGTCCGCGCCACCAAGTTCACGGGTCGCACCACCATGGACCTCACCGGTCTGGCGCATGGGGTGTATAGCGTGCGCGTGAGCAACGGCGATCAGAGCAAGGTGGAGCGCATCACCCTGCATTGATCATACCTGAACGGCGAGGCCCCGTGGATCCAGGATCCACGGGGCCTCGCCGTTCAACGCTTTCAGGAACGTCGGGACATGGCCTCCTTCACCTGGCGCATGAGGCTTCCGGCGTAGATGAACTCGTTCAGCTCGGTGTTGTCGCTGTTCAGCAGTTCCTGCCGGCTTCCCTGCCACCACTTGCGGCCCTGGTGGATGAAGATGATGTTCTCTCCGGTCTCCATCACCGAGTTCATGTCGTGGGTCACGACGATCGTGGTGGTGTTGTACTCCTCGGTGAGCTCCTTGATCAGGTCATCGATCAGGATGGCCGTCTGGGGATCCAGGCCGCTGTTCGGTTCATCGCAGAACAGGTACTTCGGCTCCATGGCGATGGCACGGGCGATGCCCACGCGCTTCTGCATGCCCCCGCTGATCTGCGAGGGGAACAGATCGTCCTTGTCCTGTATGCGCACCAGCTTGAGGCATTCGCGCGCCCTGTCCTCCATCTCGCTCTTGGGCATGGCCCCGAACATGCGCAGCGGGAAGATGACGTTCTCCAGGACCGTGAGGCTGTCGAAGAGCGCCGAGCCCTGGAACAGCATCCCGATGCGTTGACGGACCTGTCGCTTCTCCTCGTCGTTCATGTCGTGGAAGGAGCGGCCGTTGTAAAGCACGCGGCCCTCCTCCGGCCGGTGAAGGCCCACCATGCACTTGGTGAGCACGCTCTTCCCGCTGCCGCTCATGCCGATGATCTGGTTCACCTTCCCCTGCTCGAACACCGCCGAGATGTCGGTGAGCACCTGGTTGTCGCCGAAGCGCTTGCTGAGCCCCTGGACCTCGATCATAGCAGGAGCACGCGCGTGAGGACCAGGTTGGCCAGCAGGATGACCACGTTGCTGTAGACCACGGCACGGGTGCTGCTGATGCCCACCTCGCGGGTCCCGCCCCGGGTGAAGTACCCCTGGTAGGCGCTGATGGTGGTGATGATGAAGGCGAACACGACCGTCTTGATCAGGGCATAGGTGACGTGGAACGGCTTGAAGCCCGTCTGGATGCCCAGGATGAAGTCGTCGCTGGAGATGACCCCGGCCTGCACGCCGGCCAGCCAGCCCCCGAATATGCCCAGGAACATGCTGATCATGACCAGGAACGGGTTGATCAGGATGGTGGCCGCGAGCTTGGGCAGGATCAGGTACCCGGCCGAGTTCACGCCCATGATGTCCAGCGCATCGATCTGCTCCTTCACCCGCATGGAGCCGATCTCCGCGGCGATGTTGCTGCCCACCTTGCCGGCCAGGATCAGGGAGATGACCGTGGGGCTGAACTCCAGGATCACGCTCTGCCGGGTGGCGAAACCCACCACCCAGGCCTGGATCAGGGGGCTGTCGATGTTGGTCTTGGTCTGGATGGTGATGACCGCCCCCATGAAGGCACTGAGCAGGGCCACGATGCCCAGGCTCTGCACGCCCAGCAGGTCCATCTCCTCCAGGGTGCGGCGCCAGAAGATGCCGGCCCGCTCCGGACGGCTGAAGGTCTCCCGAAGCAGGAGGAAATAGCGGCCGATATGTCCGATGATGCCCATGGGGAACGGGGCGAAAATAGGCCCTGGCATACAAGGGCGGGGTTGCCGGGCGTTGTAGTTTCGCACACCATGGCGGGTTCTTCCACCATCCCAAGCAGCATCAGAGGCTGGACCGCGCTGGTCATCACCCTCTTGTTCTCGGCCTGTCATTCACAGCCGGCCAAATACCGGCATTCCAACGATTGCAAGTGCCCCAAGTGGAACCATGTGCCCCGCCCCCCTGCAGGCAGTGAGCACGCCGGCACCCATCCGGCGGCGACCCCGTATCATTGCGGCACGGCCCAGCCCTCCTGAGCCATCACCCCGTGCCGCGTCCTTCCACCAGCGATCCCGAGCTCCTGCGAAAGCACCTGCCCAGTGCGGCCTGGCCCGTGGTGCTGGACTGGCTGCGGATCAACCCGGTGCAGGTGCGCATCTCACGGCCGCGCCAGACCAAACTGGGCGATTACCGCAGCGCCACACGCACCTTACCACACCGGGTAAGCGTGAACGCGGACCTGAACCCCTATGCCTTCCTGGTGACGCTGGTGCATGAGTTCGCCCACTACAGCACCTTCGTGAACCAACGTCGATGGTCCGCACCGCACGGGCCGGCGTGGAAAAGCGAGTACGCCCGCCTGATGCGTCCCTTCCTGAGCAGCAGCGTATTCCCGACCGATGTACTGGGCGCATTGGAACGCCATCTGGTGAACGCCCCCGCGAGCAGCTGCACCGACCAGGGCCTGATGCGGGTGTTGATGAACCACGACCCGGAACCGCGTCAACTACTGGAAGAACTGCCGGACCGGTCCGTCTTCCGCTTCAACGAACGCGTCTTCGTGAAAGGACCGCAGCTCAGAAAACGTTACAAATGCCACTGCCTCAACGACCGCCGCAACTACATCATCGACCCATTGGCGGAGGTGCAGGTGAACGGACCGATGGTGGTATTGAAGGCCTCCTAGGGCCAGCTCCTCGAAAATGACGAACGAACACACGTACTGCGTGATCATGGCAGGCGGCATCGGCAGCCGCTTCTGGCCCATGAGCCGGACCGCCTATCCCAAGCAGTTCCTCGATTTCCTCGGCCTTGGCCGCACGTTGATCCAGCAGACCTACGACCGCTTCCTGGCCCTGTGCCCGCCGGAGAACATCCTGGTGGTGACCAACGCCCAGTACGCCCCGCTGGTCAGGAAGCAGCTGCCCGATCTGGCGGACCATCAGATCCTGCTGGAGCCCAGCCGCCGCAACACCGCCCCGTGCGTGGCCTACGCCAACCACGTGATCGCCAAGCGCGATCCCGAGGCACGGATCATCGTCGCACCCAGCGACCATCTGGTGTTGAAGGAGGAGGCCTTCCACGCCACCGTCGACCTGGCCCTTCGGCAGGCCACGAGCAGCGACTGCCTGGTCACCCTGGGCATCATGCCCAGCCGGCCGGACACGGGGTACGGCTACATCCAGTTCACGGAGGAGAGCGGCACGGTGAACCCACGGGTGAAGCGCGTGAAGACCTTCACCGAGAAGCCGGACCACGACACCGCCCAGCGCTTCCTGGAGAGCGGAGATTTCCTCTGGAACTCCGGGATCTTCATCTGGAGCCTGGCCAGCATACGGCAGGCCTTCCGGGACCACCTGCCCGAAATGGAACAACGGTTCAACGCGGGAGCGGCCTCCTTTGGCACCCCGGAGGAAGCCGCCTTCATCGCCTCCACGTACGATGCCTGCGAGAACGTAAGCATCGATTACGGGATCATGGAGAAGGCGCGGAACGTGTACGTGGTGACCAGCGACTTCGGCTGGAGCGACCTGGGGACCTGGGGTAGTTTATACACCCACCTCCCCAAGGACGCATCGGGGAACGCGGCCATCGGGGGTGCGGTGAAGCTTTACGACTGTGCGCGGAACGTGATCCACGCGCATGATGGACGCTTGATGGTTCTGCAGGGCTTGGAGGACCATATCGTGGTAAGCACCAAGGACGCCCTCCTGGTATGCCGGAAGCAGGATGAACAGCGGATCAAGCAGTTCGTTAACGACCTGACCGCCGAAAGCGGGGACCGCTACGTTTGATCACCGCACGAGGTGGAAAACCGTTCACCTGCCCTGAGCCGGGACAGGGCGCACCGCCTACCTTGCACCCACGCTGAAGGCCCGTCCGGGGCTGTCACTCTCGCCGTGCCCTCCTATTCCCTCCTCACCACACCCGCTGATCTGGCGGCCTGCACTGCGGAGTTGAGCACCGAGCAGGTGATCGCGTTGGACACGGAGGCATCCAGCTTCCACCGCTACCGGGAAAGCGTATGCCTGATCCAGCTCAGCACCCGCCACCGCACCTACTTGGTCGATCCCCTGGCGATCAAGGACCTCGCGCCACTGGGAACCCTTCTGGCACGCAAGGATATGGAGGTCGTGATCCACGATGCGGACTACGATCTGCGGATACTGGCGCGGCACCACGGCATCCGGGTGGAGAGCGTGTTCGACACGCTGGTGGCGGCCGAGCTCCTGAACGAACCGGAGATAGGGCTTGCGGCGCTCCTCGGCAAATACGAGGGCGTCCATGTGGACAAGAAGTTCCAGAAGGCGGACTGGAGCAAACGCCCGCTACCCACGGAAATGCTGGACTACGCAGCGGGTGACACGGCCAACCTGATCGCCTTGCGCGACAAGTTGGAGGTATTGCTGAAGGAGAAAGAACGCTGGTCCTGGGCGGTGGAGGAATTCGGCCTGCTGACCGATGCGCCGTTCGACCTGCCCGTGAACGAAGAGCCCTTGTTCCTGCGTCTGAAAGGAGCCAAGATCCTCAAGCCCCACCAGCTCGCGATCTTACGGGAGGTGCACAGCTGGCGTGAAGGGGTGGCTGAAAAGCAGGACCGTGCCGCCTTCATGATCCTGGGGAATGACGTGCTGCTGTCCCTGGCCACGGATCCGCCTGCCTCGATGCATGAACTCGCCGCGCGCAAGGGGGTCAGCGAACGGGTGATCGAACGCCATGGCAAGCGGATCATGGCAGCCGTGAAGGCCGGGCAGGACATGCCGAAGGAGCAGTGGCCACGCCTCGAGCGGCCGAAGCGCTGGCAGCGGGATGACGACTATGAAGACCGCCTGAAGCGACTGAAGGCCGTACGTGACACCCTCACCGCGCGTTTCGAGCTGCGACCGGGTATCGTGGCAGCGAACCAGTTGCTAATGGAGATCGCCCGGACGCTACCAGGCGACCTGGAAGCACTGGCTGCTATACCTGGCATGCGGCGCTATCAGGTGGAGAACTTCGGCGCGGAGTTGCTGAAAGCGCTTTAACGGTCGGCCGTAGGGCCATGCCTCTTTTTGCGAAGCTTCCGAGATGGATACCAAATTTTTTTCCGCTTTGGCTACATTGCCGGCAAATCAGAACGACGATGAACATCATCAAACGCCCCTTATTCGCCCTTGCCATGGGCAGCCTCCTGATCACGCAGACCGGATGCTTCGGTGAGTTCGCGCTTGTCCGGAAAGTGTACGACTGGAATGATGGTATAAGTGACAACAAGTTCGTCAAGTCGCTTGTGTTCTGGGTCCTGAACATCATCCCGGTCTACGGTGTCGCGAGCTTCATCGATGTGGTCATCCTCAACCTCATCGAGTTCTGGAGCGGCAGCAATCCCATCTCGATGAACGAGGGTGACTATGAGATGCAGATGGCCACCATCAAAGGCGAGGACTTCAAGATCGAAGCCACCAAAGACACCTTCACCACCACCCAGCTCACCGGCGAGAAGGCGGGGGAGGTGCGTGTGATGAAGTTCGATCGTTGTGACAACACCTGGAAGTATACCGACAGCAAGGTGAGCGACATGGCGGTGATGACCTTCATCGGCGGTGATGCGGACAACATGCGCGTGTACACCGACAACGGCTCCGTGGACCTCACCGCCGCCGACATGGCCGATGCATCCGTGCTCGCCACCAAGTTCGCAGGCTGCGAGCTGGCAATGGCGAAGTGAAATGACCTGCATGAGCAAGAAGCCCGGCCGATGGCCGGGCTTCTTCATGCTGACCGGGTCGTGATCAACCCTCGCTCGTCATCTTCGCCGGGTCCACCCATTTGTCGAAGTCGGCTGCACTGACATGGCCAAGAGCGATGGCGGCCTCCTTCAAGGTCGTTCCCTCCTTGTGCGCCTTCTTCGCGATCTCCGCGGCCTTGTAATAACCGATGTGTGGGTTGAGGCTGGTCACGAGCATCAACGAGTTCTCGAGGTGGCGTTGGATCACGGCCTTGTTCGGCTCGATGCCTTCGGCGCACTTCTCCGTGAAGCTCACGCAAGCATCGCCCAACAGGCGACCGCTCAACAGCACGTTCGCCGCGATCAAGGGCTTGAAGACGTTGAGCTCGAAATGTCCCTGCATGCCGCCGATGCTCACGGCAACATCGTTCCCGATCACCTGGGCGCACACCATCGTCAGCGCCTCGGGTTGGGTGGGGTTCACCTTGCCGGGCATGATCGAGGAACCGGGTTCGTTATCGGGGATGATGAGTTCGCCGATGCCGCTGCGTGGTCCGCTGCTGAGGATGCGGATGTCGTTGCCGATCTTGGTCAGTGATACGGCCAGGCGTTTGTACGCACCGCTCAACTCCACCATGGCGTCGTGCGCGGCCAGTGATTCGAACTTGTTCGGCGCGGTCACGAAGGGGAGGCCCGTGAGTTCCGCGATCTTCTTCGCCACCAGCACGGCATAACCCTTGGGCGCATTGAGTCCGGTGCCGACGGCCGTTCCTCCAAGCGCCAGTTCGCGCACCATCTGAAGGGCACTGTCCACAGCGCGAAGGCCGTTGTCGAGCTGTTGCACGTACCCACTGAACTCCTGGCCCAAGGTGAGCGGCGTGGCATCCATGAAGTGTGTGCGACCCGTCTTGACGATGTTGACGAAGGCCTTCGCCTTGACATCGAGCGTATCGCGCAGCCTCTTCACCCCCGGAATGGTCACCTCCACCGCCTGGGTGTAGGCCGCGATGTGCATCGCCGTCGGATAGGTGTCGTTGCTGCTCTGGCTCTTGTTGACGTCGTCGTTCGGGTTGAGGACCTTCTGTTCATCGGTGAGCTTGCCACCTTGCAGCACGTGCCCGCGGTAGGCGATCACCTCATTGAGGTTCATGTTGCTCTGCGTGCCGCTGCCGGTCTGCCAGATCACGAGCGGGAACTGGTCGTCCAATTCGCCTTCCAGGATCTCATCGCACACCTTGCCGATCAGGTCGCTCTTCTCCTTCGGCAACTTGCCGAGTTCCACGTTGGTCAGGGCGGCGGCCTTCTTCAGGTACGCGAAGGCGCGGATGATCTCGATGGGCATGCTCGCGGGTCGCCCGATCCTGAAGTTGTTTCGGCTGCGCTCGGTCTGTGCCCCCCAGTACTTGTCGGCGGGCACTTTCACCTCGCCCATGGTGTCTTTCTCGATGCGGTAGTCCATCCCCATTATTGTTCAATTGTGTTGCCACCCATCGCCATCAGGATCCGGGCGACACATGTGTCGCCCCTACACCTTCTGGCTCTGCCCCTGCTGCATCAGGTAGGCCTTCAGGAACTCGTCGATGTATCCATCCAGCACATCATCCACGCTGCTGGTCTCGTGTTCCGTGCGCACGTCCTTCACCAGCTTGTACGGCTGCAGCACGTAGTTGCGGATCTGGCTGCCCCACTCGATCTTCTTCTTCCCCGCCTCGATCTCGCTGCGTTTGCTGCGGCGACGCTCCAGTTCCGCCTCGTACAACTGGCTCTTCAGCAATTGGAGGGCCTTGGTCTTGTTGTCCAGCTGGCTGCGGGTCTCCGTGTTCTCGATGATGATCCCCGTCGGCGCGTGGCGCAGGCGCACACCGGTCTCCACCTTGTTCACGTTCTGGCCACCGGCACCGCCGCTGCGGAAGGTGTCCCAGGTGATGTCCGCCGGATTGATCTCGATGTCGATGCTCTCGTCCACGAGCGGGAACACATACACGCTCACGAAGCTCGTGTGGCGCCGCGCGTTGCTGTCGAAGGGGCTGATGCGCACCAGGCGATGCACGCCGTTCTCACCCTTCAACATCCCGAAGGCGAACTCCCCGTCCACCTCCATGGTGGCCTGCTTGATGCCGGCACCTTCACCATCCTGGTAGTCGAGGGTGCGGGTCTCGTAGCCGTTCTTCTTGGCCCACATCTGGTACATGCGCAACAGCATGCCGGCCCAGTCGCAGCTCTCGGTGCCGCCCGCACCGGCGGTGATCTGCACCACGGCGCTCAGGGGGTCCTCCTCGGCGCTGAGCATGTTCTTGAACTCGAGTTCCTCCAGCGCTTCGGAGGCCTTCTTGAACTGGGCGTCCACCTCCTCCTCCGTCACCTCCTTCGCCTTCCAGAAGTCGAAGATCACACCCAGGTCGTCCATCTCGCGCTTCACCGCTTCGTACAGGCCCACCCACCGCTTGAGCTCGCGGATGCGGTGCATCACCTGCTGGGCCTTCTTCTGGTCGTTCCAGAACTCGGGGTCCAGGGTGTACTTCTCCTCCTCCTGGATCCGCCCGCGCTTCTCCTCGATGTCCAGGTAGCCTTTCAGGGCTTCCAGGCGTTCGTTGAGCTCGTCGATCTTCTCGATGGTGATCATTGGGGCGGACCTGTCGTTGGGGCCGCAAAAGTAGGTGTCGGGGCTGGAAGCTGCCTCGGTCGGAACCATCTACCTTTCCACCATGGCACCACGTAACCTTGGTCTGGCCTGGCTTGTACTATCGTGCTGCTTGCATGTGTCAGCGCAGTACCGCATCATCTTGGAACGGGGTGACACCATCCACGCCAAGGAATACTACACCAAAGGGGATTCCCTTGGCTTCCCCGGGGGTCGTGTGGCCAAGATGGATATCCTCTGCATGTACTCCGGTAAGCAGCTCTATCAATTCCCCTTGCCAGGCCTTTCCTTAAAGCAGGTGAAGTTGGCGGCTAATGACGCCGTCTGTCTGCGTGGAGAACTCTATGCCTGCAAATATGCCAAAGCGGTGAATGAGGATCTGCTCGTATTCGACCCGACGATCGACAGCCTTGACGCGGAGCGATGGGACGGTTGTTTCCGCTCGCGGTTGATCGATATGGGCGTGCACCCGGACTTCGGTGTCAGTCCTGTTGAACGGATATCGAGCAAGGACCTGGTCACAGCGTCACCTCCGATCATCGTTCTCCGTACAGGAGATACATTGAGTACGCCACGAGGAGTCACTTGGGAAGGTGACCGGGTCCGAATTATCGGAGGCTCGGATATGCCAAGATCTGATGTGCTCATGTTTGTTGACATGAGCGGGCAACATGTGTTCCACGAGCGGACCGGACACAAGATCTTGATGAAACCGCAGGTCCGCGACCTCTCTCCTTGCGCGTTGGGAGCGATACATGCCCGGATCCACTGGGACTCCGTTGGAGCGACAACAGAGATCCCCGGCATTACGAAGGAATTGACCGATGATCCTGACTTTTCGGAGTGCTTTTACCAACAGCAGGTCCGGGCTCAAAGGAAGAAGGAAACGATGCGCACCATCTCAACGGTGATCGCTGTCGGAAGGGGAGCAACTCTAGGTATCCAAGGGGCCACCGTACCCAGCGCCCCCTAATTGGACACCGACACCTCCGTAATGCACCGGTCGACCTCAACCGAACTGAACCCCTTACGAAGGAAGTACGCCATCACCTTCTGCCGCTTCCTGAATGTGTTCGGTTCCTTTTCCTTCCCCCAGCGCTTCGCGACCAGTTTCTGCAGGAGGTCTGTCTGCTCCTCCCTATCGATGGCCCTCAGTGCCGCCCGGATGCATGGATCGCTCACCCGCTTCTGCTTCAGCGCCGCCTCGATCTTCCGTGGACCCCAGCCCTTCTGTCGCGACTTGCTCACGGCGAAATGCTCCGCGAAGCGCCCTTCGTTCAAATAGCCTTCGCCGATGAGCTGGCTGATGATGGGCTCGATCTCCCTGGCCGGCACTTCCCAGGCATAGAGCTTGTCGCGCACCTCCTGCTGGCAACGCTCCTGGCGTGCACAGTAGTTGCGGGCTTTGGGGAGCGCGGCGACTGTAGTCTGTTTCGTTATCCTAGGCATCGGACTGGCAGGGCAAGATCACCGTTGTCCGACCTCTGTTGCTTGATCAGCACTTGGTTTGAAAGTGAGAGTATCAGCTCCCCAACCTGTGCTGGGAGAGGTAACAACGAGCTTTTCCCTCGTGAGTGCAATGATCCGATACCCCCACAACCGATTCTGTCCTGCCAAGATCCAGAGGCTATCATCCACCACGCGGAAGCTCATTTCAGTGATCTTGAGATCATCGTAGTCAACCGGGCTTCTTTCGATCGAGCCTTGATGGTATTCAAGAAATGCACCATCTGAAGCAAATGCCCAGTTATGACCAACCTCGGCATCCCAGTACTTCACCCGACTGCCGGAGAGGTGGAATACGGATGTTCCCTTGACTACCGAGCAGCCCACATCCGTGATCGCAACAAATACGCTCACGAGCACATACCACAAGAAACCGTGGATCGGGTACCTCATCTGTTGGAACATTCCACTCCGCTATCGAAGCTAAAGAGGTGAACGTTCCCCTCAAAACACGTGGCAAAAGCTCGAGACTGTCCTGACTTGGACGGCCCTACAACGGCACCTCGTTCCCCGTGCTGTCCTGCACGGTGAAGTCGAGGTATTGGTGCGAGCCTTCGCCCTTCACCTTCACCCACTTCTTCCAGCGCCACCACCACTTGTGCTGGATGCTGGGAAAGCCCTTGGTGAAGTACGCTGCGAGGAAGGGATGCACGCTCAGGGTGAGTCCGGTCATCTGCTTCTCGCCATGCAGGTAATTGAGCGCGTTCTCGATCTCGTCCACGATGAGGACGGGAGCGTTCACCTCGCCGGTGCCACCGCAGGTGGGACAGCTCTCGCTGGTGTCGATCTCCGTTTCCGGACGGACACGCTGGCGTGTCAGTTCGATGACACCGAAGCGCGAGGGCGGCAGCACGTTGTGCTTCGCCTTGTCGTCCTCCATGGCGTCCTTCAGCGCCTTGTGCAGCGTGCGGCGGTTCTCCGGTTCGTAGAGGTCGATGAAGTCGATGGCGACGATCCCACCCATGTCGCGCAGACGCAGCAACCGGGCGATCTCCTTCGCCGCCTCCACGTTGATGTCCAGCGCGTTCTTCTCCTGGGCCTGGTTGCCACCCTTGCGGCTGCCACTGTTCACGTCGATCACGTGCATGGCCTCCGTCTTCTCGATGATCAGGTAGGCGCCGCTGGTGAGCATCACCTGCTTGCCGAAGGCCTGCTTTATCTGCTTGTTGACCCCGAAGTTGTCGAAGATGTCAAGCTTGTTCTTGTAGTGCTTGACGATCCCCTTCTTCTCCGGGGCGATCTTCTCCAGCGTCTGTGTGATCTCCTCGGCCAGGAGCTCGTCATCCACGTGGATGCTCGTGAAGTCCTTGTTCAGCACGTCGCGGAGCACAGCGCTGGTGCGGTCCAGCTCACCGAGCACCTTCTTCGGCGCCTGGGCGTTGCGCAGGTTCCGGAACATGGTGTCCCAGCGCTGCAGCAGCGTCTTCAGGTCGGTCTCCAGGTCCTCGGTGCGCTTGCCCTCGGCGTTGGTGCGGATGATCACCCCGAAGTTCTTCGGCTTGATGGCGATCATCAGCTCCTTCAAGCGCTTGCGCTCCACCTCGTCGGTGATGCGCGAGGAGATACTGGTCTTGTTGATGAAGGGCACCAGCACCATGTAGCGCCCGGCCAGGGTGACCTCGGCGGTGAGGCGTGGCCCCTTGGTACTGATCGGCTCCTTGGCGATCTGCACCAGGATGCTCTGGCTGGCGCTGATCACATCGCCCAACTTGCCCTCCTTCGGGATGTCCTGATCGAGTTTCCAGTCCTCGAGCAGGCTCGTGTTCACCGTACCGCTGACGGCACCCTTGGTGAACTTGTAGGAATTGCGGTATTGCGGACCGAGGTCGAAGTAGTGCAGGAAGGCGTCCTTCTCGTGCCCCACGTCCACGAAAGCGGCGTTGAGGCCGGGGGCCACCTTGCGCACCTTGGCCAGGTACACGTCGCCCACGGCGAAGCCACGGTCGGTCTTCTCGCGGTGCAGTTCGGCCAGCACCTTGTCCTTCATCAGGGCAAGAGCCACCTCCCCGTCAGCGGAACGGATGATGAGATCGATGTTCACTACGGAACCATGGTATAGATGGAGACGGGGCGGCGCGGGGCCACCCTGTGAACGAGCGTGCGGGCCGGGAACGGATCGTTCCCAGGCCCACGCCGTTCCACACGTCGAAGGACCTTACCGGTTCTTCTTCTTGTGACGGTTCTTCCGCAGGCGCTTCTTGCGCTTGTGGGTGGCCATCTTATGACGTTTCCGCTTCTTTCCGCAGGGCATGGTGCTCCTTATTTAACGTTCTCCAATTCTAACAGGAAGCGGTCCACCCCATTGATGATGGCCGTATCCTGTGTCAGTGTTCTGTACTTCTTCAAGCTCGCGATCGCCTGGGCATTGCTGTCCAGCGTCGCGTAGGTGCGCCCCAGGTAGAACCAGGCATCGGGGAAATTCACCGAGTCCAGTTCCAGTACCTTCTGGAAGCGGGTGAGGGCCTTGTCATACTGGCCGCTCTGGATCGAGAAGAGCCCGAGGTGCCAATGTGCCTCCACATTGTCCGGGTCCTCTGCCAGGATCTCGCGCAGCATCATGATGCCACGCATGGGGTCCTGGCCGTTGACCAGGGCGATCGCCTCCTGGGTCTTCGCCTGGCCGGGATCCATGGTCCGGACCTTCGCCGCTTCCTTCCCGGCAGGTGTCCGGGGCGCCATCAACAAAAGAACGATCACCACCAACGCGCCCAGAAGGGCCAGCAACTGGGGCTTTTTCAAGCCCATCACTGCTGCCCGCCGGCGGCGGGACGGTTCTTCACCTTGTCGACGAAGGTGTCGGCAGGCTTGAACGCCGGCACATCGTGCGCCGGAATGATGATGGTGGTGTTCTGGGCCAGGATCCTTCCGGTCTTCTGTGCCCTGCGCTTCACCACGAAGCTCCCGAAACCGCGGAGGTGTACGTTCTCTCCCTTCTCCAGGCTGTTCTTCACTTCCTCCATGAAAGCCTCCACGGTGGTCAATACCACCTGGCGTTCAACGCCTGTGCGTTTGGAGATGATGCTGACCAACTCTGCCTTCGTCATACCCTCTTCGGTTTGGGGCGGCAAAGATAGCCGTTGGAACGGATCACGCAACCGATCTTTGGCCCTGTATGTCAACAACTTGGTTCAGCAGGGCGCTACTGCCCTGGTACCGGGAGCACAAGCGGCCCCTGCCGTGGCGCGCCAGCCGGGACCCCTACCGCATCTGGCTGAGCGAGGTGATCCTGCAGCAGACCCGCGTGGACCAGGGCACTGCCTATTGGCACCGCTTCGTTGAGCGCTACCCCCGGGTGCAGGACCTGGCAGGGGCCAGCGAGGACGAAGTGCTCCGCCTGTGGCAGGGCCTGGGCTACTACAGCCGGGCCCGCAACCTCCGGATGGCCGCCCAGCAGGTGGTGGAAAGGCACAAAGGCCTCTTCCCCGCCGACCATGCCGCACTGCTAACGTTGAAGGGTGTGGGTGACTACACGGCGGCGGCCATCGCCTCCATGGCCTTCGGGCTGGCGGAACCCGTGGTGGACGGCAATGTGTACCGGGTGCTGGCGCGGGTCTTCGGCATCGCCACGCCCATCGATTCCACCGGCGGGCGGAAGGAGTTCCGGGCGCTGGCCGCCTCGCTCCTGCCCAAGGACGAGCCGGGCGAGCACAACCAGGCCGTGATGGAGCTGGGTGCGCTGGTATGCACCCCCAGGGAACCGGCCTGTGAGGAATGCCCGCTTCGTAGCCGGTGCATCGCCCGCCGTACCGACCGGATCGGCCTGTTGCCGGTGAAGGTGGCAAAGACCAAGGTCAGGGAGCGCCACTTCAACTTCCTACACATCCGGGTCCGGGGCGGCATCTACCTGCAGAAGCGAACCGGCAAGGACATCTGGCAGGGGTTGTACCAGCTCCCCTTGCTGGAAAGTGACAAGCCGTTAAGCAGGAAGGGCTTGCAGACGATGCTCTCAGCTCAGTTGGGCAAGGGATGGACGATCGTGGCGGTGCATGGCCCGGTGAAGCACATCCTCAGCCACCAAGTGATCCAAGGGCTGTTCTGGGAGTTGGTGCCGCCACCGCGCTTCAAAGCTCCGTCCGATTGGACCTTGGCGAAGCAGAAGGAGGTGGAACGCTATGCCCTGCCACGCTTGGTGGAGCGCCATTTGTTCCCGGGACGGGGGTGAGGCATGCCTTATCTTCGTAGCCCTACCCTATCGATACCATGGCCGGAGTGAACAAAGTGATCCTGATCGGCAACCTGGGTGCCGACCCTGAGATCCGTCATCTACAGAACGGTGCCAGCGTGGCCAATTTCCGTCTGGCGACGAGCGAGACCTACAAGGACCGCACGACCGGCGAGCGCCGCGAGCAGACCGAGTGGCACAATGTGGTGGCCTGGCGCGGCCTGGCCGAGATCACCGAGAAGTACCTGCGCAAGGGCAGCAAGGTGTATGTGGAAGGCAAGTTGCGCACCCGCCAATGGCAGGACAAGGACAACAACACGCGTTACACCACCGAGATCGTGGCCGATGAGATGACCATGCTCGACCGCGCCAGCGGCGAAAGTGGTGGTGCCCCGCGCGCATCGACCCCGGCCCAACAGCAGGCTGCTTCAAGCCCCGTCGCCAGTCCGGCGAACGATGAGATGGACGACCTGCCCTTCTAAGTGGAGCCTCCCCCGTCCCTCTCCCTGCTCACCACCCTCGCGCTACAGCCAAGCACGATCCTGGCATTGAGCGTCATCGGCGCCATGCTGGTGATATCCGCGGCCATGTCGGCCAGCGAAGTCTCCCTCTTCGCGCTCTCGCCCACGCAGCTCCGCGACCTGAAGGAACGCGGCGGCACCAGCGGTCAGCGTGTGCTGGACCTCCTCGCGAAACCACGACGGCTGCTGGCCACGATCCTGATCACGAGCAACCTGATGAACATGGGGACCGTGATCCTGAGCACGGTGGTGGTGCGCGACCTGGTAACGCCGAGCGGACTCTCGGGTTTCGCGCTCGTTGGGGTGCAGGTGCTCACGATCGCCTTCCTCATCGTGCTGATCGGCGAAGTGCTGCCCAAGGTGTACGCCACGGCCGACCCGATGCGCGTGGCGCGCAACATGAGCGGTCCGTTGCTCACGCTGCGCTGGGTCTTCCGCCCCTTGAGCGAGGCACTGGTCCGCAGCACCACCTTCATCGAGAAACGCTTCCAGAAGCGGAGCACCCAGAACATCTCCGTGGACACCCTGGGCCATGCGCTGGACCTGACGAAGGATGCGAGCACCACGGCCGAGGAACAACGCATCCTGCGCGGCATCGTGAAGTTCGGCGACATCGAGGTGCGGCAGGTCATGCGGCCGCGCACCGAGATGGTGACCTTCGACAAGGGCATCAGCTTCGAGGAATTGTTGGTGGCGATCGTGGACTCCGGCTTCTCGCGCGTGCCCATCACCGACGGCACACCGGACAAGGTGATCGGCGTGCTTTACATCAAGGACGTGCTGCCGCACCTGCGGAAGACCGGCTTTGACTGGCACACACTGCTGCGCGCGGCCTACTTCGTACCCGAGAGCAAGAAGCTGGACGATCTGCTGAAGGAGTTCCAGTACGAGAAGACCCACCTCGCGGTGGTGGTGGACGAGTACGGCGGTGTGAGCGGCATCATCACGATGGAGGATGTGATCGAGGAGATCGTGGGCGACATCACCGACGAGTACGACGACGAGAACCTCTTCTACAGCAAGCTCGACGACCACACGTGGATCTTCGAAGGTCGCACGGCGCTTACCGATCTTTATCGCGTGATGGGCATCGACGGCAAGCTCTTCGAGGAGAACAAGGGTGACAGCGGCACGCTGGGCGGCTTCATCCTGGAGCTCACAGGGCGCATTCCGAAGAAGGGTGAACGGGTGGACCTGCACGACCTCACCTTCGTGGTGGAAGCATCGGACAACAAGCGCATCCGGCGTGTGAAAGTGATCCAACACGATGAAGCGGCCAGCTGAGCTCCTCATCGCCTTCTTCGCACTGCTGGTCGGCTGCACGCCCGATCCGGTGCCGAAGCCGCGCGGCTACTTCCGCATCGACCTGCCCGAACAGGCTTACAAGGCGTGGACGGACAGCAGCACCTTCGAAGCCGAGATACCGACCTATGCACACGTAGGAGTCCGCGAGGCGAAGGACGATGCGCGCTGGTTCGACATCCGTTTCAAGGGACAGCGGGCGACGGCCCACCTCACCTGGTCGCCGGTCAACAACGACCTGCAGGACCTGATCGAGGACGCGCACACCTTCAAGAGCACGCACCAGGCGAAGGCTGCGCGCATCCGCGGTGAGCGCACGCTGAACGATAGTGCGCGGGTCTTCGGCTCGGTGTTCGATATCGAAGGTGATGTGGCGAGTCCCTTCGTCTTCTATGTCACCGATAGCACGAACAACTTCCTATACGGCTCGCTCTACTTCGACAACCGGCCGAACGCCGATTCCCTGGCCCCCGTGACGGAACGACTGCGCGCCGATCTGCGCCACATGCTGGCTACGCTGCGCTGGCGCTGAATCGGCGACCCGTGCGATGGATCGCCTTCAGGAGGAAGGCGAGCAGGATCAAAGCCCCTTGCTGGTGCAGCACCCCCGCCCACAGGTCCACCTGGGTGAGCACGGTGATCACGCCGAGCACGAACTGCAGGGCCACCACCAGGAGCAGCGGGAACCAGACGATCTCCATCGATGCCTCGCGCCGGAAGCGCAGGGCGAACACGATGATGCCCAGCGCCACGAGGTAGGCCAGGTTGCGGTGCACGAACTGCACGCCATCGCGATGGTCGGACAGGTCGGTGACCAGATCATCGAAGGCGCGCACGTTCTCGGGCATGAACTCGCCGTTCATCAGTGGCCAGGTATTGTAGATCCGGCCGGCATCGAGGCCTGCGGTGAAGGCGCCCCAGATGATCTGCAAGGCCAGCAGACCAAGCAGCACCCTGGCCCATCGCCCTTCACCGGATCCGTTGGAACCGAAGGCGGCGCGCCCATCGCGGATGTCGAAGACCGTCCAGAGCACGAGGGCGAAGACGGTGAAGGCGGCGATGAGATGGATGGCCAGCCGGTAGTGGCTCACATCGGGGTTCTTCTCAAGGCCACTGGCCACCATGAACCAGCCGAGCGCGCCCACCAGGCTACCGCCAATGAGGATGGACCAGCAGCGCTTGAGCAGCCAGCCCTTCAGCAGGCCCTTGCGCCAGAATAGGAAGAAGGGAATGGCGAAGGCCAGGCCCATCAGGCGGCCCCAGTTGCGATGCAGGTACTCCCAGAAGAAGATGCGTTTGAACCCGGCAAGGTCCATGTGCTGGTTCTTCAAGGTGTATTCCGGGATGGCCTTGTACTGATCGAAGGCGTGGTTCCACTCCCCTTCGTTCAAGGGTGGGATGGCGCCCATGATCGGATCCCACACGGTGATGCTGAGCCCGCTTCCTGTCAATCTGGTCACCCCACCGATCACGACCATGCAGGCGATCATCACACAGCCGGTGATCAGCCAGGCGACGACAGGCCGCAATCTCCTCCGCTCGAAATGATCCATCAGGAGCGCGAAACTACCGACCGCCGGGAAAAGCTGGTCAGAGGCGAAGCACGTAGGAGAGCAGGCCCAGGATACCGGGCACGACGATGGCGGAGGGGTTGATCACGCTCACCTGCTTCGTCTCCTCGACCTTCCTGGCGGAAGTGCTCACTGCACCAGCGCCGGGCACCCGCTTCGTGATGTGCACGGACACCACCTTGTACTGCCCATCGTGCAGGCTCTGGATGGCCTCGATCATCTCTTCATCACTCACCTTGCTCGCGTCGTAGTCCACCACGGCATGGTCGCTCTCGTCGCCTTCGATGAAACGGATCTCCGTGGAGTTCACACCGGGCAACTTGGCCAGCGCCTTCTTGATGGAACCGCCGCACATCATCTCGCAGCTCATACCATCGATGCTCAGGTCGGCCACCGTGCCGGCGGCACCGGTCACCAGTTCCTCCACGACCACCCGTTCGATGGCTGGGGCCGTGGCAGCCTCCCGGTCCCCCGGCGTTCCCGTGGAGCAGGCGGTGAGGATGGCGACGAAGAACGGGAAGAGGTGGCGGGTACGCATGATGAAGGACTTCTGGTACTATGACGCTCGTCCGGGAGAGAGGTTACAAAGATAGGGGTACGTTCCCGCCGGATAATTTCGCGCCGCATGTTCACCGGGACCGACCGCCGGACCGACCGGTCCCTCCTGCTGATCCTGGCGCTGATCTGGGGCAGCTCCTTCATCCTGATGAAGCGTGGCCTCTTCCACGAGGGGCGCCCGGTGCTCAGCGGTCTGCAGCTGGCTTCGGCCCGCCTGTTCATCGCCTGGCTGGCGTTGGCACCCTTGCTGCTGAAACATTACCGGCTGCTGTTGAAGCACTGGCTCCCGATCCTGGGTACCGGCCTTCTTGGCAACGGCATACCGGCCTTCCTTTATGCCACGGCGCAGACGCGGATCGAGAGCTCGCTCAGCGGCATGCTGAACAGCCTCACCCCGCTCTTCACCCTCTTGGTGGGCGTACTCTTCTTCGCAAGCCGGGTGCTTCTGGCTCAGGTGATGGGCGTGCTGCTGGGGCTGGTGGGCGCTGTGGGCCTGGTGCTCACCGACCCGGAGACCGGAACCCCCACCTGGTCGCCCTATGCCATGCTGCCCGTCCTTGGCACGCTGTGTTACGGGTTCAGCGGCAATATCGTGAAGCACCATCTGTACATGTTGCCTGCCTCGGCCACGGCGGCGCTGGCCCTCACCTTCGTAGGTCCGCTTGGGGCGCTCGGTTGCTGGGCCACCGACCTCACGGGCACCTTGGAACGTGATCCGGACGCCTGGCGCGCCCTGGGCTATGTGGCCGTCCTGGCGGTGATGAGCTCGGCTATTTCATTGGTCCTGTGGAACGCCCTGCTGAAGCGCACGAGCGCCGTATGGGCCTCATCGGTAACCTACCTCATGCCCGTGGTGGCCATCGCTTGGGGGCTGCTGGACGGCGAACCCGTCTCCTGGAAGCAGTTCGTGATGATCGGCCTGATCCTCGCAGGTGTCTACCTCGTCACGGCTTCGCGCGCAGGGCGTGAGTGAACGGCCGCTGCTTCCCATCTTTGGGGCATGTACCAAGGGAAGAAGGTCGTGGTGGTGCTGCCCGCCTACCGGGCCGCGCTCACGCTGAAACAGACCTATGACGAGATCCCGTTCGACCTCGTGGATGAGGTGGTGCTGGTGGATGATCGCAGCCCGGACAACACGGTGGATGTGGCGCGGCAGCTGGGCATCAAGCATGTGGTGGTGCATGAGGTGAACAGGGGCTACGGGGGGAATCAGAAGACCTGCTACGACACGGCGAAGGAGCTGGGGGCGGACATCGTGGTGATGCTGCATCCCGACTACCAGTACACCCCGAAGCTGTTGGTGAGCATGATCGCGTTGATCGGGAACGAGGTCTATCCGGTGGTGTTCGGCTCACGCATCCTCGGGAAAGGGGCGTTGAAAGGGGGCATGCCCATGTACAAATACATCGCCAACCGCTTCCTCACCTTCACCCAGAACCTGCTCTGCGGACAGAAGCTGAGCGAGTACCACACCGGCTACCGCGCCTTCGACCGCAAGGTGCTCGAGGCCTGCCCCTACCACAACTGTTCGGATGACTTCGTCTTCGACAACCAGATGATCGGGCAGATGTTCTGGCACGGCTTCGACATCGCGGAGATCACCTGCCCCACCAAGTACTTCGACGAGGCGAGCAGCATCAACTTCAGCCGGAGCATGAAGTACGGCTTCGGTGTGTTGAACGTGAGCTGGCGCTACTTCCTCGCGCGCACCGGCATCATGGGCTGGAAGCTGCTCGGCGAGCGCCGCTGAACAGGGCAGGTGCAGCTGCCTACCTTGGTCGGCATCCACTTGAGCGATCGTCTGATCCCATGCCATCGACCAGCCGCCTGCAGCTCCTGATCATCGCGATCGCGGCGGTGCTCTTCATCCCCGGCCTGGGCGCGGTGCACCTCTTCGATTGGGACGAGATCAACTTCGCGGAGATCGCGCGGGAGATGCTCGTCACGGGCAATTGGATGCAACCGCGCATCGACTATCTGCCCTTCCACGAGAAGCCGCCGCTCTTCATCTGGATGCAGGCGCTGAGCATGTCGCTCTTCGGCGTGGGCGAGTTCGCTGCACGGCTACCGAACGCCATCTGCGGGATCATCACCCTGCTCGTGCTCTTCCGCATCGGCAGCCGTATCCGTGGCCGGCTCTTCGGACTGCTCTGGGTGCTCGCCTACATCGGCTCGATACTGCCCCATCTCTATTTCCGCAGCGGCATCATCGACCCCTGGTTCAACCTCTTCATCTTCCTCGGTGTTGATGCGCTGATCAGCTGGGTGCGTGAAGAACACCCGCCGGCCACCGGACATGCACGCCGATACGCGATGCGGACTGGCCTCTTCCTCGGACTGGCGGTCATGACGAAGGGTCCTGTCGGGGTGCTCATCCCGGGCCTCACGGCCGTCGTCTTCTTGATCCGATCGCGCTTCACGCGCCTCATGGGCTGGACGCACATCGGTGCTTCTGCCGCGGTATTCCTCCTCACCATCGGTCTGTGGGCGGTGGTGGATCTTGCGCAGCATGGTCCGGAGTTCATCACCGGGTTCTTCTGGCGACAGGTGGCCATGCTCACCACGGAGGACGCGGGCCACGGCGGCTTCTTCGGCTATCACTTCGTGGTACTGCTGCTCGGTTGCTTCCCGGCATCGGCCTTCGCACTCCAGGAGCTGGCAAGACCAACACGGAGCGCTGAAGCCATGCAACAGGACCACCGCCGTTGGATGGTGATCCTCCTCTGGGTGGTACTTATCCTCTTCAGCCTGGTACGCACCAAGATCGTCCACTACAGCAGCTTGTGCTATTTCCCGCTCACGTACCTCGCCGCACTCCAACTGCAAGGGGCCTGGGAACAACGGACCCGCTTCGGTTGGTCGCGATACCTCGTCGGGGCGATCGGTGGCATCATCGCGCTGATCTTCATCGCCGTTCCCTTCATCGGCATGCGGATCGGGCTGATCGAGCCGCTCTTCGCGAAGGACCCCTTCGGCCAGGCCAACCTGCAGGCGGAGGTCAGCTGGTCCGGCGTGGAGAGCATCGCCGGGCTTCTGCTCGCGACGGCGCTCCTCAGCACGTTCATCCTCAACGGCCGCGCGCGGGTGAGGCAGGCGATCATTGTGCTCTTTGGTGGAACGGCGCTCTTCATCACCACCACCCTGTACTTCTTCATCGCCCGGATCGAAGGCTATTCGCAGCGGGCCGCCATTGAATTCTACGAGGCGCGACAGGGAGAGAAATGTTTCGTGATCACCAAGAACTTCAAGAGCTATGCGCAACTCTTCTACACACGCAAACCACCGGTCGAGGACCCGCGTGCGCACGACGAGGACTGGCTCCTGCATGGATCGATCGACCGGCCGGTGTACGTGGTGTGCAAGATCACGAGCATGGAGGAAGTGAGTGCCATCCCGACCCTCCACGAGATCGGTCGTAAGAACGGTTTCGTCTTCTTCCAACGCCTGCCATGAACGAAGACCTTTCCAACATCCTGAACCATATCGGCGAAGAGCGCGAACTCGGCTATCATGCCGTGGTGCCGCCCATCGCACAGAGCGGCAACTTCAGCTACCCGTCCGTGGCGGCCATGCGTGCGGTCGTTCAGCAGGAAATGGAGCGACCACTGTATACGCGTGGCTTCAACCCCACGGTGGCGATGCTTCGGAAGAAGATCGCAGCGCTCGAGCATGCGGAGGATGCGCTTGTATTCAGCAGTGGCAGCGCAGCGATCGCGGCAGCGGTCATGAGCTTCGTAAAGGCCGGCGACCACATCGTATGTGTGAACAAGCCATACAGTTGGACGAAGAAGCTCCTGGTCGAGCTGCTGGAAAGGTTCGATGTGGCGCACACCTTCGTCGCGGGCACCGACCCGGAGGACTACCGGCGTGCGATCAAACCGAACACCACCTTCTTCATCACCGAAAGCCCGAACTCGCTCACCTTCGAACTACAAGACCTACGCGTCGTGGCCGGCATCGCGAAGGAGCACGGCATCATCACGCTCTGCGACAACAGTTTCAACAGTCCGCTCTTCCAGAATCCGATCGACCTCGGCATCGACCTGGTGGCCCACAGTGCAACGAAGTACCTGAACGGTCACAGCGATGTGGTGGCCGGGGTGCTCGCCGGAAGCAACGCACATATGCGACAGGTGATGAGCAAGGAATTCATGACCTTGGGCGCGGTGCCTTCGCCGCACGATGCCTGGCTGCTGATGCGCGGGCTGCGTACGCTGGAACTACGCCTGAACCGGAGCGCGGACAGTGCTGCCGAGGTGGCCACCTTCCTTGAAGGACATCCACGCATCAAGCGCGTGTACTGGCCGGGACTCGCCTCGCACCCACAGCACGAACTCGCGAAACAGCAGATGAAGCGGGTAGCGGGCCTGATGACCATCGAACTGGACGCACCCGATGAAGCCGCCGTGGAACATTTCTGCGATGGCCTGAAGCGCTTCCTGATCGCCGTGAGCTGGGGTGGATACGAAAGCCTGCAATGGCCGGTCTGCGCCCTGAAGGGACCGAGCGGATACTATACGGATCTGCCCTTCACGATGGTACGCCTCTACATCGGCCTGGAGGATCCGGATCTGCTCATCGCGGACCTAATTCAGGCCCTGGATCGGATCTGAGCTACTCAGCAACACTCTGGATGCCCATGTTCACCGGGGCGGATATCGCGCACGTGTTGAGCGAGACCATCACGGAAGAAGTCGCATTGCCGCAAGGAGAAACACCGGGAAGCGTGTACACGTACTCACCGGGAACATCCGTACCGGGAAAGAACGCAGCACCATGCGCCACACCGTTGAAGGTCCATGTGCCTCCGGGAGAAGGGCTAACGCCAAGCTGACCGATCAGTGTGAATGGCGCGTCGGTCGGGCAATAGGTGGCCGACCCATTAATACCCGCATTCGGAGCCTGCGTCACAGTGATCATCAACGTGGAAGTCGTGCTCATGCACGGGGGATCACCAACCACGGTATACGTATAGAGTCCTGGCGGATCGACCGCCGGGTCGAAGACACCGCTCATTGCAACAGCCGGGGGGGCTTGCCATGTACCCCCTGGTGTTGGTGTCCCACCCAACTCCTGGTACAAGTTGAAGGGCGGGTCGGTGGAACAGACCGCGATCAACGCGTTCGTGCCAGCATTCGGTGCAGCATTCAACACCACCGTCACCGTTGCCACATCGGTACAACCCGCCTCATTCATCGTGTAGGTGAATATGTAGGTGCCGCCAGTTAGCATGCCAAGCTGCAACACGCCGCTGACAAGTGCTCCGGTGGCGTTCAGGTCGCTCCAAGTGCCGCCAGTTTGTGGCGAACCACCAAGTGCGGTGATGAGCGCGAAAGCCGGGCCAGTCGCACAGAGCGTCACGAACCCGTCCATACCCGCATTCGGTGCAGCAAGCGTCAAGCTCGAAGGACTTGCTGCCGAGGTGAAGGCCGGGCTCGTGCTCCGCACACGAACGAGGTAACCAGTACCCGGAGCGGCCGCACCCCAGCTCGAGCATGTCACGGTGCCGGAGACGTCACTTGCCAGGGAACCGATCGGCATGCCTGGTGCGAAGACACCGCTGGCATCGGAAAGTTCCACGATGAACGAATTGCCGGGATCGAAGGTGCCCGTGGCGGTGAATGGAACATCGAACGAGGTGCCTGCGCACCACACCGCGGAAGGCAGGGGGGCCACATCCACTTGTGCGGTCGTTGCCAGGGATAAGGTGATGAATGATACGGCCAATGATGTGCGATCGATGCCCATGGTCTTGGAATTGTTGACCGAAGCTAGTCAGCTTTCGGATCCCAACTCTGCTCTATCGACCAAGGTGCGCGATCCTTCGATGATGCTGGCTTAAGGTGTTCCGGAGACCGGCCTCAAACGGACCGCGGAAGCCTCACCGGCAGCAACGCGAAGGATCGCCGCCACGTCCGCAGCGAAGGTGACATCCTCCCGTTCACCACTCACCAACAATCGGCTCTCGAATCGCAGGTGGTGGGGATCCACCAGGGTGAACCGTTGACTGATGCTCGCCTGCGACGAGGACACCCAATGTTCCGGGGCATCGCCTACCAGTTGCATGGGTCTGGTGAAATGGATATCCACCATCATCCGATCATCCTGCTCATGGTCCCAGTAGAACGGAAGGACACGGGTGGAGGGATCGAACGGTGCGGGAACGGCATGGTGCACCCATGCGCGCGCATCGAGGGTGAAGGTCCCATCCTTCTCCTCCTCCATCACCTTCACCCCCTCAAAGCCGCGTTCCGCCTGCACGCGGAAAGGGGCCACCTGGCTCGACGAAACGATCTTCCACGGTATCACCGCCAACCCCGGGACCGATGGTGCCGAATGGTTCGGATGCACGGTCCGATCGATCTGGAGCGCTTGATAGCTGCCGCGCCCAAGCGTGCTGAACTGACCACTGAGGAGGACACGCTGGATGCCCGTGGATCCGACCGATGCGTCGGCGCTATCGATCGTTGTTTCAATGACGCGTTGGGAACCACCCTTCATTCCCACCGGGAGCTCAACGAACATGGGCGGCGGTGGGGCATCAGCGATGCGGATCATGTCGTTCATCACCAGCACCGGCGTTCCCTCCCAGTAAAAGGGCAACTCACCGGCCCACAGCCCCACCGGTCCGCGCTTTGGATACATCCACAGCACACCGCCCGCGGCATCCACTCCGAAGAGCAGATCGCTCTCCCACAGGGGGGTCAGCCAACGCTCATCAAGCTCGCCCACCCTGCGGTCCATGACATACGCGGTGGCGTGGTTCTCCTGGATCGCATGGAGCAACTTGGCGTAGAGGTCATAGCGGGCCATCTCGCGGATCGTACCGTCCGTCACCTGATCACCGAACCGCGCCAGACCCTGATCCTTGTCCTCATACCATAGGCTGTCGTTGCTGTAGGTGAACTCCGCCGCGATCCGGTTATGCATGGTCACCACGCGGCGGATCCGTTCCCTGGCCGGTATCGCGGATAACGTGCTATCAATGAACGCGCTGAAGAGCAGGTTCTGCTTGTCCGGCACATTCTTATGCGCCACCCGTCGCCACCACAAGGCGCGCTGCTCACGCATGCGCAACACGTACAACCAGTAGGGTTGTCGATAGGGAACACCGGAAAGCCGGTCCAGCGCCCAATAACGTTGGTCGTCCGGTTCAAAGGTGATGGAAGCGAAAGGCAGGTCCGCTGCGGGATGCGCGTTCACCTCGTCCAGGCAGCCGGGCAGGTCGTGGTGTTCCCAGCGGATGGACCGCTTGTTCCGATCCTCCGTGATGTCGTAGAAGCTCGTCCCACCCACCACGATGCCGTGCCGCTTGTCATGGTCCAGCCGGATGGTCTGGTGCCGGATCGGGAGCGCATGATGGAAGAGGATGCGCCAGCTCGTGGTGCGCGTCCAGTTGTCCGGCCAGGCGAAGCCACGCCACCCCTGGGTCTGCGCCGCGTTCACGTCGTAGGGCACCATGTAGCTCCAGGTGATCTCCACCACATCGCCGGGAAAGATCCCCTGCAGATCGTAGATCTCGGTCCACGCAGGTTCCGCAGTACGGAAGGTCCGCACCTGGTCGAGCCTGGTGTTCCTGGTCAGGTCCACCGTGCTCCAGGTCCCGTCCGGCCTGATCACACGCGCCGCGAAGTCATCCACGCGCACATTGAACCACAGGGGCCGCGCAGCCATCAGGTCCGACCCATAGGCGCGGTCACGGGCATCATAGAGCGGATCAAGGCTCTCGGGCAAGGTGAACCTTCCGAAGCGGGCAATATCCTCGCGGGTAGCGAAGTGGATCACCTTTCTGCGATGGAAGAAGAGCGAGAGGAAACGTGTCTGCAGGTTGCGCAGATGGATCACCAGCTCGTCCTCCAGGATGCTGCTGGCTCCCGTTCCCACGCGCCAGGCCGGATCCCACACATCACCTGCGCGCCACTCGTGCGGTGTGGCCTTCCGTTCTTGAGGTTGCGCGTGTGTGGCACCGCCGGACCATAGCGCCAGGAGCACGACCAGGAGCGGCCCTATTTGTTCCGGAAGAAGAGCCTGATGGGCACGCCCGAGAAACTGTACAGTTCGCGCAAGCGGTTCTCGAGGAAGCGCTCGTAGGCCGGCTTGATGTACTGCGGGAGATTGCAATAGAAGACGAACGTGGGTACGACGGTCGGAAGCTGGTTGATGAATTTAATGCTTACCTGCTTCGATTTGTACATCGGCGGGGGCTGCCGTTCGATAAGTGGCAGAAGGGCGTCGTTGAGCTTGCGGGTGGGGATCTTGCGGCTGCGGTCCTCGTACACCTTCATGCCCACCTCCATGGCCTTCAGGATGCGCTGTTTCTCGAGCACCGAGATGAACACGACCGGCACGTCCGTGAATGGTTCCATCCGGGACTTGACCTCCGCCTCGTAGGCCTTCATGGTGTTCGTCTCCTTCTCGATCAGATCCCATTTGTTCACCAGCACCACAAGGCCCTTGCCGTTCTTCTGGATGATGGAGAGGATGTGCAGGTCCTGCTGCTGGATACCATCCTTGGCATCGATCATCAGGAAACAGACGTCGCTGTCCTCGATCGACCGGATGGACCGGATGACGCTGTAGAACTCGATGTCCTCGTCCACCTTCTGCCGCTTGCGGATGCCCGCCGTATCCAGTAGCATCACATCGAAACCGAAGACGTTCCAGCGCGTGTTGATCGGGTCACGCGTGGTGCCCGCGATCGGCGTGACGATGTTCTGCTGGCGGCCGAGCAGGGCGTTCACGAAGGAGGACTTGCCTACGTTCGGCTTCCCGACGATGGCGAACTTCGGGATCTCCGCCATCTCCTCTTCACTGGGTTTGGTGAAGCTGGCCACGAGCGCATCCAGCAGTTCGCCCGTGCCGGCACCGCTCTGGGCGGCGATGTTGTAGACCTCCCCCAGACCGAGGCTGTAGAATTCGGCTGAGTCGTATTGCCGCGAATGGTCGTCCACCTTGTTGGCCACCAGGAAGACCGGCTTCTTCGCACGTCGCAACAGCGAGGCGATGGCCTCATCCATGCCCGTGAGCCCATGATGCACATCGACCAGGAAGAGGATCGAATCGGATTCCTCCACCGCCAGGTTCACCTGCTTGCGGATCTCCTCCTCGAAGACGTCGTCGCTGCCGCTGATGTACCCGCCCGTATCCACCACGCTGAACACGATGCCGTTCCACTCGGCCTTGCCGTAATGCCGGTCCCGCGTGGTGCCCGCGACATCATCGGTGATGGCTTCGCGCCGTTCGATCAGGCGATTGAACAAGGTGCTCTTGCCCACGTTCGGGCGTCCTACGATGGCGACGATGTTTCCCATTTCAAACCGCCGAAGCCTTGGCGGATGCGTTTGTTCAGTAGCCGTACTTCTTCAGTTTCGCTTCGTTCTCCCTCCAGTCAGGGTCCACCTTCACCTTCAGGTCCAGGAACACCTTGCGATCGATGTACTTGCTGATGGCGATGCGCGCATAGGTGCCCAGCCGGCGGAGTGCGTCCCCGCCCTTGCCGATGACGATCCCCTTCTGGCTCTCGCGCATCACGATCACATCGGCCTGTATGCGCACCAGGTCCGGCCCATCCTCATAGCTGTTCACCACCACCTGCGTACTGTAGGGGATCTCCTGCTTGTAGATGGTGAGGATCTTCTCGCGGATGATCTCGCTGATGAAGAAGCGCATGTTCCGGTCGCTCAGCTCATCCTTCGGGAAATACGCAGGATGTTCGGGCAGACGTTCCACCAGGTAGTGGCGTAGCTCATCCACGTTCAAGCCATGGAGGGCCGAGATCGGTACCACCTTGGCCTCGGGGAACTCCTTCTGCCAGGTCTCGAGCGCAAGCAGCACCGAGTCCTCATCACCGGCATCCACCTTGTTCACGAGCAACACCATGGGGCCTTTGAAGCGATGTGCCCGCTTCAGCAGGTGTTCGGAACGTTCGGGGCGCTGGCCCAGCTCCACCATAACGATGAGGATGTCCGCGTCGATCAAGGCCTCATCCACCGCGTCCATCATCCGTTCCTGCATGCGGTACTGCGGATCCAGGACCCCGGGCGTGTCGCTGAGGACGATCTGGTGGTCCTCGCCGTTGAGCAGGCCGAGTATGCGGTGCCGCGTGGTCTGCGCCTTCGGGTTCACGATCACGAGGTCCTCACCCAGCAGGGCGTTGAGCAGGGTGCTCTTGCCCGTGTTGGGTTCCCCGATGATGTTGACGTATCCCGCCTTGTGTTTCATCCCTCGTTATGAGCTGGAACGTGAACACATGCCGTCCAAACATCACTGTTCAACATCAAGGATCCCATCACCTGTGGGATCAATGTCCTCAGGTACTCCCTTCCTGCACCTGACTTGAGCTGTTTCTCCCTTCTCCGGGCAACGATCCGATCATCGCATTCCTCCAAGTAGAGGACCACCCAGGGCCTGTAGGCTACGGTCCAGCCTTTCGTGGCCAACTCATTGTGGGAACGGAAACGATCAACAGGATCTGCACTCTCGCCGACATAGAGTTTGTCGTGAGCGACCGAATAGAGGCCGTACACCCAATGAGACATGCCATAAAAACGAAGGGCCCCGACGGAATCGCCGGGGCCCTTCTTGGTAGCGGGGGCAGGACTCGAACCTGCGGCCTTCGGGTTATGAGCCCGACGAGCTACCATCTGCTCCACCCCGCAGTATGTCAATTTTTCCATTCGCGGACTCGAACCTGCGTCCGCCGTACGGCGGATATGAGCCCGACGAGCTACCATCTGCTCCACCCCGCAATGGGCGGCAAAGATAGGGATCTTTTTCGAACTACTGCCTTCTCATTGGACTTTGATCGCAATGGGTGAGAGGTTCCTGGGCGGCGCCTGCCCATTGGCCAGCACGGCCTTGATGCCCTCCACGTAGATCATGTCCCCGCTCTTCAGCTTGCACAGGACGGCCCTGATGTCCTCGTTGAAGGCGTTCGAGTTGCAGTACTTGATGATCGGGGCCTGCCCGTTCCGCACAAGGGTGAATTCGAACGACTTCACCTGCCATTGATCCCCGAACTCCGACCCCAAGGACTTGGCCAGCAACCCAGGTGCGGCGCAGAACTTGTTCTTCGGCACCCTGGTCACTCCCGGTTCGATCCCGGAGATGATGGCCGTTGGCGGTGGGAGATCCTTCACCCGGAAGCGCACCGGTCCGATCCGTCGGGCCCCACCATCCGCCATGGTCACCACAACGCTCACCTCGGCCGAAGTCCCGGTCATGCCCGATGCGATCCATGTGTTCCCCGATCGGACGATCCGCCCCGTGCTGATGGTGGCCTGCACCCGCTCCATCGGTACGCCCGGCACTGACAGGTCGATCGGGTTTTCCACCCCACGGTAGAGCACGTTCATCTTCGTGGGCGATGCGACCAACAAGGGGGCCATCACCTGGTAGGTCGTGGAGTAAGGGAACTTCTCAGGACCATCGGGACCTTCGAACGTGATCGTTCCGTTCACCACCTGCTCACCCACCCGATCACCCCGCACCTGCAACTTGGCCTTGCCATCGACACCGAGCGGTAGCGTCGATCCCCCGTCAATGGTCACCGTCGGGCGGTTCTTCGGATCGTAGGCGGCCAGGAAGACATCGGCGCGGAAGGAGTCACCCAACATCACCAGGTTGCTCTGGGGGATGACCGCGGTGGTCAAGGTGCTGAACCGGTGTTCCTTGCGATCCACCTGGCGATACAGCCACTTCACCACGTCGTTCTCCGAACTGCGGATATCCACCTGCAACTTGCTCAACGTGGCCACACCGGCCGCCAGCGGGACGTCGTAGAAGTTGATGGATTCCCAGTTGTTCAGCACACCGGATGCATCGCGCCGGTCGCTGAAGTCGAAGAGCACGTCGAGCGCTGCGGTGAGCTCCCCATCATCCCTGCCTTTCACCAGGGTCTTCAGGCTCTCGCGGAAGGCAGCCATGCGCACCTTCAGATCGTACGCACTGCCATCGTTGGTGATGGGCGCTGCAGGTTCACTGCCTACCAGCATGCGCGTCAGCGTCTCCCGGTCGTCCTTGTTCTCGAGCGCGAGCAGCGCGCGCAAGGTGTCCCTTCCCGTCGCATCCTTTCCACGCAACGCAGCGAGGGAGGCTCCATCCGCTTCGGCGATGGCCTTCACCTTGATACGCTCGATCCGTTCCACCAGGGAATCGGCCTGTGCCTTCACCGCCAGCGCACGTGCATGGGGTTCCTTGAACTTCTCCGGGAAGCGTTCCGCGGCATCGGCGAACACGGCATATTCCACGGCCGAACGTTGTTCATGCGCCCGTTCGCTCCGCACCAGTTCGCCATCCATCACGGCGAATGCATCGAGCACTTCCTTGCTCACGTTCAGGGCGAGGATCGCCGTGAGCACGAGGTACATCATGTTGATCATCTTCTGCCGGGGAGGCAGGCTCGCTGTGGCCATGACGGTGCGGTGTTCGTGGGAAGTGCGACATGCACCTCCGAACGTTCAATGCACCCAGGCAGCGCGGGTAACGACTTACATGATCAAGCCTCCTCCGCCAATGCCTGCAACTCGGTGGAAGCGTTCTCCCACTCCTCCATCACCTTGGCGATCCGCTGTGCGAGATCGCCAAGCCGTTCATAGCCCTGCTGCAGGGAATCGGCAGGCATGCCTCCCTTCATCACCTCGGCCTGCAGTTCCTTCTCCTCCTTCTCGAGGTCGGCCAGTTGCTTCTCTAGGCGCTCCACCGCGTTCTGTGCCTTGCGACGCTCCTTGTCCCGGTCGCGTTTGTCGCGTTGGTCCGACGGTTTTTCCACTTTCGGAGCCTTGGCTTGCACCGCGCTGGACTTGCCGATATCCGCAGTCTGCAGGGCCTTGCGCTTCTCGATCAGTTCGAGGATGTCCAGGTGCTGATCGCGGATGCGGTGCTCATCGAGCTCCAGGATGCGCGAGGTGAGCCCCGTGAGGAAGTCCCGGTCGTGGCTCACCAGCAGGAAGGTGCCGTCATAGGCCTTGAGCGCTTCCTTCAGCACGTCCTTGCTCTGGATGTCCAGGTGGTGCGTGGGTTCGTCAAGGATCAGGAAGTTCAGCGGCTTCAACAACATGCAGCACAGGGCGAGGCGCGCGCGTTCACCACCGCTGAGCACCTTCACCTTCTTGTCCACGTCATCACCGCTGAACATGAAGGCACCGAGCATGGCGCGCACGCGGATCCGGTTCTCCTCGCTCGCCGCGTATTCCGCGGTCTCCATCACCGTGCCCTGCGGGTTCATCCGCTCCGGCATGTCCTGTGCGTAGTAGCCCACGATCACGTTGTGCCCGAGCTTGATCTCCCCCTCGAAGGGTTCCTCGCCCATGATCATGCGCACGAGCGTCGACTTGCCCGTGCCGTTTGCACCCACGAGCGCGAGGTGCTCCCCCTTGGCGATGGTGAGCTCGGCGTTGTGGAAGATCCGCTTCTGCTTCGCGGGATCGTTCTTGTCCGGATAGGCCTTGCTCACATGCTTCACCTCGGCCACGATCTTGCCGCTCTGCGGTGCAGGCGGGAACTTCACGAGCATCTTGCGCAGGTCCTCGTCCTCCACCTCGATCCGGTCCAGCTTCTCCAGCTTGGTGATCAAGCTCTGTGCGAAGGCCGCCTTGCTCGCCTTCGCGCGGAACTTGTTGATCAGCGCTTCGGTCTCCTTGATGTAGCGCTGCTGGTCCTTGGCGGCAGCGGCCTGCTGCTCACGTTCCACCTTGCGCAGCTCCACGTACTGGCTCCAGGGCACCTTGCGGTCGATCAACTTGCCACCGCTCACTTCGAGGGTACGCAGGGTGAGGCGGTCGAGGAAGGTCTTGTCATGTGAGATCAGGACCAGCGCAGCAGGATAGGTCTTCAGCAGATCCTCCAGCCATTGGATGGCGGGCAGATCGAGGTGGTTCGTCGGTTCGTCCAGCAGCAGCAGGTCCGGGCGCATGAGGAGGATCCGCGCCAGCTCGGCACGCATGCGCCAGCCGCCGCTCAGCTCGCTCATCAGCCGGTGCATGTCATCGCCCACGAAGCCGATGCCCTTCAGCATCTTCTCCACCTGCATGTCGTGGTCGCCCGCACCGATGGCATTGAGCCGCTCGTGCGCCGTGGCGAGTTCCGTGGCCAGTTCGATGGCCTCCTCGTCCGAGGTCACGGTCTCCAGTGCCTTTTCGACGACCGCCAGGCGTGACTGCAGCTGCAAGGCTTCCTCAAAGGCCTTCTCGGCCACCTGCCAGGGCGTGAGCTCCAGGTTGTGCGCCATCTCCTGCGGCAGGTAGCCCACCTTCAATTCCTTCGGCTTGCCGATGGTGCCCTTGTCGAAGGGCTGCACGCCGGCGAGTGTCTTCAGCAGGGTGCTCTTTCCGGCACCGTTGCGCCCCACGAGGCCGATGCGGTCATCGCTGCCGATGAAGAAGTTGAAGTCATCGAACATCGGCCGTTGACCGAAATGCAGGGTGAGGCCTTGAACGGTGATCATGGTCGGTAGCGGGTCGAAAAGGCGCGCAAAAGTACGGGACCCTTGAAAAGCGGAAGCCCCCGGTGTTCCGGAGGCTTCGCGAAGGTCGTTACGTCGAGGTCAGAAGTTCCAGAGGTCGTGCTCGAACTCGAACAGCGCCTGCTTGATCTCCTCGCCTTCGAGCAGCGCGTCCAGACCGGTCTTGTACTCGTTGATGTTCCGGTCGTACACGTTGCTCCATTTGGTGATGTAGCTACTGAACTGCCGCTTCCAGAAGATGTCCTCGAAGCTGCGGCGTTCCGCATCGTTCTCCCGGTTGAAGGCCTCCCAGTTGGCGAACACATAGCGGCACTCCGGGTAGTAGAGCCAGAAGAGCGGGGTGTAACCGCGCACTTCTCCGTCCTCGCCCTTGGCCTCCTTCATCGGTGCGATACCGATGATGCGAATGTCCATGGTGCTGCGCTGCTTGTCGAAGATCCAATCCTCCTTCAGGCGGTACATCTTGATGTCGCCGCTCTCAACGGTGATCTCCTGCACCACGGGCACCAGTTCCCCGGTGTCCAGGTCCTCGGTGTACTGGGTGTCCAAACGGGTGAAGATGTCCTTCAGGTCCGTGGCCAGCAGGGGCTTGCGGAACTCATCATCCTCGGCCGTGGGGCCCACGTCGTAGGCGGTGATGGAACCATCAACCAGCAATCCATGGCGGATCACATCGAAGAGGCTCTTGCGGTCGTTGATGGCCTGCTCCGGATAATAGAGCGGGTGGTTCATCTTCTCGCGCAGGTCGATCGTGCGCCACACCCGGCGGGCCCAGAGCACGTCCGCCTCGCGGATGTGCGTGTAAGGCACCACGCGCTTGGTCTTCGTGTGCTCCTTGATGTAGGCACCATCGAGCACGGTCTGTGCCACCACTTGCGTCGTGGAACAGCTCGCCGCGACCGCGAAGGCGGCGGCGGTCAGTATGTTCTTGCAGGTCCTCATCATGGTCCGTTGTTGTTATCACACCACTTTGAACGCGAGCGAGCCCAGGCTTCGTGTGGTGCCGTCGGGTCCGCGTGCCTTGATGCTCTCGATGTAGACCTTCTGGCCTGACTTGGCCCGTTGGAACATCTCCTTCACGTCGCTGCTCACAGCCGCGCCTTTCACGATCTTCTCGATCACGTTACCTCCGATGGTCATCGAGACCTTGTACTCCACGATATCGAACTTCAGGTCGAACTCGAAGTCGATCATCTTCGCGATCACCCCGGCCGCGGCCGTGAGTTCCGGCTTCTTGATGGTCTCATCGTCCACCGACTTGCCGGCGAAGTAGGGCCGTGGGTTCGGCACGTTCTTCACGCGGAACTTCATGCCGGTCATCGTCTTGTTCGTACCGTCCGGGTTGGTCACGGTGGCGCTGATGGTGGCTTCGGACTCACGTCCCGGCTTCACGATCCAACCATCGCCACCCTTGCTCAGGCTGCCATTGGTCATGCTCGGACGGATGTCCTTGTCGCTGTAGCCGCTCACGCTGATGCTCACCGGGTTGTCCACCCCGCGGTAGAACACGTTCATCTTGGTGGGGCTCACGACCAGGTTCGGTTGGGCCACCTCGTAGGTGGTCTCGAACACCTCCGTGGTCTCTTCACCACCGACCGGTTTGAACTTGATGATCCCGCGCACGGTCTGCAGACCAGCACCGCCGGCCACCCGTTCGAGCATGGCCTTGGCCCCGTTCATCGGCAGTTTGATGGCCTCGCCATTGATCTTCTTCGCGACCGTATCCACGGTGGCACCGGGACCGGCGATATATACCTCCGGTGCGTTCTGATCGTCATAGGCACCCAGGAAGATCTCCGCCTGGTACTTGCTTCCAACGGTCACGTAGCTGCTCAGGGGCTTCACGATGGTGGTGAGCTTGTTGAACTTGAAGCTCTTGCCCTCCACCGCGTCCATCATGCGCTTCACCACTTCACCTTCCGCGTTGCGCACATCGGCCTGCAACTTGCTCAGGATTGTGATGCCGGCCGCCAATGGAACGTGGTAGAAGTTGATGCTCTCCCAGTTGTTCACCGTACCGGATGCATCTTTCCGTTCGCTGAAGTCGAAGACACGGTCCATGGCCGCTGCGAGGTCCGCATCGTCCTTCCGGCTGTTCTTCACCAGGTCCCGGAAGGCCTCGAGCTTCTGCTTCAGTTCGAACGCGGAGTAAGGCGTCTCGATGGGTTTGCCCGGCTCACTGCCCACGAGCATGTTCGTCAGCTCATCATGGCTGTCCTTCTTGGACACCTTCATCAGGTCCACGATACGACCATCGCCGAGCACCACGCTGTCCTTGGGCCAGCCTTCGGCGGTGATGATCGCGCGGGCCTTGATGGTGTCGATGTAGGCCACCAGTTCCCGACCAGAGGCCTGGATCTTCTGGGCATTGTTCCACGCGGCCCCGTACTTGGCCTGGTTCTCACTGGCCAGGCTCTCGAAGCTCTTGTACTGGGCGTTCATCTTGTCGTTGAGCGACAGCTTGGTGTTCTCCAGGCCGTTGTTCACCGTCACGAAGCTGTCCAGGATCTCCTTGGATACGTTCAGCGCCAATAGCGCCGTCAGTACCAAGTACATCATGTTGATCATCGCCTGTCGAGGCGTCTGTTTACCACTTGCCATCTGTGTCCAACAGGTCTATTCGGTTCCAGATCAAAGTGACGCCCTTGCTCAGCTGCGCACGGTCATGGCGGCGAGCATGTTGCCGTAGACGGTGTTCAGTTTGGCCAGGTTATCACTGAGTTCGGCGATGTTCTCCTTGTAGCGTTTGGTATCGTCCACCGAGTTGCGGAGGTTGGTGAGCATATCGCTCATGCCCTCGAACATCTGGTTGGCGGCTTCCAGCTTCTCGCGGCTGCCACGGAGCTGCATCTCGTACATCTCGTTGAGCGCAGAGAGGTTCTGGCTCATCTTCTGCAGGCTCTCACCTGCGTTGCGGCCGGCATCCACGTTGTTGGTCAGACCCACGAGGCTTTCGCTGGCCTTCTCGTAGCTGTCGCTCAGGTTGCTCACCTTGGCGCTGGCGTCCTTCAGGCTGGTGGCGTATTCGCTGGTGGCGGCGGCCGCACCGGTGATCTCACCCATCTGTTTGGCCTGATCGCTCAGGGAGCGCATGCCATCACCCAGGCTCGCAATGAGCTCCGGTTCGATCTTGGCGCTCTCGAGCATGTCATCGAGCTGTTCCGTGATCGAGCGTTGGTCCTCCTTCTTGAAATCCTCACCCTCATGGCGCTCGCCGGTGGCGAGCTCCGGGTACACCAGGCTCCAATCGGGATCCTCGTGCGGCGGTTCGAAGGCCGAGAAGAAGAAGATGATGGCCTCGGTACTAAGACCGAGGATCAGGAAAAAGCTGGCAAGCGGCCAGTGCTGGATCTTGAAAAGAGCACCCACGATCACGACCGCTGCACCGATACCGTACAGTTTGGCCATGAAGTTCTTCCACTTCTTGCTGCCGGGTTTCATCTGTCGTCCTTGCGTTTAAAGGTTCTGAAAGGTTCTGCTTCTGGTCCTTGCTTATTGAATGCGGTCGTCAGGTTCCGTAACGACCCTATTTCCGGTTCATGCCGATGGCCTAGAGGTCTTCGGCGTTGACGGCCTTGCCGCGACCGAGGAAGGTCATCACCGAACGGAAGCCGATATAGGCCTTGGTGGTGTCCTGGTACTCGTAGCTGCGGGTGCCGGTCTGCATGTAATACCCGATGTCCTTCCATGAACCACCACGGATCACCTTCCGCTTGAGCGAAGGGGGGTCGTTCATGAGCGCATCGTAGCTGTACTCGGGGTTGAGGTCATGGTCGAAGTCGTACACGCTCTCATCGAACGCGGTGCTGGTCCACTCGGCCACGTTGCCGGCCATCTGGTAAAGGCCGTAGTCGTTCGGGGTGTAGCTATCCACGGGCACGGTGTGAAAACCACCGTCATCCACGTAGTTGCCGTGCAGCGGCTTGAAGTTGCCCAGGAAGCAGCCCTGACGGTTCCGGACGTAAGGACCGCCCCAAGGGTACGGCGCGCCATCCAGGCCACCGCGGGAGGCGTACTCCCATTCGGCCTCGGTGGGCAGGCGGAACCGGTTCACGAAGGCATCGCCGTTCTGGCTGAGCCATGAGTTCATGAGCTGGGTGCGCCACACGTTGAAGGCGTTGGCCTGCTGCCAGGTCACACCCACCACGGGATACTCGTCATAAGCCGGATGCCAGAAATAGTTCTCGGTCATCGGCTCGTTGAAGGAGTAGGTGAAGTCGTGCACCCACACGAGGGTATCGGGGTACACGTTGATGATCTCCTTGATGATGAATTTGCTCCGGTCGCTATGACCACGGATGGCGTTGTTCTGCCCCTTCACGTTGGTGTAGCTCAGGTCGAGGTCGCGCGCGTTGTTCGCCTTCCGGGCCGCCTCTTTCAGGTCGATCCAGTAGTACTCGAACATCAGCTTCCGCGTGTCGATCTCCTTGCGGCGGTAGAACTGCTCGCTTTCAGAGAGGAACATATCGGCCAGGGCTTCGCGCTCCTCATCGCCATACCAATCGATGCGTTCGCGCCAGTTGATCACCGGCGGATCGATCTCCTCTCCGTACTCGTCCTCCGTGAGCACGTGTTCGCCGATGTCCTCATCGCCCAGGATCCGCTTGGCGATGGAGTCACGCACGTAGAACACGAACTGTCGATACTCGTTGTTGGTGATCTCCGTCTGGTCCATGTAGAAGGCCTGGACGGACACCGTCTTGCTCTTGCTCACCGAGGCGTAGGGCACGTCCTGGTCGCTGGGTCCCATCACGAAGGAACCCATGCCGATGTAGTTCATCCCGTAGGGATCCACATCATACCAGCCCGGCCGGCCTTGGGCGCCGATCAGCTGCCCCTGGCCACCACCACCGCAACCCGCCAGCAGGGCCGCAGCGCACAGATACACTATGGGACGTTCCATGTTCTTCCTTTTTTGCCGTTCCGAGGTTCCTTGCAGGGGTCCCTGTCCACTGTTGTCCGGGTAAGCGAACATGCTGAAGACAAGGCTGTATACGGCAGGTTGGGTTACTGGGTTTCGGTCTGTTAGAGGAAACGGACGTTCTTGTAGATCTGCAGGTTCGGCTTCTTCTCGAGGAGGATGCAGTAGTTCAACATGATCTCATGCGAACCGCTGCTGTAGTTCTTCAACTGGGACGTGGTCACGTCATAGCTGTAGCCGATCTTCACCATGCTCCGCTTGTCCTTATCGGCATGCAACTGGTAGCCGATCATGGGCGCGATGGCGTCCTCCGTCCGGTACGTAACGCCCAGCCAGACCTGGTTATTATAGAGGAAGGTGGCGTTCAGGTCCACTTGGGTGGAGGTGCCATCACTCTTGATCAGGGTGCTGGGCTGGAGCACGTATTTCTTGTCCCCGCCGATGGCCCAATCGTATCCGGCCTGCACGAAGTAGTGCCGCACACCGGTGATGCTCACATCCTTGAGCTCGGGTTCGGTGAGGTGGGTACTGCTGAGGCCGATCCAGAAGGTGGGGCTGGTATAGTAGAGGCCGGCGCCCAGATCGAACTTCGAGTCGCTCTGCCCGGAAAGCGGAATGGCCGCGTCATCAGCAGGATTGTCCCGGGCGATCCAGTTGTTGCCCAGGGAATGGGCCAGCAGGCCGGCGCTCAAGCCCACCCCGAAGGTGCCCGGGCCGATCTTCCGGTGGAAGCTGTAGCTGAGGCGGACGAAGTTGCTGTTCATCTGACCCAGCTTGTCGAAGTAGGCGCTCAGGCCCACCCCGCTGCTGATCTTGTTGATCGGCATCTGGGCGTTGAACAGGCCGGTCTTGGGCGCCCCGTCGAACCCTGACCACTGCTGTCGGAAGAAGCCGGTGGCACACAGTTGACCCGAGGTACCGGCCACGGCCGGATTGATCGACAATCTGTCGAACATGTACTGGCTCAGTTGTGGATCCTGCTGGGCGACCGAAGCGCCAGCAATGCACAGACCGACCGTTGCGGTAAGTATCCCCCTCATTCGCGTTTCGTTCTTTTCCGCCGAACGGGACGACATGTCCCGTGGGTCCTTCTTCAGAACCGGCGCCAATATAACAACATTCCGATCCGACCAAATACCGGATCGTGACCATGGAATGGGGTTCCCAAGGCGATCAAGGCGCTGTTCGCGAGGTCAGGCGAGCTTCTGGAAGGTGCGCCACCAGCGGTCCGGGACCTCCTCCCGGCAGGCCATCCGGTAGTCCGAATAGGAGCACGGTACCAGGTGGTGCCGTTCGAAACGGGCCTCCTGCTCGGCCTTGTACGGGATGTCCATCCACCACCGGTCACTGACCGTGCTCTTGTAGAAGACCAGTTCCTGCTCGTGCCCCCGGATCGGGATGCGGAACCGGGTGAAACGCTTGCGGTCCAGCCAGGGCAGGTCGTTGGTGCGGCTTCGGAAGCCGTCCAGGAAACACCAGACCATCTGGGCCACGAGCTGGGCGGTGGTGCTGTCCTGGTCCATGGTGGGATCCATCTCATAGATCCCCACGGAGGTGATCTTCTCGCTGATGCCAGCGTAGCGCATGAGCTGGCAGACCTCCTCCCCATGGAAGCCGTTCGGGCCGGGCCGGCTGGTGCCCGGGGCATCGCTCCTCCTAACACTGGTCATGTCCACGCTCAAGGTGTCGCCGTTCCGCATCACGGGTTCGGCATCGGCCATGGTGGCGCGCAGCTCACCGAGGCGATGGGCATCAAAGAACAGGCGGTCCATCAGCTCGATCCCGGGCTGGTCCACCAGGTAGGTCTGGAAGCCGAGGTTGCTATAGTTGAAGAGGTAGTTCGGCTGGCGCAGCACGATGTGGCTGAGGTAGCTGCTCTCGGCCAGCCCCTGACCGGGTTCGCCCAGGTCGAAGCGGGCATCCACACACACGAGGTTGGCGGTGCGCTCGAGCTTCTCGTAGGCCAGGTATTGCGAAAAGGTGTGCCCCTGTCCTCCCCCGATCATGACCGGTACGATGTTCATGCGGATCAGCTCGGCGATGGTCTCGGCCACGGCATGCTGGGTATCGGCCGCGCTGGCCCCGGGATGGATGTCGCCCAGATCCACCATGGTGATGTTGCCGTTGGGCATGAAGAGCCGGTAGAGCTCATCGCGCACCGCATCGGGCGCGTGCACCACCCCGCGAGGGCGGGCGTGACCCGGATCATCGAGCACACCGAAGAGGGCGATCTGCATGCCCTCCAGGCTCGGGAAACCCTTGGCGGTATGGCTGACCACGCTGTCGCCGATGGAATTGGCCGGCCATTCGGGGCGGGACTGTCCGAAACGTTCGCTGGGCTTGAAGTAGATGCTGATATCCATGCGCGAAGGGACCATTCGGTGTGCCGAACGATACCGCGCTAAGGTCCGAGGTGCCCAAGGCGGATCCGCAAGATCCCAAAGGCCGATGCCCACACAGGCGTGTTGGCAACGGCGGGCAACAGGGATGACCAATGTCCACCCTGGGGATGATGACGTTGGCCAGGTCGACCCGGTGGGTCGATGTTCCGGGTGCTCACCGGGGGACCATCAGGCCTTGGGGGCCTTCTTGGTCGCCTTCTTGGCCGCCTTCTTCGCTGCTTTTTTGGGGGCGGCTTTCTTGGCGGCTTTGGCCGGCGCACCTTTTTTCGCGGCGCGACCTTTCCGGCCACCCTTCCGCTCCGGTGCAGCTGCCAGCAGGGCGACGGCCTCCTCAAGGGTCACCTCCTCCGGCGCCTTCTCCTTCGGGACGTTGGCGTTCTTGGAACCATCGGTGATGTAGGGCCCGTAGCGGCCGCTGAGCACCTGGATCTCGGAACCGTCGAACTCCTTCAGGATGTTCTGGCGTGCGCCAGCGAGCTTGGCCTCGATCAATTCCACCGCACGTTCGAAGGTGACGGTGGAGGGTTCCTCGCCCTTCGGGATGTTCGCGTAGGTCTTGCCGTACTTCACGAAGGGTCCGAATCGACCTCGGCCCTGCACGATCATCTCGCCCTTGTGCTCACCGAGGTCGCGGGTGGCGTTGGCGGCCTTCTTCAGGTCGATCAATTCCACCGCACGGCGCAGATCGATCTCCAGGGGATCATCCTCCGGGGTAAGGCTCGCGTAGGTGCTGCCAAGCCGCACATAGGGTCCGAAGCGACCGATACCAACGGAGACGATCTCGCCATCGCGTTCACCGAGGGTGCGCGGCAGCTTGAACAGGTCGAGGGCCTCCTGCAGGCTGATCGTCTGGATGCTCTGGTCCTTGCGCAAGCTGGCGAAGCGCGGCTTCTCCTCGTCCTCGGCGGTGCCGATCTGGATCATGGGGCCGAAGCGGCCGATGCGTGCGATGATGGGCTTGCCGCTCACCGGGTCGGTGCCCAGCTCGCGGGAGCCGGTGGCGCGCTCGGCGGTCTCCTGCACGGTGCCGATCGTGGCGTGGAAGGGCTTGTAGAAGCGGGCGAGCATCTCGCGCCAGTTCTCCTTCCCTTCGGCGATCACATCGAACTCCTCCTCCACTTTCGCTGTGAAGTTGAGGTCCACGATGCTGGGGAAGTGTTCCACAAGGAAGTCGTTCACCACCATGCCGATGTCCGTGGGGAAGAGCTTCTGCTTCTCAGCGCCTGCGGTCTCCGTGGCGGTGTTCTCCGCGACGGCGTCGTTCGCCAGCGTGAGGATGCGGTAAGGCCGTGGGGTACCGTCGCGGTTCTCCTTCACAACGTATCCACGGCGCTGGACGGTGCTGATCGTCGGTGCGTAGGTGGAGGGACGGCCTATGCCGAGTTCCTCCAGCTTCTTCACGAGGCTGGCTTCGGTGTACCGCGGGGCAGGACGCTCGAAGCGTTGGGTGGCGGTCATCTCCTGCAAGGCGAGCGCATCGCCCTGCTTCATTTCGGGCAGGAGGCCCTCGTTCTCCTCGCCTTCTTCATCGTCGCGCCCTTCGAGGTAGACCTTGAGGAAGCCATCGAAGAGGATCACTTCGCCCTGGGCCTTCAGGGCTTCACCCGGGCGCGTGCTGATGCCGATGTCCACGATGGTCTTCTCCAGTTCGGCCTCGGCCATCTGGCTGGCGAGCGTGCGCTTCCAGATGAGGTCGTAGAGCCGCTCGGCATCACGATCGGCGCCGGCGTTGCGCACCAGCATGTCCGTTGGTCGGATGGCCTCGTGCGCCTCCTGCGCGCCCTTGCTCTTGCTCTGGAAGCGACGTGGCTTGCTGTAGCGTTCGCCGTACTGTTCGCTGATCTGTGCGGCGGCTGCGGCGATGGCCTGTTCGCTCAGGTTCACCGAGTCGGTACGCATGTAAGTGATGGCTCCCTGTTCGTAGAGCCCCTGCGCGATCCGCATGGTCCGGTCCACACCGAAGCCAAGCTTCCGGCTCGCCTCCTGTTGCAAGGTGGAGGTGGTGAAGGGGGCCGCGGGTGAACGCTTCCCGGGTTTCTTCTCCACTGCGTTCACAGTGAATCCCGCGCCCACACAGCTCTTCAGGAAGTCCATGGCCTCGGCCTCCGTGGCGAAGCGGGTGGGCAGCTCAGCCTTCACCAGGTTCCTGCCCGCAGTGTGGAACAGTGCAGTGACACGGAAGGCACTGGTGCTGTTGAAGTCGAGGATCTCGCGCTCGCGTTCCACGATCAGGCGCACGGCGACACTCTGCACACGGCCCGCACTGAGGCTCGGTTTCACCTTGCGCCAGAGGATCGGGCTCAGTTCATAGCCCACGAGCCGGTCGAGTACGCGACGGGCCTGCTGGGCATCCACCAGATGGACGTCGATGGTCCGCGGGTTCTCGATGGCTTCGAGGATCGCCTTCTTGGTGATCTCGTTGAAGGTGATGCGCTTCACCTTGTCGTCAGGCAGATTCAGCGCTTCCTTCAAATGCCAGCTGATGGCCTCTCCCTCGCGGTCTTCATCGGTCGCGAGCCAGACGATGGCCGCCTTGTCCGCTTCCTTCTGTAGTTGTTTGAGGCGGTCCTTCTTGTCGTCGGGGATGATGTAGGTGGGCTCGAAGCCATTGTCCACATCCACGCTGAGGTCGCGTTCGGGCAGGTCGCGCACATGGCCGTAGCTGCTCAGCACGGTGTAGCCTTCTCCCAGGTATTTCTCGATGGTCTTCGCCTTCGCGGGGGACTCCACGATGACCAGGTCGCCGCTCTTCTTCGCCATTGTCGTCTCGATCGTCACCGGAACAACGGTCCCGGTGGACGGGCGGCAAAGAAAGTGTTCCGACGGACGATCGCCCGACCGGATCAGGCACTCCTTCTTACTTCCCCTAAAGGGGAAGGAATTTTTCCACAGGAACGAATGGTCGATCCCGGCCCCAACTTTGTGGGATACCGGGTCCGATCAGCACCTCGAGCCATGCGACGCATCCATCACCCCATCCTGTTCACTGCGCTGTTCCTGGCAGGCTGCGGCGACAGCACCGGACAGAGCACCAAGCCCGCCACGACCCCGACGCCATCAGACACCATGAGCCAATACGACCACAGCGCCAATCCTTATTACTCCCACACGGACACCGCCAAGCTGGAGGTACCCTTGAGCGAATGGAAGCGGATCCTGCCCGATGACCTCTACCACATCGCCTTCGAAAAGGGAACGGAGCGGGCCTTCACCGGCAAGTACTGGGACTTCGAGGGCATCGGCACCTACGCCTGCGCGGTGTGCGGCAACGTGCTCTTCCAGGCGGACAGCAAGTTCGCGAGCAGCTGTGGCTGGCCGAGCTTCTTCCAGCCGGAACGAAAGGACGCGATCGTATACCACGAGGACCGGACCTTCGGGATGGTGCGTACCGAGACCACCTGTGGACGCTGTGGGGCGCACCTCGGCCATGTGTTCGAGGATGGGCCGAAGCCGACCGGCCTGCGCTATTGCATCAATAGTGTGAGCCTGGAGTACCTGCCGGGGCGCTGATCATTTCGGAGGACCGACCTGTGAGTGGACCGCCTGTCCGAGCAGGCGACCATCGACACCCTGCCACCTTGTCAGCTTCCACTGGGATCGGGTACCTTTGCGCCCCATCCCGAAGGCGTGCAGAAGAAGGTCTACATCGAGAGCTACGGCTGTCAGATGAACGTGAGCGACAGTGAGGTCGTGGCGAGCATCCTGGCCAAGGATGGCTACACCCCGGTGAAAAGTGCCGAGGAGGCCGACCTGGTGCTGCTGAACACATGCAGCATCCGGGAAAAGGCCGAGTACACCGTGATGCAGCGGATCAACGAGATGAACAACCTGAAGGCCCGCAACAAGGGCTTGAAGGTGGGCGTGCTCGGCTGCATGGCCGAACGGATGCGCGAGGACCTGCTGGAGAAGAAGAAGGTGGTGGACCTGGTGGTGGGCCCCGACGCCTACCGCACACTCCCTGAACTATTGGAAAAGGTCGGTACCGGACAGAAGGCGGTGAACGTGCTGCTAAGCCGGGAGGAGACCTATGGCGAGATCGAACCGGTGCGCCTGGACACGAACGGCGTCACCGCCTTCGTGACGATCATGCGCGGTTGCGACAACATGTGCGCCTTCTGTGTGGTGCCGTTCACGCGTGGCCGGGAGCGCAGTCGTGATGCAATGAGCATCGTGCGCGAATGCGAGCAACTGGTGCGGGACGGCTACAAGGAAGTGACACTGCTGGGGCAGAACGTGGATAGTTACAAGTGGTCCCCGCGCGAGGCCCGAACGCAGTCGGCAGTTGGCAGTGGGCAGTTGTCACTCGAGCCTGCGCAACAACTGCCGCCCACCGATTTCGCCGACCTGCTGGAGATGGTGGCACTGGCCTGTCCCACACTGCGGATCCGCTACAGCACGAGCCACCCGAAGGACATGACCGACAAGGTGCTGGCGGTGATGGCGCTGTACGACAACATCTGCAAGTACATCCACCTGCCCGTGCAGAGCGGCAGCAGCGAGGTGCTAGCGCGTATGAACCGCGGCTACGACCGTGCGTGGTACATGGAGCGGATGGCGAGCATCCGCCGGCACATGCCCGATTGCGCCATCAGCACGGACATCATCGCGGGCTTCTGTGGCGAGACCGAGGAGGACCACCAGGCCACCTTGGAACTGATCCGCGAGGTGAAGTACGACATGGCCTTCATGTTCAAGTACAGCGAACGGCCGAAGACCCTGGCGGCGCGCAAATACCCGGATGATGTGCCGGAAGTGGTGAAGGGCCGTCGCCTTGCGGAAGTGATCGAAACGCAGAAGGCCGCGAGCGCGGAGCGCATGCTGGGCTATGTGGGCCAGGTGCATGAAGTGCTCGTGGAAGGCGTGAGCAAGCGCAGCGTCGACCATGTGTACGGTCGTAACTCGCAGAACAGCGTGGTGATCCTGCCGCGCGTTCACGAGGGGATGGAACTCGTTCCGGGCACCTTCGTGAAGGCGCATATCGAGAGCGCCACGCCCGGAAGCCTGAAAGGCAGCATCCGATCCATCGTGACCACTGAAGTGATGACCGCATGAACGTTCAACCCATCAAACAGCGCTTCGGCATCATCGGCACCTCGCCGGCATTGGACCGTGCGATCGAGATCGCCGCCCAGGTGGCTCCCACCGACCTGAGCGTGCTGATCCAGGGCGAGAGCGGAAGCGGCAAGGAGGTCATGCCGCAGATCATCCATGCGTACAGCGCGCGCAAGCATGGGCCGTACATCGCGGTGAACTGTGGCGCCATACCGGAGGGCACCATCGACAGCGAGCTCTTCGGTCATGAGAAAGGCTCCTTCACCGGCGCGCATGAGGCTCGAAAGGGCTATTTCGAGGTGGCCAATGGCGGGACGATCTTCCTTGACGAAGTGGGCGAACTGCCCCTGACCACCCAGGTCCGCCTGTTGCGCGTGCTGGAGACCGGCGAGTTCATCCGGGTGGGCAGCAGCAAGGCGCAGAAGACCAATGTGCGTGTGGTGGCCGCGACCAACGTGAACATGATGCAGGCGGTCACGCGCGGCACCTTCCGCGAGGACCTGTACTACCGACTGAACACGGTTCCCATCCAGGTACCGCCGTTGCGGGACCGCAAGGAGGACATCCACCTGCTCTTCCGCTTCTTCGCGCAGGAAGCCGCCACCAAATACAAGGCACCACCGCTGGTGCTGAAGGATGACGCGCTGCAATTGCTCATCGCCTACCGCTGGCCCGGGAACGTGCGCCAATTGCGCAACATCGTGGAGCAGATGAGCGTGATCGAACAGACACGCGAAGTGGATGCGAAGACGCTGAGGCAATACCTGCCCGACCAGAGCACGGCACTCGTACCCACCGGCAATGGTGGTGTGGGTGCTTCGGTGGATGGCATCAACGAAAGGGAACTGATCTTCAAGTTCCTCTTCGACATGAAGAACGACCTGAACGCGCTGAAGGAGCAGGTGAAGGCGATAACGGGTGGGCAGCCGATGCCCCCAGCGATGCCACCTGCATATCGGGAGGAGCCGTTGTACATGCCCGCCGGAATGCCCGCCCCCGGGACCGTGAGCATCATGCCGCCCCGCCATGTGGAGGATGAGGACGTGGAGCACACCGAGGTGGAGGAGAGCCTGAGCCTGGAGGAGAAGGAGAAGGAGATGATCAAGAAGGCCCTGGCCAAGCACCGCAACAAGCGGAAGAACGCGGCGGCCGAGCTGGGGATCAGTGAGCGGACCCTGTACCGGAAGATCAAGGAGTACGACATACCGTGAGGAGGTTCAGCAGGCAGTCGACAGTTGGCAATGCGCGGTTGGCAGTACCTGCCAGGCGTTCAATGTCCGTTACCATGGTCCTCCTGCTCCTGCTGAGCGCCTGCCGTGTGAACTACTCCTTCACCGGTGGGGATGTGGGTGATGCACGCACGATGAGCGTTGAATTGATCGAAGCCCGGGCGCCACTGGCCACCCCGTTGAGCGCGCAGGTGCTCACCGAGAGCGTACGTGACCTGTTGCTGGCCCAGACGCCCTTGAAGCTGAAGCAGGAGGAGGGCGACGTGCAATACAGCGGGGCCTTGATCGGGTACGACGTGCAGCCGGTTAACATCCAGGCGAACGAAACGGCCGCGCTCAACCGGTTGACGATGACCGTGCGGATCACTTACGTGAACACCTTGGAGCCGAAGAAGAACAAGGAGTTCACCGTGGCGCGGTTCGCGGACTATGACAGCGGCCAGGACCTTACAGCTGTGGAGGAGCAACTGGCACGGGACATCGGCAAGCAGCTGGCCCAGGATATCTTCGACCGGACATTGGGAGATTGGTGACCATGGAACGCGAACGACTGACACGTCTGGTGCGGGATGCCGCTGCGGTGGACCGTGGCGACCTGGCCGAGTTGGGCGCGTTGGCGGAGAAATTCCCGTGGTTCGCCGGGGCCCAGGTGCTGCGTGCGGCAGGGGCGCAACGGGTGGGTGAGGTCTCCTCCGATGAGAGCCTCCGCTCAGCTGCTGCCCGGACCCCTTCGCGCACGGTGCTCTTCGACCTGGTCCATCAGCCGATGGCCCGACAGGTGGCACCCGTATCCACAGTCGCCAGAGCGGCCGCGGAACCCAGCACGGTGATCCAAGAGCCGACACCGGTCGTCGCACCCGAGATCGGTATCCTGGATCCGCAGCCTATCGCCCTCGAACGACCCGAACCGGCGATGGTGGAGGCGGAGGTCGAGATGACGTCCGTGGAACCTTTAGCAGGAACAGCGCACGATAGTGAGCTTGTACCGAGCGAAGTCGTTGAAGTGCCGGTGGAAGAGACGAACACCGACGCGACACCGTCCACGGAGGAAGAGCCGCAAAGCGAAGCACCATCAACCCCGGAAGCGGATCCGCTGGAACAACAGATCATGGAGTCGGCGCTGTCGCATGCGTACGACATCAGTTGGCTGGAGGTTGACACACCGAAGGCCCGTAAGGAGCCCGTGAAGGCGCCGCCCGTCGACCTCCCCACACCCAAGCCGGTGGTCCCGATCGCACCGATCCAACCGAAAGGTGCGGCCCGGTTCGTGACCAGGCATGACAGGCTCTCCTTCACCGACTGGTTGGACGCTTCCACCGAAGCGCCCCGCCCCGAGCCTACGGTCCAACCACCCAAGCAGGACTTCATACCGGAAGCCGCTGAAGACTGGCTGCGACAGCCGGAACCCAAGCCGAAGGCCTCTTCTCCGCCCCCCCTGGCACCCATCCAGCCCGTGTTGGAGAAGAAGGGGGAAGTGGATACCAAGGCCTTGATCGACAGGTTCATCCAGGAACAGAATCCGGCGAGCCCACAGAAGGCGGCCTTCTTCACTCCCCAACAAGCCGCCAAGCGCAGTTTGGATGACAAGGCCGGCATGGTGACCGAGACCCTGGCGCGGGTCTATGCCAAGCAAGGGAACCTGCCCAAGGCCATCGAGGCCTACAAGCGGCTGGCGTTGAAATACCCGGAGAAAAGCGCTTACTTTGCGGCCCTTCAAAAAGAGCTTGAAGCTCAACTGAACAAGTAGCCGTCATGGTCGCCATCTCCATCCTCATCGTCATCGTAGCCGCCCTTCTCGCGCTGGTCGTATTGGCCCAGAACCCCAAAGGTGGTGGCCTCGCGGCCGGATTCACCGGTGCCCAGCAGATCGGGGGCGTGCAACGCACGGCCGACTTTTTGGAGAAAGGCACCTGGACCCTGGCTGGCGCCCTGATGGTGCTGTGCCTGATCTCGGCCGGTATCCAACATTCGGGAACCAGCGATCTGGACGAACTCGATACCCCGACCGTGGAAGCCACCCAGACCGAGGAGGGTGGCGTACCCGTTGAGGAGGTTCCTGCCGAGCAGGCTCCTGCCACGGACGGACAGTAGTTTGTCAGCTTGGCAGGCACCCGACCTGCCGATCCTTGAGATATCAACAAGAAGGCTGTCCTAGTGACAGCCTTCCTTCGTTGGCACAGGCCTTGACAAGCGGGCGGACACGAAACGTATTGAACCACATGGCAACCAAAGTGAAACCCCTGGCCGACCGCGTGCTCGTGGAAGCCGCAGCCGCCGAAGAGACCACCAAGGGTGGTTTGTACATCCCTGATACCGCGAAAGAGAAGCCCCAGCGTGGCAAAGTGATCGCGGTGGGCAATGGCCGTGTGGCCGATGACGGCAAGGTGACCCCCTTGAGCGTGAAGGCCGGTGACGAGATCCTGTACGGCAAATACAGCGGAACCGAGCTGAGCTACGACGGTAAGGACTACCTGATCATGCGCGAGAGCGACATCTACGCGGTACTCAACTAAGAACCCTGTACGGGCGCGTCATGACGCGCCCCAACTCATCCCCCCAAGAAAATGGCAGCCAAGAACATCCAATTCGAGATCGACGCCCGTGACCGCCTGAAGCGTGGCGTGGACCATCTCGCCAACGCTGTAAAGGTGACCCTCGGACCGAAAGGCCGGAACGTCATCATCGACAAGAAATTCGGTGCCCCCCAGGTGACCAAGGACGGTGTGACCGTGGCCAAGGAGATCGAGCTGAAGGACGCCGTGGAGAACATGGGCGCCCAGATGCTGAAGGAAGTGGCCAGCAAGACGGCGGACATCGCCGGTGATGGCACCACGACCGCCACGGTGCTCGCCCAGGCCATCGTGACCGCCGGTCTGAAGAACGTGGCCGCCGGTGCCAACCCCATGGACCTGAAGCGCGGCATCGACAAGGCCGTGACCAGCGTGGTGGACGAGCTCAAGAAGATGAGCAAGTCCGTGGGCGACGACAACGCCAAGATCAAGCAGGTGGCCACCATCAGCGCGAACAACGATGAGTTCATAGGCGCGTTGATCGCCGAGGCCATGGCCAAGGTGAAGAAGGAAGGTGTGATCACCGTGGAAGAGGCGAAGGGCACCGACACCACCGTGGAGGTGGTGGAAGGCATGCAGTTCGACCGTGGCTACCTCAGCCCCTACTTCGTGACCAACGCGGAGAAGATGGAGGCCGACCTCGAGAACGCCTACATCCTGATCTACGACAAGAAGATCAGCACCATGAAGGAGCTCCTTCCGGTGCTGGAGAAGACGGCACAGACCGGCAAGCCCCTGCTGATCATCAGCGAGGACGTGGACGGTGAAGCGCTGGCCACCCTGGTGGTGAACAAGATCCGTGGCGCCCTGAAAGTGGCCGCGGTGAAGGCACCGGGCTTCGGCGACCGCCGCAAGGCCATGCTGGAGGACATCGCCATCCTCACCGGTGGCACCGTGATCAGCGAGGAGCGTGGCTTCAAGCTGGAGAACGCCGACCTGAACATGCTTGGCAAGGCCGAGAAGATCAGCATCGACAAGGACAACACGACCATTGTGAACGGTGCCGGCAAGAAGGCTGACATCGCGGGACGGGTGGCGCAGATCAAGGCCCAGATCGAGACCACGACCAGCGACTACGACAAGGAGAAGCTGCAGGAACGCCTGGCGAAGCTCGCCGGCGGTGTGGCCGTGCTCTACATCGGTGCCGCCACGGAAGTGGAGATGAAGGAGAAGAAGGACCGCGTGGACGACGCCCTGCACGCGACCCGCGCCGCTGTGGAAGAGGGCATCGTGCCCGGCGGCGGAGTGGCCTACATCCGTGCCCAGAAGGCACTGGACAAGATGGAAGGCGCCAACAATGATGAAACCACGGGCGTCGGCATCGTACGTCGCGCGATCGAGGAGCCGCTGCGCCAGATCGTGGCGAACGCCGGCCTCGAAGGCAGCATCGTTGTTCAGAAGGTGCGCGACGGCAAGGCCGACTTCGGCTTCAACGCCCGCACCGAGGAATACGAGAACCTGCTCGGCGCCGGTGTCATCGACCCGACCAAGGTGACCCGTGTGGCACTGGAGAACGCCGCTTCGATCGCGAGCATGCTGCTCACCACCGAGTGTGTGATCAGCGAGGAGAAGGAGAAGGAAGCACCGCACAGCCATGGCCCCGACATGGGTGGCATGGGCGGCATGATGTAAGCCAGCCCAATGGCGAATGGGGCAAGCCCCGGTCAGCGATGGCCGGGGCTTGTCATTTCCGAAACTAAAGTTCTATTGCGCATGATCACTGGCACCGGGAGCTTTGTGCGTATGATGAAGCACCACCACCCCGCGATCGCAACGCTCCTGGCCCTTGCGTTCTCAGTCGTTCTCCCGCGCAACACCCATGCGCAAGCGGTCGGCGACCTCCGCAGTGCCGGAAGCGGGACGTGGAACGCACTCAGCTCTTGGGAGGTCTTCGACGGGAACGATTTCGTACCCATCGCGGTGGTCCCCGGAGCGGGCGACGGTCTGATCACGATCCGTGCCGGCCACACCATCACAGCGAACACCTTCCTGACCGCCGACCAGCTGGTGGTGGAAAGCGGTGGTACGCTGAATCATACCAACGGAGGCTTCACGGTGGCGGACGGGACGGGTGACGACATCCAGGTATTCGGCTCCTTGATCCATTCCGGGAACGGATTCTCCGGGCCGGGGAACATCCGCATCATGAGCGGCGGTACATTCCAGTGGACGGGAGGTGGCCAGCTGAATGCGGACCTGGTGCTCGATCTCGACGAAGGCAGCACCGCCACATCAAGTTCCACCAGCCCATTGCTGAACAATGGCACGATCAACAATGGAGGAACCTGGACCTTGGTGGATGGCGGCTTCTCCTCCACCTTCGATCCCGGCACCTTCCACAACCTGAGCACGGGGATCGTGGAGTTGAACGGCTGGGCCTCGCCCACCAACTCCTGGGCGTTGGAGACGATCAACGACGGCATCATCAACAAGAACAACGGAGCCGTCACCTTCACAACAACAGGTCGGCCATGGACCAACAACGGCACCATCAACGTGCCGCTGGGCACCTGGAGGAATTCCAGCAGCTGCACCAATGCCGGTGAATTCGCCTTTGGTGGCACGGGCACGGCGCTACGGCCCAATGGTGACTTCACGAACACCGCGAATGGCAGCATCACCGGCCTGGGACATCTGCAGCTTCAAAGTGGCACATGCACCATGGCGGCCGGAAGCAGCATGAACGCGCTGGACACACTCGCGGTGGCGACGTTCTCGACGCTCCTTGTCGAACAGGACATCCAAGCGGAGCAGGTGACCTTCACGGGTGGCACGATCAATGGTACGGCCGCGGTGGTCGTAGCGAACGGGGGGCGATTCGACTGGACCGGAGGCAATCACAACGCGACGCTTAATGTCGGTGTGGGTGCGATCGCCACCTTCAACGCCCCCTCCACCACCCCAAACCTCAACAACGGTGGCACCATCAACAACGCGGGCACATGGAACATGGAAGGTGGCAATCTATCGCAACTGGGAACCGTGGGATCCTTCAACAACGGCGCGACGGGGGTCGTGAACTTGAACAACTGGCAAAGCACGACCAACAGCTGGAAGCAGAACACGGTCAACCACGGCATCATCAACAAGAACAGCGGGGACGTGCAATTCAGCGTGACCCTTCCCTTCACCAATGAGTCGAGCGGGGTGGTGAACGTGAACGCCGGCACGTTGCGCTTCGCGAACACCGCCGTATTGAGCGGCGAGGTGAACATACCAACCGGTGCGTCGATCCTCGGTAACGCCAACGGTGTAACAGCGGAAGGACTGACCATGCAGAACGATGGAAGTGTGACTCCGCTCATCACCTTCCAAGGGTCCGATGAACACTTCCTCAATGGCACAGGGTCCCTTGAAGGATTGCACATGAATGGCACAGGAACGTTGAACCTCGGCGGAACACAGACCATGAGCGGGACGTTCACCCTTACGAACGGCATCGTGGACCTCGGCGACAATGAACTTGTCCTTACCGGCACCGCAGCAGGGGTTGTCGTGGGGGGAAGTGAAGCGAGTCATGTACGCACCTCCGGCAGCGGGTCCTTGCGACGTCCCGTGTCCGGTAGCTTGGGCAGCTTCCATTTCCCGGTTGGTCTGAACAGCTATACCCCGCTCAGCATCACGCTGACCAATGGGCAACCGGAACAGTTCGCCGTGCGGGTGCGGCATGGTGTCCACACGACCTACGATTCTCCTGGGGTGGCCACCGGCTCCCTGATCACTTCGGATATCGTTGGCCGCACCTGGATCGTCGGCGATCAGGTCCCGGGTGGCGAGACGATCGATGTCACCCTGCAATGGAATGCGGCGGACGAGCTCAGCGGGTTCACGCGTTCCAACAGCGCGGTGGCGCGTTTCGACGGGGATGAATGGATACCAGCTGCCTTTGGGTCCGCTTCGGGCACTGGGCCGTTCACGCGCACATTCACCGGGCTCACCTTCTACCGTGAGTTCTGCGTGGCCGATGCCGACGCCGAATTGAACGATGTCGGGACCGGCCTGTTCGAAGAGCTGGAAAGCGCCCCTCGCATCTATCCCCTTCCGGTCATCGACCAGATGTTCATCGAGCTACCACAAGGCCATGACCTCAAACTCCTTCGCTTGTTGGACACATCGGGTCGAACGGTGCACACCGCTTCCTTGAGCGCTTCCAGGTGGTTACAGGTACCGGTGATGGACCTAACGCCGGGCGCTTATGTCCTGGTGCTCACGGATGTGCTTGGGCATAACCTGCACCGGACGATCCCTGTTGTCCACTGATCAGCGGAAAGGTCGTTCCGGCAGGCTCCGGTCAGCGAAGGCTCAGGCTGGTTCGTTGTTTGGCCTCCCGGGTTACTAACACCTGTCGATAAATCACCCCGGGGCCTCCGCCCCCACCCGGCTACTTTCACGCTCGCATCCCGCTGCCGGGAACGGCTTTGCCGTACCGTGAAGCGTGTGCAGGAAGCCCATGCAAGTAACCCCGAAACGCTTCTTCGACTTCTGTTCAGGCCACGTGCCGCTGCTGCATGCCATCGCCGTGAAACCCGGTGATGTGAGCGAGGCGCAGGTGCGCCAGCTCATCCGCACCTTCAGCGACAGCGTTTCCGAACAGCCGGAGACCACCTGGCAGCGCCTGATCGAGCTGCAGATCCTGGTGCCGCTGGAGGAGGGCAGCAGCCATTACGTGATGGCGCAGCCCCTGATGCAGCTGATCAACTACCTGTACAACGACGCGGTGCCCACCAGTCCGGAGATCATCCAGGGCTACATCGCGGCGTTGGAGAGCGCGCGCAAGCGGATCGTGATCGGCATCGAAGCCGGCGATGCGCTGAGCGTGGCCATGGCCACCAACGAGGTGGACCACACGCTGCGCCGCATGCAGGACGACCTGGACGCGACGCACCGCGCCGTGATGGCCGAGGTGGCACGCTACAAGGCGGACCGCACGAGCGTGAGCGTACGTGAGCGCTACCTGCGCATCGTGGGCCTGATGGACCAATACGTGCATCCGCTGGTGGAGATCGTCCGTGTGGACGGCCTGTTGGTGAGCGTGCTGGACGAGACCGATCTGGCCCTGCGTGCCGCGCGCGAGCAGGGCGTGTATGTGGAACTGGGCATGATCGCGCGCAACGAGCGGCAGATCCGGGCACTGCGCCGCCGTTCCATCCACACGCTGAACGAGAGCCGCAAGGAACTGCAGCCACTGTACGATGTGCTGCGACGCGCCAGCGCCATCTCCCACGGTGCCACGCTGGCCCTTGGTCGTCTGCGCCAGATGAAGCAGGATGATTGGGTGGTGAACTACATGGTGCAGGCCGATCGCGCCGGCATCGAGTGCCCGCCTACGGATAGCGTGCTGCGCCATGTGATCAACGAGGTGATCAGCCATCCGCCCACGCCACCGCCTGTGCTGAGCATGGAGGAGAACGGTGACACACCGCCCGATTACGTGCGCCTGCTCTGGCTGAACGGCCTGCCGGAGGCCTTGCGTGAAGAACTGCCGGTGAAGGACCTCACCGCCTGGATCACGGGCAGCTTCCCGGAGAAGGGCACGAGCGACATGCTGCTCGGCCTGAGCAAATTGCTCTTCGACCCCACCATGGACGTGCAGTTCAAGGGCGGCAAACAGAAAGAATACCGCACGCGCGACGGCGTGCTTGAAGCAACGACCATCTCGATCACCCGCGCATGACCACGGAAACGACCACGACCGCCCTCCCGCAGCTGAAGGAGATCTTCGACAAGCTGCGCCAGGGCTCCTACATCACCCACGAACAGGGCAGCCTACATAGTGCGCTGGCAGAGAACTACGAAGCGTACAAGGAGTACTTCGAGCCGCTGGGCCTGAACCTGATCCGCCATCCGCGCGACTTCTTCTACCTGCACAAGGAGGAGGCCGAGAACACGCCACCCTCCAGTTCGCTGGCGGGCATCGCCGTGTTCAGCTTCATCCTGATCGAGGCCACCGCCAATGAGGGCAAGCCCGTGGAGGAGTACCTGCTCACCGAACGTTTCAGCATCGCTGGTCTGCCGCACCTGCAGAGCGACCGTTACAAGGCCCATCTCCGCGCGGTGGAGATCGAGGACGAGGCCTCGCTGCGGAAGTTGGTGAAGCGCATGGTGAACTACGGCTGGGTGGAGTACTTCCCGGATGACACCTTCCGCTTCCTGCGTCCCTTCCATCGCGTGTTCGACAAGTGCCAGGAGATCAGCCTGGCCGCCGAGAACGAAACGCGCGGCGTACTGGATGGCGCGCCACCGGAGAAGAAGGCGATCGACCCGGAGTTGAATTGATAGGCTGAAGGAGAAAGGCACAAGTAGGAAGACGGAAGAACGAAGAAGCACATGCAACTAGGACCGACCAAACTCATCGCCATCCGCAGCGGCAGTTACGATTACGCCGAGGTGGAGCTCAGCGATTCGCTGCAGCTCGTGGGGCCGAACAACGCGGGAAAGACCACGTTGATCAACACGCTGCAATTCCTCTACCTGGACAACCGGAACCAGATGGTGTTCGGCGACCATGACTCGGAGGCCACGCGCGAGTACTACTTCCCGGACCATTACAGCTACCTGCTGTTCGAGTGCCACGGCCCGAAGGGCACCTACGTGCTCGGCTGGCGCGGCCAGGGCCGTGCGAGCGGTGGTGATCCCGTGCGCTTCACCTACGATGGCGGTTACGATGTGGCCGACTACATGGACGAGGACCGCGTGGCCGATCCCAAGGATGTGCTGGCGAAACTCGGTGAACGCAACTACCGCGAATTGAAGGACGCATCGGCACACCGTGATGCCATCCTCATCGCCACGAAAGGCGAGAGCAACGGGCTGGGCGTGGTGCACCTCACGGAGACCGACCGCTACGCGCACTTCAAGGAAGTGCTGAAGAACCTGTTGAGCCTGCGCAGCATCGACCAGCACGAGATGAAGCGCAGCCTCCTCATGCTCGCGAGCATACCGCCAAACCGTCCCGCGTTGGAGGCGAACCGCCTGATGACGGAGGAGTTCGAGCGGATCCGCGACCGGCGCGTGAAGCTGAACACATTGAAGAGCGAGAAGGAGCGCCTGGAGAAGTACATCGCCATGAGCGACGTGCGCATGGGCCTGGAGGGACGACTGGCCACGGTGTACGCCGACCTCATGGAGAAGCGCCGCAAGGCCCACGACCACAACAAGCACGTGAAGGAGGCCATCGTGGCCAAGCAGGAGGCGCTGGAGAAGGAGAAGATCAGCACGGCGGAGATCCTGAAGGACTTCGACGACCGGATCGCGGAACTGGCGGGCAGCAAGGGCCGTGTGGAGGGTGACCTCGCACGGATCGCCGAGCTGGGCAAGGGCCTGGAGGAGTTCGTGGAGAACCTCGAGCGTGAAGCCCTGGCCAACGCCAAGGAGCGCCTCACCGCGCTGGACCGTCGCCTGGGCAATGCCGAGGAAGCCGACCGCCAGCGCACCGCGCGCAACCTCGCGGAGGTGACCGGTCGTGTGGCGAACACGGAGAAGGCCATCGCCAACTTCGACAAGGCGCTGATCACCGAGCTGCGCGACAAGCTGAGCGATGAACAGGTGCGCGGCCTCAGCCGCCTCTTCAACATCGACATCCTGAAGCAGCCGGTGGAGAAGGGTGGCATCGAACTGAAGAAGCGCAAGGAGGTGGACAAGCTGTTGAAGGCCATCGCCGAGGGCATCGCCGATGATGCATACAGCGATGCGTTGATTCGCATCCCCCTGCCTGACAACAGCCAAGCATGGAAGGAGCTCGTGGACGTGAAGGCACTGAAGAAGTCGCTCACCGACCTGAAGGCCGAACACACGCGCCTGACACAGCTGATGGAGGCGATCGAGAACCGCGAGGTGATCGCCAAGGAGCGTGCCACCACGCAGGCCGAGGTGGACGAACACCTGCGCAAGCTGGCCCGGTGGGAACGCCTGCAGGTGGAGAAGCAGGATGAAGCGCGCTTCGCGAAGATGCTCGCCGAAGTGACCAAGGAGAAGACGAAGGCCGACCGCGAGCGCAAGGAGGTGCGCGACAAGCTGGAGGAGATCGGCGTGAAGCTCTTTGAACAACGCACCGCATTGAACAAGGAGGATGAGCGCTTCAACCGCCTGCTGCACCTGCTGGAACAGTGCGTACCGCCGCCCTTCCCCGATGCCGCGGCGCAGGAGCTGATCAGCGTACCGAACGATGCGGAGGACGCGATCGACCTCTACCGCAAGCTCACGCTGGAGCACAGCACCATGAGCCGCGAGATGGACCAGTTGCGTTCCAAGATCGAGATGGTGCTGAAGAGCGACATCATCGGTCCGAACGAGGTGGAGACCGTGCGCCTGATCCGCGAACAGATCGAGGGCCTGCCCACCTTCGAGGAGGCGCTGCGCAAGGACTGGGACACCTACTTGCACCAGCTGCGCGCCAACTTCGCCCAAGTGCTCAATGGCCTCAACGACATCAAGATCGCCGCGGACCGACTGAACCGCCGCTTCACCAACGTGAGCGTCTCGAACCTCGAGAGCCTGAAGATGGAGGTGATGGACCAGAACGACCTGGTGGGAGCGCTGAAGGAACTGGCGGAGACCGACCACACGGGTCTCTTCGACGACAGCAAGAAGCTGGATGCGGCCTACCAGAGCTTCCGCAACAAGCTGAGCGAGCGGATCACATTGAACTACGGCGACCTGTTCACCCTGCGCTTCACGGTGAGCACGCGCGCCGGCCGCACGCACAGCTACGACAACCTGCAGGTGGAAAGCCACGGCACCGCGATCACCATCAAGGTGCTCTTCAACCTGCTCGTGCTGCGCAGCATGCTGAAGGAGGATCCGAAGCTGAACACACCGCTGAGCCGCGTGCCCTTCTTCCTGGACGAGGTGCACTCGCTCGACGCCATCAACCGGAAGGCCGTGTTGAGCATGGCGAAGGACCTCGGCTTCATGGCCATCACCGCAGCGCCAGAACCGGTGAGCGAGGTGGACAGCCTCTACTTCCTGCGTCCGAAGAACGGCCGCTTGGTACTGCGCAACGAATTGCGCATCGGAGTGAAGTTCAACGAGCAGATGGCGGAAGCATAGGACCCGCAAGAACGATGGTGCAAGCCCTGGCTCTTGCCGGGGCTTGTTCGTTGGTGACCGGTCGATCCCGGGAGCACCGTTCACATCCCGGCACCGGCACCGATGTGACATCGAACCAACCCTACGACAATGCGGAACACCCTACTCACCCTGCTCGTGACCTCGACCATCGCCGGAACGGCGCAACCGATCGGCAATGAGTGGCTCCTGCGCTTCGGTGCGGAAGCCACCCGGATCGTGGCGCTACCGGACGGACATGCCTTCATCATCGGTCGCCACAATGGTCCGTTGGACTATGACCCCGGTGAGGGCGAGAACATCCATACGACAAGCGGCATCTCGTCCTACACGGCGTTCATGATCGAACTCGACGCTGACGGTGGCTATGTCGGGGACCTGCGGCTCTCCTCCACGAATAGTGTATCCATCGGCCATTGTCACATCGACACGGAGGGCAACATCTACATCAGCGGGTCCTTCTCCGGCACGGTGGACCTTGACCCTGCCGATGATGCGGAACTGCTGCGGACCTCCGCCGACGGTCTTGACGCTTTCTTCTTGAAACTGAACGCGGACCGTGATCTGGTCTGGGGCTACAGCATCGGTGGGACCAGCTCGGACGGTGCATCCAGCATCACCACGGACGCCGATGGTGATGTGTACATCTGTGGCAACTACAGCTTCACCGTGGACTTCGACCCCGGGCCGGGCACGGTATCGCTGACCGGAGGCAACCAGAGCAACACCTACCTGCTGAAGCTGGACGCGAACGGCACGTTCCAATGGGTGCGCAAATGGCATTCGCAGTTCTTCTACATCAGCTTATCGCGGGTCATCGTCCATCCGAACGGAGACCTCTATGCGATGGGTTACTGGGGCGGGGCATTGGACTTCGACCCCGAAGCAGGAGAGGCCATCTACAACACGACCGACAACAATTCGGATGTGATGATCCTGCGGATGACCACGGACGGGAACTACCTGGACTCCTATCGCCTGCAAGGCACCGACGCACAATATGCCAATGCGATGACGCTGGCCTCGAACGGTGACCTGTTGATCGCAGGCACCGTGCGCGGTACGATGGACGTGGACCCTGGTGTTGCGGAGAACCTATTGACCGTGACCGGCAGTGCACCGGACGGTTGGATGGCGCGCCTGACAGCGAGCGGCGAACTCGCCTGGGGCCATCGATTCGGAGGCGTGGACACGGACCAGGTGTTCAACATCATGGAGGACGTGTTCGGCAACATCCACTGCCTGGGTTCCTTCATCGGTGAAGTGGACCTGGATCCGACGGCCGGCGTTGCCGTGTTCGACGCGGACCTGTTCTGGGACATCTGCCTGTTGACCTTCGATCCAGACGGTGCCTTCCTTGGCGCGTTGCACTATGGTGCCGGTGAGGATACGCAGACGGACGCGAACGGTTCGGCGGTCATGACCGATGGCTCCATCCTGTTCGGCGGTCGTGGATTCGGGCCGTGTGATCTTGATCCGGGTCCCGGCGTGGAGATCGTACAGGGCCCCACCTCGCTCTCCTACCAACCCTTCATCTGCCGGGTGGATCAAGCGGGGACCGTCGGTATCTCCGTACCGGACACCAACACACCTGCACTCCACCCCAATCCGACCAGGGAGCAGCTATACATCACCTATGAAGGTGAGCAGGCCACCGTTGCGCGCATCCTTGACGTGCACGGCCGGCTGGTGAGGACCGTGACACTTCGGAAGGGCACGAATGCGCTGAACGTGCAGGACCTCACGTCCGGAGTCTACTACCTGCACGTGCAGGAAGCTCATGTCACGCGCACCCAGCGCTTCGTGAAACAATAACTACCGCATCACACGGTAACGTCCAGCGTCGTTCCCGTCCACAAGCCCCGGCACCGAGCTCTCCCTCGGTGATCCGGGGCTTGTGACGTGGTGGGGATCGCACAACGGATACAATGGACCCATTCCCTGCCTACCTTCTGGCACGGCGCATGACGGGAAAAATGGCGATACCGAAGACCCCCTGCCCGGTGCATGGTCTGGTGCCCTGGGCCGGTGGCACCTGGCCCATCGCATGGCGCGGCCCGCATGCCGTGCTCGCCTGGGTGTATACCATCCACGCCAAGGCACCGGACCGGGGCCTGGAGATCCATTGGAACGTGAGCCAGGCGGACATCGTGCGGGCCATGGAGGAACGGGCACGGTTCAGGCCCGGGCAGTTCGTACAGCTGGGGCCGATGGCGCAGCGGCGGATCCTGGCGCGCAAGTGGAGCTTCGAACGCGGCCTGTTCCACTACATGGTGGAAGGGTCGCGACCCGGACGCTCGTGGAGCATCGCGGAAGATGAGCTCATGCAACGCATCCAGGGCGCGGAAACATAGGATCGGTCCATCATTGACCTATCTTAACGGAGCCAAGCCCTCTCCCATGACCATCGTACCCAACGAGGCCGACACCCGCATCGCCACCTTGACATGCGCCCGGCCGGACCTGCTGGAGATCCGTTACAAAGCGGGGGTGCTCTTCACCCCGGAGTCCGTGGCTGAGGTGCAGACCGCACGGCGCCACCTGATGGGCGCCCGCAGCTACGCCACCTTCACGGTGATCCCTGCGGATGCGGACTTCTCATTGGAGACGATGCGTGAGGACCATGGCGATGGTGATCGCGGACAGGGGCGTATCCTGGCCTCGGCCATCGTCATCCATTCGTCGATGATCGAACGGCTCACGCATGTGTACTTCAAGTACTTCCCGCAATTGCAACGCGTGCTGGTGACGGATGATGAGGTGGAGGCCCGTGCGTGGATGACGGCACAACTGGAGGAGATCAGCCGCACGGGAAGCTGAGGAGAAGTCGCCTGATCGATCATCAGCACCCGTTCGGAATAGAGCGGAACGCGTGAATGCCCGCCGGTAAATGCGAAGACAGACCTCTGGTTGATCGCCCAGCACCTGGTATGTCAGCTGGTAAAGCCAGTTGCGATGCACCAGTGGCGCCGGCCGCGACCGAAATTCGCTCCAACAACCTGAGCCCATGAAGATCCCCGTGAACGCAAGCGCCCCAGCGGTCGCACGTGGTAGCATACACATCAACGCCCCGGTGGAAACGGTGTGGAAGGTCCTGACGAACATCGATGCGTGGCCGGGCTAGCAGCAGGCGGTGACCGCAGCGAAGCTCGAAGGGCCTGCGGAGGAGGGCAGTACATTCCGGTGGAAGGCCGGTGGCCTGCGCTTCACCTCGCGGATCCATACGGCCGAGGCCATGACCCGCTTTGGCTGGACGGGCCGGACCATCGGTGCCAGCGCGATCCACAACTGGCGCTTCGAGCCGCGCGACGGCGGCACGCTGGTGCAGGTGGAGGAAAGCCTGCAGGGCTTCTTCCCTACGCTGTTCCGGCCGACCTTCCAACGGCAGTTGGAAGCGGGGATCCGCACCAATCTTGAGGAGCTGAAGCAGGCTGTGGAGAAGCGCGGTGGCTGATTGGTATGTGGCGTTCGATGGGATCACTCCTTCACCACGCGCACCGGTACCGTACCAGAAGGACCTTCCACACGCAGGAGGTAGAGGCCTGCAGGCAGCGCACTCACATCCACCTGCAAGGTTCCCTGTGCAGCAGCGACACGCCCCCGAGCAACTTGCGGCCACGCAGGTCCAGCAGTTCGTAGCCGGTGATGGGTTCGCGGTGCGAGACCTGGAGGATGTCATGCACGGGCATCGGTCGAACGCTGATCGCTTCCAGTGCGGGAGCACCCACGCCCAGAGTGATGCAATAGGGGTCGGTGGCGGGCAGCACAGTGATCACAATGGTCGAATCGAACGAGCAACCGAAATCGTTGATGGCGGTGAAGGTGTACTCCTGCTCGCCGGGCGCGGTGGGAGTGATCACTACACCGTTGCAATCCACATCGGAACCGGTGATGTCCGCCCCGCTCCAGTAGGTGGAATCGCAGCCAGCGCCATATGCGGGGGTGAAGGAGAAGTCATCACCGCCCAGCGCCGGGTTGAAATGGAGTTCCCAGGAACAGAGGAAGCCGTTGTCCACGACCAAGTGGTCAATGGCCGTGAATTGCCAAGTGCCGTTCAACGGGCAGCCAAGCAGGATGTCCCATGTACCGACAGCTTCATAGGTACCAGGGATAAGTGATAGCCCTGGTGGAACACCACCCACTTGCGTCGTGTTCCACCCGGCTACGGAATTATCAACCCAGGTCCCGTTGGTGGCGTTCGGGCTCCAGCAATAATGCCAGCATTCGCCCGGAACGATCTCGTCCGTATCGATCGGTGAACCCAGGAAAGTGTAACTCCCTCCTTGCTGGTGTAGCACCACCTCGCTTCCATTCGGACAGGTGACGAACAGTAACAGATCACCCATATAGGAATGCTCCATGTCCACACAAATGGAGTGGAGGTCGTCGGTGGACTCCAAGATGGCCCCCGGTTCGAAGCCCGAAAGTTCGATCACCGAACTGAAGGGCGTACCGATATCGTCCGGTATGTAGATCCCCGGACCATAGTCCACAGAAGCCTCTGACCAGGGCATGGGATCAATGACCGCATTCAACTCGAAAGGGCTGCCCACACAGGCCACCGTGTCCGAAGTCGTCAAGTTGAGTTGTGGCACTGTGCTCACCTGCACGAGCAGGTCCACCGCGTTGGTGCTGGCGCAACCGTTGGCGTCTGAAACGATGAACGTGACCGGAAAACTGCCCGGTGCACTAAACACATGCGCCACCGTGGGCTCGGTGGTGGTCACCACATCCAATGGGCCGAAGTGCCACTCATAGTTGGTGATCGTCTGTCCTGGTGCTGCTTCACTGGCACTGGCATCGAACTGGACCTCCTCTCCGGCACAGATCCGCGCGGGCGAAGACAGGCTCATGGTGGCGGAGGCAGTGGGAGGATCACAATCCACGTAGCATTGGTAGCTGATGGCGAAGACCCCTGTACCCGCATCATTGCTCACGAAACGCAGGGTGAGGCAACCGGAAGGATTAAAGACGGTGGCATTGATCAACAGGCCCTGAAGTTGCGTTCCCGTATACGTACCGAGCAGCGGAGCATCGGTGCCATCGCCGTCGTAGACGCTCATGTTGTCCTCGGTCCCTGCGGCCCCGGACTGGTCCAGGTCGAACACGATGAAGTTGAACTGCATTGTGGCTCCGGGCTGGTCCGGACAGAGGGTGAAGGTGATATCCTCGTTATTCCCATAGCCGGCGGCGTCCGGCCCACCGGTATCGTGCATCACGCCCTGGCAGGACTCCGTTGAGCCGTCGTAGATCGAGAAGGTCGGCTGGGCCAGCGCCATGTGTTGCGTGAATGCGAAGAGACCGATGAGTAAGGGATGAATGCAGCGCATGATGAATGGTACGAAGTTGAAGGTCCAATCAACCCGGAATATGCAGTAGGATGGCTACTACGACCCGGAAACGCTTTGCCACAGCACGTTTCACTCATTTTCGCTCCTCACCGGGAGCATGGCCCCGCTTTCGTCGCGAAAATGGCCGTGGCCGTGCGTTTCCGGCCCTCGCTACGCCCCCTACTGCATAATCCGGGTTCAAAGAAAGCGGAAATCAAAATCCACCGAGCGCCTCGCCGCTCACCTCAGTGCGCGCTGGTCATTCCCGTTCATCAACGTGCATTCCCGGTCACACTCCCCTCCCTCCCCGCCACGCGCAAGGCTGGCTCCTCCGCCACCAACGCATGGATCCGCGGGTGCATCACCGCAAAGAAGAGCGGCGGCAGCAGGCTCAGCAGCATGGTGCCCGGGTAACCTGTGGGCAATTGCGGCGCGCGGTCCACGCTGCGCAATACCTGGTAGGGACGGCTCGCCTTCCAATGGTGGTCGCTATGGCGGGTGAGCTCGAAAAGGGTGAAGCGACCGAGGTGGTGATCGCTGTTCCACGAATGCACATGCTGCACGCGCTGGTACTGGCCGTTCTCGCCACGGATGCGGCGCAGGCCATAGTGCTCGATGTAGTTCACCGTCTCCAGCAGCAGGATGCCGATGAGCGCCGCCACCAGGAAGGCCGATAGCACGAAGGGCCCGAAGCCCCAGCCGATCGCGACCAGCAATGCTCCCTGCCAGAGCAGCGCATGGATCATCTCGTTCCGCAGACCGTAAGGTGCATGGCCCGCTTTGCGCAAGCGGTCCGCCTCGATCCGCCAGGCGCTGATGAAGCTGAAGACGATGCTGCGCAGCCAGAAGGCGTACACCCATTCGCCGTAGCGTGCCGAGGCGGGATCATCGGGGGTGGCCACGCGGCGGTGATGGCCACGGTTGTGCTCGATGATGAAGTGCATGTAGAGGCTGGTGAGCAGCAGGGCCCGCGCGAGGTCGCGCTCCCAACGCTTGGGGCGGTGGCCCAGCTCGTGCGCCACGTTGATCCCGTAGATGCCGCAGAGGATGCCCATGCTCGCGATGCGTCCGGCCACCTCGTAGCCGCTGAGGCCCGGCTCGTTCACCTGGAACAGGAAGAGGAGGAGGATGCCCCATTGCAGCGGTACCAGCACGTAGAGCAGCGCATCGAAGAGCGGATCGTCCAGCGCGGCATTCTCCTCCTCCTCGCTCAGGTTGTCTGCCGGGTGCGGGAGCAGCACCTCCAGCAAAGGCACCAGCACGAAGGCATGCAAGGGCAAGGCCCAGGTCCACGCGCCGCGGCCCAGCAGACCCACCACGCCCCAGAACGGTGCGATGAAGGTGACCAGGTAACGCATGGCGCGGAGCCGCATGCGGCGGCGCACAGTGGGGTCGTGTAGCTGGATGGCCGATGCCATTGTTCCAAAATTAACGGGAAGCCCTGTGCCCTATTCCCGAACGACCCTCGTTCGCAAGGGAGCTTCGCCGGGTGCTGTGAACACTTCGATCACATGCGCGCCCCGTGGCAGCGAACGCAGATCCAGGTGCAGCCGATCACCTTGGAAAGTACCATTAAGGAGTGAGCGGCCCAGCGCATCGCGCAGGATGTAACCACCACCGCTGCCCGGAACACGGATCGTGCATGCATCCGTTGCCGGGTTGGGCCATAGCGCAAGCCCCACAGCGCGGTGTTCGATCATCCCGACATCGCTTAGTGTTAGCAGCCATACGCTATCCAGCACGGTCTGCGCCGAGCCGATGCCACCGGCGATCACATAGCTCCCGTTGCCCAGCTCGCCCGCACCGCGCAGGTCCATCACTTGCGGCAGGGTATTGCCGGCGGCCATCATCGCGGTTCCGTCCCAACGCTGCATGAGCGCAGCTGGTGCCACCACACCACTGCCGTTGTAGGCCACCGCATCGTAGTTGTAGCTCACCGCCGAGCCGCCCACCCACAGCGGTGCATCATCCAATACCAGGCAGGCCGGTCGGTAGCGCGGACCCAGGCCACCCATTATCGCAGGCAGCCAGGTGATGTTCATGGGTGCCAGCGGATCGATATGCCCGATGCGCAGGCGGTCCTGCGCCGGGAAATTGCCGCCCATGGACGCGCCGCCGAAGTAGTAGATGGTATCGCCGATGATGATGCCGCTGGCGCCGAAGGCCTTGTATTGGTTGGTGTTCGGCACGGGCGTGGCGGCGCTCCACTGGTCGTGCGAGGGATTGTACACCTGCACGTTCGGCACGTTGGCGGTGTTGCTCCAGCCGGTGATCACGTAGATCAGGCTGTCGCGCCAAACGGCCTGCACCTGATCATCGATGGCTACGGGAACAGCGGCCCCATCGGGCAGCCAGGTGTTGGTGGTGAGGTCCAGCCGGTGCACCTTGTCGCTGCTCAATTCATAAGGCGGCCCATTGAACACGTGGTAGCCGCCGATCACATAGGCGGTATCGCCCACGACGCTCGCGGCCGCCGCGATCTTTCCCAGCGTATCCGGCAGGGTTGGCAGGGCCCACCATTGGTCCGCGGCCACGTCGTAGCGGAAGGCCTGCTGGTGGATGTTCGCGGCGGTCAGGCCGGTGGTGATGCCACCGAACACGTACACCTGCTGCACGCCGTTCACCTCAGCCGCACATACCGCGGCGTTGGCGGTGGGCATGGGCAGCGGTGCCAGGGGCGTCCACGTGAACTGGGCCGTGGCGTTCAGCTCGTGCAGCAGCGGAAGAAGCAAGAAGGTACGCCAAGTGGCCATGGTGCCAAGATCGGCATCAGGCTGTGCACATGCGCAGCCGGGTGTGATGGATCACTGACGCGCAGACGGATCATGCGGGCGACCTTCCATGGCCATTCGGCGGAACGCAGCACCGGTGGTTGGCCAGGAGACGCCCGAACGTGTATGACCAGCTGGCCATGCCGGTGCGGTCCGGACCGGCCGCTGCCAAGCTCCGTTCCACCGATCCCCTTAACTTGATCTTCCTTCCCACCGGCTCCACTGATCCCACGGCCATGGACCACCGCAAGCTCTCCCCCCTTCTCGGTCTCTTCCTGTTCATGCTGCACGGCTGCACACCCAATTGCGATTGCCGTCCGTGCGAACGCGAGGTGGTCAACTTCCTGAAGTGCCATTGCGAGCACCTCGAGGTGCCCGCCTGCGCCGCCTGGGAACAGTACGACAACGATCATTGCTCCTGCGCGTGCACCACCCCAGCGGCAAGGGATTGCGGCGACCATGGCACCGCCAACACCGCGTGCGCATGCGTGTGCGAAACGGGCTGGTGCGGATCGGATTACACGGTGCAGGTAGTGCCCTGCGGCCCCGGTGAGAGCTGGGACAACGCCAGCTGCAGCTGCGTGGGCGGCTGCCCACCCGGCTACTACGGTCCGGATTGCAGCACCCTGTTGCCCAGTGGCGGCTACCTGGCGGCCACGCTCGTGAACACCACCATCGGCGACACCTTCGTGTTCGTGAGCGACCTGCAGGACCAGAACGACCAGATCGGGTTGAACGGGGCCAACAGCTGGTCGGCCTTCGTGGTGCACAGCGCCGATGTGGCGAACACCTTCAGCCTCTACCACGTGGCCACCACCACCACCCTGGACACCACCACCTACCCCTACCCGCAGAACCTGGGCAGCGACATCGTGGTGGACCGTGCGGGCTGGCCACCGGCCACCGCTGGCGGACTCCCCTTCCCGCAGATGGAGAGCGGCTGGATCCGCTACCACGCGCTGCCCGTGCTCGTGCCGGGTGTGATCTGGGATGTCCGTTTCGCGTATGGCATCACCAGCAACGGCATCCACATCGAAGTGGTGGATGGGCGGTGCTACCGACCCCAATAGGCTCGGCATGGCGCTGCCGGTAGACGACTATCGGGTCCTATTCAGAAGCCCAGATGGCTCAACCACGGGGATCTCTTTCCGCAGATGACGCAGATGGCACCGATAGCGCCTCACCGCGCTGCGAGCATATGGTCGCCAGCGGCCCATCTGCGCCATCTGCGTCATCTGTGGAAACCACTCTTCCCGAGGCCCCATGGATCGGCTTGGGCTTTACACCCGATCGCCCTCGATCCCGGAAGGGAAGTTGAACACCCCCCACCAGCAGCAGCCGCACGGCATGTCTGCGGGTGAACGCATCGCTGTGGTGCTCCAGTGGTGATCATCCCCGGTGGTTGGGCAATGCCTTCCCCGAACGGGTGCGAAAAGCAGGACCCAACATGCGTGGCACGGTCTGGCACGCGTTAGGCTATCACAGGAACCAACCAACGAGCCATGACCACCACATCCAGCCCGCGGTACACCGCCGCGGAACTTGCCGAGTTCGGCAGCATCATCACCGCCAAGCTCACCCGCGCCCAGGAGGACCTCGCCGCTGCACGCGAAAGCCTGGTGCTGGGCAACGCCAACGACACGGCGGATACCGACTTCGCACCGCATGCCATGGAGGATGGTGCCCCCTCGTTGGAGCGCGAGGAGCTCATGCGCATCGTGGCGCGGGAGGAGAAGTTCATCCAGGAACTGCAGTTCGCGCTGGCGCGGATCCGTGCGGGCACCTACGGCGTGTGCCGCGCCACGGGCCAGCTGATCCCGAAGGAGCGTCTGCGCCTGGTGCCGCATACCACGCTCAGTATGGCGGGGAAGCAGGGGGTGGAGGTGCGGTGAGCCAACCTGCGACTGGTCGCCGATCGCCAAACCATCTCGCGTGCATGGGTTGTGCATAGGTTTCGCGGGAAAATCCCAACTTCGGGATATGACACCCACCGCAATTCTCCTGCCTACCAAGAGGATGTACATGCCTCTGCTCGGGACCTTCCTGGTCGCGTTGATAGCGGCACTTACACCTCCTTCAGCAGTTGCGCAGGAGGCCGCTCCAGAGCAAGGCACGGTCTACTTCATCCGTCGCACTGGCTTCGCCGGTGCGCTTGATGGTTACAGCATCTTCATGGATGGCGAACGCATCTGTGTCTTGAACAACAAGAAATACAGCGTGCACCAGGTGTCAGCCGGGAAACACAGCTTCAACGTGCGTTTCAACGGCAAGGGCGACAAGGAGAAGAAAGAGCACCTCGAGATCGAGATCGAACCTGGCCGGGAGCACTACATCACCCTCGAGCAGCGTGCCGGATTGACCACCACGGTGACCATGCAGGAACTCGCCGCCAGCACCGGCAAGCGCGCGCTGGAGGATGTGACGAGGGATGATAGTTGCCGGTAGATCTTGATCGCGGCCGTTCAGATCATAGTTGGTGCTGCGCTGGTGTCTGGTCGGCCCTCCAAAGGGGTTTGGCTGCACGATGTTGTGCAATAACCTTGGGCCAAGGGCATTGGCCACCATGCTCTATCGTCAGTTGAGGATACGGTGTCTTCCGGTATTTTCACGCCCCGACCATGACCGCCAAACAGAAACTCGAAGCCACCCTCTGGGACATCGCCAACACCCTGCGCGGCAAGATGAGCGCGGACGACTTCCGCGACTACATCCTCGGCTTCATCTTCTACAAGTACCTCAGCGAGAAGATGGAGCTCTATGCCGACGAGATCCTGCACCCGGACGGCATCACCTACGGTGAATTGCTGGTGCAAGAGGGAAAGAGTGCAAGAGTGAAAAAGGAGGACCGAGCGGCTTACCTCAAAGCGGTGCGCGACCTCAGCGTGGAGCACCTCGGCTACTTCCTGGAGCCCGAAGAGCTTTTCAAGAACATCGTGCCGAAGGGCGAGGATGAGGACGGCGTGGATGCGCCCTTCATCCTGGACAAGCTCACGCAGGTGCTCAACCACATCAGCGACAGCACGCGCGGGCACGAGAGCGAGGACGATTTCGCCAACCTCTTCGAGGACCTCGACCTTACCAGCAGCAAGCTCGGCAAGGGCGAGAAGGACAAGAACAACCTGGTGGTGAAAGTGCTGCGCAAGCTGGCCACCGTGGATTTCGAATTGGGCGACTCCCAGCGCGATGTGCTGGGCGATGCCTACGAATACCTCATTGCGCAGTTCGCCAGCGGCGCGGGCAAGAAGGCCGGCGAGTTCTACACCCCGCAAGAGGTGAGCACCGTGCTGGCGCGCATTGTTACCACCGGCAAGAAGCGGTTGAAGAGCGTGTACGACCCCACCTGCGGTAGCGGCTCGCTGCTGCTGCGCGTGAAGCGGGAAGTGCTGGATGTGGGCACCATCTACGGGCAGGAGATGAACCCCACCACCTTCAACCTGTGCCGCATGAACATGATCATGCACGATGTGCACTACCGGCAGTTCGATGTGCGCAACGAGGACACGCTGGAGCGCCCGCAGCACCTGGAACACCGCTTCGAGGCCATCGTGGCCAACCCGCCCTTCAGTGCGCACTGGAAGGCCGGTCCCACCAAGAGCACGGACGACCGTTTCAGCGCCCCCGGCAAACTGGCGCCCAAGACCAAGGCCGATTTCGCCTTCCTGCTGCACATGCTGCACCAGTTGGAGGAAGGCGGAACGCTGGCCTGCGTGCTGCCCCACGGCGTGCTCTTCCGCGGTGCGGCCGAGGCGCACATCCGCGAATACCTGATCCGCGACCTCAACGTGCTGGATGCCGTGATCGGTCTGCCCGCCCAGATCTTCTACGGCACCGGCATCCCCACCAGCATCGTGGTGCTGAAGAAGGGCCGTAAGGACAGGGACAACATCCTCTTCATCGACGCCAGTGCCGAAGGGAACTACGAGAAAGTGAAGACACAGAACAAGTTGCGGCCGGAGGATGTGGACCGCATCGTAAGCACCTACCGCGAGCGTAGCGAGCAGGAGAAATACAGTCACGTGGCCACGCTGGCCGTGGTGAAGGCCAATGGCTACAACCTGAACATACCGCGCTACGTGGACACCTTCGAAGCCGAAGAGGCTGTGGACCTGAAGGCCGTGGCGAAGGAGCTCGTCGCTTTGGAGCAGGGCATGAAGGCGACGGATGCCGAACTGGCGGGGTATTGCAAGGAGCTGGGAATAGTCGCACCATTCTGAACATGGAACTGCTAGAACAGAAGGAGGCAATGGTTCCTGTGCTCAGGTTCAAGGACATTGATGGTGCGAGCGGTAATGAGGCATACAAGAAGCATCTGTTCGCTGACCTGTTCAAGTTCTCTCTTGGCCGGAATATCAAACAGGATGAAGCATCCCCTGAGTTTGAAACTCCATGTGTTCGATACGGGGAACTATATCATCTCTACGATGAGGTGATTAATGCTGTCGTGAATTCCACGAATCTGGAGAGGTCTGAACTGTTGTTCAGCGACGGCGATGAGATCTTGCTCCCTTCTGCTGGTGAGGACCCGATGGATATCGGCAACGCGTCAGCGCTAACACTCAAAGGCGTCGCGATCGGAAGGACGATCAATGTTCTTAAACCTCTACGACCGGATACGTACTGCCACAAGTACGTTGCTTATTACATCAGGGAAAAGCTGCGTGAAACGATAGCAACGCTGGCACAGGGTGTGAGCATTAGCAATGTCTACAACACACAGCTACGGACGCTGGAGATCAAGCTCCCCACCCTCCCCGAACAGCGGAAGATCGCAGCCTTCCTGGGCGCGGTGGACCGCAAGATCCAGCATCTGAAGCGCAAGCAGGAATTGCTGGAGCAGTACAAGAAGGGCGTGGTGCAACAGCTCTTCAGCCAGGAGCTGCGGTTCAAGCGGGAGGATGGCGGCGAGTTTCCGGAGTGGGAGGAACGTGGTGCAGGTGAGCTCTTCCGCAACCACTCGAACAAAAAGCACAACAGCGATCTACCCATCCTCGCGGCAACGCAAGAGCGGGGAATGGTGCCAAGGGACACCATCGGCATCGACATCAAGTCCAGCCAGGCGAGCATCAGTACCTACAAGGTGGTTGAGCCGGGCGACTTCGTCATCAGCCTCAGGTCATTCCAAGGCGGCATTGAATACTCGGAGGTCAAAGGCATCTGCAGCCCGGCTTACATCGTCCTGAAGCCGAACGAGCCGATCAACGACCAGTTCTTCAAGGCCTACTTCAAGATGGATGACTTCATCACCGAGCTAAGCAATACGGTGGTCGGCATCCGTGATGGGAAGCAAATCACCTATGAGAACTTCTCCAGCCTCACGCTGCCATTGCCCTCCCTCGAAGAGCAGTCCCGTATCGCGGGCTTCCTGATGGCCTTGGATGCGAAGGTGGCGGGCGTGGCGCAGGCGGTGGCGGCGGCGCAGAAGTGGAAGAAGGGGTTGTTGCAGCAGATGTTCGCGTGATGAAGAATATCGCTTGCAATCTCATTTACAACAATGGTGACGAAGGGGCCAACGTCGGCTTCAATGGGCATTGTGATGTTGCGAACATTGTTCGAAACGTGAAACCCGGAAATGGGAAATGGTGCAGCCAGCCAGCGTGTTCCTGCCGTCGATTTCAAGACCGCGGGTTTACGGGTGCCCTTGATCCCTTCCCGTGCAATGAAAGCCGGCTTTTCCATGATTGGACCTGGAACCCCGGAGCGATCTATGCTACAGGAGAGCCTTTCAAGGTGAAGAATACAGGCGTTGGTAAGTATGCCATCCTGACCACCCGGTTTCCCGATGATATGGAAAGAGACAGGAAGATCATCGGGTTCCTGAAGATCAAGAGCATCAAAGACCAGCAAGAGTTGATCGCATCCAAGCCTGAAAGCCTTCGATTATCTCTGGACGATGCCAAACAGTTGAATTTCTGGAGTTACCACAGGAATACAAAGGACAATGAGCCACAATGGAAGCAAGGGAGATTCAGGTACCTTGAAGACGATCAAGTGGCAGCAGTATTGCACGACCTGAAGGACACCGTGAAGAATGCCAGCGACAAGGCATTGATCATCGAGCTACTGGAAAAGGACTTTGTACCGTTCGTAGACAAGAGGCCAAAAGTGAACGGGGCTATCGACGATGACAATAAGAAGAAGATCGAGCTACAACGGAAATATGGCAAGGGTGGTGAAAGTCCAGCGCACAAGAAGCTGAAAGAGCATGTCGCCGCCAACCCGGAGCTGATCGGTTTGAAAAAGGCTGATGTCGATGCCCACATCGAGCACGGCTACCTTTCTGGAGACCGAGTCGATATCCTCTTTGGATCAAAGAGTTCTGGAATTGATACGGTCGTCGAGATCGAGCTGAATGATATCCTTCCTGGTATTCATCAAGCGATCAAGTACAGAGCACTCAGGTGTTCCCAACGAGGATTGGCTTTGGATTCACCAAAGGTCAAAGCTGTAATTGTGGCATGGCAGTTCAGTGCAGCTGAGGAGAGACTGTGTGACCAATACAACATCAGGTATTTCAGTAAGAGGTTGTGAAATGACCACGCAACCCGAAGCCCTTCTCAAAGCCACATGAGGCTGCCGCAGCGCCATAGCATTTCTGAGATCGTGCGGGTGTGGGACACGAACATCAACCCCGTGCAGGTGATCGCGGACGATGTGAAGGACTATGTGGCCAAGCACAACCGAGGCCAGGAACCCTGTACACGGCTGCGTAATGAGTTGCTGGCACATGCCTATGCAGGCATCTGGGGCTTGCCCACGTTGGATGCCGCGCTTTTGAAAGTGGATCCTGCCCATGTCGGTCGGCACATCGCCAGTACCTGCCAACCGGCCTACTTCAAGCACACCTGCTTCGCGACGCAGTACCGGAAGAGTTCCACCGAGTTCAATCAGTTCTTCGATCAGGTGAGCTATTACGAGAGCAAGCGCTTCCACAACCGGCACGACTTGCTCAAGATCGCGCTGTTCGACATTTGGTTAGCCAACGACGACCGCACCGGGGGCCATCCCAACTTGCTGGTGACTGCGGATGAAGAGGGGCACACCATCCATGTGATGGACCACGAGGGTATCTTCTACGGCAATAATCCAGAAAGGCCCCTACCCCTTTTAACCCTGGAAGACAGCATCTTGACGCACCCGGCGCTGCCCAAGCTCTTGGGCAAGGAATTCAACAAGGACTCCGACCTGACCAACCGGTTGGTGCGGGACCTTGTACCTTTGGTGCAAGCTTGCGAACAGCGCACCGATGAGATCCTATCCTACCTCCCTGCCGACTGGCGGATCGATGTAGCCACCTTCACGCCGTTGGTACACCAACGGCTCTTCACGGAGGAATGGCTCCGTGCCGTCGGTCTTCACTTCCACGAATTGCTCAAACACTGTTGAGCCATGAACAGCTTCTATTCCATCCTTTACGCGGGCATAAACCCGGCCAGCGGCGACAAGCTCGCGGTTGGGCTGTTCCTGCGCGGCGATCAACGGCCTCGCTTTGCGTGGAGCAAGCGGCGTGTCTCCATTGTGCGCGACTTGATGGGCGGTGATGCCTATCGATTGTTGGCCCAGAACCTGAAGGCATTGCAGCGCAAAGCCGAAGAACCGAACGCCGACCCGTCCGATCTGTTCAATGGCGATGTAGCGGCCAAGTCGGCTTACCAATTGAACGAACCCTATTTCCAATACCTCAGCCGCTACAGCAACAACCTGCTCACATTCGGCCCTGTGACACCAATAACGATGGAGGCTACCGAGCAGAAGTTCGGTGACCTATTCCGTTTGCTGGTGGACGACCTTACGATGGCGACAGTCGGCACTTTGAGGAAGGATATTGATGAAACCAAGACGCAGTTGAAAGAGCGGATCGGTGCTCGTGTTAGTTGGAACGTCGAGCTGACCCAGCTTGAGATACCAGGTCTGCTGGTACCGACCATCCAATTGGACTTCATCGGCCGGAACAAGAAGAACGTGATCGGTGAAGTGGTGGATTTCGAGAAGCCCGATTATTACCTCAAAGCCGACATCAATAAGGTAGATATCGTGACCCATGCTCTTAACGAGAAGGGCACGCTTGGGAAGGCCTATGTGGTGGGAGATGAGCCGGAAGAAAAGGATCATCCACAGCAACATCTCGCATGGCTTGCGCTAAAGGCGTCGAAACGCATCGAACTCGTTCCATCCAGCGAGATCCAACGTGTTGAACAGCACTTGGAAGAAGAGAACGTACAGCCGTGGCGCTGAGTTGATGGAAGTCGCGATCTTGGGGCTTTAGCGTTCTGATGTCCACCCAACCCGAAGCCCTCCTCGAAGCCGAGCTCGTGGCCCAGCTGCGGGGCATGGGCTATGGGTATGTGACCATCACCGACGACGCCAGTTTGCTGGCCAACCTGCAGGCACAGCTGGAGGCCTTCAACAGCACCTCGTTCGCGCCGCGGGACATGACCCGCATCCTGAACCACCTGCAGAAGGGCACGCTCTACGACCGCAGCAAGATCCTGCGCGATCGCTACGCGCTAGAGCGCGAGGATGGCACCGTGAGCTACGTGCGCTTCTTCGATGGCGGCGACCCGGCGGCCAACAAGTGGCAGGTCACGCAGCAGGTCACCAACATCGGCAGCTACACCAACCGCTACGATGTCACCATCCTGTGCAACGGCCTGCCTGTGGTGCAGGTGGAGTTGAAGCGCAGCGGGCTGGAGCTGAAGGAGGCCTTCAACCAGGTGCTGCGTTACAAGCGCCACAGCTACTGGGCCAACGGCGGGCTGTTCCAGTACATCCAGCTCTTCGCCATCAGCAACGGGGTGAACACGAAGTACTACGTGAACAACCCCACGGAGGCGCTCACCTTCGCGCAGACCTTCTACTGGACAGACGAGCACAGCCGCCGCAAGAGCGAACTGCCCGCCTTCGCCGCCGACCTGCTGAGCATACCGCGCCTGGGCCGCATGCTGGGCCACTATGTGGTGCTGAACGACGGCGACAAGCGGTTGATGGTGCTGCGCCCCTACCAGGTGTACGCGGTGGAAGCCATCGTGGACAAGGTGCGGGCGTATACGCCCGCCGCCGACGAGGCGCGCGTGAACAACTACGGCTACATCTGGCACACCACCGGCAGCGGCAAGACCTTGACCAGCTTCAAGGCCAGCCAGGTGATCATGGGCTTGCCCGAAGTGACCAAAGTGGTCTTCGTCGTGGACCGAAAGGACCTCGACTACAAGACCATGGACGACTTCAACGATTACAAAGAGGGCAGCGTGGACGCCACCGAGAACACGCGCGGTTTGGTGGAGCAGTTGGGCGACCCGAACACGAAGCTCATCGTCACCACCATCCAGAAGCTGCATATCGCCATCCGGAAGGCGAAGCACGAGAAGAAGGTGAACGCCTTGAAGGACCAGCGCATGGTCTTCATCTTCGATGAGTGCCACCGCAGCCAGTTCGGCGACACCCACGCGCACATCACGGACTACTTCACGCAGGCCCAACTCTTCGGCTTCACGGGCACGCCCATCTTCGCTGAGAACGCCAGCAAGAACGAACGGGGCAAGCGCACCACCAAGCAGCTCTTCGGCGAATGCCTGCACAAGTACGTGATCACGGACGCCATCCGCGATGAGAACGTGCTACGCTTCAGTGTGGAATACGTAGGCCGCTACACCAAGAAGGATGGGGTGGAGCTGGACATCGAGGTGGAGGACATCGACCGCGCCGAAGTGTTCGATGACGAGAAGCGCTTGGGCAAGGTGGTGGACCATATCCTGAGCGTCCACGACCGCAAGACCCATGACCGGTCATATAGTGCGCTCTTCGCCATCAGCAGCATCCCCACCCTGCTGAAGTACTACGACCTGTTCAAGCAGCGCAAGAAGGAGGGTGTGCACGATCTGCGCATCGCGGCCATTTACAGCTACGGCACGAACGAAGAAGACGACGAAGCTGTGGGTGCGTTGCCCGAAGATAACACCCTTGCCAGCGAACCACCCGCCAGCTACGGGAGCGGTCACAGCCGCGATGGTATCGAGCGCATCATCGGCGACTTCAACGCGCAGTTCGGCACCGCCTTCAGCAGCAAGGACGAGAAGGGCATGGAGAAGTACTTCCAGCGCATGACCAAGATGTTGCGTGATCGGGAGAAGAAGGAAGACCCGGAACGTGACCGCATCGACCTGGTGCTGGTGGTGAACATGATGCTCACCGGCTTCGATGCCAAGAAGGTGAACACCCTGTACGTGGACAAGCGCCTGCGCTACCACGGCCTCATCCAGGCGTACAGCCGCACCAACCGCATCCTGAACGAAAAGAAGAGCCAGGGCAACATCGTGGCCTACCGCAACCTGAAGAAGGCCACGGACGATGCGCTCGCGCTGTTCAGCAACAAGGACGCGAAAGAGGTCATCTTCCTGCCGCCCTACGAGAAGATCGTGGCGCAGTTCATCGCAGCCTATAAGAAACTGATGGGGGTGGCGCCGACAGTGCGCTCTGTGGATGGTATAGTCGACGAGGAACAGCAACTGGCCTTCGTCTCGGCCTTCCGCGAGCTTATCCGCCTGCTGAACGTGCTGAAGACCTACGCCGAGTTCGACTGGCGCGACCTGCCGCTGACCGAGCAGACCTTCGCCGACTACACCAGCAAGTATCTAGACCTGCGCGACAGCGTGCAACGCCGCAGCGCCAAGGAGAAGCACAGCATCCTGGAGGACATCGACTTCGAGCTGGTCCTGGTACACCGTGACGAGATCAACGTAGCCTACATCCTGAAGCTGCTGGCGCGTCTCAAGGCCGAGCAGAGCGCAACCAAGCGCGAGGCCATGGAGCGGCAGATCACATCCCTGCTCAGCAGTGATGTAGAGCTACGCAGCAAACGCGAGCTCATCGAGCAATTCATCGCCGAGCATCTGCCCAAGATCACTGACGCCGATCGCATACAGGATGAGTTCGAGAAATACTGGGAGGACCAGCGCGTGCTGGCCCTGCAACGCATCTGCGAAGAAGAGCACCTCGACCAGAAGCAGTTCGCAAACCTCATCGAGGCCTATGTCTTCACCGGTCAGGAGCCGCTGAAGGACGATGTGTTCAAGTGCCTGGAGGCGCGGCCGAGCGTGCTAAAGGCCCGGGAGATCGGGGAGCGGATCGTGGTAAGGATGAAAGAGTATGTGGAGGTGTTTGTGAAGGGGATGGTGGCGTAATTGGAAGACGACAAAGAGATCAGGGCAATGGATACAAGAGAATACAAGGAGCGCAGCGACAAGCTCTTTGCTGATTGGAAAGCACGTTTGCAGGGCGACGTATATCCAGCGACAGATGGTGCCATTGATCCGGGGCAGTACTACGACCCGGCGAACAAACCACGCATCCTGTTCGTGTTGAAGGAAATGAATGCCGCCTTCTGGGAACCGAACAGCTTGGTCGAGTATCTGGCAGAGGTGAACACGCGGCCTCAGACATGGGATAATGTGGTGCGCTGGGCACGCGTGATCAGGTCTGCCAGCGCTGGCGGAACCACCGATCTGAACGCGCTGTATGACCAGCCACCCATCGATCGCGATGCACGCATCAATGAACTTGCTTCGGTGGCGGTGATGAATCTCAAGAAGACCACTGGCACTGGCGATAGTCACATGCCGACGATCAACATGCACGCTGAACGATACGGCGACCTGCTCTGGGAGCAGTTCATGTTGCTTGATCCGGACGTTATTGTGGCCTGTGGGGTCAGGCTCACGGATATTAAAGGTTTGAAGGAAGTCGCACAGCCCAAGACGGATTGGTCACGCTATGATGTGGCAGGCAAGCTGCGCACGTTCATCTGGAGCTACCATCCGCAAGCCCGCGGCAAGAGTCAAAGCAGCTTTGAGACCATGGCGCACATCTGTACAGAGGCCTTCGGCTTGGGCCGTTGAGCAGCTAGTGAAAGCACATTCGCAGACCATCTTCGTCCCAAATAGGTCCGGCCAGATGCCAACTCACCATCCCTTGCCCCGCGGCGGGTGGATGGAGTGGTTGACCTTGACTTCCTCGTCAGGAACACCATTCAGAAAGAAATCGATCTCCACGAAGGTGTCCGTATCCTTTTCATAGTAGGCCTGGACACCGTAGGGGCCGTGGTCGTACGTGAGCACCACCATTCCTTGAATGGGATCAGCCTTGGCCTCCGCTACCAATCGGGTGCGGCGCTGCTGCAGGTCGGCGATAATGTCGTGCGCGATCTCCATGACGTTGAAGATAACGGCCTAACGCTCGCCATCTCAACCTCACCCATCACCCCCACCCCACCAGCACCTTCACCATCCTACCGTGGTCGCGTTCCTCCACCACCTGGTGGAGGGGGGCCACCGTATGGGCCAGGGTCCATTGCTTGTCGCACACCCAGCGCACCTGCTTGATGTACGGGTGCGGCCGGGGCCGGGCGCAGCGCAGGTACACGATGGGCGGCCAGGGCATGGGGTCGTAGAGGTGCAGCCAGAACACCAGTTGCAATTCGGGCCAGCTGGGCAGGTAAAGGCCGGGGCCGGGCAGCTGGGCGGCGTGGAACACGAAGGGGAAATGGTCCCAACGGCCCAGGGTGAGGCGGCGGGGCCGGCGTTCGCCCCGGCGGCGTTGGTCCTGCGCAAGCAGCAGGCGTTCGGCGGGGCCCAGGCGCGGGGCCAGCGGCAGCGCGGAGCGCTTGAGGGGCAAGAGGTATTGGCAGCTGGCGGCCAGGTGGAGGTCCACCCAGAGCAACTTGGGCCGCGAGGCGGCCATGTGCGCCAGTTCGATGCCTATGGCCAGGAGGCAAAGCGGCTCGGGGTTGCTCCGTTCCATGGATCCGGGTTCGGGCGCGCCAGGAGGCGCGCGCGGTGGATGTGGATAGGGAGCATTGCCTTGGCCGGCTGGAACATGGATGTCATCCTATATATAGTATGGTATAACCACACCAAGTTCGTACGGCCTTGGGTGCTTCGGGTGGGAGGTGGCGGCATGGTTTTCAACCGGCGGCGGTGCGCGGCCAGGGGTCGGGGTCTGCGGCTTCAGGCTCGGGGTTCAGCGGCCAGTGGTCAGCGGCTGGGAGGTGGCGCAAGCCATTTTTCCCTTGGTGCAGATCATTTTCCCGTTGGGGAATGCGGCATTCCCGTTGGTGTAAGAAACTTTCCCGTCGGGGTAAGCGGCATTCCCGTTGGGGAACGCGGCATTCCCGTCGGGGTAAGCGACATTCCCGTTGGTGTAAGAAACTTTCCCGTCGGGGAATGCGGCATTCCCGTTGGGGAATACGGCATTCCCGTTGGGGAAAGCGACATTCCCGTCGGGGAAAGCGGCATTCCCGTTGGGGAATGCGACATTCCCGTCGGGGAAAGCGGCATTCCCGTTGGGGTAAGCGACATTCCCGTGCGGGAAAGCGACATTCCCGTTGGGGAAAGCGGCATTCCCGTCGGGGAAAATGATCTTCCCCGAGGGTCTGGGGGCCTCTTCCACTTGGAATGAACGAGCGGTGCGCTCATCGTGAACGGTCATGCGCATGGAACAATGCCACGCCTGCAGTGCAGCTTGGGGGAAATTGAACCACGGATGGACACGGATGCACACGGATAGGACCATCCAGCCAGTGCATTCATCGGTGTCCATCCGTGTGCATCCGTGGTTCCTCTCTGCATTTCAATAGGCAGCGGAGGTTCACCTTGCTGCCCCTTGTACACGGCCATAAGGTGGGTATCCGTTCCGGTCGCAGCCCTGGGTAAACCCACCTTTCGGGTGCCCGAAATGTTAAAGTCCGCAGTTTCTTCAGTACCATGAAAGTCACGCCATTCCTGCGTTACAGAACGAATACGTGGTTTTCAACATCAAATAGGCCGAAACCGCGCATGGGCCCCGGCCGATTCGCTCCCCGGCCAGCGACCAACACCCGGGTGACCGGATGACCGCCGAGGCCAGCGTCAACCAAAGGACCCGGAAACAGCGGATAACCAAAACGAGCGAACCATGAAACTCATCAAAGCAGGACTCAAGGACCTCAAGCCCGCCGAAGTGGTGAGCAAGAGTGAACACGTGGAAGCGAAGATGACCGGTAATGCGAACTTCACGACGCCCTCGCCCGCCTTGGCGGACATTGCGGCGGCACGCGTAGCGCTGGTGAACGCCCTGAAGGACGCCGTAGGTGGCGCCCACGAGGCGGTAGCCCGCAAGAACGCGGCGGTGAAGAACGTGCGCAACCTCCTTACCCAACTGTCCCGTTATGTGAACAGCGTGGCTGACAACGACGTGGACAAGGCGGTGAGCAGCGGATTCGAACTGGCGAAGACACCGGATCCGGTGGACAAGCTGGAGGCCCCGCAGGAACTGGAGGCGCGCATGAGCGATTACGAAGGCCGCATCGATCTGCGGTGGGATGGCGTGCGCGGCGCGCGCATGTACCAGGTGTACATGTGCAGCGGCGACCCGGCCACCGGCCCGTGGAACGTAGTGGGGCAGTGCAGCGCCACGAAGTTCCAGGTGAAGGATGTGGAACCCAACAAGTTCTTCAGCTTCCGCGTAAGCGCACTTGGTAAGATCGGCGAAGGACCGGGCAGCGATATCGCCCAGGCCAAAGCCGCTTGATCCAAGCCTCTCCTCCTCTCCTTCTTCCAAGCGCCCGCCCCGATCAGCAATGGTCGGGGCGGTTCGCGTTGGGGGGGCACCGATGAGGTTCCAATGACTAGTTTTGGTGGACAGTGACCACCCCTATTCCAGACCTATGATCCGCAAACAAGCGCCAGTACTACTCTGTGCATCCTTCGTTCTATCCTGTTCACCGGGATACGCTCAAGTATTCGAGGATCATTGGTGGCAACCGAACGACACAGTGCATACCGTGCTGCGCGACCCGGTGAACGACCGGGTCTATCTGGGCGGTAACTTCACCTATGTCGGTCCCAATGTGCCTTACGGCGCGCTTACGGATGCGGTCTCTTCCGATCTGCTTCCGGGCCAGCAAACTCCGAATGGTCCGGTGCGCGCGGCCATACCCGACGGCAACGGGGGGTTCTACATAGGTGGCTCCTTCACCAAGATCGGCGGTAGTGTGAGACAGCGCCTCGCGCGGATCAACGCCGATGGAACTTTGCATCCATGGGCGCCTGACGTGGACAACTCGGTGGCTTGCCTGCACTTGGTCGGCGACACGCTTTTCGTGGGTGGTGCCTTCACGGCCATCAACGGATATGGCCGCACGCGTATCGCTTGTTTCAGGAACACCACTGGAGCCTTGCTTCCGCTTGCACCTGCCGTCAACACGGGTGAGGTACGCGCGGTGGCCGTGGCGGATGGCCTGTTATACATCGGAGGCACGTTCACGCAAGCAGGTGGACAACCTCGGAGCCGTATTGCGGAGATCGACATGACCACCGGGCAGGCCACGGCGTTCAATGCCAATGCCAGTGGACCGGTGAATGCGCTGGCGCTGCATGGTGACAACGTGATCGCCGGAGGTGGCTTTTTCACCATCGGCGGCGTTACACGACCCTACATCGGCGAAGTGGAGCGGGGTACGGGGTTCGCCACCTCCTGGCACGCCATGGGCAGTGACACCGTTCACGCGCTGCTCGTGCAAGATGATGTCCTTTTCGTTGCCGGGCGCTTCTTAGCCATGGGTGGCACGTCCAGATCGCGCATCGCGGCACTGGATATTGGCACGGCAGCAGCACTTCCGTGGTCGTCCAATACGAGCGGCACGGTTCGCACCATGGCCATAGCGGGCAATGATCTCTATTACGGCGGTGATTTCAGCGCCATCGGAGCAGAACCACAGAACCGGCTCGCCCGCGTATCGTTGGTGGATGGAACGCTCTCCACTTGGTCTCCGAACCCGGAAAGCAATATCCTCGCCGTGGCCGTATCCGGTCCCAAGGCATTCATAGGTGGGGTCTTCACCAGCATTGGCGGGATGGAACGTAGCCGACTGGCCGTGTTGGACGGCAGCACCGGCACACCACTTCCATGGGCACCCAGCGCCAATGGAACGGTACGTTGCATGGCATTGGCCGATGATCTGCTCTACATCGGTGGTGATTTCACCAATGTGGCCGGTCTTGGTCGCAACAGGCTTTCCGCCATCGACGTGGCCACCGGCGTGCCCACGGCCTGGGCACCATCAGCGAACGCCAGGGTAAGGGCAATGGCTGTTGATGGTGCATTGTTGTATGTGGGCGGGCATTTCACGAGCCTGGGTGGAGAGGTCCGCAACCGGATCGCCGCTGTGGTCCGCAGCACGGGCAACCCGTCCCCATGGACCCACAGCGTGAACGCCCCGGTCTATGCCATCGCCACGGCCAACGGTATCGTGTATGTCGGTGGTACGTTCACCATGGCAGGCAATTCCACCCGGCGGGGCGTGGCGGCCTTCAATGCGAACGCGCAATTGACGAGTTGGAACCCGAACGTCCCCTCCAGCGAAGTGAACGCCTTGGCCATTGGTACCGACCATGCGTTCATCGGTGGCACTTTCACCACGGTCGGTGGGTCACCACGAAGCAACATCGCTCGTGTGGATCTGGAGACGGGTGCTGTGAGCGACTGGGACCCGGGGGCGGACGGAACCGTCCAGGCCATCGCCTTGCAGGACGAAGCCGCGTTCGTTGCTGGGCGCTTCCTGAGCCTGGCACACGCCGGCACAGGGAACGTGGGCGTGGTTGACGGCGAGACCGGGCGCAGTGGTTATTGGGCACCGGGCGTACTGGGGGACATACGCTCCGTGCAGACACTGGATGGCAAGGTGTACATAGGTGGCTCGTTCACCACCATCAGCGGCACTCCACGGCGTGCCTTTGCCGTACTGGCCGATTGTACGCCGATAACCTTGTACGCCGACAGCGATGGGGATAAGTTCGGGGATGCGCAGACGACCGGTCAGTTCTGTTGGCCACAGGAGGGTTGGACATCCGATGCGACCGACTGTGATGACCAGGATGCCAGCCTGCATCCGGGCTCTCCCTGCGATGATGGGGATCCGCTCACCACGGATGATGCGCTGGACCATGATTGTACCTGCCGTGGTTTCCCACAGCTCACGCTCCTACACAACTGGATGTGCCCGGATGGCCCGGTCTACACGCTCATGCAGGATACCACGCGCGACGTGTTGTACATAGGTGGGGACTTCGGCAAAGTCACCTACAACACGAGGTATATGGTGCGCTTGAACAGCACCACTGCAGCTCCCATCCTACCGTTGCAGCGGTTCAATGACCAGGTACTTGACCAAGTACTTACAGCGATATCGGACGATGCAGGAGGCTGGTTCATTGGCGGTCGTTTCACAGAAGTGAACGGTATCCCGCGTAACCATGCCGCGCATATCCTGGCAGATGGTTCAGTGGGGCCATGGGATCCGAATGTGGATGGTCCGGTCTTCAGCCTGTTGAAACATGCGGGTAACATCTATATCGGTGGCGAATTCACGGAGGTTGGCGATCTAGCGCGGCCCGCATTGGCGGCCGTGAGTATTTCGGATGCCACTGTGCGCCCTTTCGCGTTGCAATCTATGAACGGCGGCATAGGCTATAATGGAGTGGAGAGCATATCTGCGAACGGCAACACGCTCTACATCGGTGGTGCCTTCTCTTACGTGAATGGAGTCAATCAACGAGCTATCGCCGCAGTTAACGCAACCTCTGGAGCACTACTTGATTGGGACCCACCAATACTATCGACTTCAGAGACTTCGATAGTCCGATATCACGATGGTTCTGTTTTCGTTGCGGGATATGCGTCAGGTGTATCCTCATTGTCATTCCGTGTCTACGACGCAGTTTCGGACGTTGCGCTACCCTGGCCCATCACCAACGGATCTGTGAAAGCCATGGTGTTCAAAGGTGATACCCTCTTCATTGCAGGCCTCTTCACGGAAGTTGGTGGTATACCCAGGCAACGCTTGGCGGCTTTTGACGTGACAACGGCCGAATTGTTGGATTGGGATCCCGGGGTGAATGGGGTCGTTGATGCACTGACCGTATTGGATGATGTGCTTTACGTGGGAGGCGATTTCACCCAATTCGCGGGGGTGGAACGATCCTTCTTCAGTGCCATGGACCTTACAACGAACACTGTACTTCCTTGGGACCCGAAGGTGACCGGCAGCAACTCTGAGGTCGATGTGAATGCCTTGGTTCCATCGGGTAACCAGATCCTGACCCTCGGCGATTTCCTTTACGTGGGTACGCATGTTCGGAACAACGGAGCTGCATTTGACATGAGCACAGGTGTGGTCAACAGCTGGGATCCTGATGTGGAAGGCACGGTGACCGCTCTCGCACTTTCAGGATCCACTGTGTACCTCGGAGGCCAATTCACCAGCGTGGGCGGTGCATCCAGGTTATACCTGGCTGCGGTGGACGCGGACCTGGGTTCGGTCTCAGCCTGGAATACGCCGCTTGTACCTGGCATGGTGCATAAGCTGGCTGCGGCAGACACCGTTGTTTACGTGTCAGGTGTAGGTCTGTACGCCTTAAGTGCCAGCACCGGTCTGCGCTATGCATGGGATCCGGCCACGGGGGGCGTCACGGATATCGTCGTGGATGATGACCTGTTCATCTCCGGTGCCGTCTCCTCGGTACGTGGCCAGCCGCGCAGAGGTGTTGCCCGCGTTGACCGTGCAAGTGGAGAGCCCGGACCGTGGAACCCGAACCTGGACGATAGAACGACCGCAACCCTACTCTATAATGACAAGGTCTACGCCACTGGACCGTTCAACAATGCGGGAGCGACGCCTCGTATGGGTGCCATGAACACGTCCGGCACCGCTGGCACTGCTGAGGGATGGGCCCCCTCCATGGGTGGCACAGTGAATCGAATGGGAGCCTTGGGCCCCGCCATCATCATGGGTGGGACAGGGATCGACGTGAACGGAGTGGAGGTAGGACGCGCTGGTGCAGTGAATGCTGCCACGGGAGAATTGCTGGCATGGGAAACGGATTTCGTAACAGGCATAGTAGAAGATCTGGTCGTTTCTGACGAGCATTCGATCGTCTGTCTCGGGGGTAACATATACGCCGGCTATTTTAGACGTGGACTCGCGGTCTTCGGTCGGCCGGATTGCGCAGGCGGTTCCGGACAAGCCTTGCCAGGAACACCGTGCGACGATAATGATGCGACTACCATCAACGACACCTGGACCGACCAGTGCACCTGCATGGGGGATATCATCACGAACGTGATGGATGGTCGAGTACATTTGGTGGGATTCAACGCTTGGCCCAATCCTGCTCATGATGCTTTGAACTTATCCGCAGTGATGAGCGGCGACGTGATCGACGCTTACGGTCGTGTTGTCACAACGGTCATGCGCAGTAATGTCATCCCGTTGGTGGAACTCGCTTCCGGAGTCTACCTCTTCCGTTCGACCGAAGGCGGCTCCTTGCGTTTTGTGAAGCAGTGATACACGTTGTCGCGGGAATGCATCGGCTGGTCATGGGATAACAAACCCTCATGGCAGGACTGCCGTTTTGCGGAGGTCGGACACGGTACGGGAGATATCCATGCTCCGGAACTCTTCCCCGAACCGGCTACGGGATCGTACACGATCGCGTTCATCGAGGAGAGCAGGTCACGGTAGCGGACCTGTTTGGTTGGGGTCTCCTCCTCTCCTTCTTCCAAGCGCCCGCCCCGATCAGCAATGGTCGGGGCGGTTCGCGTTGGGGGGTGTCACGCAGGACAGCCGCTTCCACCTCCAACCCGGACCCGCGTCAATCTTAGCTGCCCATCCACTTCGTCCCGTCATCCTCGTCCTCGCGGTGGAGGCTTCCAGGATCCGAACAGGATCAAGGGCATAGCTTGGTGCCATGAAGGTGCTGCTGGTGGAGGACGAACCGGAGCTGCGGCGCTCGGTGCTTGCCTACCTGCACGGCGAGGGCATGGTGGTGGAGGTGGCGCGCGACTTCCCGGAAGCGATGGACAAGACCGGGATGTTCACCTACGACGCCGTGCTGGTGGACATCACGCTACCCAAGGGCAGCGGCCTGGACGTGGTGCGGCAGCTGCGCACGAAGAACCCGGGAACGGGCATCATCATCATCAGCGCCAAGGGATCCCTGGACGACAAGGTGCGGGGCCTGGAGCTGGGGGCTGATGATTACCTGGCCAAGCCCTTCCACCTGCCCGAGCTGGTGGCGCGGTTGCACGCACTGGTGCGCCGCAAGACCTTCAACGGACGGCAGGACATCGTGCTGGATGAATTGCGCCTGGTGCCCGAGGACAAGCTGGTGGAGGTGCATGGGGAGCGCGTGGAGCTCACGGGCATGCAGTTCGACCTCTTGCTCTTCCTGGTGGCCAACAAGGACCGGGTGCTTTCGCGCAGCGCCATCGCCGAGCACGTCTGGGGCGACCACGCGGAGGCCATGGACGAGCACGACCTGCTCTACTCCCACATGAAGAACCTGCGGAAGAAGCTGACCGAGCACGGCTGGCAGGACCGCATCAAGACCGTGTACGGCATCGGTTACCGGTTCACCACCACATGAAACTGCTGCACCGCACCGCCTTGAACCACTTGCTGCTGGCCATCCCGCTGGTGGTGATCGGTACCGTGGCCGGCCACTATGCCGTGCGCCATGCGGTGAATGATGAGCTGGATGAGCAGCTGCAACACCACGCCGAACTGATCGCGGCCCGCCTCGCCACGGGTGAAAGCGAGCTGCCCGGCGAAGCGCCTGACCAGTTCGTGCAGGTGCTGCCCGAACGGAGCACGGGCATCGCGTTCCAGGATACCCTGCTGTACAACGCGGCGGAGGAAGGCGTGATCCCCTGGCGCATGGTGCGGTATCCGGCGGTGGGCGTGGGTGGGGGGCCGGCCACCGTGGTGATCGCGCGCGCAACGGTGGAGTACGAGGACCTGGTGACCACCGTGGCGCTGGTGATCGGGGGGCTGCTGCTCCTCGTCTTCCTCGGCAACTTCCTGGTGGACCGCTGGCTCAACACCCGGCTCTGGAGGCCCTTCCACCACACGCTGGATCAGCTGGCCCACTTCCAGGTGGATGCACCGCGCAACGAGTTGCCGCGCACGGGGATCACGGAGTTCAACGCGATGAACGGAACGCTGAACGCGATGATGGCGAAATTGCAGCGCGACTTCACGGCGCAGAAACGCTTCAGCGAACAGGCCGCCCACGAATTGCAGACACCGCTGGCGGTGATGCAGGGCAAGTTGGACGAGCTGATCCAGATGCCGGAGCTGGGCGAACTGGAGGCCGGCATGATCGAGGTGCTCTACCGCGCACGCGAACGCATGGGGCGCACCGTGCAGAACATGCTGCTGCTGGCGCGGATCGGCAACATGGAGTATGCCGCGGCCCCGGTGGATTGGCAGGCGCTCTTCCAGGACCAGGCCGCACTGCTCGCCGGCCTCATGGAACGCCGGGCCGTGCATTTCCAGCTGCATGTGGACAAACGGTGCGAACTGCGCTTGCACCCGGTCCTGGCCGAACTGGTGGTGGCGAACCTCCTGCGCAATGCGGTGCAGCACAACCACGAAGGCGGCTCGATCAACGTGCGCATCGGTTCGGAGGGCTTCGTGGTCACCAACAGCGGCCCCACCCTGAACGTGGATCCCGAGCGTCTCTTCGAGCGTTTCACAAAGGGCGATCCCAGCAGCGAGGGAAGCGGGTTGGGCCTGAGCATGGTGAAGGAGGTCTGTGATAATGCGGGCCTGCGCCTGGAGTACACCGAAGCCGCCGGCGTACACACGGTGGTGGTGCATCGCACGCGCTGATCCAGATTGCACACAGGATCGGGCGGCCTATTTGCACCCATGGAACCAATGAAGTGGAGGAGCGCTTTCGGACGGAAGAACATCAACATCACCGATCGAAGAATGGCAAGGCTTAAGTGCATTGGGTCCATGTGCCATCCGAAAGGAACCTCGCTCAAGCACCGGTGGCTCACCCTTATCGCGCTGTTCGCCATGCTGAACATCACCTTGTTCGCACAAAGCGATCTTCAAGTACTCGTTCAGGACAGCACCACCGCTGAACCGCTCTTCGGGGCAACGGCCATCATAGCGGGCACCACCATCGGCGGTGTGGCTGATGTACAGGGCCGCATCACCATCACGAACGTACCCGACGGCTCGCATGTCCTCATGGTACGCGAACTGGGACATGCCGAACGCCGCATACGGTTCACCTCCCCATACACGGGAATGATGACCGTGAAGCTCGCCCTGGCGGTAACGGAACTGCATGAAGCGGTGATCGCAGTCACGAGGACCAACAGCCGCATCGAGGATGCACCACAGAAGATCGAGGTGCTGGGCGCAGAGGATCTGGAGGAGGAAGGTTCGCTGAAGCCGGGCAACATCGCCAGCCTCATTGGCGACATCAGCAGCGTGCAGATCCAGCAGACGAGCGCGGTCTCCGGTGCGGGTATGGTGCGCATGCAGGGCCTCGATGGGCGCTACACGCTGTTGTTGCGCGATGGCATGCCAGCCTATGGTGGCTTGAGCGGCGGCTTCGACCTGATGCGCATACCTCCACTGGACCTGCAACGTGTGGAACTGCTCAAAGGACCGAGCTCCACCTTCAATGGCGCCGGTGCCATCGCGGGTGCCATCAACTTCGTGAGCAAGGAACCTACGGACAGCCTGCACGCGTTGTTCATGGCCAACCGCAGCAGCTTGAGCGAGACCAACCTGAACGCCTTCGTCAGTGGACCGGCCGGTCCCATCGGCTTCACGCTCTTCGGTGCCACCAACACACAGGAGGCCCGGGATGTGAACGGTGACGAATACAGCGATGTGCCCCGGCAACAGTCATACCTGCTGCACCCACAGGTCTTCGCCAGACCCTGGGGCAAGGCCCGGCTGCGGGCGGGACTGCTCGTGCAGCACGATACGCGGGTTGGCGGGGACATGAACGCGTTGGACCAACCGGACGACACCACGCGCTTCTTCCTGCGCACACGCGGACAGCGGTTAGGTGGTGATGTGCAACTGGACCAGCCGCTCGGCAAGGGAGAGCGAATCGTGGCCAAAGGCACATGGAGCCGATACGTGCAGAACGATGATGACAACTTCTCCGCCCAGAAGCGTGAGCAGGACAATGGCTATGGCGAAGTGTACTGGACGCGTGCACAGGAGCGCCGCACCCTCGTCATCGGTGCCAGTGCGCTCACCAGCAGCTTGCGCGGTACGCGCATCGCAAGGCAACGCCTCAACACCGCTGGTCTCTTTGGTCAGCTGGCCTTGCATCGCATGCGCTGGCCGGAGATCGACATCGGTCTTCGCGTGGATGCTCCCGAAGGCCAGGAGCCGCAAGTGCTTCCCAGCATCGGGGCCTACCACGTACTCGGCAAAGGCTTCAGCTTGCGCGGCAACTTCGGCACGGGCTACCAACTGCCGGATCGTTCGCGTAGCTACAGCGTGGTGTACACCGATGTGATCGCATCGGCCACGGCTGATGGAGTCAAGCCTGAACGTTCCTACGGCGGCACATTGGAATGGACATGGCGACGTGTGATCGATGAGCACACAGCTGTCTTCTTCGACCAGACCTTCTTCGGAACTTACATCTCCGAACCCCTATCCGTTATAACGGCCAACGATAGTGAGCTCATGCTGGCCAACAGTGCGGGCCACACCTTCACACGCGGCGTGGACAATTACCTGCGTATCACGCACGCGCCCTGGGAGCTCTATCTCGGCTACACGTATACGTTGCCCACGTTCAGCGCGAACGGCCTCACGACGGATCTGTTGTACACGCCACGGCACAGGGCCGCAGGCACCTTGGCGCGGGAACTGGGAGAGCATTGGCGTGCGGGCATCGAATCAGCCTGGAACGGGGCTCAGATACGCGCGAATGGTGGTCACACACGCGAACAGGTCTTCGTGGCCGCAATGGTGGGATGCACTTACGGCCAATGGACCGTTGTGCTGAATGGAGAGAATGTCAGCGATACCCGACAAACGCGTTGGGAACCGGTGGTCAGCGGCAGCCCATCCCGCCCCGTGTTCGCGCCACTTTGGGCCCCCATTGATGGGCGTGTGATCAACCTGAGCATCATGCGGCGCCTGTGAGAACAAGCCCCTGTGGCAGCGCCTCGATCATCCTCACGCAGGACTTCTGAACAGGATCCGATCAGGATCGCAGCTGTCCTTTGTCATGAACCAAGAACACAAGACCATGAAGACCCCGATGATCGCCATGCTGCTGCTGGCAGGACTGACCAGCACCGCCCAGGACAAGGACATCGTCAACGTTCCGGAAGCGGTGAAGAGCGCCTTCGCGCAGCGCTTCCCGAAGGCCGAAGGCACGAAGTGGGAGCTGGAGGACAAGACCGACTACGAGGCCGGATTCAAGCAGGGGGGCATGAAGTACAGCGCGAAGTTCTCCGCCACAGGTGTCTGGATGGAGACGGAGCACAAGATCAAGAAGGAGGCCCTGCCGGAATTGGTGCAGAAGGCCCTGGCCGCCAACTATGCCGGATACAAGGTGGAAGGCGCCGAGCAGGCGGAAACCCCGGAGGGCATGTTCTACGAGGTGGACCTGGAGAAGGGGGAACAGGAGATGGAGGTCCTCTTCAGTGCCGATGGGAAAGTGGTGAAGAGCCAGGTGGAGGAGGAGCACGGCGAGGACGATGATCGTTCCGAATGAACCGAAGAACATGCATCGCGACATGAGCGATCGGGAAGGCACGTCCTCGACCCGCTGGAACAAGGTGGCAGAGGTCACCGCCTTGTTCTGGGTCATGAAGGTCATCGCCACCACCCTCGGCGAGACCCTCGGCGACCAGCTGTCCATGACACTTGGGCTGGGTTACGAAGTAGGCATCGCCATCACCTTGGGCCTCTTCGTGGTACTGCTCTTGTGGCAGCTGCAGGCCAGGCAGTATTCGCCCCTGCGCTACTGGGCCGTCATCGTAGGCACCACCACCCTGGGCACCGAGATCTCCGACTCCCTTGACCGGACCTTCCACCTCGGGTACGTGTGGGGCAGCATCGTGCTGGCTTCGGGGTTGGCGGTCACATTGCTCGGGTGGTACCGGCGCTACCAGCACCTCCAGGTCTATCCGATCAGCGAGCGGGGGCACGAAGTGTTCTACTGGGTGGCCGTGCTCTTCTCCAACAGCCTGGGTACGGCTTTCGGGGACTTCCTGAGTGATGACGTCGGCCTCTCGTACGGTGTGGCCGCGTGCATCACAGGCGGCATCATCCTGCTGGTGGTCATGCTACACTACTTCACCCGGCTCAATGCCGTATTGCTCTTCTGGGTGGCCTTCGTGTTCACCAGACCCTTCGGCGCCACCTTCGGGGATCTGCTCACGAAACCGTTGGGCAAGGGTGGGCTCGCCTTGGGCACATTGCCTGCGACGTTGGTGGCGGCCGGCCTGTTGGCCGTGTTGGTATACCTGTCCCAACGCAGCCATCGGAAGACCCCGGAGTGGTCAAAGAGCTGATCGGGAAGTGGTGCGTGCGTCCGGGTCGGCCGGTGCATCGGCCTTCTACTTAGGAAAGACCCCGGCCGTGGAGCCGGGCTCTTTCGTTGGGGTCTTCACGATCGCCATGGAACCCGAACCGCGTCTTAGATCCGTCAGTATCACATCGGCAGAACGCTGGCCGTAAGGTTCTCATCACTATACTCGGGTCATCATAGTCCCTTCACTTGAGCACCTCCCTCCTTCATTCTCCAACCACGACTCCTTCGATCCGCGAAGGCATCGAGCTGCGGCAGCTTGTTCTGCGGGGTATCGCACCGCGCCGCGTACAAGAGCTATCTGCCTCGCCCCGCCGGTATGCATTGCGTCATGCGGCCTGGATCGCCTTCACGGTGTTGGCTCCAGCCAGCGGATTCTCCCAAAAGCCGACCTCCTTGGATGCCGGCAGCATCCCGAAGGAATTCACCGGCTACCAGGGAACGCTCCTTATTGAATTGCAGAACAGCAGGAAGTGGGACGGGCGTGCCCAAAAGGCCTTCACGCAGGAATATCGGGGGCCGGTCAAGTTCGTTCAGGCGCAGGAAGTGGGATCGTACGAGGACACGGAGAACTATCGTTTCCTGCTGTCACGCGATCGGTACGTCAAGGAGATCGGAGGGTTTGAAGCGACCACGTACTATGAGCGGCTCAGGCTGGTGGACCGGACGACCGGGACAAGCACCAGCAGCCCAAGCACCGACTTCGAAGGCCAGCTCCTGAAGACGTACGCGAAGGAACTGGAGCGGATGCGCAAGCGGTGAGGTGATCGGGGATAGGGTTGCACGGGGCATCGCCCATGAGCTGATCAGCCTACCTTTACACAAGCTCGACCGCACACCATGAAAACCCCGGACATCAACGCTGTTATCGCGCAGTTCGACGCGCTGCCCTACGAGGAGAAGGAGGTTGCGGCGGAGATCATCCGCAAGGCCTATGCCGAGGCGGCACGTGAAATGCTGGCTTCCCGCGCCAAGCAAGCCGTGCGGGATCTGAAGGCAGGCAAGGTGAAACGCGGTGGTGTGAAGGAACTCCGCAAGGACCTGGAAGGATGATCAGCCTTGTCTGGGATGCGGGGTTCAAGCGTTCGTACAAGAAGCGCATCGCCCCGGATACCCAATTGAAGAAGCGCTTCTGGGATGCCGTGGAACAGTTCGTGGACGACCCGTTCGCCACGCCACTGAAGACACATCGGCTCACGGGCAAACTGAGCGGATGCTGGGCCTTCAGTGTGGATGACGACTGCCGGGTGTTGTTCAAGTTCATCAAAGGCGATAAGCAGGCGCTGCTGATGGACATCGGCACACACGATGAGGTGTATTGAACCGTATCACAGGCTCGCCCCTGCGACCCGGTTCTCACCTGCTGCAAATGGGCGATCCGTTAGTGGTGGGACCTCTCTGAACGTGAGCCCCTGAGGCCGCAGGGTCCCCTCGTTCCTCGGGAGATCCCGGCGGAGGTTGGAAATGACCTCTATACTTCTATACCTCTCCACCTCTTTGCCTCTTCACCTCGTTCACCTCTTCACCTCTTTACCTCACTACGGCCGCAGGGTCCCCTCGTTCCTCGGGAGACCCGGCGGAGGTTGGAAATGACCTCTTTACCTCAATACCTGAATACCTCCTTGGCTCTTCACCTCTATATTTCTATACCTCTCCACCTCTTCACCTCGTTCACCTCCTCACCTCTTCACCTCTTTACCTCGCTACGGCCGCAGGGTCCCCTCGTTCCTCGGGAGACCCGGCGGAGGTTGGAAATGACCTCTTACCTCTATTCCTCGTTTCACCACCTTTACCTCGATCCCTCTCTCACCACTCTCGCCTCTTCACCTCTTCACCTCTTCATCTCCTCACCTCCTCACCTCCACCCTCCCTGTTCACATTCCTCCACCCAGCCCGATGTACCCATGCGGCGCGTGGCAGCCGCAGTCCTGACCAACGCAACCCCATCAGCATGAAGACACATTTCCTCTCCCCGCTCCTCGCCCTCCTCATCACCCCCGCCACCGCACAGGTACCCACCCTGCTGCGGGACATCAACCCGAATGGTGACAGCGGCGCCGCGGGCATCAGCTGTGTGGATGGGCTCGTCTTCTTCCGCGCCAACGACGGCACCAGCGGCCTGGAGCCCTGGGTGAGCGATGGCACACCCACCGGCACTGTGCTGCTGAAGGACATCAACCCCGGCAGCGGCGGCAGCCTACCCACCGCCTTCGTGGGCTGGCAGGGACGCATCTACTTCGCAGCGGACAACGGCGTGGACGGCTACCAGCTCTGGAGCACCGATGGCACCACGGCCGGCACCGTGCTGGAGCTGGACATCGACAACATCAACGACCTGGAGAGCAGCAACTACTTCACGGTGTACAACGACATGATCGTGTTCCAGGGGCAGACGGCGGCGAACGGACGCGAGCTGTGGATGAGCGATGGCACCGTGGAAGGCACGGTGCTGCTGGCGGACCTGAACCCCGGTGCGCTGAGCAGTTCACCGCGCTACTTCAAGGAATACAACGGCCTGCTCTACTTCGCGGCCAACACGCCGGACATCGATGAGGAGCTGTGGGTGACCGATGGCACCACCGAAGGCACGCACCTGGTGCTGGACATGAACGAGTTCGGCTCCGGTGCGCCGCGCGACTTCACGGTGGCGAACGGGCTGCTCTTCTTCAAGGGCGATGATGGCTACGCGCACGGTCCGGAACTCTGGGCCACGGACGGCACCACCGAAGGCACCTACATGGTGAAGGACATCATACCGGGCGGGAACGGGTCATTGCCGTATGGCCTCGTGAACTTTCAGGATGAGGTCTGGTTCCGCGCGGGCAACGGCACGGGCCTGGGGCTCTTCCACAGCGATGGCACGGCGCAAGGAACGGTGGAGCTGACCGGCAGCACGCCTCCCATTGATTATCCGGAAGACCTCGCTGCGCATGGCGATCACCTGTACTTCACCGCCTTCTTGAACGGGAGCGATCAGCAATTGTGGAGCACCGATGGCACGGCGGCCGGCACGGGACCTATCCTGCAACCGGGCAGTACGGTGAACGGTGCGCTCTACCCCTGCAACGGAATCACCAGTTGTGGCGACCACCTTTTCTACCTGGCCCAATACGACCTTGGCATCGGCGATGAGCCCTACACCTTGCTGAGCCCGACGGGACTTGTGGAGCGGACGCAACGCGCGGGCCTACTCTACCCCAACCCCACCGAAGGCCGCCTCTACCTGAACGATGCGCCCGCCGGAGCTACGCTCCAACTCCAAACATTGGATGGTCGCCTGGTGCTTCGTGCACCCGCCACGAACATGGACATCAGCTCGGTCACGAACGGCATCTACCTGGCGCGCATCGTGGCGCGCGACGGATCGGTGATCCACAGCGAACGGGTGATGCTGGCGCGGTGATGCGGTTGGCGGCGATCACCGCCTGCGCCACCAGAAGGTGCCGGCGATGAGCAGCAACAGCCCTGCGACCAACCACCAGCGGTAGCGGCTCCACCACGAAAGGCCCACGGGTTCCACATCGCCCACGAGCACGAGCCCGGCCCAGTAGTAGGGCATGGCCAGCTCATCGGTGGCGGTGGCCAGGTGGTCCAACTTGGCCTTGCGCAAGGCCTCGTGCTTGGGCAGTCCATCGGCCAGGTATTCATAGAAGCGTTCGATCACCTCGGCGCTCACCTTCTCATCGATGTTCCACAAGGACATCACGAGGCTGGGGCAGCCCGCATACGCGAAGCTGTAGCCGATGGAGCGCACACCTTCGCCGTCGGTGGCACCGGCACCCGTTTCGCAGGCGGTGAGCACGGCGAGCTGGGCGCGCAGGTCCAGTTCGTAGATCTCGTAGGCATGCAGGTAGCCGTCCTGGTCAGGGTCCACGCCTTCGCCATCCTTGCTGAGGACGAGGCGCGAGTACATGGGGTCCTTGGCGTTCATCTCGGCATGCGTCCCGAGGTGCAGGATGCCATAGCGCGGAGCCGCCTCGCGGAAGCCGCGTTCGTTGGCCTGCATGCCCAACAGCAGGTCGGCACGCATGACGGAACCGAGGCCCTCGGCGGTGCGCAGCGCGAAAGGTTGGCGCACGTAGCTGAGGAAGTGCTTGTCCAGCCTCGTACTGTCCGCCACCTGGGCACGGTAGCGTTGTTTCACCTCATCGGTGAAGCCGGGTGCGAGGGCCAGCGTAGCGGCGGTGCGTTCCCTTGCGAGTTCAGCGAAACGGACAGCCGTGGTGGCGCTGAGCAAATTGGCCATCGCATAGCGGTGCACGAGCAGGTGCGCCTTGTAGCCCGCGCGATCGGAAGGCGCATCAAGGAGCGCCTCGAAGTTGATGGTGTGCAAGGGCCCATCGGGGATGATGAGCAACTCGGTGCCGGTGAGGTAGGGCGCCGCCGGGGCGATGAGGCGTTGGTAGAGCGCATGGCCCAGCCGTACATACTCCGCAGCATTGCGTTCGGCAATGGCGGTGTTGAACGCGCTCACCTCCTTCTCCAGTCCTGCGGCGGATGTACGCAGGATATGTTCCTCGGTATGACCGATCACCAGGGTATGCAAGCTGCTATCGGTGATGGAGAAGGAGAGCAGGTGGCGACCGGGCTTCAGCAGGTGGCGGCGCAGATCGGCGAGCGTGGTGGTGGGTTCGCCATAGCGCAGCGCGAAGTAGGCGGGGTGTGTCTTCTCGAGACGCACGAGGAAGGCGTGGTAGGCGCTGTCGTTGGCGTGCATGGCGGTGGCCGAGCCACGGTCCGCTGCGGTGACGGCGAGCGCGGTGATGAGCTCCTGTTCCCGCGTCACCACGCTATCCGGCACGCCCGCGAAGCGGATGCCCTTGAAGGCATTGAGCCGTTCCTTGAGCAGGGTGGAGCGATGGGCCTCGGAGAGTTGCAGGATGCGTTGGGCGGTGGCGGTGGTGCCAAGCACCACGCGACCTTCATACGCCAGGTCCACCGCCAGATCGAAGAGCCGCTCCTGGCTGGCCACGAGCAGCAGCTTCCCGGCCTCATCCTCCACGCCGGCCTTGTTGCGCGAAAGGGAAGTGATGGCGAGATCGAGGTCCGCATTCCACTCCTTGTTGAAGGTATCGCCGCTCATGGCCCGCTCCGCGATCACCTTCCAGTAGAGCGCGTCGGAGAGCAGCTCCGGACCCGGGAAGGCATGGGGCACCATGTCCGCCTGCACGGCTTGGATCCGTTCCTCCACGATGCGCATGGCTTCGCGCACACGCACCAGGGCCGTCGCCGGATCGCGCGCGCCCAGGTGTGCTTCGGCGAGGAGCAGATCAGCACGCGCCACCGTGTAGTGCATGCTGTCGTACGTGTGCACCGCGATGGCCCGCGCCTCGCGCAGGTCGGTGATGGCTTCGCTCCACCGACCGGCGGCCTCACGCGCGAGGGCCCGGCTCTGCAGGGTGCTGCGCAGGATATCGTCGGTGTCGCGATCCTTCCCGGTGGGTGCCGCGGCGATGCTGCAGGAGAAGAGTGAATCGGCCTGCGCCAGATCGCCCTGCTGGCGGCGGATGTCTCCCAGGAGCTGGCTGGCCTGTCGGTAGGACTCACTGCGCGTACCGAAGGCGCGTTCCGTGGAGATGAGGAAGTCGTTCGCGAGCACGCGCGCCCTGTCCAGGTTGCCGGCCTCCACCTCGAGGTTGGCGAAACGTTGTTGGATGGCGATGAGCTGCGGATCACCGGGCTCCAGCACACTGCTGCGGTCTTGTCGTGCCAGCTCCAACAACTCGCGCGCGCGGCCGTGATCGCCGAGGTGGAAGAAGACCGTGGCCAGGTTGAGGTAGGTGCGTGATCGGCTCACGATGGCCTCCTCGCGGGTGAAGGGATCGCTGGTGATGGCGATGAGGTGGTCATTGGTGCGCAGGCTCTCGTCGTAAGCGTTGCGCGCACGGGTGAGGTCGCCGGCGCCCTGCCAGAGCACGCCGAGGTTGCCATAGGCACTGGCCTTGCGACCGAGCGCGGCCTCGGAGGTATCCGCACCAAGGATCTCCAGCGCTTTCATATAGTTCGACTCGGCCTCGCGGATGTGGCCGAGGTGCCAGTTCGCCGAACCCACCGCGGTGTAGGACTCGGCCCATTGTGTAGCCGGCACATCATCCGCCTGCCTGTATTGTTCCAGCGCCTCCTTCGCCCACTTGGCGCACGCCTGGTGGTGACCGAGGATGCTATGGTCGAAGGCGAGGTATTGCCGCGCACGACCGCGTTGCGCGTAGGAGATCTCCTTGCTGCCATCGGCCACGCCCACCGCCAGGGAATCAACTCGTGCGCATTGGCGCATCTCACCAGCCTCGTAATAGATCCAGCTCAGATCGAAGAGCGCCTCCAGTTCGTGCGGTGCATGAGCCCGCTGCCGCACCAACTCCATGATGCGTTCGGCCCCATCGATGGAGGCCTGTGCACCCTTCACGCGGCGCAGGGCATGACCATACTTGTAGAGGTAGCGATGGAGCGAATCCGCCCAGGTCGTGCCTTCCGCCTGTTGCAACTGCAGCTCCACCTCACGGATCACGGCCGCATGCTCACCGGCCTCGTGCAGCTCGCTGATCCGTGCGTGACGCGCGCTCTGCTGTTGGCCCTGAGCGTACCCTATCGTCGCGAACAAGAGGGATGCGCACACCACACCGATGCGCACCAACGGATGGCGCGGTGCGTTGCGGATCATCGCCAGGCTTGTTGGATGGCGGCGGCCTCAGCGGCGTGCGGATCAGCGGGATCGAAGTGGATCGCGTTCGCGCGGGCGGTATCCCCCTCGTGCGTGCAGGCCAGGAAGAGGTACCAGGCGGCCTTGCTGGCGAAGGGTGAAGTGCGTTCGTGTGCAACGTCGTCCAGCACGGGTATCGCCGCGCCGAACTCACCTGCACCAAGTGCTGCCATGGCGGTGTAGTAGCGCAGGGTATCGCTCTTCGGACGGTCCTTCAACAGGGTGCTCCACTTGGCCTTTGCCTCTGCATGGTCCCCCAGCTTGTACGCCACCATGGCATCCTGAAAGGCCTGATCATCCGTAGCGCTCATGGCAACGGGCAGTCCGGGATCGGGCTGGTAGTGCGCAGCGTAGAGGCGTTCACCGGTGGTGGGTCGGTTCAGGTACCACAAAGCAGCGCACAACACCACGGCCACCGCGGCGGCCACCTTCAGGTAGGGCATCCAGGAGCGACCCGGCGCGGGAGCGGCCTGCTGCCGACCGATGTCCTTCAAGGCCCGTTGCAGGCCACCGAGCTCCACCGCGCGTATGTGCTCGGTCTGCTGCTCCACCTCGGCGAGCAGGTCGGCATCGGTGCGGAGGCGTTCCTCGAAGCGTTCGCGTTCGAGCGCCGGCATGGTGCCGAGCACGTAGGCCTCAATGGCCTCGAAGGTGTCCCTGTCCAACATGCCGTTCATCATCCTTGTCGTTCTTCCTCCCCTCGAATGGCCTTGCGGAAGGCGCGCAGTTTCATCATGCACCGGTACTTGATCGTGCGGATGCTCTCCTCCTCCACGCCCATGCCGGTGGCGATAGTGGCGAGGTCCTTCCGTTCGTAGTAGAACTGGTCCAGTACCTGGCGGCACTTGTCGTCGAGCTTGTCGTACACCCCACGCAGTCGCACGATCCGTTCCTCGATGTCGGCATCCACCACATCGGTCGGGTCCACTATGCGTTCGCTCTGCACCACTTTCATGTTCCTATGGGCGGCCGATCGGAGCACATCCAGCCATTTGTTCTTCGCCACGCGAAAAATGAAGCCACCGGGATCCGCTTCGGGAACGATGCGTCCCTCCTTTACGGAGAGCCACAGCACCACCATCGATTCCTGGAACACGTCCCGGGCGTCGTCCTCGGAGCCGTTGTTCTGCTGCACATAGTTGCAGACGGTCGGGAAATGTCTGGTATAAAGGCTGCTCAAGGTCTTGGGGTCGTTGCGCCGAAGACCCTCGGCCCATTGGGCGGTCGTGGTGGTATGGGAGAGCACACCTTCCATCTGGAGCGTCCTGGTGCGTGCCAAGGACCATGCGATGATAGTGCAAAACCGCGGGCCGTGCCAAGTGGCGGAAGGTGTTGAACGCCCTCATACCCCCACATCGGAGAGGATCGCGGAATGTGAACAGGGGCTGACGAAGGGTTCTCCAAAAAGGGTCGAACAGTGTTCGTGGAGAGGCGATCGTTCACATCGGAGCGGGTCATTCGATGGGAGGATATGAAGCAAGCGACCACTTCCAGACCCGGGAACAACCCCAACGGGAACAGCTCTGTGGATAAGGCCAGGAAGGCACGTACGGCACGCCCTACCCGGCCGGAGGTGGATCTGTAGACAACCCGAACAATTCAACTCCCGCCCCATGGCACGAACCCTACCCGTACTTCTTGGTCTGCTGGTGCTCACCACCCTGCACGGCCAGACCTACACCACCTCATCCGCCGTACGTTTCGGAGGTAGCGGAACGGACGCGATACGCTCGATGACCGTGGATGCGTCCGGGAACACCTACCTCTGCGGCTTCTTCCAAGGCACGGCGGACCTGGATCCTGGACCGGCCGTGCACAACAGGACCAGCAACGGCGCGAACGATGGCTACGTGATGAAAGTAGGCACGGATGGTAGCGCGGCATGGGTCGTCACCTTCGGCGGCACACAAGGTGATGGTGCGAACGCGGTGGCAGTGGATGGCGCGGGCAACGTCGTGGTCGCCGGCTTCTTCACCGGCACGGTGGACATGGACCCCGGACCTGGCGAGACCATGGTGAGCGCAGGAGGCAACGATGACATGGTGCTGGCGAAATACGATGCGAACGGCATGCTGCTTTGGGCCACGGCCACGAACACCACGGGCGGCAACTCGGGCTATGGAATGGATCTCGCACCGAACGGCGACATCGTGGTGGGCGGCGTGTTCTTCGGCACCACCGACTTCGATGGAAGCAGCGGCGTGAGCAACGCGACCAGCGTGGGAAATGGCGATGCCTACCTGGTGAAGTACAATGCGAACGGGGCCTTCCAATGGGTGTTGACCACGGGCGGTACCGCGCGCGATGAGGTGGAGGAGGTCTCCATCGACGCATCCGGCAACATCCACTTCGCGGGCACCTTCAACGGCACGGCGGACATCGACTTCGGCGCGGCGGTCGCATCGCGCACCTCAGCGGGATCATCGGACGTCTTCGTCGGCAAGTTGGGCCCTGGCGGCGATGTGATGTGGACCGTGGCCTATGGTGGCACTGGAGAGGAGTACGTGTACGGGCTCGATGTGGGAACCAGCGGACGGGTCACGATCGGTGGCTACTTCGCTGCTGCGGTGGACATGGATCCCGGGGCCGGGATCACCGAGCTCACCAGCACGAGCAATTCCGATGTCAATGGCTTCGTGCAACGGCTCGATGCCGATGGAGCGTTCGAATGGGCCGGTGCTTTCCGCAGTGCCGGTGGCTCCACCCTCTTTGACCTTGACCACCTTGCGGATGATCATGTGCTGGTATGCGGCGGTCTCTATGGAACCATGGACGTCGACCCCGGCACGGGTGTGACCAACATCAATTCCGGTTCCTTTCCCGATGGATTCGTGGCCAGATTGGATGCGGACGGTGGTCTGGTGCGTCATTTCCAGTTCAATGGCGCGGACTACGATGACATCACCGGCGTGGTGGGCCTGCCGGGCGGTGCTGTGCGGTGCGCGGGTGGATTCTACAGCACGGCTGACCTGAACGGTGCGGATGATCCAGCGCCCTTGGTATCGGCCGGTGGTCTGGACGGTTTCATCCTCACCCTCGATGCAGCAGTGGTGGGTATCCAGGAAACTACAGCGGAGGACATCGAGATCATCGTGGAACCGTTGAACAGGACCGTGCAGGTGCGCAACAATGGCGCTCCCGGACCTTATGCCCTGCACGAACTGACCGGGCGGATGATCGGCAATGGTACCCTGCGCACGGGAAGCACCACCATCGACATGCAGCGGATGCCAACGGGGGTATACATCCTACGCACCGAGCGTGGGACCCGCAGGTTCGTGCTGCCGTGAACCTTTCCCCGTCACATGTGTACGGGATGATCGGTGGTCCAACAGGGCTACCTTCACCACACCATGTCACTGTCGTTCATCACCACCATCGGCTCCCGGCCGTTCCCGCTCATCATCACCCTGTCGCTCCTGCTTTTACAGGCGGAAATGCAAGGCGCCCCGATCGATACCGAGGGCAGGAAGATCACCAGCAAGGTGGCCAGCGCCAAGGTCTTCCTGAGCGGTGCGCAGGTGAGCCGCACCGCATCCACCACCATTCCTTCCGGTGCCAGCACATTGATCTTCACGGGCCTCACCCAGCACATCGACCCGCAGAGCCTGCAGGTGACCGGCAAGGGAGGCTACACCATCCTCAGTGTGAACCACCGCATCAACCACTTGAGCGAAAGCCCGAAGAAGAAGGAGATCGAAGTGCTCCAGGACCGGATCAAGAAGTTGGAGAAGGACTGGGCCTATGAGAAGGCGATGCAGGATGTCTGGGTGAACGAAGAACAGTTGCTCAACAAGAACAGCAGCATCGGTGGCCAGCAGAACGGATTGACCGCTTCACAACTCACAGCAGTGAACGACTACGTGCGACAACGACTGATCACCACCAAGACCAACTGGCTCGCCCAACAGGAGAAGCTCACCACCATCAACACCGAAGCGGAGAAGCTGCGGAAGGAGTTGGCGCAATACCAGGCCCAGGCCCCCGCACCTACCAGTGAGGTGGTCGTTGAGATCACCAGTTCGGCGGAGGTGAGCGCCTCCTTCGTCCTCACCTACTTCTCACCGAGCGCGAGCTGGATCCCGGCCTACGACCTGCGCGCGAAGACCACGGGCCAGCCCATCGAACTGCTGATGAAGGCACAGGTGACCAACAGCACCGGCGAGGATTGGAGCAAGGTGGACCTGAGCCTGAGCAGCGGCAACCCCACCCTCGGTGGCGTGATGCCCACCTTGAACCCTTGGACCCTCTACACCTACCAGCCGCAGCAGATCCAACGCCTGTCGAGTAATGATCGGCTCCGCCGGCAGAAGGTCGACTTCGGCTCCTTGGCGCCTTCCACTTCGGCCATGGCTGACGGTGAGTCGATCAAACTGGCCGAAACAAGTGCAAGCTTCCAGTGGGCGGGAGCCATCAACAGCCGTACCACCACCACGGAATACGTGATCGACGTGCCCTTCACCATCCCTGCGGATGGTCTTGCACACACCGTGGGTGTCCAGAGCAAGAGCATCGCGGCCACCTACAAGCACTACGCCACGCCAAAGCTGGACAAGGACGCCTTCCTATACGCGCGTACGACAGGCTGGGAGGACCTCAACCTGCTGCCCGGCGAAGCGAACGTGTTCTTCGAAGGCACCTTCGTGGGCCAAAGCTACCTGCAGCTCGATGCACCGACCGACACCCTGAACATCTCATTGGGACGCGACAAGGGCGTGGTGGTGGAACGGGTGAAACGCAAGCGCGAGAACGACAAGGCCATCGTGGGTGGCAGCCGCACCATCACCGCGGGCTGGGACCTCACCGTGCGCAACACCAAAGGCACGAGCGTGGAGCTCGAGATCCGTGATCAATATCCGCTGAGCCCGCAGAGCGAGATCGAAGTGAAGCTCACCGACAAGGGTGGCGCCACCGTGGATGCGGACAAGGGCATGCTCACTTGGAACCTCACCGTGGCACCGAAGGAGACGAAGAAGCTGGGATTCACCTATACGGTGAAACACCCGAAGGACATGCCGGTGGTGGTGGAGTAACTTCCACCCATGCTTCGCACGCTTACGCTCACGATCCTGTGGTCAAGCATCCCGTTGTGCGCACAGGTGGATACGGTCCTGCTCACGGAACTCGGCCGTTACCAGCACACCTACTCCATCGGCACCATCTCGAACAGTTCCTATTCGTGCCGCATTGACCGAATGGGCAGGGACTACCTGTACATGGCGTGCTGGAACCTCGGTCTGGTGACCCTGGACATCAGTGATCCGGCGCAGCCCATTGCGGTGGATACGCTCACAAGGGCGGAACTCGGGGGCACCAACGCGATGAATCTGGAACAGCGCGGTGCTGTGCTCTACCTGGCGCTCGGCGGCTTCAACGATGATCAGCAAGGCACGGCCTTCGCCACGGTGGACATCAGCGATCCGACCGCACCCGTGCTGCTGGACCGTTGGGATGGCGGCAGCGCTTTCACCACGGGTGCGGCCATCGTCATCCTGCAGGATGATCGGGCATTCCTGGGTGCCATGGAGGACGGCGTGGTGGCGTTCGACATCGCGGACCCTGCGAACATCAACTACCTCGGCTCCTTCCTTCCCGATACGGAGTGGCCCGGACTCGTGGCCTACCCGCCGAATGCCCGCGGTATGGCGGCGCAGGACGACTTGCTCCTGCTCTGTTATGATGCGGGAGCTCTTCGCGCCATCGACATCAGCGATCCGGCGAACATGAGCGAAGTCGGGCGCTACCTCAACCCGCAGCAGCCGGCCTTGACGCCTTGCGCATACAACAACGTGGTGATCAAGGGTGACCGTGCGATCATCGCGACGGACTACTGCGGCTTCGAGGTGGTGGACATCAGCGACCCAGCGGCCATGACACAGGTGAACTGGACGAACCCGTGGAACTGCCTGGGCGCTTCCTGGTTCGGCAGCGACGGGCACACGAACGAAACGGTACTGGCGCTCAACGACAGCCTGCTCTTCCTGAGCGGTGGTGACAGTGAAATGCTCATCTACGACGTGAGCGTGCCAGATGATCCGACCCTCGTGGGTGGCCACATCCTGCCCAACGACACGGCGGCGGCCTGGGGAGTGGACGTGTTCGGCGATCGTGCGGCGGTCTGCCTGCTCAACAACAGCTTCATCGTATTCCCGCCACAACCCTATTACTCCCGTTTCGGCGGAATGGTGCTTTACAGGTGGGAGGTGGAACGCACCACAGGGCTGCTTGCACCAAGTGGGCTGCACCGCCGACCAAGGCTCTGGCCGAACCCGACCACCGATCAACTGTCCTTCACGCTGGACGCCGATCCGGGAGCACTGGTGCGCATGGCCATCATGGATGCCCAAGGCCGCCGCATCATGGAACAGATGGTCGTGCTTGGCCGGAACGGTGGCGCCACGCTCGATATCGCGGCGTTGAAGCCCGGTGTGCACGCACTTCGCCTGGAGAACGGGTCATGGACCGGCCTGTCCACGTTCATCAAGGAATGACAGCCTGATCAGGCCATGCCCACCTGGCGCAGATACACCAGGTGCGAGCGCAGTGCGCTGCGGAGGTTGGGGAACTCGTGGTACTGCACCCCGAACTCGGCACACACCTGCTTCAGGCGCTTGTTGATCTCGGGGTAGTGCACGTGGCTGATGCGCGGGAACAGGTGGTGCTCCACCTGGAAGTTGAGGCCGCCGAAGAGCCAGTTCCAGACCTTGTTGTGCGTGGCGAAGTTCACCGTGGTGTTCACCTGGTGGATGGCCCATTCGTTCTCGATGTGGTGGCCATCGGTGGGTGGATGCACGAAGTCGGTATGTTCCACGACGTGCGCCAACTGGAAGACCACCGCGATGAACAGCCCGGTGACGAACACCATCACCCCGTAGCCGACCAGGGTGGGCACCACCCCTGCGAAGAACATCGGCAGCACGATGAAGATGGCCACATAGCTGAGCTTGGTCGCCCAGAAGATCAGATGGTCCTTCAGCTTCATCGGCTTCATGCGTGTGTTGTCCGCGATCTTGCCGGTGAAGTACTTCTTCATGTCGTTGTAGAAGACCCAGAAAAGGTAGGTGAGCCCGTAGAGCAGGAGGCCGTAGATGTGCTGGAAGCGGTGGAACCAGTAGCGCTTCTGTCCCTCATGCACCCGCACCCAGGGCTTGATGTCGATGTCATCGTCCATCCCCTCGATGTTCGTGAAGGTGTGGTGGTTCTCGTTGTGCTTCATCTTCCAGAAGTGCACACTGCCACCGAGCAGGTTCAGGCTGTGGCCCATCAGCTCGTTCACCCACTTGCGGCTGCTGTAGCTGCCATGCGCGCCATCATGCATCACATTGAAGCCGATGCTGGCCACCACCAGCCCCATCAGGGCGCAAAGTCCGAGGGCCAACCACACGTTGGCCGGAGTGAAGAACACCAGCACCACGTACAGGCCCACCAGGGCGGTGAGGAGGATGGCCGTCTTCCAGTAGAGTCGGCCGTCTCCGGTCTTCCTCAGGTTGTTCTCCTTGAAATAGGCTTCGGTGACCTCACGCACGCGCTGGAAGAAGACGGGCGGGGTCTTGGCGAAGGTCGTCTGGGACATCGTTGCTGGAACCTTTGAACGGCTGCAAAATTAACTTTCCGGAAGCAGGTGCCCGCAGGCGGATCATCCACAGCCTCCGGTGGGCAGCGATCGCACGGTCACGGCGCCAGCGGTTACCTTGCCAGCTGTGGCGCACCAGGGCCACGGACCACCATGCGTTGCTGGACCATCGCGCTCCTGTTATTCACAACCGCACCGCTCCTGGCACAGGAGCTTACCGGACAACAACCCGACCAGGGCATGGGCTTCTCCTTCACCATTCCGTCCGGGTGGGTGGGCTCGGGAAGTGCGGAAGGCTTCATCCTGGGCCACATGAGTATTCCAGGCGCCATTCTGCTCGCGCCGAAACCACACGCCGACCTGGACGCGTTGGTACGGACCTACTCCGAACCGACGGACGACGGAGACTCCCACTTCGAGCTTGTGGGCCAACCGCGAATCCACAGCAACAATACGGTGGAGGTGGTGCAGACCGGCTCGGTACAAGGCACGGCGATGAAGGTCATCGCGGTGGCACGCCTCAACCCCTACGGTGGCAACACCGCCAACCTGATGGCCCTGGCGCCGGAGGAGTCGTTCAGCGATGAGCTGCGATCGGCATTGATGGAAGCGCTCGCGAGCATCGCATACACGAAGCCTTCCACGCTTCCCGCATCCGCTGGCGGCAGCACGGACCAGACCTGGCATGACCGGCTCTCAGGCGCGCGCCTCACCTACATGGAGAGCTACTCCAGTCCATCACGCACCGAGGGCGGGATCGGAGGTGGCTATAGCATCGACCGCCGCATCGACCTGTGCCCCGAGGGCCATTACAAGGCCTCATCGAGCAGCGACCATACAATGAGTGGCAGCGATGTGAGCGCCTACGGACAGGGCAGCAGCACGGGTGATGGCCGTTGGAGCGCCGTGCGGATCGCCAATGGCAACACCGTACTGCGACTCTCCCCCACCAGCGGACCGGTCCGGGAATACGTCCTCACCTTCCAGGATGGTAAGACCTATCTGGACGGCACGCGTTGGTTCCGGACGACGCTGGCGAGCGACGGTCCGGAGTATGCGCCCGCTTGTCCGTGAGCGCTGCGGATCCAACGCTATTGGTCAGCGCGCCACCAGCTCGACGCGACGGTTGAGCTGTCTTCCCACATCGCTCTTGTTCGTACTCACCGGCGCCAGCGGTCCAACGCCGTGTGCCTCCATGCGCGTCGCAGCGATGGCATGATCCGTTGTGAGCACCCGCACGACCTCCGCTGCGCGACGCTTCGAGAGATCGAGATTGTGCTCCAAGCTACCCGTCATATCCGTGTGGCCGACCACGTAGACACGCAGTTCCGGCATCAGGCCCATCAACTTCGCCACCTCGCCCACCACAGGCATGGAAGCGGCTTGGATCGTGGCCTTGTCGGTATCGAAGAGGATGTCGTTGATGGCCACCTTGCCGTATTGTTCGATCTGCAACTTCATCCATGCGGCGTTCACCTTCACCTTGTCCGTATCCACACCCACTTCTTCGATGATGTCCACGAAGAGCACCTTTTCCTCACTGGTGTATTGTGAGCCAGCGATGATGAGGTGAACGGTGGTACCCTTGTCGTTGAGCGTACCTGCCAGGTAGAAGCTGCCTCCGCTGGTGGCTGAGCCTTGCAATAGCCGGATGCCTGCGCTGGGAGGCGCCTCGTTGCGACCGTAGTGCACACCCAGGAAGGTGCGCCCGCCCACCTCCTTGCTCGTCGCCTTGTCCTGCTGTCCTTCGGCGAGTATGGTCGCACCTGCGCGTTCCAACGCCGCCTGATAGTTGAGGTAGAGATCGCGGATGGAGGTGGTGCCCTTGATGGAATAGTACAGCCTTGTGCGCTTTCCGCGTACTTCGGTCCACTGATCGATCTGCTTGTAACCGGTGACCGGGCCGCGTGCTATGGCATACTCCACATGATTCTGCTCCTCACACCACTGAAGGACCGCGCCAGGGTATCTGGTGAGAAGTGGGTGGTCCTTGCAGCCTGCGGCGTCTTGCGCTTTGGCATGGACCGAGCTGATGAACAGCGTGACGAGAAGAAGAAGCAGGCGCATGGTCGGTGGTCGGTTGCCGGGAGTTGGGATCAACGAACGATGAGGCGTGAAGTACCGACCGTTCTCCCGTTCCGATCCGAGGAACGGAGGAGGTAAATGGCAGGTGCCAGTCCTTCCGTGGGGATGACGATGGAGCCGTATGGGATCTTTCGAATGATCCGTCCTGTAGCGTCCAATAGGTCGATCCGCTGGCCATCGGCCAGGCCCCGAACGTAAGCATCGGAGCCCGCCTCAACGGGAACCGGGAAGACGGATGGTTCGGTCGATGCTGCATCCGCAACAGCGGTCGGTCCTGCCAAAGCCGGGTTCTTGTCATACCACACCTGCTGGCTGGTGCCGAAGCCATCATCATTGATCTCCATCAGCAACAGCCAGAAACGGTGATCGGCGGAGACCCAGGCCCACTGCTCTTTCGAGGTCTGGTTCGTATTGCCGAAGATGGTATTGTTCTGTGTGCGATCGAAGTGGTAGCGAACGGTATTGGGATAGGTGGCGTTGGGAAGGATCAATGTTCCGTAGCCATCCACCTCCAGGTCGATCTGGCCGTCGAAGGTGCCCACGAATCCCATTGCGCTATACGTGCCGCTGAAATCATCCGTGAAGGCATCGCCGAAGGTGTACGGAAGCTCGATGATCCGCTCGGTATCACCATTGAACAGGAACTTGGCCGTGTCCTCGGGCGGGGTTCCTGGAATGACGATCGCGTTGCCTTCCTGTTCCAGGGAGGAAGCGCTCAGGATATAGTAGGTGTACGCATCATCCCAGCTGATCCCGCACAGGTTCGAGTTCGGGTTGTCCGCGGTCCATGGGGTGGTTGCCGGATCCACGAAGACGAACTGCTCCTCGCTGAATTCCGAAAGACCGCTGAAGTCCCAGGTCTGCATGGCACCGGCGCTCGCATCCAACGCAGCGTCGTCGATGAGGTCAGAACACCGGCCAATGGTCACCACATCGCCGGTCTGTGGCAGGTTCTGCAGGTCGATGACAGGCTGGGCGGTGAGCGCGGGACATAGCAGGGTCAGGAAGACCAATGGGGAGAGTGCTTTCATGAGTTGTGGTTTGGCGGTGTACGATCAATGCGTGATGAGGAGACGGAGCACCCGCTGGTCATCCCCCTCTTGGCTGGACAGGAAATGCATACCCGGAGCCCATGATGATGCGGGCAATAACACCTTGTTCATCGCAGAGGATGTCCGATGCAGCACACGTCCGCTGATGTCGGTCACCACGAAGGAGCGCATCGCACCATCGTTCCAGGACACCTGCACATCACGCCCATTGGAAGGGTTCGGGTACAAGGAGACAGGGCCTTCCTCGATCGCTCCTTCACTGATCCCGATGGCACCGCCGGATAGGGCAAGGTCATCCACATGGAACACCGTACCCGTTCCTGCGGAACCAGCACCATCCTCCACGGTCATCACCATCTGTATGGAGGCGGGGGCTTGCATGCTCGGTCCCATGTCATAGTCGAATGGAATTGAGAAGGAGGACCAAGCTGTCGACGCAGGCAAGTGGGCGGAGGCGATCGCCACCAACTGGCTCGATGCATCGAAGAGGCTCGCTTCCACCAGCATCTCGTCTCCACCGACCGGTGCCAGCTTGTACATCCCGGTCAATGCCGTATAGGCCTGTGTCACGGGAACGGCTGGAGGGATCACACCCAGCAGCAGGACCGGAGGAAAGGGCGAAACCCCATCGGGCGCGATCACCACCTCACCTCGAACGGAACTTGCACCTTCGACCGCATCGCTCGACTGGGTCACCGGGTTCGATGAGCCCGGAATGTTGGATGTCGTCCAGGAAACCGGGTTCATGGCGGACCATGACTCGAAGCCTGCGTTAGGTATCTCGTTCTGTGCCTGTGCGACTTGTGTGATCAGGAAGAGGGCACCGAGTAGCGTTCGTTCCATGCTCGTGTTCTTTGGAAGGACAAAGCACGTTCCATGGAACCCGACCGTCCATTACCCATATGGGTGATTTCATCCGCGGCCGCGGTCAAACGAGCCGATCGCGCATCGCGAGCTTGACGGCCTCCGCACGCGTGTTCACGTGCAACTTCGCATAGATGCTCTTGATGTGCGCTTTCACGGTGTTGGCGCTGATGAAGAGCCTTTCGGCGATGCTGCGGTAATTCTCGCCATCGCACAAGCGCGCCAGCACCTCGTTCTCGCGGTCGGTCAGCCCCGGTTCGCTCCTCGGTCGGAATGAACCGACCACGAGCCTGGCGATCCCGGGTGAGATGACACTGCCACCCTCATGGACCTCCTTGATCGCATGCAGCACTTCCTCCATGGAGGCATCCTTCTGCAGATAGCCGGTGGCACCCGCGCTCAGTGAACGGAATACGCTCTCTTCATCATCAAGTACCGTGAGCATGATGAAATCAGTGTGTGGCAGCACCTCCTTGAGTCGGCGCACACATTCGATCCCATCCATGCCCACCAGCTGGATATCCATGAGAACCACATCGGGCTCCGAGTCTACGATACCCCGCAGGGCATCCTCCGCATTGTCAAAGGCTCCACCCAGTATGAACCCTTCCGTGCCCTCGATCAATGCAGCGATCGCCTCGCGCGCCAGGTGGTCGTCCTCCACGACCGCGACCGAGATGATGCGTGGGAGCTCCATGCGTGGAAATTACGGGATCGACCCGAGAATAACCCTGCAAGCGCGCGTTCATCAGACATTCGGTCCGAGTTCGAAGGGCGATCCGATCCACCCAAATGGGTGATGGAACAGGACCACGGGCCGACGAGATTTGCAGGATGAAGCACTACCACGGAACACTTCGACCCACGACGTTCCTGCTCGTGGCCCTATTCGGTTGTAGCTCCGCTCCAACGGACACCACGAGCACCGATGCACGATCGAATCCTGCAGATGCGGCGGTCGAGGCGGCCGTCTCCTGCGACCCGATCGTCGGGGAGTTCCGCGATCTGATGGCCGATTACGAAGATGGATTGAAGTCGATGATCGAGGCCGGCGAAGTGGACAAGACGCGCCAGGAGGAGTGGTCAGCGAAAGCCAAGGAGCTGAACGACCGCATCCAGGCCCGCGGTGAACGGGATCTGGGCAGGAAGTGCTGGCAGGAATTCAATACCATCAGCCAGACCTACGCGCCACGGATCGCCGAACTGGGCATGAAGATGGCCATGATGCAGATGGAGAAGACCGGACTGGATCCCGCCATGATGGAGCAGATGAAGAAGGCTGCCGGACAGTGAGCACCAAGACGGGACCACCTGGATCGAAGCGCTGGCCGGGGATCGGCCTCGTCCTGAGCCTGGCTGTCGTCGGCGTGCTCGCTGGCGTCCAAGTGGGACGATACACCGTGCCGAGGACGGATGGTCTGGCCGGAGCAGCGGAAGTGCTCGCGTACGGAGCGTTCGGAAGCGTCCTCCTCATCGTGTCCGGCTTGCTCTTGATCCGCCTTCTGCCGCGCCGCACGCTGGTGCGCACGCTCTGGTTCGTCGGTCCGGTGGCGCTCGCGCTCATCGTCTGGTCGGGTGTGCGGATCGCGGCCGTACGCGAGGAACAACGCAGGCAGATCGAGAACGAACAGCAGCAGCGTCGCCGGTTGAGGACGACCCCGCCTGCGGAGCCGGTCATCTTCGCTTCGTTCGTTCGCCGGGCTCCGGCCACACCGCGATCCAGGTATTCGACGGGAGATATCGGAATGGGGATGTTGGCACCACGGATGCAGGCCGGGCCTTGGTATCTCCGGAACGCTCCTGACCTGGACGACCCGACGCATCGACCATCCATCAGCGACAGCGTGGTCTTCACGATGAGCGAAGGGCGAATGGAGATCACTTCCGCACCGCCGTGGTTCGCGCCGGCACACATGAAGCTGGACTATGAACTGCTCCTGCTGCGTGTGACCGCCCTCTCCGCCAATTGGGTCCAGGTGGTGGTGAACGAAACGGACGGCAGGACCGCGTGGGTGGAGCGTGCGCAAGGGGAAGTGAAGATCTGGCCCGAATTCATCCTCGGGGTGAACACCGTCGAGATCCGCGAACCCGGATCGAACCCGATCCGGCTGAAACCGCTGGATCATGCCGCCATACTTGCGGACGGTGACAACATCCTGCTGAGACCGCTGGCCGTTGCGGGCGATCGGTTGCTGGTCGACACCCATGAGCTCGCGGACCGCATGCCGCCCACCGGCTGGGTACGGTGGCGCGAGAACGGCAAGTTGTTGGTGGATCACAACCTGCTCTGCTAGGCCGTGGCGCCCCTGGGCAGCGTCAAGGTCACAAGGGTCCCAGCGCCAGGTGCGCTCTCGATCATGAGTTCCGCACCGATGGAGTTCGCACGCTCCGGCATCGTGCGTGTTCCATAGCTGTCCGCGCGGCCATCGGAACGGTCGAAGCCCTTGCCATCATCCTTCAACCTGAGCCGGATCGCTTCGCTCGTCAACGAAACGGATAGCGTGCAATGCGCAGCCTGCGCATGTTTCGCACAATTGTTCATCGCCTCCTTCATGATCAAGGTGATGGCCCGGCGTTGTTCCATACCCAGCTCGATCCGATCCAACTCCACGGTCCGACCTTCGATCCGGAAAAGCGTATCCGTACCATCGAACAGTGACAGAGCGAAGGCCGCCAGGCGATCCAGCACGTCATCAAGACTGTCACGGTCCGGGTCCATGCTCCAGATCAGGTCGCGGATGCCGGCGGATAGCTCGCGTTGGGCGCGCTCGATGTGTTCCAGGTGTCCATCCATCACCACATCCCCCGTCGCATGCCTTCGCGCGAGGCCGGTGTGCAGGTTGATCCTGGTGAGCTTGGCGCCGGACTCATCATGGAAATCCGCTGCACTGCGCTTCCGGAAGTCCTCACGCTCCGCGTTCCGCGCCGCCAGGATACGCAGGTCCGTGGCCATTTCACGGGTCGCTTCGCGCAGGCGGTGGCGGTACCATCCGTAGCCGATGGACAAAAGCACCAGCGCGTAAAAGGAGTACGCATACCAGGTGCGCCAAGGCGGTGTGGAAATGCTCAACGCGAGCGATGCGCCTTCGACATTCCATACTCCGTCGTTATTGCTGCCCTGCACGCGCAGCACATAGGCGCCTGGATCCAGGTTGGTGTAGGTGACGGTATTCCGCGTTCCCGCATCCACCCAGTCCTCATCGAAGCCTTCCAACCGGTAGCGATAGCGGTTCTTCTCCGGGGCGATGAAGTTGAGCGCTGCGAACTCGAACCCGATCACCTTGTCACGCCATGAGAGAGCCAGCTCTTTTGTTCCCGTGATCGATCCCGGCAAGGCGTACCCATCACCCACGCTATCCGAGCGCAACGGCACCTCGGCATTGTTCAGCAGGAAACGCGTGAAATGAACGGGAGGCGGATGACCGTTCGGAACGAGGTCGTTCGGTCTGAACCAGCTCAAGCCCTCCACGCCACCGAAGAACATCTCCCCGGATGCTGTCATGAGGAAGCCGTTCTGATTGAACTCATCATTGCGAAGGCCATCGGAGGTGGTGAGCACGCGTACCACCTGGCCCATCGTCGGATCGAACTCGGCGATACCGTTATTGGTGGTCATCCATAGATGCCGGTCCTTGTCCTGCACCATGCCATAGATCACCTCATTGGGAAGGCCTTCGGAGCGCCCGAATCGTTCGAAGCGCACGGCCTTCCCGTCACCTTCCTTCAACGCCTGCTTGGTGGCCACATCGATCACCAACCGATTGAGCCCGTTCAGGGTTCCGACCCAAAGCGTATCCGCCTCGCGGAAAAGTGACAACACAAGATCATTGCTCAAGGAGGTGCGGTCCTCGGGGCGGTTGAGCAGATGTACGAACCGTTCCGTATCCGGATCGAAATGGTCCAGACCACCGGTGGGCGTACCGAACCACATACCACCTTGAGCATCCTCAGCGATGCAGAAGATGTACGGATGGCTCGGACCCTTGTTGTCGCCGGTATGTGGGTAGCAATGCAGACCTTCCGAGCCAACGCGGCAGATGCCGGATCCGGCGGTACCCACCCAAAGCTCATCCGTGCTCGACCGGAACAGTGCGTGCACTGACCACCCCTTGCCGCCATGCTGTGTAACGAGCGCCGGAAGGGACAGACACCGCAATCGATCACCCATCAAGGCAGCCCTGACCATTCCGTTGTTCAGCGTCCCGAGGAGCATGCCATCGCCATCGCGCAGTAGCGAGAGCAGGTGATCGCCGGGCATTCCAACGGTGTTCGCCGCACCAGCACGGAAGGTCAGCATGCGGTCCTCTGCACGCAACCAGACGTTCAAGCCCTTGTTCGTACCGATCCAGATATTGCCGTGTGCGTCCTCGGCCACCGGGCTCACAGCGCGGTCCACGAGTGAACGTGGGTCACCTGGCAAGGCGCCCATTGTCCGTATCCGCGGTAGGGGCCCGTCAAGTCGATCCAGGCCGCTCCGTGTACCGATCCATAGTTCGCCTCCGGCACCGCGCTGAAGGGCGAGCACGATGTCGTGCGCAAGGCTGTTCGGGTCGGCCGTGTCATGACGGAACAGGTCGATCGCACCGGTGGGTCTATGCCAACGCACCAGTCCGCGGCTCGTGCCGATCCACCAATGTTCACCGTCCACGAAGAGACGGCTGAAGACCATGCGTGGGTCGGCACCTTCCACCGCCGTGCGCGCCAGGAGGATCGTGTCACGTCCTTGCTTCGGATCGATGTGTACCAGGCCCGCATCACAGCACACGACGATCCCGTCCTCCCGAGCGAAGGCCCCCTGGACCCCCGAAAGATCGATCGTCGCATCATGCGGACCATGTCTGAAGTGACTGAGGGTGCCCGTTCGTGTATCCAGTCGTGTGAGTCCGGAGTCGGTGCGTGCCCACAATTCCTCATCGAAGAGCGCGATGCCGCTGGTGAAGTGTCCCTTCCCGTCGGCTTCATCGGGTGTATTCGTCATCCAGCGCCGCACCGTCCTGGTCGCCGGATCGAGTGAAGCCAGGCCATTGTTCGTACCCAGCCAGAGCCTGCCGTCGCTCCCTTGTGCCATGCTGAATATGCGATCACTGGGCAGGGAAGCAGTATCTCCGGGCACATGTCGGAAGTGTGTGAAAACGCCGGCCATGGGATCAAAACGATCCAACCCGCCACCGAAGGTCCCGATCCATATGGCCCCTTCGAGGTCCTCATGCAAGGCCCAGATGTAGTTGTTCGATAAGCTGTTCGCGCGATCCGAATTGCGATGGTGAACGAAGGTGCGTCCGTCGAATCGATCAAGCCCGTCCTGCGTGCCGAACCACAGGAAGCCCAGCTTGTCCTGCAGCACCGCATTCACCGAATTCTGCGCCAGGCCATCGGAAACCGTGAGGTGATGGAAGACGCGTGAAGTGCTCTGCGCCGAAAGCGCTACGGAAGGGACGCTGAGGAGGAGAGCCTTCGCGAGGACTTGAAGATCCATGGACAAGCGTAAGGTAGTGATCCGATCCGGTGACGAACTGCCACCTCTTCGATGGACGGTCCGGTGGGGTGGCAAAGGCTTCGCCACATCACGACATCCTACGGGACAAGGCCCGGCATGAACGATCACCTGTTCCCTGGTTCCGATCGGTACACTTCCTTCCATGCTACGTTCACTCCATCTTCGCCGCATGGCCGAGCCGCTGAAGGAGATGTTCAACCGGGCGTATTTCGAGCGCCTGGCACGGGAAGTAGAACGAGCCGCGCCGCAACTATGGCGTTCAGCCCTGTTGAAAGACCTGCTCAACGGCAACGAGCAACGGGAGCTGAACGCCCGCTTGCGCCACACCAGCGATGTCCTGCGAACACATCTTCCTCAGGACTTCCGCGAGGCCATCGCCTTATTGAAGAAGGTAGCCCCCCGGATGCCGAAGGGCTATACCGCCCTGCTCTACCCCGACTTTATAGGACAGCACGGCTTGAACGATCCCGCCTTCTCCCTCGAGGCGCTGAAGCACTTCACCACCTACGGTTCCTCCGAGTTCGCCGTGCGCGAGTTCTTCCGCCGCGATCCGCAGGGCACCTTGCAGGTCATGCGCGCCTGGGCGGAGGACGAAGATGAACATGTGCGCCGCCTGGCCTCCGAGGGCAGCCGCCCACGCCTGCCATGGTCCTTTCGTTTGGATGCGGTGATGAAGGACCCGACGCTCACCACGCCGATCCTGGAACGCCTACGCGCCGATGACTCACTGTACGTTCGGAAGTCGGTGGCCAATCATCTGAACGATATCGGCAAGGACCACCCGGACCATATGCTCGGCATCCTGCGCTCCTGGGACCGCGCGCTTCCACAGACGGCATGGATCGCGAAGCATGCGAGCCGCACCTTGATCAAGGCCGGGAACGTGGATGCACTCGCGCTCTTCGCGTTCGACAGCAATGTGATGGTGCGTGTCGAAGCGTTGGAGCTTTCTCCTGAACGACTGAAGCTCGGCGAGGTCTTGATGTTCTCATTTAGCCTCGTATCCGAGGCCGCGCGCGAGCAGCAGCTGGTGATCGACTACGCCATCCACTACCGCAAGGCGAACGGCGGCAACTCACGCAAGGTGTTCAAGTTGAAGGAGATCACACTCGGTCCGCGTGCCTCGGTGGGCATCACGAAGCGGCAGCGTTTCATCGACTTCAGTACAAGGAAGCATTATGCGGGCGAGCACTCGATGGAGATCCTGGTGAACGGGAACGTCATGGCCCGGGCCGCATTCCAGCTGACCACCTGATCACTCAGGTGATCAGCTCCGGCTTGATCTGCCGCAGGTGATGCTTCAAGTGCGCCACGTAGTCGCGCATGAGCCAATCGAGGTTCGGGATACCATCGGCTGGAAGTGGCGCATAGGTGCTGCCCAAAGGCGCGTGGTCCGTGCGCGGCTTCAACGCGATCACCTCCGGCACGCGGTCCATGACACGTGCGATGTGCAGGTTATAGCGCGCCCACAACTCAACGAGGTCGAACCACTCCGCTTCCGCATAGCCGTTCGCGCGGACCCATTCCTCCTGTGCATACGGTTCGAAGCGCAGGTGATCCACCGACTGCGATCGAATGAAACGCGCGAGGTTGTTGTTCGCGGAATCGAGCAGATGGCCGATGACCTCCTTCGGGCACCACTTGCCAGGGGCGGGTGCTTGGGAGGCGCGTTCTTCCGAGAGAGCGTGCAGTTGCGGTAAGGCCGATCCGATGGAGCGGCGCAGTTCGTCTCCGACAGTCGTCATATGGCGAAGATCGAACTCGACATCGGGAACCTGGAATGCGGTCAGTGAAAGGCTGCTGCTGCCGCAGCGTGGTCGAACAGGCCCACCGCAATGCTGCTTACGGCCTGCATAGCTCCGGACGTATTGCTCAACACGATGATGCTCGTCTTCTGCTCGGGCAGGAGCATCAGGAAGGTGGAGGCCCCGGTCTGCGCACCGTTGTGACCGTAGACGGGACCATATTTCGGGTTCTGGCCATAGAGGTACCAGCCCAACCCGTACCCATTCCCGTCCTTCTTCAATCCCGGATCGTTCCACATCGCGGCCAGGGACTTCGCTTCCAGCAGCGTACCACGCAGTAGCGCGTCACCGAACCTCAGCATATCCGAAGCCGTGGAATACACACCGCCGCCGGGGATGCGATCACTCAGGTCCGTATGCTCAGTGGACTAGATGCGACCCTTGCCATTGGTATGGTAGAGTTCCGCGTGCTTCGTCCCACTGGTGTCACGACCGTCCCCTCCGGTATCCACCATTCCCGCCGGCGACCAGATGTACCGCTGCATGTATGCCTCGTAGGACATGCCCGAGACACGCTCGATCACCACCCCGAGCAGCACGTAGCCGTACGTGGTATAGTGGAAAGCCACTCCCGGCGCGCTTACCAAGTCCCGGTCCTGGAAGATGCCCATCGCCTCGGTCAAGGAGGTGTAGTGGGTCCGATTCTCGCGTTCCTTGTTCGACGCGTAGTCATCCAATCCCGCGCTGTGCTGCAACAGCTGTCGAATGGTCGGTCTTCCTTCTGGCTTCTCCGGGAACTCCGGTACATAAACACGAACGGCGGAATCGAGGTGCAACCTGCCTTGTTCCGCGAGTTGCATGATGGCGATCGCCGTCATCGGCTTGGTGATCGAAGCGATGCGCGTGCGGGTGTCCGGCGTGAATGCGATCCGTGAACCTCGATCGGCCCATCCGGCACCGTGCACCCAAGTGGTATCGTCAGCGATCGAGAAGCCCACGGCCACCCCTTCGAAGGCCTTGTTCGCCAATTGCTCCTCCACCAGTTGGACTGCGCCAGAAGTCTCGGACAACAGCGGTTCCTGCGGAAATGCGAATCCCGGAAGGAAGACCAACAATGTGCAGAGGAGATGATGGCGAAGGGTGTGCATGCGACGAACAAGGTATGCACAGCACTTGGGCTTATGGCACCATCGGATCCCAGGTCGATGTCGGTGTTCTGATGTCTTCACTGGATCAGTCGCCGCTCGCACAGCGCCGATCTCGGCAGCGCCGCTCCACTCATTGCGCGGCCATCAGCTTCTCGTCACACCCAAGAGTCGGGTCGATGAGGACGAGGTGTCTCACGGCTTGCGGTTTCGCAGCGAAGAAAAGCGGAGGGGGCTGTGGACAAAGGGGGAAGCCACAAGGGCAGGGATCACGCGCCATACGGGAACGGTAGCGCTAGATGCGCTGTGGCACGAAGCCGTGGTGCTGATCAGACATGGACCAACCCATCGCACCGCCAAGGCACAGGGTCCCCGAAGCGGCTAGCCAGTGCGCATCCGAACAGGATCGCCTATGGCATCAGGAACTTCGTCTCCGTGAGCCCGAGCCCTTGAATGTGCTCCAGCAACTCCTTCGCGGGTTCACCGCCGCGCGTGGCGTGGTGAAGAAGCGTGAGCCTATGCGGACCCTTCGAGCGCAGCAAATGCGGATAGAGCGCGAGGAGCCCTTTCACGATGGCGGTGTACCCGAGCATGGTGAGCACGAAGATGTTCGCGCGCGCGCCCTGGCCGATCAGGTACTCCGCGATCTCGCGGTCACCGACGTGCCCTGCGCCTTCCAGCGCCGTTTCGAAATCGCCTGCGCCCACATCCCAGCTCGCGTTCAGCAGGCCCGGCTCTTCCTTCAGCATGCGCTGCACCTCGGGCAGGTTGTTGTGGCCCACGCGCACGAACTCACGGACCAGCTCCGGCGCGAGCTGCGAGGGCTTGGGCGGCTTCATGGTGTCCTGCGCGCCCGCCTGCCGCGGCAGGAAAAGCGTGGTGCTACCGAGCAGCGGAAGGCCGAGGCCTGTGGTGGTGAGGAAGTGGCGGCGGTGCATGGGACGAAGGTGATGCGCTCAGGCATTGAGTGAATGAACCGTGCGGCACGGATGGAACGGGTGGGAACCAAAGGTCCATCGGAGGGCCGTACTTTTCAACAAGCCTCGTAGCTCGCCTTTGCCCGTCGCATCATGTAAAACGGCTATCGACGGAAAACCCGTCAGCCGCACTACATATGAAGAAGGAACTCATCAACGAGCTCTGGCAACGCTTCGAGGCGGCCAGCGGCACCTTGGAGGATGTGGAGTGCTGGAGCGCCCGCGAGTTGCAGGCCATCTTCGGCTATGCAGAATGGCGCAACTTCCTCAACGCCATCGAGAAGGCCAAGGAGAGTTGCGCAGGCAGCGGGGAGTCGGTGGACCATCATTTTGTTGACGTCAACAAAATGATAGACCTCGGCAAAGGCGCCCAGCGCGCGGTGGAGGATTTCGCCCTCACCCGCTACGCCTGCTACCTCATCGCGCAGAACGGCGACCCGGCCAAGGCGGAGATCGCCTTCGCGCAGACCTACTTTGCCGTGCAGACGCGCCGCCAGGAGATGATCGAGCTGCGGCTGCAGGAGGCCGACCGCGTGATGGCGCGCTAGAAGCCCAAGCAGACCGAACGCAAGCTCAGCGGGCTCATCTTCGAGCGCGGCGTGGACGAGCGAAGCTTCGGCAATATCCGGCACGAAGGCGACCAGGCCTTGTTCGGCGGTCACGGCACCCAGGCCATGAAACTGCGGCTCGGCGTGCCGGACAAGCGGCCGCTCTCCGACTTCCTGCCGACCCTCACCATCAAGGCCAAGGACTTCGCAGCAGAGCTCACCAGCCACAATGTGCAGGAGAAGGACCTGAAGGGCGACCGTGCCATCACGCGCGAGCACGTGGACAACAACTGGGAGGTGCGCAGCATGCTCCTCAAACGCGGTGTGAAGCCCGAGGACCTACCCGCCGCAGAGGATGTGGAGAAGGTGAAACGCCGCCTTGCCTCGGAGCAGAAGCAGGTGCTGCGGACTACGAAGAAGTTGAAGGGGAAGAAGGAGGCCGGTGAAGCTGGTTCGGCGTGATGCCAAGCTCACAAATCACCTATCCCCCCAACTCCCTCATCAGCTCCTCCAACTCCTGCTTGGGCAGCCACAGGTTCACGCGCTGCAACGCACGCAACAAGTCCAAGGCATGCCGGGCGTCGCACTTGCCGTGCTGATGGATCTCCTTCACGCACCAGAGGGAACCATGGCACTCGATCGACATCGCCTCGCACTCCAGGCGCATGGCGCGATCCGATGTGAGCACTATCCCGGATAGCTGCTTCGCGGTGTATAAGACGCTCCGGTCCGCAGGGCTCAGGCTTTTCCGCGTGCCCGTATGCTCCACATCGTGCATCTCCTGCTCCGTGTAGCTCGCCACGCGCAGTATTCCCTTCTCCACATACGACTCGAGTAGGGCACGGTCCGCAGCACGGCACTCATCCATCACGATGGCCGAGGTGTGGAACTCAAGGTCGAGCTGGAAGAACAGGCCCAATGCTTCGATCTTGATCAGGTCGAAGAAGATGTTCGCATCGGTAACGACGAGCCGCATCGGGTCTACACATCGAGGATGTATTCCCTGAACGCGCCCATCTTCATGTTGCTCAGGCTCGCGCCCTCGCTCAGCGAAATGGCCTCCTTCGCCAGCGCGTGCAGCAGCATCTGCTTGAAGCGCACCGTGCGCTCGCGGTACTCGAACGATCCCGGCTCATCCTTCCGCCAGCCCTGCCGCGCGTATTGGATGCACAGCCACTTGTAGAGGCTCGGCTTGATCACCTCCAGGTCCAGCGCCCGCCGCATCAAGGCCGCAACCGAAATGCCCCAATACGCCTTCAGGATCACCAGCTCGTTCAGCCAGAGCTTGGCGCGCGTCTCGCCGATCTCGCGCCTGAACTCGTCCGGCGGGATCAGCAAGGCCGCCGCGAACCGGTGGCACAGGGTCTCGCGTTCCTTCTCCGGCATATCCTCCGGCATCCGCATCAGCGCGTGCCCCAGCTCGTGCGCAGCCGTGAAGCGCTTCATCTCGTTGTTGTGGATCCTGTTCACCACCACCACCACGTGCCCTTCCACCTTGGCATGCAGCCCGAAGAACTTCTCCGGCCCCTCCCATTCGATCACCTTGATGCCGTGCTCCTCCAGCAATTCGTACACGCTCAGGATCGGCTGCCGGCCCAGCCCCCATTCCTTGCGGACCTTCGCCGCCAGTTCCTCGGCATCCTCGCCGGTGGCACAGGCTTGTCCGGCCACCTTCTCCTTGAACTTCTGCTCGTCGTTGAGCACGCGCTCCAGTTTGATGTACCTGGACAACTCGTCCTGCACCGTGCTCTTGATGGACACCACGTGCGTCGCGGTGAGCGCCTGCCGTTTTCTGAAATCCACCTCGCCCAACTGCACGGTGGTCTCCCGGTAGAAGAAATCGACCGGCACGTTCAGCGCATTGGCGAAGGCGATCAGCTTCTCGCTATCGGGCAGCATGCTGCCCTGCTCGTACTTGTGTAGCGCCTGCTTGGTCACAAGGCCGTTGAGCTTGTCGGCCAGACCTTGGTAAGAAAGCCCGGCCATCTTGCGCGCCAACTGAAGGCGCTCGCCGAAGGTGCTTGGTGAGGGTGGCATAGAGGAGCTTTGATGGTGTGGAGCTTGGTTGACAAAAGTACATACATTTGTGTCGTTCGTCAACCTCATCGATCGATCACCGGAGATCGTCGATCAACGCCTCCGGGGCGTCGATAAGTCTGAAATCCGCGCTCAGAGCGAGATAGGTTTGCGAGCGAAACACGAACGAAGATGAGTAAGAAGAACCAACATGTAGTGCCCCACGGCGACGACTGGGCCGTGAAGCGCGAGGGTGCTAAACGGGCGACTGTGGTCGTCCCCACCCAAAAAGAGGCCATCGATGTCGGGCGCGAGATCTCGAAAAGGAATGGCTCAGAGCTGATTATCCATCGTCCAGATGGAACGATCCGCGACAAGGACAGTCACGGCAAGGACCCATATCCACCCAAAGGCTAATACCACCAGTTCATGTGGCCCGTAATTGCTGCTATTGGAGCCTTCGCGCTTATAGCCAAGGCTTTTTCGGATGACGAAGAGGATGACGAGAATGAAGAACGCGAGAAACGGGTCTTCATCAGCTTCGCAATGGAGGACGAGAAATACCGGAACTATCTGGTGGGTCAGGCCAAGAATGACCGGACACCATTCACGTTTGCGGACATGTCTGTCAAAGAACCATGGGACGATGCGGTTTGGCAGGAGAAGTGCCGTAAGCGAATCAGGAAGTGCGATGGGATGATTGTCCTATTGAGCAAGAACACGTGGAGGTCGAAAGGCGCGAGGTGGGAGATCAGGTGTGCGAAAGAAGAAGGTGTACCTGTCATTGCCATGCATGTGAAAAAGAATGACAAGGCAGCCAAGCTTCCGGAGTTGGGCAACAGCAAGGTGATGGAATGGTCATGGGAGAACTTGGAGGAGAGGATAAATCGATTCTAGCATGAGAAGGGCGCTTGTCGTTGGCATTAACGCATACCCTGGTTCACCACTGTCCGCAGCTGTGAATGACGCGTCCGCCTTTGGAAGCACGATTGAAACGAACGGAGACGGTTCACCCAACTTCAGCGTTCGCCTTGCTACCGACCTCTCAACTAAAGCTGAGTTGAAAGCGCAGATCGTTGAGTTGTTCGCCCAAAAGGCAGACACAGCACTGTTCTACTTCTCTGGTCATGGGGTGCTCGAGTCAACGGGTGGTTATTTAGCCACCCCAGACTACCAGGCGCATGACATGGGGGTTTCGATGGATGAATTGTTGAGCATCGCGAACAAGTCTCCTGTCGAAAACCGGGTCATTATACTGGACTGCTGCCATTCAGGTGCATTTGGTTCTCCAGAGGCTACTGGTGGCGAGCATGCTCACATCCGTGAAGGCGTCACCGTTCTGACCTCTAGTCGCAAGACCGAAGTGTCGATGGAGGGAGATGAACATGGTGTCTTTACCAACCTGCTTCTCGCCGCCTTGAGAGGTGGGGCAGCTGACCTTCGTGGGCATATTACGGCGGGTAGCATCTATGCCTACATTGACCAAGCTCTTGGGGCTTGGGACGCGCGACCGGTCTTCAAAACCAACATCGTGCAGTTCAACGCGATCCGTACAGTGGTACCCCAGATCAGCATCGAAGTACTGCGGCGCCTTGCGGATTATTTCCCAGAAGCTGAACATCAACTAGGGTTGGATCCATCCTTCGAGCCGAGTAACTCACCGGAGTTCGAGCATGAAGTGATTGCACCCCACGCCGATCCAGAGAAGACCAGGATACTCGATGATCTGCAAAGGATGGAGGGTGTGGGCTTAGTCGTCCCGGTAGACGAGGAGCACATGTACTACGCCGCTATGCGCTCCAAAGCATGTCGGCTAACGGCCTTGGGGTATCACTACTGGAGGCTGGTCAAGGACAAGAAAATCTAACTCTGAACTGAAATGGCAACCAAGCGAGTGTTTGTGACTTTCGCGATTGAGGACGTAGAACTGAAGCGGCTCTTTACCGGTCAGGCTAAACATGATCGGACACCTTTTGAGTTTACCGATATGTCGGTCAAGGAGCCGTGGGACGAAGACTGGAAAACAAAGTGCAGGTCGAGGATTAAGGGCTGTGACGGGGTAATTGCACTGATCTCGAAGAACCTCAAGAATGCTTCAGGTGCTCGCTGGGAGATCAAGTGTGCGAAGGAGGAAGGCAAGCCACTACTCGGTGTCTATATCGGTGGCGCTGGAATTCTCGATGTGCCGGATGAGCTCATGGGCGTCAAGAAAGTCGAATGGACATGGGCAGATATCGAGGCTTTCATCTCCTCACTCTAGCCACCACTTTCCTAGAGCCCCTGCTCATTGCCAGCTTATGGCTCAGGGATCTGACTAGGCGGGGCAGGTGGATTTGCGAATACAGCAAGCAGCACAAAGACTGCTATCCAACCAGCGGCACGTATTTTGTCAAGGATAAAGAATTCGGTGGCGGATTGAGTTCCCTGCGCTCGTACTCGGTTGTCTCGGATTGTGTCAGAGCGTGACGGATTGGAGCGGAAAGCCCGCAAGCGAGGAGCCCCGGCAGAAGGCCGGGGTGACCGAGTGCGGACTTGCAGCGGAAAGCCGGACCCCGAGGCTCTGCGAGGGGTCACGCCCAAATCACCTACTCATGCCTCAACGCCTTCACAGGATCCGTTGACGCCGCCGTGATGGCCCGGAAGCTCACCGTAACCGTCGCGATCATGAGGACAACGAGGGCGGCGAGCACGAAGACCAACGGCTCGATGTGCGTGCGAAAGGCGAAGTTCTCCAGCCAGCGGCCCACGCCGAGCCAGGCGAGCGGGATGGCGAGCACCGCGCCGATGAGCACCAGCAGCAGGAAGTCGCGGGTGACGAGGTAGGTGATGGCGGGGATATCAGCGCCCATCACCTTGCGGATACCGATCTCGCGCGTGCGCTTCTCGGCGGTCCAGGAGGCGAGGGCGAAGAGGCCGAGGCAGGCGAGGAAAACCGCCAGCAGCGAGAAGATGCCTACGAGCTTGGCCAGGCGGCCTTGCGCCTCGTACTGCATGTCCAGCTGGTCATCGAGGAACTGGTACTCGAAGGGGAACTGGGTGGTGCGGCTGTTCCACTCGGTGCGCGCGGCCTCGATCACGGGCGCGGGATCACCACCCTCGGTGCGGATGTAGATGTAGCGCAGCCATTGGGTGATATCATGGGGTGAGCACATGTCGAACACGAAGGGTTGCACGGCCTTGAAGAGCGGATCGAAGGCGAAGTCCTTCGCGACGCCTACGATACGTTCTTCGCCGTGCGGCGTGTCCATGCGGTCGCCGATGGCCTTGGCGGGATCATCGGGGTGCAGCTGCCGCGCGAAGGTCTCGTTGATGATGACGCTGAGCGAATCGTCGCCGGGGAAGTCGCGGCTGAACCAGCGGCCGGCGAGCAGCTCGATGTCCATGGCCTGCTGGAAATCGGGGTTCACGTAGAGGCAGGGCAGGTAGGTCCACTTGCCCTGCTCCATGTCGGCCCAGTTGAACTCGTGGGTGTTGTGCTTCTTGCCGATGATGTCGTTGGCCCAGCTCACGGCCTTGACGCCGCTGATCTTCTTCAACTCAGGATAAACGGACAGGTACACATCGGCCATGGGGCCGCGCACGGGGATGAGGATCACCTGCTCCTTGTTGAAGCCGAGCTCCACGCTCTGCAAATGGTCGTGCTGTTTCTTCACGAAAACGGTGCCGATGATGAGCACGAGCGCGATGGCGAACTGCACCACGACGAGCGCTTTCCGCAGCGCCTGTCCGCGCGAGGTGCCCGCCGCATTGGCCTTGAGCACCACCGCCGGCTGGAAGCTGGAGAGGAAGAAGGCCGGGTAGATGCCGCTGAGCAGGCCCACTACCACCGCGATGCCGAGCACGGCAGGCACCCATGTCGTGGGCAGCGGGATGGTCTCACCGGCGAGCTGGTTGAAGGCGGGCATCAGCAGTTTGATGAGCAATAAGGCGATGAGCGCGGCGATGAGGCTCATGAGCACGCTCTCCAGCAGGAACTGCCCGATGAGCTGCCCGCGCGTGGCGCCGTTGGTCTTACGCACGCCCACTTCGCGCGCCCGGTACGCGCTGCGTGCGGTGGCGAGGTTCATGAAGTTGACGCACGCGAGCACGAGGATGAAGAAGCCGATGGCCCAGAGGATGTTCACGCTGCCGGCATCGCCGTTCTGGTGCATCTCGAAATCGAGCTTGCTGGTGAGGTGGATGTCGGCGAGCGGCTGCAGCTCGTGGCCGATCTGGTTCTTGAGGAAGTCGGGGTAGTATTTCTGGATGAAGTCGGGGAAGATGCGGTTGACTTCCGCCTGGCTCACGCCTTCCTTCAGGCGCACGTAGGTCCAGCAGGGGTTCCACACCCAGTTGTTCTTCTCGATGTTGCGCCAGAACTGCGTGATGGTGTAGAAGGAGACGAGCCCCTCGAACTGGATGTGCGAGTCGCGCGGGATCTCGCCGAGGATGCCGGTGACCTGCACGTCCATGGCGTTGTCCCACTTCATGAGTTGGCCCATGGGGTCGGCATCGCCGAAGTACTTCTTCGCCAGCGCCTGCGAGAGCACGATGCTGCCTGGCTTGGTGAGCGCGGTCTTCGGATCGCCCGCGAGCAGCGGGTAGTTGAAGATGTCGAACACGGTGCTGTCCACCAGGTAGAGGCCGCTCTCGGTGAACATCTTGTCGGTGCTGAGGCTGTCGCCCACCTTCAGCGTGTGCTGCGGGTCCTGGAAATCGAACCAGCGGCAGTAGCGCTCGATCAACTCGGGATGATCCGAGTAAAGCGTGGGCCCGAGGCCGAAGACCATGCTGCTGCTGTGCTCACCCTGGCCTTCATCTTCGATCTCGCCCACCACGCGGTACACGCGCTCGTAGTTGGGCACGAAGCGGTCGTAGCCGCGCTGGTACCGCACATACAGTGCGATGAGCACGAAGCACGCGATGCCCGTGGCCAGGCCCAGCAAATTGATGAGCGTGTAGAGCTTGTTCCGTGTGAGGTTGCGGATGGAGGTGAGGAGGAGGTTCTTGAGCATGGGGCTCGATCAGCGAATGAGATGATCAGAAGATCAGAGAATGGTACGCGCGCGTCCGCTGGATCATCGGATCTTCTGATCGGAAAGGTGCTTCGCCCTTACGAGCCGTGGCCCGGAAGTGTGCGCTGGGGTTGCGCGAGTGATGAGCGGTTGATCCTTTGGCCGACGCCTAACCTGTCGTCTTGTCGGATGATCCGTTGGACGTCGGGGACCGACCGTTGCCCGATCCGCACGCGGTTGGGAGAGCGAGGCCATCTAGTTTGGAGCAACGATCCAAGAACCACCACCCATGTGTCAGAGAATCACCTTCCTTCTTGCCGCCAGTGTGCTAGCCATCCCCGAAATGTGCGCGCAGAGCTTCGCTGAACTGGACATCAACGCGGTGCGCGCCCGGTTCCATTCCAACGGACTGCTGGGACCGGATCTGACGACCGGGGAGAGTGCGTTCCAGGTGCCCGCCCCTACGGGTGTCTCACCAATGTACAGCAGTGGCCTTTGGATCGGGGGGCTCGACCAGGGCAATAACCTGCATCTGGCAGCCCACCTCTTCGGTGACAATGGCCAGCGCGACTTCTATCCCGGCCCGCTCACCACGGATGGGTCAGCGACCATCCTACCCGAAGTTTCCGAGGAGTACGACCAGGTGTGGTCCGTTTACCGAACGGAGATCGAAGCGCATCAGGCCTACTTCGCGTGCCTGGAGGATCCGGAGTGTGATGTGGCCGCGGCCTTTCCCGATGGCTACACCATGCCGGCCTCCATTGCGACCTGGCCGGCGCATGGTTTAGTGGACCTGGGGCAGGCACCCTATCTGGCCCCCTTCGTGGATCATGATCAGGACGGTACCTATGACCCGAGCTCTGGCGATCACCCTTGCATCCTCGGCGACCAGGCCCTCTATGCCATCTTCAACGACAAGGCCGGTCCGCACCTTGAGTCCAACGGGCTGCCCATCGGGATCGAGATCCATGCCATGCCCTTCGCGTACAACACCGTTCCGGGAATGGAGCAGACCGTCTTCATCCTGTACCACCTGATCAACAGGAGCACCAACACCTTGACGGACCTCCACATCGCCCACTTCGCCGACTTCGACCTCGGTTGCAGTGAGGATGATCACGTGGGAACGGACGCCGCGCGGGGCCTGGTCTACGCCGTGAACGGCAACGCGGAGGACAGTGATTGCATGGGAACACCCGGGTACGGCGAACAACCTCCCGCCTTCGGAATGGTGGTCTTGAAAGGTCCGTTACTGGAACCTGATGGCCTGGACAACGCTGTGAATCCGTTGGAACTATACCAGTATGGCACCGGCTACGCCGACGGTATCACTGACAATGAACGTCATGGCCTCGACCGCTCGATGTACTTCATGGGCACGGGCCCGAACCCGATGTTGTTCCCATCACCCTTTGAGCCGAGCAGGTTCTTCAACTACATGCGCGGTATCTGGCTTGACAGCAGCCTGCTCACCTACGGCGGGAACGGGTATGGTGGACCTCCTGACGCGATGGCTTCTGACTATGCCTTCCCGGGAGATACCGACCCGGCCGGTTATGGCACCAATGGTGAGCCACAGGCGCCCTGGACCGAGGCATCCGCCAGTAACGCGCCCGGCGATAGGAAGGCGCTTGCCATCATGGGACCTGGCACGCTTGAACCAGGTGAGCACATGACGATGTTGGTGGCATACGTATATGCGCGTGCGACAACCGGAGGTCCGCAGGCGAGCGCAACAGCCTTGCAGGATCGCGTGGATGCGGTACGTGGCTTCGTGGAGGGGATCGAAGGGATGTACGACCTGGGAGAGACGTCAGGTCTTGCCTGTGCGGCAGTTGCCACAGGTCTTCCTGAAGTCAACGGACGCCCCACCGTGACGCTCTACCCGAACCCCGCCGTGGACCGGTTCATCCTGCGGTGCAGCGCACCTTCAACGGATGCCCTGATGGAGCTCTTCGACATGCGGGGAGCGCGCCTGATGGTAACGCGGCTTACGGGCGCATCGACAACGATCGACGTATCCCATCTCCTGCCGGGGATCTATGGGGTGCGCATACGTACAGCGGGAATGGCGAGCACCTTCCAGTTGGTGAAAGCGGAATGAGGACGATCGCCCCCCTTATTCCTCTTTCCAGAACAAGTTCTCAAGGAGGCCCTTCTCCTCCTGGCTCCTGTCTCCTACATTCACGATGCTGATGCACGGTCCACCGAACTCCAGGCAACCACGCGCTGAGGTACCTGTGCCCTTGACGGTGCGCAGTCCCCTTGTAGTGCCGAATGGTCTGTGTTGACGAGGTCCGCGGCACATCCCATTGATCCCTGAGACCGGTCCAACACAAGCACTGTCCACGCACTATCCCAGATCAGCAACCATGGGCGACCCCTTCCGTCTTGCCCTTTAGAACCACACCACATGAACAAGCTGTTCACCATGGCGTTCCTTTCGATCGCCGCGCTCCCTGCCCTGCCCCAAACACCCGATTGGCTCTGGGCACAGTCCTGTGGTTCGTCACTAGGCCGGGCCAACGCAGTGGGCGCTTCGTCGGACGGGGCGATCGTGGCCGGTGACATGGCGGGCACCGGATCCTTCGGGGGTCTTGTTCTACCCGGTTCGGAGTTCTCGGCCTTTGTCGGCAAGGCGGGGCCGACAGGAGATTGGGCGTGGGTCACCCGTACGGTCGGGGGTTGGGGTTCGGCCACCAGCGTGGACGTAGACCCCGCCGATGGTGTGCTTGTCGGTGGTACCTTCCAGAATACCGTCACCTTTGGTACCGCGACGCTGCAGTTCGTTCCCGATGAGAACGAGCCAGCGAATAAGAATGGCTTCGTTGCTCGCCTCGATGCGTCAGGGGAATGGATGTGGGCATTTCCGCTTCATGCCACACGCGAAAGCCGTGTGCGACAGGTGCGGTTCACCAGCGCAGGAACGGCACTGGCATGTGGTGCTTTTAGTGACACCCTGCTGATCGGTGATACCATGCTCGTATCGAATGGCGGACTGGACGCCTTCCTGGTCGAACTGGACGCTGATGGTGAATTACTACGAGCCTGGCACGCTGGCAGTTCGCTGGCCGATGAAGCCATGTGCGTGAGCGAAGATCAGAATGGCCATGTACTGATCGGCGGCAGCCATTCAAGCAACTTCACCATTGGGAACACGACCTATGTTGGTGCGAACGACCACCAGGGTTTCGCGGCTGCGCTCGATGGCAATAGCGAGGTCCTTTGGTCGAGGCATTTCGGCGATGATCAGCAGGTGATCTGCAACGATGTGGCCGTGCTAGCCGACGGTCGCAACGTATTCTCCGGGTTGTACTACGATGCTGCGCTTGTTGTGGAAGAGGATACGCTCCCCGTGGCTCCCTCGCTGGGTTCGTTCCTGGCGTGTTTCGACGGCACTGGTTCGTTGGAATGGACAGCCAGCATCACCGGTCCCTCGCTAAACCAGGTGTCCAGGGTGGAACCGCTCGGGAACGGCGTGCTTGCGTTCGGACAGGTGTTCGCGAGTTCCTTGGTCATCAATGGCAACCAGGTACAAGGGGCTGTAAGTGGTGGACCACCCGCCGCCTTCGCGTTCGACGCACAGGGGGATCTTTCCTGGACCTTGATCGGCAACGGCCCCGGCATGGGGTTCTGGGACGACGCCTCGGTTGCCACGAATGGCGCCATCTACTTCACGGGGCTGGTCAACGGCGACATCCAACTGGGTACGAACCTGGTGAGCGCCTCCTCCTCCAGGGCGCTCGTGGCCCGCACCACGCTCCTATCAACGGCGGTGCAAGAGATGACGAGCGCGGCTTTACAAGTTACACCACAGCCCGCGAGCGATCAGGTGCGCATTTCCGGCCTGCCGAACGGTCCTGTTCAAGTGCGGATCCACGCCGCCGACGGAACACTTGTTCGGTTGGGCACCTTGACCGCCGAACCATTCGACGTGAGTGATCTTCCTTCCGGGGTATACGTGGTACATGCCGCCGCAGGAGGGACCGTTTTGTGTACCCGGCTGGTGGTGGCTCGCTGATCGAACGGAGGAGCCGTTCTCATCGATCACCCGTGCGGACAACTTGAGTTCGGGATCAACTGCATGTGCCCCCTCATTGCTCCTTCCGGAACAGGCGCTTGAAGAAGCCGTTCTCCTCCTCGCTCTTCTCCCCCACGTTCACGATGCTGATCTCCCGATCGATGGATGGTTGGATGGCGCGTATGAACGCATTGCGCACCAGGTCCACGATGGCATAGAAGAGATGTGTGTCGGGCTGGTCCAGCTCTCCACTGAACTCCAGTTTGGTCGCCACTTGGTCGTGTTTCCGATTGGTCAGCACAGCACCGGCGGTACCGGCTAGGCCCTCCCACAACTTGCGGAAGAAGGTGTCACCCCTGTCCTCTGGACCTAGCACATCCAGGTCCTTGATCACCGGTTTCACATAACCAGCGAAACGCCTGTCCTCCGTGGCGATCTCGCTGTAAAGGCCGAAGACGCCCTTGTTCACATCGACATTGGCATAGGCCTGGAAGAAGTCATTGAACTCGGTGAGCCGCATGCCTTCGAGACCCACGTCCATATCGAACGCGGGATCGCGCGCCAGCGGGTTCAAGCGCATGCCCAGATCGAAACGGCCGCCGTAAACGCTCGCGGTGGCCCTCACGCGTGCGGGCAGGACGTCGGTACTATCGTAACTGTTGCGGAGGTTGAGCGCGAGAACATCGAGGTCGTCCATCTGGACATCCACCTTCGGGCTGCTGGCGAGGTCACGGTAGTGCACCTCACCCCCATTCACTTCCACCCGGTTGATCCGAAGCGGCATCAGGTCATCGAGCAGGTCGCCCAGCGAAGTGGTGTCCTTCTGCACTTCCGCCGGTTCCACCTTATCCTTGGTGAAGCTCACCGATGGATGGTCGATCACCAGCTCTCCCACCACCGAACCGTGGAAGAGGGCTTTCCACTCGACGGAAAGGTCGATCACGTGCGCCGCAACGAAGGAGGTGCGCTCGTGGGAAACGGAATCCACACGATCGAGGAATATTCCCTCGATCCGGTAGGCACCTCGGATCAGTGCAAGGTCAAGGTCGTCGGCATGACCATAATAGCCGGGGACCTTGGTCAGCCTGTCGTTCAGCACGTGAAGCAGCACATACGGGAGCGCCAGACGAAGAAGGAGTAACACCAGGATGATCCACAGGACCCGTCGATGGCGCTTTCGACGGCTTCCGGGTGGTGGTTCCGGGGAGGTCATGGCCACCCATGGGCAATCCGTGGGCCGCTCCCATCCACCGATCAACATGTGTTAACAGGACGTCCGGACGGGGCAGGAACACATTTCGTTTCATTTGTAACCATTACGAACGGAACGACCATGCCCGCTTCATCCATTGGCTACTGGTGCTCCATCGCAGCACATCAGTACTTCGCCCGGCTCCAGGAGATGCTGGAGGAACTGGACATCAACAACTGGTACTACGTGCTGCTCGTCATTGAGGAAGGCAAAGGCCTGCTGAGCCAGCAGGAACTCGCAGACCGCCTTGAACTGGACAAGGTGAGCATGACGCGAGCGCTCGACCACCTGGGCCAGAAAGGCTATGTCCAGCGTTGTGATCACAAGGGCGATCGTCGCAAACACCTGGTGAAGTTGACACCAAAGGCACGTCCGGCCATCCGGGCCATCCGCAAGGCCTATGACGCGTTGAACAAAGAAGCCTTGAGGGGGTCGTCGAAAGCCGAACGCAGCGCGTTCATGGCGCAGCTCATGATGCTGGTGTCGAACCTTAGAAAGGCCGAAGCGCCGGTGACGCTCACGAACAAACGCATACACGTATGACCCGGACACCGAGGATAGTCTACGCCGTTCCCCTGCTGCTGGCCGCGTGTGGTGGAAGTGATGAGCCGGCGGCGGGAGGCGGCGCACCTCCGGTCATGGCCGTACAGGTGCATGTGCTGCAGGGACGTCCGTTGAACAATGCGTTCACCACGACAGGGACGCTGCTGCCGAACGAGGAGGTGGAGTTGCGCAGCGAAGTGAGCGGTCGCGTGACACACATCGGATTCGAGGAAGGCCGACGGGTGGATGCAGGTCAGGTGCTTGTGCGCATCAACGACGATGACGTGCAGGCACAACTGCGAAAGGCGGAGGCCAACCTGAGGCTGGCCACCGAGGCTGCTCATCGGCAGGAACAGTTGCTCGCCGTGAAGGGTGTGAGCCAGGAGGCTTACGATGCCGCCTTGGCACAGCGTATCGGCATGCAGGCCGAAGTTGACGACCTGCGCGCATTAATGGCGAAGACCATGATCCGCGCGCCCTTCAGCGGCACGATCGGATTGCGCAGCATCAGTGAAGGTGGCTATGTGTCACCCACCGGCGCCATCGCACGGCTTGCACAAACGGACCCGATGAAGCTGGACTTCGCCGTACCCGAACGCTATGCCTTGCAGATCGGACCGGGAACGCAGGTGGCCTTCACGTTGGAAGCCGACACCACGCACTACACGGCCGAGGTATACGCCGTGGAACCCAGCGTGGACGCCAATACCCGCACGGTGAAGGTCCGTGCCCGAACAAGGAACCCGCGCGGGCGACTGGTACCCGGCGCATTCGCAAAGGTGCAGGTCGAACTGGCGACCATCCCTGACGCCCTGACGATCCCGGCAGAGGCCCTTATCCCCGACATCCAGGGGCAGAAGGTGATGGTGATGAACGACGGAAAGGCCAGGAGCGTCCGCGTTGATGTGGGGATCCGCACCGAGAACGAAGTGCAACTGATCAGCAACGTCCAAGCCGGCGATACCGTGATCACGAGCGCGTTGCTGGCCGTGCGGGATGGCATGCCGTTGCGGCCGGCGGAAAAGAAGGGGAATGCAGTGGCTGACACGGTGATCGGTCAATAGGAAAGCATGCGTGAAGAGCACGAAAGACCCCACCCCCATTCACCAAGTCCCACTCGCCATGCTCCCTGAGTTGTTGCATTCATGAACATCAGCTCCCTCTCCATCAACAGGCCCGTGCTCGCCACGGTGATCTCCATCTTCCTCATACTGTTCGGGGTGATCGGCTTCACCTACCTGGGCGTGCGCGAATACCCGAGCGTGGATCCACCCGTTATCACCGTGACCACGAACTACGTGGGCGCCAACGCGGACATCATCGAGAAGCAGATCACCGAGGTGCTGGAGGAGAGCATCAACGGCATCGCGGGCATCACCAGCCTTACCAGCGTAAGCAGCGACGGCCGAAGCACGGTGACGGTGGAATTCGATCTGGACATGGACCTGGAGGCCGCGGCGAACGATGTGCGCGACCGCGTGAGCCAGGCCGTGCGCAACCTGCCGACCGATGCGGACCCACCCATCGTGGTGAAGAGCAACGCAGACAGCAGCCCGATCCTGAGCATGACCATGCAGAGCGACCAGCGCTCGATGCTGGAATTGAGCGAGATCGCCAACAACCAATTCAAGGAACGGTTGCAGACCATCCCTGGTGTGAGCGAGATCCGCATCTGGGGTGAGAAGAAGTACAGCATGAAACTGCAGCTCGATCCGGTGAAGATGGCGGGCTATGGGATCACCCCGGGTGATGTGCGCGAGGCACTGGACCGCGAGAACGTGGAGCTGCCGGCCGGCCGGATCGAAGGCTATCGCACTGAACTGACCATCCGCACCATGGGACGACTGGAAACACCAGAACAGTTCAACGACCTGATCCTGCGCGAAGAGGACGGTGCGGTGGTGCGTCTGCGCGATGTGGGCCGGGCCGAACTGCGCCCGGAGAACGAACGCAGCCTGCTTCGGGGGAACGGCGCCGTGCCACAGGTGGGCATTGCGCTCACACCGCAACCGGGCAGCAACTACATCGCTATAGCCGACGAGTATTACAAGCGCTTCGCGCAGATCAGCAAGGACCTGCCTTCCGACCTGCGCTACACGCTAGCGATGGACACCACCGTGGGCATCCGCAGGGCCATCCTGGAAGTGGAGGAGACCATCGCCATCGCCTTCGCCCTGGTGGTGCTCATCATCTTCATCTTCCTTCGGGACTGGCGCACCACCTTGATCCCGGTGCTTGCCATCCCGATCTCGCTGATCGGTGCCTTCTTCATCATGTACATCGCGGGATTCAGCATCAACATCCTGACGCTGCTGGCCGTGCTGCTGGCCACGGGGATCGTGGTGGACGATGCGATCGTGGTGCTGGAGAACATCTACAGCAAGATCGAGCGCGGCATGGACCCGATCAAGGCCGGCCACGAGGGCAGCAAGGAGATCACCTTCGCCATCATCAGCATCACCATCACCTTGATGGCGGTCTTCCTGCCGGTGATCTTCCTCAGCGGCCTGACCGGTCGCCTCTTCCGGGAGTTCGGTATCGTGGTGGCTGGCGCGGTGCTCATCAGCGCCATCGTCAGCCTCACGCTCACGCCCATGCTCAGCGCGCACTGGCTGAAGCACAAGCCGCGCCAGAGCCGCTTCTTCGAGGTGACCGAACGCTGGTTCAACAACATGACCGCCGGTTACGACCGCTCGCTGAAGCGCTTCATGAAGGTGCGCTGGGTGAGCTGGGTGATCCTGGTGGTCAGCCTGGTGGCCACGGTGCTCATCGGTCTGCAGCTGCCCAGTGAGTTGGCGCCGATGGAGGATAAGAGCCGCTTCATGGTACAGAGCACCGCCCCCGAAGGCACCAGCTTCGAGGTGATGAACGACTACCTCACGGAGATCATCAACCTGGTGGACACGCTCCCGGAACGGCAGGCCCTGCTGAGTGTGACCGCACCCGGCTTCGGCACGGCAAGTGCGACCAACAGCGGCTTCGTGCGCGTGACCCTGGTGGACCCGGAGGAGCGTGACCGCAGCCAGGACGAGATCGCGAAGTCGATCATGGCCGAACTTCCGAAGTACAACCTGGCCCGAAGCTTCGTGATCCAGGAACCCACCATCGGCGGCTCACGTTTCACCCGCCTTCCGGTCGAATACGTGATCCAGGCACCCACCTTCGAAAAGCTACGGGAAGTGATACCGGTGTTCATGGAGAAGGTGGCGGCCGATAAGACCTTCCGTGTGAGCGACGTGAACCTGAAGTTCAACAAACCCGAATTGAACGTGGTGATCGACCGTGATCGCGCGCGAGCCCTTGGCGTGAGCATGCGCGACATCGCCGAGACGCTGCAGCTCTATTTCAGCGGCCAGCGCTATGGCTACTTCATCTTCAAGGGGAAACAATACCAGGTGATCGGTCAGGCCACGCGTGCGGACCGTGATGCGCCGATGGACCTGAGCACGGCTTTCGTTCGCAGCAACACGGGTGAACTGATCCAACTGGAAAACCTGGTGCGCATGAGCGAACACAGCACCCCACCTCAACTCTTCCGCTACAACCGGTACGTGAGCGCCACCGTGAGCGCCGACCCCAGCGAGGGCTTCACCATCGGCGATGGCATCACGGCCATGGACCGCATCGCTGACGAGGTCCTTGACGACACCTTCAGCACCACGCTTGGCGGGGTGAGCAAGGAGTTCGCGGAGAGCAGCAGCAGTTTGGGCTTCGCCTTCGGACTCGCCCTTGTGTTGGTCTTCTTGATCCTCGCCGCGCAGTTCGAGAGCTGGATCGATCCGATCGTGGTGATCAGCACGGTGTTCGTGGCGGGTACCGGGGCGGTGCTCAGCCTCTGGATCTTCGGTCACACCCTCAACATCTTCAGTAACATCGGCATCATCGTGCTGGTCGGGTTGGTCACCAAGAACGGCATCCTGATCGTGGAGTTCGCCAACCAGCGGAAGGAGCACGGCTTGAAGAAGCGTGACGCCGTGGTGGATGCGGCGACGCAACGCCTCCGACCCATCCTGATGACCACGCTCGCCATGGCGCTTGGTGCGCTCCCTATCGCCATTGGCCTCGGAGCCGCGGCGAAAAGCCGCATCCCGATGGGCATTGTGATCATCGGCGGGCTGTTGTTCTCGCTGGTGCTGACGCTGTACATGGTGCCAGGACTATACAGTTACATGTCGAGGGAAAAGAAGGAAGTGAAGGGGTGAAGACGCAAGAGAATGTCAATGATCCGTTGAACGCATGAGAAACCTCCTCACTTCTTCTCTTCTTCTCATCCTGTCGTCGGGACTCTCCGCCCAGCCCCTCACCGCCGACCAAGCCGTGACCCTCGCCCTGGAGCACAACCACGGGATCCGGCTGGCGAAACTGGATGCGCGCACCAGCGAACTGCTGAACAACGCGGGCAACGCAGGCATGCTGCCCACGCTGGATGCGAACGGCATGTACTCGATCGACAACAGCAGCACCAAGCAGACTTTCTTCAGTGGCGAAGTGCGCGAAGCCGACAATGCGGATACCCGCGTGCTGGATGGTGCACTCGCACTGAACTGGACCGTGTTCGATGGCCTCACGATGTTCGCAGCGAAGGAGCGACTGGAAGCGCTGGAGCTGATCGGCAAGACGGAGTTGCGCCAGCAAATGGAAAGCACGGTGTACGATGTACTGACAAGCTACTACCTCGCCGTGCAACTCAACAAGGCCGTGGCCGTGCACCGTGAAGGTCTGATCACGAGCAACGAACGCCTCTCCATTACCGAGACCGGTGAACGGATCGGAGCATACAGTGGCCTGGCCCTGGTGCAGGCACGACTGGACCTCAGCGCTGACAGCGCCGCCTTGCTCGAGCTGATCGAACAGCGCACCATCGCGCACACACGGCTGAACATGCTATTAGGCCGTGCGGCGGATGTACCCGTGGACGTGTCAGATGATATCCCGGCGGTGGTCCCCCTCGACCTGCATACCATCCGGACCAATGCGCGCAATAGCAACGGTGCACTTCAGGCAGCCCGCCAACAACAGCTTCTCGCCGATGCCTCGGTAAGGGAACTGCGCGGGGCACTGTTCCCCCGGATCGATCTATACGGCAACTATGGTTATACCCGCAGCACCAGTGCGGTGGGCTTCCTACAGAGCAATAGGGCGGTGGGGCCGGACTATGGCGTGCGCGTGAGCGTACCCTTGTTCCGTGGGCTGCAGGCGAACCGCGCAGTGGAAGTGGCCAGGATAACGCGGGAACAGGCGGCCATCAGCCTTGAACAAGTTGAGCTCCGATTGGAGCAGCAGGTGCTTGACGCCTGGACCACCTACGGGACCGCAATTCAACGGGCGGCTCTGGAACAGAACGATCTTGACGGGATACGCACCCAGGTGGCGGTAGCATTGGAAAGTTACCGCATCGGCTCGCTCACAGCCCTGGAGCTGCGCCAAGTGCAGCAGGGTCTTATCGACGCCGAGAACAGGTTGTTGCTGGCTCAGTACGAGGCCAAGGCGGCGGAGCTCCAGCTCAAATGTCTGGCGGGAGATCTCCTCTGAGCGCTTCCCAACGCTGAAAGAGGAAGAAGAGTGCAGCGCAGGCGGCCAATTCGTTAGAGTACCACCAAACCCCAGCGGTCGCCACCCACGCCGCACCACATTCTTCAGGCCGCCTGTGCGCGGCTCAATTCCTCTGCCACACGTTTCACACCAACGAGCCGTTCGACCCATTGTCGTCCGGCCTCGCGGGCGCGGCGTGCAGCATGCGGCAAGCCCAGGAAATCACCCTGCCAGAGCTCCAGACGCGTACGTCCGGGTGCTTCGGCGATCAGGTGCAGGTCAACGGTCGTCCGGCTCGCCGGTTCATCGGGGAGCCCGCTACGCACATCGTAGTGGGAATACCTCAGCCTTTCGCCGGGGAAAAGTGTCAGGACGGTGCCCTCTGCGGCGACCGCTCCTCCACTGCCTTCCTCATCCCGCATCATCCACTGGAACCGCTTCCCCCGCTGCAGTTCGCCTTTAAGCGACCACGCCAGCGAGAGATGGGTCAGTTTGGGATCGCTCAACGCCGCCCACACGAATTCCACCGGAGCGTCGACGATCAGTGTGCGGTGCACATTGGTCTCGTCCTTCGTGTTCTTCATCATGATCTTGTTGCGACATGATCCATGCCGTATTCTCAGAACGCCCGGAACCTGACAAGTCACACCTTCCGATCGTTAAGGATCGTGAAGGCATGCGACCGGCTGGCAGACCGCTGTCACTCAGCTGACAGCGCGGTCCCTGGCAGATGTCGATCCCAGGACACCGGCGGCCTTGAGACACCAAGAATGGTCGTGGTACTGGTCCGGACCGCCGGCGCGGTGGATGCGTGATCATGCTGCCTAGCTTGCGCTCCCATGGATATGCCAGCAGTCTATCTGAAGAGCGCGCGCGAGCAGTTCAGGCTTTACCAGCGGCTTGGCGAGAGGACCTTCGATCAGGTGAGCGACGAGGGGCTCTTCCGCCGGTCGGATCCGGAGGCCAATTCGATCGCGATCCTGGTGAACCACCTGCACGGGAACATGCGCTCCCGGTGGACCGACTTCCTCACCAGCGATGGCGAGAAGGAATGGCGCGAGCGCGACCGGGAGTTCGAGGATGTCATCACATCACGGGAGGAGATGCTGGCGCGCTGGCATGACGGCTGGCAGTGCCTCTTCACGGCGTTGGACTCGGTGCACGCGGGGAACTTCGACACGACCGTGACCATCCGGAACCAGGCGCACACGATCATCGATGCGGTGAACCGGCAGTTGTGCCACTACGCGTACCACGTTGGTCAGATCGTGCTGCTGGGTCGTGCGGAACGTCGTGGCGAGTGGAAAAGCCTGTCGATCCCACGGGGTGGTTCCACCGCCTTCAACACCGAGAAGTTCGGTCGTGGCCTGCATGGCGGGCATTTCACGGACGATCTGAAGTAGGAACATCCACCACGGACCCCGCGGTCATTCGTAGCGCAAGGCCTTCACCGGATCGGCCGCTGCGGCCTTGTACGCTTGAACGGTCACGGTCAGCACCGTCACCACCAACGTGATGAGCAACGCGGCCGCGTACAGCAGCGGCGAGATATGGGTGTGGTAGGCGAAGGTCTCCAGCCAGCGACCGATGGCATAGAACGCGAGTGGGAAGGCCACCAAGATCGACAGCCCCATGAGGATCACGAACTCGCGGTTCATGCGCTGCACGATATCGAGCACCGGAGCGCCCATCACACGGCGGATGCCGATCTCGCGCGTGCGCTGTTTCGCCGTGAAATAGGCCAGTCCGTAGAGCCCCATGACAGTGAGCAGGATGGTGAGGATGGCGAACGCGGTGAAGACGCGATAGAGCTTGTCCTCGGCTGCGTAAAGCTGCGCGATGCTGTCGGTAAGGAAGGTCGCGTTCCATTCCGCGTTGGGGAACAGACGCTTCCATTCACCCTGGAGCACGGCCATCTGCTGTGAGACATCACCGGGTGCCAGGCGTAGCACGAGGTTCCTGGCGCCATAGCGGCGGTCGCTCTGGAAAAGCACGAGCGGTTCGATGGGAGTGTGCAAACTGGCGTAGTGGAAGTCCTTCAGCACGCCGATCACCGCCAGTTCAAGTTCCGCGCTATCACCCGGCGCGTAGATCTTCTCCGCCAGCGGGTCCTTCCAGCCGAAGGCCTTCACCGCGCTCTCGTTCACCATCACGGCGCTCCCGCGATCGCTGGGGATGGACGGATCGAAGTACCGGCCCGCGACGAGCTCCACGCCAAGCAGGGCGGGAAGGTCAGCGTCCGTGCTCATGGTCGGCATCGGCTTGTCAATGCGTCCTTCGGGAGTGTTCGCCTGCAGCACCCAGCGTCCACTGCTTTGGCCGGGCAGGTCCTGGGTGAACGCCGCACCGGTCACGAAGCTCTGGCGCATCAGCTCCTCCTTCAACGGGCGCAGGCGGTCCCAGGCCAGCGTATCGGGCCCTTGTGGCAGTGGCATGGCGATGTTCAGGAGGTTCTCCTTGCGGAACCCCAGGTCGGTGGTGCGTAACCAGTGGAGCTGCGCGAAGACGGCGAGCGTGCCCACCACCATGAAGAGCGCAATGGCGAACTGGGCGCCCATCAACACCTTTCTGACGCGCTGTTTCCCCGCGCCGCTGGCCACACCCTCCTTCAGCAGGAGGTGGGGTGCGAAGCGCGAAAGGAAGAAGGCCGGATAGCTGCCTGCGACCACGCCGATCATCAGCACGATGAACAATATCACCGCGAGGAAGCTTCCGCGCAGGAGATAGCCCATGCCGATCTCCTTGTCGGTGATGCCGTTGAAGGCGGGAAGCGCCAGCCACAGCAGGAGCAGGGCGACCAGGATGCCGATGACGGCGATCAGCACACTACCACCGATGAACTGGGCCACGAGCTGGCCGCGCTGGGCACCGCTCACCTTGCGCAGGGCGACCTCCTTCGCCCGACGGGTGGCATCTGCGGTGCTCATGTTGATGTAGTTGATGCATGCGATGGCCAGGATGAGCACCGCCACGATGGCGAAGAGGGTGACGTACGCCCTGTTGCCTTTCTTCGGTGTGTCGTAGATCAGCTCGTTGTTGAAGTGCACCTCCTTCAATGGCTCCAGGTTGAAGCGGATGCTCCCTTGGAACTCCTCCCCGCCCCAGGCCGGAATGATGTACTTGGTGACGAAGGCATCCATCTTCGCCTGGAAGTCATCGGCGCTCACGCCGGGTGCGAGCACGAGGTAGTTCAAGCAGCTGTTGTTGCCCCAGGTCTGCGCGAGCTGTTCGCGTGCCTGTGGAGGCATGCCCAGCCGGCTCATGAAGACGCCCATGGGGATGTGCGTGTTCTCCGCCTTTCCGTCGATCACAGCGGCCACCTTCAGTGTACGACCGTTGCGTGTCACCAATTTGCCGATCGGATCCTCCGTACCGAACATCCGGAGGGCCATCTCCTGCATGATCACGATGTTGTCCGGCTCGTCCAGCGCATCGGGTCCACCATGCACGAAGGTGAAGTCGAAGTTGCGGAAGGTGCTCGTATCAGCGTTGTAGCCATCCTCCGCCTCAAAGCGCTGCCCATCGTATTCCAGGGTCGTCCGCCCGAGCTGGTATAACGAGATGCCTGCTTCGATATCGGGGTACTCGTTGAGCAAGGCCCCCATGATCGGATAGGGCGTGATGCCGAAGTCGTCGCTCACATCGCCGAAACGATAATGAGCCTGCACGCGGAAGATCCGGTCCGCCTTCCGGTGGTGCGCATCGTAGCTCAGTTCATCCTGGACGTAGATGTAGATGAGCAGGCAGGCCACCACACCGATGGCGAGGCCGATGATGTTCAGCGCGGCGAAGAGCTTGTCCCGCTTCAGCGTGCGCCAGGCCATGAGAAGGTAGTTCTTCCACATGCCGCCAAGGTGGGGCCTGATGCACGAGCACCGCTTATCGCGGGGGTGCTGGTGTTGGGTCAGTGATGAGCGGTTGAACGATAAGCCCTCACGATCAACACAGGATGACCCGTCATAGCGGCACCTATGACGGGTCATAGCGGCTCAGGCCTGCACAACCTGCTTACAACTCGCCGCGCTCGGCCGCCTTCTGCATGCGCTTGTTGGCATAGATCGCCACCTCCACGCGACGGTTCTGGGCCTTGCCTTCGGCACTGCCATTGTCCGCAATAGGTTGACCCTCGCCATAACCGACGGTGCTGATCCGTCCCGCCGGTACGCCATCCGCGATCAGTTGACGCGAAACGCTCTTGGCGCGCCGTTCGGAAAGGCCGAGGTTGTAGTCTTCCTCTCCATCGGAATCGGTATGGCCTTCGATCAGGATGTCGGTATCATCATATTTCAGCAATGTCAGGCCCAGTTCGTTCACGTTCTGGACAGCGGTGTTGTTCAGGTCGCTCTTGTCCACGCCGAAGAGCAGACCACTGTCGAACGTGATCTTGATGCCTTCACCCACCCGGGTGACGGTGGCACCTTCGAGATCGCGCTGAAGCTCCTCGGCCTGCTTGTCCATGTGACGGCCGATCAGCGCGCCGGCGGTACCACCGACGGCGGCACCGATGATGGCACCGACCACGGTGCTGTTCTTTCCGTCGAACTGACTGCCGATCACGGCGCCCACTCCGGCACCAGCTCCAGCGCCAATGGCCCCGCCTTTCACAGCGCGTGAAGTATTACAGGCAGGGACGGTCAAGGCCAGGCAGAGGATGCCGGCGATCGCTGAACGGGACAGGTGGTTGTTCATGGCTTATGCTTTCCATACTTGAAGACCATTCCAGTGCCAGGTCGAACTCGTGACCCAATCCGCTGGCCCTGTGACCGTTCGCACATCGCGACCTGATACAGCATGTGGCAGGACCTCCCCACAATGGGAAGCCCAAGCCACCGTCAGTATGTCACCGTCACCCCCACCCCGAAGCCCATGTCGCTGTCGTAGTGCGTCCGGAAAGCCCAAGTCTTATCGAAGACGTACCGTAGAGCGCCCATGTACTCATAGTCGCTGTTCACCATGGCGTCTAGGCGAATGTGTGGTGTGAGCGGCATGTCCTCACGCATGAGTTGCGCGCGCAATCTGCCGTCGGTGTCGATGCGCGCATCGAACTTCACGAGCATGGGCAGCGTCCACCGGAAACCGATGTGGCCCACGCTGCGGCTGTCCTTGGTGTTGCCCTGGCCGAAGAGATTCTCCTCCGGCCCTTCTCCATGCATGCGGGTTCGCCAGTCGATGCCGGCATTGATGAACCACCATTGCATCTTGCCGAGGTGGCGCCCGAAGTGTGTTTCCACCTCCTGGCCGTGCATCTCGGTGTAGCCCAGGCGCCACTCACCTTCCAGGGTCCAGCGTTTGCTCATCAGCATCGCTTCACCATCGATGCCGTTGTTGGCGAAGTCGCTCATGCCCATGAAGTGCCATTCCTTGTCCTCGCTCAGGAAGGTGCGCCAGGCGTGCTTCGGCAGCGGCAGCTCGGGCTTCGCGGGCGCATCGGCGTAGCTGAACACGCGGCCCATGCCGCTCATCATGTGGTAGAGGATGTGGCAGTGGAAGAACCAGTCGCCCTCCTCGGTGCCGAGGAACTCCATGGTGTCGGTCTCCATCGGCATGATGTCGAGGACGTTCTTCAGTGGCGCGTGATCCCCTTGCCCATTCAGCACACGGAAGAAATGGCCGTGCAGGTGCATCGGGTGACGCATCATGCTGTTGTTGTACATGACGATCCGAACGTGCTCGCCCTTGTGGATGAGGATCCTGTCCGTCTCGCCCACGGTCCTGTTGTTGATCGCCCACACGTAGCGGTCCATGTTGCCGGTGAGCTCGAAGCGTAGTTCTGTCACCGGCCCCGGCGGCAGCGCGGTGGATGTGGGCGAGCGTAGCATCGAATAGTTCAGCGTCACGATGTCCGACAGCGCGTTGCTGTTGTACATCATACCGTGATCCATGTGCTCACCGTGCTCCATGTCCATGCGCTTGGTCTTCTTGTCCGGCCCGGTGATCTCCGGATACATCACGACGTTCATGTCCATCTGCTGCAGGCTCATGTTCATGCCCATGTCGTCGAGGTCCCCGTTCATCTTCATCATGCCGTTCATCATCTTCATCCCCTCGAAGTACTTGAGCGGCTGCAGCGGCTGGGCCAATTGCTTGACGCCATCCCCCAGCCAGACCGATGCGGAGCGCGTGCGGTCCTCGGCGGTGGCCAGCAGCTCGTAGGCCGTGCTGTCGGCGGGGATGGTCACGATGATGTCGTAGGTCTCGGCGATGCCCATGATGAAGCGGTCCACGGGCACGGGCTCCACATCGGCGCCATCGCTCGCCACCACATCCATCTTGCCGCCCGCGTAATTGATCCAGAAATAGGTGCTCGCACTGCCGTTGACCAGTCGCACGCGGACGCGATCACCGGCCTTCAGACCGGGTGCGCTATCCTCCCGCACACCGTTCGCGAGGAAGGCATCGTAGTACACATCGCTCACGTCCATGGCGTTCATGCGCTTCCACTCGTTCTTCAGCTTGACGCCCAGCGCGCCGGCCTTGATCGCATCGCTGTAGCTCTGCACGCTGCCGGGCCGGATGCGATGCTTCTTGATCGCGCTCCAGTCATTGGCGGCGTGCAGGCGACGCAGCACTTCGTCCGGCTTCAGGTCGGTCCAGTCGCTCAGCACCACCACGTGCTCGGGCATCGGCTCCGCCTCCCGCTCATGGATGATGAGCGCGCCGTACATGCCGTTCTGCTCCTGCGTGCCGGTGTGCGAGTGGTACCAATAGGTGCCGTGCTGCACCAGCGGGAATTTGTACACCTGCGTCTCGCCCGCGCGGATGGGCGCGGTGGTCAGGTAGGGCACACCGTCGTACTCATTGGGCAGGATCAACCCGTGCCAGTGGAGCGAGGTCTCCTCCTTCTCCATCACGTTGTGTACGATGATCAGCGCAGTATCGCCCTCGGTGAATTCCAGCGTCGGCATCGGGATCTGGCCGTTCACCGCGAAGGCCTTGCGTTCCTTGCCCGTGTAGTTCACCATGGTGTCGCTGATGAAGAGCTCGTAGCGCGTCACCTTGGGCGTGAAGTCGCCCTTCGGCACGCTGGTACCCAGCGGACGCAGCCCTTGGGCTCCCTGACCCATCGCCGTGAGCGCCAACAGGACCGAAGTCACTGTGGATAGAGACCGTCTCATTTAGTGATCGTGCGGGTCACGCTTCCGCAGGTGAGCATCATGCTCCCGTAGAAGGGGTTCTTGATCGCCTTGTCGCGGGTCAGCCAGTCGGCACCGCCCTCGTACATCGGGCAATGGGCCAGGTAGATCGTACCCTCTCCGGTTGTCTCAGCCAGTTGCAGTATCGGCGCGGTGAGCTGCGCGAAGAGCTTGCGTTGCGTCGCCAGGTCGGTTGTTTCGCTCAAGGGGTGCAGCAAGGGCATGGCTTCTGTGATCAACTGCTCCCACGTGGCTTGCTGCGCGGCGGTAAGCTTGGTAGGATCCATGCGGTGCAACACCTCGCCCATGGTCGCCGCAACCTGCTTGGCCGCGTCACCGTTGCCGGCCACCAGCGCATCCTTCAATTCGAAGTAGTGTGCGAACAAGGCCTCGAGCGCCGACTTCTCCCGCACCGGGTCCATCGGCTGCTGCTCCACCGGTTCATCGCGCTGCGGCGTGCCGCGGTAGCCCTCCTTGTCGAACACGCTGGGCTGTGCCTCGGCATGATGAGCGTTCGCGTGGTCGTGGTGCACATCGCCCTTCACGGGCTCGTGCTTCATGCCACGTTCGTACTGGCAGCAGCCGGGCAGACCCGCGTATGCCTTGTCGGGCGCCAGGTAGCGCTCGTTGTCGTATCCCGCCTCGGCGATGCGGCGCAGCACGGCATCCACGGTGGTGCGTGTGCTGTCGATGGTGATCACGGCGGTCTTGGCGTCCACATCCCAGTCGGCGTGGGCCTCGCCCTTGCGGAAGGCGGCGGCCTCGATGGTCTTCTCACACATCGGGCAGTCACCGTCCACACGGAGCGTCAGTGTGCTGACGTTCTTGATGCCTGCGGTAGTGGGGGCTTGAGCAGTGCAGCTGTTGAAGGCCAGCAGCGCGGCAAGTCCGTGGGTCAAAAGGATCGTTCTCATGGTGGTGTTCTGGTTCAATGGTCGAGTTGCTTGAGGAGTGAATCCATCTCCGCGATCTCCCTCACCTGGGCCTCGATGATGCGGTCGGCCAGGTCGCGGACGCGCGGATCGTTGATGCTCGCATTGCGACTGGTGAGGATGGCGGAGGAATGGTGCGGGATCATCGCCTTCATGTACTGGGCATCGCCGATGGGAACCTGCGTGCGCAGGCCCACGAGCGCGAGCACGAAGACGAGCGCGGCGCCGATCGCGATGGCGCGGTTCCGGGCGCGATCGGGGTACATATGCCCCATCATGACCAGCATGAGCCACGCCATCGGCGCCACCATCAGCAGTGCCATGTAGGTACGCGTCAGGCTCAGCCGAATGTGACCGCTGTCCGCCACGTTCAGGAACATCACGGCATACATGATGACGAACGAGATCGCCAGCATGAGGAAGAACTTGGGGTAGGGTGAGTGTTCCATGGTCGTGTGGTTTGCATCCGGATCATGATGCAGTGATCATTCCAACCTCGCCCACTTCAACCGGAGACTGTTGCTCACCACGCTCACGCTGCTGAAGGCCATGGCCGCACCGGCGATCATGGGATTTAGCAGGTAACCGTTGATGGGATAGAGCACGCCTGCGGCGATGGGGATGCCGATGATGTTGTAGATGAAGGCCCAAAAGAGGTTCTGGCGGATGAGCGAAACCGTCTTGCGCGAAAGGGTGATGGCGCGCGGGATGGTGTTAAGGTCGGTGCTGATGAGCGTCATGCGCGCCACGTCCATGGCGATGTCACTCCCCTTGCCCATCGCGATGCTGACGTCGGCCTTGGCGAGCGCTTCGCTGTCGTTGATTCCGTCGCCAACCATGGCCACCACCTGGCCCTGCTGCTGAAGTGAAGCGACGAAGGCGGCCTTGTCCTTGGGCAGTACCTCGCTGCGGAAGTGCTCGATGCCCACCTGCTGCGCCACGGCCTGCGCGGTGCGGCGGGAATCGCCGGTCTGCATGTACACGGCGATGCCCTCATTCTTCAGGCGCGAGATCGCTTCCTTGGCTGACGGCTTGATGCGATCGGCAATGGCCACGGCCGCGCGGACTTGCTGCGCATCGGCGAGCCAGATGACGGTGTGCGCGGCTTCCTGCCATTTGCGCTCCTGCTCGCGGAAGCGGGCCTCGATGCGGATGCCACTCTCCTCCATAAGGCGCTGACTGCCCACCAGCCAGGTGTTGCCATTCACGGTGGCCTTCACGCCTTTGCCCGTGATGCTCTCGAAATGGGTCATCGTGGGCGCATGATGGATACCGGCGTGATGCAGATGGCGCGTGACGGCTTCCGCCAGCGGATGTTCCGAGCGCGTTTCGATGGCCAGCAGCGCGGATGCCGCCTCGGTGTCATCGAGGCCGAGGGCTTCCACCACTTCGGGCTTGCCTTCGGTGATGGTTCCTGTCTTGTCCACAACGATGGCGGTGATCTTTCTTGATAACTCCAGGCTCTCGGCGTCCTTGATGAGGATGCCGTTCTCAGCGCCCTTGCCCATGCCCGCCATGATGGCCGTCGGCGTGGCGAGACCCAGCGCGCAAGGGCAGGCGATCACCAGCACGGTGACGAGTGCGAGCAGTCCTTGCGTGAAAGCATGTTCGCCGCCCAGCACCCACCATACGATGGCGCTGATCACGGAGATGCCGATGACGATGGGTACGAAGACCGCCGCGATCCTGTCCACCAGTTGTTGGACGGGCGCCTTGCTGCCTTGCGCCTCCTGCACCGCGCGTACGATCTGCGCAAGGAGCGTTCCCTCGCCGACCTTCTTCGCGCGCATCATCAAGCTGCCCTTCTGGTTGATCGTGCCGGCAAGCAGCGCCGCGCCTTCAACCTTCGCCACAGGTACAGGCTCGCCGCTGATCATGCTCTCGTCCACGTAGCTCTCGCCTTCGATCACCTCGCCGTCCACCGCGATGCTCTCGCCGGGACGCACGAGCAGCACGTCATCCACATCCACCTCGGCGATCGGCACCTGCTCGGTGCTACCGTCCGCCTTCACACGGTGCACCGAGTTCGGTCGCAGGCCCATCAGCTTCTTGATGGCGCTGCTGGTGCCTGCCTTGGCGCGCTCCTCCAGGAATTTGCCGAGCAGGATGAAGGTGATGACCACGGCAGCCGCCTCGAAGTACACGTGCGGCTCCTGTCCACGTGCGGTCCAGAATGCCGGATACATGGTATTGAAGACGCTGAAGAGGTAGGCCACGCCGGTGCTGAGCGCCACGAGCGTATCCATGTTGGCGCTTCGGTGCCGTGCCTGCTTCCACGCGTTGATGAAGAACTGCCGGCCGAAGACGAGGACCACCGGCGTGGCCAGCAGCCACATGGTGAAGTTGGCCCAGGGCGCATGCATCAGGAGCATGCCGATGATCACCAGCGGCACGCTCAACACGATGGATGCGATGAGGCGCTGCTTCAGGGAACGCATGCGCTCGCGCTGGATACCCTCGATATCGGTGGTGGCCCCCTGCTCCTGCTCGATCACCAGATCGTAACCGATGCCCTGGACCACCTTGCGCATGCCGCGCTCATCGATCACGCCAGGGACGTATTGGACCTGCACCGTGTTCGTGGCGAGGTTCACGGCGGCTTTCAGCACACCCGGTGTGGCCAGCAGCATGCTCTCCACGCTGGCCACGCAGCTCGCGCAGGTCATGCCGGTCACGGGGATGGTGCGCTTCACCGTGGGCACGTCGTAGCCGTTGTCCTTGATGGACCGCACGGCATGCTGCACGGCTTCCACCGGCCGATCGCTGCTGAGCACCGCGACACGGTTGTTCAGCTCCACACGGTGCTGTTTCACCTCGGGTACGGCGCCCACGGCCTTGTCCACGATCAGCGCGCAATGCTCGCTGTCCATGCCTTCGATGGGGAGCTTGATGGCGGTGACTTCGGTTTTCATGGCATTGCCTTGTTAAGCCGCTTCGGGAACGAGGCCATAACCGGCGGGCCTGAGCGCGGCCAGCAGGTCCTCGAAGGTGAGCATATCGCGGACCACTTCGATCTCCGCGGTGTTGGTCACATCGTCCACGCGGGCGCTCACCACGCCGCGGAGGCTGTTCAGGATGGAACTCGCCTTGTTGGCGCAACCGGCGCAGGTGATGCCCGTGGTGACGAAGCGGTAGGTGACAGTTGAAGCGGTATCGTTGCCTGGAGTGCTCATGGTGTTCGTGCTTGACGGTACAAAGCACTGAACTCACGGACCCCGTGACCTTATACCCTTCCGGAAAAGACTTACATCGGACTACGAGCCCACCTTATCCAGCGGGGTGCGCGCCGGATGCGCAAGCTTCCTGAAGGCGGTGGGGGTCATGCCCGTGAGCTGCTTGAACTGCGCGCTCAGGTGCGCGGCGCTGCTGAAGCCCGTGGCGAAGGCGATCTCCGAGAAGGTCATCTCGCCGTAGCGGATCAGCTCCTTCACGCGCTCCAAGCGTTGCAGCAGGAAGTATTGCTCCAAGGTGATGCCCTCCACCTCGGAGAAGAGCTTGCTCACCGATGAGAGCTCACGGTGAACGGTCTCGCGTACCATCGCAGCCAGGTCCACGCGGCCGTCGGCACCGTGATGTATTCGGCGCACGATCTCCGCCTTCACCTTGTTGATCACCTGCGCATCATGATCCAGCACAAGGTCGAAGCCTTGTGCGCGCAGCGCGGCTTGCAGCTGATCCAATTGCTCCGCATCGGCATCCTGTGTCAGTTCAACTTCACCGAGGTCCACACGCGAAGGCGACATCCCCTGCTCGTCGAGCAGGCGCGTTACCGCCGCCTTGCAGCGGTCGCAGACCATGTTACGGATGGTGAGTTGCATGGCTGCAAAGATGGTCACCTCGCTCAGAACGGGTACCCTATTGCGATGTTCAGGATCATGTTGTCCAGTACCCGCGGGCGCTGGTCGTCGAAGACCCAGCGATCCCCTTGTGGCAGGTCTGGTCGGCGAAGCGGGGTGGCCAGGTCGAAGCGGATCACGATCACTTCGGGATCGATCCGCAGTCCGAATCCTGCACCCACCGCGAGTTCATCCAGCGCATGGCGCGCCCGGAAAGCTCCACCGGGTCGCTGGGCATCATCCCGTTGCAGCCAGACATTGCCCGCATCGGAGAAGAGCGCTCCTTTCACGATGCCGGAGATGGGAAAGCGGTACTCCAGGTTCAGCTCGAACTTGATGTCGCCCACTTGATCCACCAGGAAACGTCCATCGTTGGCGCCATCGCTCTGGAGCGACGGATCATAGGTGCCCGGCCCCACGCTGCGAGCGCGGAAGGCGCGCAGGCTGTTCGCCCCACCGCTGAAGAACTGCTTCACATAAGGCACGGAGGAGCTGTTGCCATAGGGTGTGGCGCTGGCGGCAAGGACGCGCATCGCCAACAGGGAACCGCCGCCACCAATGGCCTGTGACCAACGTCCCTCCGCACGGAAGCGGATGTATTGCGAGAACCGCTCGCCGAACAGGAGGTAACCTTCCTCCGGACGGGCACCCTGTGTGGCCTTGAAGATCGCCGAGGTGATCGCGCCGCCCTCATCGAAGCCCAGGCTGTACAGCCAGTAGGAGCGGTCGTTCGGCCCCCGTTGATCGGTATGGGTATAGGTGTAACCCACCCCGATGATGAACTGCTCGTCGAAGCTGCGTCGGATGGCCGGGTTCGCGTTGAGGAAGGCGTTGAACTCGTCGCTCGCGTAGTACAGGTTGTTGTAGCTCACATCGGGCAGTCGCACATCATGCCAAGAGCGCCGGTCCGGCCGGAAGACATACCCATAGCCGAGGTTCACGGACTCCAACCCGTAAAGGCCGATCCGCCGGAACAATCCGTAGCCGACATCGGCACGCGTGGTGGGAGTTTGATCCCGTACCGCACGCAACCTCCCGGGCAGCAGAAGCCTCGGCACCGCAAGACCGATCTTGGCTCCGATCTCATACGCGTTGGTCCCCTGACCTGCTCCGGCGACCTGCGTCTCAAAGCGACCATTGATATCGGCGGTCAACACCTCCGCGCCCCGGAAAAGGTCGCGGTCCTTCCAGCCCACCTTTATACCCGGTCCGGCGAAGCTGTTGCTCTTGCTGATCGCATTGAGCTCCGTGAAGAGGGAGAAACGTTGCTGCGGAGTGATGAACACATCCGCATCGAGCACCCCGCGACGCAAGCTATCGTCGGTGAAGTCGATGCTCACCGAATTGAACACGCCGTAACTGGAGAGGTATCGCCGGGTCAGGTCCACGCGGCGTTGGGAATAATGACGCCCTGGTTGCAGGAAGACCCCGCGCGTGATGGTGGTGGGCCGGTACATGCCCAGGTAGTCGACGTAGCCGAGGCTGTCCACCATGGTCGTATCCGAGGCCGGCAACAGCGCATCATGATCGCCATGAACGAACACATGGCCCACGGTGTAACGCGCGCGTTCCACCTCCAAGGCTGTCCGCTTCACCCGCAGGCGGATATCCACTTGATGGTCGCCCTGGCTGGTGTCCGCGGCGAACTCCAGGAGGCCTTCGTTCATGCGGTACCACCCCACGTTGCGCAGGTGTTCGGCCACACGCAAGCGCTCACGCACCAAGGCGTCCAGGTGATAGGGTTCCCCAGGCTGGAGGAGCGACCTGGACTGCGACCGGCGGATCTCATGACGGAGGCTGTCCTCCGATGCCAGCACACTATCCGCATACAGGATGTTGCGGAGGCGGTGCACCCTTCCGGGCGTTACGGTGAACACCACCTCGGCACGGCGGCCCTTCCGCAGCACCTCGTGCACCGTTGCCGCCTGGAAATAACCCCGGTTGTTCATGCGATTGGTCATGGCGGCATCGATCTCGTCAAGCGGCACGTCGTCCAGATAGACCGGTGGGGTCGCGATCTTGTACTTGAGCACGTGCCGCAGACCCTTGCCTTGGCGCTTCGGTTCCTTGGTCGAATTGTACAGCGCCACCAAAGGGCGCATGCCGAGGAAGCCTTCGTTCGGCGGTGGGGTCACCACCCCTTCCAACTCCCGTTGCGCGGCGCTGGCATCCGCCTCTGGTGGCTCTTGAAAGATGATGGTATGACCAGTGAACAAGGGACGTTCCTCCGTGGCATGTTTCAAGCCCGTGCATCCGGCCAGAAACATCGCGCCAAGGATCGGATATATGTGCAGCGTCCTCATTGCTTCTGCTCCTCCTGCCGGTCACGACGTTCCTCTTCGGCCTCCTTCCGTTGCCGGGCGTTCTCCCGGTTCCTGGTGCGGGCACGTTCGTTCTCCTCGAAGTCGCGGGTGAACATGAGGGCCACTCCGCTGTTGGTGATCTCACCATCGTAGAGGTCGTAAGCGTTCTCGTGGAAACCGCGGATGCGGAAGCGTCCGTCGCGCGTGAGGTCGTAGAGGATGGCGTACTGCGCTGCGCGGGTGCTGCTCACATTGCTGACCTGGGCATCCTGCTCGTCCACACCCACGCTTCCACCCACCTCGAAGCTCAACCGATCATCCAGCAGGCGTTTGCTCACCTTGTAATCCACCGATGTGCGCTGGTACGTGTTGCTGCCACTGGCCTGGTCATAGGTGTTCACCCCGAGGGAGATATCGACCCCTTTCAGATAGCGACCCGTGAGCTTGTTCATCTGGTCGGTGAGCAGGCCGTTGACCGAATTTCGTGCGGCGCTGGTGGCGATACCACTGCTGGGAGCCCCTCCACTGCCTTCATCCTGAATGAAGCTGTTGAGCACAAGCAGGCCGAACACCTGACGGTTCAACTCCTCCTCATTGCCCGGTGCGTTCAGGTGATCCAGCTTATTACCCACCTTGGGGAAACTGTTGCGCAGCTGCCTTTCCAGATCAAGGCCGAAGCCGATATCCGGATCGTTCATGCTCCCATCGATGTTGATGAGCACAGCGAAGGGCAGCGGTTGTTGCAGCCGGTTGCGTTCCATATCGGCGACCGGGCTGGTGCTCGCCACAAGGGAATAGGGCGAGGTCTCGGAGATGTAGCGCGCCTGCAGCTCCATCTCGGCCTTCACCGGATCGCCGGTCCACCGCACCGTTCCACCTTTGGCCAGGGTGAAGCGCTTCTTCACCAGTCCGTAAAGGTCAAGCGCATACTCGCCCTTCTCCACGGTGTAGCTGCCACTGAGATACATAGGGGTTTCCGGTGCATACCGGAACGTCAGGTCCGCAGAACCGCTGACGGTTGCCTGGTCCCCGGCGGCGGGATCGAGCACGATCGCGAACTGCGCGGACCGGTCCACACGCACGCGAAGGTCCAGCACCACGCCGGGCAGGTGCGCGGCCAGGGAATCGCGCAGGGCCTCTGCATCACCGTCCACCAGTAGCGTATCCGGGGCGTAGAGGTCATCGGTGAACACCACGATGCCTTCGGCGGAAACAAGATCGACGGTGCTGCCCGGCAGCACGACACTGAACGCCGTTCCTTCCAGGATACCGAGCTCTCCCTGCGCACTGGGCCGTGTGGCCGGCCCATTGACCCGGATATCCATGCTGGCGAACAGGTCACCGTAGAAGCGTTCGTTCTGCTCGATCGTACTTCCGATCAGCTGGAATCGATCCGTCCGAATGCGGAGGTCGAGGTTGGGATCGACCAGTCCTGCAGCCCGCACATCACCATCCAGGCGGAACACGTTACCGAGGCTATCGCGTAATTGGAACCGATCGAAGTGCAGGCCCCTGGCGTTCAGCAACAGCGTCTCGTCCTGCAGGGTGTACGTGGCGCCCGTGAACACCACACCCACAGCGGTTCCCCGGAAGTGCAATCGTCCATCCATATCCTGACGGCCGGATCGATCACGGTAGTCCAGCGTTCCGGAAACACCACCGCGCAGGTCGTAGAGGTAGGGGTTCAGGAAGGGCTTGAGGAATGCGATATCGCCAAGATCCAGTTCCGCATGGGCATGGACATCCCCTGGCGCGATGTCCGCCGTTGCATCCAACGTGTTGTAAGAATTGGTAAGCTGCGCCGTGCCATGAAACCTATCCGCGCCGGTGCTCACAGCGCGCAGGTCCAGCGTACCGATCTCCGTTCCCAGCACCTTCAGTTGCCCGATGGTGAGATCGGCTTCAAGGCCCTGCTTCCTCTCCAGCGGGATCCGGACCGTACCATCGATACGACCGTCCGCGATGGGCACCGAGTCCTCCGTGCTGATGATCCGCGTGATCGTGGCGATGCGGAACCCGTCGAACAGGGCCTCAAGCGTCCCCGCCCGCGTGCGCAGCGAGAGCGCCTCATCTCCCGCACGAAGCTCGAAGTGTTCCGCAACGAGGTGGTCCCCTCCCACGCGCAGCTCGTTCGCAGGATCCATCCTCCAGGTCCGGGCCGCAAGCACCTGTTCTTGATCGAACCGGACCATACGTTCGGCGCCATCCTTGGTCACTTGCGCGCTGATCCGGTATTGTTCCGTCTCCCCCTCGGCGATCCGCATCTGCGCGTTGATGTCCCCCCCACTGCCGTTCGCGGTGATGGCCGTTCCCGCCACGTGATACGGTCCCATCTCCATGCGTTGGGCGGCCAATGACGCGTTGAGGTCCGCACCCCTGGCGTTGATGTTCACCTCCGCACCATCCACCTGGATGCTGTCATACCGGAGGTGCGGAAGGACCAATGCCGCGGCAAGCTCATCCGCGTCGCCGTCATAATGCGCTTCCAACCGTTCCAGCTCGATGGCCTGCAGTTCCGGCACCAACAGGCCCGTGAGCCATTCGGTCCGCTCCAGCTCCACGGCCAGATCGAACCGTTCTCCGCCCCCTTTGTGGTGCAGGGTGTCCGTTGTAAGGAAGCTGGCGGCCTTGGCCCTGATACGCTCGAGCAGGGTATCCACGGGAACGTTCGCTGAAAAGGCAAGATCAAGCGCATCACTTTCGATGGTCGCCGCGGTACTGTCCATGCCCAGCATCGCTTGTGCACGCAGCTCCTTGAACAGGAAACGCTTCGTACCGCTCTGCAGGCGCGTACTGTCCATGATGAGCGAAACGCTGCCATGGCCGCTGGTATCGATGGCGGCATGCCCGTGCCAATCACCGCCCACGTTCAGCGGATGCTGCATGAGGCCGAGAGCCATCAGGTCGGCGTGTTCAAGAAGCAGGTCAAGGTCGGCGCTGAGGCTGTCGTTACCAACAGGCCACAGCCCGGCGGCCACCAGTTCGAAGGCGACGGGTACACTTCGCACCCTGCCGATCACCTGCATGGAATCGCCGCGCACGTCGGCGCGTAAGGTCAAGGTGTCGGCCTCGTCGTTCCCAAGGCCAAGGCGTGCACTGCTCATCTGCAGCCATCCACGACGCTGCGCGCTGTTCAGGTCCTTGACCTCCGCCTCCAGATGCACATCAGCACGCTTCAATGAGGTGTCGCCCAGTATCCGCGCCATCGCCAGATCCGTTGCGTGCCAGTCGATGGTCACGGCGTCCGGGAAGGCACGATCCAGGCCGCGCAAAGCGAACGGACCATGCAGATCGCCCAGATCGCTGTGCAGGTCCACAGCACCTTCGACCTCTTCCATGGAACCCTTGACCACCGCATTGAGCGCTAGTCGGGCAGGCAGGAGGGTGCCCGGTGGAACGAAGGTCCTTGCGATCGACCGCACCCCATCACCCATTTCGAAGGGCTCGATCCGCAGGTCGTAGGAAAGACGCCTGGTGTCGAGGAGGTGGTTCACCCTTCCCGATAGGCGCACCGTGGTACCTGCATCACCGCGGAGGGAAGCGCGCACGGTGTCCAGGGCTTGCATCGTGCCGTTCGCGTGCAGATCGAAGGCGACACCCTCCGGGATGGGGTGTGACCGTGGTATCTTCATGGGCAGGAGCCCGATCAGCTCCGACCACATGGTGCGATCGACCTGTCCTTCCAGGGATGCGAACAAGGGGACCGTGTGCGGGGAGCGATAGGCGCTGGAGAGCGAACCGAGCTCGGCACGGGCGCTCAGTCTCATGACCAGATCGTTCCACGCCACCCGGACCTCGTTCATGTGCGCCATGGCGGGTGTCGCCATGACCTCTGCACTCAGCTTCCACGTTGAAGCTCCGGGAACCGCTCGTGCCTGAAGATCCCGGATATCCGCACACACTTCTTCATTGTTCGCCACGATCCCATCGACCTTGACGTCGAGGTCCTCTACGATGACATGGTGCGGGTCGAACGGCCCTGCCCCTTCACCAATGCTTCCCGCGTGCATGGCGAGTGCTGAATTCGTGATGCGCAATTGATCCGCCGCGATATCGAAGTCGCGCAGGAAGTAGCGGAAGCCATCGTTCTGGTCAAGCCAGGGCGGATCATCAGATGACGCATCGGTGGCGGTGGTGTCGGTACGCAGCATACCGAACCGCGCTTCAACCAGTGCGATCCGGGAAAAGTGGAAACGTTGGTGCGGGAGGTCCAGCTGCTCAACTTCCAACTCGCCCTGTTCGAGTGCCACCCACAGGCTATCGCCTGCACCCACCGTTCCCATGTGGTAGCGAATATCCGTGAGCATGGCACGCTCCAGGTCGATGTGCAGATCCGGGAACGGCGGAATGAGTTCGGGATAGGTGTCAGGCGTTGGTGTCCTTGGTGCACTTGTCATACGGAGGGAAGTGCCGCTCACCAGCAGTTCGCCACCATGGAAGCGCATCCGGTCCAGATCGAACTCCTTCAGGTCGAGATCCAAATGCTCCAGCCGCAGGTCCAGATCCAATTGCGAAGGCGCCATCACCATGGTATAGTGGATGTCCTGCAGGGAGATCCCATCAGCGGTGATGGTCCAGCCGCCGGTCGTGTCCACGGCCTCAGGGTCCGCATCATTCCCCGCGAACGCGTTGATGATGTGCTCGAAATTGAAGGTGCTGTCCGCGTTCTGTTCGAGGTTCGCGCGCACTCCGGAAAGGGAAAGGCCCGCTATCGCGATGCGCTTGTTCCACAAGGCGGTCAGGCTCACCTGGGCCTTCAATTCTCCCAGGCTAAGCAAGGTGTCGGCCTGTTCATCGGCGATATGAAACCCTCTCAAGGTAAGACCCACTGGGAAGCGCAGAGCGATGTGCTCCAGAGCGACCCGTGTGCCGATGCGCTCCTGCAAAGCGGCGACGGCCCTTTCGCGGACCAGGTCCTGCACTGCAGGCACGTACAACAGCCCCGCCACCAACAGCAACAACAGCACCGGTATGAGCAGCAGCCGGATGGACCAATACCGCAGGCGTTGCCACGGCGACCTGGTCGGACCCGGCCTGCCGTTCCGTTCCTCCTGCTCATCCGCTTCCACTGCCATCGCGCCCAAAGGTCTGCCGCCTTGGGTCAGCAAAGAGCGACCCGATCACGGATCAGGCACGATGCGCGTCAGATCGTGGAAAGATCTCTACAACAACGCCTGCACTGGTACACTGCCTTCCACCACCTTGCCATCAAGTAGCTTGATGGTGCGCTGGGCATAACCGGCGTCGCGGAGGCTGTGCGTGACAATGATGACCGTGGTCCCGAGCTTGTTGAGCTCGGTGAGCAGGCCCATCACTTCTTCGCCCATCGCGCTATCCAGGTTCCCGGTGGGTTCGTCCGCAAGGATCAGCTTCGGGCTGTTGACCACGGCCCGTGCGATGGCCACGCGCTGCTGTTGACCGCCGCTCAGTTGCTGCGGGAAGTGCTTCGCGCGGTGCGCGATGTTCATGCGCTTCATCGCCTCCTCCACCCGATCCTTCCGTTCGGCCTTGCTCATCCGCGTGTAGATCAGCGGCAATTCGATGTTCTCCGCAACGGTGAGCTCATCAATGAGGTTGAAGCTCTGGAACACGAAGCCGATGGTGCTCTTGCGCACCTCTGCACGCTTGCGCTCGTTGTAGCCGCTCACGTCCTCGCCGCTCACGAAGTAGCTGCCGTCACTGGGCGAGTCGAGCAGGCCGATGATGTTGAGGAGGGTGGACTTGCCGCAACCGCTCGGACCCATGATGGCCACGAACTCGCCCTGGGCGATGTCGATGCTCACGTCGTTCAACGCGGTGGTCTCCACCGTATCCGTACGGTAGATCTTCGAGAGGTGGGAGGTTCGGAGGAGGCTCATGGTGTTGCGGATTGGCGTGTTACGTATTGCGGGTTCTCCTTGGTGGCATTCAACCCGCAACACGTCCATGCGTAATACGCAACGAGCGCGGGCATGTGGGCTCTATTCGATCAAGAGTTCGTCAGCGTTGTTGAAGGCGGCATAGCGGCTGGTGACCACCCGATCACCTGGATCAAGTCCTTCCAGCACTTCGTACATGTCGGGGTTCTGGCGGCCGAGCTTCACATCACGTTTCACCGCTCTTCCATCGGCGTCCACGGTGTATACCCATTGTCCACCCGTGTCCTGGAAGAAAGGTCCGCGGGGCAGCATCACCGCCTCCATGTCCTCACTGAGCTGGAGACGCACTTGGAAGGTCTGTCCGCGGCGCACAGCGGGCTTGTCCCCCACGAAACGCAGGTCCACATCGAACTCCCCGTTGCTCACCTCGGGGTAGATCTTGAACACTTCGATGGCGTGCTCCTGGCCGGCATGGGTGAAGGTGCCCTGCAACCCGATGCTCACACGGCTCACGTAGTGTTCGGGTATACGCGCGCGCACCTTGAAGCTTTCGAGCACATCGATCTGGGCGATGCGTTCACCGCGTTGTTTGGTCTGTCCGATCTCCACGTTCAGCCCGCTGAGCTGCCCGTCGATCGGTGCCTTGATCACGAGGTTCTGCAGGTTCTCACGCAGGAAAGCCAGATTCTGATCGATCAACGCGAGGTTGCTCGTGATGGAGCCGAGCTGGCTCTGGCGGAAGACCGAATCACTGCGCACGTTGGCGGCCACGAGCTTCCGCTTCTCGCGCATGTACTGCAGGTTCTCCTGGTTGCTGAGGTAGGTGTTGCGGGCGAGCAGGGAGTCCTTCACGAGGCGATCGTCCACGCGCTGGTCGCGCTCCAGCCGCTTCAGCTCCTTGTCCAGGTTGAGCAGGTCGTCACGCAGGCGTGTGGTCTGCTGATCCATGGCCAGTCGCGTGTTGCGCAGGTTGTTCTGTTGATCGAGCAATTGCGCCTCCCGGTTGATCGCATCCATGTGCAACTGCGGATTGCTCAGCTCGATGATGGGCTCGCCCACCTTCACCATATGCCCGTCCTCCACGAAACGATGTTTCACGGTGCCGCCTTCGAGCGCATCCAGGAAGACCGTCTGTATGGGCTGCACGGTACCCGTGACCGGAATGAACTCCTTGAACATGCCGCGCTGCACCGTGCCCACAGTGACCCTGGCCGCTTCCACACGCACGCGGCTGGTGGTGAAGGAACCGGCCCAGAAGAAAGCCAGCAGCACCAGCACACCACCGATGCAGCCGATGGCGATGATGCGTTTCCGTCTGGCGGGGCGCGGGTCGATGAGGCGGTCCATGAACGAGGGGATCGCAATGTTCCTGCGGCCGGGGCATCAACGGAAGTGGAAAGTGCGGGCCTGCACGCCTTGTGATGAACGGTTGCCCCCCCAACGTGTTCCTGAGGACGCCCGCCCGGCCCGCGCGGATCCACCTATCTTGGGTGCATGTCCACCCTGGGCACGTTACCTTTCATCCTCGGCCTTCTGCCCGTTGCCGGTGCTGCGCAAAGCTGCGCGTACGACTATGTCGCCAGGCAGTTCGATGTACAGGTGGAGAGTGATGTCTTCTACGGAACGGCCGTGCGCTATGATGGTGGAGTGGACAGCCTGCGCATGAACATCTTCAAACCGGTGGGGGATGACGTAACGGCCCGGCCGGTGTTGGTGGCGGTCCACGGAGGATCCTTCGTAGGCGGGCACCGCAACGAGATGAACACGATCTGCAGCTGGTATGCGCAACGCGGTTATGTGGCCGTGACCGTGAGCTACCGGCTCGGCTTCCATCCGCCTGCCCTGCTCCCGAACCCCTACGCTTATGATCAGGCGGAGGTGATCCGCGCGGCTTACCGCGCACAACAGGATGTGAAGGGCGCGATACGCTTCCTGCGCGGCCGGTCCGAAGTGGACAGCTCCGATGTGCTCAACGTATCGGTGATGGGCGTGAGCGCCGGTGGGATCACCGCGTTGCATGTGGCCTATGCCACGGACGAAGAGGAAAAGCCGGCGAGCTGTGGGGCTACCAGCGCGGTCAACCAGTTCCTTACCCAATACCCGCGGCCTGACCTTGGACCGGTGAACGGCACGCTGCATCCTGGACCGGATGCCTCGGTGAACGCCTGTGTCGCCTATTTCGGGGGGATCCTGGACACGGCGATGATCGGCAGCGCTGATGACCCCGCTTTGTTCACCTATCATCAGATCGACGACCCGGTGGTCGGCTGCGGCCACCGGCAGGGATTGTGGGGTATGCCGTTGGGGCTCGGTGGCAACTACCCCTGGTTGTTCGGTTCGTGCGCGATGGACCCTTATGTGCAGTCGCTGGGCTTCACCCCGATGCGGTACGAGTTCCATCCATACGCCGGCAACGCGCACGACATCCACGACCTGCCGCTGGTGGACGGGTGGGCGGCGGAGTTCCTGGCCCGGCAGTTCTGTTCACCGAGCACGGCACTGCCCAGCGAGGCATCCACCGCGGCACCGCTATTGTTCCCGAACCCGGCCTCGGAACGGATCAACGTGACCCTTGACGGGGCAGCGATCCTACACCTCACGTTGCGCGCCATGGACGGACGGATCGTGGCCCAAAGCCCTGGCAGCTCCATCGCCGTTGGGCAGCTGGCCGTGGGCCATTACCTGTTGGAAATAGGCCATGGGGCGGGTGGTTGGACCCGGCCGGTGGTCATTTCCAGATAGGGCGGCGGCGGTGGCAGGCCCGCCGATCGACCCGTCGATCGGGCCACCCATGTTGACAGGATCAAGATCCTACCTACATTCGTGCCGCCCAACGGCCCCGTCGTGCTTTGGCGAGACGCTCGGGGTACAGGCGCAGAACAAATTAACCCGTCAGTAGAACTCATGAACATTTACGTCGCCAACGTGCCTTACTCAGTGAAGGACCAGGATCTCCACGAGCTGTTCGCCCCCTTCGGTGAGGTGACTTCGGCCAAGATCATCATGGATCGCGCCACCAACCGTAGCCGCGGCTTCGGATTCGTGGAGATGGCCGATGATGACGCCGGGCGCGCCGCCATTGAGGGGACCAATGGCAAGAATTTCCACGGCCGAGACCTGGTCGTGAACGAAGCCCGCCCGCGCACCGAAGGTGATCGCGGTGGTTTCGGTGGCGGTGGCCGCGGCTTCGGCGGTGGCGACCGTGGTGGATACCGCAGCGAGCGCGGCGGTGGCGACCGTGGTGGATACCGTAGCGAGCGTCCGCGCCGCGAGGAGTACTAAGCCACTTCGACTTCGAGCTGAAAGGCCTCCCGGTTCCCGGGAGGCCTTCTTCTTTCCATCCACACCTGTGAAAGTTTGTTGATCGATCGAACCGTGGATCCCGAGTCCCATCAAAGGACAGCACCGCCCGAAGCCAGCCGGTACTTTTGCCCACCCCGCATGTTCTTCCCGACCCGATCGCTGATCACCGTACTGCTTCTTGCCTGCGCGCAACTGGCGCTCGCTCAGCCACCGGCCGGTGGCCGCGGTGCACGACCCGCTATCGGCCGGATCTACGGAAAGGTGATCGACTCCAGCACGGGGAAAGCGGCCGAGTTCGCGACCGTATCGGTGATGGCCGCTCGCGGAGACAGCCTGCTGGGTGGCACCATCGTACGCCCCAACGGCGACTTCCTCGTGGAGCAGCTTCCCCTGATGCCCGTGAAGGTCACGATAAGCTTCATCGGCTACAAGCCCCAAGTGGTGTCGGTGCAGCTCTCCCGCGAGCAGCCGGAGCGCGACCTCGGCAATGTCGTACTGGAACCCGATGCCGAGGTGCTGAAGGAATTCGAGGTCACCGGTGAGAAGCGCACTTCCATCATGCAGGTGGACAGAAGGGTGTACAACGTGGACAAGGACCTCACCACGCAAGGGGCTTCCGCGGTGGAAGTGATGAAGAACATCCCCGGCCTGAGCGTGGACGTGGACGGCAACGTGCAGATGCGCGGATCGAACCCGCAGGTATTGATCGATGGGCGCCCCACCACGATGACCCTGGAAATGATCCCCGCTGAGGACATCGAACGTGTGGAACTGATCACGAACCCATCCGCCGCCTTCGATGCGAACACGACGGGTGGCATCCTGAACGTGGTGTTGAAGAAGAGCACCAAACCAGGCTACAGCGGCCAGGTGCAGGCCGGCGTTGGCACGAACGACCGTTACCAGGCAGGGGGCAACCTGAACGCCAAGGATGGTCGCTGGGCCTTCAACCTATCGTACAACTTCAACACCAGCCGCAACAACACCAATGCGCTCACCCGGCGCACGGACCGTTCCTTCGGCGAGGAGGTCGGTTATTTCGAACAGGACACCCGCAGCCTCAGCGGTCGGCGCATGAACGGTGGCCGCCTGGGTGTGGACTGGCAGGTGAGCAATCGCAGCACGCTCACGGTCTCCAACTCGGCGCGCTGGTTCGTGCATGATGGCAACGACACGCAGGACTTCCTCTCCCTGGGTGCGGGGCAGGAGGTCCTGAGCCAGGGACAGCAGCTGAACTCCTCCAGGACCGATCGCGGGGGCTACACCGGCCAGGTCCTCTTCAAGCACAAGTCGCCGAAGGAGGGCAAGGAGTGGTCCATGGACTTCACGTACAACTATGGGCAGCGCGAGAGCTTCGCCGAGCAGGACCTTTACAGTTACGCGGTGAACGGCGACCCGGCCACCGGCAGTCCACGTCTGCAGGACAACATCGGTTACAGCCACTATTCCTCCTACACCTTCCAGGCGGATGTGGTGGACCCACTGTCCGAGAGAACGAAGCTGGAGTACGGCCTGAAGGGCAACGTGCAGCCGGACCACACTGTGCTGGAAGTGCGGCTCACCTCTCCCCTCCTCGGAACGGATGTGCTGGATACCGCATTGAGCAACGACTATCGCATCCAGAACATGGTGAACGCGGCTTACGTGAACTGGTCGCAGCAGTTGACGGAGCGCTGGTCGATGATGACCGGGCTCCGCTTCGAGCAGACCTGGTTCGAGACGAAGCTCACGGGCAAGGACGAGGTGTTCCGCTACCGCTATCCGGATGGCACTGAGAACCTCGGGCGCGCGCTGTTCCCCTCGCTCTACTTCGTACGGCGTTGGGAGGGAAGTGAGCGCGAGTTCCAGATCAACTTCTCGCGGAAGATCGACCGTCCCCGGTTCTGGCAGATCGTCCCCTTCATCATGTACAGCGATTCGCGCAACGTACGGATCGGCAATCCGACGCTCGCCCCCGAGATGAGCAACCTGGCGGAGGTGAACCACCTGCTCCCCTTCCTGGGCGGCAAGGCCACATGGCTCACCTCGGTCTTCGGCCGCTACTCCACCGATGTGGTCACCAACTTCGCCACCCCCCTGCCGACCGACTCGGCCATCCTGTTGAACACCTTCGTCAATGGTTCATACGAGACCATGCTCGGCTGGGAGAACGTGCTGAAGTTGGATCCGAAGAAAGGCCTGCAGATGACCTTGAGCGGAACGGTACGCCATACCAATGTCGCACTGTCCAGTGCGCAGGGCGGCATCCGCAACCAGGGGGTGGTGTGGCAGTCGAAGTTGATGGTGAACCAGCGCTTCGGGGTGAAGGCCGATTGGACCGTACAGTTGAACGGCGAGTACGAGAGCCCGGAGGTCCAGGCGCAGGGCCGCTCGATGGCCCAGTACGGTGTGGACGCCTCATTGAGCCACGACTTCACGAAACGTGTCACGGGTGTATTGTCCGTGAACGACATCTTCTTCACCCGTCGTTGGGGCAACATCATCGACACCCCGCTGCTCTACCAGGAGAGTTACCGCCGGCGTGAAATGCGGTTCGTGCGATTCACGCTCACGTGGAAGTTCGGGGAGCAGAATATGTCGTTGTTCCGCCGTCGCGGCCAGCGCAGTGAACCCGGCCAGAACGGTGGGGGCGAGATGGACTTCTAAAGCGGCACCACCTCGAAGCGCGGGCAACCGACCTGTCCCTGTTCGCTGTAGAAATCGATGAAGCGCAGTTTGAAGTAGTAGCCTTCCGCGTCCATCACGATGTATACGCGCGTCGGGTCGATCTCGTACGAGGCGCTTTCGAAGATGTAGGTCTTCCAGTCGTAACCGATCGCATCGCGTGCCGCATTGAACGGATGATCGAGCGTGTCGGCAAGGGACACCGCATTGAAGTCCGGAACGTTCATTTCGGCCACACGAACACCTGGAGCAGAAAGCACACCGGAAACGATGTAGGGCTGGAAGGGTTCGTAGAACTGATGCGTATACTGAGTGACCACCACGTCCAATCCCCTCTCTCGGGTTCGATGGGCACCACCCCTGTACCCGTCCGATAGGAGGTGAATGAACGGGAAGGGTCCTTCGGAACGGTCACACTGACCAGTTGGCTGCCATTGAGGCGCGCCACCTCGAAGGTGAAAGCGGTGGCCGATACCATATGGAAACGGAACTTGCGCAGGCCCTGCGGCACACCGATCGCATCGAAACCGAGATCGATGATGTACACGTCATCATGCCCGCGCCAATCACCGATGGCCGTGCTATCGCGATGGCCGCTCGGCGCATCGATCCGCCGTCCGGCGGCCATGCCGATCGTATCATGCGAGGCGGTGATGTCCACCGGACCGATGTTCCAGGCGGTCATCATCTTCGACCCGTTCAGAAAGATCCGCCAGCCGTCCGTTGTGCTTTCGAAGGCCAGGTCCCAGGCCGTCTTGACGTTGGTGCTCACCACATCGCCTGTGCGCAGGTCCAGCCAAAGCTGATCCTGATAACCCGGTCCCATGCAGGTCTGCAGGGTCATTGCATCACCGCGTGCGCTCACGCTCGTCGGAACGGGAAGCTCCTCCTTCAGGCAGGAGCTGAAGCCGATGATGATCACGGCACCGAGAAGGAGATCAGTTCGCATGCAGGCTCTTCTTCAGGTCAAGCTCGATACGTACGAAGGCAACGCGACCGGTGGCCATGGGAACACTGGTCCCTCCCCCGCTGTGTGCCCCGGTGGACATGGTGGCGTTCAGGTCCTTCACATCGAACAGGTTCTTGCATCCACCGGTAAGCGCGATGCGATCACCCCAGATGCGTTTGGTCAATGAGGCGTCGGCCATGGAAGGCCCCGATGAAGCTGCGACCCAGTGTCCCATCCTCCTGCAGGGAGTAGTTCGCCAGCCTGTCCTGCCACTTCCAGAAGATCGACCCGCTCCAGCCCTTGCGGAGCCATTGCTTCGTCAGTGAAGCACGCAGCTCACTGGTGTACAGGTTCGGACTTTGCGTCGCATCCGCGAGCGCATCGTGCCGGCCTGTGACCGCCGCCCCACAGGAGATCACCCAATGGCCATTGTCCCACCCGGCGCCGACGGTACCGCCCATGGTCCGGTAGCGACCCACGTTCACATAGGAATACCGGGAACCACTGACCTGAGCCAGGGTGATGAGGTCATCGATGTGGTTGTGGAAGGCCGTGATCTCGCTGGTATAGACACCCTTGTCCTTGGCATGCCGGTATGAAAGTCCGCCGCTGAAATTGTGTGATCGTTCGGCCCGCAGGTCGGTGTTGCCAACGATGTCGTGGTTCACGTCCACGAAGTAGAGATAGAGCTCCTTCAACGAAGGCGCTCGAAAGCCATTGGCGTAGGAGGCCCGCGCTGTGAAGCCATCGTTGATGCGCCAGCGCAGGTTCAATGAAGGCACCAGCGGTGCCCCGTAACGGGTGTTGTACGCGTAACGGACGCCGGGCCGGATGGTCAGCTCCCGGGTGGCCTTGTATTCTGCACTGGCCATCACCGCATAGTCGCCGATCGACTCCTGCCCATCGCCGATGCGCGGTCCGGAACCGGACTCCAGGTTCAGGTCGATGCCCACTTCATGGTCGATCCGGGCGCTATCCCGCGCTTGTGCGAGGGTGGCCCGCACGTTGGTGAGCGTGAACCGGAGGTATCCTGCTCGGCTGCGGCGTCCACCAGTTGTTCGCTCAAGGTCGTCAGGTCGCGGTACCACAGGTTGCTGAAGCGGACGTAACGGTTGTGCGCCGCCAGCGCGTCGATCCTCCGTCCGTTCCCCAGGCGCCCGGCGGCGGTCACGGCATTGTCGAACCGGATGGTGGTGTAGCGTTCGTCGAAGGCTGACTCATGGTAGGCGCGCGGCATGCCCCGGTTGGCGATCGCATCGTACATCCCCTCCATCTTGTAGCCCAGGTCCCACTGATCGCCGGTACGCCGGAAGGAGAAGCGACCGAAGAACTGTTCGCGTGGTTTCCACTGTTGAAACGGTTCGTGTCCGCGAGGGCGGGCGTGAGGTCCACGATGCCCGGCCGGCTCGGGTCCCAACCGGCGAAGAAGTTCCGCCGGCTGTGAGCACCACATCGTTGCGCCCCCAGTGGCGGGTGCCGGTGGCCGTGGTGTTGAGGCGTCCAATGTGTTCAGCATAGGTCGAGGCCTTGAACGTGGCGGGCCGTCCGCCCCTTCCGGGCGATCAGGTTGATCGTTCCTGCGAGCGCGTTGGTCCCATAGTTCACGCTCAGCGGACCTTCCACCACTTCCACCCGATCGATGCCCGTGAGATCGACCTGCCAGGTCAAGGTTGCCGTCCTGCCGTCCGATCACCGGCACCCCATCGATCAGGAGCTTCAGTTCTGACCGCCGAGCCTTGCATGCTCATGGAAGTACCCAGCTGGTTGTCCTGGGAGAGGCGGATGTTCAACGCTCATTGCGGAGGGCATCACCGAGGTTGTTGGCCGCCATGCGTTGGATGCGGGCATCGATCACCGCACGCGATGCACCGCCTGCTCCGGATCCACGGGGCGTACTGCCCGGTGACCACGAGCTCGGCAGACCCAGACTTCCGGATGAAGCACGTAGGTCGATCCCCCCGTTCGTCGGACGCAGTGTATCGGCGATGGTGGAATAACCGACGAAACGACCCGCAGCGCCACTTGCCCCATCGTCCTCGGTCACCGCCAGGATCCATCCCGTTGGCATCAAGCACCACCAGACCGCCGGTAGGCTGCCCACGAGCTGCCACGCCACATGCGCGTAGGCACCGTCCTCCCATCCGGATCGGTGACCGTGATGGCATGTTGGGCCCGCAGCACCGTTAGCAGACATAGCGGAAGAGCGGGTATCCAATGCTTCACCTTCGACCACTCTTGTTCAGAACACGAGACCTGCGCGGAAGCCCGGCGATCGTCATACTAACGTGATCCGACCGGAACACGCCAGGCACACCAGCCGTGAGGCTGGGGCACCGGCGTTCACTCCACGACGATCCGTGCCGTGGATGCGGCCCTCCGCCTCGAGACGGGCCACGTACAGACCAGGCCTGCAAGCCGCCCAGGTCAATGGCGTCATGTTCAGCGCACCTGCACTGTTCACCACCTGCACGCACCAGCCGGCCGGCACCGTCCAGGATGGATAGGCGACCGGGCATCTCCCCGCCCAAGACCAGGTTCAATTGACCGTTCACCACCGGGTTGATAGACCGCCAGCTGTCCGTAGGCGTCCTCATCCACCGATACGCTGCTCACCAGTTCCTGGTTGAAGGTGATGTCGCCGGTAGTACCGCCACCGTATCCGGTGAAGACCAATTTCCAGATGTTCGATGAGCGGTCTTGTACGAAGTAGGTGCGATCCTGCACGTACTCATATTGCATTGCGCTCATGTTGTAACTTTTCCAGTCGGAACCGATCACGTTGATGGCGGTGTCCAAGTCCGCGCTGTTCCACATGGCCTCGCTGGTCGGTACACCATCCACCTGCATGGCGCTCACCTCCTTGTTCTGCAACACGCCGGTGACCGGATACGCGGTGGGTACCATGCTGATGTACTTGGTGAACAGCAGGTCCCAGTTGGTGGCCAGGGGTTCCGGATCGACGGTTCCGCCCGTTGCGAAGCTGTAATAGCCGAAGTTCTTTCCGCTGAAAGCCGACTTCAGCAAGGTGGCCTCCTGTTGGTCGGAACCATCGATGCCCGCATAGGTGAAGGAATAGTGCCGCTCGCCAGGAATCGATCCGAGCTTCTTGTAGCCGCCTTCGGTATCCTCAATAACATGATCCGTGCCGATGATGGTGTGCGTGACCGGGTTGTAGGTACCCCAGCCAACGCTGAGCCTGAGCGGATCCTCCAAGTCGTTCCCGTGCGTCAACGCCCCAGCGGACCAGTACACCTCACTGTTCTGGATCTCTATCCAGTTATCGAGATCTGGAACAGTAAGGAGGTCCCAATCCTCCATAGTCACATTGGTTTCATACACTTTCACCCGACCTGCACCCGGACCCTCTCCCGTCAATGCGGTGTTCACCAGGATCGAGGAATTGAACGCATTGATCTCGAAGGCCAGGTCCCAATCGGCCAGCGGGATGCTCGACTGCTCACCTTGCTCGAGGCTGTAGTAGGTCTGGATGGTACTTCCAGGGCCGGTGGTAACGGTGACGGATTGGGCCAGAAGGGCGACGGGCAGCAGTGCGGAGGCGGAGAGTGTAGCGAGCTTCATGCGTTCGGTTCCTGTTGAGACCACAAAGCAACGGCGCATCATCACCCGTGGGCAATAGCCCGATCAGGCGAAAGCCCCTCCTTCCGTCATGGAACTGCAAGAACCTGACAGACCGGACCACCCCATTTAATAGATGAGCAGGAAACGCTCCTCCAGGACCCCGGCCCTTGACCGGGTATCCAGGAAACGGAACGAGAGTCGTTGAGCGGGGTGGTTGGCCAGATGGACCTCCCGTTCCGGAACCAGGCCGGCGTTGATCAACTCCTTCCGATGGGAGGCGTCCGTATAGACCACCACGCCCGGGGCAAGAACGAGTCGTGTTTCCCGGGCATCGCTCAACCACGGCACCGGATAGCCCGCGTAATAGTCCATGGCCGTCCCACTCACCTGCAGACCGAAGAAACGATCCGGACCGAGGCCCTGCTGCGCCGCCCATTGGCCTGCCTTGGCGTTCGCCTGGTACCGGAGCAGGTTCGGATAGAAGTGACCGTTCAGGACAAGCGCACCGCCGATCATCACGATGAAGGTCGCGTGCAGGATGCCCATGCGGGTGGTCGCCCTTCGGTATGCACGTGCGGCCAGTGCCCCGGAAATGAGCATGATCAGCACGAAGGGCCATCGACCATCCGGAAAGACCGCGAAAGCAAGCAGGAAGCCCACGCACCAGAGCGCGAAGACAAGCAGTAGATGGACCTGCCGCAACCAATTGGGGAAACTACCATGGAACGCGCGCGCACCAAGTACCGCGAAGAGCGGAAGGACCACATAGAGGTAATGCGGCAGCTTGAAGTGCGACAGGGAAAGCGCCAGGAAGGCCAGGAGCGAACCGACCAGGCTCGCCTTTTCCGGCAATGGCTTCCGCAGGACCAACGCGCGAATTCCGGACCACACGCCCGCCAGCACGAACACGGACCAGGGCAGGAGTTGCCACGGAAGTTCGTGCGTGAAGAACAGAACGGTACTGTCATCCACCCATCGGTTCTCGCCGGTGATCCGGCCGAAGCTCTGCTCCCAGAAGTAGAAGCGCAGTCCATGCCACCCGAACTGTTGGTGAAGACCGATCAGCATGGGAGAAAGGACAAGGAGCAGCACGACGAACGCAACGAGCAGGCGGGCGTCGAGGATCCTGGACCACTTGCGATCGAGGAAGAGCTGCCCCCCGATCGCAAGCACGGGTACCATCAGCCCGATCGGCCCTTTGGCCAGCAGGCCGGCCGCGAGAGCAAGTGCGCAGCCGATCAGCTGCCACCAACGCTTCTCTTCGACCCAAGCCGTTCCGAGCCAGATGGCGGTGATCACCGAGCCGGTGAGGAGCGTATCGCAGCGCACATCGGTGCACATGAGGAAGAAGGCCGTGGAGCAGCCGAACATGATCGCCGCGGTGCCTGCCACCTCGTGGGTGTGGTGCGATCGGGTGAAGCGATAGGTGGCGTAGATGCCGAGGAAGGCGAAGAGCACGCTCGGCAGGCGATAGCTCCAGTCGTGCACGCCGAACACCGCGAACGACAGCGCGGAGGACCAGAAGAGCAAGGGCGGCTTGTCGAGGTAGTCGTTCCCACGGTAATGCAGTTCGAGGTACTCACCGCTGCGCAGCATGTCCCGCGCCATGCCGGCGTACTGGGCCGCATCCACCTCCATCACGTCCAGGCCGGCACCGACCACCACGACGGCAACGATGGCCAACACCTGGAACCAGAGGGCGCGAGGGGTCACGGCGGCGAAAGTACAAGGCTTGTTAATGGGGTGATCCGGCCGGGAGCGTGGGTCGTAACATTGCATGGACCACATGGGGCGCCGCGCGATAGCCACCTTGATGCTGCTGGCCACGTTGAGCGTGATCGGCGTGGTGGTCATCCAGCTTCTATGGTTGCAGCAGGCCTCGCGTTACCGGGAGGAGCAGGTGGAGCTGAACCGGGAACAGGGGCTCCAGCTGGAGAAGCAGTTCAACGATCGCGTGGTGATGGCCTTGACCGATGTCACCGAACGGATCCTCTCCATCACGAAGGACCCCACCGACCTCTTCGACGCGGTGAAGCAGGTGCGCCCGAACTACTTCGCGGTCTCCATCAACGACACGGTGCATCCTTACCTTCTGGAGGCGATGCTGCGCAAGGAGTTCAGCCGGCGCAACATCCAGGAGGACTTCGAGTACGGCATCTACGACTGTTTCACGGACAGCATCGTGTATGGCAACTATGTGTCCGTGGACAGTGCCGATACCGACACGATGGCCCACAGTGAACTTCAGAAGCTCGACAAGGACGGGCATTATTTCGGCGTGTATTTCCCGCGGCGCAGGAGCTCCTTGTGGGAGGAGGAGACCGGAACGTGGATGTGGGTCTTCCCCTTCGTCGTCACGCTCATCGTCTTCAGTTTCTTCGCTTACAGCGTATGGGTGATCCTGCGACAGCGCAAGCTCAGTGAGATGAAGAACGACTTCATCGGCAACATGACCCACGAGTTGAAGACGCCGATCAGCACCATCGCGCTGAGCAGTGAGGTGCTTGGTGATCCTGACATCATGAAGGAACCGGACCGGCTGCAGCAGTATGCCCGTATCATCCGGAGCGAGAACGAGCGTCTGCGGATCCAGGTGGAAAGGGTGCTTCAACTGGGGTCCATGGACAAGGACAAGCTGGAGCTGAAGCGCGAGCGGGTGGACATGCACGTCATCGCACAGGAGGTGGAGGAGCACTTCCACCTGCAGGCCCAGGAGCGGAACACGACCATCACCCTCCGGCTGGAAGCGACCGGCCATGTCGTGCAAGGCGATCGCATGCACCTTACGAACGCGGTGACCAACCTGATCGACAACGCCCTGAAGTATGGTCGGGAAGGTGGCCATATCGAGCTCGCGACCGGCAGCCAGGGCCGGGAGCTCGTGCTATCCGTCACCGATGACGGCATCGGCATCCGCAAAGAGGACATCCGGCACATCTTCGAACGATTCTACCGGGTGCACACCGGCAACGTGCATGATGTGAAGGGCTTCGGCCTCGGCCTGCACTACGTGAAGCAGATCATCGAAGCGCATGGCGGAAGCGTGTCGGCCCGCAGCGAGTTCGACAAGGGCAGCACCTTCATGCTCACCCTACCCATTTCACTGTGACCATTCGATCCAAGGACCATGAGCGAACAACGAGCGAGCATACTCCTGGTGGAGGATGACCAGAACCTGGGCTTCGTGATCCAGGATGCCCTCAAGCGGAAGGGCTACAACGTCCACCTGTGCCGCGATGGCAAGGAAGGATTGAAGCAGTTCAACGAGACCGTTTATGACCTGTGCGTACTGGACGTGATGCTTCCTTCGAAGGACGGGTTCAGCCTGGCCGAGGACATCCGTCTTACGAACGCGGAGGTACCGATCGTCTTCCTCACCGCCAAGAGCCAGACGGATGATCGCATCGCCGGCTTCAAGGCGGGTGGCGATGATTACCTCACCAAACCGTTCAGCCACGAAGAGCTCATCCTGCGGATCGAAGCGATCCTGCGGCGCACCCAGGGACGCACGGAGGACCAGCGTGGGCGCGAACTCTTCGAGATCGGCAGCTTCACCTTCGATCACCGCAACCTGATGTTGAGCCACCCTTCCGAGGAACGCAAGCTCACGAAGAAGGAGGCCGAAGTGCTCCGGCTGTTATGCATGCACCAGGACAATGTGCTGCCACGCGAACTGGTGTTGAACATGGTGTGGGGGGATGACACCTACTTCCTGGGTCGGAGCCTGGATGTCTTCATCAGTCGGCTGCGCAAATACCTGAAGGCGGATCCCTCGGTCCGCATTGTCAACGTTCATGGCGTCGGTTTCAAGCTGCATGTCGGTTGATCCATCAACGCGGTTCCAACGCGACGCGATCACGAGGATCACGCACGACGTTGTACACGATGCGCTGCATGACCGATGCACCAAGGCTTTCCGAGCAATGCATGAGATCGCAGCAGCATGATGATCACACGCGATGATCATCGCGTGATCGACGGAAGCGGTTCATTTCTGAACGCGTTGATCGACCGGGCATCGCCATCGACCTGGATCACGGGTAACGATATCAACAATATTTGGTGGAACATTTTTTAACGCGAGTGCGTACACATTCACGTCAACGCAATTACGTTTGACACAAACAAACCCATTCGCCATGGCCAAGAAGGCAGCAAAGAAGGCAGCTAAGAAAGCTGCTCCGAAGAAGGCAGCTAAGAAAGCCGCTAAGAAGGCAGCCCCTAAGAAGGCAGCCAAGAAAGCCGCTAAGAAAGCTGCGAAGAAGAAGTAAGCAGCGTTCACGAACGCAAGGAAGGCCCCGAGAGATCGGGGCCTTTCGCTTTTCATGCCTGACGCACTTCGCAACGCGATGTGTTGTTGCGCGATGCTGCCGCACCGATCGCGATCCACGACCATCGTTCCGATCCGCTGCGCTCGGTCACCACGTTCAAGTCTATCCCATCCCGGTGATCATACCATCGCGGTCACGGCCGAACACAGCGCGCGCTTCACCGGTGTGTGATAGCGTCATAGCCGGTCACCCACCATGCGAAAGGGCCGCCTGATGATCAGGCGGCCCTTCCCACTCGCTGGATCGACCGGTCAACCTCCGGCAAGGAGCCGCTTCACCACGGCGGCCACCGCACTGCCGTCAGCCCTTCCCGCGACGCGCTTGCCGGCCTCTCCCATCACCCGGCCCATGTCGGCCATGCCGGTCGCGTTCAACGCACTGATCG
>JACJZG010000019.1 GCA_020635715.1 Flavobacteriales bacterium | reverse complement strand
GATCGACTGGCAGGTGGATAGTGAAGCGCCCGGGAACGACGTTCCGAACTATGTCCATCGGCATGTGCTGCGTGATAATGTGAACGGCACCTGGGGTGCTCCGTTGATCGTGGGGTCCGCCCTCCAAGGGGATACGATCACGTTGAACTACACGAACTTTCCGATGGATCCCTCCTGGAACCCGGCGCAGTGCGCCCTCGTAGCCTATGCGCACAATGTGGATTCCTATGAGGTACTCCAGGCCGAGGAACGCAAGTTCCAGCCCTGACAACACTTTTTGGCACTTCCAGGGCACGTGTCCCGCACGTTCGGCGTTCTATCCACCCACCGGCTTCGGGATCGTGGATAACCGTTCGACCTTTACCCCTTGCATCCGCCGGTGAACGTACTACCTTCAACCTCGCTAAAGCCGAACCGTGATGATGGACCAGGGAAGAAAGATGATGGAGTTCAGCAAACAGGTGCTCCAAAAGGTCAGCTTCGACAAGCGTTTATTCAAGAAGGAACTCCTTAAGGCCCGACGATGGCTCGGGCAGCATGATCAACTCGTCCTAAAAGCCTGGTGCCTGGCCACCTTCGGCCATGTATACAAGGACGTGATCATCGAGGTGTTCCAGACCACCTTGCGGACCTGAATCAGGTCCCCTCGCGCAGGAAACGCAGGTTCCGTTGTAGTCCGCTGTACTTCGTCCGCTTCACGGCACTGCCCTCGAATAGCCGGTCGAAGACCACCTCGGTCATGCCGTGCCATTCGTCCTTGCTCAGCTCCAACAGCTCTGGCTTCGGGGTGAATTGCGGTTCGTTGTGCGGGGTGCTGAAGCGATTCCACGGACACACCTCCTGGCAAATGTCGCAACCGAAGGCCCAGTCGTTCAGCTTGCCCGCCATCTCCGCAGGGATCGCGTCCTTCAACTCGATGGTGAGGTAGCTGATGCAACGGCTGCCGTCCACCGCATAGGGGGTGATGGCCTCGGTCGGGCAGGCGTCGATGCAGCGGCGGCAGGTCCCGCAGTGATCCGCCACGGGCGCATCCGGCTCCAGGTCGAGGTCGAGGATGATCTCGCACAGGAAGAAATAGGAACCAGCGCCTTGCCGGATGATGTTCGTGTGCTTGCCAATCCAGCCCAGTCCGCTGCGTTGCGCCCAGGCCTTCTCCAACACCGGCGCACTGTCCACGAAGGTCCTCAGGGCCACCTCTCCATATCGCTCCTGGATGAAGGCGACCAAGGGCTTCAGGCGCTGCTTCACCACCTTGTGGTAGTCGCGGCCAAAGGCGTAGGTGCTCAGCTTCGGGGCCTCTGGATCCTCCTGCTTTAGCGGCGTGTGGTAGTTGTAGGCCAGGCTGATCACGCTCTTCGCGCCCTCCACCAGGCGCCGCGGGTCCAACCGCAGGTCGAAGTGGTTCGCCATATAGCCCATCGCTCCGTGGCGGCCCTCCCGAAGCCACCGCTCAAGCCGGGGCGCCTCCTCCTCCAGGAAACCCGCCTTCGCGACACCGCAGGCCAGGAAACCCAGCTCATGGGCCTTCCGTTTGATCTCCGCCGACCCGTGCATCACGACGCAAGTTCGGGCTTGCCCCGCACATGACCGAAGGTCATCTCCGGCTCATACCCATCTTCTGCCCAACGCGTAGCGCACCAATCCGGCGCTGTTCCGCACGTTCAACTTGGTCATCAACTGCCGTCGATGGGACTTCACGGTATCCACGCTGATGAACAAGGTGGTGGCGATCTCCTCGTTCGTGCGCTCTTGGGCCACCATCCGGATGATCTCCCGCTCCCGCGAAGTCAGGCCGATATAGGCCCCGCCCGGATGCTTCGTGGTGTGGGCATAGCCCTGCTCCACGGCCCGGGCCGCCGCGTCGCTCAAATACCGGTCGCCAGCGAGCACCTGTGCCAAGGCGAAGCGCAGCTCCATCGGCCCGCAGCCCTTCGAGAGGTAACCGATGCTCCCTTCGATGAGCATGCTGTTGATGTACTCGATCTCCATCAGGTCCGAGAAGGCCAGCACCCGCTGCTGTGGATGCCGCTTCCGGATGGCCCGCATCGTGTCGATCCCGTCCATCTCCGGCAGGGACACCTCCATCACCACCAGGTCGTATGACGCCGTGTCCAGCGCAGCCAGGAGTTCGGTACCAGAGCGCACTTCGCCGGCCACCACGTAGCGCGGATGGTCCTTCAACCAGCTGCGCATGCCCTCTGCCACGATCGGCAACGGATCCGCGATGATCAACCGTGCGACTTGCATCCTGCTCGTGCCCGTGCTCCCACCGAAGCTTCCCAGCGAAGGGCGGCGCCTTCCCGGTGCCCTCGGTCAGACCGGCACTTCCAAAGTTCCGCGATCCCCGCCGTAATTCCACTAATCACAAAGGGTGGATCTCGCCTTTGTTGTCAATCTCAGGCCGGCCGAGTACTATGCCGCCTTGGTTTAATGCCCCGGGGTATCATATGCCGCGACAGCGGATCTCATGCTAGCCGCCGAGCACCGCCGATCGACCGTAACGAAGAAGCCCCCGATCTCTCGGGGGCTTCAGTCGGTACGGACCTGATCCTTTTTTCAAGCGGCCTTTTCAGCTGGTGCATCCTTCTGGCCGTGCTGATCGATGATGATCCGCGCGTTGAAGTACTGCTTATGGAACTCCTTGTGACTGAATGCGAACTGCTGCATCAATCGGTCGATGCGGTAGTTCAGCAGCTTCATCGTATCCCGGATCAGCGCACCGATCTCAGCGGTCGCACCCTTCCGCGCAGTGATCTTGTTGCGCGGCTGTGCGATCAGTGAGAGATACTTGTCTATCCGGGCCTTCAGGTCAACGATGTCGCCTGCCGCCACTCCGTAGCTCACAAGTGCAGCGGCATTCAACGTGGCCGCGTCATGCACGCCCATGCAGCGCTGCGCGACCACGCTATCCCGATACCGTCGCAACTCGCTGGGGGTGATGTTCATCGCCTCGGCAAGCCCGTTATCACCGTTCACCGTGGCAAAGGCCATCACCGAACCCGCTACGCTCAGCGTCTTCGCGATCATGTTGTCCTCGGCAGCGGTCTTGTCCTTGGCATGACCCGTTATGTCGGCGATCTGCTTGCTCACCGCTTGCTCCGTTGCGGTGATGTTCGCCTTGAATTCATCATGGGCCTGCACCATCGCTGGCACACCGTCCCAGATCGTCTTGTTCTCGTCGAGGACCTGCACTGCGGCATAGGCCATCGACATCTTGTTCTCTTGTACTTGGTTCATGGCTGTTGTTGTTTGTCGGTCCGTTCGACCAAGCCGGTTCAACGCAGCTCATTTCCCAAGGTGTCGCTTTTCAGTGGATCTTCATTCGCTTTTCATTCCGTAGCTCTTCACCATACATTCATTGTTCACGCATTCGCGTCGCCCTCATCCTCTCGCAATTGTCCATGAACATTCCATGTATCGGTTCTGTACTTATACACAGCCTGCTCCAACGATTCGGTTTTTCATCTACATTCGAATGATATTAAACAATCACAACATCTGAATAGCGAGCTGGGGTGCCAGCCAGCTCTTCACGCAACACAATCCCTCCATGGCTACAGGAGAACAACTAGTGAAAATTGCAGCTCTGCACATCGGCGAGAAGTATCGCCTGGGCGTGATCGCACCGAAGTCCAACAAGAACTGGCGCGGCCCATGGGATTGCGCGGAGTTCTGTAGCTGGGTCGTCTATCAGGTATCCGGACGGCTGTACGGTTGTGGTACCAACAGCGGAGACCCTGCTCTGGCCGATGCATACACTGGATTCTGGGCACGCGATGTCGTATCACTGGGCCAAAGGATTGATCTGGCCAAGGCAATTGTCACACCAGGAGCCGCTCTATTGAGGTCACCCGCTCCGAATCTCATAGGCCATATTGCCTTTTCCGATGGCCAGGGCGGTACTGTCGAAGCACACAGCACACGGCGCGGCGTGATCCTTGGTAAGGCTCACGGTCGGCGGTGGGACACGGGCATTCTGGTTCCTTGGATCACCTACACTGAACGTGGAAATATCGTACCGGTGGAGACTGTCACCGTCTATCGTCTGACCACTCCACGCATGAAAGGCGAAGCCGTAAAGATCATCCAGCGCGCTCTCCGCGATGCGGGATACGACCCCGGAAGGATCGATGGTGAATTTGGGCCTAAGACTACAGCGGCCGTTTACGCCTACCAGATCACCAAGGGGTTGACCCCGGATGGCGAAGTGGGTCCCCGAACTGCTCGGGCACTCCAGATGCCATGGCCCGTTTGACCTAACACCGAACGATCAACTCCAAATGGCAACGCACTATATCATTACTAATCGTGAAGTGAGTACAACCCCCACGAAGGGTTCGATCAAGGTCAACGCCAAGGAGTATCTGCGCACGGACGGGGCGGAGGAGGCTCAGGATAACCTCAGATACGGTACTGTCCGCTTCAGCCAGGCAGTTGCGGAGCGAGTGGCAAAGGATAACAGGAAGCTGGACCTGGACGAAGTGACCATGAACCTGTATCCGGACCTGCACAGAAGGGACTTCGAGAAGCCCGTCGAATACGAACGCCGGGCCGAGCGCTTCAATTTCGGCTCGCAGCGTGTGTTCGAAGCGCTGCATGACGAGGGTCTGAAGGACCATGAAGGTGACCACGCCGGGGACGTGCTCGTCTTCATCCATGGGTACAACAACGACCTTAGTGAGGCTGTGGAGACCCTTTGCCACCTTCACTATCGCTACATCCGTGAGGGCAGCCCGATCAAGAACATCGTGCTCTTCACCTGGCCGGCTAGGAAGAACCTGCTAAGTTACCGCGACGATGCCCGTGATGCCGTTAAGAGCGGGTATGCCTTGGCCCGCGCTCTCCTGAAACTGAGGCAGCAGTTTCGTGATCTGGTGCGGAACGAGAAGCCCTTATGCGACCATAAGCTCCACCTGATGTGTCACAGCATGGGCAACCGTGTCGCCGAGGCTATGATGACAGAGCTCCTTCGGGAGAATGTGAAGCCGAACAACATGTTCGGGGAGATCCTCCTCATGGCCGCTGATGTGGATGACGATTGCATGGAGCCACAGAAACCCATGCACCAATTGATGTCGTTGGGCGAACGTATACACATATACTACCACAATAACGATATGGCCCTCGGGGTTAGCGAGAAGACCAAGAACGCATTCAATCGCCTCGGGCGATGGGGAGCCCGCCGTACTATCCCGCTACCCGACGACGTGTATCAGGCCGACGTCTCATACTTGGGAGACCAGGATGAGCGCGGCCTTAAGAACTTGTTCAGCTCCGAAAAGTTGGTCAACCATTGGTACTACATCAAGAGCCCGAGTGTGGTGGAAGATGTCATTGCCGTTCTCAATGGTAAAGTGACCGTTTTTAATTACTGAGCATGCGCTTCGCCGATCTCCATCTGCACAACGACGGCACCGGCTTCTTGTGGCTCTTCCCGAACCGCCACAAGCATGTGCGCAAGGGAGAGTATCACCCTTGGACCGTGGTCTCCGATAACCGTCGGGCCCTGAGGAGAGGCCGGATGGGCAGTGCATACAGCCAGGCGGACCTGGTCAAGGCCTGGAATGGCCGACTTCGCCTCTCCTTCAATGGTCTTTACCCCATCGAGCGCGGCTTCTTCAACAGCTCCCTCAAGGGCATCAGTGGGGAGAATCGCTTACTCAAGCTATTCACTCAGGTGCTCACCAGCAAAGGGCTGCCCATTCGTGACATCATGCACATGCTCGTTCAGCACGTACCTGATGCCATGATCGATCACATCCAGAGCGCTGCATACGACTACTGGGAGTTCTTGAATGATGAGTATGCCTTTGTACGGTCTCGAGATGGTCAAGAGACGCGCAATAGCATTTTCACACCCTTCTTCTGGCGCAACATAGTTGAGAGCGAGCGTAAGCGCCGCGAACGATTCCCGGACGAACTGGAGGCTACCGGCACCTATCGTATTCCAAAGAACAGGGCTGAACTTGTACAATGCCTTCAGCAGGAGGTGCTTACCATGGTGCTCACGATTGAAGGGGCGCACGCATTCGGCGCCGACAGAGCTGCGATCGACACCTGCTTGGCGCGCGTTGATCACATCCGCAGCGAATGGGCCCATCCGGTCTTCTTCGTCACTTTCGCCCATCATTTCGACAATGGCCTCTGCGGCCATGCACACAGCTTTCCCTCCGTGGCCGATCATGTCATGTATCAAGGCGACCGGATGAACGGCCCCTTCACATCCAACGGTTGGCGCATGATCCGCCGGATCCTGGCCATCGATGCAGACAATGGTCGCGACCCATCCGCAGGTTACCGTATGCTCATCGATGTCAAGCATATGAGTGCCCGATCAAGGAAACAGTACTATGCCCAGATCGTCCGACCATGCATGGCGAAAGGCGATACCATTCCTGTGATCGCGAGTCATTGTGGCTTCAGCGGCTTGGACACCCTTGACCAGCATATTGTGAACGAACCGAAGGAGAAGGATGATTCCTTCGATCCGAGTGGTCGCTTTAGTAGCTGGAACATCAACATGTGCAAGGAGGATGTGAGCATCATTTTCCGCACTGGAGGACTCTTCGGGCTTTCGCTCGACCAACGGATATTAGGTGTCCCTTCTAGCCAGAAGGTTCCCGGCGGGAGAAACAGCATCACAGCGCTTTGGGACACGGTCCGTGCGGTGCTCGAAGTGGTCTATCTCGACCCCTCCGTATCCGCGATCGATAAGCTCAATGCCTGGTTAATGATCAGTCTCGGTTCCGACTTCGGTGGCTGGATCGACCCCATCAACGAGTACCAGACCCTTCTGGAATATGGCGAGCTTCGAGCTGACCTCATCTCCACCATCTGGAAGGAATTCAATGGACCAGGTCGCTCTCCCGTCATCGACCACCTCGATACACTGCCTAAAGTCACTGCCGCTGTTGATGCCCTATGCTACGGCAACGCCGAACGATTCGTACGGTTGCATTACCCGCATCAAACCTGATCATGTTGCGCCCCTCCGCACGAGCTCTCTCCTCCACCATTTGATCGTTCTATTGTGAAAACTTCATCTCCACCCCATCCGATGTACAGGGCCTTTCCTGCCAGGCTTCTCGTGACCCTGCTCATCTGCACGTCCGCATTGGCGTGCCGTGTTCATCTTGTCGCACAGTTCGACCTCCATCTATTGGAGCAGACCGAGGAAGCGTCTAGGCAGGTCGATCGGTTCTACCTTACGATGGCTGCTGCTGACGAAGAGCTGGTGCCGTACACCCCATATAAGCTGGGTTACATCGATATCGAAGTCCTTCTTCGCTCCGTATTGGACCAGAACAGGGTTCGTCAGCACAACGAGGAGACGACGAGGATCGCGGAGAGCTGTCTGGCGCAATGGATGGACTATGCAAGGCAACATCGCGAAGCATCCACCCTGAAGAAGCCGGTGATCGCGCTCAACCGCAAGACCATGGTGGATCATTTACATGTACTGTATGTTGCTGAAAAGGTCAAATCCAGTCTGAAGGACTGATAGATTCCTTACCATGATCAATTTCGACATTAACGAAGTGGTCGCCGGCATTGCCGAAGCGGTCAGTGGTTCGGTAGGGTCCGATTGGAATGATGTCAAGCCTATACTCGCAGACTTCATCCAAAGGAATCAATCCCGTTGGACGCTACTTGTCGAGCTTCGACTTGAGGGGGTCCTCGACGAAGATGAGTTCCTTCAACGACTTAAGGATGAAGAGCGTTTACTTGAGTCGCAGTTGCATGCCATCATCGTCATCAAGAAAGTTGTGGCACAGAACGCTGCGAATGCCGCGATCAAGGTCTTGAAGGATGCCGTGAAAGCTGCCCTTGACTTGGCGCTGTGATCACGAGGTCGACCTAAGGTCGTACCTGATACCGTCGACCTCAGCGATTTACTCGGAGCGAATTCGAACGCCGCGGTCCGACCCGTGGCGGGTATTGGCTTCACGCCATCCGGAACCGATCCGCCGGTAACTCGCGTACCTGATTACCGAAGCTGAGATAATGTTCCAACTCCAAGGTCTCTCCAGTTCGAAGGATCACGCGTGCAGTGATCGCGAACGTGCCCCAGAGCCAGAGTACCAGTTTACAATTTGGATTATCCGGGTCACGCACCACTCGGGCCGTATTCGGGTTCATGTCCGGATGCAGACCGTACACCACACTATCCACCAGATACAGGTGCCGGCCTGTCAGGTATAGGAATACCCTGTACTCATGCCGTCCGTCGGCCAGCTCCTGGACACGTACGTCTTCATCGGGTCGATCGGGATCCACCAAACTGTCCTCCAGCGCCAGTTGGTAGGCGCGGCCGATCAGGGAGGAAGAGGACTGGTTCATCATAACGCCACGAAGTTAAGTCCTGCCCGGCGCTTCGGGATTGACCGGCGGCGCAGGTGCTGGTCTGGGGGCGGACGTGGGTTGGGGTGCTGGTCCCGTTTGCGCTCCCACGTTGCCTAAGGTATTCACCAGTGCGCTCGCCTTCGATTCACCGAAGTAGTAACCGATGATGGACCCCACCAGCCCGCCCAAGGTGGCCGTCACCACTTGCAATGCGGTCGCAAGATCATCCATGTTACCCTCGGCCGCGTACATCGCATAAACAAGCGCAGATGCGAATATCAGGACGATGACCAGGGCCAGTAAGTGACGGAACTCGGTGATGATCTTCACCAGAAAGTCCGTCCAAGCGTTCCCAAGGTCGCGTTGGGCACCCGAACGCAATGCGTGGTCCAGCGTCTTGCCATACCTGCCCCAATTGAAGATGCGCGACAGCCAATTGAACACGATCATGATGAACAAAAGCATGGCCAGCAGCACCATCACCCCGACCCAATGCTCCTCCAGTGTCTTTAGGAATTCAGTCATGGCCGTTCGCGGTAAGTGGTATCCATGTTTTCAGCGCATGTGAATGTATATGGTTTCCAGCACACTCCAAAAGAACATTGAAACGCACAGTGCGCCTTCTTCGACCCGTCGAAATCCGGATCGCCGATTCCCACACCAAGTGCTTAAGTCCAGAACCCGCCTTCCAACTACCTTTATGCAACCTATCAACCTACATCACATACCATGGGAAAGTTCGAGAAGTTCAAAGACAATGGCGGCCAATACCGGTTCCGCCTCAAGGCTGGCAATGGAGAGGTCATCCTCGCCAGCGAAGGGTATACCACCGCAGCCTCCAGAGACAACGGTATTGCGAGTGTCCGCACCAATGCGCCGAAGGATGAGCGCTACGAGCGCAAGCAGAGCGCTGCAGGCTACACCTTCGTGCTCAAGGCGGGCAACGGTGAGCCCATCGGCCACAGCGAGGTTTACACCAGTGCTGCCGGGCGGGACAATGGCATCGAGAGCGTGAAGAAGAACGCTCCGGACGCCTCCGAGGTCGAGGTGTGAGCAAGGACGGAGCGAGGCGAAGACATGACGCGGGACCTGGAGATCGAACAAGCGATCCTACGACTGGACCCTGAGGGGTTCGCCCGCTTCGCCGTTTCGGTGCTGCAACGCGACGGCTATCCGATGTTCCACGTGAACACCGTTTCGGGCAAGCTCCGGAGCCGCAAGGGTGTGCCCGACGCTCTTTCTCGACATTCTGATGGCACTTACACCTTCCTCCAGTGTACCGCACAGGAGAATAACCTGGCCAATAAACTGACCCAGGACCTTGAGGACTGCTTCACGAAGCGACCAAAGGACATTCCCAGAACGGCCATTCGTGAAGTCGCACTGGCGTTCAGTGAACGCTTGACGCCAGAGCTCATCGCTTCGCTGCATGCCAGAGCGAAGAAGCTCCGTACCACATTGGCGCTCGTTGACCTCGACCGCATCAAAAGGATCGTGCTCGAGAAGGGCGATGACATCGCTGAGGAATACCTCGACCTCAAGCTCAGTACCCAGGTGCTCTCCAGGGAGGCTTTTATCAAACGGGCGGCGCGTGTTGGCGTCGTTGGCGACCAAACCACCGTTTTCCGTTTCCGCGAAGCGGAGGTGGACCAGGCCATCCGAACCATCGGCCGTGAAGGTATCCTGCTGATCACCGGCAACGCCGGAGTGGGTAAGACGAGAACAGCGTTGGAGGTGATGGACCGCCTGCAACAAGCCGACCCTACGCTTCGCACGCACTACGTGCGGAACGAGGGAACGCCTTTCGTGGATGAGCTATTGAAGCGGTGTTCCGCACCAGGGAACTACCTGGTGCTATTGGATGACGCTCAACGCATGGGTGAGTTGCACCGCATGCAGGAGTTGTTGGCACAGGTCCGGAGCGACAGACAGATACGGATCGTATTCACCGTGCGGAAGATCGCTCTGCTACCGGTACTTGCGGCCTTGGCCTTGCCCACCACGTCACCGGTCCTGTCCTTGGTACCGTTTACCGATGATCAACTCCGGATCTTCCTGGACAAGCAGTACGGGTTACAGCGCGACCACTTCGTGGACCGTATCCTATTCATGGCAAAGGGCAACCCGCGGATCGCAGCCATGGTGGCCAGCGTGATCCGCGAGGTGGGGGACTACAGCGGCTTCCGAAAGGTGGAACAAGCCTTCAGGCTCTACTACAAAGAGCATATGGGTCGGATCGGCGCTTCGGCGGATGGTGATAGGTTGAAGGTGCTCTTCTTCTTCGCTTTCTTCCGGCACATCGAAGGCGCGCCCTACCAGCCGCGTGTCCTGCCTGCCTTGCTTCCCATCCTGGGAATGTCCAAGGAACAGTTCTGGGCACATGCAATTGAGCTCGATCGCTTGGAGCTGATAGACCTGCTCGGCGTTGAAGGTCCCGGCTTGATCGCTGATGAGACCTTCGGTACGTTCCTGGTCCATCGTGTCCTATTTGATAACCACCAATTGGACTTGGGCAAGCTTTTGATAGCCTTCTTCGTAGGTTATCGCGAGCAGGTCGTGGCTGCCATCAATGGGGTCATGTCCGTTTTCAACACCGAGGCTGATCTCACCGTTTTGAAGCAGGCGGTCAACGAAGCGCTCCACCATTTCGAAGGAGCAGGTGCCCAGGACGTACTGGTGGAATTGCACGAGGTTTTTCATGAAGTGGATGCCACGCGCACCTTGTTGTTCGTGAAAGACCTCATCCGATCGTTGCCGCCCGAGGAGGAGGGTACCGGCTTCACGTTTGATGATGAGAGGAACGTGCACTCGATGGATGATCCACTCGTGATACTACGCGGGTTTGGTGTTGGTGACCCGAAAGCGGTCCGCACCATGGTCGTTGATCTGATGCTGGCCTTCCTGGATCGCCGTCCCTCACGAGGTGGCCAGGTGGTGAAAGCCTTGGTTTCATCGTTCGACCTCCACGAAATGGGCGAGATCCGCGGCTACAGGGACCAGTTTGACGCGGCAGAACAGATCATTCGGAAGTCCAACAAGGGGTGCTTGGGGGCCAGGGGTCTATTCTACGGTCTGGCAAGGAACTACCTCGCAGCCCAGAGCTGGAGGATAGCCCCGACCCGGAAGCGCAACGAAGTCAGCTCCCGCATCCATGTGCCACAGCTCGGGGAGGGTATGAGAGCGCTCCGCACCTTGGTCTGGGGGCATCTCTTTGCCCTTTACGCGATAGAGAATGAACGTGTGCGGGTCATCCAGGCCATCCGCGATCACCTCGCCGCCTTCGATCCGCGCGGGGACAAGACCTTGCTCTCCTTCGACGCGGCGTTGATCGGGACTTTCGTGAAGGAGTCGTTGGACCCACGGAACAACGATCATTGTAAGCTGGTTCGTGAACTTGTCCAGCACTGGCAACTGCACGGGCTCACGTACGATGGGACCCTCACGGAGCAGTTCACGAATCCCTCCTTCACCTTGATGCAACTCTTGCGCTACGACCGCAGCTTGGCAGACCGGGAGGAGGATAACGACGAGCCATTTGATGCCTGGAGGCATCGGATGATGTGCATCGGTGAGGGTAGTTCTCCAGTTGAGCTGGAACGGATGCGCATCCTTGCGGAGCGCTTCATCCCCGAAGACCCCATGGCCCTGGATCCACTCGGGCCCAGCAAGGCGATCGCATGCGTGCTGGTGGGGGCGCTGACACAAGCTGATGACCTCGTTCAATTGGTGGAGCGCCAAGCAGCCATGGGTGATCCGCTGCGGTTGGACCCGGAGGAACTGGTTCCGGTTCTGTTGAAGAAGATCGGCTCGGTGCGTCTGGAGGCCCTCATTGCGAAGGGCGGTCTCAACGACCCGTGGAGTTGGTGGTCCTGCTTCTATAAGGTCATGGCCGCCTCCGGTAGCCACTTGCAACACCCGACTGCATTCGAAGAGCGATTGGTGCAAGCCGCAAGAGATGGGCGCTACCTGGTTCTCGGTTTGGTCCTTCACTACAGGTCGCAGTGTCCGAACCTCTTGGTGAACCTGGTCCGGATCTTCGTTCAGAAACTGGACCAACGAGGAGGCAGGTTCCACGTCATCAGCCAGCTATTCGACGTGAAGCGCAGTGCATTTGAGGATATCCTGCTCCTTTTCCGAGGGGAAGAGCAACTCTTGCAGCGCGCTTACTATTGGGTCGTGGTGGAGCATCTATCCCCGGGTGGATCGGGCACCATTTTCTTGGGTCTCCAGGAGCAGGACCCCTCCTTCCTCGCACGCTGGGTCGCATGGCGCTACGGCAACCTGCACTTCACGCCGGAGCCGGAACGCTTTTCGGCCTGGCCCATCTGGCAGCGGCCTGAGGTGCTGGAGGCATTGGATGCCGCATATGAGGTAGCCCGTAAGGCCCCCAAGATCATTCTTGGTTGCGACAACTACCTGTTCTTCCTATTTCAACCGGTCCATGACGAGGACCTACCTGTTGCGGTGGTCGAGGCACAGGATGCCTGGTTGCGCGAACGCCTTATGCGTGATCATGGATCGCAACGCGCGTGCGAGGTTCTACTGGGTATCGTACATGCCTTGCCCATGCCCCGGCGACTGGAACACCTCTTGCATTTCATCGCCCAGCAACCTGACATTCTGATCTTCCGTCGGACCGCTTTGGAGTCCCGTATCAGCCGCGTAAGTATCCGTAACGATAGCACCCCTGTTGATCACCTTACCTTCCTCCGTGAGTTGCGTGACCGGTGTGTTGATCTTGTTCAGCTGAACTACCGGGCCGCGATAGAACAGGATATAGCCGGAAAGGAACAGGAGATGGAAGCAGCGAAGGTGGAGGCGATCATCGAAGAGCGCAGTTAGGCTTCTTTCAAGAGATGGTTGGTCAACAGCTGCACGCGGCACGGTCTAAGCCCAGCATACCACCGCCACACAAGCCGCTAGCATGGCCGAGCTCTTCGAGTAGCAGATGGTTCTACGCCCCAAGCGCTTGAGCCGGGTACGGAACGTCAGGTTCATGCGCTCGATGCCATTGGTGGCGAAGCGTTTCACAAGGTGGAGGTTCGCGGGGACCAACGTGGGGTAAATGTCGCAGCCGTCGGTATGGATCCGCTTGGCGTCTGCCAGCAGGAGGGTATCGATCAGGGGGCGCAGCATGCGCTTGCTCCGCTTCCCCACCCGTATGCCCACCACGCTCTTATCCTTGCGGTCCAACGCATAGGCCACCCACACGCGGTTCTTCTTATTGCGGATGTACGTAGAGAGTTCGTCCACCTCATACCTGCGGCCCTTGGGAATGAAGCCGGGTCCGAGTCTCGCGGCGATACGTTTGATTCGTGCGATCACCGTGCTGGGCGAGATGCCCAACACGCGGCCCGTGCTCCGGATGCCACATCCTTCTCGCGTAAGCTGTACGATCCGTGCATCCATGCCAGGAGTGTACGCCTTGCGTGTGTACAGCGCGCGCTGGTACTTGCCGCACTCGGCACATTGCAGTAGTTGGGCTGGCCCGCGCCTTCCTTTGCGATTGCACGAGCCCTGGCAATGGAAGCATGCGAATGGCGAGGTGTACGACATGCCAGATGAACGCAACACACTACAGCATCGTGCAGGTGGTGATGCTTTGCTACACGAAGCCTCGAACCACGTTCAGAAAAGGCCGCAGAACGGCTCAGCTCCCCAGTTCCAAGGTCTACCTATGCCGGATCACGGATCGCGCCACTTCACACACCCCTTGTAGGTCAGGCGTTTGAACTGTACAAGTGGAGGCAGGTGACGGATTGGAACATGACCAACGGGGGTCACGTCGCCTTAAGATAGGCTTGTTCTGCCAATAAAAGTGCATCACCCAACGCATAGTCCAAGGGCCAAGAATCGCTTATCATAGCACCCATTCCTCGGAGACGAAGGCTTGAAGGCTTCAACAATCCAGACTCAAGTTCAAGAATCATTGCATCGAGCTGTTTTCTACACAAGAGGAGTTGAGCCAAGGGAACTCCAACCATCTTTCCTTGTGAGTGACCAGATAGCTCGACCAAAAGCATGTCCAGAGCACGTCTCGAGAGCATCAAAGCCTTTTCTCTCATAGTTTGATTAAATCAAGTTCTGTGTTCAGAATGAACTTCTGGAACTGCCCGCCTTCCAATCTTAGTCCTTGAGAGGCGGCGCGACCCTCCAGCAGCGTCGCGCCGGGTCTAATCTTCCATTGTGTGAAGCTTGTCATTTTATTCCATTGCGGAGCTATTGCCAAACTCTGCCGTGATGCCGGAAATGTTTCGAAGAGATACCGCCCCTTAGGAAAGGCTGTAATCCCATCGAAGTATCGCAAACCGAACTCACTACTTCCGGCTTGCCTCAATTTCAACGTCTCGATTTCGAAAGACTGAATCCACTCTACTCTCCTAGCTCGTGAAACACCATTGCTCTTGAGATACGCAGAAGCTTGTCGAACCCCCGTGTAAACATCATCGCTTTTGCCAATCCCTTTCGCGATCCTGTATGCTTCACCCGCTTTCTGAAGTCGCCACAACAGAAGTTCGGGTAGGATTACCATTGCCACATCATCAGGATGCTGTGCGGCTGTAATCAACCCTTGAGCCACACCAACCGCCGTCGGATCCAATGCTCTCCGAGCCTCAAGGGATTGCTGTAACTGATGTTCCAGCTTATACCGATCACTGATGGCTTTCGCTCCAGGACTGGTATTGGCAGGCCCAACGGTTTGTGGCCTGCTTAGTGCTTTCGGAACAATGCGGTTCGGCAGCAAAGTCAACGGATCGGCCTTCTGAATACTCGGCGGTCCGGTGGGTTGTCGTAGCGCACCGGGGCGGCTGGTTTCATCCGCAGCCGCCCGCAGGTCTATTGGTGGTAGAGAAAAAGTTTGCGGTGGCGTTGTTTGCTCGATACCCGATCCCGGCAGCGATAGTTTAGGAAGGCCATATTGCGGGTGGTTCTCGGTCTTTGTACCACCATCCGGCGCGGAATTATTGTTCTGCTGCCCATCTATGTCGAAGTCTCCTATCGGATCATTAGCGGCGTAGTTGTACGGCGTTAAGTACATGTACTTGTCCGCCAACGGATCCACGCTCACGAACCTCCCCACCCACGCGGCATAATACCGCGCCCCGTAGTAATACAACCCGCTCTCGCTGTCCAGCTCCTTCCCCACATACCGGTACCGCTTGTACTCGAAGGTCCGCAAGCTGCTCTCCCCGAAAGGGTAGTACTCCTCCCGGTCTATCACCGTCCCATCGTCCGTCAGGCGCGTGGTGCTCGTCCCCAGGTGGTCCTCCAGGTTGTACTTCACCGCCTCGCCGGGGTCGTCCATCTTCTCACCCACCCGCACGGTGGCCACCCGGCTCCGCCCATCCATCACGTGCAATATGTTCTGCTGCTCCTGCACATCGCCCACGCTGTCCTTGGTGTACACATGCTCATACACCCCGTCCAGGTACACCGTCACACGCTTGTTGCCCTGCTGGTCCATCACCACCTTCTTCAGCCGCTCGCCCCCGGCGTAGAAGTAGTGCGCCTCCACGCTCGGCCCGCTCCCCGCATCTATCTTGAACAACCGCAGCTGGTCCGCCGCATCCCACTCATAGTAGCGGTCGCTGTTCGTGGTCAGCTGGTTCCCGCACGCATCGTAGGTGTAGCTGGCATGCACCGTGGCCGGGCTGCCATTGTTGTCCAGCTGCTCCAGCAGGTTCTGGCCACTGGTGTAGCGGTAGTGCCGCGTATAGTTGTTCGCATCGGCCGCGTGCCCCACCGCCAGCAGGTTGCCCACCTTGTCGTACGCGTAGCTGCGCTCATAGGCCCTGGTGTGGTTCGCATTGGGGCTGCCCACCACGGGCTTCTCCACCCAATGGTCGCTGTTGCCCTGCGTGTCGCTCTCCCGGCCCGTGGCCTGTAGCAGGCGCTTGAGCGGGTCGTACGCGAAGGTCCGGTCCAAGGCGTCCGCTCCCAGCGTAGTGCCGCTTATGCCGCAGTCCGTCACCCGCTCCTTTATCTTCAGGATGTTGCCCCCAAGGTCATACACGTACCCGCTGTCCTGCTTGGTGCTGCCGCTCTGCGGCGTGTACGTGCCGCCGCTCTCCACGTAGCCTTCCGTCCTTATCCGCAGCAGCCGGTAGGTGAGCGCGTCGTACGCGTAGCGCGTCATCATCCCGTTGCCCATCGCCAGCAGCACGCGTTGCCCTTTGGCGTTGTAGGCGATGTGCTTCACGTAGTCCGTGCCCGCGAAGTGGATGGCCTCCAGCGCGCCCGCCCGGTTGTAGGTGGGCACCAGCTCCTTGCGCTCGCTGTCCACATCCTCCGGCAGGGTGCTCTTGCGCACACGGTTCAGCGCATCGTACTCCAGGGTGGTCTCATACTCCGTTTCCGCCAGGCAGCTCGTGTCAAGACCCGTCCATTCCACGGTGTACTTCTTCGTGGAGGTGATCTGGTCCTCGTCTATCAGCAGCCGCACTTTCTTCAACGGGTTGCCCTTGAAGTCGTAACCGATCAAGCGCATGTACCCGGCTTCATCGTACTGCTCGAAAAGCCGCCCCAGGTGGTTCGTTTCCGATGCACCACTGCCGAGCGCAGCATCGCCATAGAACAGCCGCTGACGCAGTGTTACGCTTTCCACGGTGCTATCCACCGCCCAAACATGGGTGGGCCGATGCAGGGTATCGTAGCTACTGTAAACCGCCGCGCCCTTGTCGTCGGTGCTGTACAGCGGTTTGCCCTGCGCATCCACCACCACGTGTTTCTCGCCACTGTCCAAGTGTTCGGTCCACAGGTTGTTACCTGCGGTGTCGTACTTGTGCGCGAACACCGTTCGGTCCAGCGGGTCGGTCACTTCCAGCAGCTGGCCTTTTATGTCGTAGGCATAGCGCATCACCACGTTCTCGTAGCTGCTGCCGTTGTAGTGCGCGTTGTGCTCGGTGGTCTTCACCGTGCGGCCCAGCGCGTCGATCAGTTCGCTCTTCGGGGTCCACTGGTGCGCCTCGGGCACGGTCGTATCGGTGGGGTGCGTCAGGCCCGCGAGGTCGCTCGCCTCATAGGTGTATCGCTCCCACGGGCTCGGCGCAAAGCTCCATGGCGTGTTCAGCGCGTTCGGCACACCGTACACCACCCGTTGCTCCGTACCGTCCGGGTTCACAGTCCGCTGCGGCCGTCCCAAGGCATCGTAGTATATCCGCACCCGCTGCCCCGGCTCATCCGCCCCTGGTCCTGCTCCTGCCCCTTGCAACTCGAACCCGCTCCCGAAGTAGGGCTCCCACTGCTCCACTACCTTGCCCTTGTTGTTGTAGCGCTTGGCCCCGCTCACCACTACGTTCAGGGCATCTTCACTATCCCGGGTCACCCCCACCGCAGGTTGGTTGGCCGCACCTTGGTTGGCCGGCAACCCGCCGTCACCGAGCACCTCGTTCTCCTCGAAGTCCACCCCGAAGAGGGTGTCCTCCGCCTGCGTGCGCGTCTGCAACTGCCGCCCGAAGCCATCGCTGTACTCCACGGCCACGATTGTGGCGCCTTGTTCCTCAGTGGGCAGCCCGCCGATGTAGTCGGCGTTGATGTGGTGCTCACGCTGGGTGGTCTTCACCCAAACCGGTCCACCTTCATTCACGTAGGCGAAGAGGTCGTACTCCAACAACACGCCGGGCTCATCCAGCGTGTCGCCCTCGCTCGCATCGTCCTTGCCCAACAACGCGGTCTTATGCATCAGCCCCAACGGCGTGTAGGCGAAGGCACTGATGTTCCCGTTCGGGTCCGTGACGCGCTGCGGCTGCAGCACGCGGTAGTCATATTCCGCTGAAGTCTCCATACCCACCGGGTCGGTCACCTTTACCGGTAGCTGCGAGTAACTATCGTACTGGATCGTGGAGGCATTGGAGAATACGTCGCGTATGCGGATGGGTAGCCCTTTGGCCGTAGCCGGGTTCTGGTGGAAGTCGAAGCGGTTGCGCTGGGCGCTCGTATAGTAACCCGCTACGTGATCCTCGCCATGGGCGCCACCCGCAGTGTGGTATGTGTAGCCGCAGTTGTCCGCTTGCAACGCGCCAACGAAGTCCGTGGGATAGCTGCCCCAATCAGGCGCACTACCCGTGTTGAAGAATGGCGCTGGGTGGTCTCCGGCGGTATCACCGTAAACGGCATCCAGCTCACCGGGCTGCACCATCAGGGTCTCGGTCCGCACCGCCACGCCATAAGCCCCCATCTGTCCGAAGTCGTCCCCATCGTACGCTACGCCATCGTAGTAGGTGCTGGCAAGTGCCAGCAGCCGGGGGCCATTGGGTGGTGCCGTGCCTAGGCCCGTCCACGCGCTTGGCGCACCACCCAGCATGATGTCACGAAGTGCGAACACGCTCATGCTGCCGTCGTTCACGGCCTCGTAGCTGCGTGTTTGCTTCACCCGGTCCACCACGTATTGTTCCGGGAAGGCCGGATCGATGGCATCGAGATCGCTGCCGGGATCCGCAATGGCCGGATCGATGTGGATATGTCGCGTGTACTGGATCGTGGCGTCGTACCCCCGGTCTGGATCGTACACGCCGCTGTGGTCCCCCAGTTCGCCGCCCGTACGTGGGTCCTTGCCGCGCGGCACGGCTATGCTCACCTGGCTCAACGGTTGGCCGTAGGCATCGATCTCTCCCGTGAACGAGAACTTCGTCATCGGGTCGTTGCCACGCTCCCACGTGGTGCTTCGGCTGGCCAGGCCGTAGCTGAAGAAGATGTGGTTGCTGTGCGTTTGCACGGCCAGCGCCCTTATCGTGGCGTTGCTGTTCGGGCTGTTCACCAGGCGCAGGCCGGTCTGCGTTTCGCTTACCGTGTAGGGGCGTTGGGGCGCACCTGCCCCGATACCCGCACCGGAGTCCATCGCATACAGCTCGCTGCGCAGGGCCGTGCCGCGCAAGGTGCGGTAGGCATCACGGCGCGCGCGCCGTGGCAGGTTGGCGATCATGTTCGCCATCGCCGCCGGCCGCGCCAGTACGTTCGCATCGCCGCCCCAGTATTCTTCGGTCAGGTCCAGTTCCTTCCAATCACCCCGCTCCGCCCCCACCGGCCCCAGGTGGAACCAGTTCTTCGCCAGTACAGGTGGCGCATAATGTTCCACGCTCACGCCCAAGGGCACGGGCGAGCCGAGCGGGTCGGCCTCTAGGATGAGGCTGTCGCTGTTGTACGTATCAAAAGTCTCCGTATCGAATTGGTCCACCCTTCCGAAGCCCCGGAACTCACGCTCGCCACCATCCCAATAGCCGTGGTGGTAGAAGTAGCGCGTGGTCAACTTCCCCTTACTGATCTCGTCGATCACCTCCACCCGATCCACCACCTGCACGGGGAAAGGCAATGTGGTCTTCCACTTGCCTGCGAAACCGACGAACTCACCCAGCTGATCGTAGGCCTCGTCGCGCATGGGCTTCCGGTAGGTGTCCCGCAAGTAGTGCGCTACCGAACTTCCATACTGCACCCGCGTACGCGCACCCAGGTTGTTGCGCATGCCCACCATCACATACGGCTTCACACCGCCCGTCAGGTCCAGGTACACCCCCCTCTCCTTCGGAGAGGGGCCGGGGGTGAGGCCGTAGCTCCACAGGATGCCCGGCGTGCCGGTGCCGAAGAGGTCCACCATGCGCACACTGTCGCGGTTGGTGAACGAGGGTGTGCCCTGGATCGTCACCGGATCGCTGAAGCCGTTGCCGCTCTGGTTGAACCAGACCGTGATCTGGTTGCGCTCCACGTAGATCAGATCCGTCTGCCCATCACCATCGGCGTCGCCAAGGATCAGCTGCGCAGGGTTGAAGCCATAGCCCAGCCGTGGGCTGTTGCGCATCTGCCTGCGCTTCCCGAACCGGCCGTAGCCACGATTGGGCCAGTAGCAAATGTTGCCGTCCTGCACTTGCACGATGTCCTGCAGGCCATCGCCGCTCATGTCCGCCGTGCGGATGCGCGGGTCACCGAAGTTGACGTTGGGGAAGTCGTCGAGCCCGGCTTTGTTGACGAACCTTGCTTCGCTCCAGCCTATTGCCCTGCTCTCGAACTGCAGCCCGTCGAAGTTGCGGTTGGCATCCAGGAGTGGACTGTTCTGAAAGTAGCAGATGAAGCGGTCCGCATTGATGAGCACATCGGTGCGGCCATCACCGCTGAGGTCCATGAACTGGGCCTGTGCGCTCTGGAGGTTCAGCGGTGGCCGCGTCCTGTAAGGCCGGAAGCTGTCGGCATCCCACTCGCCGTCGTGGTTCAGTGAATAATAGCCGGCGAAGTTGCTGGTGTTCATCACCAGGTCCACGCGGCCGTCGCCATCGGCATCCATCAGTTGCACGGCCCCGCTGCCCAGCGCCAGGCCGGTGGGTGCGTTGCGCATGGTACGCGGCAGGGCGAACTCGCCATTGCCCTTGTTGGTCCAATAGCGGATGGGCTGGCCTGCGCTCATCTGCACGAAGTCGGGCAGGCCGTTGCCGTCGAGGTCCACCAGGTCCATGTCCGGGTGGTTCAGGTTCAGGGCCGGTAGGTGGTCCCCTTTGATGGGTACGAGGTTGCGCTTGGTGATGTCGAAGTCCTGGTACTCGAACTCCACCGGTGGCAGGCTCTCGGTCGCCTCGCCGTCATGCCCGGTCACCTGCACCTGGGCCAGTTGGCTCACCTTGTTGTGCGCAACGTGCCCCTGCTCGTCGCGGTAGGTGAGCGTGTAGGTTTTTACCGCCAGGGTGTTGTCATCCGTTCCGCTGGGCGTCTGGCCCTCGGGCACGTGCACGTCCAGCGGATGGGTGTAGGTGCGTATGTGCGTACACCGGCGTGTGGTGCGGATCTCGAATCCCTGGCGGAACTCGCTGTGCGCGTCAGGTCGGGTGCCATAGGCCAGTTCCACCGAACACAGGTGGCGCTTCACGCTCTCGTACAAGTAGTCCGTGTAGTGTATACGCTTCAAGTACAATTGCGCGAACGCGAACGGTGCCATCACCAGTTCCCGCTCGTAGCTGTACACCACCTCACTGCCGAAAGGATCCGCCGTCCGGTAGATGCTCCACTGCGCTATGTGCCGTGGGTTCTCCGGGTCGAAGAGGGTTGTGTTCGCTTCGCCAATGGCCTCGGGGTTGCCATACCAGGTCACCATGCCGTCCTTGGTGCGCACCTCCCAATAGTCGCGGCCATCGCTGTACCGGTGGTGTACGATCCGTGCGAACAGCCCCTCTGTGCGCGGCTGGTACCGCATCCAATTATCACGCACATTACCATCCACCGTCTGTCCGGTCTCCACAGGGATCAGGTCCTCCGCCCCGCTCAGCACGAACACATCCTTTTCGTCATCGTAACGCGGGATGCCCAAATTGGTCTTCCGCATGATGCCGGGCAGGCTCATGTTCCACCCCAGTCCGTACGGACCGTTGCCGCTGCCGGTGCTGTAGCCCAGTGTCAAACTCGGCTGTAGACCATTCCTTCCCGCCGGCACCGCGATCGGCACGCTGAAGTTGCCCGTCCCCGTGAACAGGTCCGGCGAAAACGTCTCGCCCATGCCCGCGATCGCTCCGCCTCCTTTCGGGAGGGAAATGATGTTCGAGCCCGATGCGGACTTCTGTTCCTGGGACATGCGTTGCCTAGTTCACGGTTGTTCTATTCCATTGCGATGCCATGCGATATCAGATCGGTCGTTCCGGTCGCGTTCAAGGCAGGGTGTATTTGGCACCATCACCAGTGTACCGGATCACCAGCAGGATATCCTCCACCTCGTCATTGTCGAAGTGGGTGCGCGCTGGCGTCGAGTCCACCGGGAGTTGGAACGACCATTCCCCCACGATGGGGGCGCCGTGCAGCGCAGAGCTCGCGAACACCGCGGAAGTGACCACGTTTTGTTGGGGCTCTACGGGGGCGGCTCCAATGCCGTCCAAGCCCACGATCATCTCCCCGTTGAATGCGGCTTCCTCGTCCTTCATCACCACGAACAAACTGATGCCGCTCACCGTGGCCTCTCTTACATGCGGCGCCAGGTCGCGCTGGCCCACATTGAAGGTCACCGCGTACGGGGTCGCGCTCTGCACGGTGTTGTGCAGGTCGAACCACTGATCCGGCAGGTTGTTCTTCATGCTGATGGCCAGCGCCGCCTCCGTCTCCTCGCCGTTCAAGCGGGTCGCGATGGCGGTGCGTCGGTTCCGGTCGCTCAGGGCCGTGTAGTCGATGGTGATCAGCACATCGGCGATGGATCCGAAGTCGAAAGGATTGGCCGCCTTGTCCATCCGGAATTCCCAGAGCGTGTCCACCCCGGATCCCTCGAAGGGGTCCAGGAATTCGCTCTCCGGCTGCATCTGGAATACGCCACCATCGTTCACGCCACTGCTCAAGGCGATCTCGTCCGGATAGCGTTTGATCACCTTCTCCTGGAAGAGCACACCGCCGGTGTACACGCGGGAAGCACCGCCATTCGTCAGAGTACCCCGCACCCCCTTGGTGGGTGGCACCAATGCGATCACGCTCACGCTCACTTTCTTGATCAGCCGCAGGTAATGGCCTGGGTAATCCCGATCAAAGTGTTCGTGCGTCGTGTAGAAGCTGGCGATACCCTCGGTCCGCAGGCGTATCAACTCCTCTGGCGCTAGCTCGCTCAGGGAGAAGGTCTTGCTCAACTGCCGCTTCGGGCTGTTGGTGCTGAACGCGGCCTGGTCCAGTTCGGTCAGGTCGCGTAGCAGGCGTGTGCTGCCTGTGAGCCCGCGGCGGTCCGTGCTGCCTTCACCGGGTCCGCTGCCCAGTTGGTTCGGGTCCAGCTGCCAGTAATCGCTGCGAATGAAGGGTGGTAGGTCCAGGTTCCGCTCGAAGATCAATTGCCGCTCGGCCAGCAAGGCGACAGCTGTGGCCTCCTGCAGGAACCAAGCGTATACATCCTCCAGCACACCGCTCATCCATTCATACAGCTCGGCGTTCGTGAACTTGTTGCGCAGGAAGTCCAAGGTGGCCTTGGCATGATCGTTCTGCAACACGGCGATCTCACGCTCTTGACCTACGATGCGGACACGGTCGTTCGCGAGCTTGATTTGCTGGTCCCCGATCCGTTCGTCTTTCTGTGCCAGACTGAGTTGGAACCCCCATTCCTGTTTACGACGTTCGAAAGAGGCCCACAGTGAATTGAGCTGTAGGTCCTTGTTCCGATTCGCCAGATCATTCTGGACGATAGTAGAAGCAAAGGAGGCAGCAATACCGACGCCCGCAAGGATACCCGATGCAAGAGATGTGAATGGGTTGCCGCTGATAGCGCTCTGGGCGAAAGAGGCGGATTGGGCCACCTGCTGCCACGTGTTCAGGATGATGGTCAGATTCGCAATGTCCTGATACTGCCTGATCATTTCCAATTCGAACGAATTCAGCCCCGCATCGATCATTCCTTGCAGTCCCGTTGCCTGGAGGCTTGCTTTCTCCTTCTGCAGTTCGGCCAACTTCACGCCACTGTTGGCCTCGTTCACCTTCAGATCCTGCAATTTGATGTTCGCCTTGCTGGTTGCAACGTCCTGTTCGGCACGAAGCTCAGCGTAGCGTTCCGCGTCCAACTTTTCCAAGGTGCTCAAGAAGGCAGCCTCTACCTGCTGGGCCATGCTCACCAATTGCCGGGCGCGTTCCACAAGGAAACGGTAGCGGTAGGCGCTGGGCAGCCCCGCCCGTTGGCCAGGCACGTTGATCGCGCCTCCCGCTGCCCCGATCACCTGTATGCCCGTTGTGCTATCCGTCGGCGCAGCGAACGGGTCAAGCTCCCGCACCATGCCCGCGATGTTCATGCAGTTGTGGATCTTGAAGAGTTCCACTTCCGCTTTCAGCACCAGGGCGTTCACAACCGGGTTGGGCACCACGCAGAAGGCGAGGGCCGTTCCGGAGAGGTAGATGGCACTGAACGTGTCGTTCACGTAGAAGCTCTGCGCAGGCAGCGTTTCACCGTAGCTGCGCGTCGCCTCCACCACACCCGGATTCACGTACTCCCGTGTATGTCCGGAAGGGAATTCCAACGCAGCGGTATCGTCGCTCAGGAAGCTCAACGAGGCACTGTTCAGGAAGCTCGTCGTCCGACCCGTCACCAGCTCCATCGTCTGGTCATACGCGGTAGCGGCCGTCCGCGACAGCTCACCGTACGCAAGGTCGATGTTCACACCGGCCGAGCCGGCCGAGGTGGATCGGCTCAGGGTGGTGGTGAGGTCCTCTAGCGCCGTGGTCAAGGTGGGCGTGGTGTTACCAGCCAGAGCGTCGTCTATGAGCACGTTCACCGCGGCCAATCGTTCGCCCCAGGTCCCCTCCGCTTCCATCGCCTCACTGATGTCCGTGAGCAGGTCGCCATAGTTGTCCTGGCCCACTACGGGCTCCAGCCGCTCCAAGGCTTCGGTATACACCAGCACCCACTCCCTGGGCACCTCATGTTCGCCGATCAGGGCCAGAGCTTCCTCAATGGCGCAGCTGTGTCCGCCGCTCAAGTACTTCAGCAGGTCCAGGGCATCTTCGTACAGCTCACGGGCGCGGGGCACGGTTTCACTGTTGTCCGTGGTGAACTCGGCGTCGGCGTAGTCAAGCAAACAACTTACGATGGCCCTGATGGTGTACCGCGTGTAGGTGTGGGGCCGGACGCTGGCGATGGCATGCGGGTTCAATGGGTCGGCGTACCAGTTCGCCATCAGGGTGGCGTCCAGCACCAGGTTCTCCTCCTGCTTCAATAGGTAGCTGATCTTCCGTTCCTGTGCCGGTAGGGTATAGTCATACACGGCACGGAACCAGTCCAGCGCCTCCTGGTAATGCCCGTTCGCATGCAGTTGCAGCGCTATCTGCATCGGCACGAAATAGGAGGCCTCCGCGATCGGGACCAGCAGCTTGTCGTTCACGCTGCGGTTCATCGCCCAATGGCTCACACCCGCCGTGCGCCGCAATGCCTGGTCCTGCGGACTGCCGGCTTTCTTCACGGGCAGCTCGTTCGTTCGCCGTGGCTGTAGTTGCAGGATCGGATTATCCCAATTGAACGTGCCCGGTTCAGGTTCGGACACGATCGTGTTCACCAGGACGATGCGCGAAGGGGCGATCTCGGTACCCGGTTCCTGATAAAGGCTCACCTGGAAGTTCGACGCGAAGCGCTCGTCCGGGTTGATGGCGACGAAGCGGGCGTTGCTCGTGCCAAGCCTGCTCGAACCAGCGACATAGGTGAAGTCACCGGACGGATGGTCGAACGCACCGGAACCATGGTTTTCTCCAGCCAGCTCGGGCCAATAGCCAAAACCGATGAGTGCGGTCTGCTCGGATTCGGGACTCCAATTCACCATGAGCCTGGCCATCTTGTTAGGTATGCCAGGGGCATGGAAGGCTAGATAATGGGGGTCGTTCTCCCCCAATATCCGGTGTCGCAAGGTTCGTTGTTCGCAAGTACCATGTTCACTTGACCATTCACCCAATAAGAAGAACTCAACGACTTGTGTATAATCCCATCCCTCTTCGGGGTGGTAGTTCCAGCAGTCAAGGATCGGCCCCATGAATGAAAGACCGGTAAGGCTGAGGCCGCCTAATGGGTCGGCGTACAGGGTGATCCAATTGTTCCAGTGCCCTTCTCCCTCATAACCGTCAAGGGCACCGTTGAAGGCCCGTTTGAATGACCAAGGAATACCATGTGCATCACTGATCGTGACCACAACCACTGGGGCCTGCCAGGCTGCCAGGTTCTTCATCACACACATCGCCCGGATGGAAGGGTCGAATTTGTCGAATTCAGGAGCGGCCCATCGCTCGTCCTTGAGCTCATCCGTGCTTACGGCGAACTCCTCCGGTCCTTGTTCATCCCACTGTTGCGTGCGCAGTTCATACCTCAGCATGTAGAATTTGCTCTTGTCATCGTCCTGTGCATCCGTCACGAAGAGTAGGATATGGTCCAACGAGAGCTCATCATTGATGTACCTGTGGCTGCCCCGGATCGTGTAATCCACCCCCTCCGGAGTCGGGATCGCGTTCCAGCACGCCGTCTGCTGCACGGCGTCGGTGTCGTTCGTATCCACCACGGCGTAGTAAAGGCGTTTCGAGCCTTTCGCCTTCGCGAAAACGTAGGTCAGGTTCCGCATCGCAAACTGCGGCTCACCGCAGGCATCGGCTCCTCGCCAGGTCCGCGCCTGTTGCCCACAACAGACCTCCAGTTCGTTCAGGTCCTTAAGGTAGGCCTCGTACGCATGCGCTGCTGTGCAGGCATCAGCTGGGCCAAAACGCCTGTTGTTGCGTGTCGTATCCACCACATCCTTGAAGGCTTGGGAGGAGAAGGAGCGCAAGCTCGGGTGCAGCACGTTCTCCGGGTATAGGAATACGAACATGGCCGCGCGCCAGTTCGCATAGCTGCCCATCCACTCCCAAGCTTGATCGAAGTCACCATTGAAGGCCAGATCCGGATAGTGCAGACGGATATCCCCGGTCCGCGTCTTCCAGACCAACTGCTGCATGGTCTCGATAGCGGCGGCCACACGGTTGGTCTTGTAGCAACAGTTGTTCTCCAGATCCGTCAGGAAGCGGTCGCCTAACTGGCGCGCGTTCGTTATCGGGTTCTCATCCGGGTCGCCGCTCGCGGCCACCAGCGCATCACGCAGGTGTACCATCATCGCTTCATCCACCTCGAACAGGGCTTCCTGCCAGCCCTCGATCACGGTCTTTTCCTGATCTATCCGACTCGCCAGTTTGCGCCGCCAGGCTGCCAGGTCCGTTTCGCTCGCCAGCCACGGGCGTATGGGGTATGGCGGATCAGGCGGAAAGCTCAGAATACCGGGTTGCCGGCTCTTGAAATGGTCAGGTGTTAGCGTGATGATCGGCCCTGACGTTGGGAATGCCTCGTCATTGCGGTGCTTGGCCGCTTGCCGCCGCTTCTTCACCCGCACCAGGATGTGCCGCACCACTTCCTTCTCTTCCACCCGCAGCGCGATCGGGGGTGCGCCAGCAAGTAGGTCGTGGAAGACCATCAGCTGGTTGAATTCGACCGTGGTGAGGTTCAACTGGGCGATACGTGGCCGGATGTCCACCCCGGCTTCCGCGCTATCGCGCAGGCTCTCGATAGTGGGTTCCACGAATCCCAGGTTCGCCTTCATCAGGTCGTTGAACTCGGTGATCGTGGTCAGCGCGCCGTCCCCAGAGCTCAAACTGGTCAACCATCCGTCGCGCTCCGATGCTCGGTCTTCCCATTTCTCATAAGCCGGATCACCTTCTGTAGGGTCCTTCAGTTCCGAAGGCCCGATGAGGTCCGGATCGATGATAGGTGCCTCGCTGTTCCGGGCAAGTGCGTTCAGCCATGCCGCGCGCTGTTCAAGGCTCGCACGCCACTTGGGTATCCGAGCTTTCCGCAGGGCCCAATGCGCCACGGATGCTTCTTCCGTCAACCACTCACCACGGTAGCGCACGATCAACTTGTGCGACCGCTGCAGTAGGGCAAGCACGCTCTCCCGCTCGCCCGCTGGAACGTCCTCGTCATTCTCCACTTTGGTGCCGTACACCACCACCGCCCGCAGTTCCGTCTCGGTGAGCTTCAGGCGCTGTTCAATGAAGAACCGTGTCCATTCCTCCTTCTCGGGGTCGGCCAGGTCGTTCAACAGGCCCAGGTACTCATTCGTGGCAGGCTCACCTTCTGTCCAGGTGATCCCCGGCTCATCGAACGCGAGATCAAGCATTTCGCCGATATCAGGAGCTGCCAACAACGCTTCACGATCGCTCACCAACACCTCCCTCCGGTCTTCGATCACTTGGAACACCGTCCGGCCCACTGGGCCGGGGTCGCTCACGGTCATCGGGTGGTAGGTGGCTGCGGTGATCTCCGGTAGCTCACTTGTACCTACGAGGTCCGGGTCAAGGAACGGGCCTTCACCGGGCATGGGAAAGTCACCCTCGCGCGGCGCATTCACGCTTGGCATGAAATACCGGGGACCGAGTATCAACTTCTCGACTTCCTCCCCTGTGTGATCATGATCCGCGATGTACACGACATCGTTCTCCTCCTCCTGCCATACACCGTCACATGCCCTCCTTTTCAGCACCATCAGCAGGAGGTTCTTGAACTCGATCCACTCGGCCTCGATCAATCCGCCCTCTGGTTCGATGGTCAGGCTCTCAGCTTGGTTCTTATCGTATAGTTCGACCAAGCGCTTCGCGCTTGCGCGGTCCAATGCCATGGCCGCCAAGCTCTCGTTCTGGGCCGCACCTTGCGTGGCTAGGAGCGGGCGTATCGCGTCGATCTGCCCATCATCCCAGCCCGCAGGGATCACCGCGCCGCCATAATGCGTGGTAAGATCATCCTCTAATCGCGCCACCATGGCTGCACAGCTACGAACGTAAACGCCAGTATTGACATATGATGGTAGTCCTTCTAGCGCAAGGGTCCCACTGAAATAGTCCTGGTCGGGTTCTTCGGCGATGTGGAAATAGGTGTTCCCGTTCGCAACGAACTGATCCACCATGGTGTAGGTGATCGGTGAACCACCCGTCGGCGTGAAGGTGAATTCCTCGTCGCCCTCAACCAGCATGGTCTCAAGCCCGTAGGCCACTACCAGGCGCTGCTCCTTGAACACCGATCTCCGCCGTTCCACAGTACTCGGCCCGTCCAATACAAGCGCCGCGTCCATGGCAAGGAGCTCCGCATCGATCCACGCTCGGCGCAGGAGCCAAAGGTCAAAGGCGGTTTGGCGATCCACGACAGCACTGGGCAGAGGTTGACGTAGATCATCGATGGTCACAACGTCCGGATCGATGATCGTATTCCATGCTCCAGGCCCACCCGGGAACACAGGACCAAGTCCATCCTGCTCCTCCCAGAGTTCCCGCAATCCCGCTAACTTCCATTGCTCCATCAGACTTGGGTCCGGGTCGCTCAATGGGTCACGTCTGGTGTCGCGCAACCCGAACAGGGTTTCCAGTCCAGTTATCGCTCCATCCGTCTGCCCTTCGGTGATGTTGTCTAGATCGGAAAGGTCGATGAACAGCCTTTCGATCGTCGAACCGGCACCATCTTCCAATGGTATTCCCAGCTTCATGGCGAGCTTCTGCCCGGTCGTTCCTAACGCATCTCCCCGCGCGCTTCGGACCTCATTGTAGCTGGTACCCAGCTTGCCCAGCAAAAGCTCATAGGCCTGCACCAGGTAGTTCTTTTCAGCCGCTTGCAACGCCGCGAGCTGTTCACCCTCTGGTGCGTTGTCCCCCTCTGGATCTTGGAAATGCCGGAGGGATTCAGCAGCGATCCGGTTCTGGCAGACCGGCTTCTTGAGCTGGTCGCAGTCCAGCTGCAACCCACCCATCTGATGGTGGAAGTTGTCCTCCAGATAGGTGATGTCTACGGGGTTGCCATCATCCGAGAGATGGCTTCCTGCGAACCGGATCAGGTCAGCTAGGTAAGCGATCGGACTCACTGCTGACCGGCAATCGGGGCAGTCGCAACCTGTGGCCGTGGCGGATGTGCTCCGGGCGCGCCCGAGCTCGTGATCCGGTATGGGCGCCAACGCTGCGGCAGCATTGTTCACGCCGTAGAGGTGCAGTGCCTTGGCTTGGTAGTGGATCCGGCCTGCTCCGAATTCGCCAAAGAGGTCAGTGGCGTCATCCATGAACTGCTTCCGTGCGGTGGTGCCAACATCAACCAGGCTTCGGTACCCACGCGAGAACAGGGTCTGGTTCTTGGCAAGGTCGCCTTGTAACAGCTCCAATGATGCGAGCCCGTCCAACTGGACGAGGTCAGTATCTTCTGGGTCGATCCCTTCTCCAGGTAGATTGCGGAATCCCCCGAGCCGTCGGATGTCTTCCAAACGGGTTGCCGTGAGCCCGTTCGCCACCAGGTAGTCGGTCACCTCGGTCGGCACCGTTATGCCCGTGGCAGCGATCGTGCTCGAGGTGCTCGTCGGCGTGGTGAAGCTCAGCGATACTTCTTCCGGAGCTGTCGGGTCCGAGTCGTGGTAAGTGAGCGTGACTTCATCCGTGCCCGTGAGCAACGGATGGGAGAACGTCATCTTCAGGTCATACGTGTCGCTCGGGAGCCCCTCGATCACCCTGAAGGCGAACTTGAAATAGCCTTCAACGTTGGTCGTGGTCCAACCGAAGGACTTTGGATCCATACCGGCGTTCTCGTCAATACAAGACACCCTGACCGGGCCATGTGTGGATGGCGCGTTCAATACCCTGCCGAGGAACACATATTCCTTGCTCGTGACCCGGATATACTCCGCGGCCATGGCGATGTAGTATTCCGCGAGTAGGGTGTAGAAGTCATCCTCAAGCCCCCCGTAGGAAGTGTGGGACATGACCGTGAGGATCCTATACGGATCCGTCGTATTCTCCACATCTTCTCCAACGTAGCGGATGACCGCCTCGATCACCGCACGCTTCCTTCCCGGCCACAACGAATAAAGCTGCTCCAGCATGCCATCGATCACCCGTTGTTCACCTAAGGTGGGGGAGCTAGGGTTGGCTGGTGCTCCCAGGGTGGCGATCATGGTGGCATCCGTAGACAGCGCTGCCCAGAAGTCCGCAAGTGTTACTTCCCCCTTGATCACGCCCGCCAACGTGAAGGCGTTGCCCCTGGCCAACCGGTAGATGTCGTCCAACCCAGTGACCTTCTTGATCTCTTCCAGCAGGGCATGGATCTCAGGCTGCTCTTTGCTGGCGAAGAACTCTTTGTAGCCGTAGTATGGAGGTGCGAAAGCCATAGGAAGCGGAGTTGGGTAGGCTGTTGCAATACGTCACAAGATCATCGATCCTTGTATTGAGCAATGAACAACGTGGTGGTGGTTCGCCTCTTGAAGCGGGCATTGCATTGATGCGCAAGGACTTTGATCGTTGATAAGTCGCGCTCAAGTTGTCGCCAGAATTGCGTCTACATCTTTCGCAGTTAACACAGATTTCACTGTTCGCGGCATCCCCTTCGGCTCTTCCATGTATCAGGTATAACTGGTTGGTTAGCGCCTCCCGGTTGTATTCCCCCCTCATCGCTTTGCCCTCTATGTCGGTCCATGCCAACATGGTAGGTCTGCCACCGGGGCCGCTCGCCTTGTTCGATCAATGATCAAGGAAAGCATGCAATTTCTGGGCATCGCTCAGAGCAGCTTGGTCAGCACCATGATCTGTCCAACGAGAACTCACGCCAATAACGCATTACCTCCCACACCTGGTTATTTCACCTCGTCCGCACTTGACCACCTCACCTATCCACCTCTGTATCTCCTCTCCCCAACTCAGCCCTTCATGATCGGAACCCGATCCTGTCATTTCATAACCCGGCCCCAGCATTCCGTGTACCACCGCGTCAGCCCCGGAACCGCCACCGCCTCACCATCAACCGCACCACCACTTCGCCCACCCCCCCATACCGTTGCGGTAACCCGCCCGTGGCCTTGTTCAACCAGGGGTTCGTGCGGCATAGCCAGCTGGCGGTTTCTGGCAGCCTCCCTTCGCTAAATGGGCGCTTCGTCCTGCGTTCCCGCAACCCAGAGCGCGCTTCGCACGTACAACGCTCACATCGCAGCAAGCCACAAGTCCACTTCATCCACCCATGATCACCCTCAACCTCCCCCGCATCGCCGCCATCATGGGCATTCAACGCCCCTATTCCTTCCTCGTTAAGAACGGCTTCACGCCTCAGACCGCCAAAGACCTCTTGGCCGGGCGCACCAAGCGTCTCGATCTCGCTCATCTCGAACGCCTCTGCCGCCTCTTCGCCTGCGAGCCATACGACCTCCTCGATTACGAGCCTGCCCCCAACACTACCTTCACCGGAGTGGATAAGCTCGCATTCCTTGCCAAACCCAAGGCCGTGGAGGGTATCCACGCCCTGCTTCAGGGGCTCTCCCTCAAAGAGATGGAAGCGCTCGTAGCCGATGTAGCCAAGCGCCGCGAAGCCGCTTGACTGGTCTACGGTGCCTGCTTGCCCGTAACGTCACCAGGTCGGGTCCTTCGCTCGAAATTTCAGGTTTGGTAGTGCGCTAACACTACTCGAACAAGCTCCCCCGCTTCACGCTCGGCACCCGTCCCAAGTGCTTGTAGGCCCGCTCCGTGGCCTGCCTGCCGCGCGGAGTCCGCTGCAGGTAACCCTCCATGATCAGGAAGGGTTCATACACCTCCTCGATCGTGCCGGCCTCCTCGCCCACCGCCGTGGCCACCGTATTGAGGCCCACCGGCCCGCCACTGAACTTGTCGATGATGGCTCCTAGGATCCGGTTGTCCATCTCGTCGAGCCCGTGCGCATCCACGTTCAGGGCCTTGAGCGCGTACTGGGCGATGCCGAGGTCGATCGTTCCATCGCCCTGGATCTGGGCGAAGTCGCGCACACGTCGCAGGAGCGCATTGGCGATGCGCGGGGTACCTCTGCTCCGCCGCGCGATCTCCTCCGCTGCTTCATCGGCGATCGGCACGTTCAGCAGGCCTGCGCTGCGTTGGATGATGCCCTGGAGCGTGGCCGCGTCATAGTAGTCCAGGCGGCTATTGATCCCGAAACGCGCGCGCAACGGTGCCGTAAGGAGGCCACTTCGTGTGGTGGCACCCACCAGCGTGAAGGGGTTCAACGCGATCTGCACGGTACGCGCGTTGGGCCCGGCGTCGATCACGAGGTCGATCCGGTAGTCCTCCATCGCGCTGTAGAGGTACTCCTCGATCACGGGCGTCAGCCGGTGGATCTCGTCAATGAAGAGGACGTCGTGCGGCTCCAGGTTCGTGAGCAGGCCGGCCAGGTCGGCGGGCTTGTCAAGCACCGGACCGCTGGTGATGCGGATGCCCACGCCCATTTCCTGCGCCACGATGTTGGCCAGGGTGGTCTTGCCAAGGCCGGGCGGGCCATGCAGCAGCACGTGGTCCAAGGCCTCGCCGCGTTGCTTCGCCGCCTGCACGAAGACCTTGAGGTTGTCCGTCACGGCCTTCTGCCCCGCGAACTCACCGAACTTCCGAGGACGGAGCACCTGCTCCATCTCCTTGTCGGAGGCGGAGCGCTGCTCGTTCCTTACATCGAAGCCGTCGGACATGTGCTCAAAGGTAACCGGGAGGCGATGCCGGGCTCATCATTCCCTGCCACGCGCGAAGTCCTTATAGAGGTCCTCGAAGAAGATCCGCAGGCCCAGCATATAGACCGGCGCCGTCAGCCGTTCGTCCAGGCTGTGTCGGGTACGCATCACCAACCGGAAACCCCAGCCAGCGCCCACACCGAAATAGGTAAGGAAGCGGTACTGCACCGTCATGCCCGGTTCATAGGTGATCAGACCGCTGCGGAAAAGGGTCTGCTTCTCACCGGCAAGGTCGTCATACACGATCGAGCCACGCCCCACGCCCACCTGCACCGGGATCCGCACCTCCCATGGCCCGCGCTGGTAGAAGGCATAGTCCACGTACGCGCTCAAGTACCCGAGCCGCAGCCTTGAGGACCTGGTTCCGATGCCGGGAATGAACCGGTCCCGCTCCACACGCGTGAACAGGAAGTTGTAGCCCACACCGTACTGGAAGCGACGCGCATGCTCCAGTCCGAGCTTGATCCCGGCGATCCGCACGTTGTGGTTGCTCACGAAGGAACCCTTCAGGTCAAGCCGCACGATCGGCCGGGCCGGCTCCCGCGCGAACAAGGCGATGCTGTCCAACAGCTGCGCGCGCGCGGTGCCCAACACACCGAGCATGAACAGAAGAACGATGACCCGCATAACAAGAATGTCCGCACCCAAAGATGCGGACATTCCAATGCCTTGCCGATGCAAGGAAGCAGTGGATCAATGCTCCTCCTCGCCGTCCTCCAGCGGTGTGATCTGGCTCACCCAGTCCTCCGCCTTGCCAGGCTTGCTGTAATCGTAGGGCCAGCGGTACACCACCGGGATGGGACCCGGCCAGTTGCCGTGGATGTGTTCCACCGGGGTGGTCCACTCCAGCGTATTGCTCTTCCAGGGGTTCTGGACCGCCTTCGGGCCGCGGTAGATGCTGTAGAAGAAGTTGTAGGTGAAGATCACCTGGGCCAGGCCACCGATGATGGCGAAGACCGTGACCAGCACGTTCAGGTCCACCACACCGTCGAACATGGGGAATTCGCTGTAGCTGTAATAGCGACGAGGTGCACCGGCCAGACCGATGAAGTGCATCGGGAAGAAGACCCCGAAGGCGCACACGAAGGTCACCCAGAAGTGCGCGTAGCCCAACTTGGTGTTCATCATCTTCCCGTACATCTTCGGGAACCAGTGATAGATGCCCGCGAACATGCCGAAGATGGCGCTCATGCCCATCACGATGTGGAAGTGGGCGATCACGAAGTAGGTGTCGTGGATGTTGATGTCCAGCGCGCTGTCCGCAAGGATGATCCCCGTGAGGCCGCCTGCGATGAAGGTGGCCACCAGCCCGGTGCTGAACAGCATGGCCGGGGTGAAGACGATGTTGCCGCGCCACAGGGTGGTGATGTAGTTGAACACCTTCACCGCCGAGGGGATGGCGATGAGCAGGGTGGTGAACACGAACACGCTGCCGAGGAAGGGGTTCATGCCGGTGACGAACATGTGGTGCCCCCACACGATGAAGCTGAGGAAGGCGATGGCGATCAATGAGCCGATCATGGCGCGGTAGCCGAAGATGGGCTTGCGCGCATTGGTCGCGATGATCTCCGAGGTGATGCCGAAGGCGGGCAGGATCACGATGTACACCTCGGGGTGCCCAAGGAACCAGAACAGATGCTGGAACAGGATGGGGCTGCCGCCGGTATTGTCCAGCGCTTCGCCAGCGATGTAGATGTCGCTCAGGTAGAAGCTGGTGCCCAGCGAGCGGTCCAGCAGCAACAGCAGGGCCGCGCTCAACAGCACCGGGAAGCTCAGGATGCCGATCACCGCCGTCAGGAAGATCGCCCACATGGTCAGCGGCATGCGCGTCATCTTCATGCCCTTGGTGCGCAGGTTGAGGACCGTCACCACGTAGTTCAGGCCGCCCATCAACGAACTGGCGATGAAGAGCGTCATGCTCACGAGCCAGAGCGTCATGCCCGCGCCCGATCCGGGAATGGCCTTGGGCAATGCGCTCAAGGGCGGGTAAACCGTCCAGCCGGAGGAGGCGGGACCACCTTCCACGAAGAGCGAAGCGAGCATCACCACGCTGCTCAGGAAGAAGAACCAATAGCTCAGCATGTTGATGAAGCCGCTGGCCATGTCCCGCGCCCCGAGCTGCAAGGGGATCAACAGGTTCGCGAAGGTCCCCGACAATCCGCCGGTGAGCACGAAGAACACCATGATGGTGCCGTGGATCGTGACCAGCGCCAGATACATGTTCGGATCGAGGACTCCACCCGGGGCCCACTTGTCACCCAGGAAGAAGTTCGTGAACGCGAAGCCCTCGCCCGGCCAGGCCAGCTGCAGACGGAAGATCAGCGACATGATCACCGCCACCCAAGCCATGAAGATGGCGGTGACGAGGAACTGCTTGCTGATCATCTTGTGATCATGCGAGAAGATGTACTTCGAGATGAAGCTCTCCTCGTGGTGATGCGCCTCGTGCCCGTGGCCGGCGGCGTGTGCGGTTGTTGCACCCATGGTCGTCAATTCCTTTCTGTTCAGTGCGTCGCCTGAGCTTCAGCCACCGTGTTCGTCATGACCGGAGTAGCCGTGCTATCCGTGGCCGGTACGACAGGTGGCTCAGGAGCGGCGGGCGGCGCCTGGAACGGTTTCTTCATCGCCTCGGCATACCATGCCTCGTGCGCAGCGGCATCGGTCACCACCAGCGGCATCTGCATGTTGTAGTGTGATGCGCCACAGATCTTGTTGCACAGGAGGATGAAGTCGAATGCATCGTTCTTCATCACCATCCGCATGCTGTCCGTGGTGATCGTCGGGGTCATTTTGATGGTGGTGGTCATGCCCGGAACCGCGTTCATCTGGGCGCGCAGGTGCGGGATGTAGGCGCTGTGGATCACGTCCTGGCTGCGGATCATCACCTTCACCTCCTGGTGCACCGGCAGGTGGAACTCCTTGATCACCACATCATCCGCACCGTGCAGGTAAGGGCTGGCAACACCCTTCTCCGCGATGTCATGCTCCATCACCGTGCGCAGGTTGATCACCCGCTGCTTGTGGCGGCGCAGTCTGGCCACCTGTTCGGTGAGCTCCTCGTGTTTCGTTGCGGAAAGCACCGCATGGGCCAGCAGGCTGTCTCCAGAGGCGATCTCCGCATCCATCTCCGCCAACCGCGTATCAATGCTCTCCCGGGTGACGATGCCAAGCGGGTTGGTGCCGTTGATCAACCGGACATCGGTCGCGCCGAGCTCACCGTCCTCGCCGGGATAACGGGCGGTCCAGTCGAACTGGCGGGCGTAGAGCTCCACCTTCACTGCATCGGGGGACGCGGGTGAGGTGATGTCGGCCCAGGTGTTCAATCCATAGATGATGATCACCGCAAGCACCGCTGCCGGCACCACGGTCCAGAGCAGTTCCAACTTGTTGTTGTGCGGCTGCCAGAAGGCTCGACGGTCCTTGCTGTACACATACTTGCCAGCGAACCAGAAGAGGAGCACGTTGGTGAGGACGAACACGATGATCAGGATCCACCAGTTGAAGTTGAGCAGGGCATCGGTCGCGGCGCCATGTTCGCTGGCCGCCACCGGCAGCATCTTGTCGCCGTAGGCGGATACCAGCCAGATGAAGAAGCCGAAGTACACGGGCAGGAACAGCCACATCATGCGGGCATTGAAGCGGTTGTCCCCTTCGGAGATGTCCTCCTCCCGCTTGCCCCGCAACTTCGAGGTGAGTTCGTACACGCGGGCGAGCTGCGCCACCGCAAGGATGCCCAGCACCACGACGATCAGGATCAACAACTTGGTCATCGGTCGTTCGATATCAACCCTTCCGGGCTGTCTTGTTCAATGTTGCGGCAACGGAGCTGTTCGTAGCGCATCGTGAGGCGGCGCACCTGCCATACCTGCAGCCCGGCCCAGGCGGCCACCGCAGCGATCAGGTATGGGAGCAGGTCCAGCATCAGATCTGGTGATGTACGCTTTCGTCTAGGTAGGGGTGGTTCACCACGGTGAGCGGAGCCTTCGTGAGCGCACGCAGCACCGTGTTGATGAAGAGGCCCAGGAAAGCCAGGAACATGCCCACCTCCAGGAGCCCGATGCCGTGGAAGTGGTGCCCCAGGCTGCCGGGCATCACCATCATGTTCACGTCCAACCAGTGGCCGATGAAGATAACACTGCCCACACCGATCAGGAAACGTGGGTTGCGCTTGGCGTCACGGCTCATCAGGATCACCATGGGTACGGCGAAGTTGATGAAGAAGGTGCCCCACATGAGCGCCGGGTGGTGGTCGATCCGCTGTTGGAAGTACGTCACCTCCTCGGGGATGTTCGCATACCAGATCAGCATGAACTGGGAGAAGTAGAGGTAGGTCCACAGGAAGCTGATGGCGAACACCCACTTGCCCATGTCGTGGATGTGGCTGTTGTTCACCTGCGGCAGGTAGCCCTTGCGCTTCAGGTAGAGCACCAGGATCACCGCCGAGATCATCGCGCTCACCCACATGCCGGCGAAGGTGTACCAACCGAAGAGGGTGCTGAACCAGTGCGCATCGATGCTCATGATCCAGTCCCAGGCCAGGGTGCTGCTGAAGACCGCGAAGAACACCAGGAAGAGCGCGCTCCGCTTGTAGTTGAGCAGCATGCGCTTCACCAGGCTCTCGCCCGACTCCTTGTCCATCTGCAGGCTCTGCTTCCGGAACCAACCGGCAAAGAACACGAAGGTGGCGATGTAGGCGATGGTGCGGATCCAGAAGAAGGGGATGTTCAGGAAGGCCTTCTTGCCCGCCATGATGCTGTCGTAGTTCGGGTTGGCCACCGCCCCCTGCACGGCTTCATCCACGAAGTGCGCTTCGTGGCCTTCGCCGACCACGTACGGATGGTAGAGGCTGTGGTCCATCCAATGGTACACGTGGTTCAGGTGCAGGCTGCCGCCGATGAAGACGATCACCAACGGGATCCAGCCCCACTTCAGGTAGCTGAACAGGCCCTCGAACACCCGCTTCACCATCACGCTCCATGCGGTCTCGGTGGCATTCTGCAGGGCGAAGAAGAACAGTGCGCCCAGGCCGATACCGAAGAAGAAGAAGCCGTTCACCAACAGAGAGGCCCAGGTGCGTTGGTGGTGATCGGTATGATCGCCAAGGATGCCGACCACGGCGGCCACTGCGCCCAGGATGATCAATCCGAGGGAGATGCTGCGTGCCCGATTGCTAATGGTGAAGTTCATCGCTGCTTTACCGTTGTCGTCCTGGTTCAGTTCGCTGCCGGGGTCGTAGACGCCACCACCCCATCCCGCGTCATCTTGCCGCCGTTCTGCAGGTACTTCACGTACTGCACCACCAGCCAGCGTTCCTCCTTGTTCAACTGCGAGGCGTGGGAGCCCATCATGCCCTTGCCGTAGGTGATCACGTGGAAGATCTTGCCTTCCGGCAGGTCCTTCAACGCACCGGAATAGGCACCGGGAGGCGGGTGCCCGCCGTTGTTCACCACCGGACCATCGCCATCACCCTTGTCGCCGTGGCAGTGATCGCAGAAACGGACATAGAGCTCCTTGCCCTGCTCCACGGTGGCCTCCGTCATCGCGATGGGACTGCGCAGCTCCAGACCGGCCGCCTCGTAGCCATCGTTGTCGTTGGCGTACGGGTAAGGCATGCTGTAAGCTGCCTTGGATGCATCCTCGGCGAAGGCGATGGTGCCCGCCGGGGGCAGCATCGCGCTGGGCCGCTCACGTTGCGCGCGAGCCTTGTCCTCCGTGAAGTAGTAAGGGTCCTGACCGTAGTCCACATAGGCCTCCACGGCCGGGCTGCGGTACATGTCCGGCATGTACTCCACACCGGGGCTGTTGGGGTCGCCACCACAGGAGGCCATGCCCACTACCATCAGCGACAGGGCGCCGAGGGTCATGACCGGGTTCCGTTGGATCGTGCTCATGGCTCAGTACTGGCGTTCGTTGATCTCGAACACCGGGGTCTCGCGCAACAAGCTGGTGATGGCCTCGGCGCTGTGGCCGTGGTTGTCAGCGGTGCGCACTTCGATGATGAACTTGTCGTCCGTGCTGCGCGGGTCCGGGTTGCGGGCCGGCATGCCGGGCAGGGTCTTGTTGCGGATCAGGTAGGTGATGGACATGCCATGCGCGGCGCACAGCACGGTGAACTCGAAGGTGACCGGAATGAAGGCCGGCAGGTTCTTGTACATGGCCTGGCTCGGCTTGCCCCCGATGTTCATCGGCCAGTCGAAGATGTTCATGTACCAGATGCCCAGCAGCGCCAGACAGGTGCCCGTGATGCCGAACATGAAGGCCGCGATGGCCAGGCGGGTGCGCTTCACCCCGATGATGGGATCGATGCCGTGGATCGGGAAGGGCGACCAGGTGTCCTTCACCTTGACGCCATGGGACACCAGCTTGCGCGCCCCGTCCTTCAGCAGTTCGGGATCCTCGTAAACGGCGTAGATGACCTTGTTCGCCATGGTGCTCAGTGGTGATGGTGTTTGGCGGCCTCCTTCTTATAACTCTCGCCGCTGACCTTCAGGATGGACTTCACCTCGTTCAGCGCCAGTACCGGGAAGTAGCGGGCAAAGAGCAGGTAGAGGGTGAAGAAGATGCCGATGGTGCCCAGGAAGAGGCCGGCGTCCGCCCAGGTCGGGTGGAACATGTTCCAGCTGCTCGGCAGGTAGTCGCGGTGCAGGCTGGTCACGATGATCACGAAACGCTCGAACCACATGCCGATGTTCACGATGATGCTCATGAAGAAGGTGAAGGCCAGGTTGCGGCGCAGGTTGCGGAACCAGAACACCTGCGGGCTCACCACGTTGCAGGTCATCATCGCCCAGTAGCTCCACCAGTAAGGACCGGTGGCGCGGTTGATGAAGGCATAGCTCTCATACTCCACCCCGCTGTACCAGCTGATGAAGAGCTCGGTGATGTAGGCCACACCCACGATGGAACCCGTGACGATGATCACGATGTTCATGTACTCCACGTGCTTCACGGTGATGTAGTTCTCCAGGTGCATCACCTTGCGCATCACCAGCAGCAGGGTCTGCACCATCGCGAAGCCGCTGAAGACCGCACCGCTCACGAAGTAGGGTGGGAAGATGGTCGTGTGCCAGCCGGGGATCACCGAGGTGGCGAAGTCGAAGCTCACCACGGAGTGCACCGAGAACACCAGTGGCGTGGCCACACCGGCCAGCACCAGGCTCACCTCCTCGAAGCGCGTCCAGGCCTTGGCGTTGCCGCTCCAACCGAAGCTCAGGATGCCGTAGACCTTCTTCATGCCCGGCTTGGTCACCTTGTCGCGGATCGTCGCGAAGTCGGGGATCAGGCCGATGTACCAGAAGACCAGCGATACGCTGAAGTAGGTCGAGATCGCGAACACGTCCCAAAGGAGGGGCGAGTTGAAGTTCACCCAGAGGGATCCGAACTGGTTGGGGAGCGGGAACACCCAGTAACCGAGCCACAGACGGCCCATGTGCAGCAGCGGGAACATCGCCGCCATGATCACCGCGAAGATGGTCATGGCCTCGGCCGAGCGGTTCACCGCCATGCGCCACTTCTGGCGGAAGAGCAGCAGCACCGCGCTGATCAGCGTGCCGGCGTGACCGATGCCCACCCACCACACGAAGTTGGTGATGTCCCAGGCCCAGTCAACGGTCTTGTTCAGACCCCACACCCCGATCCCCTTGCTCAGGAGCCAGAAGATGCAGCCCACCCCGTACAGCGCGATGAGCGCCGCGATGGTGATGAGGACGTACCAGCCACGCGGGGCCTTGTTCTCGATCGGACCGACGATATCCTGCGTGATATCGTGGTAGGTCTTGTGACCCAATATGAGCGGTTCTCGGATCGCTGCTTCTGAATGCATAGGGTCCTATCGTTGCTCAGGCGTGGTGTGCGGCAGCCTCTTCGGTGTTGCGCACCTTCACCAGGTAGTTCACGTTGGGTTTCACACCGATCTCCTCCAGCATGTGGTAGCTGCGGTCGCTGTCCGCCAGGCCACGCACCATGCTCTTCTTGTCGTTCAGGTCGCCGAAGACGATGGCGCCCGTGCCGCAGGCCGCGCTGCAGGCCGTCTCGATCGAGCCGTCCTTCACCGGCGTGCCGGCCTTCTTGGCCGCGAGCTTGCCCGCCTGGATCTGCTGCACGCACATGCTGCACTTCTCGATCACACCGCGACCGCGCACCACCACGTCCGGGTTGAGCACCATGCGGCCCAGGTCGTCCCACGCCGGGTTCACCTCGCCGAACTTCTCGGTCACGTAGTTGAACCAGTTGAAGCGACGCACCTTGTAAGGGCAGTTGTTGGCGCAGTAACGTGTGCCGATGCATCGGTTGTAGGCCATCTGGTTGAGGCCTTCCAGGCTGTGCGTGGTGGCCGCGACCGGGCACACCGTTTCGCACGGCGCGTGATTGCAATGCTGGCACATCACCGGCATGAACATCACCGTCGGGCTCTCCTCCGGTACCTCCATCTGCAGGTACATGTCGATCTTGCCCAGGCCCTCCTCCTTGGCGCGCTCCTTGGTCATGTCGGAGCTGAAGTAGCGGTCCACGCGGAGCCAGTGCATCTCGCGGCTGCGGCGCACCTCGTCCTTGCCGACCACCGGGATGTTGTTCTCGCTGTTGCAGGCGGTGATGCAGGCACCACAGCCGATGCAACCGTTCAGGTCGATGCTCAGTCCCCAGCGGTGGCCAACCCCTTCCACCGGATGTTCCTGCCACAGGTCGAACTCGGCCACCGGCTTGCGGTCGCGTGCGTCGATCACGCCGTCGCCGTTCACATCCTCATGCACCCCCAGTTCATGAGCGTGGTTGTAGGCGCTCTTGTCACCGGCTTTGTAGGTGGCGATCGAGGTCTCCTTCACCACGCTGTGACGGTCCATGTCCGTCAGGTGCGTCTGGGTGATGGCCACCGGATAAGTGGTCCCGCTCGGGGTCACCGTCACGTTCAGGGCCTCATAGGACACCAGGCCATCCACCAGGCTGGTGAAGGGATACACGTTGCGACCCACCGGCTTGAGCTCACCATTGTGGTTCGTCACGCAGGCCGCGCGGCCCACCTGTTCGCCGTTCTCGCCACGGCCATACCCGAGGGCGATGGCGATGGTGCCCTGTTTCTGACCAGGCGTCGGTACGACGGGCAGGCTGATCTCGCGATCGCCCACCTTCACCACGACCACGCTGGCCGGGGCCTTCTCGCCGAGGTACATGTTCAGTCCCAGCTCCTTCACGTCGGCCGGGCTCATGCACACGTAGTTGTCCCAGGTGATCTTCGTGAGCGGGTCGGGCATCTCCTGCAACCACGGGTTGTTGGCGTGCTGTCCGCTGCCGATGGCCTCGGTGGTGTAGAGGGAAAGTTCGAAGGAACCGGCGCCCGAGCTGGCTTTGGCCGCAGCCGCCGTCGCAGCGGCAACGTCACCGGCGAAGACCGCAGGTGCGGTGCTCGGCGCGACGGGTGCAGTGAGCACACCGTCATGCACGGCCATGTTCCAGGTATCGCCGAAGGAACCGACCAGTCCGCGGCTGCCGAGGTTGGCCTCCCATACGCTGCGGATGTGGTCGTGGTAGCTCGTGGTGGAACCGCTCCAGGTGAGCAGGCTCTCCTGCCACTGGCGGGTGTCGAAGAGCGGGCGGATGGCGGGCTGGCCAAGCGCATACTGCCCCACCTTCGGGTGGAAGTCGTTCCAGCTCTCCAGGTAGTGGTGGTCCGGCGTGATCCAGCTGCAGAGGCTGGCGGTCTCGTCGGCGTAGCCGCTGAAGCTCACGCTCATGCCCACCTTCGCCAGGCCCGACTTGAATTCGGCGGCGTTCGGCAGGCTGTAGGCTGGGTTCACACCCGCGATGAGCAGGGCGCCCACCGTGCCGGCGTTCATGTCCTTCACCAGCTGCGCCACGGCGGCGTCATCACCTTGCTTGAAGTGGGTGTGCGCGTCGAGGTCGATCGTGCTGCCGTAGTTGCCCAGCATGCTGTTGATGCTGTTCACCAGCACCTGCACGCCTTCGTTGTTGCTGCCCGCTACCACCACGCTGCGGCCCTTCGCGGCCATCAAGGCCTTGGCGGCACCTTCGGTCGCCTTCAGCATGGCCGCATCGGCACCGGCGGGGTTGCCGCTGATGTGTCCGTGCAGGGCCACGACGGCCTTGGCCAGCTCGCTCACCTTCACCGGTACGCGCACATCGGCGTTGGCACCCGTGAGGCTCATGCGCGCCTCGAACTGGAAGTGCCGGTTCATCGGCATGTCCGGGTTGCGGCGGCTGGCGTACTGCCAGGTGGTCTCGCTCGTGCTGCCCCAGCTGCTGAGGAAGTCCGCGTCCACGCTCACGATCACATCGGCCTTCGTGAAGTCGTAGCTCGGGAAGACCCGCTTGCCGAAACTCTTGAGGTTGGCGTTCGTGACGCCGCTGTAACTGATCGTGTCGTACTGGACGTGCTCGAGCGTGGGATACTTCCCCTTCAGCGCCGTGATGGCGGCCTGTGTGCTCGGGCTGATGATGGTGTTGCTGAGCAGCACCATGCGCTTGCCTGCCGCTGCGGCGAGTCCGGCGGCGATGGCCTTGTCGGCATCGGCCCAGGTCGCAGGCGTCTCCGAACCCTTGGCGACCGGACCCGTCAGACGGGCGCTATCGTAGAGCGAGAGCACCGAACTGTTCATGCGGGCGTTGATGCTGCCCTTGGCCAGTGCGGGGTTGCGGTTGATGCCGAAGCGCGGGTTGCCCTTCACGTGGATGGGTCGTCCTTCGCGCGTCTTCACCAGGATGCTCGCGTAGTCATCCCCATCGTAGAAGGTGCTCGCGTACCAGTTGGCCACACCGGGCGTGATGTCCTCCGGCTTGTTGACGTAGGGGATCGACTTGATCACCGGCGTTTCGCAGGCGGCGAGGCTGGCGGCACCCAGGCTGAAGCCCAGGAACTTCAGGAAGTCACGGCGGCCCGTGCTCGCCCCGGTGATGGAGGCATCACCCAATACCTGATCGATGGCGAGGTCCTGCGGGAACTCGTTCCCTCGGCCCTCCAAGGAGGCGGGGTCCTGGTGCAGTTCACCGAGGTCCTTCCAATATCGCTTCGTGCTCGACATGCGGCGCGTGTTATCGGTCTAATAGTGACACTTGGCGCATTCCCAGCCACCAAGCTCCTTCACACTGATCTTCTCGTCCTCCAGGTACTCCTTCAAAGCCTCGTGACCCATATCGGTGTCCTCGAGACGGGCCATGACCTCATCGTAATAACCGTTGCCGGCCATCTTCACCTCCTTCTGCGCATGGCAGTCGATGCACCAGCCCATGGTGAGCGGTGCCCACTGTTCGGCCACGTCCATCTTCTCGTCGATGGGACCATGACACTCCTGACATTCCAACTTGCCCACGGCCACGTGCTGGGCGTGATTGAAGTAGACGTGGTCGGGCAGGTTGTGCACCTTGGTCCAACGCACCGGCTCCTGCTGGCCCGTGTACTCCTGTTTGGCGGGGTCCCAACCCACGGCGGCGTAGATCTTGGCGATCTCCGTGGTGCCGGTCACCTTGCCTGCATCCACCGCCTTGTGGCAGTTCATGCACACGTTGGTGCTGGGGATGCCGGCGTGCTTGCTCTTGGAAGCACTGCTGTGGCAGTACTGACAGTCGATGTTCAAGTTGCCCTTGTCGGCCTTGCCTGCGTGCAGCGTGTGGTTGAAGAGGATGGGCTGCTCGGGCTTGTAGTGGGGCACTTCATCACCACCGTACACGCCGATCACGAAGGCCGCATCCCACAGCTTCAGGATGATGAAGACCACGATGAAGAGGCCGATGATGCTCGCGAAGGCCTTGTTGTTCCACGCCCAGGCGCGCAGGTTCTGGCCGAAGGTGCGATCGGGCAGCGCCTCCTGGCCTTCCGCTTCGCGCACCGCGTTGGTCAGGCTCTTCTTGACCCCGGAGAGGCTGAGGCCCACCACCAGCAGGAGGAGGGCGATGACCACCAGCCAGGGCCAGTTGCTTGTTTCCTGGGGTGCACCGGGTACCGGAGCACCATCCTTCGGCTTGTCCGTGACCGGAGGTGTGTAGTTGTCCGCATAATAGAGGACCGCGTCGATCTCCTCGTTCGTGAGGGCCTGCGCCGTCATCACGCTGCCCTTCCAGGTATCGAAGAGCTCTTTGGCGTACGAATTGCCGCTCTTGATGTAGGCCGAGCTGTTCTTGACCCACTCGTGGATATCGCCCTTCCCTTCCCAGCGACCAACGGCACCTTTCAGCGCCGGGCCGGTCATGTCCTTGTCGGGCTTGTGACAGCTGGCGCAGTTCCCTTTGAAGAGCTTGGCCCCTTGATCATACAACGCCTTGTCCGCAGGCTGGGCCTGGGTCAGGGTGGTGAACAGCAGGAAAAGGACGGCGAGGGATGCGTGGAGGAGCCCGGTTGATCGTTCTGAAATCCTTGCTAAAAGCGGCATTCCGAGCATTTTAGGGGGACAAGCTTCCGTTTGTCCGGCCGCAAAAATAAAAGGCGGACCTTACGCGGGACCTGCGGTTGCTCCGGATGCCATGGTGATGTCACTATTTAGAGATGGTCTAAATAGAGGTGGGTTCTGGAACTGACCGGCTCCGCGCTCATCCATGGCCACCTCGGCCTACTTTTGGCTGCTTCTCCCGCATGCGTTCCGTGCCCTGCTCCACCGTCCTCGCCCTGGTCCTTGGACTGCGCGTCCTGACCGCTGGAGCGCAGGACGTTGTCACGTCCGGGTCATTCCCCCTGGAGCAGGATACGACCCCGCGCACAGGTGATGTGCGCATGACCTTCGGCCCCGGCGTGGAACGCCTGCTGACCGCCTACGGCGAGCACAAGCACCGCACGGACGGCTATCGGGTACAGATCTTCCTGGGCGACCGCGCCACTGCGGAGACCACCAAACGGACCTTCCTCCAGAAGAACCCGGATGTGCCGGTGTACCTGAGTTGGCTCGCGCCGAACTTCAGGCTGCGCGTCGGGGACTGCCGCACGCGCCTGGAGGCAGAACACCTGCTGCACGAGGTGAAGACCACCTTCGCGGGCAGCTATATCGTGCCGGATGAGATCGAGATGCCGAGGGTGGAGTGACCGAGGTAGAGGCCCTCGCTGACGAGAACGAGAAAGGCCGGGGAATCCCCGGCCTTTCTTCTTCGTGTTCGTTCGTGATCAACCCTCCAAGGTCCGCTTCACCTCTTCGATGGTGAAAGCCTCGACCACGTCGCCGACCTTGATGTCGTTGAAGTTCTTGATGGAGAGGCCGCACTCGTAGCCGTGGCTCACCTCCTTCACATCGTCCTTGAAACGCTTGAGCTCGTTGAGGTCGCCGGTGTACACCACGATGCCATCGCGGATCAGGCGGACCTTGTTCTTGCGTTCGATCTTGCCGTCGAGCACGTAGCAACCGGCCACGGTGCCCACCTTGCTGATGCGGAAGGTCTCGCGCACCTCGGCGGTACCGGTGATCTTCTCCACCTCCTTCGGGGCGAGCATGCCCTCCATGGCCTGCTTGATCTCCTCGATGGCCGCGTAGATGATGGAGTAGAGACGGATGTCGATCTCCTCGGTCTCGGCCAGCTTGCGCGCACCCGGCGTGGGACGCACCTGGAAGCCGACGATGATGGCGTTGGACGCCGTGGCGAGCAGTACGTCGCTCTCGGCGATGGGACCCACCGCGCGGTGGATCACGTTCACCTTGATCTGTTCGGTGCTCAGCTTCAGCAACGAATCGGTGAGCGCTTCCACGGAGCCATCCACGTCCCCCTTGACGATGAGGTTGAGCTCCTTGAAGTCGCCGATCGCGAGGCGACGGCCGATCTCGTCCAGTGTGATGTGCTTGTGCGTACGGATGCCCTGTTCCCGCTGCAGTTGCTGGCGGCGTGTGGCGATGGCACGGGCATCCCGTTCATCCTCGAACACGTGGAACTGGTCACCGGCGTTGGGCGCACCGTCCAGGCCAAGGATAGACACCGGTGTGGAAGGCGGCGCTTCTGAAACGCTCTGCCCCCGCTCGTTGAACATGTTCCGCACGCGCCCGCTGTACTGTCCGGCAAGGAGCACATCGCCTTTGCGCAGGGTGCCGGCGTCCACCAGGAGGGTGGTCACATAACCGCGGCCCTGCTCCAGGGTGCTCTCGATCACCACGCCGTGGGCACGCTTGCCCGGATCGGCCTTGAGGTCGAGCAGGTCGGATTCCAACAGGACCTTCTCCAGGAGCTGGTCGATGCCGGTGCCCTTCTTCGCGCTGATCTCCTGGGTCTGGAACTTGCCGCCCCATTCCTCCACCAAGATGTTCATCTGCGAGAGCTCCTCTCGGATCTTGTCCGCGTTGGCGCCTTCCTTGTCGATCTTGTTGAAGGCAAAGACCATGGGAACGCCCGCGGCCTGCGCGTGGTTGATGGCTTCGCGCGTCTGTGGCATCACGCTGTCGTCCGCCGCGATCACGATGATGGCGATGTCGGTGACCTGCGCACCACGCGCGCGCATGGCGGTGAAGGCCTCGTGACCCGGGGTGTCCAGGAAGGTGATGCGCTTACCGTTCTCGAGCTTCACGCTGTACGCACCGATGTGCTGGGTGATGCCACCGGCCTCACCGGCGATCACGTTCGCCTTGCGGATGTGGTCGAGCAGGGAGGTCTTACCGTGGTCCACGTGACCCATGACGGTGACGATGGGCGGGCGAGCGCTGACACGATCGGCCACATCATCCTCCTGCGGGATCTCCTGTTGCACATCAGCGCCGACGAACTCCACTTTGAAGCCGTACTCCTCCGCGATCACGGCGAGGGTCTCGGCGTCGAGGCGCTGGTTGATGCTCACCATCATGCCCAGTGCGAAGCACGCCTTGATGATGTCGGTGACGGGCACGTTCATCATGCTCGCCAGTTCGCTGGCCGTCACGAATTCGGTCACCTTCAGGGTCTGGCCGGCGAGCTCACGTGCGGCCTGCTCCTCCTCGAAGCGCTGGTAACGTGCGTCGCGCTTCTCACGGCGCAGCTTCGAACCCTTGCTCTTGCCGGTGCCTGTGAGGCGAGCGAGGGTCTCGCTCACCTTCTTCTTAACGGCGTTCTCGTCCAGCTCGCCCGGGCGGCCGGTCTGTGCGGCGCTGCGCTGTTCGGCCTGCACGGCGCGGTCCACATTCACGGGGCCCGGCTTCACGATGCGCTTGCGGCGGCCGCGTTCGCCATCGCGCTCGGCTGGCTTGCGCTCCTTCTCCACGGGCAGCTCGATCTTGCCGAGGGTCTTCAAACCGGCCAGCTTCTGCACGTTCACCCGGATGGTCTCCGGCTCGGTGGGTGCCGCAGGCGCGGCGGGTGCGGCGGGTGCAGCGGGCTCTGCAGGCGTTGTGGGTGCCGCCTTCGACTCCTCCGCCTTCGGTGCGGGCGCTGAGGTCTCTGCTGCGGGCTTCTCCTCCGCCTTGGGCTCGGCCTTTTTGGCCGCCTTCCTGGGCGCGAGGTCGATCTTGCCTACCGTCTTAGGGCCGGCGGTCTTGGTCACGCGCGCCTTGATCACCTCCGGCTCATCCGACGGTGCCTCGGGCTTCTCCGGCTCGGCCTTGGCCACGGGGGCAGGCGGCGGCTCCGGTGTTTCCTCCTTCGCCTTGGGCGCCTCCTTCTCCTTGGGGGCGGGTGCGCTGGCCAGGGAGATCGTCTCGCGTTCCTGGCGTTGCTGCACGGTGGCCATGCTCTGCTCCTTGATGGCGCGGTCCGTGCCGAACTCCTCCTGGAGCAGTTCGTACAGTTCGGTCGGGATCTTCGTGTTGGGGTTGCTCTCCACCTTGTGGCCCTTGGCTTCCAAGAACTCCACAACGGTGTGCAACCCCTGGTTGAATTCCCGGGCCACCTTGCTCAGACGCATTCCCTTGTCGGTCGTTTCACTCATGCCCTACGCTGTTGCCTTCTCTTTCCTTCTGTGCGATCGGTGATCGCGATACGTTCCTCCAAATTCCCGGCGATCCGCATCGCCTTCCGAAATGCCGGGCGGATGATCATCCGCCCCTACGACCGGGGCGACGTGAACGTCGCCCCTGCGGGTTGATGCTGCGCATCAACCCTCCAATTCCTTCTTCAGGATGCGACGCACCTCGTCGATCGTCTCCTCCTCCAGGTCGGTGCGCTTCACCAGCTCTTCCACCGATAGGTCGAGCACGTTGCGCGCCGTGTCACATCCGATCTTCTTGAATTCCTCGATGATCCATTCATCGATCTCGTCGGCGAACTCGTCCAGGCTGACATCGTCGCTCACCTCATCGGTGTCGCGGTACACATCGATGTCGAATCCGGTGAGCTTGCCCGCGAGCTTGATGTTGTGACCGCCCTTGCCGATGGCGAGCGCCACCTGATCGGGCTTCATGTACACCTCGGCGCGCTTGTGCTCCTGGTCCAGCTTGATGTCGCCGACCTTCGCCGGGCTCAACGCCCGCTGGATGAGCAACTGCTCGTTGGAGGTGAAGTTGATCACATCGATGTTCTCGTTGCGCAGCTCGCGGACAATGCCGTGGATACGGCTGCCTTTCATGCCCACGCACGCACCCACCGGATCGATGCGGTCGTCGTAGCTCTCCACGGCGACCTTGGCACGTTCACCGGGTTCACGCACGATACGCTTGATGGTGATGAGGCCATCGGCCACCTCGGGCACCTCCTGCTCGAACAGCTTCTCCAGGAACTCCGGTGCCGTGCGGCTGAGGATGACGACGGGCGTGTTGTTGCGCATCTCCACCTTCCACACCACGGCGCGCACGTTGTCGCCCTTCTTGAAGAAGTCGGTCTTGATCTGCTGGTCCTTGGGCATGATCAGCTCGTTGCCCTCGTCGTCCAGGATCAGGGTCTCGCGCTTCCAGATCTGGTACACCTCGCCGGTGATGATGTCACCCACGCGCTCCGCGTACTTCTTGTAGAGGTGGTCCTTCTCCAGCTCGAGGATGCGGCTCTGCAGGTTCTGCTTCAGCGAAAGGATGTTGCGGCGACCGAAGTCCTCGATCTTCACCTCCTGGCTCACCTCCTCGCCCACCTCGAAGTCGGGCTCGATCTTGCGCGCCTCGCTCAGTTCGATGTCGAGGTTGTCGTCCTCGCTGAAGCCGTCCTCCACGATGATGCGGTTGAGCCACACCTCGAGGTCGCCCTTGTCCGGGTTGATGATGATGTCCACCTTGGCCTCTTCTCCGAAGCGTTTCTTCACCACACCGCGGAAGACATCCTCCAGGATGCCCATCATCGTCACGCGGTCGATGTTCTTATTGTCCTTGAATTCGCCGAAGGACTCGAGGAGATTCACAGTGGCCATTGCACGGTCAGTTGAATGTGATGCTTGCTTTGGTGTGTCGGATGTCGGAGGCGGAGATACTGGTGACCTCCTCATCCAGCTTCGGCAGGCGCCCCTTCACCTTGCTGGGGTGTTGGATGCGCAGGCCGAGGGTGGTCCCGTCGTAGTGTTCCAGTTTGCCCTCGAGGGTGCGGCCGTCCGCCAGGTCCACCAGCACGATGCGGCCGGTGTGCTTCTGGTATTGGCGCTGCACCTTGAAAGGGCGGCCCATGCCGGGGCTGCTGAACTGGAGCTCGTGGTCGTCGGCTGCTTCGCCGAGGTCCTCGCGAACGGCCTTGTTCAGGTCGGCCAGCTCCTGCAGGGTGATGGCGCGGTCGTTGTCCACCTCCACCACCACCTTGTTGCCCGGACGCAGCTCCACCGCCACCAGGAAATGACCGGTGCCCTGGAGCCTTTGCTCCACGCTGTTACGGACCTGTTCTGCGCTGACCATGACCGACTTACGCTACCTACGGGAACAAAAAAGAGGGGCGGTCCCCTCTTCCCTCTTCCGCCGACTTGCGGTGCAAATGTAGGCATTCCCGGTGAACAGCATGCATTGCGATAGGGTTGGAAGCGTCCCCCACGTTGGAAGATCGGGCGACGAGCGTTAGCCTTGTCCTATGTCGCGTTCGATCCTGCTCGTTTATTCCCTTTCGTGGGCCTTGGGCTGCATCGGCCAAACGGTGGTGATCCCCGAAGGCCAGGTCGCTCTTCCTCCGGGGAAATGGGCTGATACGGTATTCGTCGCCTTTGACGCGCGCAATCCGATCGGTGTCATCCGCACGCCTACCGGCCCTCGTCCGGAATCCCTCTACCTACCCGGGAACCCGGCTACCGCTATTAAGCGGACGCTCGGGGAAGAGTTGGACGCCACACCTGGTGCGGACCGGCTGTTCCTGAAGGTGAACCGCCTTCAACTGGGCGAGGAGCGCGGTGTGGCGATCTGCTCGATGCATGCGGAGGTCCTCAACGGTTCCAACGGACATTACACGAGGATCTACGAAGGTCCCGCGTCCATCAGGGGAGGAAGGAGCAGGGATGTCCTGAAAGGCAATGGGGCCATCATAGTATCAGTCCTTCAAGAGTTCATGAATGAGTTCAAGGAGCGGAGTGAACGAGGCGAGCTGGTCGATATTGCGGTACCTGCGGATCGGCTGGGAACACCTATGATGGTATCCGAGATCGAAGCGCCTATACTGGCCGCAACAACGCCTCGGCGAGGTATCTATCGCAGCTTCCTTCAGATGCGTTTGAACATGCCGGATAGCCTCACTGCTTTCGAGCTGATGGAACAGAGGCCTGGCAAGAGCCCTCCGGACCTGTAAGGATGAAGAGCGACCTGAATACCAGTCTGGACAGTATCTGGGGACTTTCCGACGGCGTTCATCCTTACATCCGCTCGGGAGAGGCATTCCTGCACCTGGAGCTCCGGTCCGGAGGGTTCCAAGCGCTCGCACCGATCCCGGTGGATCCCGACCCGCTCATGGTGGCATCCATGACCTTTGGCTTGGGGCTTGTTGGCGCGGCGATCATCTTCGCACAGCCGAGAACCACAGCGTCCATGATCTTTGATCTCGATCTGCTTACCGGAGAATTGGTCCCTCGGAGCACCTTGTTCGCAGATCCACCTTCAACGGTCCACGTCTTTCGGTTCGACCGGACTTCGAAGACGGACGATGCCATACGTATCGAATTGCCTGAAAGACCGCCGATCATCCTTCAAAAAGGCCAGTGGACCAGCCTTGATCTCCCACTTCGCGAGACACCGACCGAAGTGACCATCACCGGCCCAAGGGATAGCATGACCGTTTCGTTGAGCACCACGATCGAAAGAACCGAGATACATGACATGAACCTGAGCAGGGATGGCGACCTGAAGATCAACCGCCTACACGAAAATGCTCGGCTGACGGTGCTCCACCAGCTCAATGAAGCGGACCGGGTGCCCTGATCACCGCATCCCGGGCACCGAACCACCCTTCGCCTTGCCCGATGGTGGCGGCGGTGCCTTCTTCACCTGACCATCCTCGTACTCGATGGTCTTCACCGGCCGGCCGTCGTTGCCGTAGATGGTCATGGTGCCGTGCAGGCGGCCATTGCGGTAGTTCATCTGTTGGATCACCCGCCCGCGCTGGTCGTACACGGTGCAGGGCCCATGCGGATCGCCGTTCAGCAGGCCCTGCTCCCGCAGCTTCACGCCGGCATCATCGAAGTAGGTCCAGTTGCCCGTGGGCATGCCGTTCGCGAAGGCGCCTTCGGCCACCGCGATGCCGTGGATGTTGTACGTGACCCAGCGACCGCTCTTGCGCCCTTCAGTGTAGTTCCCCTGTTCCTTGATGCGACCACCGATGTCCTTGCCCGGCGGGCTCTCGGTGTAGAGCTTCCAAGCCCCATCCTTCAGGTCATCCTTGTAGTAGCCCTCGAAGTCGGGCTGGCCATCGGGGAAGAAACCGCGCCATAATCCGTTCATGCGCCCCTGGCTGAAGGTGCCGATGGCCTTGTCCGCACCGGTCTCGAACCAGCTGCTCCATTCACCTTCCTCCCTGCCACTGACGTATGGACCTTCCTGCAGCTTCTGCCCGTTCTCGTACCAAGTGGTCCACACGCCATCCTTCATCCCCTGCTTGTAGGTGCCTTTCTTCCAGAACTGACCTCCCTCGTAGAAGTAGACCCAGTTGCCCTCTTCCTTGTCCGCCGCGAAGGCTCCGGTACTGCTCAACTGCCCGCCCGGGTACCAGTACTTCCAGACACCCTGGCGCAGCCCCGCCTTGAAGGGGCCTTCCTGGTCCTTCTTGCCGAGCGTGGTGTACCAGGTCCAGGTGCTATCCTTCTCGCCCGCCTTGTGCCAGCCTTCCACGTTCATCTTCCCGTTGTGGAAGTAGAGCTCGTAACGGCCATCGAGCCGATCATCCTTGAAGCCATCCTTCTTCTCCAACTTGTTGTCCGAGTACCAATAGTTCCACGCCCCGGACTTCTTCCCCAGATGGTACTGGCCTTTCACGCGTGGGTTCCCAGCCGGATAGTACTCGGTATAGGGTCCGTCCTTCACGCCGTTGGTGTAGGTGCTTTCCTCCAGGGTCGCACCGCTTGTGAAGTAGGTGCGCAGGGTGCCGTTGCCATCCACCACGGTATGGGCGCCGGTCTTGTCCCAGGCATCCAGTAGCGTCATGGTGCTGTCGGCGTAGCGCTCCACCAGCATGGGCAGGCTGTCCGGGTAATAGTAGTGCCAGGTACCGGTCTTCCGGCCGAGCACATAGCTGCCCCGTTCCATGATGTCGCCATCGACGTAGCGGCTCACGCGTAAACTGTCCACCACCCCGCGCTTGAACCAACCGTCGTGCTGCACCTGGCCATTGTCGTAGAAGACCTGCACGTGGCCGTCGCGTTCGCCGCCCTTGAACTCGGCCTGTTCCACGAGGCGGCCCTGCCGGTCGTAGAACTTCCACTCGCCCCATTCGCGGCCGTTGACCATGAGCCCTTCGCTCCGCTTCACCTTCGTCTTCGCATCCCAATAGTCCACGAAGGGCTGTGCGCCCTGGCCAAAGACAGTGCGGGTAAGCAGGATCTGGAGGATCACGAGCAAGATCACATGGCGCAACGGGAACATGGCTGCGAAAGTAGTCGTGGGTGGTAGCGCGTCTAGGAGAAGCGCACCTGTGCATGAACAACGCATTGTCATCGCCGCCTCGTGTGCGCATACCTGAACCCGCGGGACCGGATAAGCGTTCATGGGAAGGTCGGCATTTGCCATGGTCTTGGGCCAACCGACCTCCTAACTTTCGGCCATGCGCTATTCGCGGTCACTGCGCCTTGTGCTTGCCCTGTGCCTGGTGGTGGTGCTCTTTGCCGGGTGGACAGAGGCGAACCGACCGGTACGCGGCCCACATGGTCGGCTTGAACTGCTGCTCTTCCGCAGTGCGAACGATACGCTGCCGGTGCTGCAAAGTGATCACTTCTGGACCAGCGGCCGCTGCGCGGGCTGTCACGGTCGTGACCTGCTCGGCCTGGCGAGCATCGACCCGGCGACGGGCAATGATGTGAACGTGGTGAACGACTGGCGCAGCAGCCTGATGGCGAACAGTGCGCGCGATCCCTTCTTCCGCGCCAAACTGGACCACGAGGTGCTGGTGAACCCCGGCCACTCCGATGCCTTGAGCAACAAGTGCCTGAGCTGCCATGCACCCTTGGCGATGCATGAAGAGCGGCTATCGGGCAGGCCGCCCTTCACCCTGGCCATGCTGGATACGAGCGTGCTGGCCAGCGATGGGGTGAGCTGCCTGGCCTGCCACATGCAGCAGCCTGGACCCACGGGGCACTTCTTCAGTGGCGAGCTGCACTTTGACAGCGCGCACGTCTACGGTCCCTACTTCGACGACCAGATCAACCCGGCCATCATGCAGTTCTTCGTCGGCTTGACGCCGGGGTTCGGAGAGCACATCGTGAACAGCAAGGTCTGCGCCGGCTGTCACACCCTGATCACCGGGACCGTTGACCTCGACGGCGAGCTAACGGGTGACGAATTCGTGGAGCAGGCCACGTACCACGAGTGGAAGAACAGTGTGTACAGCGCGAACGGAACCCATTGCAACACCTGCCATATGCCACGCATCGAAGGGCCGGTGATCCTAGCTGCGGAATATGCATTCCTGAACGGGCAGACCCCGTTTGGCATGCACCACCTTGCCGGCGGGAACGTGCATATGCTGGAGATCATGAAGGCGAACCGCGAGGAGCTTGCGATACCGGCCACCGAGGAACAATTCGACAGCACCATCGCCAGATCCCGTCGGTTGTTGACGCATCGCACCTTGAACGTCCTCGTACAAGCCGAGGACCGCACCGCGGACACGGCATTCTATACGGTGCATTTGGAGAACCGGGCCGGCCATCGCTTTCCGAGCGGCTATCCCTCGCGCAGGGCCTTCGTGCGTTTCGTGGTGCGCGATGTGAGCGGCGACACGCTCTTCAGCAGCGGAATGACCGATGCGACACATGAGGTGATCGGCCATGATGCAGGCTATGAGCCGCACCATGATGTGATCCGCGACGGCGATGAGGTGCAGATCTATGAGCTGGTGATGGGCGACGTGAATAGCAACGTGACCACGGTGCTCGAACGCGCCAGGGATCCATTGAAGGACAACCGACTGGTGCCGTTGGGCTTCGTGTCCAGCCACCCGAGCTACGACACCACGCGCCTGGCCGGTGCAGTGCTCCTGGACCCCGACTTCAACCGGAACTTCGCGAACGTGGAGGGCAGCGGCACGGACGTGATCCACTACCATGTGCCATTGAACGGTGCTACGGGCGGCCTGCACGCCACGGCGGAGGTCTATTATCAATCCATGCCGCCCGGTTGGAATGCCGAGATGTTGTCGTTCCACTCTGCCCGGATTGACAGCTTCCGGACGATGCTGGCAGAGAGCGATGCACCCCCGATCCTCATAGCAGCGGACTCCATCGCGTTGGGACCCCTGGTTGTGGACGGACCGATCAGTGCTCGTGTCACCCTGCTTCCAAACCCCACATTCGATGGGCAGGTGCGGCTGGTGCACGACCGGGCCGATCGTGTGAGCTACGTGGCGGCCTACGACCCGCACGGGCGTGCGGTGCCGGTGCGCGTGGAACAGCGCGGCGGGAGCTGGTCGTTCCAGTTGCCCGATGCACCCGGCGTCTACCTGCTTCACCTCGAGGTGAACGGACAGGACGTGTTGCAGCGCATTGTTCGCCGATGAGCCTGCAACTGGCCTCGATCCACATCCATCCGATCAAGTCGCTCGGCGGCTTCGGGATGAACGAAGCGTTGATCACCGACCGGGGTCTCCAACATGACCGGCGGTGGATGCTGGTGGATCAGGACGGACGCTTCCTCTCGCAACGGGAACTCCCGGCAATGGCCTGCCTGCACACCGAACCTGCTGAACACGGCTTCCAGGTGAGGGATGTGCGCGGTGGAGACCCCTTGGACCTTCCATGGGAACTGCAGGAAGGAAGGCGTTGCCTTGTGCAGGTGTGGGCGGATGAGGTACGTGTGCTCGAGGCCGAGCCGTACACCAGCTGGTTCGCGCTGCGGTTGGGAGCACCGGTCAGGCTCGTGTACATGCCCCATGCCAGCCTGCGGCCCACCGATCCGGCCTATGCGAAGGCCATCACCAGCCTGAGCGATGGCTTCCCCTACTTGATCCTCTCGCAGGCATCGTTGAATGACCTGAACGAACGCATGGCGCCGGAGGACCGCGTCCCGATGGACCGTTTCCGGCCCAACCTGGTGATCGGTGGTGGTGCGGCTTACCAGGAGGACCAATGGCGCAGGGTGTTGATCGGCGATGCCGGCTTCGAGGTAGTGAAGCCGTGTGCCCGATGCGTGATCACGACCACCAATCAGCGCACCGGCCTGCGCGGCCGGGAACCATTGGCCACGCTCGCCCAGTACCGCCGTCGCGCCGGCGATCCCTCAAAGGTGGATTTCGGCATGAACGCGATCGCGACGAGCGGTGAGCAGGTGCGGGTGGGTGACGCGGTGCGGGTGATCACGGCCGTCGGCTAACTTGCCACGATGGTGCATGCGTTGCTGGCCGACAAAGCCAACCGCCTCTTCGTGGTCCTAGCCGGCTGCTTCATCGCGAACGCCCTGCTCGCGGAGATGATCGGCGTGAAGCTCTTCCAGTTGGAGACGGCGCTGGGCGTGGCCAAGGCGGACTTCACCCTGCTGGGCCAGCCGCATCTTTCGTTCATCCTGAGCGTGGGTGTCCTCCCCTGGCCGCTGGTCTTCATCCTCACTGATGTGATCAATGACTATTACGGTGTGCGCGGTGTGCGCTTCCTCACCCTGCTCACGGCCGGCATCATCGCGTTCGCGTTCCTGGTGCTCTTCCTCGCCATCGCCATGCCACCCGATCGGGGGTGGTGGATAGGCAGCGGCATGGCGCACGGGGTCCCGGACATGCAGGCCGCCTTTGCGAACATCTTCGGGCAGAGCATGAACATCATCATCGGCTCCATCACGGCCTTCATCATCGGCCAGCTTGTGGACGCCTTCATATTCCGGCGTATCAAACGCGTGACCGGTGATGACCGCATCTGGCTGCGTGCCACGGGCAGCACGTTGGCGAGCCAGTTGATCGACAGTGTGGTGGTGACCTACCTGGCGTTCTGGGTGCTGCGCGACATGCCCTTCCCACTGGCCACGGCCCTCGTCATCACCGCATACACCTACAAGCTGGTCGTCGCCGTCCTCGCCACTCCGTTGATCTACCTCGCCCATGCGCTCATCGAGCGATACCTCGGCAGGGAGAAGGCACACGCGATGCGCGCCGACGCCCTTCGACTGGCCGCGGAACAATGAGCATGGGCAAGAAGCGGCGCATCGGACGGAAGGAGCAGGACGCGATCGAGCGTGCCGCCAAACGCGAGGCGCAGAAGGCAGCGGGTGCGTTGGACGGTCGTTTCCGTGAGAAGGTGGTGCCGAATAAGAAGCGTGCACCCACTCGTCGGAGGAAAGCCGACCCGGATGAAGAGTGAGCAGGGTACCTTCGTGCCAACGGATCACCATGAGCACTGAACTGCACGAACTGTACGTGGATGGAAGGAAAGCCAGTCCCGGACTGCCCGATGGCGTGAAGAACTACCTCATCGACATCGATGGCACCATCTGCGAGGACATCCCGAACGAGGAGCCCGAACGTATGCTGGATGCAACCCTCTTCGACGGAGCACTGGAGACGTGCAACCGGTGGTACGACGAGGGGCACATCATCACCTTCTTCACCTCGCGCACCGAAGCTCACCGCCTGGTAACGGAAGCTTGGCTGGCGAAGCACGGTTTCAAGTACCATGGGATCCTCTTCGGCAAACCTCGTGGTGGCAACTACCATTGGATCGACAACCATATCGTGCGCTCGACACGGTACATGGGCACCTTCTCGGACATGGTGGAGAAGGAGGTCCGCATCCAGGTGTTCCCGGACGCGTCCTGAGCCCGTGGGCCGGTCACGGACCTGTCCAATGTTAACTTAATATGAAGTTTTGCCCAGTACTGATCCCGGATGGGGTCCGGAAGCGGCGATCGTGCGAAATTCACGGCAAACCTACTGGCCATGGGCGCACCGGTACACACCTCGGACACGTTGAAGGAGAGCGGCCCCCATGCGGCGATGCATCTGGCGCACACGGGTACCCTGGAGGTGATGCGGGTGACAAAGGCGATAC
>JACJZG010000018.1 GCA_020635715.1 Flavobacteriales bacterium | reverse complement strand
CCTGCGCGACGGGAAGGATAAGGTCGGGCCTTCAGCCCTCCTGGAGTCCGAGTTGGACGTATTCCTCTGCGCTTCGCGCCGAGAAGTATGAGGTCGGGCCTTCAGCCCTTAGATCACGGGCACGTCGCCATTCCTCGGCGCTGCGCGCCGGGAAGGATAGGTCGGGCCTTCAGCCCTCCTGTCGCTCGCGTTCAACGGTTCCTAGGCGATGCGCGACGGGAAGAATTGAAATCTGGCCATTAGCCCTCCAGTGCGGAGGTTAGCATGGATATCCTGTCCTCGTCTTAGGAGGGCCAACGGCCCGACCTCATATCTGGCCGATGGCGTTGCCATCGGCCAGGCCACTCCGGAATTTCTGGGAGGGCTGAAGGCCCGACTTCAATAGCGCGCCTAACTTGCTACCATGATCAAGGCCCTGCTCATCGACGACGAGGCCGCGGCCCGTGAGCACTTGCGGTCCCGGCTTTCCGAGATAGGCGGCGAGGTGAGGCTGGTGCATGAGGCGGCCAACATCGAGGAGGGCGAACGATCCATCACCGCGCTGAAGCCGGACCTCGTCTTCCTGGACGTGGAGATGCCAGGCGGCGATGGCTTCGAGCTGCTGCGACGCCTCGGCAATTGGGACTTCGACGTGATCTTCACCACGGGCCATGCGCACTATGCTATCCAGGCCATTCGCTTCAGCGCGCTTGATTACCTGCTGAAACCCGTGCTGGCGGACGAGCTGCGCGCAGCCATCGAGCGTCATCGCGAGCGACAGGGGCACTCCCTGACCGAGGTGCAGCAGCACTTCCTCGCCAACGTGGCGCATCGCGACGAGCAGGCGTTGAAGCTGACGCTTACGCACGGCGGACGGACGCATACCGTGGCGCCCAGCGAGATCACTTGGTGCCAGGCCGACGACAACTACACGGCGCTCCATCTGGTGGATGATCGGCGACTCGTCAGTGCTCGAACGTTGAAGGATTACGACGAGATGCTCGCGCCTTTCGGTTTCATACGCGTGCACAAGAGCGCGCTCGTCAACCGCCGCCATGTGGATGGCCTGGACGCGGAAGGCCGAGTGCGCCTGCACAACGGCACCCGTGTGGAAGTGAGCCGCAGGCGCATGGAGGAGGTGGCGCGGGAGCTGCGTGGGTGACCGTTCCCTCGATCCCCTTCCGCTGCCTCGGTTCTGCTTTCATCGCCCGTGCGATCGCCGTCCCTTGGCCGGACAAGACCTGAGCCATGCGTACCGCCTTTCTTTCCCTTCTCGTGCTGATGACCCTGAGCGCGCGCAGCCAGGAGAACCACAACGACGATTGCGACAACGCCCAGCCGGTACCCGTTTCCAGTGGCAATACGCACACGGAATGGGCGCTGGCGAACATGAACGAGGCCGCATCGGCGATCACACCAGCTGCATGTTCAGGGAGCGGCTATCAGGATGTGTGGTTCCGGTTCACTGCCACAGCCAGTACGCACTACATCGTTTGGGTCGGCGCCGGGGCCGCACAGGTTCGCGTGGAAGCCTTTGGTGGCACTTGTGTTTCGCTCACAAGCATCGGCTGCGTGACCGGGAACAACCACCTTGCGCTTACCGGCCTTACCGGCGGCACCTCCTACCTGTTCCGCGCCTATGCGACCATCACCAACTGGTATGAGTCGTATGTGTACGTGGCCGTGGTGAGCGCCCCAGGGAATGATGATTGCGCAGGGGCCATTCCCCTCCCGATCCAACCGGCCCACAGCATGCTGGAGCCCACCACCGAAGGCAGTACCGTAGGCGCTACCATGAGCAGCAATGCATGCACGCCGGGGTCAGAGAGCCATGCCGATGATGATGTGTGGTTCAGCTTCGTGGCCACGAAGACGCAGCACCTGCTGACGGTAGCAGGGAGCGGTCTGAGCTTACAGGTGACCAGCGGAACGTGCGCTTCACCCATACAAGTGCTCTGCAAGGCCTCCACGAACGGCCGCGAGATCCTCACAGGGCTCACCATAGGCCAGACCTATCGCGTGCGGGTATACACCGCGAGCAACCTCGCCACCGTGCGTCAGCGCTTCCGGATCGGTGTGTTCGATATCGCGGTGAACGATGAATGCACGGGCGCGATACCCATCGATGTGGACGCGTCGAACGATGAGCAACGGACGATCACCGCGCCGACGGCGGCGTCCAGTTCCAGCACGCAGCCGAGCGGTTGCACGGCCAGCAACTACGATGTCTGGTACAGCTTCGTAGCTCCGGCCACCGCCGTGTATATGCGCGACCTCACCGATGCGGGCTACTACTCCGTCTATTCCGGCAGCTGTGGATCGCTCGCCTGCATCATCGCCCACAACCAGTCTCCGGCCGTGGCCACTGGGCTCGTTCCCGGCAACACGTACTACCTCGCGGTGGGGCAGAACAACAGCCCGAACATCCTTCACTTCACCGTGCGCGAATTGCCGTCGAACGATGAATGTGCGAACGCTGTCGCTCTGCCGGTGCAGTCGAATGTGGATGACATCACCTGGACCGATTGCGACACCCATTACGCAACGCAGAGCAGCCCGGCATGCTCGGGTCAGGCGGCGACCTCGGATGATGACGTGTGGTACAGTTTCGTCGCGCCGCAGGACAAGGTGACCATGCGCTTCCTGCAGGTGGAACCCGGAAGCAACGTCACAGGCAGCGTGGAGCTCTTCTCCGGCAACTGCGGTTCGCTCACGAGCTTGCTGTGCACATCGGCCGCCGCCTCAACGGACTTCACTGGGTTAACCGTCGGTAGCACCTATCACTTCCGCCTGTACACCGGTGGCCAGAACGAGACCACCCGCTTTGTGAAACGTCTTGCGCTCACAGCCATCGTCAACGACGACTGCGCTGGTGCGCTTCCGCTCTCCCCGGTCACACTGAGTGATTACCCGAACATCGACCGCGTATTCCCTGCACTGGGCAGCTCAACGGTTCCCGCGTGCAACGGTACAGCGGACGACGACCTGTGGTACACCTTCACGCCTACTTCGACGAGCGCAGCGTTCGTGGGCGCGGCCGGCGCGGAGAACTTCACGGCAGAGCTTTTCACAGGCGGATGCGGCGCCCTCACGAGTGTGAACTGCCGGGCCAATCTGGCCCCGACGAACTTCCGTGTGAACTACAGTTCCCTGACACCCGGTGCCACCTATCACCTCCGGCTTTATACCACCGCAACGGCTCTCGGGAATTTCATTCCGATGTACTTCGACCAGCCCGCGAACGATGAAGCTGCTGGAGCTTATGTCGTGCAGCCAGCAGGCACGCCGTTCACCTTCCCCATCACTACCGACAATTGGACCTACGGGGCGTCGCAGAGCTTCGGGCGCATGTGCGGTAACCAGGGCACGCCGGATGATGACGTGTGGTATCGCTTCACGGCCACGCAAGCATCGCACACCATCACGGCCGTGCGCAGCAACCCGCTCTTCGATGAGAGTCAGCCCGCAGGGAACATCACGATCGAAGCGTACCGTGGCTTCTACACCGACAGCCTCGGACTGGATTCAGTGGTGCTCGGTTGCGGGCAGAACACGCTTGCGCTGTCCGGGCTGACCGTAGGACAGCAGGTGCTCTTCCGCGCATACTCCACGGGAAACACCTTCAACCACATCTACGCGCTGCGCGTGAACGTCTCCGGCACGAACAACGACGAAGCGACGGGCGCTGTGCAGTTGCCATTCACCAACGACTGGTTCGCCGCGTTCGAAACGGACGGCGCAACGCAGAGCCAACCGCCGGCCAACTGCGAGGTGAACGATGTTTCGGATGATGACATCTGGTTCAAGTTCACGGCCACGAGCCAACCGGGGCGCATTGTTGTGGGCCAACACGATGCGGACCTCACATTGGAACTCTTCAGCGGCACGCCGGGAAATCTCACCAGCATCGCTTGCAGCGGCAACATCCTCGTGCTGCCGACGAACCTCGCGAGCGGTCAGACTTACTACTGTCGCGTGTACAGCTGGGCGAACGCATCACCAGTCTATGGCTATATCGGGCTCTGGCAGGATCCTTCGCTCACCGCGAATGATTGCGTGGACGAAGCCTGCCTCGGACCCGTGCTTCTCAGCAATCCAGGCATTGAACAAGGCGGCGTATGCGCGCCGGTGTACACCGATCAAGGCAGCGAGGTGAACGGTACGCCGCTCGCGCCGGGCTGGTGGCATGCCGGCGCCGGCACCGCCGATAGCTACAACAGTTGCGCGCGGTGGAACTCCAGTGAGGAAGTGCCGGCCACACCTTATTCGAGCGATCGACAGGTCAACAGTCGGCGCGGACAGGGCATGGCGGGCATGTACGTGCGGTTCCCGTCCAACTATGGCGAGTACATGCAGGCCCGGTTGACGCAGCCGCTCACTCCCGGAGCGCCCTACCTCGTTTCCTTTCATGTTTCGGGGTATGGAGGACAGCGCGTCACCGATGGTCTCGGCGCCTTGCTCACCACCACACCCTTCTCGGTAACGTACACACAGGTCGCGGAGCTGGTACCCCAGGTCCTCGCTGCGGAGCCGTTCGGTGCTCCGCGCTGGATGAACGTGTGCGGCATCGTGGTTCCCAATGAACCGTTCGAGTACCTCACGATAGGACTCTTTCTGCCGAACGCCTACCAGAACGGATCTGGTAGCAGTTTGGAGTACTACTTCATCGACGATGTGGTGGTGGCGCAGATCACGGATCCCAATTGCGTGACGGGCCTGGGTGATATCCCTGACGAACAGGATCGCACATCCGGAGCAACGGGCGATGAACTACGGCTCTACCCGAACCCTGCGAGCGACCGGGTGACCATGATGCTCGATGGGTCGACCACCGGCAAGCGCGGGGTGATCGAGGTGTTCGATGCGACCGGCAGGCGCGTGCAAACCGAACAGATCAACAGCTTGGGTGCGTTGCAACCGATCGACCTGTCTCCCTCGCTGGGAGAAGGGCTGTACATGGTGGTGCTGCGCGCGGAGGGGATGCAGCGCGCTGGTCGAGTGGTGCTCAAACGATAGAATCGGCATCTTCGGGGAATGAGCGCCCCTATCACCCAACGCACCGATCTCCTCGACGCCCTGCGTGGCTTCGCCCTCTTCGGTGTGGTATGGAGCAACTACGCGGTCCTGTCGTACTGGCTCTTCATGCCGCATGATGCGCAGGCCGTGTTGAACGGTTCCTTTCTGGATGCGCCGCTCGAAGCCTTCCATACCCTGCTGATCGATGGGAAGTTCTACTCGATCTTCTCGATGCTCTTCGGCATCGGTTTCGGATTCTTCCTGGGCAAAGGGAGCGATGGACTATGGCGCTTCTACCGGCGCATGCTCATCCTGCTCGTCATCGGCTGGATACATCTGCGCTACCTGTGGGCCGGCGACATCCTCTTCCTCTACGCGGTGCTGGGCTTGGTCCTGCCGCTTTTCCGGAAGCTCAGCGACCGCGCCCTGCTCATCACGGCAGTCGCATTGATCCTGTCCCCGATCGCGATCGATGCGGCCGTGGTGATGTCGAATGGCTCGTTCGACCCTGTCACACCGGTGCTCCGCTGGCATGAAGCACGCGAGGCGGCGTTGGGTAGCGGTACCGTACCGGCGATGCTCGCCGCGGCCAACGGTGGTTGGCGTGAATTGATGGACGCCGACGCGCACATGTGGTCCTTCCGTTTCCTGCACCTGGTAGAGGGGAACCGGCCGCCCAAGGTGCTGGGCCTCTTCCTGATCGGGCTATGGGTCGCGCGGCGCAGGCTCTTCGCCGATATTCGTTCGCACGCACCGTTGTTCAAGCGGCTCTGCGTGGGCGGCGTGCTCATCGGTTTGCCCAGCTCCGTGCTCATGTGGTGGACGGAAGGTCATGTTGGCTACCCGCCGGAACCCTCCTCCTTGCTGCGTGCCGTGAGCTATGCCTTCGGCGTAGTGCCTCTAGCGATCGCCTTTGCCAGTGGTTTCGCGTTGCTGTGGATGAACGAACGTTGGAAGCAACGACTTCTTGGACTCGCTCCAATGGGCCGAATGGCACTGACGAATTACCTGATGCAGACCATGATCGCACTGGCCTTGTTCACGGGCGTGGGAATGGGTTGGGGCACACGTGTGAGCGCCTGGCAGTTCGAAGCGCTTGCCTTGGCGGTCTTCGTGGCGGAGGTGCTGTGGAGCCGTTGGTGGCTGGCACGTTTCGAATACGGGCCATTCGAGTGGGTCTGGCGCTCGCTCACCTATGGGAGGGTGATGCCGATGCGGAAGCGAGTTTGAGCCCGGCCATTGGTCCGCATGGCGTCAGTCGGTCCGCACGATCCTCGTCACCATGGTCGTTCCGTTCGGTGTTGATGCGCGAAGGAGATACACGCCCGGCAGGTATCCGCTCAGATCGATCTCCGCTCGAGCCCCCGTGGCTGTGCGGCCGTGCCACTTCACTTGCCCGGTTAGGCTCAGCAGCTCTAGTTCGGCCATACCCAGGCGTGCTGACCATCGGAGCACGACCCGATCGCGCGTGGGATTTGGAAATGCCTCGATCGCGGGAATGGCATTCTCAGGTATTCCCACCGCGCTTCCGCCATTGTCCGTGCTGCGCAGGATGGTGCCGTTCGCTCCCACCACCTCCCAGATGTCGGGACCTCGGAAGCTGATGCCCAACAGATCCTCGGCGGTATTGCTCACGAGCTCCAGCCAGGTGAGTCCGTTGTCCGTGCTGCGTATGATGGTGCCGCCGTCGCCTACTGCGATGCAGATGCCTGTGAAGGCGCGCGCCACGGCGTTCAGATCGGCGCTTACCGGGCTGGGGACGGTGGTCCACGTGGTGCCGATGCCGTTGGTGGTGGAACGGAGGATGGTTCCGTTGGCACCCACGACCAGCGCTGGCGATCCGCCGGTCAGCTCTATGGCGAAGAGGTCCTCGGTCGTGCCGCTTGTGAGTGGAGAATAGGAGAGCCCTTCATCCATGGATCGCAGCAGGGTTCCATGGGCACCAGCGATCAATGCTTCGCCACCTTGAATGGCGCGCACCGCGAACAGGTCATCGGTTGTGCCGGACTCGATCGGATCCAAGATCAAGTTGCCGCCTCCGGTACGCGCCACGTAACCGCTGTCTCCCACGACGGTGAGGATCACCGAGGTGTGATCGTCCACCGCGTTCAAGCGCTGGCTCTCGTCCGGAAGATCATAAGGGGTCACCGAGGATGCGCCGCCTTTCACGAAGAAGGTGCCGCTGTCGCCAACCACATAGTTCACGCTGAGCCCGCCGATGGCCTGCGCGCGCAGGTGCTGACCGGTGCCGCTGCTGATCGCCGTCCAGGTCAGACCATTATCGTCACTGGTTATCAGGGTGCCGTTGTCACCGGCGATGACATGCGGCAGGGTGTTCAGTTCGATGGTTCTGAGCGTGGCGGAGGTGCCGCTGGGGATCACGGTCCAGCCGGTCTGTGCGGTGGCGGCTGTCGCGAACAGGGCGAAGAGGCCGAAGGTGTAACGTTGGCGCATGTGTCAGGATCTGCCTCTGCAAGGAATGGCGGCATGTGCTTGCGATGAAAGGGTTCTTATCCGGCGGTTGGTTTGGTGATCGAGCGGTCGTGGAGCGAAGCGGATTCAGATACGACGGTCTATTTTTCTGCCATGGCAAGTGCGGGTTGGCTGGCTCCTTCAGTGATGACGGGTGTTCTTCTATTGATGGGAGGTTCCGTGCTGCTCGCCCAGGATGCCACACTGGTGCCTTCCATCCGCACCGAACTGGCCACCGCAACCAACGACACCCTTCGGGCCGATGCTCTCGCCCGCCTCTGCTTCAACCTGATCAACACCAACCCCGACAGCGCCCGCCACTGCGGTGAACAAGCCCTGGACCTGGCCAACCGTATTGGCAACGCAAGGGCCATCGCCGATGCGCACAACAATTTGGGCTGGCTGGAGACCCAGCAAGGGCATATGGCCGAAGCAACGGAGCACCTGGAAATTGCTTTGGAGGGTTTCCGCCGCATCGGTAACCCGGTCTTCACCTCCATCACCCTCAGCAACATGGGATGGCTGGCCGATAAACAGGGCGACCGCACCGCAGCCTTGAAGTACTTCGGTGATGCACTCGAGCAGGCCACGCTCGCAGCGGACAGCGCCAGCATGGCCGTGCTGCTCTATTCCATCGGGACCACCTACAACAGGATGAAGGAATACGGCCGGGCCAGGACCTTTTTGGAGCGTTCGCTGGTGATCGAAGAGCAACTTGGGCGCCGGAACTCACAGGGCAACTGCCTGGTGGCGATCGGCAACGCTTGGCGCAGCGATGGTGAGGCGACCCGCGCGATGGATCACTATCAGCAAGCCTCCGCACTGTTCCACGCCACCAGCAACCACTATGGTGCCGGCATGGTACAGGAGAACAGCGGCGATCTCTTCCTGGAAAGCGATCCGGAGAAGGCCCTGCCCTACTATCAGCGCGCGCTGGCGCACTACGACACGATCCACAGCGCGGCCGACAAGGCGTACATCCTGCAACGCATCGGTCTGGCCAACACCGGCATGAAGAAGTACGCGGAAGCAGAGGCCGCCTACACCGAAGGAATGGCCTTGGCGGATCAGAGCAGCAGCACCGAGCTGATGATGGACCTGCACCTCAGCCTGGCCGAACTGGCGGTGAAACAGGGGAAGAGCGAAGTGGCGATCGGCCACTACCAGCGGCACATGGCGCTGAAGGACAGCCTGCGCAGCGAGGCCTCCGAGCAGGAACTGATGCGCCTGCGTGCAACGTTCGAGACCGAGCAGGCCGAACAGGAGAACGCACTGCTGAAGGCCGAGAACGCCTTGAGCCGTGCCAACGAGGCCAAGATGAAAGCACGCTGGACCGCCGCCGCCGCCATTTCCGCAGGGCTGGTGCTGCTGCTGGCGCTGCTGTACCGCAACTACCGACAGCGCGGGAAGCATACCAAGGAGGTGGAGCGCTTCAACGCCGAACTGCAGGCCCAGCGCGACCAGGTGCAGCACATGAACGACCTGCTGGAGCTGAAGATCCTGCGCAGCCAGCTCAACCCCCACTTCATCCACAACTGCCAGAACAGTGCGATGGCCATGGTGAAGGAAGGCCGCAACGAGGAAGCCCTCGCCTACCTGCAGGGCCTCAGCAAGCTCATGCGCATGGTGCTGGAGCACTCGGTGAACGACCGCATCACCGTGGAGGAGGAGATGGCCTTCCTGCGCCTGTACGTGAAGCTCGAATCGCTACGGATGCCTGGGTTGGAGTGCGAAGTGGTTGCCGATCGCGAACTGCTCGATGAAGAAGCAGCACTGCCCGCCCTGCTGGTGCAACCCTTTGTGGAGAACGCCCTGTTGCACGGGCTTGCGCAAAAGGAAGGCCCGCGCCGGTTGAGCATCCGCTTCAGCGCCACGGAGAACGGGTTGCGCTGTGTGGTGCGCGACAATGGCAGGGGGCGTTCGGGTGCCGGCACCAAGCCCAACGGCCAGCGTTCCTTGGGTACGGAGCTCACCAATGAGCGCCTACAACTGCTTACCCACCGCTTGCAGCAGAAGGGGCGCTTCACCATCCATGACCTGAAGGATGATGCGGGGGGCGCATTGGGGACCGAGGTGATCATTGATCTGGAAGGATAGGTCACGGGTTCCCGGAGATCTGGATCGAAGCACCAGTAGCGTCGACCCACTGGGTCTACCTACGTTGCGTTACCTGTGCTGTTCCCATACAGATCCAATTCCCGAAATTTCCACCATGATCCGAACGCTGATCGTGGATGATGAACCGGCGGCCCGCAGCTACCTGCGCAGCCTGCTTGCCGATGCGCACCCCGAGGTGGAGGTGATCGGCGAGGCATCGAACATCAGCGAGGCGCAGCGCCTGATCGACGATCTGAAGCCCGCGCTGGTCTTCCTGGATGTGGAGATGCCCGGCGGCAGCGGCTTCGACCTGCTGCGCGAGCTGAAGCGCTGGGACTTCGAGGTCATCTTCGTCACCGGCTTCCAGCGCTACGCCATTCAGGCCATCCGTTTCAGCGCGTTGGACTACCTGCCCAAGCCCGCCCAGCCCGATGAGCTGGCCTTTGCGCTGGAACGCTACGCCGAGCGCCATGCAGCGGACCTGGACAGGGCCAAGGTGCAGGAGCACTTCTTGGAGAACATCGCGCAGAAGGAGACCCAGGCCTTCAAGCTCACCATCCCGCACGGCGACCGCACCTTCTTCGTGGCCCCCACCGAGGTGGAGCGCTGCATGGCCGACCGCAACTACACGTGGGTGCACCTGGTGCACGACCGTCGCTACCTGTTGGCCCGCACGCTGAAGGAGTTCGAGGAGATGCTCTCGCCCTTCGGCTTTCTACGCTTGAACCGCAGCGCCTTGGTGCGCAAGGACACCATTGTGCGCCTGCATGATGGCCACGCCGAGCTGAAGGACGGCGAAAGGCTGGAAGTAAGCCGCCGGCGCTGGCCGGAGCTGAAGCGGACGTGGCCGGCGTAGCACACCACTGGATCACCCGCACCTCCACTGGATAGGAAGCCACGGCAACAGGGCTTGTTGCACATGCACCTTGCGGCTGAAAAGCCCGATCATGCGCGCACTCCTTACCCTTTCAGCCTCCCTCCTGCTCCTGACCGCTCACGCTCAATGGCCGACCAGCCCCGCCGCCCCCCTGGTGATCTGCAACGATGCCAGTGACCAAAAGGACATGCGCCTCGTGGCCGATGGTTCGGCTGGCTGGTACGTGCTCTGGCGCGACAACCGGCTGGCCAATGACCGCTACGCCGTGTTCGGTCAGCGCCTGGATGCCCAGGGCAACCTGCTGTGGGAGCCCAATGGGCGGTTGATCCAGGAGGTACCGGGGCGCAGCATCAACTTTATAGGGGCGACACGTATGAGCGACGACAAGCTCTTCCTCTGCTTCATATCCGGTGCGGACCCCAATTCAGGGGATACGGTAAGGGCCATGGCCTACGACGGATCGGGTGAGGCGGCCTGGTCCCAGCCGACGCTGCTGGCGTATCCGGGTCCGCTTCCAGGCGGAGGAACGTCCGGAGGCAACTATTATCCGCGTGTGGCACCCGTGCTCAACGGCGTTTTCGTCGGTTGGGGAACCAACCCGTTCGGGGCTGCGGACTATGTGCACATCGCACGGATCCTGAACGACGGCACTAACCTGATGCCCGTGCAGGGGGTCGAAGTGCCCAGCCTGAACAACCCCATAGTGGCCGGCCCGTGGCTCATGCGACACGACATGGCAGGTGGGCTGTTGTTCGAACGGCGCTGGGGGAATGGTGCAGGAGCGCCCTTGTACGCCATGCGCGTGAACAGCATGGGCGCAGAACAGTGGTCCGGCTTGCTCCAGGTGAGCGCCAACAGCGGCGGGCTCTTCTATGAGTGGAGCAGCGCCATGGCCCCGAATGCCCGCGTGAACTCGGTCTGGGCGAACAGCTATGACCTGCGCATGGCCATCTATGATGAGAATGGCGTGCTGTACAACAACACCGCGCCCATTCCCGTGTGCCTGCAGGCCGATGTGCAGGAGAACCCGTTCGTGGTGCAGACCGTTCTCGAGACCACGGTGTTCTGGGCGGACAACCGCACCTCGGCCGGAAGCGGCCGACAGGTCTTCATGCAACGCTTTGATGCGAACGGTTCCCCATTGCTGGCTGCGGATGGTGTGCTGGCCATGCAGTGCGACGGCAACCTGAACGGCTTCCCGCGTGCGATCGCCGCGGAGGATGGTGACCACATTGTGGCGCTGTGCAGCACCGTGAACCAGCAGGGAGGTACGGCAGGTTTCCGGGCGGGGAGGGTGACCAGTTCCGGATCGAACCTGTGGAGCGACACGACCCGGTTCTGCGTTCCGGATCTCGGACCCAATGGCGGCAGCGACTACGCCATGACCAGCGATGGGAATGATGGTGTGATGGCCACCTGGTTCAACTGGCAGAACAACGCGATCTACGCAGCTCGGCTGGATCGCTGGGGCCGCATGGGGGACTTCACCGGTATCGCGGAGTCTGATGTGACGACCCTCCGCTCTTCACCCAACCCGGCTTCGGATGAGATCATGGTCAGCCGTACAGATGGAGGCAGCCTGGGCGACCTGCTGGTCCACTCCAATGATGGACGGGTCGTGCTTGTGCAAGGAGCGAATGGTGCCGTTCGATCCATGATCGACATCAGCCATCTTCCCGCGGGCATCTATTCCGTGTCTGAGCGGAGGAATGAGAGCCGAAGCACCATCCGGTTCATCAAACAATGAACCTGAGTTTCGCGCAGCAGCGAGCGCTGAGGCCGACTCCGGTCCGTTGCATCGGCGCTGCGCGCTGATCCGTCCACCTCGCTCCACCCGGTACCATGGAACCACGGACACACAGCAACAGGATGGATCGCCTGTTGGACATCGCCCTTTGGGCATGTCTGCTCCTTGCCATAGTCACCCTTCTCTTCCTCTCGCTCTCATCCACGATGTAAGGTGGCCTCTATGAACGGGGTGATCGTACAGCCAGGAGATGCCGGTGGCCACGCGGTGATCGGGCCTGGTCGCGCTCCATACGCTCCCGACCTCACATCGTTGCCACCACCTTCAGCTCGATGGCGATCGGCGTTGGCAGGCAGTTGATCTCGAGCGTCGTGCGGCACGGCGGGTCCTTCTCGAAGTACTCCTTCCACAAGCGGTTGTATGTCGGGAAGTCGTCCTTCATGTTGGTGAGGAACACCGTCACGTCCACGATCTTCTCCCAGCTGCTGCCGCTCTCCTCCAGGATCCACCGCACGTTCTGGAACACACTGCGCACCTGCGTCTCGATGTCGTAGCTCACGATGTTCCCCGCATCATCCAACTCCACGCCGGGGATCTTCTTTGTGCCGCGCTCACGCGGACCCACGCCGCTCAGGAAGAGCAGGTCGCCCACACGCCGGGCATGCGGGTAATGGCCAACGGGCTCGGGGGCTTTGTTGCTGCTGATGGCGCTCATACGTGCAAAGGTGCGAAAGCGGTGCGGTGGTGCGCCAAGAAGCGCGATCTTCACCGATGATGGAACGGATGCGCCTGCTGTTGTTGCTGGCGTGCGCGCCACTGGCGATGCACGCCCAACCGCTTATGCCCGTGTTGCTCACCGACCTTCCCCTGCCCCAGCAGGAGGTGAGCGGTATGCTCCAGGTGGACGGCATGATCTGGATCTGCCTGGACAGTGGCAATCCCAACAAGCTCTATCAGGTGGATACGGTCAGCGGTGATGTGTTGCGTGAACTCGAACTGACCAACGCCTCCAATGTGGATTGGGAGGAGGTTACGACCGATGGCACCTGGGTCTACGTGGGTGACTTCGGCAACAACGCCGGTGCGCGCACCGACCTCCGTGTGTACCGCTTTCCGCTGGAGGCGCTTTCCGGTGTGAGCGACGCGGTCGTAGTGGATACCATCCGTTTCCAGTATGCGGACCAGAGTGACTTCACCCCGGTGCTGGACGGTACGAATTGGGATGCAGAGGCCTTCCTCGCCCTGGATGATTCGCTCTTCCTATTCACCAAGAACTGGGTGGATGAACGCACGCACCTCTACGCTCTTCCTGCGCTGCCCGGTGACCAGGTGGCGGTGCGTCGGGATGCCTTCGATACACAGGGCTTGATCACCGGTGTGGTGCGCAACGCCCAGGGCGATATCATCCTCCTCGGCCATTCACGCGAGAGCACCGCACCTTTCCTATGGACCTTGCGGTCGCCCGTTGGCCATCTGTTCTTCGGCGGCAGCAACACCCGCCACCCTCTTACGGTAAGTCCCTTGCAGGCCGAGGCGGTCGCTCAGCTGGATGCCGGGCGTCTCCTTATCGGGAATGAACGCACCTTGGAACACGATCAGGCGCTTTGGACCGTGACACTTCCAGTTGGTGTGCGGCAGGCGGGAACGACGCGCCCCGCGGTACGGATCTTTCCTGTTCCCGCCGACCGGCAGATCCGCGTGGAGGGAGCCGATCCGGGCCGATCAGCCCGTCTCCTCGATGTCCATGGAGCTGAGCTCGGCACGGTGGTCGTGGGTTCGGATGGGGTGGTCGACCTGCCTCTGCTGCCCGCGGGGGAATATCTGCTCGACCTGTCCGTACGCTCGGAGCGTAGCCGCCTGCCGCTGGTCATCGCGCGTTGACAAGGGAGCGGCAAGCGATGGATCATCAACGCGCATGCCGCGGCTTGTGCCGACCTTCGTACCATGAAGCGTTCGATACCGTGTGCGATCCTGTGCCTGCTGATGCTGGCTGGTTGTGGCGGTGATGGCGAGACCACCAAGCCCGCCATCGGTCCGATCACCGAGAGCGTATATGCCAGTGGTGTGGTGAAGGCGGCCGGGCAATACCAGGTCTATCCGGTCGCCACAGGGCAGGTCACCGAGGTCTTTGTGCGGGAAGGCGATACGGTGAAGGCGGGTGCGCCGCTGATCCGGATCGATGATCGGAGCACCACCGCATCCGCGCGCAGTGCATCGGCTCAGGTGCGGCTGCTGGAGGAGAGCGCCTCGGAGAACGGACCGGTGCTGGTGCAGCTGCAGGGCACCTTGGAGCAGGCGCAGGACCGCTTCGCTGTGGACAGCGCGAACTACGAGCGGCAGAAGGCGTTGTGGTCGCAGCAGGTGGGCAGCAAGGTGGAGCTGGAGCAGCGTGAACTGGCCTACCGCACGAGCAAGGCGGCGGTGGTGCGTGCCGCGAAAGCGATCAAGGAGACCAGGGACCGGTTGCGTACCGAGCTGGCGGTGGCCCGGAACAACGCGGCCATCAGTGCAGCAGGCAACGACGACCGCACACCGTCCAGCTTGATCGATGGCGTGGTGTACGATCTGCTGGTGGAACCGGGAGAACTAGCAACACCTCAGAAGCCGGTCGCCGTGCTCGGCAGCGCGGATGATCTCTACCTGGAGCTGGAAGTGGACGAGAAGGACATCGCGCACATCCAGGTGGGGCAGGAGGTGACGGTGACCCTTGAGCTCTACGAAGAGACGTTCCGTGCGGCAGTGACACGCATCATCCCCTTGATGGATCCACGGTCACGCACCTTCACCGTGGAGGCACGCTTCGCGGAGCGGCCGCCCAGGCTCTATCCGAACATCACGGCCGAGGCCAGCATCGTCCTGCAAAGGAAGGACCGCACCATGACCATTCCCGCCAGCTATCTGGTGGACGGCTCCAAGGTGCTCTTGGACGGGGAGCGGAAGCAGGAGGTGCGGATCGGCTTGCGTGATCTGGAGCGCGTGGAGGTACTCGAGGGGATCGACAGTACGACCGTGATCCATAAGCCATAGGGATGCGTCTGCTCATCAGCATCGCGATCACGATCCTGCGCGCCAAACTGAAGCAGAGCGTCGTGGCCGCAGTGGGCGTGATGTTCAGCATCACCATGTTCGTGACGCTGCTCGGCTTCATGAACGGCTTGAACGACCTGCTCGATGGGCTGATCCTGAACCGTACACCCCATATCCGGCTATACAATGAACTGAAGGCATCTCCGGAGCAGCCGGTGGCACGTGCCTGGCGGGAGAAGCACGATGCCGCGGACACCACCGTCCATCACTTCATCCGTTCGGTGAAGCCGAAGAGCGAGCTGCAGAAGCTGCGCAATGCGCTGGGCATCATGCGCACCCTGGAGAAGGATCCACGGGTACTGGATGTCACGCCGCGGCTGGTCGCCCAGGTCTTCTTCAACGTGGGAACCACGGACCTCAACGCGCAGATCAGCGGCATCGAGGTGGAGCAGGAGGTACGTTACTACATGTTCGCGGACTACCTCGTGGAGGGGGAGGCGCGTGACCTGGCCACCGGCAACAATGCGGTGGTGCTGGGTAAGGGCCTGGCGGACATGATGGCGGCGAACATCGGCGACGTGGTGCAGGTGACCACGGCAGTAGGTGATCGCGCGCTTCTGCGGGTGACCGGCATTTTCCAGAGCGGGATCGCCGACTACGACAAGGTGCAGTGCTACGCCAGCATCCGCACCGTGCAGGAACTGCTGGGTAGGCCCGGGAGCTACCTGACGGATATCAATGTGAAGCTGAAGGACATCGGCCAGGCGCCGGCCATGGCGCGGGAACTGGCGCAGCGCTTTGATGTGGACGCATTGGACATCGAGACCGCGAACGCGCAGTTCGAGACCGGCACACAGGTACGCAACATCATCAGCTACGCGGTGGGCGTCGTCCTGCTCGTGGTCTCCGGCTTCGGGATCTACAACATCCTGAACATGCTCATTTACGAGAAGCTGGACTCCATCGCGATCTTGAAGGCCACCGGATTCAGCGGTGGTGATGTGCGCCGCATCTTCCTTGCCCTGAGCATGGTCATCGGCGCGGTGGGTGCGGTCGGCGGTCTGCTATTCGGCTTCATCATGCAGCACATCATCGACAACATCCCCTTCGTCACCCAGGCGCTACCTACGGTGAGCACCTTCCCGATCGATTACGACCCCAAGTACTACCTCATCGCGGTCACCTTCGCATTGCTCACCACCTGGGTCGCAGGTTGGTTCCCGGCACGCAAGGCCGCGGAGGTCGATCCCGTGGAGATCATTCGTGGAAAATGAGCAACACCAATGCGCTGGAGGTGGTGAAGGTGAACAAGTCCTTCCATGACCCGGTCACCGTACCGGTCCTGAAGGATGTATCGCTTGAGGTCAGGCGCGGCGAGTTCGTCAGTGTGACCGGCAAGAGCGGATGTGGCAAGAGCACCCTGCTGTACATCCTGAGCACCATGGACACGGACTACACGGGGGAGGTCCTCATCGATGGGGAGGCCACCGCAGGCGCGGACAAGGGTCGGCTGGCGCGGATCCGGAACGAGAAGATCGGATTCGTGTTCCAGTTCCACTACCTGTTGCCGGAGTTCAGCGTGCTGCGGAACGTGATGTTGCCGGGGCTGAAGCTGGGTCGTAAGAGCGCGGCCGAGGTGGAGGCCGATGCCATGGACCGGTTGCGGCAGTTGGACATGGCCGACCAGGCTTTAAAGATGGCGAACCAGCTCAGTGGCGGCCAGAAGCAGCGCGTGGCCATCGCCAGGGCACTGATCAATGATCCGCTCATCATCATGGGCGACGAACCCACCGGGAACCTGGACAAGAAGAACTCGGAGATCGTCTTCAGCATCTTCGAACACATCGCCACCGAGCACAAGCGCAGCCTGCTCATCGTCACCCACGATGTCGACTTCGCTGCGCGCACGCATCGCAACATCGAGATGGAGGACGGACGGGTGTTGAGATGAAGGGTATATTGTTCTTCCGTTCACCAATACACCTCGTACCATGAACACGGCAACGAACACTCGACCGATCGACGCACGGTGGTATTGGGTGGCTGTGGTGGCCTCGTTGGTCGCCTTGGTCATCGATCTCACCGATCATCAGGTCACGAAGACGATCGGCACCGCCGGCGTAGTGCTCGGCTTCATCGGGCTTGCACTTTGGCGTACCACGGGTCGGCGCGTGTTCAACGGAATGGCGGTGGTCGGCTTCCTGCTGTTCATCGGGCTCACCGTTTATCGGCTTGCGCTGCATCAAGGTTGGATCGGATAATGGCCAGGCACCGAACGCGAAGAGGCCCCGTCCCCGGGGCCTCTCGTGTTCCTTCCGCGCAGCGTTGATCACGCCCGCTGCCGACTGGGCAGTGGCGATACCCTCCCGGGCAGGAGCCAGGTGATCAGCGCAACGGCACCTTGCTCAGGGCACGTCGGGTTCAGGCAGCGGAAGCAGGGATCGTACATGATGAAGCCAAGGTGAGGCGCGGACGTTCCAGTAAGATGATGCGAACATCAACATGTTGTATCGGCAGGTGCGACTTGTCCACGGTCCTTCAACAAGTGCGGTGCATCGGATCGGCAAAATGGCTGATCAACGGCATGAACGGACAGAGCGGATACCTGTCGGGTACCCGCTCCGCGCGATGACGAAGATCCGTAAGGTCAGCGCAGATTGAGCTGCAGGGTCTGCAGGTGATCGGAGCCGGAGAGCACTTCCACGCGGTACGCGCCTGGTTTCAGCCGTTCCGTGGTCCTGAAGCGGAGATCGACATGTGATGTGGGATGCTTGGCCACCGGACTGGCCATGCCGCTTGTGCTCGCAGTGGCATCAGCGGGTATCCCACCGGTGGACACCACGGGCTCGCCTCCATCGAACACCGATCCATCCGGCGCTATGATGCGATAGTTCGCTTCGCGGGCCAGCGCTTCTGGAAGATCGAAGGCCATCCGTACCTCCCTGGTGCGACGGGCCACCACGGTGAGCCTTCCCTTTCTGCCCTTCGTCGCATCCAAGCCGGCGTTGTCCACCATGAGGGCGGCGGCCTCCCGTTGCTCGAGCCGTGCGGCCAGGACATCGCGATCGGCGATGGCGCGATCGGCCGTGGTACGGAGCTCGATCTCGTTGGCGCGGGCGCGGTCCAGTTCATCCCGCAGCTGTTGTGCTGCCTCGCGCAGTTCCGCCAGTTCGGCGTTGCGTCGCGAGCTGTGGTCCGCGGCCCTTTCCAGGGACTCGGCACGGGCAAGGGTCTCGTTCAGCCGCTGTTCCATCGCAGTGATGGTCTCTTGTGCGACGGCACCTTGCTGGCGCGTCCGCTCAAGAAGTGCCGTCGCCTCAAGCAGTTTCACCTGCATCAGTTGTTGACCGGATCGCGCCCGTTCAGCGTTGTTCCTTTCGGTGGTCATCTCCGCTTCCAGTTCCTCGCGTTGCAAATGGAGGTGGATGGTGCTTCCAACGGCGGACGACCCGATCAATACAAGAGCGGCCATTGCCAGCCTCTTGTTCCTTCCCTTCCTTCCCTGTGTGGACATGTGCATGGTTTTGGCCGTCATACGTGGCCCTTCGCCATGAACGTTGTGCTTTTCGAGGGAAAAAGAAGTGAAGATCGTCAGGCTGTCTCAGCCTTGCGGAGATGAACGGTGAAGGTGGTCCCGGATCCCAACGAGGAACTCACCTCGATCCCGCCATCATGCAGGTCCACGACACGCTTCACCAATGAAAGGCCGATCCCATGGCCCTTTGCCCCTCCGGTGTTCCGTGCCCGATAGAAGTTCTCAAAGATCCGCTCGTGGTCCTCCGGTGCTATCCCTACACCGTGGTCCTCCACCACCAACCGCACCATGGTCCCACTCCCGTTCAAGGATACGAGCGCCCGGTTGTCACTCGAGTACTTGCATGCGTTCTCCAACAGGTTCACGACGACCGAACGCAACAGCGCTTCATTCCCCTTCACGGTGATGTCGTCCGCCTCCTCCACTTCATCAATGATCACGTCCACCCGGTTGGCGGGGTCGGTCCGCATCGCCTCCGAACGCGCGGCCCAGACCACTTCATCCATCCGCACCGGTGCGAAGGTCATGGCCGCGGAAGCCGTTTCGGCCTGGGCCATCAGCAGCAGGCGATCGCTCAGCCGGTTGAGCGCCTGCATGTCCTCCACCACGGAACGCACCACGGCGCGGTACTCCTCTCCGGTCCGTTCCTTGAGCAGCAGCACCTCCAGTTGTCCGGAGATCGCCGTGAGCGGTGTGCGCATCTCATGGGAGGCATTGCCGATGAAGTTCTTCTGCACGTGGAAGGCGGTCTGGAGGCGTTCCAACAGGTCGTTGAACGATGCGGCGAGTTGAGCGATCTCGTCAGACCCCGCACCCATCTTGATCCGTTTGCCGAGGTCCGATGCCCCGATCCCCTGCAGGTCCACGACCAGGCGTTGCAATGGCGAAAGCGCCCGCCGCGCATACACGCGACCAACGAGGAACATCAACAACAATCCCGTGAGGAAGGTGGCGACCATCACGCGCGCCTGGTTCCGCAGTTTGCGCCGGCCGTAGATGTCCCTTCCGGAAGCGACCACCACATACCGCCGGGCCTCATCTTCGAATTCGAAGGCGAGCATCTCGCGTTCCTCGACCATCCGTTTGACCCTGCCGTTGGCGCGAACGCTGTCCAGCATGGCCGGTTCGATGGCCATGAGACCCGCGTTCCCGCCCAGGTGGAGCAGTTCCACGTTGGCCTCATCGAAGATGGTGATCTCCTCTTCGGGCAGGCGAACGGGACTTTTCCCTTCCATGATGCGGAGGAGCTTGTCATCCACTTGTTCCACCTGGATGAGCAGTTTCGCCGCGTTCACGCCGCGGTCGTGCAGGCGGCTGAGGAATTCGTCCTGCCGGAAGTCCGCGGCCCGCAGGTACACCACGGCGAAGGCCACACCAAGGGTGAGCGAAGCCAGGACCACGAATTGCACCGCGAGCCGCGTGCGTATGGTCATGGTCTGTCCGTAAGGATGTACCCCATGCCGACCCGGTTGTGGATAAGCTTCGGCTCGAAATCACGATCCACCTTCTTGCGGAGCAACTTGATGTAGGCCTCCACCACATTGGTCCCGGTATCGAAGTCGATATCCCAGACGCGCTCACTGATCAGGGCGCGGGAGAGCAGGCGTTCCGGGTTGCGCATGAAGAGTTCGAGCAGGGCGTATTCCTTCGCCGTCAATTGGATGCGCTGTCCGCTGCGGGAGGCCTCCTTCTTCACCAGGTCCAGTTCGAGGTTCGCGTAGGAGAGCGTTTCCGTGGCCTCGGGAGGCACGGAACCACGCCGCGACAGGGAGCGCACCCGAGCAAGCAGCTCCTGGAATTCGAACGGTTTGACCAGGTAATCATCGGCACCGGCATCCAGTCCGGCCACCTTGTCATCTGTGGTGCCCAGGGCGGTGAGCATGAGGATAGGGGTGCTGTCGCCAGCCTGCCGGATCGCCCTGCACACCTCCACACCGTTCAGGCCGGGAAGGAGCACGTCCAGCATGATCAGGTCGAAGGTCCCATCGATGGCCAGACGTTTGCCCGTGAGGCCGTCCACAGCGCTCATCACCTGATGGCCACTTTCCTCCAACCCTTGTTTGAGGAAGGCTGCCACCTTGGGTTCGTCCTCCACGACCAGGATACGCATGTTCAAATCTAGGCTCATCGGCGGTGTGATGCGCAGGGTGGACCAAATGACCGGAAGCAATGAAGAGGGCCCGTCCCCGAGCCCTCTTCCGCGGTCCTTGGAACACCGCCCGATCGGATCCCCCTAACCTTCGTTCAGGATCCGGTCCTCCCAAACCGATCGAGCGCCGTTGCCGCCGGTCGACCTATCGTATCGCGGTGTTCCTCAATGAACCGAACTCCTACTTCCTTGACCGCGACAAAAGTCCAGGGCGGGAATGAAGAGGGCTGGATAGCGGGGTGAAAAGACCGTGAAATCGATCATCGGCGTCGGTCCCGGGGTGATGCCGAACTTCGCACCATGACCATGCGTTACCGTCGCCTCGGCACTTCCGGCCTTCAGGTATCCGAACTGTCACTGGGCTCATGGCTCACCTTCGGGAAGCAGGTGGGGGATGATACCGCGGCGGATCTGATGAAGCTGGCCTACGACAATGGGGTCAACTTCTTCGATAATGCCGAGATCTATTCGCGCGGCGAGAGCGAGCGCGTGATGGGTCGCATCCTCAAGAGGATGGAGTGGCCGCGTGATACATGGGTCGTCAGCAGCAAGGCCTTCTTCGGTGCGGGCGGCAAGTTGCCCACCCAGCTCGGGTTGCACCGGAAGCACCTGGTCGAAGCCTGCCACGCCGCGCTCCAACGCCTGCAGGTGGACTACCTCGATCTCTACTTCTGCCACCGCCCCGACCCGAACACGCCGATCAGTGAAACGGTATGGGCCATGCACCAGCTGATCATGCAGGGCAAGGTCCTGTACTGGGGCACCAGCGAATGGAGCGCCGAAGGGATCGCCGAGGCCCATGCGGTGGCGGAGCGGCACCACCTGATCGTCCCGGTGATGGAACAGCCACAGTACAACCTGTTCCATCGGGACAAGGTGGAGCGGGAGTTCGCAGCCTTGTACGACACCGTTGGACTCGGAACCACCATCTGGAGCCCGCTGGCAAGTGGTGTGCTCACCGGCAAGCACAGCCTGGAGGGTGATGCTTCATCCCGACTCCGCATGGCCGGTCTCGACTGGCTGCGTGAACGGGAGTTGAACGAAGCGCGCCTCCGCATCGTCGACCGGTTGAAAGCCATCGCCGAGGGGATGGGCCTCTCCTTGCCCGTCTTCGCGATCGCCTGGTGTTTGACGAACCCGCGCGTGAGCACGGTGATCCTGGGTGCGAGCCGGACCGGGCAGCTCGAGGAGAACCTTAAGGCCGTGGAGGCGCAGGACCTGTTCACCCCTGCGGTGATGCGTGATGTCGAGAACACCCTGAAGGAGTGATCGACCGCTTACGTGTTCGTTGGGGGTGGTGGCTGGCCGCCGCGCGGATGTTCGGTATCCTCCTGCTCACCCTTCCCTTCCCCGCACGTGCACAGGTGGCCGAAGACAAGCTCGGTGCCTGGTACATGGCCTTCTGGCGGGTCGATACGCTCATCGGAAGGTTCGGCTTGCAAGGTGATGTGCAGTTCAGGAACTGGGACTTGGGCGGTGACCTGGAGCAATTGTTGTTGCGCGGGGGCATCACCTACCTTCCCAAGGGGTTCAATGCCACCTTCACGCTGGGCTATGCACACGTCACCAGCGGTGTTCCCGGAGCCGCTCGTGCCACCACCGCAGAGCATCGCTTCTATCAGGAAGCACTGCTGCCGCACCATCCAGGTGGTCGCATCTTCCTGACCCATCGCTTCCGGTTGGAGGAGCGTTCGGTGCAGGACCAGGACCTGCGCACGAGGGTGCGGTATGCGCTCTTCCTCAACATCCCCATCACAGGTCCACGAATGGCGCCGAAGACAACCTACTTCGCCCTGTACAACGAACTTTTCGTGAACGGTGAACGCGACATCGGTGATGGACGGACGGTGGAGATCTTCGATCGCGACCGGGCCTACGCGGCACTTGGCCGGGTGTGTGGTGCGCATGTGCGTGTGCAGGCGGGTGCAATGCTCCAGAGCACCGCCTCGTGGCGCAAGACGCAGCTCCAGCTCAGCGTGCACCTGGCCTACTGAGCGGAGCGTGGGCCGTGCACGCCGGGTCTCCGAGACCTTACCTTGCATCCGATGAGTTCAGCACCTGTACAACGGGATACCACGATCGCCACCTTGCATCGCGTGGCGCCGGACCTGCTGGAGGTGGTTTACAAGCCGGGCTGTTTCCTGAGCACGAGCGGTCTTGGAGAAGTGGCGCAGGTGCGTCGCTCCCTGATGGGGACATCGCCACATGCGATGTTGAGCCTCATTCCGGAGGATGTGGACTTCGAATTGGGTGCGATCCAGGTGGACCACCTTTCCAAGGATAGGGAGAACGGCGTGCTGCTCGCGATCGCCATTGTGACGCGTGCCAACATGATCGAGATGATGCTGAAGCTGTACTTCAGTTACTACCCATGGCTGAACCGGATCCTGGTAACGGACAACGAGAAGGAGGCTCGGAGCTGGATCGCGGGCCAGTTGCGGGAGCTGCGGATACAGGGAGCGTGAAGGGCTGTCTGGCCGGAACCAGCTCCATGTTACGCACCTCGCTGGTCGCTTGCGGCGTGCTACTTACGGGCACCATTCCCGCCCAGCTCGACAGCCTGCGACGCGTGGCCGATGCCCTGCCGAACGACACCTCGCGGCTCCCGGTGCTCACCGACATGCTGCGGCAGACCGTGTTCACCCGACCGGACACCGCACTGGTGATCTGCGCGAGCTACCTCGCCATCGCCCAACGCAGCGGAGATCCTGTGGAGATCGGCAAGGCGCACAACTTCACCGGTCTGTGCCGCACGGTGCAGGGGCGGCCGGCCAAGGCGCTCAACGAATACCTGCTCGCCCTGCGCTCCTTCGAACGAGGCGATGACCCTTGGTACACCGCGATGGCCCATAACAACGTGGCGTCCATCTACAAGGAGGAACACCGGAACGACGACGCGCTGATGGAGTTCAACAAGGCCTTGGTCGGATTCCAGGAGGTGGGCGACACGGTATGGATCGCCAACGTGCGTAACAACCTGGCGAACGTTCACTACGACCATGGCGAACTCGACAGTGCCGTGTACCACTACGAGCGCGCGGTCGCCATCCTATCCGGCAAAGGGCAGGATGCCTTCGCGGCGCAGGTGCGCATGAACCTCGGCAATGCCCTCTACGTCAAGGGCGATCTCGAAGCGGGACTGGCGCGCATGAAGGAAGCGCGCGATCGGCATCCGATCGGCGAGGATGGATCGTACCGGGCCAACATCCTGAACGCGCTAGGTCACCTGGAGGGCCTGCATGGCGATCGCGATAGCGCGCTCGCGCACATCCGCGAAGGAATGCGCATCGCAGGTGAGGTGGGAGCGGCGACCGCCCTGGCGGACGGAGAGGAGTTCCTGGCGGACATCTATGAGCATTGGGGACAAGCCGATTCCGCACTTGTGCATTACAAGCACATGAAAGCTCGACGTGACAGCCTCCTCAATGCTGAGCGCAGTGCGCAGATCGCCGACATGCAGGTGCGTTACGAGACGGAGCAGAAGGATGTGGAGCTGGCGCAGAACAAGGCGGTGCTGGAGCGACGCTCGCTCACGATCAAGGCCGTTGCGATCGGCGCCGGGTTGCTGCTATTGGTGGCTTTGCTGGTATACAGGGCCTACCGCTTGAAACGGAGGGGGGAGCACGAGCTCGCCAGGAAGAATGCGATCATCGAGGAGCAACTGCGCGAGAAGGAATTGCTGCTACGCGAGATCCATCACCGCGTGAAGAACAACCTGCAGGTGGTGAGCAGCTTGCTCAGCATCCAGAGCCGCGGGATAACCGATGGGAAAGCACGCGAAGCCGTGCAGGACAGTCGCCAACGGGTGAAGAGCATGGCGCTGATCCACCAGGACCTCTACCGCGATGGTGATCTCACCGGGGTGCCCATGCATGACTACACCGAGCGATTGGTGAGCGGTCTGGTGAACAACTATGGAAAGGATGACAGCGTGCGTGTGGTCATCGATGTGCAGGACATCTCCCTGGACGTGGATACTGCGGTGCCTATCGGGCTGATCCTGAACGAGCTCATCACGAACGCGCTGAAGTACGCCTGGCCCGATGGTCGGACCGGCACGCTCACCGTCTCGCTGAAGGAGCAGGACGGTCGATTGGTCCTGAGGGTCGCTGATGATGGCGTGGGCATGCCTGCTGCGGAGGCCCCGGCAAAGGGCAGCGGCTTTGGTCTGAACATGGTGCGCACGTTCAGCGGGAAGCTCAAGGCCGAATGGGAGGTCGAGGGCCCACCCGGTACGCAGGTTGTCCTTCAGATCGGCAAGTACGAACTTGCGCGCTAGCATGGCACGTATCAAGATCCTGATCGTCGAGGATGAACCGCTGATCACCGAGGACCTGCGGGGTCATCTGGAGGAGATGGAATACGAGGTGTGCGCGGTCTGCGACAATGCGTTGGATGCCATGGCGGAGATGGCCGTCGAGAAGCCCGATCTCGTTCTGCTGGACATCAACCTGGGCGATGGCGCGGACGGCGTGCAGCTCGCTGAACGGATGAACGCGAAGCATCCAGTGCCATTCATCTTCGTGACGAGCCATGCCGATACGGCCACCCTGGAGCGGGTGAAGGCCGTAAGGCCTGCAGGATTCATCCTCAAGCCCTTCGATGAATTGCGGCTCCGGGCGCAGATCGAGATCGCGTTGGCGCGCTACGCCGCGGGCAGTGCCCCAGTGGGAAAGGAGGAAGGCCCCGACGAAACTGATTTCGTGATCGCCGACAGCATCTTCATACGGGACAAAGGCCGGCTGACGAAACTGGCCATCGATGACATCCTCTATGCCGAAGCCGATGACAACTATGTGACTTTGCAGACGCCCACTAAGCGCTTTGTCATCACCAGCACGCTCGCGTCGGTCGAGCGGAAGCTGAGCAGCAGGCATCACCTGCGCATCCATCGGAGCTACCTGGTGGACACCCGCCGCATCACGGCGGTGGAGGATGGCTACGTGCAGCTGGGGACATCGCGCCTGCCCGTGGGCAAGACCCATCGCGATGCGCTGATGGCTCGCATCAGGACGCTTTGACGTTCACCCATCCCATCCGGTCGTTCACCCGATCCAGATGGCGTTCGTCGTGGATCCAAGCGAAGTTCGATGTGCAATACCCCACGGTCATGCGTATCCGTATCGCTCTCTCCCTGGCAGCCTTCGGGCTCGCTGCCATCGCGGTCTATGGGCAACCCTCCGATGCCCAGATCATCAAGGACCTTACAAAGCCGGGCGTGCTCAAGGTGGAGCTGACGCCAGGCCCGACCAAGAAGGAGTGGCACAGCGCGCACGGGCAGTACATGTGGGACCGTGTGGCCTATGTGACCCGGAGCGCGGAGGTGCCCGAGTACCCCAAGGCCACAGTGAAGATCACGGGGATAGCACGGTACCACTACGGCGCCAGTACCAGTTTCCGCGAATTCAAGGTGGCGGAGAACGAATACTTCGGCCTGCCCGCTCCGAGCAAGGAGGAGATGCTCGCCATGATACGCGAGCGTTACCTCGATTTCCTGGGCTGGCGGGCTGGGGACATGGTGGGCGACCTCCACTACATGCGCATCCCGGAAGGTGAAGGCGTCATCTGGCATACCCCGAAGTCCTTCACCATACCCGTGGAGATCGAGTTCGATGCCAAGACCAGCATCTACGACCTCACGACCATCCAGGAGAAGATCGACGTGCGCTTCTACCGCGACGCTGTGGACGCTCCGTGGAAGGACAACATCGTTGCGACCAGCCGTGAACGCAAGGACGGTGCCGTGCGCAAGTTCTCCCAGGAGGAATTGAAGGCCATGCCCACCATGAGGGATCAGCTCGAGGAGCAACGGGCCAATGCCGAGCTGGCCGCGCTGGGAGATGTGGACATCCCGGACTTCGAGACCGACATGGACGTGTTCATGTACACGCACAAGCTCATGCGGGAGGGTGATGCCAAGAAGTTCGAGGCTTACCTTATCCGGATGCTGGCGCCTGTCCATTATGTGGAAGGAAGTTCGACACGCCTGACCGCGAACGGGGCCGATCTCGTGAACAAGGCGGTGGCAGCGGCCTTCGGGGGGCGGAGCACCTATGCCGAACAGTACTGTCCCGATCCGGGGGTGAAGCATCGTCAGCAGGATGCCATCGAGATCTGGAACGCGACGCAGGACAAGCACACGCGCATGCACGTGGGCCGCTTCGGTGGCGGCTGGAAGAACGGGCAGAAGGTGGGCGAGCAGTACCGGTTCATCGCGCTGGAAGTGTGGATGTGGACCGATGCGGACAACATCGCGCGCATCCGCAGTTACGAGCCCGGCATGCTGTGCAAGTCGACCGGAACGATCGAGAAGGCCGCGGAACAGGTCAATTCACCGGCACCTACCGCAACCTCGGGTACCAGCCCCCAGCAAAGCGGGGGCAACGATCTCATGAAGAAAGGCAAAGGACTCCTGAACAAACTCACCACCCCATGAAACACTTCGCCACACTGTGCGCATTGTCCTTCGCTCCACTGCTCGGTCAGGCGCAGCTCACCGGCACCCTCACTGTCGGGGGGAGCGACCCGGATTTCGCCACCGTCTCGGAAGCGGTTGACGCGCTGATGAGCGAGGGTGCTTCCGGCAATGTGACCTTCGACATCAGGCCGGGTACCTACACCGGGCAGTACCAGCTTGGCGCCGTGCCGGGTACCCCCGGGAACATCCGGTTCCGCAACAGCAGCAACGGAGCACAGGCCGTGAACCTGGAGTTCGACGCCAGCAGCAGCGCGGACAATTTCATCTTCCGTGTTGACGGCACGGATGATGTGCGCTTCGAGAAGCTCACCTTCAGACCTCTCGACTTCAATTACGCCCGAGCGGTGCACTTCTTCAATGCGATCGCCGGTATGACCATCGAACAATGCGTCTTCCATGGAAGCGAGAACCCCTCTGGCTCCGCCTATTTCGAGCGCATCCTCGTGCACTGCGACCAGGCCGCGATCAACACCAACAACAACCCGCAGGACATCATCATCATCGACAACTCCTTCCTTGACGGCAACACCGCGGTGCAGTTGGATTGTTACGGTATCGCCGGTGCGCGCAGCGCTGGCCTGATCATCACGGGGAACGAGTTCCGTGATCAGGTGGGTACTGGTGTCTATCTCAACAACTGCATCGGTCAGCTGGGTGACAACGCGTTCAGCACCTCGGTGGGCAACTGGTACGTGGGCATTCGTGCCACCTACTTCGATCGCGGGAGCCAGGTCCGCCGGAATGTCATACAAGCCTACGCCACCAACGGTTGCACGGGCATCGAGGTGGGCAACACGCAGAGCTCCACCGGCAACATGATCAGCAACAACATGGTGTATGTGAACGGAACGGGTGATGTATGGGGCTTGGCCGTTTACAACCTGTGGGACATGAAGATCGTGCACAACAGCGTGCTGGTGGCGAACGGCTTACCAGAACAATCGTACGCGTTCTATCACCTGAGCAACTTCCCGGATGGTCAGGATGCGCTGGTCCGCAACAACATCTTCGCCAACCACACGGGAGGCCTCGCCTACAACGTGCAGGTGGATGGCAACGTGGCCACAGAGGATCACAACGATCTGTTCACCTCCGGCGCAACGCTCAGCAGCGTGGGCGGTACCGATCATGCCACGCTGGCCGCGCATCAGAGCGGCGGTCAAGGCGCGGGTGATACCGACATCGACCCGGTCTTTCCCGCCCAGCCGGACCTGCACATGAACAACTGCGCCATGGATGACCTGGGCGAGTACTTCTTCGTGGTGGGTGCGGACATCGATGGCGATGCGCGCGGCAATCCGGTTTGCGACATGGGTGCCGATGAGTACACGGCCAGCACCAACGCGGTTCAGGCGCCTACGATCACCGTGGCCCTGCCCTATGAGCTCGGGTTCAACGCTTCCTTCATGAGTTATTCGTGGAACACCGGAGCGACAACGCCGACCATCAGCATTTCCACGGCCGGGAACTATTCCTGCGAGGTGGTGGACGTGAACGGGTGCAGCTACCTGGTGAACGTCACGGTGGTGGCCGATATCAGCACGGATATCGAACGGGTTGAAGAGGAAGGTGTCCGGCTTTACCCGATACCGGCTGGTGACCTCCTGCACGTACTTGGCATGCCGGCTGGCGGACCATTCGAAGTGCTTGATGCGAACGGTCGTGCGGTGCTGCGCGGTACATCAACCACGTTGACCATCCTCGACGTGGAAGGATTGGCGCCCGGCCTGCACCTGCTTCGCTGGAATGATGAAGGGAAAGTGCGCACGGCCCGCTTCATCAAGCAATGACGCCGGACGGACATCAAGCGATCTTCCTGCGCGATGGCCGGCAGTGGAACCGCATCGCCGTGAACGAGCTCCTCTACCTCGAGGCTGATGATAACTGCACCACGGTCCGCACAGCGACGCGGGATTACATCCTGTCCCGGATGCTGAAGGATGTGCTCGACGGGATCGCCGACCCACGGATCGTGCGCGTGCATCGGAGCCATGCGGTGAACCTGGACCGTGTGACCGCCGTGAGCGACAACGGCCTGCATGTGGGTGGGCGTTGGTTCCCGATCGGGCGCAGCTACCGGGAGGAGGTGCTGGGGCGGTTGAAGCTGCTCTGACGTTCACCCAGCCGGGAGCGACGTTCACCCATCCGGGCTGGACCTACGCATGCGTGGGCGGGATCTTGCATCCGCTATCGGTGCAACATGTCGATCCGCAAGCGCATCTCCCTCCTGTTGTTGGCGACCACATTGTGCGCCGTATCGAGGGCCCAATTGAGCGGCACTTATGCGATCGATGGAGCTGGCGGTGGCGACTACACCACCTTCGCTGCGGCGATAAGTGACCTGAACACGCTGGGTGTCAGTGGCCCGGTGGTCTTCGAGGTGACCGATGGATACTATAGCGGCCGTGCGACCATTGGTGCGGTGGCGGGTGCAACAGCGGTGAACACGGTGACGTTCCGGGGTCAGAGCCTTGATAGCTCGATGGTGACTTGGAACGAGGTGACTTACAACACCCTGCCCTGGCTGGGCCACAACAGCCTGCTACGTTTGAACGGCGCAGAATACATCACTGTGGAGCACATCACCTTGCAGCGTTCAGGCTCCCTTCAACTAGGGCATGTGGTGTTCATAGAGGGTGCAACTTCCAACATCACCATACGGCACTGCAAGCTTCGCGGACCGACCAACTACACCGGGACCTTGAACGACCGGAATGTGATCCACGCGTTGAACAATACGGTCCAGACGAACATGCAGTTCCGGAGCAATAGAGTGGAGTATGGTAACCTGGGACTGTATTGGTCCGCTACATCCTCAGAGGCCGACGAGATCACCTTCGAAGGAACGATCTCATTCAATCCCGGGTGTGGGTCCAAAGCGTATCAGGGATGGTCCATCTGCTTGGTAATACCTCGTACTCCACTTTAAGTGCGGTGAATACCCAGGTCCTGAATGTGAGCGGCGACATCGTGTTGGCAAGGAATGAGATCCGCAACACGGGCACGTTCGCATGCTTGACCTTGACCGGATCCAGCGGCACCATCGGATCACCAATCCGGATCTCCAACAATATGCTCATCAGCGGAGGAACGAGCATGTCCGTGGGGACGAGCAACTACGTGGACGCGCTGCACAACAGTACGTCTGGTTCGGCCTCGATATCGAATGGGAACTCCGCGGTCCGCTTGTACAACACAACAGCTTTTACACGGGTACGGGCTATGCACTGACGGTGGGCACAACAGGGAACATCGTGGCCTCCGATCACAATTGTTATCATTCCACAACGGTGAATGCGGTGCTTTGGTCCGGGGCCCACAACTCCTCAGCCTCACTGAACGGCACGACGGGGATGGATGCGAACAGCCTGTTCATGGACCCCATGTATGTCAACCCGTTGTTTGACCTGCACCTGCAGAGCGGGTCGCCATGCGGCGGAACAGGAACGCAGGCCGCAACTGGGATCGAGGACATCGATCAGGAAGTACGACCACGTCCGGCCCTGAGCGATCCGGATATCGGTGCGGACGAGACCGATGAGTATTGCAGTGTGCTGAACGGAACGTATGTGATCGGGACCTCCCTTGGCGCTGATTTCGTCTCCTTCAGTGGTGCGATCGTCAAGATGATCACCTGTGGCATCAGCGGCCCGGTGGTCTTTGAGGTGGAGGATGGCACCTACAACGAGCAGCTGGTCCTGCCACCGATACCAGGCAGCTCATCGATCAACACCATCACATTCCGAGGTCAGAATGTCGACAGCTCCCTGGTCACCCTGAGCTTGAACGCGAGCAACCTGTCGTCCAACAACTACCTGATCTCCTTCGAGGGCATGGACCACGTGCAGTTCGAGCACATGCGCTTCAGGCGATCGATCGCCACCTCCACGAACAGGTATGCCCGGGTCGTTTCCTTCCCGGTCAGCAGCGATCCATCACAGGATGTGACCTTCTCGCACATCTGGTTCAATGGTTCCTACGGCAGCCCCTACGGCTACAACTACGCCGAGGCCATCGATGCGTCGAACACGGATGACAATCTGGATATCGTCGTTGAACATTGCAACTTCAGTTCGGGAGGTCCCGGCATTGATTGGGATGCGAACGGAACTGATGATCGTCTGACCATCACAAACTGTGTGTTCGCGAACATGTTCGATGGGATCAGCATCCGTGAGACGATCTCCACGTTCACGATATCCGGGAATGCGATAGGTCCCTTCCCGGTGAACACCGGGGCGGTCGGCATCAGCCTGAACGACATCACCTCGTCCTTCACAATAACGAAGAACGCCGTACGACTGACCCGCGGCTGGGCAGCCCGCTTCACGAACATCAACAGCACGGTACCGGAACCGGGTCTGGTCGCCAACAACATGCTTGTCGGGTATTCGACCTACACGACCGATGGTGGGCTCCAATTGAATGGCGGCATTGACAACGTTCATATCCTCAACAACTCCCTTAGTGCGGGTTACGGCAAGGCGTTCCAACTGGCAGCCACCACGGCCACGGGCCTGCGCTTCGTGAACAACATCGCCACCGCACTGGCAGGGAGCGGTTATGCGTTCCATTCCGGTCTGGCCGATTACGCTGAGTGTTCCCATAACGTCTTGTACAAGTACAGCCCGGGTAGCATCGCCTATTGGACCGGTACGAACCACCTCAACATGTCCACGCTGCAGACTGGCAGCGGTTATTTCGCGAACTCGTTCGCGGATGATCCGATGTTCGTTGATCCCGCGACGGATCTGCACCTTCAGCCTGGATCGCCATGCGTCGGGGTCGGGCTCGTACTATCCGAGTTCCTGGATGACCACGATGGGGATGCACGTCCGGACCCGATCGCTTCCCCATACGACATTGGTGCCGATGAGACACCGGAACAGTGCACACCACTGAGCGGCACCTACATCATCGGCCCATCCCTGGCTGCGGATCTGCCGAACTTCTCGGCGGCTGTGGCCCGGATGCAACGGTGTGGGATCGGTGGTCCCGTCCTGTTCCGTGTGGAACCGGGGAACTACTACGACCAGGTGCGGCTGCCGGCCATTCTTGGTAACGATGCGACCAACACGATCACCTTCGAGGGACAGAGTGGTGACAGCACGGACGTGATGCTGCGAGCGAATGCTTCCGCAGTTGCCGAGGACAACCACGTCGTGCTGCTGGAAGGTGCCGACCATGTGACCTTCCGGTACCTGACGATAGCCAGGCAAGGTGTTCCCCTTTCCACGTATTATGCGGCCGCCGTTCGTTTTGCGGGGAGCGATCCGTCCACCCATGCCCGATTCGAACGATGTGCGATCACTTCCGTCGCCAACTCGTCATGGGGCTTGCACCAGGTCGTCCTGGATGATTGCACGGCCGACCAGGAACGGTTGAGTTGATCGATTGTCGCCTTGAAGGTGGCTTCACCTCCGTGCGGATCGATTGCGGCGGGAATGACGAGGAGGTCCAGATCGTGGGCAATGTCCTTGAGGACTGCGCCCAAGGCATCCGTCTTGCAGACACAGGGAATGCGCCTTCCTCGATCATGGGCAATGAGCTGATCGGTATGAACAGCACCAATTACGCTGCGATGGAGATCACCGGCGGCACGGGCACGGTCGAGGTCCGTCGCAATCGCGTGATCTCATGGACCGCATGTCTCACCATTCAGAGTCTTGTTTCCCCGCTCGCGCAGCCCAGCCTTGTGGTGAACAATTCCTTCATCAGCACCAATGGGGCTGGCTTGAACCTGCCCTCCATGACCTCGAACATACACGTGCTGAACAATTCGATCTCCGGTGGCAATTATGCCCTCGTGGGCATCGGGGCTGGAACAGGGCTCGTGTTGAGGAACAACATCTTCCGGGACAACACCAACCCGATCACGGTGCGCTTGAGCGCCGGACGCGTATCCGCTTCGGACCGCAACATCTACCATAGCGCCACAGCTCCTACGAGCGTGGACTGGGGAGGTACGACCCATACCACGGTCGCAGCATTGAGCGGCGCTACCGGCATGGACACGAACAGTTCCTTCACCGAGGACCAATATCTCGATCCGCTTGCCGACCTGCATACCTGTTCCATGCATGCTGATGCTGGGGCCGTAGTTGAGACCATGGTGACGACGGATATTGAAGGCAACCCGAGAGATCCATCCACCCCGGACATCGGTGCATACGAGTTCACCCCTGAGCTATGGAATGAACAGCTCGATCTATGCGTCGCGGCGGACCCGATCACAAAGTACTGGATCAGGGCTTGACCAGTACATCTATCACGATCGCAAGGTGTTGGCAAGGTTCAATGACAACGGCCAGAACCTGGGTACGGTCGAACTCGAGGTCTACATCAACAACGGAGCCATACGGCAGGGTCCCACCGGACGGTATTATCTGGATCGGAACTGGCACCTGACCACTTCGCTCCCGTTCACGGGCGCCTCCACGATCAGGCTCTTCCACACAGGGGCGGAGTTCGCCGCCCTGGTGGCGGCTGCCGATCCGCTCGTCCTGGTGGAGGCGGATGTCGGTGTAGCCCACTACGCCGGACCATTGGAGGATTGTGATCTCATGAACGATCCCGAGGGAAGTGTGTGGACTCCCACCTATCCCGCTGCACCGGCGGCCGAACCTCGGATATCGGCGAATGGTGGGACCTTCGGCCATACAGCGATCATCTCGGACGATGGGGAGTTGTACATCACGGACATGGGAGCACCGCTTCCTGTGGAGCTTGTGGACTTCACGGCGGAACGCACCAGCGTGCAGGAGGTGATCCTGAGATGGACCACCGTCACGGAGCACGACAATGCAGGGTTCGAGCTGTGGCGAATGAGGGAAGGGGAGAATGCCTTCGAAGAGGTAGGCTGGTTGGTCGGCGCCGGAACGGTTCAGCAGGTGATGAACTACATGCACCGGGATGAGAACGACTCCCGCGGAACGAGCTACTACAAGTTGAAGCAGGTCGACATGGATGGCTCTTATCACTGGGGGCCCATCGTCGCGGTGGAAGGATGGGTATCCTCGGGAAGGCTTACGATCAGTCCGAATCCGGCCACGGATCGGATCAGCCTGACCGGGCTGCCTGAAGGCATCACCTCACTCGTACTTCATGATGCGACAGGTCGGGAGGTGATGCGATGGCTGCCGGGAGCAGAAGTGGAAGGACTGGCCGGCCTCCAACGTGGCTTGTACGTGCTCGTCGCCTGCGATGCGACCGGGCCACTTCAAGTGGAACGGCTTGTCCTGCAGTGATCAGGTGAAGCGTTTCAGGACCGCCTGCACCTGTTGCACATAGCCGCCACCGAACAGGTTCACATGAACAAGGAGCGGGTAGAGGTTGCAGAGATCAACGCGCTCCCTCCAACCTTGCTCGAGCGGCCAGGCATCATCATATGCGGCGATGAAACCTGGATCGAAGCCCCCGAAGAGCGTGCTCATGGCGATGTCCATTTCGCGGTGTCCATGGTACACGGCCGGATCGATCAGCACCGGTTTCGCGTCCGCACCGCACATGAAGTTGCCGTTCCACAGGTCACCGTGCAGCAGTGCGGGTGCTTCCGTCGGGAACAGCGCATCGAGTTGCGCATAGAGCCGCTCGAACCGCAGCACATCGCCCCCTCCGAGCCGCTTGCGGTCGCGTGCCTTGGCCACCATGGGCTCCAGACGGCATTGCACGAAGAACTCGGTCCAGCCTGGGTGTTCGGTGTTCCTCTGGACCAGCGTACCGATGTAGTTGTCACGCTCGAGGCCGAAGGCGGGTGCTGTGTGCCGATGCAAGGCCGCCAGCGACCGGCCGAAGTCCGACCAGAACGCAGGGGTCTTGGGTCCGCTCGCGATCCACTCGAGCAGGAGGTAGCTGTCATCGTGGTCCTCGCCCACTGCGATCACCCTCGGAACCCGCATGGTCGAGGTCGCGCCGATCCGGCCAAGTCCATCGGCTTCAGCCGCGAAGAAGCTCGGGTAGCGGTCGGCCTGGTTCACCTTCACGAAGTACCGCCCTTCGTTCGTTTCCAAGCGATAAGCATCATTGATGCTACCTCCCCCTACAACGACGCACTCCTCGATATCGACAGGGCGGGCCAGGTGGTCGCTTAAGTGCTTCGCCAGACATTCGACCAGGGATCCGGGTAATGACATGCTACAAAGGTGTGGGCGAACCGGGTTTTGCTACATTTGCGCTCCCGTTCACCGAACGGTTTGACATCATGAGGAATTAGCTCAACTGGCTGGAGCGTCCCGCAGGCAAAGCGGGAAGGTCACCGGTTCGAGCATTTGACATATTGGGGAATTAGCTCAGCTGGCTAGAGCGCTTGCATGGCATGCAAGAGGTCACCGGTTCGACTCCGGTATTCTCCACGAAAGGCGGTCCATGTGGCCGCCTTTTTCGTTGGGGGTGGGCATTGACGCGACGGACAACCTCCACGGACCGACGGATCGGGGAACAGGTCGAGGCCGTGTAAAACCCTGTTGATAAGCGGCTTATACGCATTGGCCGCTTCGGCACAAGAGCGGTCCATCTTTGCGCTGATCGTTCGAAGGATGCCCATGATCCTTCCGCTGTGGACCTGCGAAGTTGACGCGATCTCTTGTTGATCGATAGGCTATGGAGGGAGTGCGGAGGGCGGGTATTCGGAACACCAGGACCTGCTAGGGACGAATCAGGTAGGGCAGCTCTCCCCTCCCATCCATTCCTATCCAACGGATCGATCGATCCTCACTAACCCTTCCGTTCATCTGCCTCCTTGAGCAGATATCGGTGCGTCGCTGATTGCGCGCGCGTGCGCAGGCTGGTCCGGTCCTTATCCCGGTATGGGTTCGTCTGACGCAGATCGATCACCCGGGCTTTCACGCGGTCCGCCCATTGGATCTCCATGAGGTCGAGGATGCGCCGCCGAAGGGTAGGGTCCAAGATCGGGAACGCCACTTCGATACGGCGGTCCAGGTTGCGCCCCATCCAGTCGGCAGAGGAGAGGTGCACCGACCATTTCCCACCGTTCGCGAAAGCATACACGCGGGTGTGCTCCAGGAAACGATCCACGATGCTGATCGCCTCGATCCGACCGCTTAGGTCGTCAACCCCAGGCACCAGGCAGCAGATGCCGCGGATGATCAGGCGCACGGGCACTCCGGCGTTGCTCGCGTCGTACAGCTTGCGGATCAGCGCGCGGTCCTCCAGGCTGTTCAGCTTCAACAGGATGCCGGAGGGCTTTCCGGTGCGGGCGTTCTCGATCTCCTTGTCGATCAGCAGTTCCAAACTACCGCGCAGGTTCAAGGGTGCCATCAACAGGTGTGTCAACGCCGGTCGATGCCGACGGTCGGCCAGATGGGCAAAGACCTCGGCTACTTCGCGCGTGATCGCCGGTTTCGCGGTGATCAACGCCATGTCGGTATAGATCCGCGAGGTCCGTTCGTTGAAATTGCCCGTGCCCAGATAGGCATGGCGGACCGTGCGGCCGCCCTCGACGCGTTCGATCAGGCACAGCTTGCAATGCACCTTCAGGTTCTCATAGCTGTACAGCACCCGGGCCCCCGCCTTTTCCAGGGCCTCACCCCAGTAGAGGTTGCTGCGCTCGTCAAAGCGGGCCTGCACCTCCACGAACACGGTCACGCGCTTGCCCAGCCGCAATGCGTCCAGGAGCGCGGTGCAAACCTCCGAGCCCTCCGCCACCCGGTACAAGGTGATGGCGATGTGGCGGACGCTCCGGTCACGCGCGGCCTGTTGCAGCCAGCGCACCACATGGCCGAAGTCGTGATAGGGGAAATGCCACAGCAGGTCTTTGCTTCGTGCGGCTTTGAACACGGCGGCACCATCACGGGTCACCCGATCGGGAACAGGTTTCAGCGGCGGGTCGCGTAATTCACGGTGCCCGCTGATCGGCACCTTCATCAGGTCGCTGAAGTTGTGGTAGCGCCCCCCGGCCACCAGGTCCTGCTTGGAGAGACCAAGCAGCCCGCGAAGTGCACGCAGGGTGGCGGAAGGCATGCTGCGGTCATAAAGGAAGCGGGCGGGAACACCCAGGCTGCGTTTGCGCAGGCTCTTCCGCACCTTGTCCTTCACGTTCCCGGCGTATTCCTCGTCCAGATGCAGCTCCGCGTCACGCGATAGTTTGATGGCGTGGCAGTCCAGCATCTTGGATCCTGTGAAGAGATCGGCGAGGCAGAGCCGCATCACATCATCGAGGTAGATCAGGTCCGTGCGACCCTTGCGGGAGGGGAGTACGAGGAAGCGACCGATCTCGTCGCTCGGGATGTTCACCACCACGAGCCGCGGTTTACTGCTCTTCTTCGACCGCAGGCGGCAGACGAAATACAGTTTCCGGTCCTCGATGAAGGGAGCGTTGCCTGTACGCACGGTGGCCGTATGCAGCAGGGGGGCCACCTGTTGGGTGAAGTGGTGTCGCACCTGCTGTTCTTGTTTGCGCGACAATTCCTGCGGAAGCAGGAAACGGATGCCCTCCCCGGCCAGGGCAGGCAGCAGCACCTCGCGGTACAACTTCCCGAACCGCTCTTGTTGCGCAAGCGCCTTGCGATTGATCCGGTCCACGCGTTTCTCCGGGGTCACCTCCAGTGCGGTACGGTCCACCTTCTTCAGTCCGGTGAGGCTGCGGAGCGAGGCCACACGCACCCGGTAGAACTCATCCAGGTTGCTCGAATAGATGGCCAGGAATTTGAGCCGTTCAAGCAACGGAACGGTGTCATCCATCGCCTCCTGAAGCACACGGTCGTTGAAGGAAAGCCAGCTCAGGTCACGGTCGAAGAAGCGCTCCGGGGCATGGGTCAGGGGCGCGCGACGTCCTTTCGCAGTGCGCGATCGCTCGATCAGCAGCTCCATGTTCAGCCTCTTCTGCTGCGCATAGCGGGCACGCGCTACGGCCGTGTGGAAGCGATGTTGTTCGAGGTAGCTGATGTTCTCCGCGAGCCATTGCGCGGGGGTGATGCGTTCTCCGCGCACCACCTCCAGTTCACGCTTCAACGCTGCGCTGCGGTCGATGAAGTCCGCCTGCCCGGCCTTGGCCGAATCCGCGTCGCGCAACACCTGTTGCAGCACGTTCTTCGGTCGGGCCTTGTACCGGGTGCTCATGATGCACGCTGCAACGCGGGCGATATCCCGTTGCGCGCAGCCAATTCGCTCGAGGAAGCGTTGGGCAAGCAGCGCACTGGCTTCCTCATGACCCTCGTACACCTTGGCGTAGCCTGTGTCATGGAAGAGGGCGGCCACCTCCAGCACGCCCAGGTCCGCGGTCGATAGCCCCAGAGCCTGTCCCAGGTCCTTCGCCGTGCGTGTCACCGTCAACGTATGTTCGAGGTCGTGGAAGGTCATGTGGGCCGGCATGTGCGCCGCGAACCACTTGCGCACATGAGACCGGCAGCGCTCGATGCGGGCTTCGCTGATCATGGCCGGCCAAGATAGAAGGTCGGTGCGGGCCGGGGCTCCCGGCTATATTTGGCAGGACCACTTCGCACCGGATGGACCCAGCCCATGTTCTCGCGCTCTACGAGCGGTTCGCTGGGGACCGGTCCACCTTCCTGTACGGCGGCGCCTTCCTCGACGAGCACACGGCCCGTTTGATCAACATGCAGGAGGAGCATCTCGAGAGCGAGGGCGCCACACGGGTGACCCGCGGCAAGCTCACGTTCGTGCTGGTGGAGGCGTATCAGAACATCGTGCGCCATCGGGTGAAGGATGCCTCCATGCTGAACGGAGCCGGACGCGGGTTGTTCCTGTTGCGCAGTGCCGGAACGTCTCATGAGGTCACCGCGATGAATGCCGTTGCGGGTGCCGAGGTGGAGGCATTGCGAAGAGCATTGGACCGGCTCAGTGGCCTGGACCTTGGTGAGATGAAGCGGCTGTTCCTCCGGGGTCTTCAGAATGAGGCACGCACGGAGCGGGGTGGTGCCGGGCTGGGTCTGGTGGAGATGGCGCGCCGCTCGGGTAATCCGCTGCGGCACACCTTCGCCACGATCGATGATCTGCACCAGCTCTTTGCGCTGCAGGTGCTGGTGGGCCCAGATGATGGTTGGTTGAGCGCCGCGTCGCTTCCCGTCGATCTGCATCAGATCATGTTGGAGGATCGGATCCTTCTGCTCCACCGCGGGGCCCTGCCAGCCGTGGTCCAGGAGAACCTGATCCGCATGATCGAGCGCGACATGTCCGAATTACAGGCGGGTCCTTCGCGGGCTGATCAGGCCTTCCTGTTGATGATGGGGGCCGTGGCCGACCTCGGTGTTGCGGGCGAGGGTCCCTTGGTCATGGTCGCGCAGGGGACCGGTCATGCGACCATCACGCTCGCCGCGCCGCTGGCGAGCACCACTGCGGCGCGGGTGGAGAAGGCGCTGCAGGTGGTGATGAGCATGGATGGGCCGGAGCTGCAGCGGCGCTACCGGGACACGCTCCTGGGGCGGGCCGATGGTGTGGGCGGACTGGAACTGGGCCTGATGGACCTGGCCCGCCGAAGCATCGGACCGCTGCGCACACACCTGATGTCCTGGCGTGCGCTGCCGTTGCTCGTGCTGGAGGCTGACGTTTAACGATCCTTGGCTGCCGTTCCCTGGATCTGCGGGCTCGCCATGTACGGATCGGCCCGGCGCTTGAGTTATCCCATCAACCAAGCACACCATGTTCTCCCTGCTCCTCCGCACGATGGCGCTGCTGCGCCGGTTCCAGCACTGGTTCGACCTGCGTTTCGGCTGGTTCTTCACCAATGGGATGAAGGCCCGCGACCTCAGCCGGGAACGGCCTGTCAGAGCCTGATGCAGACGTTCTTCGCCTCGGTGAAGAAACGCAGGGCGTCCATACCGCCTTCGCGACCGACCCCGCTCTGTTTCACCCCACCAAAGGGGGTCCGCAGATCGCGCACCATCCAGCAGTTCACCCAAACGATGCCAGCGTGGAGCGCACGTGCCGCACGGTGGCTGCGCTGCACATCCCTGGTCCAGATCACACTGGCAAGTCCATAGGGCGTTGCGTTGGCCAGCGCAATGGCCTCCGCTTCCGTATCAAAGGGTTGGATGGTGACCACCGGTCCGAAGATCTCCTCCTGGTTCGTGCGGCATTGCGGGCCCAGCCCTTCGATCACCGTGGGCGCGATGAACCAGCCATCCTTCAGCGGGCCTTCCATCACGATCCGGTCTCCGCCGCACAACACGTGCGCTCCTTCCTCCCGCGCGATGCGGATGTGCTCCAGCACCTTTTCCATGTGGGCCTGGCTCACCACGGCGCCCAGGTCGCTTTCCGGCGATGCGGGGTCGCCCACGCGCAACGCCTTCACCCGGTCAACGAACGCGGTGCGGAACCGTTCGTAGATGGAGCGCTCCACCAGGATCCGTGACCCGCACAGGCAGATCTGACCCTGGTTGGTGAAGCTGCTGCGCACCGTGGTCCGCAGCATCTCCTCGAAGTCGCAATCGGCGAAAACGAGCACGGGGTTCTTACCGCCCAATTCCAGGCTCAACTTCTTGAACATCGGAGCAGCCACGCGTGCGATCTCCGCGCCAGTGCGCGTGCCTCCGGTGAAAGAGATGGCCGGGATGGCCGGGTGGGAGGTGATGGCGGCTCCCACCTTGGGGCCAAGGCCGTGCACGATGTTGAGCACCCCGGGAGGCATGCCGGCCGCCTGGCAGAGCGTGCTCATCCGGTAGGCGGTGAGCGGCGTCACCTCGCTCGGTTTGGCCACTACGCAATTGCCACTGGCCAGCGCCGGCGCTATCTTCCACGTGAACAGGTAGAGCGGCAGGTTCCACGGGCTGATGCAACCCGCCACACCAAAGGGCTGCCGGTCGGTGTAGTTCACCGCCACATCGTCCATGAGATGCGCCTCGCTCGGGAAATGGATGATGGCCGTGGCGAAGAACCGCAGGTTGGCCACCGCGCGCGGAATGTCCACCCGACGCGCCAGGGACAAAGGCTTCCCATTGTCGCGTGATTCATCCTGGACGAACCCGTCCATGTCCTCCTCGATCAGCTCAGCGAGCCGCAGAAGCACCTTGCTGCGACCCTCGCGGCCAAGTGCGTGCCATGCTGGGAACGCCTGCTGCGCAGCCTTCACGGCCAGGTCCACATCCCGCTCATCCGAGTCGGGGATCCGACCAAAAGCCTTGCCGGTGGCCGGTGCGTACACATCGAGCCAGGCACCACTTACGGCTGGTCGCAGCTCACCGTCTATCAGATTCAGCAGGGTCTCCATGTGTGGCGAAAGGTAGAGCGCATGTATGGAAGCACCGGCCGTTGAGCGTCCTCGACGTTCCCACGAAGCGGTGGGCCTGAACATCGAAGGCTCGCACAGCGTGCGAGCCCTCGACCCCTTGTTGCCTTGTCCGCGACCGGAACCTCCGACCCGTTGACAAGCTCTTTCCTACCAAACCATCGGCTTCCGCCGGTGTGTCCTTCGAACGACGATACAAAGGACGGACGTGGGCCGGGGGACCGCTGTTAAGGCCTTGCGAATGAACGTTAAAGACCGTTAAGCCCTGGCGGGTGCGGGCCTGCTCGGTAGCTTCGGTGCGTGGAGAAACGTCGCATCACCATCCTGCTGCTGGCGATCAGTGCGGCATTGGTCGGCTTGATGGGCATTCAGGTGAAGTGGATGCGCGACAGCATGGCCTTGCGCGAGGCTCAGTTCGATCGTACGGTGGACCATGTCCTCTTCGCCGTGAGCGACCGCATGGAGCAGATGGAGAAGCTGCACGACCTGCAGCGCCACCGAACGGGCCGTCGTCTGCTGCGCAAGCTGGATGCGATGCGCCGTGCGTACGACGAGCGTCTGTCCACCGGAGCATCGCCCAACGACACGGATGCGGTGCTGGCCGATCCGGGTCCGCTGCCTCCGGAGCCGCCGGCAGCCCTGGAGGATCTGGAGGACGAAGGGGCCCGCGCGGCATGGGAGGAGGACCGTGCAGCCCATGAAGCTTTGGCTACGGACCTGGTGCGGACGATCTTCTCGGAAGAGCTGGCCAGGGACATCCGCGAGCGGATCGATCTGCCCGTGCTCGACTCCTTGTTGAGAGCGGAGTTCCTGGCGAAGGGGGTGGACGATCCCTTCACCTACGGCATTTACGATGCGGAAGGGCAGGAGGTCGTCTTCGGGCATGACCAGCGCATGGACCCCGCCCAACTGGGCCGGTACGACCACCGGGAGCGGCTCTTCCGCCATGACCTGGTGGGCCCGGTGTACTACCTGCATGTTCAGGTGCCCGGGCATCGCGGCTCCTCGTGGTTGCGGATGCTGCCCCTGCTGCTCACCAGTGTGCTGCTGATGTCCCTCATCGTGGTGGCCTTCTTCTTCACCATCCGCACCATCTTCCGCCAGCGGCGCATCAATGACATACGGAACGACCTGGTGAACAACCTCACCCACGAGCTCAAGACACCCATCAGCACCATCGGGCTGGCCTGCGAAGCGCTCACCGATCCGAGCATGCCGAAGACGGAGCAGCAGGTGCGCACCTTCGTGGCCATGATCCGCGATGAGAACAAACGGCTCGGTTCGCTGGTGGAGAACGTGCTGCAGAGCGCCGTGCTGGAGAGCGGTCACATGGTACTGAAGCGGGTGGGCCTGGATGTCCACCTGCTCATCCAGGATGTGGTGCGCAGCAGCAGCATGCAGGTCTCCCGCCGCAATGGCCACATCGAGCTGGACCTGAAGGCGGAGATCCACCACGTCAACGGCGACCGCATCCACCTGACGAACCTGCTCTACAACCTCATTGACAATGCCGTGAAGTACACGGATCAGGAGCCACGGATCCGCATCGCCACGATCAGCAACGATGAGGGCATCACCGTGAGCGTGACCGACAATGGCATCGGGATCTCCGCATCGGAGCAGCGCAAGATCTTCGATCGCCTGTACCGTGTGCCCACGGGCAACCTGCATAACGCGAAAGGCTTCGGACTTGGTTTGAGCTATGTGCGCACCGTGGTCGAACGCCACGGTGGGCGCATCCGGCTGGAAAGCGCACCGGGTCGAGGCAGCACCTTCCATATCTTCATTCCGTTCGAACATGGCAGCACCACACAAGCTGTTGGTGGTAGAGGATGATCAGAACCTGGGCACGCTCCTGGTCGAGTACCTGCGTGCCAAGGGTTATGATGCGGATCTCCGCCACGATGGTCGCGAGGGCAAGGCGGCCTATGACAAGGGGGGCTATGACCTCCTCATACTCGATGTGATGATGCCGTTCAAGGACGGCTTCACCCTCACGAAGGAGATCCGACAGCGGGACCTCACCACCCCCATCATGTTCCTCTCCGCCAAGGCGATGAAACAGGATGCCATCCAGGGATTCCAGAGCGGCGCAGATGACTACATGACCAAACCCTTCAGCATGGAGGAGCTGCTGCTCCGGGTGAACGCCGTGCTGCGCCGCTCCAAGGGAGTGGAACCCAAGGCGCCCGAACCGGAGGAATACCGCATCGGCGACAGCCGCTTCCAACCACGTAAACAGGTGCTGCAGACCCCCGGCGGGGAGCGGAAGCTCACCACCAAGGAGAACGAGCTGCTGCGCCTGTTGTGCATGAACCGCAACGAGGTGCTCGACCGCTCATCCGCGTTGATCGCGGTATGGGGGGATGACAGTTATTTCAACGGCCGCAGCATGGATGTGTACATCGCCAAGTTGCGGAAATACTTGCGCGAGGATCCCAAGGTGGAGATCATCAATGTGCACGGCAAGGGCTTCCGGCTCATTGCTGATGCGGGCACTTCCTAGATGCCGGCGGTCGCCGCCTCAAGGCATATCACAGGCAGGCGGTGCGCCCGCCGTCCACGGGCAGGTTGATCCCGTTGATGTAGGCCGCAGAAGGTCCGGTGAGGAAAGCAACGGCGGCCGCGATCTCCGCGGGTTCGGCGAACCTGCGCAATGGGATCTCGGCGAGCATCTCCGTGCGCACCTCCTCCTCGGTGGAGCCGGTCTTTGCGGCCTTGGCCTGGATGATCGCCTTGAGCCTATCGGTGGAGGTGGCCCCGGGCAGCACGTTGTTCACGGTGATGCCGAACGGACCGAGTTCATTGGCCAGGGTCTTGCCCCAGTTCGCCACGGCGCCGCGGATCGTATTGCTCACGCCGAGGTTCGGCAGGGGCTGTTTCACGCTGGTGCTGATCACGTTGATGATCCTGCCATGCTTCTTTGCCTTCATGCCAGGCACCACGGCACGCACAATGGTCTGGAAGCCGATGAGGTGCTGGGTGAAGGCGGCGAGGAAGGCGCTGGTCTCCGCCTCGTGCGCCGGCCCGGGAGATGGCCCGCCCGTATTGTTGATCAGGATGTCGATGGGACCTTCGTGCACGAGACCGGCCACGGCAGCACCGAGCGCAGCCGTATCGGCCATATCGCAGGCCAGGACCTGGTGCAGCTGACCTGCTGGAGCGGGTAGCGAGGACCGCACCTCATTCAGCGCATTGGGGTCGCGGGCCAGCAGGGTCACGGTGGCTCCGCCCAAGGCGAGCTCGTGTGCCACCGCCCTTCCGATGCCTTGTGTTCCGCCGCAGACCAGTGCGTGCTGTCCGGTGAGGGGTCCGTTCGCCATGTGGGGCCAAAAGTATCCCCTTCATCGAACTCCCGGTCGTGCGGGCATGCCAGCGTGATCGTGGAAAATCATGTTCACGGAGCGCCGGATCACCCCCCGTGACGTCGGAACTTTGTACCGTCCAATTAGTCCCAACCATTTCCGATGTCCGTGAAGAACGACTGTAAGCAGTTGCTGTTCCCCCTTGTCCTCTCCTTACTGACGACCGTGGCTCACGCCCAGAGCCATACCCTGCCCGCGATCGAGCAACAGGCCACTCCCATGTGGCTGGGTGGTGCACCACCGAATGGAACATGCAGTGGTGCGGGTGTGGTCGCCTTGCAGATGGGCACGCCCACGACGGTGACCGGGAACAACGAGAACGCTCCGACCGACCCGGTCTTCCAGGCCAACCTGGTCTGGGAAGGATTCACCATTCCGGACTGCGCGGACCTGATGGTGAGCTATTGCGGTACCGATCCGGACTTCCTCGGAGGATTGGTGTATCTGGTGACAGGCTGTCCCATCACCAACCTGGTGTTCAACAGCGGCGCCAACATCATTCCCAACCAATGCGGCGATGGCAACTTCGCCATCCGTTTCCCCTCGTTGCCCCCGGGTACATACTACTACCCTGTTCTCGAAGCACCGGGCAGCAGTGGCGACTACACCCTCGTCCTTACCGCCTCTCCCTGCGCCGGGACACCACCGCCCAACGCGCTCTGTGCGGACGCCATCGCGTTGACACCTGCGGAGGACTGCGTGTACACGAGCGGAACGGTGGAACATGCCACCACCGTGGGCCCCACGGGTACCGCCTGTGGTAACGGGGATGTCTCCGACGGGGTGTGGTACTCTTTCGTGGCGACGAGCTCCTCCCATGACATCACCGTGCAACCCAGCCCGGAGTTCAACGTGCATCTGAGCCTGATCAGTGGAAGCTGCACCGGCCAATCCCTGCTGGCGTGTGCGATAGGTCAGAACTTCGGCACCACCACCACCTTGTCCGCAACGGGACTGACCGTTGGGAACACCTACCTGCTGCGGGTGGCGGACTGGTACGCCGGCGCGCCGCGCTCGAGCACCTTTGACATCTGTGTGGTGGCCATCGCCAGCACAACCTGCGAAGCAGCTGCGGGCAACCTGGTGCCGGATCTGGCGAATGTCTGTTACGCGGGCGGCACGACCGTTCTGTCGGCCACGCCGTCAGGGAATGCGTTGGTGCCTCCGGGCTTCACCACGCTTTACCTGCTGACCTCCGCATCGGAAGTGGTATTGGACCAGAACGACCAGCCAACGTTCATCGCGCCAGGGGTGGGAAGCTTCTCCATGCGCACCCTGGTCTATGAACCAGCCACCTTCGATCCCGCGTCCATCCAAGAGGGAAGCAGCACGATCGGGTCCTTGAACGAATTGTTCATCCAGGGTGGGGGAGCGATCTGCGCGAGCCTGGACATCACCGGCGCCGGGTTCACCGTGGAAAGCTGTTGCACCGCTTCGGCAGGCACCCTCACAGCAGGTGGATCGACCGTATGCTGGCAGGAGCCCGTTGTGAACATCGCTGCCACCCCCGTCGGGGACGCCGTGGTGCCGGCGGGCTACTCGGTCCTTTACCTGTTGAGCACGGCGGTTGATGGTGTTATCCGGGACACCGCGTCGACCGCATCGTTCGAGGTGACGGCGCCAGGAGGCTACCGCATCCACACCCTCGTAAGCGCCTCAACCACCTACGATCCGGGGACCATTGTGCCGGGGACCACCACGCTCGCGGACATCGCTGCAGCGTTCCTCAGCACAGGCGGACCACACTGTGGCGCGTTGGACATCAATGGCGTGCTTGTGGAGGTGGTGACCTGCTGCCCGGGTTCACTTGGGCTGATCGAACTCGCGGAGGATACGCTTTGTTATCGTGCTCCGGAAGTGACCTTCGAATGGTCCTGGATGGGTGCGGATGTTCCGGAAGGCTACGGTGTACACTACCTGATCGCCGATGCCCAAGGCGATATCCTCGACACCACCACGTCCACCATGATCGAGGTCCCGGCGATCGGCGCATACACCCTGCACGCCCTGGTGTCGGATACCATCACCCTCGACCTGGCTTCCGCCTTGGACACCATCCTGACGATCGAAGCACTGAACGCGCTGCTCGTGCAGGGAGGTGGAAGCATCTGTGCCCTCTTCGACCTGCCCGGCACGGACCTGCATGTGATCGATTGCCGTCCGGCCAATGATGACTGTTCCACCCCCGAGTTCGTGACCGTTCAACTGCTGGAGTCCTGCCAGGGTGGCCTCATCCAAGGGGACAATACGTATGCCACCCAGGGCGATGCTGCTGCTCCTTCCTGCGCCGATCCGGGTTCCGCTTACGCCGATGTATGGTACGTCATCAACAGCGGGGAGAACACGGGCATCACCATCCTATTCGATCCCGGTACCATGACCTCCTGGGGCATTGCGGTCCAGGATGCCTGTGCCGGAACGGAACTGCTCTGTGAGGTTCAGCCGGCTGCCCCGGTTGACCTGGATACGGAACCGAACACCACCCTGCTCATCCGCGTCTTCTCGGAATTGAACATGGGACAACCCGGGCAGTTCACCATGTGCGTCACCGGCGCAGTCACTTCCACGATATGCGACGGAGGCTTGGTATCCACCGCGAGCGGTCAGACCATCATGAACGTCTGCCAGGACGCCTTCCCGGATGTGATCGAGTTCGCGACCAGCAGCAGCGCACCGGTCAACTATACCTATGTCGTGACCGACGCGGATAGTATGATCGTGGCGGTGGTGGCCGGGAACGCGTTGGACTTCAACGGTCTCCTGGTAGGCGCCTACCTGGTGCATGGGATATCGCACGATGGCACATTGCAGGGTCTTGCCGTCGGTGATGCGCTGATGGACATCACCACCACCGGTCAGTGCATGGACCTGTCGCAGAATGCAGTAGAGATGCGGGTGGAGGTATGCAGCGGACTTGCGGAGGAGGGCTCACCTGCGTGGACCCTCTGGCCGAATCCGAACGCGGGTGCGTTCTCTTTGCGAAGCACGGTCGATGGTCCGATCGTTGTCCAGTTGATCACTGCCGATGGCCGCGTGGTGTTCGAACAAGGCAGGGTGATGCGTTCCGGTGAGGTGATGACGGTGACCCCCGACAACGTCGGTTCGGGCGCCTACCTTGTCCGTGTGCGTCCGGAGGGCCGTGCACCGGTGGTGCAACGGATCTTCGTTCGATAGTCGCTTCTCCCGGCACTCGGTCGGATGTCGGTTCCGGATCGTGGATAATGCCCTGTGCCGTCCGGTCGGCACGGGTCGGGGGGCACATCATCTTTGCCCGCTATCAACCTGAACGCCGTCCCCATGCAGCCCAATAACAAGCGCCACGCTTCGATCATTCATGTCCTTGGCGGTTGGCTGCCAATGCTGGCGGTGCTCGCCACCCCGGCGGTGAGCGCCCAGTCAGGAGGGGCGGCGCCCAATGCCCTGTGCAGCGGTGCCGTGGTCAACGACCTGAGCCTGGACGTGCCGGTCACGGTGACCGGTGATAATACGGGTGCCGTTCTGGATCCCGTGTTCGGTGTGCCGGTGGTATGGGAGGCGTTCACGACAACGAGTTGTGCCAACGTGGCCGTGGCCTATTGCGGCACCACCCCCGCCTTCGCGAACGCACTGATCACGCTGGCTGTCGGATGCCCGCTCGCCAATTTCGTGTTCAATTCATCGGCCAACATCGACCCGAATGCCTGTGGCGACGGGAATTTCACGGTCCTTTTCCCGAACCTTCCGGCGGGCACCTACTACTACCCGGTGCGCCAGGGCAATGGTTCGCTTGGTCCCTATTCGCTCACCTTCACGGCCACGGCCTGCACCGGCACCGCGCCGGCCAACGCGGTCTGCGCCGGGGCCATCACGCTCCCGGCAGGTGCGGAGTGCACACCCGTATCGGGTAATGTGGCGTTCGCCACTGCCGCTGGCAACACCGGGATCGGATGCGGCAACGGCGACGTGGCCGATGGCGTGTGGTATGTGTTCGAAGCCACCTCTTCGACCTATGACCTCACGGTGGCGCCCAGCGCACAGTTCAATGCGCACGTGGAGGTCTTCTCCGGGCCCTGTGAGGAATTGACGAGCATCGCCTGTGCGGTCGGCGCTGATTTTGGTACGCAGACCGTTGCCCAGTTGACCGGGTTGACCATCGGAGAGACCTATCATGTGCGGGTGAGCGACTGGTATTCCGGAAGCCCGGTCTCCACCACCTTCTTCGTTTGCCTCGAGGAGGTGGTCACCATCGTGTGTGAGGAAAGCGCTGGAACGCTCTCCGCGACCGCCTCGACCGCATGCCTCATGAACGGTATGGCAGGGCTGGCCGCCACGCTGAACGGAGATGCGGTGGTGCCCGATGGTTTCCAGATGATCCATTTGCTGACCACGAGCCCGGACGGGGTGATCGTACAGGGCGCTTTGACCCCCTCGTTCCAAGTGGCCACAGCAGGCACATACACGCTGCACACGCTGGTCTACAATGGCAGTACGCTCGACCTGAACGGACTGGTGTTCGGGGTGACCACCTTGTCCTCGATCAACACACAGCTCGTTCAAGGTGGCGGCAGCATCTGTGCCTCGCTCGACGTTGTCGGTGCCACCGTGGTCGTCGAGGAGTGTCCACCCTGCGCCGCCGATGCGGGTTCCCTGCAGGCGAATATGAACCTGGTCTGCCTGGTCGATGGTTCGGCCACCATGAACGCCACACCGGGCGGCGACCTGGTGGCTCCGACCGGATCTGAGGTCCTGTACCTGCTCACCACAGGCGAGGACCTGATCATCGGTCAGGGCTCATTCACGCCGGCTTTCGTGGTCACGGCGGTGGGGCAGTACACCATCCACACACTGGTCTATGATCCGAACCTGCTGGACCTTGGTGAGGTCGTGTTCGGGGTCACCAGTGCATTGGAGGTGAATGCTCAGCTCATCCAGGGTGGTGGCAGCATCTGCGGCGCCTTTGACGTGGCCGGCGCCCCCGTGGTGGTCGAGGTGTGCACGGGCATCTTCGATCCGTCCGGTCCTTCGTTCATGGTCTTGCCGAACCCCAATGGCGGACGCTTCGCGGTGAACGGTAACGGACTTGCCGGACCGGCCATCCTCCAAGTGATCGCGCTGGATGGGCGCAGGGTGCATGAGCAACGCCTCGCCCTTTCGTCCCTGGCGCCTGCGACCATCGAGCTCCCCCACGGCACCGCTCGCGGAGTGTATACGGTGCGCATCCTCTCGGCCGATGGACAGGCGGCCATGCGCATGGTCCTCGAGTGAACGGAACCCTCGCAAGGCACTTAGCGTATGACGGGTGGAATACCCGTCATGAAGAACATCTTACTGACCGTTACCGGCCTGCTCTCCCTGGCCGGGTCGCCAACACGTATCCACGCCCAGGCGGGGGACCTGGTGCTCACCCTTCCGGTCTCCGGCCGGGTGATGGAGGGCGATAGGAAGATGGAGGGCTGCAAGGTGATCATCTTCAAGGGCAACGAGATCCTTGGCGAGCAGGTCACGGACCGCGGTGGCCGCTTCGGCATGGAGCTGGGTCTTCAAGAGGAGTTCGCCATTGAGTTCCGCAAGGAAGGCTTCCTGCCCAAGCGGGTGCTTGTGGATACGCGGGGCAACCTGCCCAAGGACTTGGCGGATATCGCCCCGATCGACATGTCCATGACCATGCTGCCGGCGTCGAAGTACGAAGGAGCTGATACGGATGAGCTCGACTTCCCCTTCGCCATCATCCGCTACGACCGTGGTGCCAAAGCCTTCGTCCAGGACCACGAGTACACGGCGGACATGATGCGCACCAACGGCGCCCTGCTGCTCATGTCGGGCCGCGCCGGCAAACGTTGAGCCGGGGCAACTTCCAGTGACGGGTTACCTTCGGGGCGAAACACGCGCACCGATGCCCATCCGCAGACCCTTCAACCTGAAGCAGTGGATCGCCGACAACCGCGACCTGCTGAAGCCCCCCGTCGGGAACAAGAACCTCTACGCCGATGCCGGTGACTATATCGTGATGATCGTGGGTGGGCCCAATGCACGCAAGGACTACCACTGGAACGAGACCGAGGAGCTCTTCTACCAGCTGGAGGGCGATATCGAAGTGGGCATCCAGGAGGATGGAAAGGCGGTGACCATTCCGATCAAGGAAGGGGAGATGTTCCTGCTGCCGGGCCGGGTGCCGCATCAGCCGCGTAGAGGCCCGGGCACCGTGGGGCTCGTGATCGAGGTGAAGCGCGATGACCGGGAGATGGAGGATGGACTGCAATGGTATTGTGAGGAGTGCAACAACCTGCTGCACGAGTACAAGTTCGTCCTGCACAACATCGAGAAGGACTTCCTGCCACGCTTCCGCGACTTCTACGGCGACGAGGCCAAGCGCACCTGTTCCAAGTGTGGCCATGTGATGGCCGTTGATCCGCGCTTCGTCTGACGCACCCCATGGCCGCGCCCCTCACGATCGACATCCATACGCACATCCTTCCGGAGCACATCCCGGACTTCGGCAGGCGTTACGGATACAGGGGCTTCATCCATCTCGATCACCACAAGCCGGGCTGTGCCCGGATGATGGTGGACGACAAGTTCTTCCGGGAGATACAGTCGAACAACTGGGATCCGCACGTGCGCCTCAGCGAATGCGATGCGCACCAGGTGCACGTCCAGGTGCTCAGCACTGTGCCGGTCATGTTCAGCTATTGGGCGAAGCCGCTCGACACGCTGGACCTGTCCATGTTCCTCAACGACCACATTGCGGGCATCGTGCAGCGATGGCCTGCACGGTTCGTGGGATTGGGCACCCTGCCGATGCAGGAGCCCGAACTCGCCATCCAGGAGCTGGAGCGCTGTAGACGGATCGGCCTGGCAGGTGTCCAGGTCGGCACGCACATCAATGGCACCAACCTCGGCGAACCGCGCCTCTTCTCCATCTTCCAGGCCTGCGAAGAGCTGGGCATGGCGGTCTTCGTGCATCCCTGGGACATGATGGGCGCCGACCGCTTCGACAAGTACTGGATGCCGTGGCTCGTGGGCATGCCCGTGGAGACCACCACGGCCATCACCTCCATGATCTTCAGCGGGCTGTTGGAGCGCCTGCCGAAGCTGCGCGTGGCCTTCGCCCACGGCGGGGGCTCCTTCCCGGCCACGCTGGGTCGGATCGAGCATGGCTTCAACGTACGACCCGACCTGTGCGCGGTGGACAATGCGGTGAACCCGCGCGATTACCTCGGACGCTTCTGGATCGACGCGCTGGTGCACGATCCAGCCATGTTACGCCTCGTGGTGGACCAGATGGGGGCGCACCGGGTGGCCCTCGGTACTGATTACCCGTATCCGCTCGGAGAGCTCGTTCCTGGCGAACTGATCAGGAGCATGCCCTACGATGATGCCACGAAGGCACAATTGCTCGGCGGATCGGCCTTGAGCTGGCTGGACATGAAGGGGGAGCGCTTCCTGCAAGGCTAGGCGCTCAACGAACCAGGTTCACGTGCCCCACGCGTTCCTGCACACCTCCAGCGATCTCTTTCGCACGCAGCTTCCACACATACGTGTCGATCGGCGCATCCTGCCCACCGTATCGGCCATCCCAGCGGTTGCTCATGTCCGCCGTGCTCCAGATCAGTTTGCCCCAGCGATCGTATACATCGAGCGCGAGCTCAATGATATCCACGCCCCAGGCTCCGAACACGTCGTTGTAGCCATCGCCGTTGGGGGTGAAGGTGTTCGGGATGAAGAGCCGGCCGGGGATAAGGATCGTTACCTCATCGGTGGTCCTGCACCCGTTCTGGTCCGTCATGGTCACGGTATAGGTGGTGCTCTGTTGCGGCTCCGCGACGGGCGCTGCGGACAGGCTGTCGCTCAACGTGCTCGCAGGCGACCACACGAAGCTTCCCTCACCCACGGCGCTCAATTGTGCGGTCTCCCCAAGCTCGATCACCTGCTCCCAATAGGCGGTGACCGGGTGCACAGGATGGGTGTTCAGCTGCACCTGGGCCTGCGCGACACAACCGATATCGTCCGTGATGGTGACGGTGTAGGTGATCGCACTGTTCACCGTGGCGATGGTGTTGGAACCTGAGCTCGAACTCAGCCCTGTCTCCGGGCTCCACGCATGGCTCACGCCCGGCGATGCGAAGAGCGGCACTTCCTCACCACTGCACACAAGGCTGTCCGGCCAGGCCTGGGCCACCGGAACTCGGATGTCCACGTAGGCGGAGTCGAACAAGGAACCGCAGGCATTGCTCACCTGCACCACGAACCATTCCGCGGTCTCCGGAAGGATGAGCTGTTCGATGTCCACGGAACCGATGACACCGGTGCCGGCCAGCCAGAGGTGCTGTCTTCCGGCGGGCGCTGCCAGCCGGACCTCACCTCCGGCACAGATGGTCGTGTCCGTCAAGGTGGGCAGCGGCAGTCCAGCATCCACCATCACCACCACGCTGTCCCGCACCTCACAGCCATCGGGAGTGATGATCAGCACCGCGTACTGCGTGCTGTCCGATGGGCTTGCCAACGGGTCTTCGGCGGTGGCGTCGTCCAGGTCGATCGGTGGTTCCCACAGGTAGCTCGTGCCGCCTGAACCATCGAGCAGGGCCGAGCCTCCGGCACAGATCAACCGATCAGGGCCTGCCGATCCGCTCGGTTCGAAGAGGTCGATCTGCACCTCGGCGGTCGTCAGGCCACAGTCGCCGGTCACGGTGACGGTGTACAGGGTGGAAGCGGTCGGTGTGATCGTGGGATCGCTTGCCGCGGGATCACTGACACCCGTGGTCGGGGACCAGGACCAGGCAACACCCACGGGCACGCTTACCTGCACGCTGCCACCCGGGCAGATGGGGTCCTGCGGCGGGAGGTCTACGGGTGGATCGGTGATCACCGTCACCACGATGGTGGTGGAGTCCGATCGCGCACAGCCCGAACTATCGCTCACGCGCAGGGATATCGTGTATTCGCCAGGCTCTGTGTAGGAGTGGGACGGCGCCAGATCATTGCTCGTGGTGCCATCGCCCAGGTCCCAGTCAAACGTGTCCCCGCCGATGCTGTTGTTGGTGAACTGCACATCCACCGGGGCACAAACGGTGCTCGGGCCCACCACATCCACGATCGCAACCGTGGCCACCAGATCGAACTTGATCACCCCGAGGTTGCAACCTGTGGAACCGTTGTTATTGCTCCAGGCCCCCGGCGTGGTGGGGAAGTCGTCGTTGTTCTGGCAGCCCGCACAGACCGCCTGGTAGATGGTCCCGTTCTTGTCGAAGCGGCTGGTGCCTCCATCCACATGTTCGGGACTCGTCCCTCCGCCGAAGAAGGTGGCATAGCTCAAGGCCACGGCCTCAGGTTCAAGCACCATCAGGTAGAAGTCGTCGCCATCGCTGCCGGCCTGGAAGGCGTCAGGCGTGACGGTCATGCCCATGGTGGTGCTGGACTGGTTCCCGGCGAAGGAGTTCGTTGATCCACCCCATCCGCTGAAGTAGATCTGGCCACAATTGCTCACGAGGAAGGCTGTGGGAGAGAGGAACTGTGCGCTGTTGCCATTGCCGAACACGGTGCTCCAATTGGAAGCATCCAGATCGTGGGACAGCTTGTGGATGAACTGTGAGCTGCCCGGCACCCCATACCGCCCGGGGCTCACGGGATACCCGCCGTTGGACTGCCCGACCACATAGATCTGGTCGTCCGTATCGAGCTGCACGAAATAACACTGGTCATACCCCGTCGTACCGATGAAGGTCGAGCTCAGCGCCGTTCCGCTCGGCGCGTAACGTATGATGTAACCATCGATGCCGCCGCCATGGACCGGACGGAACGGTGCACCCGACATGGGCAGGTCGGCACTGGTGGTGCCGCCCGTGACGAAGATCTCGCCGTTGCTGTCCACTTGGACGCCATAAGCGGCATCCTCCCCCGATCCGCCGATGTAGGTGGCCCATTGCATCGTGGTCAAGGCTGGATCAAGGCGGAAAGAGTATCCGTCGAACACACCACCCCCATGTGCGGGTTGCGAAGCGCCCACGGTCGGCAGGTCAATGCTGGCGGTGGTGCTGGCCACGATCGGGTTCCCGTTCGCGTCCACGATGATCTCCCCCCGGAAGGAATCGCCGTAGTTGTGTGCAAGCCCACCATCATTGTTCACGCCGTCGTTGTCGGATCCGCCGACATAAGTGCTCCCAAGCAGGATGGTGGCATCGGCACTGAGGTGTGCCACGAAGATGTCCGTGCCAAAGGGCTGGCTGTAGCCATAGCCCACCGCGTACTCCAGGTTCGGCCCGCCATCGAAGGTGCCATCGAAGCATCCGGCCGTGGTCGGGAAATTGTTGGAACCGGTGTGCCCGAAGATGTAAAGCTCATCGTCATCGTTCACCACCATGCTGTGCGGTGCCTCACTGCGCAGCCCCCCCAGGTAGGTGCTCCAGACCAGGGACGAGCCATCGGTGGTCCATTTGCTCACCCCTACATCCACAGATGGCGTGATGGAACCGGAAGGACCATTGTAGGTGTCGTCCAACACCCCGAGCGTGACCGGATATCCGGGGGCGAACACGATGCCAGCGCCGTACAGATGTCCGTCCCCATCGTAGGTGGCGGTGAATCCGAAGTTGTTCCCGGAACTCCCGCTGTAGCTCGCGAAGGAGAGCACAGGGTCGATGGTCAACGAGCGCGCGGCATCATAAGGCCCCACCTCGAACGCTACATGGTCCGCATTCAGCATGAACCGGGTGGGAACGGTCGCGCGGAAGGGCTCATCACCTTGGAAGGAGACCGGTTCCTCCTCGATCACCTCACCGGCCGTGGTCCGTACGATAAGGCGTTCGCCATCCATGGTGAGCGCGTCCTGGCCTTCGAAGCGCAGCTTCACGTGATCGGGATCGGCGCCGGGAGCGAGCACGAATTCGTACTTCAAGCCGGTGCGGCCATCCAGGTGCAGGTCGATGCCGGGCCAGAGATCGCGCAGGGTCACCTCGCCGAACACGCCACACCCCGTGCCCCAGCGGTCCGGGTCGTTCCCGATGAAGAAGTTCTCGTAATGGGCGGCCTTGTCCGATCCTTCCCAGGCCTGCGCGACCCCATCTTCGAAATGGACGCGGTAGGCATGCCGCCGGAACGGTTCGTCCCGATGATCGGCCTGTGCCGTACCGTGGTGATGCGCCTCTCCACCGGATTCGAGCACATAGGTGAAAGCAGAACGTTCCACGAACAGGGCACCGTTCGGCAACAGTACCCGGTAAAGGACCTGATCGGGCCATTGACCCTTGTTCTCGGTGAACGCGGCCACAGGAGCCCCGGCCCTGGCGAGCAGGGCGGTCGCCCAAAGGAGGAGGATGCTGATGGAGCGCACGACCAGGGCCTTCTTCCGGCAAGTTACCCCGGAAAGACAGGCCCTTCGCCGGAAAGGTTGCTTAATGGGGCCCGCAGGCCGATCAGCCGGGTGGATCGACCACCGGAGCGGTCCGTACCTTTGCCGGGCCTGGAGCAGCGGGAAGCCACGCCGGCCCCAAGCTTCGGCTCCCGGCACGGACCGTCTTGAGCGACGCCATCAAGCACGAATGCGGGATCGCCCTGATCCGCCTGCGCAAGCCCCTGGAGCACTACCGCCAACGTTATGGCACCCCGCTTTACGGGCTGAACAAGCTGTATCTCCTGATGGAGAAGCAGCACAACCGCGGGCAGGATGGCGCGGGCGTTGGTGTGATCAAGCTGGACCCCGCACCAGGTGCCAACTACATCGACCGTAGCCGGAGCACCGACAAGCAGGCCATCCAGAAGATCTTCGAACGCATCCACAAGGGCTACGACGAGGCGCTCCGGGTGGCGCCGGAAGCTGGCACCGATGCCAACTTGCTGAAGGAGCACATGCCGTTCATGGGTGAGGTGCTCCTCGGACACCTGCGCTACGCCACGTTCGGTAAGGATGGAGAGGAGAACTGCCACCCGCGCCGCCGCTTGAACAACTGGATGACACGGAACCTCGTGGTCGCGGGCAACTTCAACATGACCAACGTGGACGAGCTCTTCGAGCTGCTCGTCTCCATCGGTCAGCATCCCAAGGAGCGCTCGGATACGATGACCGTCCTAGAGAAGATCGGCCACTTCCTGGATGTGGAGAACGACCGCATCGCCCAGATGCATCGCCAGCTCGGTTATTCCGAGAAGCAGCTCACGCAGGTCATTGCCGAGAAGCTCGATGTGCGCCAGATCTTGGTGAACAGTGCGCTCGACTTCGATGGTGGGTATGCGCTGGCAGGCATGATGGGCCATGGCGATGCCTTCGTGCTTCGTGACCCGGCCGGCATCCGCCCCGCCTTCTGGTACGCCGATGACGAGGTGGTGGTGGTGGCCAGCGAACGCCCGGCGATCCAGACGGCTTTCGGCCTGCGAACGGAGGATGTGAATGAACTGACACCTGGATGCGCACTGATCATGCGCAAGGATGGCCGTTACAGCGAGGAGAAGGTGCGTGAACCGCTGGAGAAGCGGGCGTGCAGCTTCGAGCGCATCTACTTCAGCCGGGGCAGCGATCGTGACGTATACCGGGAACGCATCGAACTGGGTCGTTCGCTCACACCGGCCATCCTGGAGGCCGTGGACCACGACCTGGAGAACACCGTGTTCAGCTTCATACCGAACACTGCCGAGGTGGCCTGCTACGGCATGTTGAAGGGCGTGGAGAACGAGTTGAACGTGATCAAGGAACGACGCATCCTCGAGCTTGGGCCGAAGCCGGACCCCGAGGCCTTGCGCCGGATCCTGGCCCTGCGGCCACGCCTGGAGAAGGTGGCCATCAAGGATGCCAAGCTGCGCACCTTCATCACCGCCGACGATGCCCGCGATGACCTGGTGGCGCACGTTTACGACATCACCTACGGGTCCGTACGCTCCGGCCAGGACAACCTGGTGGTGATCGATGACAGCATCGTGCGTGGCACCACCTTGAAGCAGAGCATCCTCAAGATGCTGGCGCGCCTGGAACCCAAGCGCATCGTGGTGGTTAGCAGTGCACCACAGATCCGTTACCCCGACTGCTACGGCATCGACATGGCCAAGATGGGCGACCTGGTGGCCTTCCGCGCCGCCATCGCCCTGCTCAAGGAGACCAAGCAGGAGAACATCATCGACGACGTGTATGATCGTGCCGTCGCCATGGTCGACAGACCGATCACCGAACAGGAGAACGTGGTGAAGGACATCTACCGACCTTTCACGGCCGAACGCATCAGCGACAAGATCGCCGAGTTGCTCACCCCTCCCGATCTGGGTGTGGAGGTCCGGTTGGTGTATCAGAGCATCGAGGGGCTGCACGCCGCCTGTCCCGAGCATACGGGTGATTGGTACTTCACCGGCGATTACCCCACCCCCGGCGGGAACCGCGTGGTCAACCGTGCCTTCATCAACTACCGCGAAGGCAAGAACGTGCGCGCCTACTGAACGTTGCTGATGCGTCCCTGCCGACGCGCCTTGCGGAAGTGTTTCGCGCGGCCCTGGAGCCGTGCATCGCCGTGCAGGATGATCTGCGAACCTTCGCCGATGGACAACCGGGCCTTGCGTGCGAGGATCAGCTGGCTGCCGGGCATGAGATGCACGATGCTCTGGTTCAGGAGTTCCAAGGTCGCGCGGTCCTCCACATGCAACGAGGCTCCGGCCTCAAGGGTGAATCGCGTCGGTCCGCTGAACCAGGGGCCGCCGGCGCTGGAGTCCGCAGGGCTCATGCGCGTGGGTGTGCGTGAACGATCGAGTTGTAATCGTTTGCCGGTCGTCACGGTCAGGGAGTGGCCGTCCATCCCGCGTAGTGGAGGCAGGCTGATGCTGTCTGCACACCACCGTTGATCGCTTGTCATACGCGTATCGTTAGTGCTCACACGCACCAAGGCATCCCCGTTGGCCCGCATTTCCAGCAGGTCCACACGGATGCCGTTGAGGTGGATGGTGCGCACATTCGGCGCGTTGAGCCCGTAGGAGGTCCTCGTGTTCGAACTGAACAAGGTGAGCATGTTGGCGCTGGATGGGTTGGTGCACATGCCCAGGCTGCGCACCCCGTTCATCCGGAAGGCATGCTCCGGCCTGCCGAAGAGGATCAAGTCCCTGTCAGGTTCACCCTGCTCCGCGCGCACACCGGGCACCCAGTGTTCCGCGCGCTGCACCGTCCCATTCTGGTCGCGGTCATGAACGGGTAGTTCCTGTTCGTGGCTTCCGGTGAACGGGTTGGCCAGTTCCGGATCGCGCACGAAGTACAGCGAGTTGGTGCCGAACGGACAGCTGTTGTGCAGCGTATCGCCGCGGAGGTGCAGGTCGAAGTTGCCGTTCGCCAGCACGGGTCGCAGATAGTCCGCCGCGCCCTGGAAGATAGACGCACCTGCCCGCTCTTCACGGCCCACCTGCATGGTCATGAAGAGGCCGGGCTCCACCACGCCGGTCACACAGGGATTGATCCCCTCCCAATGGAAGCGGTCCGTGGGGCTGCCATTGTGCTGGCGACCTTGATGGTTCTCGATCCAAAGCCATTGTTGCACACGGTCTTCGGGAATGAAAGGCATCCGGATGCGCAGGGCATCGCCGGTGGTCACGAAGTCACGGAGCAGGTATGCACCGGTGTCCCCCGCCAGAGGATCCAGGTCCGCGTCCACCTCCTTGCTCGAGAGGTCGCGCGCACGGATCCGATGCACGGCACCATCGGGCTTCCATCCCATGCGGTCACGGTCCCAGGCACTGCACGTGAGCAAGCTGCTTCCGCTCGCGCCCATCATGCTCCAGCCGCCTTGTAGCGGCAGGAAGGTGCTCTCGAACTGGGCCGCATTGCCGCCACCGCTGTGGAAGTTGTTGCCGCCGATCAGTAGGTGGTTGAACTCATGCTTCAGGATCTCGAAGGGCAAGTCGTTCATCGCCCCGAAGCGGGACTGCGTGTCACTGCGGAAGCCGTAGAGTTCACCCGGTGAACCACTGTCCGTGCTTCCCTGTCCATGACCGAGGCCGCTGTTCCGCACGATCACCATCACATGGTCGTAGCTGTGCGGATCATCCGGTCCTGCGAGCTTCGGTTCGCCGGCCCGTCCACGCGCTTTCCACAGGTCGAAGTCCGCTACGGTGAGGCCATGGCGCGTTCGAAGGCTACCGCGCTTGTTGGCCTCCTTCACTGCGTGCATGCCGATCGAATGGGCCTGATGCACGCCCGGATACTCGCTCTCCTTCAGCGTGATCAGTGTGTCGATGTAGTCGCCCAGCACGGTGTAACGCCCCAGGCTGATGTCCTGGTAATAGCGGGAGACATCCGCCTTCTGGACCGCCATGGGAAAGGGGTCGAAGACGCGGTCCTTCCAGGTTGGCAACTGGCCCTTATGCCAGTGTTCGGCACCATTGGGTTGCGGGTCCTTCTCCGGTTTCGCGTCGAAGTCGATCTCCACGAACAGGACCAGAATGCGGATCGTGCCGTGCGGGCTCAGGTACCAACCGTTCTCGCTGCGCAGCTCCGGTCGTTCCTGCGCCACCAAAGGCAATTGAAGAAGGAGGGCAAGAAGCAGAACAGGGAAACGTGGCATCAGGCCAAGGTACGGTCCCGGTCAGGCGCCGGTGGTGCCACTTACGGCCTTCGGCGCTTTGTACAGCGGAACAGTACTGCACGGCTCCCCGAACATCAGGCTCTTCACCACCGGTAACAGCTTCGCACTCAGCTCCACATAGGCGTTCAATGGCACGGGCAATTTGCTGCAGCCCTTCACCACCACACGCGCGCTGCGGTAAGGCTCAATGTCCAATTGCTGCACGAATCGCGTGAACACGGTGCGCTCCAGTTGGTCGGCATCACCCTGTGTGACGAACGCGGCGTGGGGCTGGAGTTGCGTGGCCACGAGCATGAACGCCCACGTGGGGATGATCGCATCCACGCTGCAATGCACGCTCACGAACTTGCCGCTGTACTGCGCCCAGTCATGGGACTTGCAGAAGGCACGCAGATCGTCCTCTTTCAAGGCGACCTCCTGCCAGAGCAGCGGTTTCAGATCGAAGACCACGCGCTCACCAGCCGGGTACAGCTCCTCCAGGTCGAGGGTGATGATCCCGCTCGACGCGACCTTGTTGATGATGGGCTCCTGTTCCTGCACGCTGCGCAAAGATCGGCACGCAGGCAGCGTTTCCGACAAGCTGCTTGTCAATGATACATGGACCTATCTCTTGTTGGCAGGGCCGCAAGGTCGCTCATGTTGATCATCGCACTATCCGCGCTACCGAAGGATGGCATCGGCCAATGGATCACAGCCCTGGATGTACATCACTCGGCATGTGATTCCCTGAGTGTTTCCGTAGTGGTCTTCTTCCCCTTCGGATACGGCGGTACCTGCCCTGGGCTTCAGGGTCAGGCGCTTACTTCGGAAGCGGGTCTGACCACCGTGGATCTGTACTATGATATCAGCGGTCCCTGGCCACAAGTAGGGTGTACCACCAGCGACGAAGTGCAGGTCACGCTGCCTGTCGGCACGGATATCGTCCGGGTCGATACGTACGGGATCATGGACGGTGATACCTCGGAGGTGGTTTCGGACACCCTGCTGACAAGCTGCGCGACAGGGCTGGATCACATCGGGCGGTTCGAGGCTCCGCTGTTCAGCATTTCCGGGGATCTCATCCGCTGGCCGGTCGATCGATCCGCCATTCGTGGAACGGTGGATATCATTTCCAGCACGGGAGCTTTGCAACGCGCAACACCTGCGAGCGTCGGACAGGTTCACATCGGTGATCTGACCCCCGGGGTGTACGTCATCAGCTGTTCGGAAGCGCGAGGCCACGCTTCAATGTCCTTCCTTGTAGGCGGGCCTTAGAGCGCGTTTGAAGAGATCCTGAAAAGGCTCTTGGTGCAGTTCGGCCGGGGTGATCACATGAACCCCAACTCCAGCTGCGCTGCCTCGCTCATCATCGTGCGGTCCCAAGGCGGTTCGAAGGTGATCTCCACCTTGGCGCTCTTCACGCCCTGCACACCGGCCACCTTCTGTTCCACCTCGTTCGGCAGGCTCTCCGCCACCGGGCACGCCGGACTGGTCAGCGTCATTTTGATGTAGACGCTGGCGTCCTCGTGGATCACCACGTCGTAGATCAACCCCAGCTCGTAGATGTCCACGGGGATCTCCGGGTCGTACACGCTCTTCAGCATGTCGATCACGCGTTCCTCGAGGTGTTTCTTTTCCTCCGGTGTCATGACTTGGCGGAGTAGGCGAGTGCGTAGCGTTTCATCTGGTCGATCATCGCGCTCAAGCCGTTCGCACGGTTCGGGCTGAGGTGTGCACGCAGGCCGATGGTGTCTATGAATTCGGTGGAAGCACCGATGATCTCCTCTGGCGTGCGATCGTTGAACACACGCACCAGCAGGGCCACGATGCCCTTGGTGATCATGGCGTCACTGTCGGCGGTGAAGTGGACCAGTCCGTTCTGTGGGGCGGCGTGCAACCACACCCGGCTCTGGCATCCGCGCACCAGGTTGTCGTCGGTCTTGTTCTCCGGCGCGATCAAGGGCAGGTCCTTGCCCAGCTCGATCAGGTGCTCGTACCGGTCCTGCCAGTCGGAGAATAGGGCGAACTCGGAGATGAGCTCTTGCTGGGTTTGGGCGAGTGTAGTGGACGTGCTCATCAGTCTTCCTATTCAGACCATACGGGACTGACGAACAGTTCTGTGTATTTCTTTTCCATGTCACCAAATAGGAGCCCGGTATCCCCACAGGCCACGCTCAGCCACGAACCAGCATTGATCGCGAATCCGAAGACATGGCCATCCTGCGACAATTCACCTTGGATCTGGCATTGGAACACATCGAAGAAATGATGCCAATCGGGACCTGTGATAGGCGCGAAATCAGCCAACACCGTAGCACATTCGTTCCCGGTTAACGACCAGCCATCGCATTCGGATGTATCCCGTGACGACGAATGTGCTCCGTAGTTCCGGCTGATCGATAAAATGTGGAACGGAGTGGATTGTTGGAAGAGTCGTGGGACAATCAGGCCCGTCGCTGAGCCATCGCTGTCCACAACACCATCCGCTTGTGTTAGCAACCACTCTTGCGATAGGCCGTTCGAGGTGGGAGTGCTTGCGCCGGCCCCGCAGGTCCAGCGGAGCATGGCAAAAGCGGATATGTGCCAAAGCGCCCTCATCGCAGCATCTTGACGGCCTTCCTTGTCGCCGCTGCCATCGCATCCACTTCCTCAACCGTATTGAAACACGCGAAACTCGACCGCGTCGTCCCGCTCACGCCGAATCGGTCCATCAGCGGCTGGGTGCAGTGGTGGCCCGTGCGTACAGCAATGCCCTGCTGGTCGAGCAATGTGCCGAGGTCGTAGTGGTGTACACCTTCGATCACGAAGCTGATCACGCCCACCTTCTCTTTCGCTGTGCCGATGATGCGCAGGCCATCGATGGCGAGCAACTCCTTCGTCGCATGCTCTAGCAAGAGCTGCTCGTGCGCGGCCATGGCGTTCTTGTCGTAGTCCTCCATCCAGCGGATGGCCTCGCCCAAACCGATGATGCCCGCGATGTGCGGTGTGCCCGCCTCGAACTTGAAGGGCAGTTTCGCCCAGGTACTTTTCTCGAGCGTGACGGTGTCGATCATCTCGCCACCACCCTGCCAAGGAGGCATGCGTTCCAACAGCTCCTCGCGGCCGTAGAGCACTCCTGTACCTGTAGGACCATAAGCCTTGTGCCCGCTGAAGGCATAGAGGTCGCAACCGAGGTCCTGCACGTCCACGTCCAAGTGCGCGATGGCCTGTGCGCCGTCCACCACGGTGATGATGCCGCGCTTTCTCGCCTCGGCGATCAGTTGCTTCACGGGGTTGATCGTGCCCAGCGTGTTGCTGACGTGGCTTACCGCTAGGATCTTGCACGAGGCGGAATCAGCAATTAGCGAATTAGCAATCGAAAAATCCCATTCACCAGAGGAGGTTATCGGGATTACTCGCAATGTGGCGCCATACCGCTCACACACCATCTGCCATGGAACGATGTTCGAGTGGTGCTCCATGCCGCTGATCAGCACTTCATCGCCTTTGTTCAGAAGAAGCTGCCCCAGGCTGAACGCCGCCAGGTTCAGGCTCGCCGTGGTGCCACTGGTGAAGATGACCTCGTGCGCGTGCTTCGCATTGATGTGCTTGCGGATGGTCTCGCGTGTGGCCTCCTGCGCTTCGGTAGCCTTGGTGCTCAGCGTATGCACGCCTCGGTGCACGTTGGCGTTGATCGTGGCATAGTAGGCGCTCTCGGCCTTGATCACGCGGCGCGGCTTCTGGCTGGTCGCGGCGTTGTCGAAGTACACCAGCGGCTTGCCGTGCACCAGCTCCTTCAGGATGGGGAACTGCGCGCGGATCTCCTCCACGTTGAACGTGCTGGAGACCGGTGCCGCTTTGCTGCTCACAGCTGTGCGAGTTTGTTATCGATGAGTTCAGTCAAGACCGCCTTCCAATCCTCGTTCTGCACGCGCTCCACCACCTCGGTGATGAAGGCATGGGCCATCAGCTTGCGCGCCTCAGCCTCGCTCACTCCGCGGCTGCGCAGGTAGAACAGACCCTTCTCGTCCAGGCGGCCGATGGTGCACCCGTGGCTGCACTTCACGTCGTCGGCGTAGATCTCCAGCTCGGGCTTGGTGTACACCTTGGAATCGTCGCACAAGAGGATGTTGGCGTTGCTCTGGTAGGCCCGCGTGCGCTGGGCGTCCTGCTTCACGTACACCTTGCCGTTGAACACGCTGGTGCCCTTGCCCGCCACGATGCCCTTGTAGAGCTCGTCGCTGGTGCAGTCCGGCACATCGTGACCGATGTAGGTATGGTTGTCGCAGTGCGTGGTGCCGTTCAGCAGGTATACGCCGTTCAGTTCGGCATGCGCCTCCGGACCGGCCAGCGATACCTTCACCTCATTGCGGATCAGCGCGCCATCCAGTGTGGTGGTACTGATGCTGAAATGGCCTTTGGCATCCACGCGTACGCCATCGAAGCTGATGTTCGCCGGGCCATTGGACTCATGTTGCAACTTGTGGATCGTGAGGTGGGCACCTTCACCCACCACGCACTCGCTCACGCTGTTGACGAAGGCCTCGGGCGTATCCATTGCGATGTGCTCGATGATCACTTCGGCCTCGGTGCCTTCGTGCAGCATGAAGAGGTCGCGCGGTTGCACCAGCTGGCGCTCCCACGTTGTAACGTGCAGCACATGGATCGGCCGCTCCACCTTCACGCCCTTGGTCACCAGCAGGATCAGGCCGTCGGTGGGCGCGGCGGTGTTCATGGCGGTGAAGAGGCGTTCGTCGGTGGGCGCCAAGGTGCCGTAGTGCTCCTGCACCGGGCCGTGGGTGAGGTGGTGCTTCAGGCTGTCGATCACCAGTCCCTTCTGACCTTTCAGGTCGTCACTGAGGTCCGCGCGGAAGTGGCCGTTCACGAAGACCACGCGTGTGGCTTCGAAGGGAAGACGGGCGGGAAGTGCCACGTTCGCATCACCCTTCGGTGCGGCATAAGGCTGGTTGAACAGCTTGCCCACACGGGTATACTTCCACGCCTCGGTCTTGCTGGTGGGGATTGGCAGCGCGCGTGCCTGGGCCAGGGCTTCGGCGGCGCCGGGCCAAGTGGAGCCCTCCAGCCGTGGTAGCACCGCGGCCTTGGGATCGGTGGCAGTTGCTGTGCTCATGGCATCACGGGTCGACCCTGGGGGTCGACGGTACGGGTGCGTTGATCAAACGTTGTGCGTTCCATGCGCCATTCACGCCATTTCCTTGAGCCAATCGTAGCCCTTCGCTTCCAGCTCCAGCGCCAGTTCCTTTGGTCCGCTCTTGATGATGCGGCCATCGGCCATCACGTGTACTACGTCGGGCACGATGTAGTCGAGGAGGCGCTGGTAGTGCGTCACCACCACGAAGGCGTTGTCGGTGGAGCGCAGTTTGTTCACGCCGCCGGCCACGATGCGCAGCGCGTCGATGTCCAGGCCGCTGTCGGTCTCGTCGAGGATGCCGAGCTTGGGTTGCAGCATCGCCATCTGGAAGATCTCGTTGCGCTTCTTCTCGCCACCGCTGAAGCCCACGTTGAGGTTGCGGTTCATCAGGTCGGCGTCCATCTCCACGAACTTGGCGCGTTCGCGTACCAGGGCCAGGAAGTCCTTGCCGCCGAGCTCCTCCAGGCCGTTCGCCTTGCGGGTCTCGTTCAGCGCTGTGCGCAGGAAGGTCATGTTGCTCACGCCGGGGATCTCCACCGGGTACTGGAAGGCGAGGAAGATGCCTTTCCACGCGCGCTCCTCAGGGGCCAGTTCCAGCAGGTCCTCGCCGAGGTAGGTCACGGAGCCTTCGGTCACTTCGTACTCCTCCCGTCCAGCAAGGACGTTCGCGAGCGTGCTCTTTCCGGATCCATTCGGACCCATGATCGCATGCACTTCACCGGGTTTGACCTCCAGGTTCAGGCCCTTGAGAATGTCCTTACCCTCGATGCGGGCGTGCAGATTGCTTATTTGGAGCATTGCTGATTGGCTGATTTCTAATTCGCTGCCGATGGCTTACGCGGGTACTTGTTGCCTTTGATGTCCGTGGTTCGCAGGTAACGCATGAAGTTGCCGATGTCCTTGCTTTCGTCCTTGCACATGTAGAAGGCTTGGTCGAACTCTGCTTGTGTGATGTGTCCCCGGTCCAATGCCCGATAGAGTTGTGAGCGCGTTTCGCCGATGGAACCCTTCGAGATCGACAGGAACTGGACGAACTCCTTGGTGCCGTCGCGCTCGAAGCCTTCGGCTATGTTGTCCATGCAAGAACCTGACGAGCGATTGATCTGATCCTTTAGTCCGAAGTCCTTGGCGAACCGCTCCCTCTGTGTGAGACCCCAGATCACCTTGCAGAGCTCACGGGCCTTCTGCCAGATACCTAGTTCTTCGAATGTTGTGATCGTTGCCATTGTTGATTTCTAATTGCTGATTCCGAATTGACTGATCGCTGATCCGGGGCGGTGTGGTGTAGTTGAGGGGAAGTGATGAGGGTGGGAGTGGCGAATCAGCGATCAGAAATCAGCAATCATCCTACAGATCCTTCAAGGCTTACAGCCAACAGCTTTTGGGCTTCCACCGCGAACTCCATCGGCAACTGGTTCAGTACCTCTTTGCAGTAGCCGTTCACGATCAGGCTCACGGCCTTCTCCGTTTCGATGCCTCGCTGGTTGAGGTAGAAGATCTGGTCCTCGCCGATCTTGCTCGTGGTGGCCTCGTGCTCCACCATCGCGCTCGGGTTCTCGCTTTCAATGTAGGGGAAGGTGTGCGCACCGCAGCGGTCGCCGAGCAGCAGCGAATCGCACTGGCTGAAGTTGCGCGCGCCCTTCGCGCCCCGGCCGATCCTCACCAGGCCGCGGTAGCTGTTGTTGCTGAGGCCCGCGCTGATGCCCTTGCTCACGATGGTGCTCTTCGTGCCCTTGCCGATGTGGACCATCTTGGTGCCGGTGTCGGCCTGCTGACGGTTGTTGGTGACCGCCACGCTGTAGAACTCGCCGATGCTGTCGTCGCCCTTGAGCACGCAGCTGGGGTACTTCCACGTGATGGCGCTGCCGGTCTCCACCTGCGTCCAGCTGATCTTGCTGCGCTCACCCAGGCACAGGCCGCGCTTGGTGACGAAGTTGTAGATGCCGCCCTTGCCCTCCTTGTCGCCGGGGTACCAGTTCTGGACGGTGCTGTACTTGATCTCGGCGTCCTTCAGCGCCACCAGTTCCACCACGGCGGCGTGCAGCTGGTGCTCGTCGCGGATGGGGGCGGTGCAGCCTTCGAGGTAGCTCACGTACGCGCCTTCATCGGCGATCAGCAGCGTGCGCTCGAACTGGCCGGTCATGGCCTCGTTGATGCGGAAGTAGGTGCTGAGCTCCATGGGGCAGCGCACGCCCGGCGGGATGTAGCAGAAGCTGCCGTCGCTGAACACGGCGCTGTTGAGCGCGGCGAAGTAGTTGTCGGTGCGCGGCACCACACTGCCGATGTACTTCTTCACCAGCTCGGGATGCTCATGCACGGCCTCGCTGAACGCGCAGAAGATGATGCCCTTCTCCTTGAGCGTCTCCTTGAAGGTGGTCTTCACGCTCACGCTGTCGAACACCACGTCCACCGCCACACCGGCCAGGCGCTTCTGCTCTTCCAGCGAGATGCCCAGCTTCTCGAAGGTCTTCACCAGCTCGGGATCGGCTTCGTCCAGGCTGTTGAGCGTGGGCTTCTTCTTGGGTGCGCTGTAGTAGTACGCGTTCTGGTAGTCGATCTTCGGGTAGTGCACATGGGCCCATTCGGGCTCCTCCATCTTCTGCCACAGGCGGAAGGCTTCCAGCCGCCACTCGAGCATCCATTCGGGCTCGTTCTTCCTGGCGCTGATGAAGCGCACGATGTCCTCGTTCAGGCCCTTGGGCGCCTTCTCGCTCTCGATGTCCGTGACGAAACCGTAGGCGTATTCCTTTTCGGTGACCTCGCGGAGGATATCGTCGGTGTCTTGTGCCATGGTGTGGTCGGCTAGAACAGGGTAGGTCGCCCCGTTGGGTCGACGCTACGGGTGCGTATCGGGAAGGTCAGTGCCATCCTTAAATGCTGAAGCTCTCCCCGCACCCGCAGGTCCGACTGGCGTTCGGGTTGATGAATTGGAAGCCCTTGCCGTTGAGGCCGCCGCTGAAATCGAGGGTGGTGCCGAGGAGGTAGAGGAGGCTCTTCTTATCCACCACCACCTTCACGCCGTTGTCCTCGAAGACCTTGTCGCCGTCCTTCATCTGGTCGTCGAATACCAGGTCGTACATGAGCCCGGAGCATCCACCGCCCTTAACACCCACGCGCACGAAATGGTTCGGCCCACGGCCTTCCTCTCCAAGCAACTTGGTCACCTCGGACTTCGCGTTCTCACTGACCTTGATCATCGCGCCTTATTTAGAGTTGTTCTAAAGAAGAATTGCGGCACAAAGGTACGGCCTGTGGGGTGCGTTACCAAGGGTGAAGGTCGCGTCAGAAGTGGTCCTGCTTGTTTACTCCCGGCCACCGCTTGGAAGGAGCGGACAGGCGGTATTCCGGGGGGACAAGTCCCTCGGCGCAGGCGGAACAGTACCTGGGGCGCACTTCTACACCTCCTTCACCTCAGCACCCGGCGCGTTCGTCTTCACGCTCTCGATGCCATTGTCGCGCGCCGCCTCGCTGGTGTAGACCTGGCTGGTGCCGATCACCTGCCCGTTCCCGGCCTTGAGGTTGAAGCTCCAGCCGCTGGGGGTGTGCTTGCGCTCGTACATCCCGTCATTCGAGGCGTTCTGTTTCACGCTCTCGATGCCGTTCATCGCACTGGCCTTCTGTTTGTAACCCTCGCTGGCAAGGATGTTCTGTCCATTGCCGGCGTTCAACCGAAAGCGGAACTCGCCCGCCTTGTCGGTGTACAGTTCAAAGTTTGCCATCTCTCAAAGGTAAGGACCTCAGCTGGGGGTGACCGGACGAACTGCAGCCGATAGCTTTGCATGATCATGACCGAAGAGCATTCCCGAACCGAGCTGGGCCAGTTGGGCGAGTTCGGATTGATCGAACGTATAGCCTCACGCGTGCACCTTACCCTGCCAAGTTCGGTCCGCGGGATCGGGGACGATGCAGCCGTGATCGATCCGGAAGGACTTCACCAGGTGGTCACCACCGACATGCTCGTGGAAGGGGTGCACTTCGACCTGGGCTATGTTCCACTGAAGCACCTTGGTTACAAGTCCATGGCGGTGAACATGAGCGATGTCTACGCCATGAACGCCGAACCGCGCCAGGCCGTGGTCGCACTCGCACTGAGCAATCGATTCCCGGCGGAGGCGGTGGATGAACTGTATGAGGGGATGTTGCTGGCCTGCCGGAACTACGGTGTGGATCTGGTCGGCGGTGACACGACCACTTCGCGCGCTGGCCTGGTGATCTCGGTGACGATGATCGGAGCGGCCCGCAAGGAGGAGATCGTGTACCGTAATGGGGCCCACGACAACGACCTCATGGTGGTGAGCGGCGACCTGGGTGGCGCTTACATGGGACTGCAGGTGCTCGAACGGGAAAAGCTCGTGTTCCAGGAGTCAGGCGCCCAGCCCGACCTGGAGGGTAACGACTACATCCTGGAGCGGCAGTTGAAACCCGAACCACGTCGCGACATCATTCAGCTGCTTAGGAAACTGCAGGTGCACCCGACCAGCATGATCGATGTGAGCGACGGATTGGCGAGCGAGGCACTGCACCTGGCGCGCGCTTCCGGACTGGGAGTGCGCCTTTATGACGACAAGCTCCCGATCGACCCGACCACCTACAGCGCCGCGCGAACGTTCGATCTGGATCCTACGACCTGTGCCCTGAATGGAGGAGAGGATTATGAACTGCTCTTCACCGTGGCGCAGTCCGACTTCGAGAAGATCAAAGGCAATCCGCACCTGAGCATCGTGGGCCATATGACCGACGCGGCAAGCGGTCATGCCCTCGTGGACAAGCAGGGCGGTGTGCACGAGTTGCGTGCCCAAGGGTGGGATGCGTTGTTGACCCGCTAGAGCCGGGCCCATGAACGGAGAAAGCGCCTCGCGGGCGCTTTCACAGAATGGCTGAAGGTCCTAACGGCGCTTCTTCCGCGTCTTCTCGCTGTCCGAGATATCGTCCCCGTCGTCGCTGATACCAGGGCTGCCTTGGTCGGGGCCGTCAGCGTCGCAACCATTGATCCCTTCCTGGGGCTTGTCGTCGCCATCCACACCCTGGCCAGCCCCGAGTCGCCCTTTGGCCATGAGCTCAGTGCCAACGCCCGACGTACTGGGCTTGATCGCTTCCTCCTTGCCGCAACCCACAGCCATGATGGCCAACAGGGCGAACAACACGATATGCCTGAACGGTTTCATTGCACTATACAACGCCAAAGGTAGATCGCTCTTGTGCGGATCGCAAGCCCTCCGCGTCCTTTTTCCAACCGTTGGCCATTGGTAGGGATACGAGGACCTGGGTTCCGAGGGAGCGTCCGGTTCCCGGGTCCAGACGATCCGCCGGCCCTGTGATGCGTATGTCCGTGAGATCCAGCCTTCTAAGTACATCTGCGCGACCCTTGGTGATCTCGATCCCGCGGCTGATATGATCCCCGGCGTTCGCCTTATTGTCCATACTCTGTTGGAAACCAATGCCGTTATCCAGGACGCGCACCTCGATCCGGTCCTCCGGAGCGCGGCTCACCTCGATCCGTACGGTGCCGGTCCCCTCCATGGGCAGGATACCGTGCCAGATGCTATTCTCCACGTAGGGTTGGAGCATCATGGCCGGCAGCTTGGCCTCGCTCACGTTCAAACCTGGTTCCACCTCGATCCGGTATTCGAATTTGTCCTTGAAACGCATGTGCTCCAGCTGGAGATACAGTTCCAGGCGCTCCAGCTCCTCGGCCAGGGTGGTTGTATCCAATTGGCTGGCATCCAGGTTCTTCCGTATCAACTTGGCAAAGCTGGTCAGGTAGCGGCTCGCCGTGCTGCGGTCCTGTTTGTTGATGTGGTACTGGATGCTGTTGAGCGCATTGAACACGAAGTGCCGGTTCATGTTGGCATTGAGCGACTGTTGTTCCAGCTGGAGCATCCGTGAGCGCAGAAGGAGCTGCCTGGTGCGTTCACGTCGTTCGCGACGCAGGGTGCGGTAGCGTAGGATGGCGGTGGCGATACCGATCAGGGCCAGGGCGCATAGGGCATAGAACCACCAGCGCGACCAGAAGGGTGGGAGGATCTCGAACTCGACGGAGGCCGGTGCACTCCACCTTCCATCACCCGTGGAAGCGATCACCTCGAAGGCGTACTGGCCGTGGGACAGGTTGCTGTAACTGGCGAACCGTGCGTCGGTCGGTGGCAGCCAGTCCTGATCGAAACCGACCAGCCGGTAGCGGTAGATCACCTTGTCCGGTTCGCGCAGGCTGATGGCCAGGTAATCGAAGGTGAGGTGATTGCGGCGGTGGTCCAACTGCAACCCGACCGGAAGGCCATCCGCGTCCGTCCCCCGGCTCCGTGTGGACCAGTCCGTAGGTTGCAGGAATGAGCGGATCGCGGTGATGCGTGCTGGCGGGGGCGATGCATCGCGTTCGTGGCGGTCGCTCTGGAGATCGTGGTAGACGAGCCCTGCGGAGCTGCCCAACAGCAGCTTTCCACGCGCAAGTCCCGCCGCGTTCAGGTTGAACTCCAAGCCCCGAAGCCCGTCGTTCAAGGTGATGTGTTCTGCGGCGGTGGACCGCTTCAGGAGGCTGTCCGGCTCGAAGGCATAGAGCCCGTTGTTGGTCCCGGCCCAGATGCGACCGGCTCCGTCATCCACAAGCAGGTCCAGGTAGTTGGAACCAAGGTCCCCGGCAAGTCGGATCCGCTGGAACACCCCTCCATCCATGCACGACAGGCCGTTGGCGGTGCCGATCCAGAGCCGGCCTTTGCTGTCCGGGAGCAGGCATTGAACCGTGTTGTCGCTCAGCCCTTCCGCCGTGGTCCACCGGGCGAACGCGCCATCGGCCTTGCGCACCAGGCCATTGTCCGTGGCCATCCAGAGATGGCCATAGCGGTCATGCCACATGCTGCGGATGGAACGTCCGGGGCCATCCGGTCCGGAAGCGTGGTAGACCACGGTCCGGTCCGGCCGCATGCCGAGCAGGCCCTCGCGCATACCGAACCAGATGGTGCCATCGGGTCCTTCGTCCAGGGAGAGCACAGGCTGCTCGTGCACAAGCAGCTCGGCCGGAAGTGGCTGCACGATGCCGTTCACCAGGAGCACGGGGCCTGCGCTGGTGCCGAACCAGAGGTTCCCATTACGGTCGCGCATCCCTGACCAGATGGTGTTGTTCGGCAGGCCGTCCAGGGTGGTGACCATGGCCATGCCATCCATGCGGCAGATGCCGTTGTCGTAGGTGCCGAGCCACAGGTCCCCGCGGGCATCAGCGGTGATGTTCATCACCAGGTCGCTGCAGATCCCATCGCGCTGGGTGAAGGTGATGAAGCGATCACCGGCATATTGCAGGGCGCCCGCACCATCGGTGCCGAACCAGAGGCCTCCTTCAGCATCCTGATAGGCGCACCAGATGTTGTCGTTGGGCAGTCCCTGGTGCACAGTGAAGACCTTGAGCCTCCCGTTCTCCAGCAGATTCAAGCCGAACTTGGTGCCGATCCACAGCCGGTCCCGGTCATCCACGAAGAGGCAGCGCACGTTGTTGCGCAGCAGTCCATTCTCCTCATCGTACACCTCGGTGGTGCCATCGGGTCTGATGCGGAACAAGCCGTCTATCACGGTGCCCACCCACCAGCTGCCATCCGTGCCTTCCGCCAGTGCGTTCACGGCCTTGGCCTCGGCATCGCCCACCACCACCTCCTTGCAGCTTCCATTGTCCCACACCAACAAGCCCGACCGCAGGCCGATCAGCAGCCGTCCATCACGCAGCAGGGCGAGCGAGCGCACATGCGTGGCCGTATCGCTCGGATACCCCTCCAGCGTGCTGATCCCCGTTGTTGTGCGCACGAACACACCGCCACCATCGGTACCCACGAAAAGGCGGTCTCCCGATGTGACCATGGCGAGGATACGTGCACCCTTGCTCGCTGCGGGCAGGGGTTCCGCTGTGAAGCCTTTGCCATTCCAGGTGGCGATGGCATTGCCCGCGGCGAACAGCAGCGTGCCCGCGTGGTCCCGAACGATGGCGCTGACCTGGAGGTCTGGCAGGCCATCGGAGAGGGCATAACTGGTGAACTCCTGGCCGTCGAAACGGCTGGCGCCACCGAGCGTACCGAACCACAAATAGCCCTGGGCGTCCTGCATCATGGCGCGCACCTGGCTCTGGGCAAGCCCGTCCTTGGTGGCGTGCTGCTTGAAGCTGTGCTGCTGCGCAAGCGCGGCCAGCGGGAGGAGCGCGGTGAGGGCCGCAACGAGGATGGCGCGGGACATCGCCCCCGAAGGTCGCTAGAAGGTGTTGATCAGGCCAAGGAAATCCGGCAACCGGCGGCGCGAGACGGGTATGAGGGTGCCGCTGTCCAGCACGGCCATGTTCCCTTCCGTGCGGTTGAAGCCTTTGAGGTGCGCCAGGTTGATGATGTAGGACTTGTGCACCCTGAAGAAGGTCTTCGGATCGAGGTTGTTCTCGAACACGCGGATATGCTTGCTGCTCACACTACGCTTGCCATCCTTCGTATGGATGGTGGTGTAGCTGTCGTTCGCTTCCAGGTATAGGATGTCCTCATGCCTCAGCAGCACCAGGCCCTCCCTGCCGGGCACCGCCACCCGTGAGCTCAGGGGGGATCCCGGGTCCTTCATCAATGCGGCGATGGCCGACGGCTGTGTGCCACCGATCTCATCGGTCTGGCGTGCCAGTTTCTTCACGGCGCGCTGCAGGGCATCCACATCCACGGGCTTCTCGAGGTAGTCCAACGCGTTCTGCTGGAACGCCTTCAAGGCATATTCATCGTAAGCGGTCACGAACACCACGGGCAGGTCCAGCTCTGCGATGGAGGCCAGCAAGGCGAACCCATCCTCGCCAGGCATCTTGATGTCCAGGAACAGGGCATTGGGCTGGAGGGTCGCGATCTTCTCCCTCGCATCCGCAGCACTACCCGCCTGCCCCACCACCTGCACCTCCGGACAATGTTCCTCCAACATCAGTTGCAGGTTCTCCCGGGCATCCGCCTCGTCATCCACGATCAGTACTCGCAATGCCATGGTCAGCTCTTTGGTGAAATATAGGGTGTGGGCAGGAAGCGGGAGCACGATACCGGTGAACGGTGCCCTTGATCGGAAGAACGGAGGGTGATGGACGGTTCGCTGCACCTGGCCGGCGGCCCGGCCAACGACGCACGGATCGGCCCGGTCCTGCCCGGGCGCCGTTCGCGGTGCACGGTGGACCGTTGCTCGTTCATCCCTGATCGCACGGTCCGCGACAGCCTAGATTGCAACAGCGAATGGGTCCCGTGCTGCCGCTGAAGGAGCGTGTTGGAAGCTGCGGACCAGGAGTGTTGTTCTGGTGGTTGGTTCGGGTGTGAAGCCCGGGTCCCAAGGGGCTCGGGCTTCAGCATGTGGTGCTGCAACCCTGCAGGGGGGCTATGCGTAGAAAGGGGCGACACTCTCCGTCATGAACGCTCCTTCCAACGAGATCCGCGTACGCATCGATCAGATCGAACGGTTGCTCATGTTCGACTACGAACCGGGCACCGGCGAGGCTCTTTTCGACATCTGCGACAGCGACGGACACATCGTGAAGACCGGTGAGGTGAACGGCCCCGTGACGCGGGTGCGCATCACCGACCTCGACGGCGATGAGTACTACCTGATGGTGCTCGATGGCGAGGTCTCCACGGTGAAGCCTTTCCAGCTGCGCAAGGTCGGCTGATCAGCGACCCTAGTGTTTGCGCAGGGTGATCACCACGCCCTTGCTGGCGGGTGTTCCGCTCTTCGCCGCCCGCAGTTCGAGCGGCACCAGCACGTTCGCTTCCGGGAAGTAGGTGGCCACGCAGCCGCGGGCGATCTCATACGGCACTACGAAGAAGTCGGTCGCCACGCGCTCGCGACCATAGTGGCTCACGAGGTCCACGCGGTCCTTGGTGCGCAGGCCTTCGGCCGCCATGTCATCGGCGTGCATCAGCACCACGCGCCGTTCCCCATGGAGCCCGCGGTACCGGTCGTCCAACCCGTAGATCGTGGTGTTGAACTGGTCGTGGGTGCGCAGGGTCTGCGCCATGTACTCGCCCTGCTTCAACTTCCATTCAGGAGCCGGGGTCACGCTGAAATGGCCCTTGCCGCTCGGCGTGGAGAAGGCGGCACCATCCCGCGGACCGTTCGGAAGCACGAAGCCATCAGGCTTGCGCACCCGCTTGTTGAAGTCGGTGAAGCCCGGGATCACCGCTTCCAC